>CAVVJK010000012.1:0-686545 GCA_963748555.1 uncultured Acidobacteriaceae bacterium
CGGCTGGAAGGCGAGTCCGGCGACAACCCGCAGAAGGCCCGCGTTTTCACCGAATTGAAAGGCTATCTGACCGGCGGCACCAATCTCCCGAGCCAAGACGAGGCGGCGGCGCGGCTGGGCGTGCCGATGGTCACGCTGCGCAGCTATCTCTCGCGGCTGCGCACGCAATACCGCACCCTGTTGCGCACGGAAGTGGCGCGCACCGTCGCCGGACGTGACGTGGACGAGGAACTGCAACACCTCGCCCGCGTGCTCACCGCCGAATGTTGAACGCCGGCCCCCCGCGATGGTCCATTGTTCCCGCCGTTCGCGGTCCCCGGTCCTTGCCCCCCGCCATGCTTACCCCAGACAAAAAAAGGCTCCTCTGCGAGCAATGCGGACAGCCCATGGAAAGCGGGGCGACCGTCACCGGCTGCCTGAACTGCCTGCTGCTCGCCGGGCTGGCTCGAGCCGCTCCGCCACCAGCCGCCCACCGCCGCGCCGCGCGCCCGCCGCGCACCGCCGGCGCCGGCGTCGCGCACGTACCAGCACTACGAAATCCTCACCCGCGAGGACGGCAACCCCTGGGAACTGGGCCGGGGCGCGATGGGCGTGACGTACAAGGCGATGGACGTCAACCTGCGCGTGCCCGTGGCGTTGAAGGTCATCGGCACGCGGTTTTCGGCGCACCCGGAGGCGCGGTCGCGGTTTCCTGCGCGAGGCGCGCGCCACGGCGCGGCTGCACCATCCCAACGTCGCCAGCGTCCACCATTTCGGCACGATCACCCTGCCGCTGGGCGACGGCCCCGACGCGGGCGACGGGCGACCGGACGGAATATTTCTACGCGATGGAGTTCATCGAGGGCGAGACGCTGGAAGCGCGCGTGCGCCGCGCGGGCGTGCTGCCCCCCGTGGGGGCGTTGGAGATCGCGCTCCAGATCGCCCACGCGCTCGCGGCGGCGGAACGGCGCGGCATGGTCCACCGGGACGTGAAGCCGGCGAACATCATGTTCACCGCCGAGGGCGAGGCCGCGCTGGAGTCCGGCATGTCCGGCGACGACGGCGAGGCGTGGGTCAAGATCATCGACTTCGGGCTGGCCAAGGCGATCAAGGGCGCGATGGCGGCGGCGGAAAGCGAGGACGACCGAGCGGAGCCCGGCCGGCGGGCCGCTCACGCACGGCGGATTCCTGGGCACGCCGCAGTTCGCCAGCCCGGAGCAGTTCGCGGGCGGCGACGTGGACGTGCGCTCGGACATTTTTTCCCTCGGCGTGACGCTCTGGTACATGCTCTGCGGCGAGTTGCCCTACGACGGCGGTTCGCTGGCCGAGGTGCGCGACCGGCAGCTACACCGCGAGCTGCCCGTCGGCCAGCTCGAAGATAACCGCGTGCCGACGGTGGTGGTGCGCCTGTTGCGTGCGATGCTCGCGCCCGACCCGCACGCCGTCCGCCCTCGGCGACGCGTTGTGCGAACGGCTGCGCCGCTGCCTGACGATCGTGCGCGAGGGCGGGCTGCTGGGCCAGCTCAAGACGCGGCGCGTGTACCGCGTGGTGCTGGGCTACGCGGTGGGCGCGTGGGTGATCTTGCAAATCTGCGCGTGGGGCCTGCGGGGGTTGGGCGCGCCGGTGTGGGCGCCGCATCTGTTGCTGGTGTTGCTCGTGGCGGGGTTGGGCGCGGCGGCGTTGGGGGGCTGGGCGGTGGACCGGCGGGCCATCGGAAAATCTCTGCTGCCGCGGCAGACGGCGCGGCGGGTGGCGTTCGTGGCGGCGGCGATGCTGCCGTCGCTGCTGGTGGCGGAGTATTTCCATCTGACCCGAACCAAGCCAGGCAAAACGCGTCGCCGCCGCCGGCTCCGCCGCGTCCAGCGGCGTCCAAAAAAAGGTAGGGATGGCTCTCCGAGCCGTCCCATTTGTGTCTGGCGGCGTTATTCTTCGGTCCCGGTCATCCGGCGGGAGTCAGGGATGGCTCGGAGAGCCAGCCCTACCTTTGGTATCCGCCGGCGCTACGCGGCCTGCCCGGCGGTCCCGCCTCACTCCGTCAGCGGCAGCCACTGGCGGCCGTCGCGCGCGAGCAGCTCGTCCGCCGCCTCCGGCCCCTGGCTGCCCGCCGCGTAGAACTCCGGGTCGCCGCCCTTCGCCCACTCGTCCAGCGCGGGCTGCACCACCGCCCAGGCCGATTCGATGTTGTCCGCGCGCTGGAACAACGTCGCGTCGCCCATCATGCAATCGTAAAGCAACGTCTCATACCCCACGTTGGGTTTCTCCTCGAAGAAATCCTTGTAGTGAAACGAATTTTCCACCTTGCCCAGCTTCATCACCGGGCCGGGCACCTTCGCGCTGAACTGCGTGGAAATACCCTGCTCCGGGTCGATCAGCAATTTGACGATGTTCGGCGTGAGCTGATCGACCGGCGTTTCGCGGAAAATCTGGTACGGCGCGGGCTTGAAATGAATGGCGATCTCCGTGCGCCGGGTCGCCAGCCGCTTGCCCGTGCGCAGGTAAAACGGCACGCCCGCCCAACGCCAGTTCTCGATCTTCAACTTGGCCGCGACATACGTTTCCGTGCGGCTGTTCGGCGCGACGTTCGCCTCCTCCCGATAGCCCTTCACCGGCTGGCCGAACTCCGTGCCCGCCGTGTACTGGCCGCGCACGAGGTCGGTGATTTCCACCGGATGCACCGCCTCGACGAGGTTGGCTTTTTCCGTGCGCACGTCCTCGGCGCTGAACGAATTCGGCGGCTCCATGCCCGTCATGCACAGCAGTTGGAACAGATGGTTCGGCACCATGTCGCGCAGGCAGCCGGTCGGTTCGTAGAACGCGCCGCGCTGCTCGACGCCGATGGTCTCGGCCGCCGTGATCTGCACGTGGTCGATGTATTCGCGCCGCCACGTCGGCTCGAACATCGCGTTGGCGAAACGCACCGCCATGATGCTCTGGATCGTTTCCTTGCCCAGGAAATGGTCGATGCGGTAGAACTGGCTTCGTCGCCCTGCTTGAGGATGCGCGCGTTGAGTGCCTGCGCGCGCCGAGGTCGCTGCCGAAGGGTTTTTCGATGACCACGCGCCGGAATCTTGCCGTTCCGCCCTGCTTGAGCAGGCCGCTCTGGCCGAGGTGATCGACGATGGGGCCGAAAAACCGCGCCGCCACCGCGAGATAAAACACGGCGCTGCGCGCCGCCGCCGAGCTTCTGTTGGCGAGTTGCTCGTAGGTGTCGGGCTGATCGAAGTCGGCCGCACGTAGCTCATCTTCGCCGTGACCGCGCCCCACGCGGCGTCGTCGAGCTTGGGCGTGTAGAATTCGGCGGTCTTGTCCTTCGTGAAGCACTGCATGGTGTCGGTGAGGGCTTCTTCCAGCCGTCGTCGTCGTTGTGCTGGTGCGGTCCAGGCCGAGGATGTTGAAGTCGTCGGGCAGGAGGTGGCTGCCGGAAAGGTTGTAGAGCGCGGGCATGAGCAGGCGCTTGGTGAGGTCGCCGCCCGCGCCGAAGATGACGAGGGTGCAGGGCGGGGCGGGTTCGGTGCCCGGAAGGGCCGTTGTTTTGGGATGTTGGGACTGGCGGCGTCATAAACGTCAACGCTATAAGCGTGCGCCGGGGGGCATCCGGTTTTATCGGCAAGAAAGCCGGCGTCGACGCCGGATTCGCCGATGGAAAGCGGGGAGGCCGCGATGTGCCGGCGAGCCGTCGGCCATCTGCGGTAATGCGCGTCAGCGGCGGCGCACCGGGTAGGCGGGGCGGGGTCGAGGGGGGGGGGGGGGGAGGGGGTGCGGCCTTGCCGCCGGACGCGGCCGCACCGTGCACGGGACTTCACACCCGCACCGTGATGCGCGCGCGGGGCGACGGCGGGCGCGCGGCGTCCGCCGGAGCACGGGCGCGCGGCGCGCTCGCTTCGACACGGCCGCGGCCGGAAGCTTTCGCGTCCCGCCGACGGTCGGCGGATTTGACCCGGCGGACGTGGGCCGAACGGAGCGTGATCCGCGGGGTGACGCGACCGGGGAACCGGAAGAAACCGGAGGTTTCGCGCAAGTTGGTCGTGGCAGTGGAAGGTGATTTTTGCGGTTGGGGGGGGGGGGGGCGTGGTTGGCGTTTGCGTTTGCGCGGGGGGCGGGGCCTAAGTGTTTGCGTTTGGATCACTTGCTTAAATTTGCGAATACCGCTGGCTATTGAAGCGACGGGCGCGCTGCCAGCGCGTTCCGGGCTTGACAGGACGGGGGTCCGGAGTTGCCGTGGGCCGCGGACGCGTTGCCCGCCATGTCGGAAGCCCACCCGCCGCCTTTCAACGTGGGATCCGCCCGCGCTACCGCCGTAGCGTGCCGATGGCTGGCCGGGTTGTTAGTATGCGTACTGATCGGCGTCCCGCTGGCGGGTTGGCTCGTGTTGCGCGCGAGCCTGCCGCCGCTCGACGGCACGCGCGCGCTCGCCGGGTTGGGCGCGGCGGTGACGGTCGAGCGCGATGCCAACGGCATCCCCACCGTCCACGCCGCCAACACGAGGACGCCTGTCCGCGCGCTGGGCTACCTCCACGCGCAGGACCGTTTCTTCCAGATGGACCTCCTGCGGCGGCAGTCCGCGGGCGAACTGGCGGAATTGTTCGGCGCGGCCGCGCTGCCGATCGGACCGCGACACGCGCGTGCACCGCTTCCGCTGGCGCGCCGCGCAGGCGGTCCGGCGCTTGACCCGAACAGGGTCGGTGGCTGGCGGCGTACACGGCGGGCGTCAACGCCGGGTTGGCCGCGTTGCGGGGCGCGGCCGTGGGAATACGTCCTCCTGCGCGCCGCGCCGCGACCATGGCGGCCGGAGGACACGATCCTCGTCGTGGACACGATGACGATGTCGCTCCAGGAGCACGACGGCCTCGACGAACGGCTGCGCCTCGCCGTCCTGGAAACCTACGGCCCGGAGGCGCTGGCGTTCCTGCGGCCGTCGGTCCGGGAAGCGACGGCGGCGCTGGACGGGTCGTTGCAGCCCGCGCCGCCCGTGCCCGACGCCGCGCAATTTACGCCGCGTTCCGGCGAACGTCCCGGCGCGGCTGCCGCTCCCGGCGCTCCAGCGCGGCTGGCGACGCCGGCGGCAATTTCGACCCCGAAACCGTACCCGGCTCGAATAATTTCGCGCTGGCCGGCGCGCGGGTGGCGGGCGGCGGCGCGATGGTCGCCAACGACATGCACCTGGGCCTCATGGTGCCGAACACCTGGTATCGCGCCGTCGCTCGTCCTGCCGGGGCGGACGGTCACGGGCGTCACGCTGCCGGGCGTGCCGGGGGTGGCCGTCGGCAGCAACGGCGACGTGGCCTGGGGGTTCACCGACGCCTACATCGACACCAGCGATGTGGTCATCGTCGAGACCGACCCCGCCGACCCGACGCGCTACCGCGTGCCCGACGGCGGCGGCTGGGAACGGTTCGAGACCGCCCGCGAGACCATCCGCCGTGGCCGGGGGGCGGCCGGAGACGTTGGAAATCGTCTCGACGCGCTGGGGGCCGCTGCTCACGCCGGCGCGACGCGCCGGGCGCACCGCTCGCGTTGCGCTGGGTGGCCGCACGAGCCCGGCGCGGTCAGACCTGGAGCTGTGCCGCATGGTCGACGCCCGCACGGTGGACGAGGCGCGTCGAACATCGCGCACCGCACGGGCGTGCCGGCGGAGAATTTCGTCGTCGGCGACCGCGCGGGGAACATCGCCTGGACGATCATCGGGCCGGTGCCGCGCCGGGTCGGCTTCGACGGGCAGACGCCCCAAAGCTGGGCCGACGGCACGCGCCGCTGGGACGGTTTGCTCGCCGCCGGAGGACATCCCCGTCGTGCGCAACCCGCCCGACGGCCAGCTCTGGACGGCCAACAACCGCGTGGTCGGCGGCGACGCCCTCGCGCGGCTGGGCAACGGCGGCTACGACGACGCGGCCCGCGCCGCGCAAATCCGCGACCGTCTCCGCGCGCTGGCCGGACGCCCCGCCACGCCCGCCGACGGCCTGGCCGTGCAACTCGACGACGAGTCGCTGTTTCCTCGTCCGCTGGCGCGACCTGCTCCTGGGCACGTTCACCGACGACGCCGTGGACAGCCAGCCGCCGCTGGCGGAGTTGCGCGAGGCGGTGCGCGACTGGCACGGCCACGCCGCCATCGACGAAGCCGGGCCACCGGCTGGTGCGCGAGTTCCGCCGGATCGTGACGGAAACGCGTGATGAACCCCCTCTACGAGCCCGTCCGGCGGCACGCGCCCGAGCCTGGCGCTCAGCCGCACGGCAGTTCCGGGGGGTCGAGCAGCCGCTCTGGAGCATCGTTTCGGCGCGGCCGGCGTGGCTGCTGCCCGGCGGCGCGCCGTCGTGGGACGCGCTCTTTCTGCACGCGGCGGCGATGACCGCCCGGCTCGGCGAACACGTGCCCGGCGGGCCGGCGTTGCGCGATTGCACCTGGGGCCAGCGCAACATGCTGCGGATGCGCCACCCGTTCAGCCGCCTGCTGCCCGAGGGCGTCGCGCGCTGGCTCGACATGCCCGCCGAGCCGCTGCCGGGCGACAACTTCATGCCGCGCGTGCAGGGGCCGGACTTCGGCGCGTCGGAGCGCATGGTGGTCTCGCCGGGGCGCGAGGCGGAGGGCATTTTCCACCAGCCCGGCGGGGCGAGCGGGCATCCGCTGTCGCCGTTTTACCGCGCGGGGCACGACGACTGGGCGCAGCGGGCGGCCGACGCCGTTCCTGCCGGGCGCGGCGGTGTACCGGCTGCGGCTGGAGCCGAAGTAGGAGGGAATTTTAGCCGCGAAAAGGCGCAGAAAGCACAAAAAGGGAAAAGACAACTCCATCCTCTCCGCTTGCGCTTTTTGCGCCTTTTGCGGCCAATTCCCTCTACTCCGGCAGCGCCTTGAGCAGCGCGCGGAACTCGTCGTCGAACGTGCGCAACTCCGTCACCATCTGCGGGCTTTTGGAAAGCACCGTCTTGGTGAGCTTTTCGACGTAGGCCGGATTGCGCTCGGCCATCTCGGAGAGCGCCATCACCACCGCCAGCGCGTTGCACGCGCTGTGCTTGACCGCCCGGAACTTGTTGTGCAGTTCCAGCAATTCGGCGCGGGAAACCGGCGGCCCGTCAGCATCCATGGGCGTGTGGGAAGCCTCCGGAGCCAGGGGCGTGGAGGACGAATTCATTGGCTTTGGCGGGCGCGCTGTGCTTTGCTGGAAATCCTTCGTGTCGAGAAGCGTCGGGGCGCGGCGGCGTGAATCGATATGACCCAGCAGACTATCAGAATCGGCGGCGCGCGCCAGCATAATCTGCAAAATCTCAGCCTGACGATCCCGCGCGGCCAACTCGTCGTCATCACCGGGCCGAGCGGATCGGGCAAGTCCAGCCTCGCCTTCGACACCCTCTACGCCGAGGGCCGCCGCCGTTACGTCGAGAGCCTGTCCGCCTACGCGCGGCAGTTTCTCGACCAGCTCGAAAAGCCCGACGTGGACTTCATCGAGGGGCTGTCGCCCCGCCATCGCGCTCGAACAGCGCACCGGGCAGCGGCAACCCGCGCTCGACCATCGCCACGACCACCGAGATTTACGATTACCTGCGCCTGCTCTACGCCACGCGTCGGCCAGCCGCACGATCCGGCCACCGGCCGCGCCGCTGCGACGGCAGACGCCGCAGGCCATCGTGGACCAGATCCTGGCGCTGGCGCGAGGGCACGCGGCTGATGCTGCTCGCGCCGCTGGTCAAAGGGCAGACGGGCGAGTTCCGCGACGTGCTGGAAAAGGCGCGCCGGGAAGGGTTCGTGCGCGTGCGCATCGACGGCCGGATCGTCGAACTCGACGGCCCCGAGCCCGCCCGGCCCGCCAAGGGCAAGGAACACGTCATCGAGGCCGTCGTGGACCGGCTCGTGCTGCGCGAGGGCGTGCGCGCCCGGCTGGCGGATTCGGTCGAGACGGCGCTGCGCTGGGGCAAGAGCCAGCTCATCGTCCTGCACCAGCCGGCCGGGCGGCGGGCGACGATTGGCAGGAGACCGCGTATTCCACCGATTACCGCGACCCGCAGACCGGGTTTACCCTGCCCGCGCTGACGGCCAAGCATTTTTCCTTCAACAGCCACCTCGGCGCGTGCCCGACGTGCCACGGGCTGGGCGTGCTGCTGGAGCTGGACCCGGAATTGATGGTGCCCGACCCGCAGAAAACCCTCGCCGAAGGGGCCGTCTCGCCCTGGCAGCGCGGCGTGGGCAAGCGGATGCGCGTGTATTACCAGACGGTGCTGCGCGGGCTGGCGGCCGCGTTCGACGCGCCGCATGGACCGGCCGTTCGCGGAGCTGCCGGCGGCGTTCCGGCACGCGCTTTTCCACGGCACGGGCGACCGGCCGGTGGAGATGAAGGCGGAAGGCAGAAGGCGGAAGGCGGAAGGACAGGACGGAGCAGGCCACGATCAGGAAGCCGTTCGACGGGCTGATCGCGCAACTCCAGAACCTGCTCGACACGACCAAGAGCGAACTGACCAGACACCGGCTCAAGGCGTTCATGAGTCCGCAACCCTGCCCGGCGTGCCACGGCGCGCGGCTGCGGCCGGAAATCCTGGCGGTGACGCTGAGCGATGATCGGGCAACGGACGGCCCGCGCGAACTCAACATCCGCGAGTTCTGCCGGCTGACCATCGGCGAGGCGCACGCGGTCATCGGCCGGCTGGAACTCAGCGCCACCCAGCGCCAGATCGCCGCCGAGATCGTGCGCGAGGTGTCCACGCGGCTGGGGTTCCTCGTGGAAGTGGGCCTGAGCTACCTCAACCTCGACCGCGAGAGCGGCACGCTCTCCGGCGGCGAATCGCAGCGCATCCGGCTCGCGGCGCAGATCGGCTCGCGGCTGGCGGGCGTGCTCTACGTGCTCGACGAGCCGAGCATCGGCCTGCACCAGCGCGACAACGACCGGCTCATCGCCACCCTGCGCAACCTGCGCGACCTGGGCAACAGCGTCATCGTCGTCGAGCACGACGAGGACACCATCCGCGCCGCCGACCACATCCTCGACATCGGCCCCGGCGCGGGTCCGCGCGGCGGGCGGCTCGTCGCGCAGGGCACGCTGGAGGAGGTGCTGCGCGTGGACAATTCCCCCACCGCGCAATACCTCACCGGCCGGCTGACCATCGCCGTGCCCGCGCCGCCGCCACCAGCCGCTGACCCCGCCGCCGAGGCTGACCGACGCGGCAAAGCCCGCGTGCCCGCCGGCGAGGCCGAACACGGGCTGGCTGGAGATCGTCGGCGCGACCGAGAACAACCTGCAAAACGTCCACGCCGCGTTTCCGCTCGGCTGCCTGACGTGCGTGACCGGCGTCAGCGGCAGCGGCAAGAGCACGCTCGTGGACGACATCCTGCGCCGCGCGCTGGCCCGGCAGCTTTACCGCGCCAAGGACGCGCCCGGCAAGCACGAGCGCATCGAGGGCGCGGAGCAGATCGACCACGCCATCGTCATCGACCAGAGTCCCATCGGACGCAGCCCGCGCTCCAACCCGGCGACGTACACCGGCGCGTTCGGGCCGATCCGCGAATTGTTCGCGCAACTGCCCGCCGCGCGCGTGCGCGGGTACGACGCGGGGCGGTTTTCGTTCAACGTGCAAGCGGCGGGCGCTGCGAGCATTGCGAGGGCGACGGCGTGATGAAGATCGAGATGCAGTTCATGCCCGACGTGCACGTCACCTGCGAGGTGTGCGAGGGCAGGCGCTACAACCGCGAGACGCTGGAAGTCACCTTCAAGGGCAAGAACATCGCCGACGTGCTCGACCTGACCGTCGAGGAGGCGAACCGTTTCTTCCGCGCCGTGCCCGCGCTGGCGGACCGGCTCGGCGCGATGGAGGACGTGGGGCTGGGTTACCTGCGGCTGGGTCAGGGCGCGAACACGCTCTCCGGCGGCGAGGCGCAACGGGTCAAGCTCGCGGCGGAACTGGCCAAGAAATCCACGGGCCGGACGGTGTATCTGTTCGACGAACCGACGACCGGGCTGCATTTCGTGGACATCGCCAAGCTGATGGAGGTGTTCTTCAAGCTGCGCGACGCGGGCAACACGCTGATCGTCATCGAGCACAACCTGGAGGTGATCAAGTGCGCGGACTGGATGATCGACCTCGGCCCCGAAGGCGGCGCGGGCGGCGGGCGGATCATCGGCGCGGGCACGCCGGAGGAGATCGCGCGGCTGCCGGAGAGTCACACGGGGCGTTATCTGGCGGGGAAGTTATGAACACGGCGTGTCTCGCCGCGCCCGCGGCATCCAAACCCCCATAGGGGCGGCTCTCCGAGCCGTCCCAAATTTCGAGGGTTGACGCCGCTCCTTCGGCATCGGTCATTCAGAGAAATCAGGGACCGCTCGGAGAGCGGCCCCTACCTGGGTTACGACCGGCAGGCTGATGGCTGCCTGTCTTCTCTTGGGCCTGGCCGCCGCCACGGCCTCCGCCCAATCCGACGCCCCCACCCCGCCGCCCGAGGCAAGGAGGTCCGCCGCGCGCTCCCGGCCGATCCGCTCTACGAGGAAGGCGTCCGCGCGCTCGACGAGGGGCTGCCGCAGGTCGCCGCTTACAAACTGCGCGCCTTCCTGCAAACGAACCCCGCCCCCGCGCCCCGCCGCGCCACCGTGCTGGCGCTCGTGCGCGCGTTGCTCGCCCTGCCCGACGCCCCCGGCGCGCTGGCGTTGCTCGACGCGGAGAACACCCGCCGCCGCATCCCCCCGGCCCCCGACCCGAGGACGCGGAAACGATCTTCTGGCGCGCGCAGGTCCAGGCTGCCCTGGGCCGTTGGACCGACGCCCTGGCCGGTTACACCCGCGCGGCGGAGTCAGCCTCCGGCTTCGCCGCCGCCGCCGACCTCGCCCGCGCGCGCCCGTTTCGGCCAGGGGGAAGCCCTCCTCGCCCTGGGCCGGGTCGGCCGAGGCCGCCGCCGTCTTCAAGCCGCTTTGCAACGCCCCCGTGCTCGGCGAGACGCGCCCGGCTGCGCTACGCGGAAATCGAACTCGACCGCTGGCACGCCAAGACCCGACGCCGCGCACCTCAAGGAAGCCGCCGCCGCGCTGCTCGATCCCCGGTCGCCCGGTCTCGCCTCCGTCCCGGACGTCACGGGTTCCGGCCGCCTCCTGGCCAAGGAGCGCGCCTATCTCCTCGGCCGGCTGCGGCTGGCCCAGCGGCAGCCCGCCCTGGCCGAACAGATTTTCGAGGCCGCGCTCGCGCAGCCCGAGGGCCTGAGCGAACGGCTGATGGTGGACAACTACTGGGGCTGGGCGCACGCCTGTCTCGACGAGGATCAGCTCGACCGCGCGCAGGACGCGCTGGAAAACCTCATCGACCGTCACCCGAAGAGCTCGTTTCCTCGCCCCGACCTTCGCCTGGCTCGAAGCCCTCTACCGCCGCGATCCCGCGCCCGACCTCTCCGACCTGCGCCGCTGGTCCGACGACGCCGCCGAACCCGGCCGCGAAGCCCTCGCCCGGCTGTCGCTCGCGCGGCTCGAAGCCCGCGCCGGACGCACCGACCGCGCGGAGGAAATGCTGCCGGGCTTCGAGGAAAGTTTTCCCGGCCATCCCCTGCGCGTGCGCGCCCTGCTCGACCTCGCCGCGCTGCGCCTGCAACTCGGCCGACCCGGCCCTGCGGGCGAGGCGCTGGAGCGGGCGCGTCAACTCGCCGCGGCGGCGGACCCCGCGCCGGCCGGGGGGCCGCCCGGCCGCCGCCGCGTGGCGCACGGAGATCGAGGCGCTCGACGCCCGCATCAGCCTCGCGCGGCACGACAGCGTCCACGCCGCCGAACGTTTCGAGGCGCTCGCCGCGCGCCTGGGCACGGGGCCGCAGGCCGAGGCCGCCGCCTTCAACGCCGTGCTCGGCTGGCTGCGCGCGGGCGACCTGGACCGCTTCGCCGACGCCGAGCAGGCGTTCGCCGCCCGTTTCCCGCACAGCGCGCTCAGCGCCGAGTTCCCGCTGGAGGAGGGCCTGGCCCGGGCCGGACCAGAACTCCGCCCGGCGACCCCGCCGACCGCGCGCCGCGCGGCCGATTGCCTGCGCGCGTTTCTGAGCGACCATCCCCGCCATCCCCGCGCGCCCGAGGCGCACCTCGCGCTGGCCGAACTGGCTTTCACGCGGCCGTCGCCGGACCTCGACGAGGCCCGGCAGCGAACTCGACGCGCCCGACCTGCGCCCCGTCGCCAACGACGGCCCCGCCGCGCCGCCCACGCCGCCGGATGCCAACACCGCCGCCGCGCGCGACCGCGCCGACGTACCTCGCCATCTGGCTGGCGGACGCGCCCGGGGCCGTCGCGCGACGCCGACAAGGCCGTCGCGCTGGCGAAGAAATTCCTGGAGGAACGGCCCGGTTCGCCGCTGGCCGCCGAGGTGCGCATGAAGCTGGGCGAGATCTACTTCCAGCGCGCCGATTATCCCGACGCGCAGACACAGCTCGAACTCCTGGTCAGGAACGCGCCCGAATTCGCCGCTGGCCGAGGCGGCGCTGTATCTCGCGGGGATTTCGGCGCGCCTGAGCATGAGCACCGCGGGGTTGGGCAACGCGGTGGGCCTTTTCGAGCAGGCGGCGCAGCGCGGCGGGCCGTTCAAGCTGCCCGCGCGGCTCCAGCAGGCGGAGGTGCAGAACCAGCTCGACCAGGGCCGCGACGCGCTCATCCTCTACGACGGCATCCTGAAGGCCACGGACGGCGAAGACGCTCGGCGACGCGGACCTCGAATCGCGTTGCGCGGCGCTCTGCGGCCGGGGCAAGACCCTGCTGGCCATGGCCGGCTCGGCCGGCGACGCCGCCAAGGCGTACCGCGACGCCGCGGGGGCGTTCGACCGACTGGCGACGGGCACGCCCGGCGCGTCGCTGCTCTGGCGGCGGCAGGCGCTCACGCTCAAGGGGCACGCGCTGGAAAAGCTCGGCGACACGGATGCGGCGCTCGCCGCCTACGACGACGCGCTCAACGCCGCCGACCCCCCGTCGCCGGGCGAACCGAACGCGCCCGAGTGGACGTGGTTTTACCGCGCCGGCAGCGACGCGGCGGCGTTGCTGGAGGCGCGTTCGCAGTGGGCGGCGGCCATCGCCATCTACAAGAAACTCGCCGCTGCGGACGGCCCGATGAAGAGCGAGTTTGAAAATCGGCTCAAGCGCCGGCAGTTGGAGCATTTCATCTTTCCCGAGTGACGCGACGTGGATGTGTTTGAAGTTGTGTTCCGGCGCGGAAAGGATTTCCTTAGCAGTTCAGCCCCTTCCTTTCCATGACCCCGCACACCAAGCTTTTTTCTCCCGGCCCGGTCGAAGTTTCGGACAAAACCTTCGAGGCGTTCCGCCGTCCGCAGATCGGCCACCGCGGCGGCGACTTCAAGAAGCTCTACGCCTCCATGCTGCCGCGGCTCCAGACGCTTTTCGGCACGGAGCAGCCGGTGTTCCTGTCCACGTCGTCGGCCTGGGGCGTGATGGAGGGGGCGATCCGCAACCTCGTCCAGAAACGCGTGCTCTGCTGCATGTGCGGCGCGTTTTCGGACAAGTGGCTCGACGTGAGCAAACGCTGCGGCAAGGAGGCCGACGGCTTGCAGGTCGAGTGGGGCAAGCCCATCACGCCCGAGTTGCTCGACGAAAAACTCGCCACCGGCCAGTACGACGCCGTCACCATCATCCACAACGAGACCAGCGCGGGCGTGATGAACCCGCTGGCGGACCTCGCCGCCGTGCTGCGCAAATACCCGGAGGTCGTGTCCATCGTGGACAGCGTGTCGTCGTTTTCGGCGGTGCCGATCCCCATGGACGAACTCGGCCTCGACGTGCTGCTCACCGGCAGCCAGAAGGCGCTCGCGCTGCCGCCGGGGCTGGCGCTCTTCGCGGCGTCGGAACGGGCGTTCGAGCGCGCGGCGCAAGGCGAAGGACCGCGGGTATTATTTCGACTTCCTGGAGTTCAAGAAAAACCAGGAAGGCGACATGACGCCCAGCACGCCGAGCACCGGGCACATCTACGCGCTGCAATCCAAGCTCGACGACATTTTCGCCGAGGGCGTCGAGGCCCGCCACGCCCGCCACGCGCGCACGAACGCGCTGGTGCATGATTGGGTCAGGGCGAACGGCTTCGAGTTCTTCGCGCCGGAGGGTTTCCGGTCCGTGACGCTGACGTGCGTGGCGAACAATCGCGGCATCGACGTGGCGGCGTGGATCGCGCGGCTCAAGGAGCGGCACCACATGGTCATCGACGGCGGTTACGGCAAGCTCAAGGGCAAGACGTTCCGCATCTCGAACATGGGCGACGAGACCGAGGCGACGGTGGGCGAGTTGCTCGCGGCGTTGAGCGATTGCCTGGAATAGGACGACGCCAGCGCCGCCCCGCGAAATCTCCCCCATGCACGCCCCGCGCCCCGCGCTCGCCGCGCTGTGTCTGCTGCTCCTCGGTCCCGGCCTGACGGCTCGTTGCCCCGCGCAGGAGCAAAACGTCTCGCCCGCGCCGTCGCCGGCGGGGTCCGCTTTGCCGACTGCCGCCGGGCCGTCCGCGCCCGTGCCCTCGCCCACGGCCACGCCCGACCCGTGGGTCGGCGGGCGGCTGCTGAAGTTCGAGATTGACGGTCATGCCTGCTCCCTCGTGCAGCCGCTCCAGCCGTCTCCGGGCAATCCCTGGATTTGGCGTCCGGAGTTCTTCGGCGTGTACGCGCAGGCCGACCAAGCGCTCGTGAAGAAGGGTTATCACGTCGCGTACATCCATGGGGACAACTCCTTCGGCGCGCCCGCCGCCCTGGACCGCATGGACAAATTTTACGATTACCTGATGACGACGTATCACCTCGCGCCCAGGGCGGTGTTGGAGGGCTTGAGCCGGGGCGGACTCTACGCCTTCAACTGGGCGGCGCGTCATCCGGACCGGGTGGCGGCGCTCTACGTGGACGCGCCGGTCTGCGACTTCAAAAGCTGGCCCGCGCCCTTTGGTCACGGCGAGCACTCGCCCGCCGACTGGGAGCGGTGCAAAAGCGTGTACGGATTCGCCACGGACGCGGAGGCGCTCGCCTATCCGCTGAACCCCGTGGACAACCTCCGGCCGCTCGCAGCGGCGCATCTGCCGATCATTGCCGTGGCGGGCGATTCCGACCGCACCGTGCCGATGGAAGAGAACATCCTGATCGTCGAAGCGCGTTACCGCGCGCTCGGCGGGGTGATCAAGGTCATCGTCAAGCCCGGCGGGGGCATCACCGCATAGCCTGACCGACCCGACGCCGCATCGTGGACTTCATCCTCGGCACGTCGCCGCCCGCCGCCGGAGCGGCGAGGTTCACGACCTTCACCCGCTCGATCGTCGCGCCGAGTTCGGCGAGCTTGTCGTCGATGTGCTCGTAGCCGCGGTCGATGTGGTACACGCGGTTGATCTCCGTCACGCCCTCGGCCTTCAGCCCCGCCAGCACCAGCGCCGCCGACGCCCGCAGGTCCGACGCCATCACGGGCGCGGCGCTGAGTCTTTCGACGCCCTGGATGATCGCCGTCGAGCCCTCGATCTTGATGTCCGCGCCCATGCGCTTCATCTCGGAAAGGTGCATGAAGCGTTGCGGGAAAATGTTCTCCGTCACCGTGCTGATGCCGTGGCTCGTCGCCAGCAGCGCGCACATCTGCGCCTGCATGTCCGTCGGGAAACCGGGATACGGCTCCGTGACCAGTTCGAGCGATTTCGCGCCGCCGTTGGGGTGGATGGTCACGGTTTTCTTCGTGCTCTTCGAAGTGGAAACCCGGCCGCGCGCGAGCCGTTCGGTGACGCATGTCCAGATGCTCGGGGATGACGTTCTTGAGCGTGACGCCCTTGCCGCAGATCGCCCCGGCGACGAGGAACGTCCCGGCCTCGATGCGGTCCGGGATGACCTGGTGCTCCGCGCCGTGGAGTTCGCTGACGCCCTCGATGATGATGCGCCGCGTGCCCGCGCCCTCGATCTTCGCGCCCATGGCGTTGAGGAAGTTCGCCAGATCGACGACCTCCGGCTCGGCGGCGGCGGCCTCGATGACGGTCGTGCCCTCGGCGAGCACGGCGGCCATCATCACGTTGTCGGTGCCCAGGACGGTCGAGCCGTGCTTGCCGCGCAGGTTGATGCTCGCGCCGCGCAGTTCGGAGGCGAACACCTTCACGTCGCCGCCGACCATGCGGACCTTCGCGCCGAGGCCTCGAAGCCCTTCAGGTGCAGGTCGATGGGCCGGTCGCCGATGACGCAGCCGCCGGGCAGCGCGACGGTCGCCTCCTTTTCGCGGCCCAGCAGCGGCCCGAGCACGCAGACGCTCGCGCGCATCTTGCGCACGATGTCGTAGGGCGCGTGGGTCTTGATGTTTTCGGCCTTGATCGTGACCGTGCCGCTGGCGCGCTCCACCTCCGCCCCGAGCTGGTTGAGGATTTGGAGCATGTAGTTGATGTCGCTCAGGTCCGGGACGTGATGGATGATGCACTGCTCCTTGGTCAGCAGCGCGGCGGCCAGGATGGGCAGCGCCGAGTTTTTCGAGCCGCTGATGCGCACGCTGCCCTGGAGGGTCGCGCCGCCGTGCACGAGAATTTTGTCCATCGCCATAAATCGGAAGCGGAAGCCGGAGAGGCAGAAGCCGGGAGAAGAGGTCCGCAGGAGGGCGGAAATTAAAGCAGGGTTCGGCCCGGGCACGCGAGCGGGATTTTTCGGCGGCGGATGGTCCGACCGTGGCAGCGTGGCGCATCGCGCTCACTCCGCTTCCTCAGCGCGCACCGCGAAGACGAAACGCTCCACGTCCTCGTAATCCTTCACGGCCTCGACCGACGGAAACCGCCGCGCGCCAGCAGTTCGCAGCACGCGCGCGGCCTGGTCGTGGCCGATTTCCAGCGCGATCCGGCCGCCGGGCGCGAGCGTTCGTGCGCCTGGGCGACGCAGCGCGTGACGAGATCCAGGCCGTCGGGGCCGCCGTCGAGCGCCATCATCGGGTCGTGCTGGACCTCGCGCGACGAGCCCGGCGATGTCGCCCGCGGGGATGTAGGGCAGGTTGGCGGCCACGAGGTCGAACGGCCCGGCGCACGGCGCGAGCAGGTCGCCCTGGAGGAATTCCACGCGCGCCGTCCAGCCCGAGCTTCGCGGCGTTTTCCCGCGCGAGGGTCAGGGCGTTGGGCGAACGGTCCACGGCCTGCACGCGCGCCGCGGGGCGTTCGGCGGCGAGGGTCAGCGCGATGACGCCCGCTGCCGGTGCCCACGTCCACGCAGCGGGCGTCGGCGGGCAGGTCGCAGCTTGAGGATGCAGTTCGACGAGGCGTTCGGTTTCGGGCCGCGGGATGAGCGCGCGCGAGTCGCTGAGGAACTCGCGCCTGTAGAATTCCACCGTGCCGAGCAGGTGCTGGAGCGGCACGCCCTGGCGAGCGTTTCTTGACGAGGGCGCGCAGGGCGTCGAGTTCGCGTTCGCCGAGCGGGCGGTCGAACTCCATGTAGAGGTCCATGCGGTGCTTCTTGCCGAGGACGTGCGCGAGGAGCAGGTCGATGTTGAGCCGCGGGCTTTCGACGCCCTTGTCCGCGAAATATTTCGCGGTGGATTCGAGGACTTCGAGCACGGTTTTCATCGACGGGGCAGCGGCAGGGCAGTCTGGACCAAGCGCGCCCGCGAACGCAAAGGGGCAATGCGGGGCGGGTCTTGCATGAAAGGCGATTTTCTGGCATGGATACTTTCGTGAGCGCCAAAGTGCTTCCCGAACCCTACCTGACGGAGGAGGAATATCTCGCCAGCGAGGAGTTGAGCGAGGTCAAGCGCGAGTACCTCGGCGGGGTGGTGTATGCGATGTCGGGCGCGAGCCGGAGCGCACAACATCATTGCGATGCAAACCTCAATGGGATGCTCTACATGCGGCTGCGCGGCCGGCGTTGCCAGGCATTCGGCTCGGACATGCAGGTGCGTTCTGCGGCCTCAGCCCACCGGCCGACGCTTCCTTTTATTATCCCGATGCGATGGTTCCTGCGATCCGACCGAACGCCGAGCAAGGCTGGCGCGAACGGCCGGCGGCATTCTTTGAGATCCCTTCGGAAAGCACCCGCCACATCGACGAACGCGAGAAACGCACGGCTTATCTCCAGCTTCCCAGCCTGGAAGCTTATGTGCGGATCGAGCAAGAGCGAGCCGAGGTGATTGTCGAACGCCGCACCCCGGAAGGTTGGACGATGAGCGGGTCATTAGCTTGGAAGGAGTCGTGCAACTTCCCACCATAGACATCGAATTGCCGCTGGCGGAGCTTTACGAGCGGGTAAAAGTTTCCGGCCTGAGGAAATTTGCGCTTTGTGAGTGGAGTCCATGCTTACCTGCACAAAGTGTAGCTCCGGCGATTTCGGCGCTTGGACGTCAGCTACAACCGGCCACGTTCATCGCTATTGCCGTGCGTGTCGACGAGTTCGAGCAGCAGCATATCCTGCTCGCAAAGTGGCCAGTGGTACGCGGCACACCCGCGCCGCATGGTTGGCCAAACTCGCGCTATTTGAACGCTGTGCCATCTGCAACCGCCCTTGGAGCGACATTTTACCTCGCCCGGACAGCCGTTACCGTCACGTTTGGACGAAGGACCACATCACCCCTCTGATTCACGGAGGCACTGATCACATCGACAACATTCAACCCGCTTGTTACCAATGCAATTCGAGCAAGTGCGACGGGAGGACGCCTAAACTTTTTACAGATCGGGACATTGATTAGTTAAGTTTTTTCTGCGGAGTGTGTTTATGCTGCCCCTCAATGAGGGCCGTTCCTTTCGCGGCGCGGGAAGCCCGCCGCCTGCAAGCCTGGAAGCTGCGCCAGCAGGGCTGGAGCCAGCGCGCCATCGCCGATCTGCTGGAGGTCAGCGCGGCGGCGGTCAGCCAGTGGTTCAAGCGGGTGCGTTTGGCAGGCAATGCCACAGCGCTACATCGCCGCAAGGCCCCTGGGGCCTCCCCGCTCTTGCCACGCGCCTGCTGGCGGGAGTTGCGTGTCTTGCTGCGACGTGGGGCCGAAGCGCACGGCTTTCACGGTGCACTCTGATGACGCGCGAGCGCGTGGCCGTGCTCATCCGGCACCATTTCGCCGTGGCTTACAGCCCGCGCCATGTCGGCCGCTTGCTCGCCGCGATGAACTGGAGCGTGCAAAAACCTCTGCGCCGCGCCCGCCAGCGCGACGAGGCAAAGATCGGCCCGCTGGCGCACGGAGCGTTGGCCTGCCCTTCAAGCAAAGCCAAGTGTCTAGGCCAGAGCATCTTCTTTGTGGACGAGAGCGGCTTTTACCCCCTGCCTGCCGTGGTGCGCACCCACGCGCCGCGCGGCCAAACGCCCGTCCCGCGCGAGTGGTGTACCCGCGACCATCTCTCCATGATCGCCGCCGTCAACGCGGCAGGGCCAACTCCACTGCCAAGTGCGCGAGCGTGCCTTCGACGCCGTGGCCGTGACGGCATTCCTACGCCACCTCTTGCGCGGAGTGGCTGGTCCGGTGCTGGTCATCTGGGATGGCGCGCCCATCCACCGCAGCAAGGTGGTCAAAGCCTTCTTGCAAACAGAGGCGAACGGCCGCCTGGAACTCGAACCGCTGCCCGGCTGCGCGCCGGACCTCAACCCGCTGGACTGCGGGGTGTGGCACTGGCTCAAGAACGTCGCGCTGGCTAACGTCTGCGCGACGGACCTGGCCGGGTTGAGGCAGCAACTGCGTGCGGCCACGGCGCGGTTGCGCCACAAACCCAGCGTGATCAAAGCCAGCTTCAGCGAAGCAAAACTTAACTAATCAATGTCCCGGTCTGTAGACCGCCAGATTCGCCGCCGCCAGCCGTTCCTCCATGTCCTGCGTCTGGAGCGATTCGATCATGCCGCCGAGGTCGCCTTCCATGAAGCGGTCCAGGTTGTAGAGCGTCACGTTGATGCGGTGATCGGTGACGCGGTTCTGCGGGAAATTGTACGTGCGGATTTTCTCCTCCCGGCCGCCGCTGCCGATCTGGCTCTTGCGGTGCGCGCTGTAAACCGCGTCTTCCTCGGCCTGCTTGCGTTCGAGCAGGCGGGCGCGCAGGATGTTGAGCGCGCGTTCCTTGTTCTTGATCTGGCTGCGGCCGTCCTGACAGCGCACGATGGTGCCCGTCGGGATGTGCATGACCTGCACGGCGGAATCCGTCGTGTTGACGCCCTGCCCGCCGGGGCCGCCCGCGCGGCAGACCTCGATCCGCAAATCCTCGGGCTTGAGTTCCAGTTCGACCTCCTCCGCCTCGGGCAGCACCGCGACCGTCGCCGTGGACGTGTGGATGCGCCCCTGCGCCTCCGTGGCGGGCACGCGCTGGACGCGGTGCACGCCGCTCTCGTAACGCAGCCGCCGGAACACCGACTCGCCCGACACCCGGAACACCGCTTCCTTCAATCCGCCCAGTTCCGACGGGCTGGAATCCATCGGCTCGATCTTGAGGCCGAGGTTTTCGACGTAGCGCGTGTACATGCGGTGCAGGTCGGCGGCGAACAGCGCGGCCTCGCTGCCGCCGGTGCCGGCGCGGATTTCCACGATGGCGTCGCGGTCCTCGTTGGGGTCGGGCGGGAGCAGGGCGAGTTGGATTTCGCGGTCCAGCCGGGCGAGTTCGGCGTCGAGCGCGGCGATCTCCTCTGCGGCCATCGCGGCGAGTTCGGCGTCGGTCTCGTTCTTGGACATCTCGACGTTTTCGTCGCGCTGGGTCTGCGCCTTTTGCCGGGCGGCCCAGCCGTCGAGCAAGCCCTTGAGCTGCGTGTGTTCGCGCAGGGTGGCGCGGGCGCGGGCGGGCTGGTCGAAGAGCGCGGGGTCGGCGATGGCGTTGTCCAGTTCGCGGAAACGCTCGGCTTTTCTGGCGATGATCGGGGCGAGGTCCATGGGAAGGCGATGAAGGAGCAGGAGAAGGCGAAAGATGCCTGAACAAAACAAAACGGTGAGGGCGCATCGGAGCGCGCCCTCACCGTCAGCGGAAATTCAGATGGAAAAGCTAGGCCTTCGTGGCAGCCGCCGGACGGGCCGTGCCGTAGCGGCGCGAGAACTTCTCGATGCGGCCGGCCGTGTCGATGAACTTCTGCTCACCGGTGAAAAACGGGTGGCAGGCGGCGCAGATGCCGATGGTCAGTTCTTTGCGCGTGGAGCGCGTGTGGTAAACCTTGCCGCAGGCGCAGGAAATGGTCGTTTCGTTGTAGTTGGGATGGATGTTTTCTCTCATGGCAGCATCGTGGGGGTGGATTTTGCCACCCCCTGGGATGCACAACATACCCCTCCTCTGTTCCGGGCGCAAGGCCGCAAAGCGGCGTCTCCGGCCGGCCGGTGCCTGACGCGCGCTTCGACCGAATCGGTGCTATATTGTCCACTGCCATGCAAACCATGCACGCCCTCGTCAAACGCCACTCCGAACCCGGCCTCTGGCTCGAAGAAGTCCCCCGCCCCGAGGTCGGCATGGACGACGTGCTCATCCGCGTGCTCAAGAACTCCATCTGCGGCACGGACGTCCACATCTACAACTGGGACGCCTGGGCGCAGAAGACGATCCCCGTGCCGATGGTCACCGGCCACGAGTTCGTCGGGCGCATCGAGGCCGTCGGCAGCCACGTCCACGATTTCCACCCCGGCGAGATCGTCTCCGGCGAGGGGCACGTCGTCTGCGGACGCTGCCGCAACTGCCTCGCCGGCCGCCGCCACCTCTGCGCGCACACCAGCGGCGTCGGCGTCAACCGGCCCGGCGCGTTCGCCGAATACCTGTCTCTGCCCGAAACCAACGTCTGGCATTGCGACCCGAACATCCCGCTCGAAGTGCTCTCGTGCTTCGATCCGCTGGGCAACGCGGTCCACACGGCGCTGAGCTTCGACGTGCTCGGCGAGGACGTGCTCATCACCGGCGCGGGGCCGATTGGCTGCATGGCCGCCGCCGTCGCCCGGCACGCCGGGGCGCGCTATGTCGTCGTGACGGACGTGAACCCCTACCGGCTCGACCTCGCCAGCAAGCTCGGCGCGACCCACGCGGTCGATGTCAGCAAGGAATCGCTCGCCGACGTGCAGCAGCGGCTCGGCATGAAGGAAGGCTTCGACGTGGGCCTGGAAATGAGCGGCAACGGGCGCGCGTTCAAGGACATGATCGCCGCCATGTGCCACGGCGGCAAGATCGCGCTGCTGGGCATCGGCATCCACGGCGAGGCGGGCGCGATTGACTGGGACGCCGTCGTGTTCAACGGCCTGACGATCAAGGGCATCTACGGCCGCGAGATGTACGAGACGTGGTACAAGATGACCGCCATGATCCAGAGCGGCCTGGACATTTCGCCGGTCATCACGCACCGCTTTCCCTACCAGCAGTATCAGGAAGGCTTCGAGCTGATGCGCTCGGGCAGAGCGGCAAGATCGTGCTGGACTGGGCGGCATAGGGAAGGCGGAAGAATCAGCCGCAGATTTTCGCAGATTTCCAGAAACCAGAAAGGAAGGAGGGACAGGGCGCTGCTCTCCTACCTCCCCAGATCTGCGCAACCTGCGTAATCTGCGGCTGATTCTTCGCCTTCCGCCTTCCGCCTCCATCCCTTCTCTTCACTCCAAATTCGCTGCCGCGCGGTCGTGGCCTTCGAGTTCCAGCACCATGCGCTTGATGTGCCGGTATCCCTGGTGATTGCGCAACCGGCGCAGGCTTTCCTCCCGGTCGCCCCAGTGCAAAATCTGGATCGGCTCCCGGCGCACGCCCCAGGCATTCATCGCCGCGCGGGTGGGCTGGTAGAGGTCGATGGTGTTGCGCCCGGAGAGCGCCCAGCCGTAATCGTCCACCCGGTAGAGTTGCCCGGTGGACACGATGCGGAAGGTCGTCCCCGCCGGCCAGCGCGACCAGTCCGCCGCCGCGCTGCCGTAGACGACCGGCGGCGCGTCGTATACGGGCGCGGTCGGCGGCGACGGCGGCCACGTTCGCGTCGTCGTGGCTGTTGCGTCACCGTCGGTGACCGAGGTTGCCGCGTGCCGCCCGCGGCAATGCCGTGGGCCGGTGAAAGCCGCCGGTTTCGTCATCGCCCGGCGGCGCGGGATCGATGGTCGGGAACGTGGAGGTCGCCATCACGGCGGTGGTCGTCGCCGTGACGGGCGGCGCGGCGGCGTGGAGCGTGCCGCCGAGCGCGTTGTGGTTGCCGTATTCGAGGTGGTCGGCTTCCGTGTGCGTGTAGGCGGTCGTGCGCACGTTCTGGAAATTGGTGCGCGCCAGCGGCGGTTCGTAGGGCGGCAGCGGGATGGCGCGGGCTGCCGCAACCCGTCAGCAACAGCGCCGAGGCCAAGGCGACGGCCGCGAGAGAAGCGAGGAGGAAACTGGCCCGGTCCATGAAGACGGACGTTTATACATCCGGTAGCGGTTTGGCGAGAAAATTTTGGCCGCTCGTATACACAATGTTGTATCGCTGTACTCAGATTGCCCGGCCCGCCCGGCAGATGACACGAACGCGCCCGCCGGCCGGTCGCGGCACGATGCAAGAGAACAACGTCCCTCGCTCATGCCCACCGACTTCGACACCCAGATCGCCGCGCAGCTCACCGACATCAACGACCGCGGCCTCTACAAGACGCGAACGCATCATCACCACGCCCGCAGAACGCCCACATCCCCACGACCGACGGCAGGGAAGTGCTCAACTTCTGCGCGAACAATTACCTCGGCCTCGCCGACCACCCCGAGATCATCGCCGCCGCCAAACGCGCGCTCGACGAATGGGGCTTCGGGCTGGCCAGCGTGCGTTTCATCTGCGGCACGCAGGAAATCCACAAGGAACTCGAAGCGGCGCTGAGCACGATTCCTCGGCACGGAGGACACGATCCTCTATCCCGTCCTGCTTCGACGCCAACGGCGGCCTGTTCGAGACGATCCTCACCGCCGAGGACGCCGTCATCAGCGACGAACTCAACCACGCCAGCATCATCGACGGCATCCGGCTCTGCAAAGCCCAGCGCCACCGCTACAAGCACAACGACATGGCCGACCTGGAAGCGAAACTCCAGGCCGCCGACGGCGCGCGCAACCGGCTCATCGCCACCGACGGCGCGTTTTCCATGGACGGCACCATCGCCAACCTCGGCGGCATCTGCGACCTCGCGGAAAAATACGACGCGCTGGTGATGTTCGACGACTGCCACGCCGCCGGGTTCCTCGGGCAAGACGGGGCGCGGCACGCACGAGCATTGCGGCGTGATGGACCGCGTGGACATCATCACCGGCACGCTCGGCAAGGCGCTCGGCGGCGCGAGCGGCGGCTACACGAGCGCGCGCAAGCCGGTCGTCGACCTGCTGCGGCAGCGGTCGCGGCCGTACCTGTTTTCCAACACGGTCGCGCCGTGCGTGGTGGCGGCGTCGCTCAAGGCCATCGAGATGATTTCCGCGCTCCACCGAACTGCGCGACCGGCTGGAGGAAAACACGCGGTATTTCCGCGAGAACATCACGAAGATCGGCCTGACGATCAAGCCCGGCACGCATCCCATCGTGCCGGTGATGCTGGGCGACGCCGCGTTGTCGCAGCGGTTCGCGGCGCGGATGCTGGAGAAGGGCGTTTACGTGGTCGGGTTCTTTTATCCGGTCGTGCCGCGAGGGCACGGCGCGCATCCGCACGCAGGTTTCCGCCGCGCACACGCGCGAGGATCTGGATTTCGCCATCCGCGCGTTCGCGGAGGTGAAGGCGGAGCTGGGGGTGTGAGTCCGCCGTTCCGGAGGCCGGAATTTAACGCGGAGGCGCGGAGGCGCGGAGACGCGCGAAGCAAAGCGAAAGGTTTGCGCCGAGACTTCCATTCTCTGTCTTTCCTTTGCGTTCTCCGTGTCCTTCGTGTCTCCGTGTTGAAATTCCGGCCGCCCGTCAAAACACGCTCGCCATCCACCTGCCCGCTGCCCCCCGATTCAGGTTGCCATGAAAGAAATCGCCCCGGCGTCGCCTGGACCTACACCAGTTTCGTCAACGCCTACTTCATCGGCGAACCCGGCGGACCCTGGGCGCTCGTGGACACCGGCCTGCCGGGTTTCGGCGCGAAAATCCGCGCCGCAGCCGCCGCCCGTTTCGGGCGCGACTCGCGCCCGCAAGCGATTTTCCTGACGCACGGCCATTTCGACCACGCGGGCAACGCGCTCGCGCTGGCGGACCATTGGGACGTGCCCATCTACGCGCACCGGCTCGAACTGCCCTACCTGACCGGCCGCTCGGATTATCCGCCGCCCGACCCGACCGTGGGCGGCGCCATCGCCATGCTCTCGCGCGTGCTGCCCCACGGCGCGCGCGACCTCGGCACGCCGGCTGCGCGCTCTGGCCCCGGATGCTGAGGAACGCCGGCGCGCCGGGCGGCGACAGCGGCTCGCTGCCCGGCTTCGACGGCTGGCGCTGGATTCACACGCCGGGCCATTCGCCGGGACACGTCGCGTTTTACCGCGAGGCGGACCGCACGCTGCTCGCGGGCGACGCCATCGCCACGATGAACATGGATTCCTACGCTCGGGCTGGCCGTTCAAGCCGCAGGAACTCGTCCACGGCGGGCGCGCCGTTCATCAGCGATTGGGAGGCGTATGGCCGGTCCGTGGAAACGCTCGCCGCGCTGGACCCGGCGGCGCTGGGCTGCGGGCACGGCATTCCCATGGCCGGGCGCGGAGGTCGCGGGCGACCTGGAACGATTCGCCGCGACACTTCGTCCCGCCGACGCACGGCCGCTACGTCGCCGAACCCGCGCGGGCCGACGAACGCGGCGTGGACTGGCTGCCGCCCGCGCCCGCCGATCCGTTCCCCTACCTCGTGGGCGCGGCGGGGCTGGGGCTGGCGTCTGGCGTTGCGCTGTATCCGAGAAAGCGGCGCTGACGCGCGCGCTTTGACGCTCAAGGCAACCGCCGGCCCCGCCGGACGCTCACCGGCGAGCCTTCCACCAGAAACGCCGACGAGCCGGCGCGCGCCAGAAACGGCACGAACTCCGGGCCGTAGAGCGCGGCCACGTCGCAGTCGAGACGGTGCCCATGCGCCTCGCCAGACGCGCCAGCGGGGATGCTCGACGGCGTATTCCATCGTGCCGCCGTCGCGCTGGCGGTTGTAGCCCCAGTAATGTTCGGTGATGAATTCTTCCTCCGAACCCGGCGCGACCGGCTGCGGTTCGCCGCCTGCGCCCGTGACGGCCAGCGCGTTCCAGCGGCCCGCGTGACGCCAGAGGTATTCGGCTCCGTGCGAATCCGCCGACGGCTCGACGCGGTGCCGCATCGGCCGGGCGAGATACGGCTCGTTGTAGAGCAGCCGCGCCACGGTTGCGATGACGAACCGCGGCACGATTTCCCGGATGAACACCGCTCCGCGCCGCCAGCCGTCCTCGCCCGGCCACGCGCCGCCGCACGTAGAAGCGCAGGTTCACCTCCTCGAAATCTGACGTGCCACGGGAACGGCACGCCGAACACGCGCGTCTTCAGGAACAGGAAACCCACCATGCTCACGAACACCCGGCCGCCGAAGTCGTCGAGTTCCGTGCCCGCCGGGACGAACCGCGCCAGCACCGCCGGATCGACCTCGTAGTTGACCATGGCGAGCGAACGCCATTCGGCGGTGAGGAAAACGGGGCGTGGTGGTCAGGCATGGACGGCGCGATATCCGGTTGTAGGGTGGGCGCTCTCCGACCTGCCGACTGTGGTGGCGCGTATGAATTCCGCATTAGCCGAGCAGAGACGGTTGCCAGCTCGCAGAGCCATCCGCCGTCACGCGGCAGGCGGGACGCCCGCCCTACAATTTTCCACCTCACCCCCACATCCCCTCGACCAACTCCAGCGCCCGCAGATACACCCGGTGCCCGCCGCCGTGGACGAGTTCCGCGCTGACGAGGTCCGCCGTGTCCTCCGGCCCGATGGGCAGCACCTGACAGGTTTCGTGTCCGTCCGCCGCGTGCGCGCAGGTGTTGAAAAATCCCGATCCCGCCTCGCGGCTGACCGTGAACCGGCTGCCGTCCGCCGATGCGCAGCACGGCCTTGTCCGATGCCCGCGCCCGCGCTCTCCTGCAAGCGACACCTTCACCGGCTTGCCGTCCGCGCTCTGGAACCCCGGCCGCGTCCGCCGCCGGCTGCCAGCCCAGTTGCGCGGCCAGCCAGCCGACCAGCAGCATCGCCTGCGTCCGCGCGCCGGGCGCGTGCGTGATTTCCACCGTGTCCAGACCCGCCAGCGCAGTCGTGCGTGCGCGGGCGCATCGAAAAATTGCGCGATCGCCGACCGCAGCCCGGACAGGCGGGTCCAGTTCAGGTCGGCCAGGCCGTGTTCCAGACCGGCGGCGGCGGCGAGTTTTTTCACGATGGCGAACTGCCCGGCGGGATGCGGCCAGCCCGCGCTGTCGAAGATCAGGCAGTCCACCCACGCCATGAGTTGTTCGCTGGGCGAATCGGAAAACTCGCCCTGCCGCCAGAGGTAGAGCGGCAGGTCGCTGTCGAGATGGCCGAGGATGATGTTGGGCACGAGGTCGCGCCGGGCGGCGTCGCCTTCCAGTTGGATGGCGATCTGCTCGGAGCAACGCTGCTTGCCGCCGCTCTTGGAAACCTGGCAATGCGCGTTGACCCACGCGCGCACGGCGTTGCCGCCCATCCTGGGCTTGGCCGCGATGAGGATGGCGCGCAGGGCGTGCTGCAGGGCGATCTGTTCGACCAGCGCGGTGTTGCGCGCGCAGGGAACTGTCGGCGTCGCTGTAGATGACGAGGTTGAGCCGCGAGGCGCGCGTGGCCGCTTCGTGGCTGTCCTGCCAGAGCTTCTTCAACTCGCGCTGGATCTTGCCGATCTCGACGGGGATGCCCTGGGCGAAAAACTGTTGTTCGGGGGGAGCTTCGGTAGGCATGGGAAGAAAAGGCGGAAGGCGGAAAGTGGAAACAGGAGGTTGGCAGGGGCGTGGCGAAGATACTTGTGATTTTCCGCCCTCCGCCTTCCTCAGTCGCTGTCCCAACCGTATTTTGATGTTTTGCAGTCGCGGCAGACGAAATGATAGATCCCCGGGCTGCCGCCCGGCTCGTACACGTCGGCGAGAAATTCCGTCCACTGCTCGGGCGTCCATTTGGTGAGCGACAAGAACTGTTCCACCGCCTCGCTGGCAAGCAGACCGAGCTGCGCCCGGCTGGGGTGGCCGTGGTACTCGCAGGCGTCGCCGCAACAGCATTTCCATTCTTCCCCCTGCCAGGAATGATAGCCCGGGCGTGCGTTGCGTCACCTCCTCGATCACCGCGTCCGGCACGCCTGCCTGGATCGAGCGGCTGCTCGTCGGAATACGTCGCGCCGAAACGCGCCGGCGGCCGAGCCGTCGGCGATGCACCACGGGCAAAGCTGTCGCTCAACTTGTCCGCGGCGTAAACCGGCGCGGTGTAGATGTATCCGCGCTCGCGTCCGCAGCACACGCACCGCGCCCCGCTGGCCTCGACGCTGCCCGTCGCCAGCGGGTCCGGGTGATAGGCGAACAGCGGCAATCCGACCTTGTCCGAAAGATGGGCAGGTTCTTTCGTCCTTCATCTTCCCATGGTGTAAACCCTCAAAACCGCCGCCAGGTGCGCCCGTCCTGCGCGGGCAGGTCGTCGGCCTCCTTCGGCCCCCAGCTTCCGGCGGGGTATTCGCAGAGCGCCGGGGCGTCCGGCCCGATGCCGTCGGCCGTGTGCGAGCCGTCGGTCTCGCCGTGCCACGCGCGTTCGATGGCATCGACGAAACTCCAGGCTTCCTCCACCTCGTCGCGCCGGGCGAAAAGCGTCGGGTCGCCGCTCATCGCGTCGTGCAGCAGGCGTTCGTACGCTTCCGGGCTGGCCTTGCCGAAAGCTCGCGCCGTACTGGAAATCCATCTTCACCGGCTCGATGCGCAACGCCGCGCCGGGCAGCTTGCTCTGCATCCGCAGGCTCACGCCCTCGTCGGGCTGGATGCGGATGACGAGCACGTTGTTGCTGCCCACGCTCTCGCTGCCCGCGGACTGCTGGTTGAACAACACGCTCGGCGCCTCCTTGAAATGCACGCTGATCTCCGCGCCCGACTTCGGCAGCCGCTTGCCCACGCGCACGTAGATCGGCACGCCCGCCCAGCGCCAGTTGTCGATGGCGCACGCGCATGGCCACGAACGTTTCCGTCTGCGACTGCGGCTTGACGTTCGGCTCCGCGCGGTACGCGGGCACCGCCGCGCCGTTGATCGCCCCGGCCGCGTACTGCCCGCGCACGACGTTTTTCTTCACGTCCTCGTCGCCCTTGAACTGCCGCAGCGAGCGCAGCACCTTCACCTTTTCGTCGCGCACGCTGTCGGCGCTCAGGTCGGTGGGCGGCTCCATGCACACCATGGTCAGGAGCTGGATGAGATGGTTCTGCACCATGTCGCGCAACGCGCCGCTGGTCTCGTAATAACCCGCGCGGGCCTCGACGCCGAGGGTCTCCGCCGCCGTGATCTCGATGTGGTCGATGTAGCGGCTGTTCCAGATCGGCTCGAAAATGGCGTTGGCGAACCGCAGCACCATGATGTTCTGCGCCGTTTCCTTGCCGAGGAAATGGTCGATGCGGTAGGTGTTCGATTCGGGGAACGCGCTGCTGACGACGCCGTTGAGGTGCCGCGCGCCGGCGAGGTCCGTGCCGAAGGGTTTTTCGATGACCGCGCGCGACCAGCCGCCCTCCGCGCCGGGTTCGTTGAGGCCGGCCTTCTTGAGCCGGGTGATGATCGGCTCGAACTGCTCCGGCCCCGCCGAAAGGTAAAACATCCGCCGGCCGCCGAGGTTGTGTTCGCTTGTCGAGCTTGTCGATGCGTTCGGCGAGGGCCTTGTAGCCGTCGTCGTTGTCGAAGTCGCTGCGGTGATAATAAAGGTTCTGCGCGAAATGGTCCCAGAGTTCCTGCTGCACGGGCTGGCGGGAGAATTTCTTCGTCGCCTCCTCCATTTCCTTGCGGAACACGTCGTCGGACTTGTCGCGCCGGGCGAAGCCGATGACGACCATGCCCGGCGGCAGGTCGCCGTCGGCGGCGAGGTTGTAGAGGGCGGGGATGAGCTTGCGGTGGGTGAGGTCGCCGGTCGCGCCGAAGATCACCAGCGCGCAGGGTTTGGGCTGTGCGCGGTTGGTCAATCCTTCACGCAGTGGGTTGCTCGCGGTTTGCATAAGGAGCAATGGAGCAAGTTCGGCGGCTGAACGCAAGCAGGATACGCAGTTGTGACGCAAGCTTCACCGTTCGAGATCGTAAACGTCGGCGAAATCCTGCGTGGACGCGCTCTCGTCGTCCAGTCCGTCGCCAGCAGCGGGGAGACTTCCGGCGCGGGGTCCGCGTACCATTGGCCGTCTTTGGCGCGGATGACCAGCGTGCGGTTGAGTGGCGTGTTCGCCGTTGGTCAGCTGCGCGTCCACGTCCACGAACATCACGTCCTGGAAATCGAACGCCACGCGCGCCATAGACGGCCGGGCCGGCGGCGGCGTGAGGTGCCGGGCGGCGAAGACTTTGGCGATGGATTTCGGGTCTGTCGGGAGCGGGGTCGAGCTTGAGGGAGCTGGATTTTCGAACAGGCTTTCGATCACGCCGTGCAGGAAGTCCTTGTAGGTGTCTTGCAACGATGCCTCGCCGTAGGCGGGCAGGCAGGTCGTGGTGAACAGCGCGGCGTCGTCCGCGATGAACGCGCGCGCCAGGTCGCACGCCACGCCTTCGGGCGTGGCGTGGCCGGCGGGGAAGCCGTCGGCAGCGGGTTTGAGCCGGGGCCTGGCGGAGGGCGGGTCGGCCGCGTGGATTGTCAGCGACAGGCAGCAGGGCACCGAGCGCGAGGAGAAGGAATTTCATACCGTTGCCACCGTGGAGTTGCCCTGCTTTATGAATCTGTCATCCTGAGCGGAGCGAGTCGGCGAGCGCAGTCGAAGGACCTCCGCGTGGGTACGACCGTTTCTGCCGAATCGGCGCGCGGCACAGCCCACGCTGCCCCTCCTTCTCTCGGTCAGGCGTAAGACCAGGGGCGGACGTGTACCTGTGCGGAGGTCCTTCGACTGCGCTCGCCGACTCGCTCCGCTCAGGATGACAGGAGAAAAACGAGCGTCCGCACGCAGCCCGATCCAGCCCGGCCCGCCGCCTTCCGGCCGCGTTTACGGCAGCGGATACTGCCGCGTCAACGCCACCACCGACTGCCGCACCTTCGCCAGCGCCGCCTCGTTGCCGCGCGCCTGCAAGCCTTCGTGGATGAGGTCGGCGATTTCCATCATCTCCTCTTCCTTCATGCCGCGCGTGGTCACCGCCGGCGTGCCCACGCGGATGCCCCCGGCCTTGAACACGCTGACCGTGTCGAAGGGAATCGCGTTCTTGTTCACCGTGATGGCCGCGCTGGTCGAGCGTTTCCTGCGCGTCCTTGCCGGTGAGGTTCATCGGGCGCACGTCGATGAGCATGAGGTGGTTGTCCGTGCCGCCGCTGACGAGCCGGTAGCCGTTGTGCGCCAGCCGCGCGGCCAGCGCCTTGGCGTTGAGCACGACCTGCCGCTGGTACTCCGCGAACCCCGGCTGCAGCGCCTCGTGAAAGCACACCGCCTTCGCCGCGATGACGTGCATCAGCGGCCCGCCCTGGATGCCGGGGAACACCTGCGAATCGATCCCCTTGGCGAACGGCTCCGTGCACAGGATGATGCCCCCGCGCGGCCCGCGCAGGCTCTTGTGCGTGGTCGTGGTGACGAAATGCGCGTGCGGCACCGGGCTGGGATGCTGCCCGCCCGCGACCAACCCGCTGATGTGCGCCATGTCCGCGAACAGCAGCGCGCCGACGCTGTCGGCGATCTGGCGCATCCGCGCGAAATCGAGCGTGCGCGGGTAGGCCGACGCGCCGACGGTGATCATCTTCGGGCGCACGGCCTCGGCCTGCTTGGCGAACGCCTCGTAGTCGATGCGCTCGTCCTCCTGCGCTGACGCCGTAGTGGGCCACCTCGTAGAACCGGCCGGAGAAATTCGCCTTGTTGCCGTGCGTGAGGTGCCCGCCGTGGGACAGGTCCATCGTCAGGATCTTGTCGCCCGGCTGGAGCACGGAAAAATACACCGCCATGTTCGCCTGCGCGCCGCTGTGCGGCTGGACGTTGGCGTGCTCCGCGCCGAAAAGCTGCTTCGCGCGGTCGATGGCCAGTTGCTCGACGACATCGGCGTTCTCGCAGCCGCCGTACCAGCGTTTGCCGGGGTAGCCCTCGGCGTACTTGTTGGTGAACACGCTGCCCTGCGCCTCGCGCACGGCGCGGGAGCAAAAGTTCTCGCTGGCGATGAGTTCGATGTTCTCGGACTGGCGGAGTTCCTCGGCCTGGATGGCGGCGGCGATCTCGGGGTCGGTTTCGGCGAGGGTCGGGCGGCGGGGTCGGGTGGCGGAGGATTGCATGGGATGGCGTGGTGGCGAGTGGAGCGGCGCAGGGCGGCGGCTCGGGCGCTCCGCCACGGGATGACCGGGGACGGCGCGCCGGCGCGGTCGGGATTGTCTTCGAGGAGCGGCAGCAGGCTGGGGAGCGCTTTTTTGAGCACGTCGCGGCAGCGGAAATACACGCCGCGGCTCTGGCCGATGGGGTCGGGCACGTCGAGGTCGTCCGCGCGCGCGGCGGGATCGAACTCGCGCACCAGGAACGCCTTGTCGGCGGCCTCGGGGAAGAACATTTCCAGGGCTTCCAGGTGCCCGCGCGTCATGGTGAAGATGAGGTCGGCGCGTTCGACGAGTTCGTCGGTGAGCGGCTGGCTGCGCATGGCGGGAAATGTCGATGCCCTCCTCGGCCAGCGCCTCGACGGCAAACGTGCTCGGCGGCTGCCCCGGCGAGGCATGGACGCCCGCGGAGGCCACGCGCACGTCGCTCGCGGCCCGCGACCAGATGCCGGAAAAGACCTTCGGCCATGGGGCTGCGGCAGATGTTGCCGGTGCAGACGAAGAGGATGTTTTTCACGGTGGACGGCCGGGCGGCGGCGGAACTTCCAGATTAAGAACCAAACGGGCGCAAGTCAAACGCCGGACGCAATTTGTCGCGACGAGCGTCCATCCGGCGGGAGAAGTCGGAAAGCCATCCGCCGGCTTCGAACCGCGAGGCGTTGAAAATCGGGGCTTGAGCTACCGGCGCGGCGGTGGTCTAGGCTGCCGGGTTGTGACGGAACGCCGGACATCATTGCCGTACGGGAAATACCTGCCCGACGTGTACCGTTTCGCCTTCCTGATGACGGGCCGCGCCGACACCGCCGCCGACGTGCTCCGGCACACGGTCGCGCGCGCCGCGCGCGGCGGCCTCAACGACATCCGCGATCTGCTCCAGGCCAAACGCTGGCTTTTCGCCGAGGCGCGCACGCTCTGCGCCCATCCGCCGCCCGCCGCCCCGCGCGACGACGTGCCTCTCGCGCCCGTGCCGTCCCCGTGCCTCCGGCGATCCCGCCGGCCACGCCGTGCCGCACTCGCTGCCGCCCGGTGCCGGAGGTGGACGTGCCCGCCGCCTGCCCGACGATCCGCCGCGCCAATTGGCCCTGCTGTTCGCCGACCTGCCCGAAGACGAACGCAGCGCGCTGATCCTGTTTTACCTTTTTCTCTTCGATCCGGCCGAACTCGCCGAACTGCTGGAGATCAAGCCCGCCGAACTCGGCCCGCTGCTGCTCCGGGGCCGGACGTTGCTCCAGCGCCACGGCGTCCGGTACGAAAACCTCTTTGCCGCCGTCTCGCCGCGACCGCCGGCGCCGACCCGGCCGATCGCCCGTCCCGGCCTCCGCCGCCGCCGACCCGACGCCGTGCCCGACGCCGCCTGACGCCGCCGCCGTTCACCCTGCCTCATCCCCACCCCGATTCCTCCCTCATGGCCGCCGCTGCTTCCGATCAACACCGCGCGCTGCTGGCCTGCTGCCGGCCCGACGCCCAACCCCAGGGCGACCGCCGGATGCGCGCAGGCGCTCGCGCACATGGAGGCCGACCCGGCGCTCAAGGATGCGTTCGCCCGGCAGGCGGAGTTCGACGACCGCATGGCGGCGCTCGTGCGCGGGTTGCCGCTGCCGGAGACGTTCGTCACGGAGATCGACGCCGGGCTGCGCGGGGCGGGCCGCAGCGGGCCGGTGTCGCCGTGGCGGCGGATGCTGCGCCAGCCGGCGCTCTGGGCGGTGATGCTGGCGGTGCGCGTTTCTCGTCGCCTACGCGGGCGACGCCGTTTACGAACACATGACCGGCTTTGCCGGGCGACGACACGGTCCGCCAGATCATCGAAACCGCCCGCACCGGCCCGCACGCGGACCACCTCGAACCGCTCAACACCGAGTGCAGCCAGCTCGGCGACAAACTTTTCGTGCAGTACGGCCTGGAGGATTACGAGGTGCCGGCGGCCTTCGCGCACGACCAGACGGTCAGCTACCGGGTGTTTGCGAAGAACGACAGCCTCGTCGCGCAGGTCCAGGTCCGCGACCACGGGCACGAGCATGACTTTTCTCGTCTTCCGCGCGGACCAGCAAGGGGTGAACATCCATCCGCCGGGCCACTGGAAATTCCTGCGACGGCGACGACTGGACGGCGGCCGTGATGGTCCGCCACCACATCGGTTTCGTCGCCGTCACGCCCGGCGACGGCGCGGAACTGCGCGACTATCTGGGAAGTCGGAAGTCGGAAGTCGGAGGCCGGAAGACCCGAAGACACCCGGCTCGAAAGCGGCAAACTAGCTCGCGGTCGAACGTTGCAATTCGCGCCTCCCGCCTTTGGACCCTCTCGGCATCATCGCGGGCAGCGGCAACTATCCGCTGATCCTGGCGCGGGCGGCCCGGGCGGCCGGGGTGGCGCGACTGGTCGTCGCCGCGTTCGAGCACGAAACCGATCCCGCGCTCGTCGCCGCTCGTGGACGAGATCGCCTGGATGCGCGTCGGCCAACTCGGGCGGATGCTGTCCTACTTTCAGAAACAGCGCCGTGCCCCGCGCCATCATGGCCGGGCAGATCGCGCCGAAGAATCTCTTCGATCTGCGCCCCGACCTGAAGGCGCTCCTGCTGCTGGGCCGGTTGCGCGAGCGCAACGCCGAAAGCCTCTTCGGCGCGATTGCCGACGAACTCGGCAAGACCGGCGTCACGCTGCTGCCCGCGACGACCTTTCTCGAACACCTGCTCGCCGCGCCGGGCCATCTCGCCGGCCCGGCGCCGGGCAAGCGCGCGTGGCTGGACGTGGAATTCGCGATGCGCACGGCCAAGCAGGTCAGCGCGCTGGACATCGGGCAAAGCGTGGTCGTGCGCCACGGGACGGTGCTGGCGGTCGAGGCGTTCGAGGGCACGGACGCGGCGATCCGGCGCGGCGGCGCGCTGGCGGGCGGCAAGGGCGGCGCGGTGCTGGGCAAGGTGTCCAAGCCGAACCAGGATTTGCGTTTCGACGTGCCGGTGATCGGCCCGCGCACGCTGGAAAGCGCGGCGGAGGCGCGGCTGTCCGTGATCGCCGTCGAGGCGGGCCGGACGCTGCTGCTGGAACGGGAGAAAATCGCCGCGCTGGCCGACCGGCACCGGATTTCGGTGGTGGGGGTGGAGGCCGCCGCGGCGGGCTGAACTCAGGCCGTCTTCTGGAGAACGATGCGGAGGGTGAGAAATCTTTTCACGATCCAATCTTTCCAGCTTCCCGCCGCCAGGGAAAACTCGGTGAACCGCGCCCGCCTTCCGAACAAACGGCGCAGATCGGATTTGCGCACCCGGTGGACGGCGTCGCGGTCGCGGTGGAACGGCCGGTGGAAGATGGCCGGGTCGGCAAAAATGGTGAACCGGGGTTTCGACGCGATCATCGCAACCAGGTCGCCGCCCGCGAGCCGGAGGGCCAGCCAGAATTTTTCACCGGCCGTCAGGTGGTCGAGGCAGGGCGGGAAGTACCAGGGAAAATCGTAGCGCGGGCTTTGGATCACGAGCGATCCGCCGGGGGCCAGATGACGCCACAACGTCTCGTTGAACTCCCGCGGCCGGCACAGGTGCTCATAGGCGTACGAGTGGAAGATGATGTTCCAGGAGCCTTCGAGCTGGTCGATGTTCCGCGTCACGACGGCGTCGGAGGTCAGGCGCAGATACTCGACGTTGGCCGCGGTGATGTCCTGAGAGGTGAGGTGGATGCCGTCGCGGCCGTCGGAGCGTCGCAGCCACTCGCCGAAACCGGAACGCCCCGCGCCGATCTCCAGGATGCGGCAGGATGCCCCTTGCTGACGGAGCAATCGGGCGCGCTCCATGACCACTTCCCAGAGCGCCGGATAATTCGATGGCTCGGCAAACGCCGGATAATGGGCAAACGTGTTGTAGAACTCAATGAGGCGCGATTCCAACCGCGCGACCTCCCCGGCCTGCCCTTCGCTGATAAGCTCCATTACCTCGTGAAAAAGACACCCGCCCAAAGTCGCGGGGTATCCTTGGAATCATTCGTCGTTTCCCATCGCCGCGCGGAAATGCTGCAACTGATCGGAAAACGCCGCCCCATCGAAGTTCGCCCGCGCGTCCGCCAGCAGGAACAGCTTGTCCAGTTCCTTCGACGCCCCCGTCCACTTCGCCGCGTCCCGCATCTGGAACGGGGCCACCAGCCGCGACAACGCCAGCGCCAGCCGTTGCGCGCGGCTCTGCAACACCAGCGGCCGTTTCCCCGCCCGCCACCGGCACGAAGTCCTTGTCCGTCCCGGCCAGCGCCGCGAGCACCCGGCGCGTGCTCGCGCCCGTCCACTCCGAGCGCGCCGCCGCGTGCGCCAGATCGTCGGCCATCGACTGCGCGCGCGCCACGTTGCCCGGCGAAAAACTGTCCGCGTCCGGCGCGTCGAACGTCGGCACGCCGTGGCCGTAGGCGCTCGTCGCCTTTTGCAGCAGCCACACCAGCGCGCGCCATTGTTCGCGCACGTCGGGGCGCGGCTCGGCCTGCTGGCCCAGCGACCAACTCGTCTCGCGCAACGCCGCCGCCTGCCCGGTCAGCCACGCCTGCGGACCGAAGAAATCGCCCTTGTCGAGCCAATGCCGCGGCTCGGCGACCGTCTGCGCGTCGAGTTCAAAGATCAGCGGCGGATGCCCCGCGCCGAGCACGTCCGGCTCGATCACCTGATGGCACGCCACGCAGTTGTTCGCGCGCACGTACAGGTCGCGCAGGTCGCGCACGCCCGTCTCGACGTTCTGCGCGTGGGTAAAATCCTTGCGCGTGTGCGAGCGAATCCAATTCGCCGACGGCCCGTGGCAGTTCTCGCAACTGACGCCTTCCTTGCCGCCGTCCACGCCGTGCGCGATGCCGCTCCTCGGCCACCGTCGCCAGCGGCGCGTGGCATTCCGTGCAGCGCGTGCTCGCCGACGCGCTGGCCAGTTGGAGACCCTGCGCGATGCGCGCCGCCTGCGTGCCCGCGAGCACCGCGTACGACTGCCGGTGCGGGTCCTTGGCTTTCCAGACCGTGTAGGCGTTGCGTTCGCCGTCGCTGCCGCTGCCGTGGCAGAGCGAGGAACTGCAACTCAGCGCGCCGAGGAATTTCGCGCCGCCCGGGTGCGGCGCTGGGAGCCGCATGGACGGGCGATGCGTCCGCATCCGTCGTGCCTGAAGTGGCGGCGGGACCGCGTTTCGCGTTGGCCGGCAAGCCTCGTCGCCGGGAAGCGGCGCGCCGCCGGCGGAGGGTTTGGGCGATTCCAGCGGCGGGGGCGTGGCGGCGGGAGCAGCGGCGTCGGAACCGAGCGTGACCGTCGGCGGCAGGCGTCGCGGGCGTCGGCGTCTGGGCGCGCAACCCGCCCACGAACAGCACCGGCCCGCACGCCGCGAGCGCCGGGAGCCTCCATTTTCCAGCCAGCGACAGCAGTTTCACGTTGCCGGTTCTAAACGAATCGCGCATAAAGGTTAAGCCATTTTTTGCATCCACCGTCTGCGAAACGCTCCGCGCCATGTTTGAACACGAAGGAAAACTCAAAGGGGAGGTGCTCAGCACCGATGGTTTGCTCGAATATCTGCCTTTCCTCAAGGAAATTCTCGATTCCAAGGAACTCAGCCGCAGCCAACTGGACAATTTCGCCAAGGACGCCGCCAGTCTGCGCCGCCTGCGCGCGGGCGATGTCGTCTGCGAGGAGGGCGACTTCGGCTCGACCGCGTTTTTCCTCGTCTCCGGCAAGGTGGAGGTGAGCATCAACAACCCCCTCGCCCAGCTGCGCACCCGGCGCACGGGCGGCGGGTTGTTCCGCAAGGGCTTCGCGCAGCTCAAGCACATGACGAGTTTCCTCGTCCACGACAAGGACGTGCCGCGCGACGAGAACTCGAAGAATTACATCCCCATCGACGCCGGCGTCGATCTGCCCCGCGAACGGCCCATCGCCGAACTGGGGGCCGGCGAAATCTTCGGCGAGATGACCTGCCGCACCTTCCAGCCGCGCTCGGCGACGGTGACGTGCCTGGAGGATTGCGTGATGGTCGAGATGCTGCGCGTGATCCTGGACATGCTCACGGGCAACCGCGCCGTCAGCGACGCGATCAAGGCGGCCACGAAGGTCAAGGCCGCCACGTTCAAGGGCAGCCCGACGTTCCGCAAGATGGTCGATGACAAGTACCGCGAGCGCAGCCTGAGCAACCACCTGCGCAGCGTGCCGATGTTCGCCGGGCTGGAGGACGCGTTCTTCAACGAACTGGTGCGCGACGTGGAACTCGTCAGCCACGGCGCGGGCGAGGCCATCGTGACCCAGGGCGAGGCGGCGGACGCGTTCTACATGGTGCGCACGGGCATGGTGAAGGTGAGCCAGCAGATGCCCGGCGGGGAGGTCGTCCGCACGTACATGACGAAGGGTGACTTTTTCGGCGAGATCGGTCTCATCCAGCCCGACGGCAAGCGCACCGCGACCTGCCGCGCGCTCGACCAGACGGACCTCGTGCGCATCAAGCGCGACCTGTTCGAGCGGATCATGGAAAACTACCCGCAGGTGCGCGTGCAGGTGAAGCTCATCGCCGATGCCCGGCTGCGGTCCAGCCGCGAGCGCAACCTGCCCACGGGCATGAACATGGACGAGTTTCTCGACCAGGGGTTGTTCGAGGCGCAAAACCTCCTCTTGATCGACCTCGACAAGTGCACCCGCTGCGACGCCTGCGTGACCGCGTGCGCCGAGGCGCATGACGGCGTGACGCGGCTGTTGCGTGACGGCCTGCGCTACGACCGTTATCTGGTGGCGACGGCGTGCCGGTCCTGCCACGATCCGCTGTGCATGACGCAATGTCCGGTGGGCAGCATCCGGCGCAAGGACAGCCTGGAAATCCAGATCGAGAGCTGGTGCATCGGTTGCAGCAAATGCGCGGAGTTGTGCCCGTACGGCAACATCAACATGCATCCCTTCGAGGCGCCGGAGAAGCCCGCCAAACCCGCCGCCCCGGCCCCCGCCGCCAAACCCGCCGCCGGTGCCGCCGCCGCCAAACCCGCCGCCGCCGCAGCAAAACCGGCCGCGCCCGCCGCCGCCGCTGCCGCCAAACCCGCCGCCCCTGCCCCGGCCGCCAAAATGCCCGTGCCCGCCGCCAAACCGGCGGCTGCCGCGCCCGCCGCGCCTGCCGATTTGAAATCCGCCGCAGCGCCCGTCGTGACCGAGCACGCCGCGCAGCCGGTCGCGTTCAACGATCTCAAACCGCCCGCCGCCGTCCCGGAACCCGCCGCCCCGCCGCCGGCTGCCGCGAAGGATTGGCCCGCCACCGGCGAAACCGCTCCCGGCTCCGATCAACCCGCCAATCTGGCCGAGCGATTCCCGGCGTCCGCCGCCGCGCCGCCCGCCAAGATCGCCGCCGCCGTTCCCGGCGTGGGCAAGCCGCCGTCGTCCGAGGGTCCGCGCGACAACGCGCCGGGCAGCGCGGCACCGGCCGTCGGGGACCCGCAGGCCGCGCCCGCGGAAGTCAAGGCTGCCGCCGCCCATCCCGCTCCCGCGTCCGCGCCGACTGCCGCCAAGCCGCCCGCGCCCGCTGCCGCTGCCGCCGACGCAAAGGCGGCCGATGCCAAATCCACGGAGCCGGCCGCCACGGTGGCCGAGACGGCTTCGTCAAAACCGGCTGTACCCGCCAAACCGGCCACCACTCCCGCCGCCGCGAAACCGGCCGCCGCCGCCGCCGGAGCAAAACCCGCCGCCGCTCCCGGTGCGGCTGCCGCCAAGCCTGCGGCTGCTCCCGCCGCCGGTGCGAAGCCGCCCGTCGGCAAGCCTGCCGAAAAGAAAAAGGCCATGACGCTCAAGGCGACCACCTGCGACCTTTGCACGGACCTGCTGACGCCGAGTTGTGTTTACGCCTGTCCGCACGATGCCGCCATGCGCGTGGACCCCACGCGCTATTTCGCCGGTCAGAAGTCCGGGGCCGACCGCCGCCGCCGTTCTTTGTTGAGCCGGCTGTTTTTCGGCGGCGAACCCGACAATCGCACCACGCATTGAACCCGACGAGGCGGGTAAAACGTTGAACTCGAAAGTCTGTCATCCTGAGCGGAGCGAGTCGGCGAGCGCAGTCCAAGGATGACAGAACTTTTGGGATGACAAACCTTCGAGTTCGCGCCGCCAGCCACCGCCGCCCGTAACCCACGCGCCGCCAGCCGTCTCTCACTTTCGATAACGCGTTTTTTTGCTTCCGGCCCCTCGCGGCTTCTGCCTATCTTTTCGTTTCCATGCTTCTCAACCGCAGCCAACGTCCCTGGGCCTGGTTCACGCTCCTCGCCACGCTCGTTTCCGTCGCGTTGTACGTGATCGTGTTCCACCCCGACGCGCTGCCGTGGACGGTGCATGTGCCCGATGCCCTCGGCCCGCAGACACACCGGCTGCATCACAGCGTGGGCAATTCGCCCCTGGGCCTCGCGTACGGGATCATTTCCTACGCGATCTTTATTTTCGCCGTGCTGCTCAACACGCGAAAAAAATTCCCGCTCCTGCGCCTGGGCCGGGCGCAGACATGGCTGCGCGCGCACATCTGGTTGACGATCCTGACCCTGCCGCTGGTGTTCATGCACGCGGCGTTCCATTTCGGCGGGCTGATGACCTCCAGCCTCATGTGGCTGTATCTGCTGGTCATGTTCAGCGGCTTCTACGGCCTCGGCGCTGCAACAGTTCATGCCCCGGCTCATCAAGGCGCGCGTGACGCTGGAAACGATCTACGAACAGATTCCCTATCTGACGCAGCAACTCCTGGCCTCGGCGTTGAAGATGCGCGGCGAATTGCGTCCCGCGCCCGCCGCCTCCCCCGTGGCGGCGGCGGCCGGCGCGGAGAAGCCGGCGGCGGCGGCCGTGGCGGTGGCGGTCAAGCCGACGGTCGCGGGCGCGCCGGCGGCCGTCATGGCCGCGCCCGAGGCGGGCGACCCCTCGGCAGCCTCGCTGCTCGAAGCCCTGGAGCACGACGTGCTCCCGTTCCTCGCCGCGCGCAACCCGCGCCGATACCGTTTGTCCGAAACGCAGTACGCGGCCGAGTTCTTCCGCCAGCTCCACCTGCGGCTGGCTCCCGCCTACCAGGAGCGCGCCGACCTGCTCGCGGGCTGGTGCGAGGAACGCCGCCAGATGGAACTGCAAACGCGTTACCACGCATTATCTGCACGGCTGGCTGCTCGTCCACGTCCCGGCGAGCTTTCTCTTGCTCATCCTGACCGGCTGGCACGCCGTCGTTACGCTGTTCCTGTATTGAAACGCGCTCCGTTCCCATGATCGCGCTGAAGCTCCCCATGCGGCAACTGTTCCGGGATGTCCTGAATGGAAGGGCGCTCCGCCCCTCGCCCATCGGGGAACGGGGCGCGGACGCCCTGGAGCGGCTGGCGCGGCGGCTGCGCCGTTTCCTGTTCGGACCCGACCCCGATCCCGCCCGCCCTACGCCCCACGACCCGGACGATGGCCACCGCCCGCCCGATGCCGGCCGCGCCGCGCCGCTGCGTCCCTCGCCCGGGCATCACCTCGTGGCGGCCCGGGCGCTGCCGCCGTCGGACCACACCCATCTGCTGCCCAGAGACTGACCCATCCCCGTGCCTTTCTCCCGCCGAACCCAGAAGCAGGTCGCCGAACGTCTCAAGGGCAACCTGGACTACTACAACAAGCCGCACCCGTGGCGCACGCGGCGGTTCTGGATCAGCACGCTCACGCTGCTGGCGGGCCTCGCCGCCGTGCCCGCGTACTATTACTTCAAGGGGCCGGAACAGTTCATGAATCCCGGCCCGATCTCGCGCGGCCACGCCGAGATCGCCAACGATTGCGCCGCCTGCCATCCGCAGACGCAGATGATCCGCGCGGACAGCCACGCCGCCGGCAAGATCGAGCGCGCGGAATATTTCGTTTACATCGACAAGACGTGCTCGCGCTGCCACGAGTATTTCGCCTTTCACGAGCCGAACGTCGTGCCCGACCGCACCCGGCCCGCCGGCACCGGCGCGCAGGATGAAAACTCGTCCTGCACTTCCTGCCACCGCGAACATCTTACCGCCGGCAAGATGCTGCCGGTGCAGGACCTCAACTGCGCCGCCTGCCACAACCGCGCCGACCTCATGGCCGATTCCGCGCAGGCCGGCCACCGCATCCTGCCCCAGTATTTCCCCACGCCCAAGACCGGCGGCCTCAACTTCTTCTACAAGCCCCGCCCGAGCGAGGGTTACACGCAGGCGTTCGCCGCGTTCGACCAGGGGCATCCCGAGTTCCAGATCCACGTCCAGCACCTCAAGGACCCGGACACGCTCCAGTACAACCACGCCCGGCACGAAAGCAGCGGACATCCCCAACACCGAACTGGGCAAGCGGCTGGAATGCAACTACTGCCACAAGGCCGACGCCAGCGGGATGAACTTCCAGAAGATCACGTTCGAGAACAACTGCGTGCATTGCCACGCGCTGGCGTTCGATCCGAACCTCGCGCCGGGCCCGAACGGGCGCGACCCCGGCCTGGTCATCCCGCACGGCCGGCCGGAGGAAGTGCGCGAGTTTCTGCGCGCGCTGCCGGTGCGTTACCTCGAATATTTCATCAGCAAGAACAACGTCACCACTGCCGAGGCGCAGCCGCTGGCGAGCGCCGCCGTCTACAAGCTGGCCGGACAGCTACGGCGTCGCGCCGCAGGACGTGACTCAACTCGGGCCCAAGCTGGAGCAGAAGGTGCTCTACAGCGCGGAGCACGCGCGCACGGGCGTCGGCGCGCTCAACCGCCGGGCGACGGGCCGCGGGACGGACAACACTTATTTCCCCGGCTGCGCGTTCTGCCATCAGGTCAGCCCGCCGCGTCCGAACGTGACGCCGACGATCACCAAGGCCGTGATCTTCGACCGCTGGCTGGGCGACGGCACGTTCAACCACGCCAAGCACCAGCAGCAGAGTTGCGCGGAGTGCCACAGTTCGATCCACACGAGCCAGCTCACCAGCGACATCAACATCCCGACGCAGAAGAGTTGCACGCGTGTGCCACAACAGCAAGCCCGGCGGCGTGGTGAACGCGTGCCTGGATTGCCACCATTATCACAACGACCCGCGCGCCCACACGATCCACGACGCCGCGCGTCCCGCGACTACGACGGCGGACGGCGGCAGCCGCTTGCGGGAGATGCTTTCCGGCGCGCCGGTGGCGGCGGCGGCGAGATAGGGTGTTTCTCGGGCGCTTATGCGCGGTGTGTGAGGGCGCATGCCCCCCCCGCTGTCTCTTCCCGAGAGCGTATGTAGGAAAAAGGAGGGAGCCGCCTCCGAACAGCCGCCGCAGGCGGCGGTCGTTCCCAAGGTAGGGGCGGCTCTCCGAGCCGTCCCTGACTGCCTGCTGGTCGGCCGGCGCGTCAGCCGCGAGCCGCGCGCGCTCGCCGCAGAGACAAATGGGACGGCTCGGAGAGCCGCCCCTACCTTGGGAACGACCGCCGCCTGCGGCGGCTGTTCGGAGGCGGCTCCCTCCTTTTTCTACACTCGCTCCGCTCGGGATGACAACGTTTCCTACAGTCGGGATCCAAGCTGTATCCCAGAATAAGTAGGGCTTGGCCCTACGAAAAAATCAAGCTGCGCCTGCTAGTTGATTCCATGCCTTTCCGTCATTTTACCCGGCAGCCGCCAGACCCCGTCGGCGTGCTTCGTCCCGACCCCTATCAAATTTCTGTCAATTCAGTGACCTCAACTTCCCGCACCACGGAGGCAGACTCCTATCCCGGCTTTCTGCCCGCTCGGCGTGGTCCGACCCTCGCCGGTTCACCCATCATGCACTCGTTCATCAAGATCGTTTTTCTCGGATGTTTGTTCGCCGGAATGACCGCCAGCCGCGCCCGGGCGAAAACCGCGAGTTACGATTTCGCCAGTTCCGGGGCCATCCTGTCCGGTTATTGGCGTCCATCGTCCGTTGGTGGACGCAACTACGTGGGCGACGCCAACGGGAGCCAGTTGGACGCGACCGTGGTCGGCAAATCCGTCGTGCTGACCTGTTATTCCGCCGGCACCTCGAACATCACGGTGACCACGGATGGAACATCCTACACGCCAACGTTCGACATCACCAACACGTGGACCACGCTCAAGATCAAGTTCAACTCGGACGGTGCGCATTCGCTCAACATCAAACTGCCTTTCCAGGGTTCCTTGTTTTACCTGGATTTAGGGACCGGCGTCGTGAATGGCCCTACCTTTACCGTTCGCGGGCACACTCCGTCAATGGGGCCTCCCACCGCTGCGTTCGGCCCGCAATACCAGTTGAGCGCACCCGGCACGGTCGCGCCCTACGTCCAGGCGGAAGGCGGCTTGGCCCCGATCAACGTGGGCGGATACCCGTCGGTCTATCATAACGCGACCAATCTCAACGACGAAGCGGTCTATTTCTCCGCCTCCGCGACCGGCGCCATCCAGGGATGGATTTATGGGAGCGGCGGCCTGCTCGCCGTCTTCGTGGACGGCCAGCAAATCGGAACGGTCGCGGTGCCGGCGAGCAGTACCTACCAGTGGATCACACTTTTTGCCGGTGACGGCCAGACGCATCAATACGGGGTCGCGCAGGCCTACGGGAGCGCCACCGGCCTCTACATCTGGTCCGTGATGACCATCGGCGGTACGCTGACCGCCGTCACCACGCCCGCCCGCCCCCATTTCATTGCCTACGGCGACAGCATTACGTCGGGCCTCATCGGAACGCCGGACGACAGCTCACAGTCCTACGCGCAACGCGTCGGCGTGGCCCTCGGCTGGGCGGTCTACAATCGCGGTCTGGCGGATACCACCGTCCACGAGTTCGCCAGCGGGCAAAATCTCTTTACCACCGAGGCGGGCGAGGCACGCACGACCGATGTCACTTCGGTGGCCGACGGGGCGGCGGGCATCGTCGTGCTTTACGGCACCAATGACATGGCACAAAAAGGCGGGACCGAAACGACCTCGGACTTCCAGGCCTCCTATCAGCACATGCTCTCGAACATCGTGGCGGGAGTTTCGGCCGCGTGCCCCATTATCTGCGTCGGCATCCTGCCGAGAACCGGCTTCAGCCCGGATACCATCGGCGAATGGAACGCCGCCATGCAGGCGGCCATCGCGGCCGTCGCGGCCCCGAACGTCAAATACCTCGACCCTTCGGGTTGGGGGTTGATGCAGGCGGACGGGCCTTCGGCCAAGTACGTGGATGTGGACCACAACACCGCGGACGGCTTGCACCCGAACGGCAATGGTTACACCCTCATCGTGAACAACCTCATTCCGGGTTTCGTCCCCCCGGGCGCTCCCGTCATCACCAGCGCGGGCAGCGACGCGGCCCAGATCAACAGCCCCCACGCCTACCAGATCACGGCGGGCAATGCTCCGACTAGCTTTAGCGCGAGCGGCCTGCCCCCCGGCCTGACCTTCGATCCGGGCACGGGGACGATCTCAGGCAACCCGACCACGGCGGGGACGTTCCCGGTGACCCTGACGGCTACCAACGCCAGCGGCACGGGTACGTCGATGCTCCAACTCGCCACCACGCTGCCGGTGGTCACGTTGAGCACGGTGATTACGAACACCGCCGACAACTCCGGCACGGTCCGGGCATTTGCCTTGAGTATTCCGGTCGCGCAGACCACCGACCTCAAGGTGTATTATGCCCTCAAAGGCAACGCCCAGGAGGGAACGGAATACGATCCCCTCAGCGGCAAGGCCACCATTCATGCCGGCCAGACGAATAAATTCGTCAAGATCACGCCGACGGGCACTCTGGACGGCGCGAAACAGGCCGTGGTCAAACTCGTCCTCCAGCCTGACAGCAATTACACGTCCGGCACTCCGACCCACGCCAAATTCATTATCACCGCAGCGCCAACCAGCGTGCACCATTGATAAAGCCGGGTTGGGCCGGCATGGCGTTCCTCGTTGGCGCGTGATGGCGCGTGGAACCTTCGGTACGCTGTCATCCTACAAGGTAGGGCTGGTTCTGCGATAGAAGGGGGGGCATCCGCCCCGGAGTCAGGGCTGGCTCGGAGAAAGCGCGTGATACCATTTCTGGCATGATGGCGTCGCATCAAGAGAACGCTGTCATTCTAAGCGGAGCGAGTATAGAAACTCCCGCCGCAGGCGTTCGTCCCAAGGTAGGGAAGGGTCCGAGGCACTCCCTGACTCCCGTGATCGCGTCAGGCACTGAGACGGCCGGCTCCCGCGTAGCCTTTGTCGCCTGGCGGCCTCGCTGCCCGCCCGGGCCGAGACAGAGTAAACGCCACCCAGGCCCCGCGCGCCAGCACGGGGGAGTCAGGGAGTGCCTCGGACCCTCATCCCTACCTTGGAACGAACGCCTGCGGCGGGAGTTTCCATACACCCTCTCAGCTCGACTTTATCCATTTTCAGCGACGCACCCTACTCGGGGGTGCTTATGAAATGGGATTTTTGAATGTGGGTGCGAAAACATGATGTTCAACAATTCCCGGCCTCTGTGGCCGAAGCACTTGCGCACCCTCGAAAAAGTGGGTCCGCAAAATGGATAAAGTCGAACTCAGGATGACAGCGTCCGGTTGATGCGACGCCATCATGCCAGAAATGGGATCACGCCAAATACCAGAGGGCGTCGCCTGACGCTCTGCGGCCGGCAGCCCCGACCTACCACGCCAGCGCGCCGCCGGTCTGGTACTCCGTGACGCGCGTCTCGAAGAAATTCTTCTCCTTGCCCAGGTCAATCGTCTCGCTCATCCACGGAAACGGGTTGCGCGACCCGTACTTCGGTTGCAGGCCGATCCGCTCCAGCCGCCGGTCGGCGATGTGCTGGACGTATTCGCGGAACAGGCTCGCGTTCAGCCCCAGAATCCCCTTCGGCAGGCAGTCCTCCGCGTACGCGATTTCCAGTTCCACCGCCTTCGCGATCATCGCCTCGATCTCCGCCACCAGTTCCGGCGTCCACGCCTCCGGGTTCTCCGCCTTGATGCCGTTGATCAGGTCCGCCCCGAACGACAGGTGCGTGCTCTCGTCGCGCATGATGTACTCGAACTGCTCGCCGATCCCCGCCATGCGGTTCTGCCGCTTGAACGAGAGGATCATCACGAACCCGGAGTAGAAGAAAATCCCCTCCATGATGACGTAGAAACCCACCAGGTTCTTGATGAACTTCTGCACGCCCTCGACCGAATCCGTCGAGAAATTCGGGTCCATGATGTCGGCTGGTCAGCGTCATCTCGAACGCGTCCTTGTCGTGGATCGAATTGACCTCGTGGTACATGTTGAAAATCTCGCGCTGATCGAGCGAGAGGCTTTCCACGATGTAATGGAAGGTGTGCGTGTGGACGGCCTCCTCGAACGCCTGCCGCAGGAGGTACTGGCGGCACTCGGGGTTCGTGATGTGCTTGAAGATGGCCAGCACGATGTTGTTGCCCACGAGGCTTTCGGCGGTCGAGAAAAAGCCGAGGTTGCGCATGATGACGCGCCGCTCGTCCGGGTTGAGCCGGTTGGACTTCCACAACTCGATGTCGCGCTGCATGGATACCTCCGTCGGCATCCAGTTGTTCGCGCAGCCGTTGAGGTAATGCTCCCACGCCCAGGTGTACTTCAAGGGCATGAGCTGGTTCACGTCCACGGCCTGGCAGTTGATGAGCCGTTTGTCGTCGGCGTCGATGCGTTTGGTCAGGTCGTGGGTGGTGGGGCGTTCGTCGGTGGCGGTGCAGCAGGACATGGCGGGATAGGCGGCGTGGAAGATGGAGGCGGCGGACGGTGGCGTAACGGGAACGTTACGCTCGTGGCCCTTGACCGCGTCGGAAATCTTTTCCGGCAGTCGGATGCGATCGCGCTCGGAGCATTTTCTCCGGGATCGATGCCACGGCGGCGGGAATTTCCTTGATCGGCTCGATGACGGCATCGGCGATCTTCTGGAACGTGGATTTTTCCTCGGGCTTGGGCGCTTGGGCTTCGGCTTGGCGGGCAGCACCTTGCGGCGACCTTCTTGAGGCCGGTCGCCTTGGTGACGACGGACTTCGTGGCGAGCACCTTGCCCGCGTCGCTCTTGACCTGGCCGACTCTTGGCCGCGACCGGCTTTCTTGACCGCCGCCGCCTTCGACACCACCGCCTTTCTTCGCGGCGGCGGCCTTGGTTTTCACCGCCGTTTTCACCGCCGGCCTTCGCCTTGCCGGCGGGTTTCCCGCCGCCTTGGCTTGGCCTTGCGCCTTGGCGGCAGCACCTTCGCGGCGACTTTCTTGAGGCCGGTGGCCTTGGCGAACGGCGACTTCGTCGCCAGCACCTTGCCCGCGACGCTCTTCACCGCCGACTTCTTGGCGGGGGCGGCTTTGCTTTTCGCGGCGGGCTTTTTGGGCGCTGGCTTCTTGGCTGGCGGACGGAGCGGGCTTCGCGCTTTTCTTGACGGGTTTGGCGGCAGTTTTCTTGGTGGCCATGGTGGTGACGGTGCTTGCGGTGTGGTGGTTCGGTGTGGCGGCGGGTTGCGGTGATTCTAGCCGAGAAACGTCGCTTACTGGCAAGCCTCGCAGGTGGGGTCGAGCAGACTGCACATTTTCGCGCTTTCGGGTTCGACGATCCTCGGATGGCGGTTCCTCGCCTTCGGCGGCCACGGGGACCGACACCGGACGGCTGCGGCCACCACGGGCTGCGACGGCGACGGCAACTGGCGGTCCACCTTCACGTCGGCGCTGGCGCTCTTGTTCTTCATCCAGCGCGGCTGCGCGCTGCGGCGGTTGAGGTCCACCGTGCTCTTTTCGATCTGCGTCGCGGCGAGCGTGCGCAGGTAATACGTCGTTTTCAGCCCCTTCTGCCACGCGAGCATGTACATGTCGCTGAGCTTCTTGCCGTTGGGCGCGGCGAGGTAGAGGTTGAGCGACTGGCCCATGTCGATCCACTTCTGCCGGCGGCTGGCGCATTCGATCAGCCAGCGCGGCTCGATCTCGAACGACGTGCGGAACACGTCCTTGATGTACTCCGGGATGCGCTCGATTTCCGTCAGCACGCCGTCGTAGAATTTCAGGTCGTCGAGCATCTCGGCGTCCCACAGGTCGAGCTTCTTCAGCGCTTCGATCAGGTAGACGTTGATCGTCGTGAACTCGCCCGACAGGTTCGACTTGGCGAACAGGTGCTTGTACATCGGCTCGATGGACTGGCTCACGCCGCTGATGTTGGAGATCGTGGCGGTCGGCGCGATGGCCATCGTGTTGGAATTGCGCATGCCGTGTTCCTGGACGGCGGCGCGCACCTTGTCCCAATCGAGGGTCGAGGAACGGTCCACGTCCAGGTAGCCGCCGCGCTCCTGCTCGACGAGCGCGCTGGTGTCCATCGGCAGGATGCCCCGGTCCCACTTGGAGCCGCGGTAGGTCTGGTAGGTGCCCCGTTCGCGGGCAAGCTCCGTCGAGGCCAGGATCGCGTGGTAGGAAATGAGTTCCATGCTGCGGTCGGCGAACTCCACGGCCGCCTCGCTGGCGTACGGAATGTCCAGCGTGTAGAGCGCATCCTGGAAACCCATCAGCCCCAGGCCCACCGGGCGGTGGCGCATGTTGGCGGTGCGCGCTTCGGGCGCCGGGTAGTAGTTGATGTCGATGACGTTATCGAGCATCCGCATGGCGGTGCGGATCGGTCGTCTCCAGCAGCGCCGCGTCGATGCCGCCGTCCTTGATGTGCTCGACGAGGTTGATGGACCCGAGGTTGCACACGGCGATTTCGTCCTCCGACGTGTTGAGCAGGATTTCCGTGCACAGGTTGGACGAATGCACGACGCCCGCGTGGTCCTGCGGCGAGCAGATGTTCGACGGGTCCTTGAACGTCAGCCACGGGTGGCCGGTCTCGAAGAGCATCGTCAGCATCCGACGCCACAGCGCGACGGCTTCGACGCGGCGGTGCAGCGGCATCTCGCCCCGGTCGGCCATGGCCTCGTATTCCGCGTAGCGTTCCTCGAACGCGCGGCCGTAGAGGTCGTGCAGGTCGGGGCAATCGCTCGGGTTGAACAGCGTCCAGTGCTCGTTGCGCGCGACGCGCTTCATGAACAGGTCGGGAATCCAGTTCGCCGTGTTCATGTCGTGGGTGCGGCGGCGTTCGTCGCCGGTGTTCTTGCGCAGTTCGAGGAAGTCCTCGATGTCGAGGTGCCACGTTTCGAGGTAGGCGCACATCGCGCCCTTGCGCTTGCCGCCCTGGTTGACGGCGACGGCCGTGTCGTTGGCGACCTTCAGGAACGGCACGACGCCCTGGCTCTCGCCGTTGGTGCCGCGGATCATCGCGCCGGTGGCGCGGACGTTCGTCCAATCGTTGCCCAGGCCGCCCGCCCACTTGGAGAGCTTGGCGTCGTCGGCAGATGACCTTGAAGATGTGTTCCAGGTCGTCCATCACCGTGCTCAGGTAGCAGGACGAAAGCTGCGGGTGCAGCGTGCCGCTGTTGAAGAGCGTCGGCGTGCTGCTCGTGAACCGCTGGGAACTCAGCAGCTCGTAGAATTCGATGGCGCGCTCGTTCTTCTGGTCGGCGGTTTCGAGCACGGACAGGCCCATCGCCACGCGCATCCAGAAATATTGCGGCGTCTCCAGCCGGCGGCCCTTCGTATGGATCAGGTAACGGTCGTAAACCGTTTGCAAGCCCATGTATGTAAATCTTGTGTCACGTTCGACGCGCAAAGCGGCGGAGATTTTGTCGAGATCGAACGTCAGCAGGCTGCTGTCGAGCCGGCCGAGATCGACGCCCTCGCGCAGGTAGTCCGCGAAATGCGCCGCGTGGCGCGGGCGAGGGTGGCGGCGTTCTGGTTGTCGTCGCCGTCGCCGGGCAGCACCTCGCGGTAGATGATGTTCATCAGCAGCCGCGCGGCGACGTAGCTGTAGGCCGGCTCGCGTTCGATGCGCGCCTTGGCGGCGAAGATCATCGCCTTGTCGATCTCCTCGCAACGCACGCCGTCGTAGAGGTTCTGGAGCGTTTCCTCGGCGAGTTCGCGCCAGTCGGTGCGGTCTTCCATCCCGGCGCAGGCGCGGATGAGCTTGCGGCGGACCATCTGCGGGTCGAGCGGCTCGGTCGTGCCGTCGGGCAGGGTGACGTTGAGCGTCGGGGCGTTGAGCGAGGCGGCTTCCTGCTGGCCGCGCAGCAGGCGGGCCTTTTTGCGCTCCTCGCGGTAGAGGATGTACGAGCGCGCGATGGCGTGCTGGCCGGAGCGCATGAGTTCGTTTTCCACGAGGTCCTGGATCAGCTCGACCTCCAGTTGCTTGCCGTCGGCGGCGAGTTCGAGCGCCTTTTGCGCCACGGCCGACGCCATGAACGCCACGCTGGTCGCCACGTCGGCGGGCAGCGGCTGGTCCTTGTGAGGCCCAGTTCGTCCTTATAGGCGCTTTCCAGGGCCAGCTGGATGCGCGCGTCGTTGAACGGCTCCAGGTGGCCGTCGCGTTTGCGGACGAGGAATTTCTCCGCCTCGGCGGAAGGGCGGTGGGCATCAGGTCGAGTTGGGCTTGGGTCTCGTAGGCGGTCATGGAAAGAATGTTTCGGGTTGGCGAGATTGAAAAGTGCGGCCGATTTTCCCTGGAACGAACCCCGAGCAGCCTTCCACAGGCGGAGTCCCGGCGGCCTCGAAGGCCTTCCCTTCGCGGCAACGGCGCGAAAAGATCCCCACGGAAAACATCTCAACGTTTCCCGACGGAGCAAGCGGTTCGATTGCCCTGCCGCCGGCCCGGACGAACAACTCCGGGTCGGTGAACACCCCCTTCGGGCGGCAGCCGGCACTCTCTCTGCATCAAGCTTCCTGGAGTTCACCGAAGAGATGCTTCAAACGACGCTCGAAGCAACTCTTCCGTGAACAACCCCTATGTGCATACTTTAACGAACATACCACATATAGGGTGGTCATTCAAAGAACTACCCAACAGATTGATTATAATCCCAACGGCGCACAACATTTTTTTGCGTGTGCCCCGAAGAAAAAAATCTTCCCTCTCACGCGCGGTTCGGGGGCAAAATCAGGCATTGCTGATGCTATGGCGGCCGACGGGTCGAGCCGAAATTTTCTTCTCCTCTACAGGCCGGACCCTACGCCGTTTCCGGCATTGTTGATGCTTTTCTCAGGAACGTCCGGTCTATCATTTTTGCCCGGTCGGAACGACGGCGTCCGGCCCGGCCCGCCCGGCGACGGAATTCACATGTACCCGCTCGCGCGCAGCCGCTCGAAGGCGTCCTCGCTCTCCTGGTCCTGCGCGCGGGTGCTGCGCTCGGCGACCTTCGTCTGGCGCAGTTCCTCGATGATCTCCTCCACGCTCGACGCGTTGGACTCGACCGTCCCCGTGCACGGCGCGCAGCCCAGGCTGCGATACCGCCGCCCTTCCCGCGCGAAATACAGGCTCACCAGCGGGATGTTCTCGCGGTGGATGTATTCCCACACGTTCAACTCCGTCCAGTGCAGCAGCGGATGGACCCGCAGATGCGTGCCCGGCTCGAAATCCGTCTGGAACTGCCCCCAGAACTCCGGCGGCTGGTCGCGGAAATCCCACTCGAAATCCTTGTTGCGCGGCGAGAAATACCGCTCCTTGGCGCGCGTGCCTTCCTCGTCGCGGCGGATGCCCACGATCACGGCGTCGTAACCCTGTTCCGCGATCACCGCCGCCAGCGGGTCGCGCTTGAGCGCCGTGCAGCACGCCACGCGGTCGAGCACGCCGTTGGGAAACGTCTGCCCCGCGTCGAGCGCCGCGCGGTTTTCGCCGACGACGAGTTGCAGGTTCCACTCGCGCGCCAGACGGTCGCGGAACTCGATCATCTCGGGAATCTTGTAGCTCGTATCGACGTGGACGCACGGAAACGGCACGTGCCCGAAGAACGCCTTGCGCGCCAGCCAGAGCATCACGCACGAATCCTTGCCGATGCTCCAGAGCATCGCGCTTTTCTTGAAGTGCCGGAACGTTTCGCGCAGGATGTAGAGGCTCTCGCTTTCGAGGGCGTCGAGGTGCGGATAAAGGCCGTCGGCCGCGGACGGCGAGGCGGAGGGGGCGGTGGCGGCGTTCACGGGTGAAAAATGGAGGCACACGCGGGCGAGTCTGGCCGTACGGCGGAGTCTGGCGACCGCCGGTCCGCTTTGTCAAAGCCTGTTCGAGCGGCGCGGGCGTGCTACCTTGCGCCCATGTCCAACCACTCCGCACCCGCTCACGAGCCAGTACCGCTGGTATCACGAACTCAAGACCCTCTTCGTTTTGTCGCTGGAACGCTACCGCGTCGGCGAGCGCGACCCGGCGCAATTCTTCACGCCCGAGCAACTGGCTTATCTGGCGTCCATCGGCCAGACGCCGCAGGAAATTTACGATTTCGCCGACGACCACGCCCGGGGCGACGGCGACCCCGACTGGGAAACCTTCCTGCTCATCAGCGCGGCGCGGCGCGATTATTTCCTGACCGTCCAGCACGGGCAGCGCCACGGGCCAGACGATCTCCACGGACGATCTGCCCGCCAAGGACGCCCGGCTCGACGGCATCCCGTGGCTGCCGCGCGTCATCAAGAAGGCCGAGGCCAAGCTGCGCGGGGAGATGCCCGCGGACCTGATGTACGGCTGCGGCGGCGACCGCAATTTTTTCCGCGAACACCATCTGCACCCGGCGGATTTCCTGCGCCACGTCTGGGCGGCCGACGGCGACGAGGCGAAGGTGCTCGAATACGTCAAGGCGGCGACGCCGCCCGCCGACGCGGAATAGACAAGGTCCAGATAAGGTAGGGGCGGCTCTCCGAGCCGTCCGATTTGTCTCCGGGTAGCGCCGCCGCAGATTTCGCTTCGTCGTGCAATTTGCACCCGGGGAGTCACGGACGGCTCGGAGAGCCGCCCCTACCTTGGAAACGATGCCGCTGACGCGGCTTTTTCCTCAATGCTGTCCGTGCTGGTGATGAGTCTTCCTCGGCGTCGGCGGAGGCGTGGCATCGGCGTCGGCATCTTTCGAGTGGCTATCATTCCCGGTGGATGACGCCGCCCCCTTGGCCGCCGTCGTCTGGCGGCTGGCGATGTCGCTCAGGTCGGTCATGCCGGGGATCGGCCCGTAGCCGGAGAAATCCGGCGCGTGGTCGGGCGCGGCGGTGGTCGCGGCGTCGGCGGCGTCGCCCGTGCGGGCGGCGGGCATCTTGAAATCGAACACGCTCACGCCGTTGCGCCGCTGGCCGTCGTAGGGCCGCCCGTCGCTGGAGCCGAACATCAGCCGCGACGCCGTCCTTCTTGCGTTTGCCGAGGTAGACCATGACGTGCGTGACCGGCGGGTCGCGGTCCACGCGGTAGGTGCCGTCCAGAACAGCAGGTCGCCGGGACGCATCTCGCGCAGTTCGACGTTGTCCTGCTTTTTGCTGAGCACGGCGTAGAAATGGGATTTCTGCCGCACCCATTCGTATTGCTGGCTGGCATCGCGGGGCACGTCGTCGAAGCCCGCCTGCTTGAGCAAATAATAAATGGTGCCCGAACAATCCATGCCGCCGCTGGCCGGATCGCCGAACCGTAGGTGTAGGTCAGATTTTTTTTCGTCAGGTCGAGCGCGGCGGTGAGCAGTTTCCTGATCGGTTCGGCGTCGGCGTCGAACCCTTCGATCTCGGCCGGGTCGATGGTCGAGACGGCGGCGGGCGCGGCGGCGTTTTTCGCGGGCGGGCCGGTTTTGGCGTCCGGCGCGGCTTTGGACGGCGCGGCCTCGTCGGCGGAGGTGGGTTTCGCGCCGTCCGGCTTCGGCGAGGGCGAGGGGGACGGCGTGGGCGTCGGAGAGTCGTCGTTGTCCTGAGCCGCGGCTTTTTTGTGGTGATGACTGGAAGATTGCGCCCGGAGCGTGACGGTGCCGGACAACCACAGCCCAATGGCAGCCGCCAGACAAACGCCGGGCCAGGAGGGACGAAGGAAGGATTTCATGGGAGACAGAGGAGAAATCGGCGCGCGAGCGGCATCTGGCCCCGGCCCACCGGGGGGGGAGCTTGCCGACGCGGTGCGCAAAAGCGTTTAATATCGCTGCCATGAGTGCCTTGCCCAAACGTTACTTCACGCCGGAAGAGTACCTGTTGCTCGAAGAACGCAGTCCATACAAGAGCCAGTACGTCGCCGGGGAGATTTTCCCGATGGGCGAGGACGTGACGAGCAAACCCTCGGCGATGGGCGGCGCGCATCCCGAGCACGTGCGGGTGATGATAAACATCACCATCAGCTTGGGTGGGCAATTCCGGGGGCGCGACTGCCAAGTATTCGCCGCCGACATGCGCGTGGCAGTCGAACCCGGCGAGATGTACACCTACCCGGACGTGATTGCTCTTTGCGGCGAACCGAAATACGAACCGGTGCGAAATCCGCCCAGCCTGCTCAATCCACAGATCATTGTCGAAGTCCTTTCGCCCAGCACGGAAGCGTACGACCGTGGGGAAAAATTCATCCATTACCAGCGGCTTGCATCGCTGACCGACTATCTGCTCGTGGCCGTCGACTCGATGCGGGTCGATCACTACGTGCGGCAGGAGATGGCGCGTGGTTGCTAACCATTTACCATCAACCGGAGCAGCGCGTGCCCCTTGCAAGCGTCGGCGGTGAATTGCCCTTGGCAGACATCTACGAGCGGGTGACGCTTCACTAGCCTCAGATAGATGCGTGAAAGGCCAAAGGCGCGATGATCAGACAGAGAAGCGTTCGAGATCAGAGCGTGATTGCAGGCGGTTACCAATTCAGCCGGCAAGGTCCTTCAATTCGTTGGTGATTTTCATGATGGCGCTCGCAAGCCAGCATCGCCAAGCTACACAGCCGCGTCAATACCCTGCCGCCAGTTCCTTGAGCAACGCCCGGTTGAGCCGCGCCCCGGCGTGGAAATTCTCCAGCGGGAAATTCTCGTTGGGCGAATGCACCTTGCAGTCCGGCAGCGCGAGGCCGAGCAGGATCGTTTCCACGCCCAGCACGTCCTTGAACGTCTGCACGATGGGGATGCTGCCGCCCTCGCGGATGAGCGCCGGTTCCGCGCCGGGGAACGTCGCCTTCAACGCCCGTTGCGCCGCCTGCCCGGCGGGCGAATCCATTTCCACGAGGTACGGCGCGCCGCTGTGGCCGATCTCCACCTCCACCGTCACGCCGGGCGGCAGGTGCTTGCTGACATGCGCCTGGACGAGTTCGACGATTTTGTCGGGCTTCTGGTCGGGCACGAGGCGGAAGGTCAATTTTGCCGACGCCTGGCTGGGGATGATCGTCTTCGACCCCGGCCCCTGGTAGCCGCCCCAGAGGCCGTTGACCTCGGCCGTCGGCCGGGCGTAAGTGCGCTCGATGGCGCGGTAGCCCTCCTCGCCAAAGAGCGCGGGCGAACCGGTCAGGGCGAGGATTTCCTCGTCCTGGATGGGCAGCTTGCTCCAGGCTTCGCGTTCCCAGTCGGCCAGCGGTCGCACGTCGTCGTAGAAGCCTTCGACGGCGACCCGGCCCGCCGGGTCGTGGAACGTCGAGAGCAGCCGCGCGAGCGCCATGGCGGGATTGGCGACGGCACCGCCGAAGATGCCGCTGTGCAGGTCCGCCGACGGGCCGGTGACGCGCAGTTCCATCGCCGCCAGCCCGCGCAGCCCGTAGGAAAGCGTGCCGCGACCCTTGCCGACCATGCCGCTGTCGGAGATGGCGGCGATGTCGCACTTCAACTCGTCGCGGTGTGCTTGCAGAAACGCGCCGAGGTTCGGGCTGCCGATTTCCTCCTCGCCCTCGATGAGGAAAATGAGGTTGACGGGCAGGCCGCCGTCTTCATCGATGGCCTGCTGCACGCCGATGATGTGGGCGAGGATCTGGCCCTTGTTGTCGGTCGCGCCGCGCGCGTAGACGACGCCGTCCTCGATGCGCGGCTCGAAGGGCGGCGTCTTCCAGAGGGCGAGCGGGTCGGCGGGCTGCACGTCGTAGTGGCCGTAGATCATGACCGTCGGCCGGCCCGGTTGGTGCGCGTTCTTCGCCACGACGACGGGGTGGCCGGGGGTCGCGTGTTTTTCGACGGCGAGGCCCATGCCCTTGAGCTTGATGACGAGCCAGTCGGCGCATTCGTCCACCTGCGTCTTGTAGGCAGGGTCGGTCGAGACGCTGGCGAACTTGAGGAATTGGATCAGGTCGGCGGTGGCGTGGTCCATGGGAAAGGATGAAGGATGAAAATGAAGGATGAAACGCTTGGTGTGAAACGAATTTACCAGTTTACCAGCCGGGCGAAAGCCAAGGGTTTTCCTTTTGGCGAGGAACCCGCGAGCCGCACGGCCCGGGCAGTTTCGTTTCATGGCAGCGCCGCAACGGCTGACATTCGCGCATTTTCAGCGCATATTCTGCGGTGTCCAAGAAACTCACAGACCTGACCGCCCAGGAAGTCCTCGCGCTGGCGATCCAAGCCGAAGAGGAAGATGGGCGCATCTACGCCGATCTGGCGCGGCGCATCGGCGGGGATTTTCCCGAAACGGGCAAGTCCCTGCAGGCCATGCACGACGAGGAGGACGGCCATCGCCACCGGCTCATCGAGCTTTACCGGGAGCGTTTCGGTGAGCACATCCCGTTGATCCGCCGACAGGACGTGCAAGGCTTCGTCGACTCGCAAACCGCTGTGGCTCAATTCCGTGCTGACGGTCGCCATGATGCGGCGGGAAGTAGAGAACATGGAGCGGGAATCCGGCGCTTTCTACCAGGCGGCCATCGCCCAGACCAGCGACGCCGCCGTGCGCCAACTCCTGGGCGACCTCGCGGCGGAGGAAAACAAGCATTACGACCTCGCCGAGGCCATGGACGAACAGCAGAAAACTTCTGGCGCGAGAGAGAAGGAAGACGAGTCGGAGCGCCGGCGTTTCGTGCTGCAAGTCGTCCAGCCGGGTCTGGCCGGCCTGATGGATGGCAGCGTGTCTACCCTGGCCCCCGTGTTCGCGGCGGCGTTCGCCTCGCACAACAGTTGGACGGCGTTCCTGGTGGGCATGGCGGCTTCCATCGGCGCGGGCATCAGCATGGGTTTCGCCGAAGCTCTCTCCGACGACGGCGTGCTGAGCGGCCGCGGGCATCCTTGGACGCGCGGGTTGGTGTGCGGCGCTGATGACGACGGCGGGCGGCATCGGGCACACGCTGCCGTTTTTGATCACCAGCTTTTACTACGCCATGTGCGTGGCCGTGGTGGTGGTCGCCGTCGAACTGGCGGTGATCGCCTGGATCAGGCACCGCTACATGGATACCCCGCTGCTTTCGCGCCGCGTTTCAAGTGGTCGTCGGGCGGCGTGCTCGTCTTCATCGTCGGCATCCTGATCGGCTCGGCGTAGCCGCCCTATTTCGGCGAGGTTTTGCCGAGGTGAAACAGGCTGTTGTCGAAGGTCCATTGATAGGCGGCGTAGCATTGGAAATCGGTCGGGCCATCGATGGACCGGCCCGCGGAGAAAAGCAGGTGATGCGCTTCGCTCAGATCAATGACCGTGCCGACGTTGAAAGCCGTATCGTCGCGCCCGCCGACTTCCGATGCCGTTTGGTGATAAACCTCGACCCCGATGAGCACGGGCTTTGCCACCTGGTTTTGCAGGACCGCGCCCGACGAAGCCATAGTTTTGCAGCCCCGCGCCGGGATTGATGCCGTATCCACCGCCGCCGTACGCGGTCCACGGCCCCCAGGTCTTTTGCAGCCACACCGGCAGCAGCACGTGGACGCGGCCCGTGCCGAGGCCGTCCCTGGCGCTGCCGGTGGGAACCTCCAGCAGCGGAAAAATGCCCACCATCGGGATGCTTTTGGTCTCTTGCACGAAGCGAAACTTCACGCCCAGCTCGGTGTCGCCATAGCCGTAGTGTCCGCTGCCGATGGACGGCGAGTCGTAGGCTACCGGCGCGATGAGATGGAGCTGGACGTTGGGCACGACCCCGTAATTGATCTCGACGTGCGGCCCGTCGCCCACCCAGCCGCCCGCCGTCTTGAAGTCCATGGAGGCGACGTAAAATTCCCAATGCTGGAAATCCACGGTCTGCGGGTCGTCGGTCAGGAAGGGAGGGCCTGCCCACGCTTGCATTGGAAACAGGAGCAGCCACGAGATCACGAGAAATCCCAGCTTCGGCCCCCGACGTGAAGCCCATCGGATTTCAGCGGAGTCGTCTTGTGCCTGCATTGCCTGGGGGGCAACTTTTACGGAGATAGCCATGCGGTTCGGTCGGATTCGGTTGCGTTTTCCATCCGATTTCTAACAGGTGTTGACTTTGAAAACCACTCCCCGCGATGAACAGCCACCCTATTTCCTCCCCGCTGGAGATTTTCGCGGCGGCACTCAAGCTGGGCTGCACCTCCTTCGGCGGGCCGGTGGCACACCTGGGCTACTTTCACGAGGAATACGTGCAACGCCGACGCTGGCTTTCGGAGGCGGCGTACGCGGACCTGGTGGCACTCTGCCAGTTTCTGCCGGGGCCGGCCAGCAGCCAGTTAGGATTTTCCATCGGTCTGCTGCGAGGCGGCCTGCCCGGGGGCTTGCTGGCGTGGCTGGGATTTACCTTGCCTTCCGCCGTGTTGATGACGCTCTGCGGCTACGGGGTCGCGGCCATCGGCGATGTCAGCCAGGCCGGTTGGCTCAAAGGGTTGAAACTTGCCGCCGTCGCGGTGGTGGCGCAAGCGGTCTGGGCGATGGCAACCAGGCTGTGTCCTGACCGGCTGCGTGCGTCGGTCGCGCTGGTCGCGGCGGGGATGGCGCTCGCATTCTCGACGCGCCCGTGGGCGCAGGCGGCCGTGTTGACGGCAGGCGCACTATTCGGATGGGCGTTTTTGCGGGCGGACGCACGCGGGCAAAGTCCGGTGCCCGATGCTGCCCTGAAGGTGCCGGGACTCGGACGCAAGGGCGCGCTGGGTTCCCTGGCTCTCTTTTCGTCCTGCTCTTCGGCCTGCCGTTGTGGCGGTCCGCCACGGGGAACCCGGCGCTCGCGGTCTTCGATAGTTTTTACCGTTCGGGTGCCTTGGTCTTCGGCGGCGGCCATGTCGTCCTCCCTCTGCTGCAGGCCGGGACGGTGACACCCGGCTGGATCAGCAACGACCGTTTCCTGGCGGGTACGGTTTGGCGCAGGCGGTCCCCGGCCCTCTGTTTACCTTCGCCGCTTATCTCGGCGCGGTGCTGACCTCGCCGCGCCCCGGCGGTTGGATCGGAGCCGCGCTTTGCCTGGGAGCCATCTTTCTGCCCACGGGGTTGCTTGTCTTGGGCGTGCTCCCGTTCTGGGAAAATCTGCGGCGGCGGCCCGTCGCTCAAGCCGCTCTGCGCGGGGCAAACGCGGCGGTCGTCGGGCTGCTGCTGGCGGCGCTTTATCGGCCGGTCTGGACCAGCGCCGTCCAAGGAACGGCTGATTTCATCCTCGTTCTGGGGGCTTACGGGCTGCTGGTATTCTGGCGCTGTCCGCCCTGGCTGGTGGTGGGCGTGTGTGCGGGCGCAGGCCAGATGTTGTTGCGATGAGAAAAAAGGCCGCGGCGGCCGTCGCACGGGTTCAATTCAGGCCGATTCGTCACCGGGTTCATGTTCCCCAAGTTTGGCGTGGAGGCGCTGGCGATGGATTTCCAGGCGGGCGGCGGCGGGGCAGTCGCCATCCGCCGCGCGCGAGGCTCGCGTGAGAAGCGTCCTTTCCAGTCGCGCGACGGCTTCATTCTGGTCGTGGCGTCGTGCCGTTTGGGGAATGGGCTTGGCAAAAGAAATCAGCGGCTGACGTGAAGGAAAGTGGAGGCAAGAACCGCCAGCGACCAGAGCCGCCGGAGTGACCACGAGGCCGACTTTCAAGAACGACCACGCGCTGACCTCCTGCTTTTCACGGCGCAACGCGATGAGCCAGAGGATCGTCGCCAGCGAGCCGGTCACCGAAAGATTGGGGCCGAGGTCCACGCCGATGAGGAGCGCGTTGCGCAGCGATTCGGAGACGTGGTTCTGCACGACCGCCGCGCCGGTGATCAGGCCGCCGGGCAGGTTGTTGATGACGTTGGAAAGCGCGGCCACACCGAAGGCTCCCGCCAGATCGCCCAGCCACGGCGGCAAGCTGCCGAATGCTGACAGTGCCCGGCGGCTGGCGTCCAGCACGCCGACACGGTTGACCGCCTCAACCACCACGAAGAGTCCCGCCACCAGCGGCAGCACGCTCCAGGCAACCGGCCTGGGGGTTTGCTGGAGGCGTAACGGCAGGAGCATTCTGCCACGACCTATCGCCCATGAATATCCAACGGTCACTCGCATGGCCCCCCTACTCCGGCACCGCCCCCCCGACAAGGAATCCAAGCAACGCTCAAGCATACACGAGCAAATCGATCTCCTCCGGCAGCAGGCGGCTACCTCCCGCACGATGTTGCCGCGCAACAGGTTGAGCGACCGAACTGCGGTTCGGCGCGCCCAGGATCAACCGCGACGCGCCCACCGTCGCCGCCACGTCCACGATGGTCCCCGCCGCCGAGTCGCTCACCGCGTAGCACGGCAGCACCGTCGCCTTGCCTTCCGCGCTCTCCTTGGCGTAGCGGAAAATCGTCGCCCGCCTCCTCGTCGCTGACCCACTTGCGCCGCCGGTCCTCGGCCGTGATGACCGTCTGCTCGCGCACGAAGAGCAGGTAGAGCGGCCGCTGCGTCTGCTGCGCCTCCTTGAGCGCGAAATCCAGCGTGCGCCCCATGCCGCGCACCGCGCAGAGCATCGGCTCGCCGTCCGTGTCGGCGCGAGGTCGTGGCCAGCGAGGGCGCGGTGCTCGCCGCCGGCGCGGCGACGCCCGACCGTCGCGGGCAGCGGCTTGGCCGCCGCGCCTCGTCGCGCAGCTTCTTGCGCGCGGCGCGTTCCTTGGCCAGTTCGCGCATGATCAGGCCCACCACCAGGATCACGGCGGCGAAAATCCGCGCGTTGGGCTTGTCGATGAACAGCGAAATCTCGATGCGCCGTCATGAACAGGAACGTCACGAACATCATCCCGCGCTCGCGCGCGTCGAGCGGACGTCTTGTCCGTGGAGGTCGCGCCGAGGTTGCACGGCAATCGCGCCGACGACGCCCACCGCGTACAGGTCCGCCAGCCCCGACACGTCGCTGACCAGCAGCACCAGCGCCGCCGGGATGACCGTGGCGATGATCGTGCCGATCTGCGGCACGCCGTAGCGGTTGAGCTGCTTGAAGACGGGCGGCATCTCGCCGTCGCGCGCCATGAGGAACTGCACGGTGATCAGATCCGCCGATGGCCGTGTTGACCGCCGAGAGCAGCAGCAACCCGAAGACCACCGCCACGACGAAGCCGAAGACGCTGCCCCGCCCAGGGCCCGAACACGCCGCCGACGAACACCTCGCCCATGTACTTGAGCATGTAGTCGCGCACGCCGCTGCGCGCCGGGGGCGTCCACGTCCAGCCCGGCTGAATCGCCCGGGACGGTGTGCAGGCCGCCGAGCGCGTGCATCCCCAGGCCGAGGAACGCGGTGAGGAAACACACTTCCAGCGCGATCCAGAGCAGCGCGGGCTTGGCCGTCTTCATGACGCTGGGCTGCTCGTGGGAGCTGCCCGGGTCGAGCTTCATGACGCCCGTGGCGTTGGCAATCGCCTCCACGCCCGAGAGCGCGAGCACGATGGCGACGAGGCCGTTCCAGTTCTTGAAGAACCCGCCGGTGAGCGGCTGGACGTTGTGGATGGCCGCGCCCAGGTGCGGCACGCAGAACAGCGCCAGGATCACGACGACGATCGAACGTCGGCACCGACACGACCACGGCCAGCGCCGCCGGTGTGTTTCGGCCCGAGGAGGTTGAGCGCGCCGATGCCCGCGATGGCCAGCGCGGCGAAAATCTCCGGGTGCGGCGTGCCGAGGTAGGTGAACGCCGAGAGCGCGCTCAGCGCCGCGGTGACGATGTAATCGGCGATGAGCAGGAACGCGCCGACGATGGAAATGACCTCCGAGCGGTGGCGCACGCTGGCGTAGACGCCGCCGCCGTTGGGGTAGTGCTTGCAGATGATGACGTAGTTGAGCGCGACCAGCCCCGTGATCAGGCACATCGCCACGATCAGCCAGAAGGAGCTGTAGCCGGCCACCGCGAAGGCCAGGCCGATGACATACGCCTTGGAGGTGCCCCAATCGCCGTAGAGGATGGACGCGGCGCGCTTGGCGTCGACGTCGCGCGGACGGCTGGTCTCGTTGCCCAGGATCATCGCCTGACTGCTTCACCCGATAACGTTGCCCAGATGTAGCGTATTCCACTACACGAGCAAGTAGAAACCCTGTTCGGGCGCGGCCCTGCGGTGCACGCAAAGCCGGCCTACTTGCGGAAAATCAGGTAAAAGATCAGGGCCACGAAGATTTGCAGGATCACGAAGCCCGGCGATCAACGGTCCCAGCCGCCAGCGCGTGCGCCAGATTTGCGGGGATTGCAGCCGTTTGTCGCGATCCGTCAATTCCACGCGTTCGTAATCGTCGAGTTCCGCCTTCATCTCGGCCGCCGAGCGGTAACGCTCGCCCGGCTCGCGCGCGAGCGCGTGCAGGGTGATTTCCTCGATCACCGGGCGTCAGGTGCTCGTTGAGCTTGCGCGGCGCGACGGGATCGCCGCTCAGGCGCGCGTTCATGATGACGTAGGGACTCTCCCCCTCGAACGGCGCGGAGCCGGTGGTCATCTCGTAGAGGATCGCGCCGAGGCTGTAGATGTCCGTGCGCTCGTCGCCGCGCCGTCCCTTCACCTGCTCCGGGCGCCATGTAGTCGGGCGTGCCCAGCGTCGGCGAGAAGCCCACCCACGTCAGCCGCCGCGCGCGTTCGGCCTTGGCGATGCCGAAGTCCATCAGGCGCACGCTGCCGTCCTCGCAGAGCATGATGTTCTGCGGCTTGAGGTCGCGGTGGATGACCTTGTGCGCGTGCAGGTATTCCAGCGCCTCGCAGACCCGGCTGGCGATGCCCACGGCGTCCTTTTCCGGCAGCGGACGCAACGCCGCCGAGCACCTCGGCGAGCGTCTGGCCCTCCAGAAACTCCATCACGATGTAGGGCCGGCTCTTGTGTTCGGGACCGGGCAGAATCTTGAGGATGGACGGATGATCCAGGCTCAGGCCGATGGCCTCCTCGCGCTCGAAACGCTGGTAGCTGCCGATGTCGCTCTCGAACTGCATGTGCGGCACCTTGAGCGCGACGGTCCGCCCGTCGGCGCGGTCGGTCGCCTTGAAGATCGACGCCATGCCGCTGCGGCTGATGACTTCGCTGATCTCGTAGCGGTCGTCGAGCACCTGGCCGGGCGGCGATGTCGTTGCCGGCCGGCGCCAGGTCCGGCACGGGATAATAGATCGGCGTGCCGCGATGGTAGTTGACCATCTCGACGCTCTGCACGCAGATGATCTGCACGCTGATGTTGTCGTCCGCCCCGCGGCGTTCGGCCAGGGCGATGAGCCGGTCGCACGCTTCCGGCGGGCGCGTGGTGGCTGACGATCTCGCGGATTTCGTCGTCGATCACGCTGGCGTACAGGCCGTCCGTGCATTGGATGATGAGGTCGCCCTGCTGCAAGCGACTGGCTGCCGTAGGTGACGCGGCAGACGGGATCGTGGCCGACGCTGCGGGTGAGCACCGAGCGCAGGCGGCTGGTCATGGCGTCGCGCTCGCTGACCAACCCGAGCTTGACCTCCAGGCTGACGTAGGAATGGTCCGTGGTCAGGCGCGTGAGCGTTTCGCCGCGCAGATGGTAAATGCGCGTGTCGCCGACGTGCGCGACGGCCACCTCGTCGTGGCGGAAGAGCGAGACGGCCAGCGTCGTGGACATGCCGCCCTTGCCCTTGTGCGGGCCATGGTGCGCGGCGTCGTACACGGCGAGGTTGGCGGCGTTGAACATCTGCCCGAGCAGCTTGGCGGGCGCGGTTTCGGGCGCGGCCTCGCGGAAGGCTTGCAGGGCGGCTTCCACCGCGAGGCGGCTGGCGATCTCGCCGCGTTCCTCGCCGCCGACGCCGTCCGCCAGGATCGCCACGATGCCGCGCGTGCGCCGGTCGTCGAGCGAATCCGGCTGGAAGAAGGCCGTCAGGTCTTCGTTGTTCGGGCGCACCGGGCCCTGGACCGAGCGTTCCGTGCAGATGACTTCCATGGAAGCAGAGGCAAGAAGCTAGACGACGAGACGGGAGGCGGAAGGTACAAGGAAAAGGCGGCGGCGCTCGCTCACCGAGGAACGCCGCCGCCCGCATACATGGCAACGAGGTTCCGGCGTCCGCGGCGCGGCCCGTCCTATGCGCCGACCGTCGGGCTTGTCGGTCAGGATGATCTCCTTGCCCTGCGCCTTGCTGGAGCGCAGGAAGTAGACCAAGCCCATAGACGCCCCAGAGCGCCGCGACGCCGAGCGCGATGTACGGCTCGTGCCAGCTCATGCCGCTGACCATGAACGGCCCGATGAGATAGAACAGCATGCAGGCCAGGTTCGCCACCAGGCCGAAGACCGGAATGAAGATGTGCTTGAAGCCGTGGAAGGCGTCGTGCTCCCGGAAGGCGACGATGGTGATCAGGCACGTCATCATGTAGAGCAGGAACGTGCCGAAGTTGCTGATGAGCGTGATGATGACCAGCGTGTTCGGCAGCTTGGCGTAGGTCTCCGGCGCGAAGATGCCGAAGCTGTACCAGAAGTTATGGTACTTCGGGTCGAGCGCCGCCGGGGCGTCGTCGCCGCCGAGGTAAACCGCCACCGTGACGATGCCGAGGATCGCGGAGATGATCGCCAGCGTCCAGATGGCCGGTGCGGCGAGCCGGTCTTGCCGTGCAGCAGGCCGAAGTGCGTGCCGACTTCGCCCTCGCGGCCCATCGCGTAGGTCACGCGCGCGCCGGTGCTCAGGCAGGAGAGCGTCGTGCCGATGAGCGCCAGGAACACCGTGTGGCCTGGATCATCATGAACCACCAGCCCGCCCGGTACGAACCGAAGAGCCAGGAGCCGACGATGACCATCAGGTCGCCGATCGGCGCGCCGGAAGCCGCCGCCATCGGCAGCGTGTAGCCGTTGTGCAGGAAGTAGTTCGCCGCGAAATACTCCAGGAAGTAGCAGAAGCAGCCCTGGATCAGCAGCGAGAGCAGCACCGCGCGGGGCACGTCGCGCTTGGCGTTCTTGGCTTCCTCGCCCATCGCCGTGACCGACTCGAAGCCGACCAGGATCAGGATGGCGATACACGCCTGGATGAAGATGAAGTTGAACGAGTGCGGCGCGACGACCGACAGCGGCGTCTGGTGGAAGTTAAACGTCAGCGGGTCCTTCGCGTCGCCGGCCGTGCCGGTCATGGCGTCCTCGGGCTTGTAGCTGACGGTGAAGGGCACCGGCACGGCGTGGCCGTCCTTGAGCACGAGCTTGCCGGCGGCATCCTTTTGCAGCACGGGATACGGGATCGCCCACGGCGAGGTCGGCCGGCAGCGGCACGTCCTTGTTGGCGAGGTCGTCCTTGGTCACGGCGCGGTCCTGCCGTCTTGTAAACCGGCTGGCCCTTGTCATCGACCTTCGGCGAGGCGTCGGCCAAGGCGTCCTGCACGGCTTGCCCTTGTCGTCGAGCACGGGCGTCGAATCCACCTGATAGGTCACCGCGGTGCCGTTGGAAAGGTGCCAGCCGACGGAATCCTGCGTGTGCTTCACGCGGTAGGAGATCGCGATGACCGTGAAGACGAGCAGCGCGGTGATCTGGATGACGTTGATGGCCGTGTTGACGCCGGTCGTGCCCGTCACGCCGCGGTAGGCGATGTAGGCGACGCCGAGCGCGAACACGATGCAGAAGCCGAATCATGAAGAGCGGGCTGTTGTAAGTGCCGCTGAAGGTGTCCGGGAAAAACTGGCTGAGCAGGTAGCCGCCCAGGATGGCCGTCACGCCGACCATGCAGCCCGGGATAGACCCAGTAATAAAGATGGCTGGCCCAGCCGGTGAAGAACTTGGCGATGCGCGCGAACTTGAAGGCGTTCGTCTTCGAGGCGAAACGCCTGCTCGGCATAAAGATACGAGGAACCCGCGCCGGGGTAAATCTTGGAAAGTTCGGCGTAGCTGTACGCCGTGGCCAGGCACAGCAGCAGCGCGAGCGACGATGCCGAACCACATCGCGCAGCCGGCCATCGGCGCGCCGTAGAGCGATTGGATTTGGAAGGTCAGCCAGAGGAACGCGCCGGGCGCGATGAGCGCCATGGCGTTCATGGTCAGGCCGGTGAGACCCAACGTTGGGTTGGGCTTGGTGGTGGTTGGTGTCGAGGTGGAGGAGGGTCAGCGGGCATAGGCGATTGTTTTACAGATGAGTTGAGAGGATACGGCGCGAGAGTCGGTCGCGCTTCGCTCAGAATAAGGAGGGCCACTGCAGATGGATCCGGAGTCCAAGGCAGAACAGGCGGCAAACGGCCGCCGAGCAGCGAGCGCATGCCGAGATCCGTCAGGCAGGAATACGATGTACAATCTGACGAAACACGACTCTCGCGCTGGCGCTTAATGCAATTCGCTTGCAGGACGCTGTCCTCATCGCCGCCGAATTTACGGATGTCTGCGAAATGATTGTGCGGCGAACACTGTTGTAGGCGAGCGCATCGCTTGCCGGACATACGGCTGTCGGCAAGTGAAGCGCTCGACCTCAACCAGAGCTGAACAGAAATGCGACCTTTTAGCCGCTGTACAGATGTCGATCACCTGATCTTCGAGGCGGCCGCGTCAATCTCGTTGTCACGGAACCGGACACCAGAGATCCAGTATGGGCTGTCATTCGTTGCCACGGTTCTACCCTCGCTATCGGTACGTAGCTTGCTTATCGCGCAGCCCCTGCTCGTGGCCGGTCTCCACCCCATTTCATGAGTCTTCTTCCGTCGTGTTCTTTCCGCCATCGCTCTGAGGCCGATCTTTTGCTGTCGGCATCGTCGGGACTTGCGCATTCTGGCCTATGGGCATGGCGACCCATCAGGCGCCATCGCTGCCGACGTACGTCCGGTCAGCCGAATGCAGCGCCGCTCAATTTCGTCTGGACGCTGCTCGCCGCCTTTCTGGTCATGTTCATGCAGGCGGGGTTTGCGCTGGTCGCCACCGGCCTGTGCCGGGCGAAGAGCGCGGCGCACACGATGAGCATGAACTTCATGATCTACGCGCTGGGCGTGCTCGGGTTCTGGTTCTGCGGCTTCGCCTTCATGTTCGGCGGCAGCGGCGCGGCGGCCGCGGCGTTCGACGCGCATCCCACCCTCGGCGCGAGCATTGCGCATCTCGACGCCGAATGGACGATCCGCCTGGGCGGGCACGCCTGGGGCGTGCTCGGGCACCGGGGATTTCTTTTCTCGCCCAAGACGCTCGGCGCCGGGCGTGGCCTGCCTGTTCGTCTTCCAGACCGTGTTCATGAGCATCACCGCGACCGTGCCGACCGGAGCGATGGCCGAGCGCTGGAACTTCAAGAACTTCATGCTCTACGGGTTCTGGGTCGGGATGATCGGTTACGCGGTCTTCGGCAACTGGGTGTGGGGCGGCGGCTGGCTCTCGCAGTTGGGCGCGTTCGCCGGACTGGGACACGGGCACGTCGATTTCGCGGGCAGTTCGGTCGCGCACATGACCGGCGGCGATCATCGGCGCGGTCGGCGCGTCGGTGCTTGGCCCGAGGTTGGGCAAGTTCAAGCCGGACGGCACCGCGCGGGCGATTCCCGGGCACAACCTGCCCTACGTCATCCTGGGCACGTTCATCCTGGCGTTCGGCTGGTTCGGGTTCAATCCCGGCTCGACGATGGCGGGCACGGACGAGCACATCGCCGCCGTCGCGCTCAACACGATGCTGGCCTCGGCCGCCGGGGCGTGCTTCGCGGCGCTGGGCATGTATTTCCGCTTCGGCAAGCCGGACCCTTCGGTGATGTGCAACGGGATGCTCGCCGGCCTGGTGGCGATCACGGCGTCCTGCGGGTTCGTCAACTTCGACGGGCGCGGTGATCATCGGCGCGGTGGCGGGCCTGCTGGTGATCTGGGCGCTGTTTTTCGTCGAGCGCGTGCTCCGCATCGACGATCCCGTGGGCGCGGTGGCGGTGCACGGGATCAACGGCCTGTGGGGAGTCGTCGCCCTGGGCCTGATGGCCGACGGCAGCTACGGCCAGGGTTGGAACGGCGTGCACAAGCTCGTCAAGGACGGACAACTGATGACGGTGGTCAACGACGGCACCGCGGCGGCGCACGCCCGGTTCGTGGCGGCGAAGGCGGCGGGCTGGATCGACCAGGGGGTGACCGGCGCCTTCGGCAAGCTCTACGGCGCGGCGTACAACGACTGGAGCCAGCTCGGAGCGCAATTGGTCGGCGGCGTGACGAACATGCGTCGTGGTCGGCGCTGCTGGCGTGGGCTGTGGTTCCGCGTCGGCGAACGTGCTGGTGCCGATGCGCAGCAAGCGCCAGGACGAGATCGTCGGCCTGGACATCCCGGAGATCGGCGCGGAAGCGTACAGCGACTACCATCTGACGGACGCCAGTTCACCGGCGGTGGAAGGGCAGACCAACGGTCGCTTGCCTTCCGAACGTCGTTAGCAGTTCAAAGGGCGTATAGAAATCCCGCCGCGCGAGCGGCATCGAAAACAAGGTAGGGGTGGCTGTCCCCAGCCATCCCTGACTCCCGTGGACGCGCGTTGAAATCAAAGCGCCCGCCGCGCATGCCGCAAACCGCCGGGGCTTTGACGGCGGATGCCATCACGCGGGTCAGGGACGGCTGGGACAGCCGCCCCTATTTTGGGACGAGCCGCTGCGCGGCGGCGCCTACGCCATCGGTGCTCACGTTACCGCAAGCACCTTGGTCGTCTCCTCGCCGAATTGGCTGACCACCCGCACGGCGATCTTTTGGCCTTCTTTCACGGGGAACGGCCGGCTGGGTGGCCGTAGGCGTTGGCGAAGGCTTCGTCGTCGATTTCGAGCTTCAGCGTTTGCTCGGCCTTCTTCTTCGCGGCCGCCGCGGCGAGGTCGCTCAGGCCTTTTTTCCATTCGTCGAATTCGTCCTTGTCGCCGCCGCAGAAGAAGACCTGGCGCACGACGAAATTCGAGCCGTCGTAGTCGTCGTCGAGCATCCAGTAGTTGATGTCGTGCACGTCGCGGCTTTTCACCTCGTCCTTGATCGGGTCGTAGATGTCCAGGCCGGCGATCTCCACGGTCGCGGTGCCGTTCTTGCGGTGCAGCCGGATGTCCGGCTCGCCGATGGTGACGAAGCTCGCGGCTTTCTTGTCCTTCTTCAGCAAGCCCTGCTGCAGCAGGTCGTCGTGCATCCGCACGATGCTCACCTGGAAGTGGCCGAAGCTGCGGCTCAATTCCGTGATGCCGCTCTCGAAGGCGAAGCCGAGGATAAGCAGCCAATCGCCATCGCGCTTGTCGCGGCAGGCTTTGATGGCCTCGGTCACGGCCTGTTTGCTTACCGTGCCGAATTTCGGGCCGATGTGCAGGTATGCTTTCTTCTCGCCGGCGGCCGTCTCGTAAAGCCTTCCGCGTGCAGCGCGGTGGAGCTGAGGCGGTCGATGCGGGTGAAGACGGCTTGCTCGCTCTTGTCGCCGGTTTTCACGCCGGCGGATTTAAGATGCTCGAAGATCAGGTCTTCGAACGCGGCGAGATCCTCGACGTCGTTCGCGCTGGCGGGCGAGTTCCTCGGGCGAGATGGGCTCGTAGTTTTGCAGCGTCTCGACGGTGAATGGCCCGGCCACGCGCAGCCGCTTTTTGTCTTCGAGCGGCTGGTCGTAGAGCGTTTCTTCGTCGGCGCGGTTCGTTGTTGGCGATGCCGCCCAGGGTGATGTGTGGCACCTTTTTGTAGACGAAGCCGTAGCGCACGTTGTGGCCGCGCAGCAGTGCTCGTCCCGGTCTTGAGCTCGTGTTTGCCGTTTCCTTCTTTCACGACGGCGCGGTCGCCTCCTCGGTGTCGTAGAGGGTAAAAGGGAAAGATCGCGGTCATCAGCCGCGTCTTGGCGATGTTCAGGGCGATGCGCGAAGTGTCGGTGGTGATCCAGCGCCGCCCCCATTGCTCGGCCACGTAAGCGGTGGTGCCTGAGCCGCAGGTCGGATCGAGCACCAGATCGCCGGGGTCAGTGGTCATTAGAATGCAACGTGCGATGGCTTGGTCGCAGTCTGAACCATATAAACCTTCGGATCCTCGGCTTAGATGCCTCCGATGTCGTCCCAGATTGTGAGGGCAAAGCCGGAAAGTCATCCGAGATAGCGGACATATCCGAGGCGAGTTGCAATCGCCTGCAATCGGCCTGCCGCTTCAAGCTGCTTCATCCCGATCGTTGTTGTCTTCCATCGCCCGTTCGTGGTCGAAAGGTTTTTCCGTCAAACATCGAAGGGAACGAACTGCGACTTCCCGTGCGCAGGCTCATAGTTATCGAGGTGATAGATACGCGCGCCGTGGTCCAGCGAAGTTTGATTCCTGTCTCCTTCTTCGTCGCAGTCATCGCGCGTCGTTCTCCATCCGGTAGTTCGAGCTGATCGTAATTCGTCGCGACCCTGCTTCCAAAGTTCTTCTCCAGTATAAGTTGCGTGATATTTCGTCTTGGCGTTGTCTTTCGCATACCAAACAATGAAGTCTGCGCGTGCAAGCGAGGAAGTACCGATGGCCCACTGGTCTTGGTGAAGCGATTTCACGCAACGAAATTCCCGCTCCCGAAGACCTCATCCATGAGGCACCGGACAAGGTGGACATTTTCATCCGAAATCTGGACAAAGCAGGAGCCGGAATCGTGCAGCAACTCCCGCGCGACCAGAAGCCGGTCGCGCAGGTAGCTCAGATAGGAGTGGATGCCCAACTCCCAGGTGTCGCGGAAGGCTTTGATCTGCTCCGGCTCGCCGCGTGAGGGCATCGTCCTGGCCGTCGGTGACGGTGCGGTTGTTGAGGCGGATCTGCCAGTTCGAGCCGTACTTGATGCCGTAGGGCGGGTCGATATAGATGCACTGCACCTCGCCCGGCCATGCCCTCGCGCTGCCAGCAGTGAATTCATGGCGAGCAGACTGTCGCCCTGGATGAGCCGGTTCGGCCAGCCGTCGGACTGCTTGTAGTAGTCGGACACTTTGTCGAGTTCGTCGTGGCCGGTGATGTTACCGAACAACTCGGGCACGTGGAAGCCGGCGAGGTCCGGCCCGGCGGCGCTTTCCGTGGCGGTCATGCGGTAGAGGCCCTTGATGATGGTCTCCGGGGCGACGTGTGCCCCAGGCTAAAATGAGGACGGCCGTTGGCCGTGCGGAAAGGGCGGGGCGAGGGGAGATGTTGCCGCGTTGCGGGTGAAGCGCTGGGGAGAGGTGGTACAGGAGCGCCGAAGGCGCACTTCATTTTAGTTTCCAGCTACCGGGTTTAAGCCCACCGTCTTCAGACGGTCTGCTTTGAGCGCGTGGGAGGGGGCGCTATGGTCCGGGGATGGCCGAGTATCACCACCGCGGGCACAGCGTCACTGATCTGAAGTACCACCTGATCTGGGTGACCAAGTACCGCTTCGCGGTGCTCAAGGGCGACGTGGCCATTCGCTGCCGGGACCTGATCCGCGAGATTTGCCAGGCGAGGGAAGTGAGTGTCGTGCGTGGGGCGGTGTCGCCCGACCATGTGCATCTGCTGGTGAGCGCGCCGCCGATCCTGGCCCCGGCCAAGCTGGCGCAGTATCTGAAGGGCAGCAGTTCGCGGCGGTTGCAGGAAGAGTTCCCGGCTTGCGAAAACGCTACTGGGGCCAGCATCTGTGGGCACGGGGCTATTTCTGTGCGACGGTCGGAGCGGTGGACGAGAAGACCATCAAACGCTACATCGAAGAGCAGAAGTGGGACGACGACGGGGAGGGGCAGTTTCGCATTGTCACGGGCAGGTAGGAGGCGGGAGAAGGGCTTTCAAGCGGCTTCCAGCCGCCCCAAGGACTTCCAGTCCCACCCCATCCTACCAGCTTTAGCTGGTAGTGGTTGACGCTCGGGGCAAAGCCCAGGAAAGGCCGGCCCCAACCGGAGCGCCGCAGGCGCGTTTCATTTTAGTTGTACGGTCCCGGGATGAGGTGGTGCGGGTTGATCGTAAACGCTGAAGGCTCTTTTGTCCACGCATCGCAGATGGTCTGGAAGGGCGTTTTCCAGCGCAACGCCTTGAGGTGTTTGGCAAAGTTGTACGCCATGACAAAGGTCTGAAGGTGGGCGGTGAGACTGGCGAGCGTCTCGTAGTGGAAGGATTACCGCCTCCTACGCCTTGTCGGTGAGGATCGTGTGCAGCTTGTAGGGAAAAGCTGCGATGGCGTTGCGCAGGAAAGCCGCGCCGATCATGCTGGTGGCGCGCGGGTGCAACTCCACGAAGACGAACTTGGAAACGCGGTCGATGGCCAGGAAGAGGTGGTACCTTGCCCTCGGCCGTGCGCAGCTCGCACGCGTCGATGTGCACGTAGCCAATCGTCGTCGCGGCGAAACGCTTGCGCTTGGCGGCCGGATCACCGGCGGGCAGGCGCGAGATGCCGTGGCGCACCAGGCAGCGGTGCAGGGCGCTGCGGCTGAGCTTGGGCAGGTTGTCTTCGCAGGCTGCCAAAGACGTCGTCGAGCGGCAGGAGCGTGCGCCGACGAAACTCGACGACCATCGCTTCCTCGGCTGCGTCAACGCCGCCGTGCGACGCGAGCGCGGCCCCATCGGCGCATCGGCGGTGACGGGCGCCTGCGCCACTTGGCGACCGTTTTCGGGTTCAGCCCGTACTTGGCGGCCAGGGCGCGCGTACTCTCTTTCGACGCTTGGAGGTCGGCTCGAAGGCGCGGCGTTGTGCGGGCGCTGCCGTGAAGTGCTTTTGCCATAGTGCATGCTCCCACTCGCGGGAGAAACTTGCACCATGACTCTCCGGGACCGTACAACAGCCTGAGGGGCGAAGCCCCGAAGGAAAGGCGCCCCCAAACCCGGAGCGCCGAAGGCGCGTCTCATATTAGGCTCGGGCAAAGCCCCAGGAAAGGCCCACGCCCCCAACCCGCAGCCCACAGGCGCGTCTCATGTGACGTTCAATCCCAAACATAACGCTCATCGAACTCAATTTTATAACGCCGCAGAAATTCCCGATACTCGTCCTGAAACGTTCCGCCATGCGATGGTGCTCCTCCTGCCCTTCAATGTACCGCACCAAATCGGCCAATCCGTTGTAGCCGATGGAAAAGACCCCATAGCCTTTCTGCCAGTAAAACCCCTGACGTGACTTCGCTTTTTCGAGCCGGGTGATGAGTTAGTCTGGGGGCCAACGAAAGGACCCAGACACATGAAAGGCAAGCGATACACGACCGAAGACAAGATCCGCATTTTGCGCGAGGCCGACCGGGGCAAGAGCATCCTGGAGGTGTGCCGGGCACACAACATCTCCGAGGTGAGCTTCCATCGCTGGAAGCGGCAGTTCGGGCAGATGGATCTCAACGAGGCGCGCAAGCTCAAGGAACTGGAACGCGAGAACAGCGAGTTCAAAAAGATGCTCGCCGAGGCGCTGCTCAAGAACCGGGTGCTGGAGGCCGTCGCCGAAAAAAAATGGTAAGCCCGGCGCATCGACAGAGCAGGCGGCCCACGCGGTGGTGGCGCGTGGGCTGTGTTCCGGGCGGGCGGCGTGCCGTATTCTGTTGCTCTCGCGTGCCACTTTTTGGTATCAGGCCACCGCCGCTCACTCGGCCCAGCAGCGGCTGGCCAAGCGGCTGCGGGCTTTGAGCGAGGAGCATCCCCGTTACGGCTACCGGCGCATCGCCGCGCTTTTACGCCAGGAAGGATGGCCGTGGGCAAGCGTCACATCCAGCGGCTGCGGCGTGCCGATGGGCTGCGCGTGCCGCCGACCAAGCGCAAGCTCGTGCGCCGTGGCATCTCCACCGGGCTGCCCACCAAAGCCACCCACCGTGGGCACGTCTGGACGTGGGACTTCATCAGCGATGCCACCGTGCGCGGCGGAGCGCTGAAGATGCTCACCATCCTCGACGAGCACACCCGCGAGTGTCATGTGCTGCGCCCGGAACGTGCCTTGCGGGCGGCCGACGTGCTCGCCTGGCTGGAGCGGGCCATCGAGGAGCACGGTGCGCCCGCGTTCCTGCGCAGCGACAACGGCCCGGAGTTCATCGCCAAGGAGGTGCAACGCTGGTTGGCCGAGCAACCAGATCAAGACGATCTACATCGATCCGGGCAGCCCCTGGCAGAACGGCTTCGTGGAGAGCTTCCACGGACGCTTCCGCGACGAGTGCCTCAACCAGGAGCAACTCTGGACGCTCACCGAGGCGCGGGTCGTCGTCGCCGACTTCCGCCAGCACTACAACCACTCTCGCCCGCACGGCAAGCTCGGCTACCACAGCCCGGTGCGCTTTGCGGCGCAGAACCCACGTCCCTGCTTCCCTCGTCGAAGCTGGACAAAACCACCCAACCCAACTACAAACAAACCAGCCCCCGGACTAACTCTCCGGTGGCTCGAAAAGGTGGGTCTCGTCAATAGTTCGAAAGGCGAAACAAAACGCCAGGAGCACCAGCAGGCCGAAGCCGAGCATCCGCCAGCAGAACCATGGGTGCGTCCACTCCGCACGGATGTCCGGCAGTGCCAGGGTGGTCCGCGGTCCGCCACAGGTGAAATAATTGTCCATCTCCGAGCGGGAGCGCGATTTGAACGCCTCATCAAAGAGAAACGACAGATTGAAGTCCACCAGGGGTTCAAGGCCCGAGAACGCACAGACAAAACGCTGGACATTGCCAAACGCGGATCCGGTCTCTGGTGATTGTGTGGGAAAGGCTCTGGCCTGCGGCGTGAGAAGGCGACAGCAAGTGCTGCACGGGCTTTCCGCCAAACATTGCCACTGCTCGCCGCCTTCAACGGTGACTTGCGTATTGCCATCGATTAGACCGCCCTGCACGATCTTTGCCATGGCTTCCGTGTCGAACGGCCCCACGGATCGCCCGCTTTCGGCGTAGTACCACCTCGCCGTTCGGGTTAATGAGGACCATCTGCCCATCAAATGCTCGTTGAGCCGCGTCGTCTGTCTGCGGGGGCAGAACGCTCGCCACGCTGTTGTTTTCCGGCGCGTTCATTGGGCGGTTTGACTGGGCAGGTCCAGCGGATTACCGCCACCGCCGATGACGGAGCCTCGGACCCGGCGCGTCTTGGCTGCCTGGACGTTGCGTGCATGCTGGATGTCGAGCTGTCGTTGCGCACGGACCGAGGCATCATTCTGGTTTCTCCGACCAGCAGCGACCTGTGCCTGCGAGGCTTGATCCCAACGAGTTGCCGCTAGGGCCACGTCCAGATCGTTCGTCAACTGAGACGGCGTGATCTCCAACTGATACGGGCCGTCTGCTACCGTGACCGTCCCTTTTTCCTTGTTCTCGCGGACGAGATGCACTTCACGGCCCGGCTCAAAGCCATACATCCCCTTGGGGGTTTTGACCGAAGCATATTCGAGGACGTAGAAAGTTACCGGTTTGGCCAGTCGCCGCATCGGCGTTGGCTGCTGCAACGGCGGCACTCTGTCCGCCGTTTGCATTCTCCTTTTGATCGGTGCCCTCTTCTCCATCGCTTCCAAACGGAGCGCGAAGATGATATTCATTGTCGGTGATGACCTTCGCAATGGAGGCGTACCCGGAACATTACCGTGCTCTCGCGCCGGGCTTCGATTGAGCGTGTAAGGAGCAAACCTTCGGATGCCAACCACCAGGTTCTCATCGTTGGAAGCCCACAGTTCGAGGATGTCATTCGAAGTGACAATGTCGAACCTGAGTGGGTGCCAAAGCGATCCGCATCCTTTCCGCCAGCGGCTCAAGGTCGGTCTCGCCGCCCGAGCCGTGTGATGGGTAGACCACAATGGCTTCGACAGTCTTGCCTCTTCCAACGGCCGTGAAAGTGCACCATCCATCCAGCATCGCGTGCGCAGATTGTGCGTTGACATAATTGTGGTCTGCGCGGTGGACTACCTCGCTCTTCACGGTTTTGGCCACCTCGATCAAGTCATCCCCCAAACTCGGCAAGTAATCATCCTTTCCGAAATACTTTCGCAGGAACACCCTCATCCCAAACTAGGCTGCGGCGGGCAGGTGCGTCCGCCTTTTGCGTTGACGCCTTGGCTGGCACCGCCGTCGCGCTTTCCGCCATCTCTTCATCAACCTTGAGCGACGACTGAATTCCTAGCAACTCCTCTTGAACCGCGGTATTAGCGCCAAACCTGTCGGCCGCACGGGAAAAGACGGCGATGTATCTTTGACTTTCATCGGCCGTCTTGACGTTCGCTGCCTCAGTCATCTGGCGACAAACCTCCATCACCGTGCGGGAGAGCTTCGGGATCAGTGATTCCATGCGCGCATTCACGCTCTGGATTTGCCCTTTGAGCATGCCAAAGCCCGTGGTGGCTTGATTGAGCGCTTTGGCAAACCCGCTCGCGGTAGAGGCACGCTCGATTCTCATCCGGGTCATCACCCACAACTTGTTCGTTGCCCGCAGCAGACGTGCGAGTTCTTCGACGGCTTGTTTTTGCGGGGTGGCGAGCGTCATCCCGGAGGGAATGTCAACCGAGGCATCGAACCGTTGCACGGACCACGAAAAAAGGCCGGTTGGGTGATTTCCATGCCTCTCCAGCCAGTGCGCAAAAACGTGGGTTCATCCGCAGTCAAAGCGGCGATGACGGGCAGGGCCGGGAAACAGATGGAGATGACGAGCAAGGCGTAGGAAATGGCAGAAAGTCCGGTGAGCGTCTTGAGCCTTCGATCCTCTGGAAAGCGCCCCGTTTTTTTCTCGTTTGCCAAAGCCGTCAGGTTCGATTTACGAGGGGCGAAGCCCGGCGTCATCTGCAAACGCAACGCCCCGAACTTGCCCGCCTGCTCCAGTGGCTGTAGCGCGTCCAGAAAACGGGCGGCGACCTCGCGTTCCAGTTCCGGGCAAAGAATAAAAATCACGGCAGGGCGAATCCCGTTCCGCTAACGACGCTCACCAATGCCCGCCACATACCGCCACCTCCCAACTTGGCTTCATTGGCATAGGCCAGGCCGCCCGCCGTGCCGCCAGAGCACCCATCTCCGGCCGACCCATTGCTTCGTGTGAAAGACATTTTCAGAAAAAATCCTGGCAGCGCGGGTCGAAGGACAATATCATCGCGCCGGAAGATGTAGGCAGCATGACAGCTTGCGCGGGGCACGGGTGGCGCGGGAATCGGCAGCTTTCGGAAAAACTGGCGGCACCACTTCGTCGTCGTTTACGCGCGGACATCGCCGTTTAGCAATCTCGTTCCTTCAGGCTTTCTTACTTTTTCGAGGTTCGTTACCGCTTTTCCGCCTGGGACGGGGCGGGTTCGAAGACAACTTCCTTGCAAACGCGCTCAAACTCGAAACTTAACCCATGAACCCACTACAGCTATGGGCACCGAATGCTCAAAGCGTCGAACTCGTGACGAAGGACAAGCTATCGTTCGCGCCGCCGGTTTTACTTGGGCCAACGACTGTCAATTACGGCGGCAGAAACCTGCCCGGCTATTGGCAAACACCTCCGGGTATATCCCCGTTGAACGATGGCGACGGATATTGGTTCAAAATCGTGATCGACACCGGCGAAACGCGATACCGCGTGGACCCGTATGCCCGCGCCATGAACAATAGCGCGTCCTACTCCATCTACAAGGACCCGGCCCAATTCGCGTGGACGGACGCCGGGCATCGCCCGCCCTCTCGTGGGCAGATGGTCGTCTATCAACTTTTTCAAGGTGCCTACGTCGGGCGCGGTGACGAGGATTGGAAGGATCCGGCAGGCAACAACTGCCACTTCACGTGGGGTCCGAACAAAAAGGGAGATTTTCCCCAACTGCGCAAGAAGCTCGATTACATTGAATCCCTGGGCGTCAATACCATCGAGTTGTTGCCGGTCAACGAATACAACGGCGATGACTATATCGGATATGACTCGGTCACCTTTTTCGCCATCGAGGCCTCCTATGGCGGGGTGAACGGCGACGGCAGTTCGTACGACGATCTCAAGGCGTTCATCAATGATGCGCACAGCCGCGGCATCTCGGTCATCGCGGACGTCGTCTTCAACCACGTCGGGGAGCGTCGGCGATTCCGGACCGCTCTGGAACTTCGACTCGACGACCGAAAACATCTACTTCAGTGGCGAGGAGGCCTCAAATCAGGACGGGGGCTCGTTCGGCGAGGCGCCGGATTGGGCTCGCCACGAGGTGCAGAAGTATATCGAGGATGCCTGCTACTATTACCTCGAAGAATTGCATTTCGACGGGCTTAGATTCGACTTCACCTCGCAAATCGTGAACAGAAACGGCGCGGCCGGCGCTGACAGCGGGGCCGAGGTGTTGCACAGGATCGTGCAAGGTCTCAAAAGCGCCCACCCGGAGAAAATTCTGACCTGCGAGCACTGGGATGTCCGCACCAACCAATACAACCCCTGGATGATGGAATACGTCGGCTTCGACGCCGGGTGGCTCAATTTCGCTCAGGAACTGAAGAAAGTTCTCGCCCCGTTTGCACAAGGCGTCGAAGGATCCCTGGCATACGCCATCAATGGCGGCGATTACCCGTACGCTCACGGACGGGTCATCTACGCCAACAATCACGACGAATGCTGGTGGGACGGCGGAGATGCAGACGAGAACAAGCATTATCCGGTGACGCAATTCGGATGGCGCGGTGACTATTGGTCCCAAAAGAAATCGCGGATGACTTATGCACTGAGTTTTTTCGTTCCGGGGATTCCGCTGTTCTTCATGGGCGACGAGTTCGCCATGGAGGGCAGCTTCAACGACGCCCGCATAGATCACATTCTGGATTGGAGCCTGGAAAACCTCGGCCCGGGGGATCAGTTCAAGGCCATGTTCCGGCGTCTCATTGAGATTCGTCAAACTTACGATCCGCTCACCCAACCTGATACGACCTTCGAGTGGCTCCGCTATCCGCAGGATGGCTGGTTCGCGTTCAAGCGCAAATGGAACGCGGCCGTCCTCATTGTCGCTGGCAATTGGACCGGCTCTGACATGATGAGCTACGCCATCCCGACAAACGGGGAAACCGGCGTCTGGACCCAAATCTTCAATAGCGACGGCACAGAGTTCGGCGGCGATGGGGTCGGCAATTTTCAGAACGATCCCAACTCGGGCGGCGGCTCGATCACGATCAACATTCCGAAAAACGGCGTCGTGGCGATGAGCAGGACGGCGATTTGAAAGCACTCCAATGCGAGGGGCGGCCACATCTGTCTGCGGCCCGGCACGCCAGCGGAATACTTCGAGCGGCTGACGCTGCAGAACATGCTCTTCGGCGACGCACTGCGGTACGAGGCATTCTGCGCGACCGCCGGCGCGAGGCGTGGCGGCCGACCTCCCGGCCCATGGTGCTGGGCGAGCGGCCTACTACGGCCCAGATCGCCCACTACCCGGGCGAGATGGGTTTTGAAGCCGTGGCCGGACAGGAGGCCACCGCCTTCTGCCGGGTAGTCGAGGACGTGGCCATGTTCGACGCGCACGCAGGCAACCCCATCAAAACGCCGCGGGGGTTGGTGCCCATCAACGGGGTGATCCTGCATCCGGACGACTGGCTGCTGGAGTTGCTGGAGCCAAGGCTGGGTGGCACAGCGATTTAGACCGGAAAACGTGGCTGTCCATGTTCATGCCGACCGGGTTTAGTTTCCACCTACCCGGTTGAACCCACCGTCTTCAGATGGTCTGCTTGAGCGCGTCGAGAGAGCGGATGAGTTGGACCACGTGACCGCTGCCTGCATGGAAGAGGAGGCCTGTAAGTTCTGGAAGGCCGTGGACGCATGACTTGGAAAAACGGCTTCAGCCGCACGGACTTTTAGTCCCACTCCATCCTACCGGCTTCGGCCGGTAGTGGTCGAGCAAATTGGCCTAACTGCCTATCCGAATAATGAGGCGGCGAGATGCGATATAAAGGGGTGAACACCTCGCCTGCCAAGAAGAAAGCCCGCCGCCGTCCACACGCCAGCCTGGCGTGCCGACCAGCGTGCCCGGTTGAGGAGCCGATGGGAGTTGGAGTAACTCGGGTCGGCGGCGAGACCCAAGGCGCGCAGAGCGGCCGTGATCGTGCCGCTGAAAGGAGCCAGCGGTACGCCGCCGAGCAGGGCTTGCGCGCGCGGCCAGCTTGGACGAGTAAAAAGCGAAGCGAAGGCCGCTGTCACGGCCTCGACTGCGGCGGGTAGTGTGAACATATTGAGGAGTCACTTTGGTTGGTGAATCCCTCAACGTTTACCTACCCGCTCCTGTTTTCAAAATGGCCAAAGTCGAGCTGAGGCGGCGACCCGAGGAATGACCAACCGGAGTGACACGGGATGTTTTGCGGGGTAGTTTTCCAGCGTGTACAGGGTTGAAAGAAAATGACGACCGTCGAACGCCTATGCTCGGTGCTCGGTCCGCCGCAGGTTCTCCAGGAGGTGACGGACGACCATGGCTTTCTGGGCGCGGTGGGGAGATGGTCCCACCAGGGGGCCAAGGTAGACCTCCGCGGCACGGACACTGTCCAAGTCATCTTCAACGTGTCGGGTGGCCAGCGCGTGAAGCAGCTTACCCAAGGGGGTTCGGCCCACGTAGGCACCGTGCGGGCGGGATCGGTCGCGATCCATGCGCCTGACCATGCGAGCCCGGTGGAAATCCAGGGCCGGGCGGATACCGTGCAGATGATCCTCAGCGGGAAATTGCTGGCGGCGGCGGCCAGCGCGGCGGCTTCCTCACCGGAGTGGCCAGCGCCGTTCCGACAAGCGCGCTTGCAGGTGGCGGCCGTGCAGGCCTTGATGTGCTTGTCGCAGGATCAATTCAACAAGGGCGACACGCTGGAACATCTCCTCCGACAGGTGGCTGGTCAGCTTGCCGCCATAGTGCCGGCGTCTTCGCGCGAGTTTGTCAAAGGCGGGTTGTCCCCGGGGGCGCGGCGGCGAATCCGCACCCTGATGGAGGCGCGCCTGCGAAGTGACGGGTGCGGTCCTTTGTCCGTGGTCGAGCTTGCTCAGGCTGCCGGCTTGAGCGTCCATCACTTCATCAAAGCCCACCGCGAGACCGAAGGCGAAACACCGCACCGCCGCGTCGTCGCCAGCCGCCTGGACCTCGCCCTGAGTTTGCTTTTGCGGACGGACGCCCGGGTGGATTGGATCGCGATGGAGACCGGCTTTTCCTCGCCCGCTCACTTTGTCAGTGCCTTCCGCAAGCACTTTGGCACCACTCCCGGGAGGTTGCGCGACACGGCTGCCCAGTCGTCTTGAAGAGAAGCGGGCGCAACGTTCACGCCGCTGCGCCACGGCTTCTACGCCGAGAGCGCGCTGCATCTGATCGGACGCGCGTTTGAGGCCGGGAAACGACGCGTCCCCGATCTTGGGAAACGGTGTGCATCCTGTTCGTAAACTTTCCTGTTGTTTTCCAAAAGGAACGGCGTACCATCCTGTTGTAAAGCAACAGGAACAGCGAACATTCATGAAACCCAGGAAAGATGTTCAGCAAGGGACGCTCGCCCTGATGGTCCTGAAGACTCTGGACGTGCTCGGACCGCTTCATGGCTATGGCATCGCCCGGCGCATCGAACAGATCAGCGGCGATCTGCTTTCCCTCAACCAGGGGACGCTTTATCCCGTTCTGTTGAGGCTGGAGCAGGAGGGCGCCGTCGCCTCCGAATGGGGACCCTCGGAAAACAACCGCAGGGCGCGCTTCTACCGCCTGACCCGCGCCGGGCGCAAATTGCTCGATATCGAGAAGCGCATTGGGAACAAACGACGGCGATCATCGCGCGATTCTTCGAAGTGAAAGCGGAGGATCTCGCATGAGGCCCTGAAGCCGTTTTTTCTGACGCCTCTTCAACTTCGCTACCCGAGGCGCCACGCCAGCGAACGGCTGCGAGAAGAGATCGAGTCTCATATCGCCGCGCTGACGGAGGAGAACATCAGCGCCGGCATGGCGCCGACGAAGCCCGCAGGCGCGCTCTTCTGAAATTCGGGGCGGTGCAGGCGGTGCGCGAGAAGACTATCACGCCGAAGAGGGCCTGCCATTCCTGGAGAACCTGCTGCTGGATGTTCGTTATGCGTTGCGCGTGCTCCGGAAGTCTCCCGCGTTCACGCTCGTCGCCGTCACTCACTCTGATGCTGGGCATCGGGGCGAACGTCGTCGTCTTCGGCGTGCTGAATGCCGTCCTGCTGCACCCGCTGGATGTGAGCGACCCGCAGAGCCTGTATCAGATTCGTCATCAAGCCTGGACGAGCGGAAGGCTGCTGACGACCTCCTATCCCGCGTTCGAGGATTTCCGGCGGCGAAACACCACCTTCAGCGGGATGGCCGGCTATTTATGGATATTCTCAGCGCGAGCTGATCTGGCGACAACTCGGTGATAAACGTCTCGGGCGATCGAAGTCACCGGCAATTATTTCGATCTGCTGGGCGTGCAGCCGCAGGTGGGGCGATTCTTCCACGCGGCGGACGAGCACGGTCCGGATTCGGCGCCCTACGTGGTGTTGAGCGACGAGCTGTGGCGAAGCGCGTTTCAGGCTGATCCGGCTATCGTGGGCACGACCGTGCGAGCTCGACAAAGCATCCGTTCACGGTGCTCGGCGTGGCCCCGCCGCGTTCCACGGCACCGAGCGATTCGTCTGGCCGGACTACTGGATTCCCATGGTGAACCCGCGCAGGTGGAAGGATGGGATTACCTGCACAGACCGGACCGCCATCCGGTGACGGTGCTCGGCCGGCTGAAGCCCGGCGTGACGCCGCAGCAGGCGACGGAAAATCTGAACGCGATCGCGGCCCAACTGGCGAAGGAGTATCCGCAGACCGACGACGGAATGCCGCTGCGGCTGATCCATCCGGGACTCTACGGGGACGAGGGCGACGTCATTCGCGGATTTCTTTACGGCGTGACCGTGCTGGCGCTGCTGGTGCTGGCGGCGGCATGCGCGAACCTGGCCAGCCTGTTTGCGGCGCGCGCGGCGGATCGCAGCCGGGAACTGGCGCTCCGGGTGGCTCTGGGAGCGAGCCGGCGGCGGCTGGTGCGGCAACTGCTGACCGAGGCGGTGGTGGTGTCGCTGATGGGCGGAGCGGCGGGTTTGTGGATGCGCGGACCTGCTGCTGGGTGTGTTGAACCGCTGGCAGTCGCTCGTATGGCCATTTGGCGGTCAGGTGTGGATGCGCGTGTGTACCTGGCGGCCTGGTCGTTGACGCTGGTCAGCGCGCTGCTGTTTGGGATGGTTCCGGCGCGGCAGGCCTGGCAGAGCAGTCCGTTGCAGGCGATGAAGAGCGGACCGGTGGATCCGGTGCTCTTGCGCCGGTTTGCCGCTGCGGGACCTGCTGCTCGGCGCGCAAATTGCCATCTGCACGCTGCTGGTCACGGCCTCGCTCGTGGCGGTGCGCGGCATGGTGCGCGTGCTGCATGCTCCTCTGGGCTTCCAGCCGCAGGGCGCGATGCTGGCCGACATGGACCTGAGCCAGGTCGAGCCGGCGGCGACGCGGTGTTCGGCAAAGAGCAGGCGATGATCGATGCGGTGCGAAGCATTCCCGGGGTGACGGCGGCGGGCGCGGTGAGCCGCATGCCGTTGACCGGCGGATTGCACGGAATTCCGATCTTCCCGCCGGGGACGACGGAGTTCACGCTGAAGAATTCTGTGCTGGCGCCCTATGTGTTTTCGATGTCGCCGGGCTACCTGGAGGCGGCGGGCACCCGGCTCCTGGGCGGGCGGGATGTCTCGTGGCACGACACCGCGCAAGACGCCGTATGTGGCCATCGTGAACCAGACTTTCGCGCGAAAGATGTGGGGCGAAGCACCGGCCATCGGCCAGCGCTTTATTGTGTCGGGCAACCTGACGGAAGTGGTGGGCGTGGCGGAGGACGGCAAGTACCACGACTCTGGAGGAGTCGCCCCAGCCGGCGGTGTATCTGCCTTGTCGCAAAGCGAGCAGAGCGAGGCGGTCTTCGTGGTGCGCTCGCAGCGGGCGCCGAGCGAGATGGCGGCGGCGCTGGAACGACGCTCTGGCGGCTTCGAGCCGAATGCGCCCATCACGGTGCAGAGCTGGACCGATGCGCTCGGACTGTGAGCTGTTCCCGGCGCGGGCGGCGACAGTGGCCTGGGCGTCATGGGCTTGCTGGCGGCAATGCTGGCGGTGACGGGCATCTTCGGCATGGCGGCCTACAACGTGAGCCGGCGGATGAAGGAGCTGGGCATCCGCGTCGGCCTTGGGCGCGCCGAAGACGCAGGTGATGAGCGCGGCGGTGGGGCGGCCGCTGGTGCTGCTTGGCGTGGGATCGTTGGCTGGGTTGCTTGCCAGCGTCTATGCCGAGCGATTGCTGCGGCAGATGGTGTATCAGGCGAACCCGCGGGACCCCCTGGTGGTGGGCGGCGCGGTGCTGACCATGGCGCTGCTGGGTATAGCCGCATGCCTTCTTCCTGCCCTGCGGGCGCTGGCCGTCGATCCGTCCAAACTGATGCGAGAAGAGTAACGCAAGCGCATGCGATGATGTGCAAAAACATCCCTTTATCTGATCTGCTCACCCATCCCTGACCGGACTAAAAACCCGCTTCTCACCCGCTTTCTTAGTGACCAAGGAGAGAAGTCGGCGTCTTCCTCAAATGGCCACCAGAAATTTTCGCGCCTTCGACTTCCCCTCAAAAGCCTACCCAAGCCGGCGTCGATCCATCAATTCGGAGTCGATCCCCTCACCAGCCTGGCGAACTCCTGCAACTCGTCTTCGTTCAAGTCCGCCGCCGCCCAATAGCTCATCGGCCCCTGTGTCCAATGCCGCAGATGGTAGCCCTGCTGCGTGAACACATCCGCCGGCGCAGGGGTTTCCGGCGGCAGTGGGCGCACCGGCTGGACGAACGGGTTAATGACGCGCTGCCGAAATGCGTCCTCTTCGACCAGGTGCCGGGTGACGACTGAAAAGACGTGACGGTTTAGCGACCAATCGCCAATCTACAGAAGTAACTACTACGAGTCCCGAAATGACAGCCGAACGCAAGAGCGCCATTATCTTGGGCAGCCTCGCGGCCATCGAATGCGGCTGGGCCGCACTAAATTTCCGGGTCAACGGTTGGAAGTTCGTGCGTTATCTCGGCTTCGCGCCGGGGCTCTACGGAACTTTGGCGGGCTGGATGGCAGCGTTGCTCGTCGTCGTCCTCTTTGTCGCTTTCTCGCTGCGACTGCCTTCCGTCCGGGAAAATCTCTTTCGTCCCTCGCTTCTCAAGCTGCTCGCCGTGGCGGTCGCCATCGGTGCGGGCGTCCTCGAAGAGGTGATGTTCCGTCGTTGGACCATGAACTGGCTGCTGGCCCACGACTTCGGGGCCGTCGTGCAAGTCCTGGGCTCGGGGCTGCTCTTCGGCGCGGCCCACGCCATCTGGGGTTTGATGGGAAAGAGCGTGCGTGCCGCCACTGGCGCGATGCTGGCAACCGGTTTGCTGGGAGCGATGCTGGGCGTCGTTTTCCTGCTCGCGGACCGCAGTGTAGCACCGTGCATCGGTGCACATTTTTTAATCAACTTGCTGATCGAACCGGGGCTCGTCCTTGCCGCCACACGTGGAGAAATGGGTCAGGCTGAAAACGCGAAGCGGGACACGGCCGCTCAAAGTTTGGCTGCTGGCGGCGACCTTCTCCCGGAAGCGCCAGGTCGCCCGTTTGAATGATGATGTCCCGGGATGATCTCATCGGAGTGTTTCTGTTGGGCGGAGAGTATGTGACCGAAAGCCATTGTGATGGAACGGCGGACGGGTAATAGGAAAACGTGGATCTCTTCCCTCGTGGTAAAAGACCCCGGCAGAGTGCCATTGGCGATTCGGCTCGAAAGAGCAAGCGGCTCGCCTCACGCAATAAAAGCGCGCATTGCGGTGCGATCTGCGAAGCAGCGAGGGGCGAATTAATCTTCGCCACGCGCAGGATGGATGACTGGGGACCGCGGTAGCGTGGATCCTGGTGGTTCGAACCAGTTCGTGACGATGCAATGTTTCCATGGCGGTCTGCACGGCGCTTTTGGAGAGGCCGGTCGTCTCGGCAAGGAGACGCAGGCTCGCGGCCACTGGCTGCCAGCCCGCGCGGGCAGCCTGCCCGTGGAGCACGGGTAAACCAGATACGCCGGCCAGATGATGATGTGATCGACGAGATCGCGCATGAGCACGTCGAGCACGTAATCGTCGATCGGGACGGTTTCACGAGCGCGCGCCATGGTGTCTGCCACTATGATCACCGACCAGCCCTTCGACGGCAAGCAACGCTGGATCGAGTTGCGCATCCCCAAAGCCGAAACGCGCGTGGCTCTCTACACCCCTGAAGGCGAAGAGAAGCGGATCGGCTCGTTCATGAATCTTTCCTACGCAGGCGACGAGATCGAGAAGACCTACGAGGAACTAAAAGCACGGGGAGTGGAGTTCACGGGCCACCGCAAAAGCAGCCGTGGGTACGTATGAAAGTTCAAGGATAGTGAAGGCAACACTTTCGTCGGGGGTTGTCGGTGGGCCGCCCCGCCGGCACAAGGCCCTTCCAGGTCATCGTTTGTGCCGGCGGAGCGCGCCAGTGGGTCGTACACGCTGTCCCAGGGTGGAAAGTCGTGGGGCAGGCGCGCCAGCGCAGCCCTCGCGCCGGCGGTAGAGATGGCTTCGACCACGCGGCGCTTAGGGGTCTTGGAGCGCGCCCCGCGCGGGTCCCAACGCGCAAAAACCGGCTCGATTTCTGCCATCGGGCGTCGCGCAGATCGCTGGGATAGCTCATGCCAGAGCTTGCCAGCCACCGGCGGCTTTGACAAACCTTTGACCCAGAGGTTCCCTCAGCGGCTTCACCTCAAGTCTTGCGGATGAGCGAGGGCTGAATACACGCCCAGAGTATGCTCGCTGCCGCACGCGAAGCAGCCTGGGAAGAATGCCTCCTTTTGATTTTACCTGTGGTTCGAATAAACCGGATCGTCTCACAAGGCAGAGCGACCAGTACTCTCCGACATTCTACCATCATGAACAAGCGAACCGTGCTGGACAGCTCCTTCGCCGAGGCGCGTTCCGAGCTGATCCTCGCCGAATTCCGATACGCGCGATGGTGCTCGGTAGGCGAGTTGGTTTCAACAAAGTAGCTGCGCAGACGAACTCCTGCTGTTGGAGCTGGCACATCGACCTTGCTGCCGGCGTAATCATCTGGCCGGCTTGCCCACACGCCGCGCTTGGAGGACGAGCTCGATTGGCCGGCTCATCCAAGCGAACCGCTCCGGTTCTTGAGCCAGTGCCCGAAGTTCCAGCCGATGGCGATTGCCTGATTCCCCCCGTTTATGCGACTCGCGCACCATCTGAGAACATCTGGCTGATTGCACGAACATCCATCGCGGCGAATCCTGGCTGGAAACGTTCGCGGCCCTGCGGGAACACACGCTTGCGGTGAAGGAACGCGTCTGTCCCCCCGGCAAGGCGTACGGCATCGGTCTGCGGCTGAGCGAAATGGCCGCGCGTGAATTGGCGAGCACCGGCCCGTGCGAGACAGCTTCCGACGCTGGCTCGACCGCCACGGCTGCTACGTATTCACGATCAACGGGTTCCCCATGCGACGGTTTCATGGAACGCGGGTCAAGGAAAAGGTGTACGCCCCGGACTGGACCACGGTCAAGCGGTTGGATATAGCCTGTCGTCTGTTCGACCGCTGGCGGAGTGGGCTGCGGAGCATGCCCGCGTGGTACAGGCAGCGTGAGTACGGTGCGCGGGACCGTTCAAAGGTTTTTCGGTCTCCTGAACCGGCCGGACGTGAAGGCGCAGGTCGCTGCGATGTGAGACAGACTTCGTCGTTGGCCGGTGAGCACGCGGCGAGGTTGAGTGACCGCACGGGACATGCCTTTGGGTGCGTTGGCTTTGGAACCGGAGCCGGCTGGTCTGTCAGAGAACACGGAGGAGACGCTGGAATTTTTCGGAAGGCTGGGAACCGATCTGCCCATCGGGGTATGTTTCGACACCTGCCATTTCGCGGTGGAGTTCGAGGAAACCCGGACGGCGCTGGAAGCAATGGCGGCAGCAGGGATTGCCATGGCCAAGCTGCACCTCAGTTCGGCGTTGCGAGTACAACCCACGCCGGAGGTTCGCGCCCGGCTAGGGGCGTTTCGGGATCAGGTGTACCTCCATCAGACCTGGCGCGAGGTGGGGCGACGGGCAAGCTGACGCGCTGGCTCGATCTGGACGCGGCACTTGCTGAAACCGAGGCCGACGGGGCGGACGTTTCGGACGACGAATGGCGTATTCACTTTCACGTTCCCCTGCACGCCGCGCCGGCCCTGCCGCTGGCGACGAAGATGACCGACGGCCTCGGCGCGCTGGACTGGCTGGCATCCAACCCCGGGTTATGCCAGCACGTGGAAATGGAAACGTACACCTGGGAAGTTTCACCCTCGGAGTGGCAGGCGGCACACGTCGAGGACAACTGGCCCGGGAATACAACTGGACCTTTGACCGGCTGCGCGAACGCGGCCTCCGGGCATGACTCCCGTGGCGAGCCATCCGCGGCCGGCGCAGGCGGCAGGAAGCGTCGAGCGCCCCTGCAGCGGCGACTTGCCAGCGGTGGCGGTTCCCGGAGCTGGTTCACCGATTGCTATTGGCAGGATGACGCGCGCGCAGCGGAGGAAGTCTACAGCCGGCTGCAAGGCCGCTGCACCGCCGCGGCGCTGGAGGGCAGCAACTGAAAACACCGTTTCCATTTATGAAGCCCATTTTTGGGGATGTGCGCGTCCATTTTCGTTACGAAGTCCATTTTACGACCGATCTCTTTGCGCCGGAGAACCCTACCTTCCGGGAGGGGGTGACGGGTCAAGTCTGCGGTGAGGTCGAACGCAGCGGTCCGGCGCGGGTGCTTTTCGTGGTGGAGCAGGCGGTGGAGCAAAGCCGGTCGGTGTGCGTGGCGATTGCGGCGTACTTCCAGGCGCACGGCGATGCCCTCGCCCTGGCGGGCACGCCGTTGCTCTGGCCGGAGGCGAACCGGTCAAGAACGATCCTGCCGCGGTGGAAATGATCCGGCGCGCGGTCCATGACGCAGGCCTGGACCGCCACAGCTACATCGCCGTGATCGGCGGAGGCGCGCTGCTCGACGTGGGCGGCTTCGCGGCGGCCACGGCGCACCGGGGCATCCGCCTGCTGCGATCCCACGACCACCCTCTCGCAGAGTGACAGCGGGGTGGGCGTCAAGAACGGTGTCAACACCTTCGGCAAGAAGAACTTCATTGGCACGTTCGCCCCGGCCTGGGCGGTGTTCAACGACCTGCGTTTTCTCGAAACGCTGCCCGACCGTGAATGGCGCGCTGGGATCGCCGAGGCCGTGAAGGTGGCGCTCATCAAGGACGCGGCGTTTTTCGAGTTCCTGGAAGGCAGCGCACCCGCGCTGGCGGCGCGCGACATGGCGGCGATGGGTCGGCTCATCCACCGATGTGCAGCGTTGCATGTCGCGCACATCTGCCACGGGGGCGACCCGTTCGAGATGGGCAGGCGACGGCCGCTGGACTTCGGCCACTGGTCGGCGCACAAGCTCGAACAATTGACGAACTACCGGCTGCGGCACGGCGAGGCGCTGGCCGTCGGCCTGGCGCTGGACGTGACGTATTCGCACCTGCAAGTTTGGCTCTCCGCTGAAGAACGCTGCCGTGTCACCGATGTACTCACAAGCGTGGGGTTCGCGCTGTACCATCCCGCGCTGGAATCGCCGGAAATCTTCCGGGGCATACAAGAATCCCGGGAACATCTGGGCGGCGATTTGACTATCCAGATGCTGCGCGGAATCGGCGACGGATTCAACGTCCACGAGATCGACGAGGATTTGATGAGGCTCAGCGTTCTACGCCTTAAGAAATTGTGTGAGAAGCAGGTTTTCAGCCCGGTTTGAGGCAATGGAGCAAGAGGTTAGTCATCGCCAAAGAGACCATTTGATGGAGGTCCCTGAAACTGGTCCAGTTTAGGCGAGAGGTTCCCACCTGAAAAGAGAGGAACCGACCATGAAACCGAAGAGACACACCACCGAAGCTCGACTTTATCCAAAATCAGGCGGCCTAAGCGAGCGTCTTACCGAGGTGTTCAAAGAGGGCGGCGGCAGGTTTCTGCTTGTCCGTGTCATCGGCTGACAGGCAAAAAGCCAGTTGTTGCCAGAGGCAGCGGCGCACCTGCGCGAGTGCATCTGAGAAGGTCGGCAACGCCTTTTTGTACCACGCAGCTTGGCGCACGGACGCCTGCCAGTTGGGTTGTCGATGCACGTACAGAGCGACGAGCGCGAAGAGGGCCAAGCGCCAGGGCGTAGAGCGTGCCACCGCCAGGTCGTTCCACTGCCGCGGGCCTGCGACGCCTGGATAGGCGGGGCTGCTTTGGAAGGCGACTTCCATCGGCCCAGCGGCGCACGAACGTGCGGACGATCTGAGCGCGCACTTCGCCTGCGCCGGGAGGAAAATGGTCCTGCACCACCGGCACGCAGCCCAAGGTCAGCAGCGCATCGCGCACCAACTGGCGGCACGAGCCTAGGTCTTTGCTGGTGGCGCTGATGAAGATTTCCCGCCGGGCGGGCATGGCTGATCAGGCTTTCAAAAGGGAGCGCCGGATCAAGCCATAAGTGGGACGCGACAGGCATTTTGCACGGTGCGACAGCCATCGGGCAGGGTCCGGGAGCCGTGTCGGGAGCGTAGCCACCTCTGCCCTTCCGCTAGAGCGCCTCGTGGTCGGCTTTTGGACTCTCACACCAGTCGAGCGATCTGCCGTGTGTCTCAGCCCGCTGGACCCGACTGGACTGGAAAACCCTTTCCTTCTTGCTCCCCCCAATTCCCTGCTAGAGCACTTTAATTTGAAATGTAGCCGAAGTGAATTTCATAAACATCTCAGGGGTAATTGATTATGATTTTCCACTCTTCGCCAAAGCGGCTACAACTCACCTGAAAATGCTCTAAATATGCCTCTCCCTACGGCCCTCCCGAGGAGCGACAAGGGGGGCAAAACGGGTGGGCCTCCCGGTTTTTCGAGAATTCGATAACCGACCGTATCACCCACGCCCGCAGCCACTTTTGGGGTCTTGGCTCAGTTGGTGGAGCGGCGGGCACGTGTCAGCACGAGCAGGCCTGCGCCTCCGAGGCCCAGCAGTGCTCTGGTCGCGGTCTCAGGGACCGCCACCAGTTCGAAGTCTGTCGAGGTGAAGATCGCCTCGAATGCCTGACCACCGTAGTTATAGATGCCCCCGTTCGTCACTCCAGCGAAGGTGCCCGAGAGCGTTCCGGCGCTGTGGATCAGATCGAGCATCTGCCCGCTGGCGAACTCGGCACTGCCGTTCACATTGATCGCCAAGGCGGCGTTGCCCAGTGCCACGGTGCCGTTGACCACGATCTCGTCAAAGACTGTTGCACGATTCACGTCGAAGGTCACCGTGGCCGTGCTTGCGAGCGTCAAGGACCCTGTGGCAAGCTCACCCACGTTGGCCGCCGCGCTGGCCCCGCTGTTCCCGCCGGGATTGAGGCCGCCGCTCGCCAAGTTGACCGGCCCGGCAATCGTGCCTGTGCCGCCGAGCACCGAGCCGCTGTTTTGCACGCTGACCGCTCCCGCTGTTGCTGCCGTTGATCAGCAGCGTGCCCGCGTTGACGTTGGTCGGCCCGGCGTAGGGATTGTTGCCAGAAAGCGTCAGTGTACCCGCGCCGATTTTGGTGAGGCCACCCGGCCCGGCGATAACGCCCGCAAAGACGTTCTGACCGTTTCCGTTCACGGGCAAGGTCAGGGTCGCCGCGCCGAGGGTGACGTTGCCGCTCCCGCCGAACAGCGTAAATTGGGTGTTGAAACCGTTGAGATCCAGCGTGGCCCCAGCGGCCACGGTCACAGAGGGACCTAGTGCTGAAAGCGTTGGCTACTCCCTCCCGCAGCGTGCCGGCGTTGACGTTAGTCGCCCCGGCGTAGGTGTTGTTTCCGGAGAGCGTCAGGGTACCCATGCCGATTTTGGTCAGGCCGCCGTCGGGGGTGCCGACCGTGCCCGTGACCAGCGCCTGGGGGATGGTCAGCGCAAACCCCTGCGAATCAATGATAGCGCCGCCCGCCTGGATGCTGGCCGTGGTCAGCCCGGTCACGAAGGTCGCGATGGCCACCTGGGCCCGGAGCGTGCCGCCGTTGAAGTTAAACGTACTGTTGCCGCTGCCGCTGTTGACGATCGCGGTCTGGAGCGTGCCGCCGGAGAGGGTGTACGTGCCATTGGTGCCCGAGCCGTAGCCCACATTGAAGCCGCCGGTGGATGTCACGGTGCCGCCGCTCTGGGCGAAGGTGCTGTTGCCCGTGCTGCCGTAGCCGACGTAAAGCGTGCCGACGCCGAGCGTCGCCGTGTCTTGCAGCGTGTACTTGCCCGCGCCGCCGCCGCCATAGCCGAGGTAAAAGTTGGCCGTCGCGCTGACGGCACTGCTGCCGCTCTGCGCGAAAGTGCCCGTGCCGCTGTCGCCAATCCGCGCCACGGCAGACCCAAACATGAGCGTACCGCTGGAGAGGATGTACGTGCCCATGGTGCCGGCCGTGACACCCACTCCAAGCCCGTTGGTCAGGGTGACAGTGCCACCGTTCTGGGTAAAGGTGCTGTTGCCCGTGCTGCTATGGCCGACCGCGAGTTGGCCTGTCGAGAACGTGGCCGGCCCTTGCAGCGTGTACGTGCCCAAGCTGCCCGCCTGGAATCCAAGAAAGAAATTGCCCGACCCGGTAACGGCGCTGCTGCCGCTCTGCGTAAAGTTCCCCGTGCCACCGTAGCCGATGTTGGTGGAGCCCGTGCCCAGCGCGAGGGTGCCACTGGAAAGATTGTACGTGCCGCTGCCGGTGCTGGCGTACCCGAGGGTCAGCGCTGAGGTGACGGTGAAGGTGGGCGCGCTCGCGTCGATCTGATTGATAACACCGGTGCCGGTGTTACCGACAATCACGGTCGCCCAAGTGTTATCAGAAGTGCCGTTGACGTTGTAAGGACTGTTGCCGCTTGCAGCGTCCACGGTGAGGTGTTGCCCGGCACTGTCGGTCACCGGACCGGGAAGGGGCCTGGCTCGGCGGCCAACATTGAAGCATCCGAGAACGGATCTTCGATTTTCAAGATCCGCCGCGCCACTGCCGACGGTACGGCTTGAGTGGACCGGAAGGGCGTGGCGGGAGATCCACCCGCGCGGCGGGCATGTCGTCGCCACGAACGGGACTGAGGGCAGTGAGGGCAAACAGGCAAATAGCGGCGGAAGAGGGGCGGATCTGGCATGGGCAATAGCGCGAGCGGCAAGCTGTGAATTTTTGCATGGCTCCGGCGCAGCCGGCTGGAAACGCGTAAAGACGGGTCCCGGCGGATGCCCAGCCGCCAAACCGCGCATTACCCAACACTGTTCGGCTGAAGACCCGCAGAAACGTCGAGTGGACGCTGTTGCGTGATAATAGCGATTTCCGGGCCAAGAATGCATTCTCCGTTGAGGCTCATCCCACTTCCAGGCGTTCCTGCGCGTGCTACGAGAGGAACCCTATCGCGCTGGACAGCCGATCTGGCTTTTGCTTGATCAAGCATCCTGCCACGTCGCGGCCCTCAGCGTGGCGTTGGCAGCGAAGCTGGGGCGTCACCCTGCTTTGGTTGCCGCGGCAATGCTCGGAGCTCAACGCCATGGATCTCCCTTGGCGTCACCTCCAGGAGTTACGCACTGTTACGGCGTGTTCTTTGTTGGATGAAGTTGGTTATTGCCTCATCGGCGACATGGCGTTTGAGCGAATACCAGCTTTGGATTTCTCCGCGCCAGCGTTGGAGTTCCAGTTGGATGAATGCGCGCAGAGAGCAGAAGAGGTGGTTGCGAATGGCGGTTTTCCAGCGCACGAAGAAGCGCTCGGCATGACAGAGCTGCTTGAGCGCACGATGATAGCTCTCGATGCCCCAATGCGCTTGATGCACATAGCAGAAATAGCCGACCGCGACTTTCATGCACTTTTTTTTCGCGGGTCGTACTGTGCGTAGTGTCTCACGACGTTGTTCTTATCGACCGTTCGAAACACGCTCACAAAGCCGAACTCGCGTAGGTGCATGACCTTGCCGCTCTCTGGCAACTCCATGTTTTCGACACTGACATACTCGTGAGGCTCGGCGCTGACAATGCGGTTCTTTTCCAAGGCGATGAGAAAACCCAGTTCCCTTTTCCTGAGGAACTTCAAGTTCTCGACGCCCGAATACCAGCTGTCGGCCGTCACCACCATCGGGCGCAAACCCCAGGCAATCACCTCTTCGACCATCTCACGGAAAAGCTCATTCTTGGTTTTGCCTTCGGCCTTGTCCACCACCCGGAAGTTCACCGGCGCGCGCCTGCCTTGGCCGTCGGCGTAGAAAAGCGTCACCAAGCAAACGCCCTTGACTGCCCGCCCGTGCAAACCACTCCAGAAGTAGCTCACCAGGTCGGTTTTGCCTTCCTGGCTGTAAGGCTTGTCCAGCACCGTATCGTCCACACTCAGGATGCCTCCATCCAAGTCAATGAGCGGACGGGCTTCTTCAAACGAGTCCCTGGCGCTGAACGCTTCACGGTAACGGCGTTGCTTTATCCACTCACATCGACTCCGCTCGTCGAAGCTGGACAAAACGACTCGACCCAAATACCATCAGACCAACCCACGAGCCAACTTTCTTTCCGGTTCAGAAAAAGGCTCCCCTCCCATGATATCAAACCGCAACAACCACTGGTTTGCCCTGTTCTCACCGTGTGTTGATTTCGCCATCGGCCGCCGGTTGAATCAACTCCCAAAACAACCGCAAAAGACATTTGATGCAGGATTCATCCGGCGTTCCGGGACTGTGCTCGCCTTGTGCGCGCTTCTTTTTTCCTGGTCGACCGCTTCTGGAGCCGCGGCCCCACGCCAGGACCAGGTCCTCACCGACGGCTGGAAATTCATCAAGGACGACGCGGGCCTCACTGCGGCCCCCGATGCGTGGCAGAGTGTCACCATCCCCCACACCTGGAACACGAAGAGTGACGACGCGGGTGGATCACAAAGGAGATCCTCATTTCAAGACCGGGCTACTACCGGGGCGCTTGCTGGTATGCGAGATCCCTCGACATCCCCGCCGACTGGCAGGGCAAACGCGTCTTCATCCGATTCGAGGCCGCGTCGCTGGTCGCCAAAGACGTATCTCAACGGCCAACTCCTGGGCGAACATCGCGGCGGCTTCACCGCCTTCTGTTACGAGCTGACTCCTTCGCTCCATTTCGGAGGCCACGAACGATTTGCGCGTGCAGGTCGATAATCGTCGCAAAAGGACATGCCGCCGCTGACCGGCGATTTCAATGTCGATGGCGGCATCTATCGCCCCGTCCATTTGCTCGTGACCGATCCCGTTTGCATTTCGCCCCTGGACATGGCTTCGCCGGGCGTTTACCTGACCACCAAATCACTGACCGATTCCGCCGCGCAGATCGAGGTCGAAGACGATCGTCTCCAATGGCGCGACCAGCGCGGTCCAGCTCCAGGTGAAAACGGACCTTTCCGATGCCGACCGGAAAGATCGTCGCCACGCAAACGCAGCCGGCTTCGGTTGAACGCCGGCAAGACGCAGCCAAGGTTCTCTCCACGCTCAACATGCCGTCGCCTCATCGCTGGAATGGGCGCAAGGACCCCTATCTCTACACCGCGACGGTTTCGCTGGTTGCGCGGCGCCGAGACGGCGCGATTCCATCCAGCAGCCGCTCGGCTTGCGGACGGTGGAAATCAGCGGAGGACCAAGGCTTCCTCCTCAACGGCCAGCCCTATCCCATTCATGGCGTCAACCGCCACCAGGACTGGGGCGATCAGGGCTGGGCCGCAACCCCCGCCAACTTCGACGAGGACATGCAGACTCATGCTGGACATGGGCGTGACCGCCATCCGTCTCGCCCATTATCCGCAAAGCGATTACCTCCACAATCTCTGCGACCACAACGGCATTCTGCTCTGGAACGAGGTGTCGCTGGTCAATGCAGTCAGCAACGACCCGGAGTTCACCGCCAATGCCGAGCAGCAACTCCGCGAGATGATTCTGCAGCGCTACAACCACCCCAGCGTCGCCTTCTGGGGGCTCTTCAATGAAATCGGGCTGCAACAAAGATCCCCAGCGCCCGACGATGTTGCTCAAGCACCTCAAGTCCGTCGTGCAGGAACTGGATCCTCCCGGCTGATCGTCTGCGCCATCCACACGAAGCAACGCGACCTATAACCTGATCGCGGATCACCCCTGCTTCAACAGCTATCCCGGCTGGTACGAGAAGATCGACAAGCTCGATTCGGACATATCAAGGCGTGCCACGCGGAAATCGGCAAGCGGATCGGCATCAGCGAATACGGGGCGGGCGCGAACACATCGCAGCATGAGGAAGGCGCGCTTGCCCAGGCGGGCAGGGGCCAATCCCAGTTCCACCCTGAGGAATGGCAGACCCACGTGCATGAAACCGTCTGGGCCGCCATGCAAGGACAACCCGCTGCTGTGGGGAACGTTTGTCTGGTGCATGTTCGATTTCCAGTTCGGCAGGCGCCACGAGGGCAGACCAGCCGCATCTGAACGACAAGGGACTCGTCACCGCAGGACCGGAAAACGAGGAAGGACGCCTACTTTTTCTACCAGGCCAACTGGACCGACAAGCCGATGGTCCACATCGCCTCCAGCCGGCATGACGCCGCGCCGGCAGGCCGACCACCCAGATCGAAGTATTCTCCAACTGCGACAAGGTCGAACTATCCGTCAACGGCAAGCCGCTGGCCCCGGTCTCGCCGGATGACGTCAAGGTCTTTCGCTGGCCGAGCGTGACGCTTCAGCCGGGCAGGAATGAAGTCAAAGCGACTGCGGCCTGGAGCCAGGGAGAAGTCACTGACAGTTGCGAATGGGTGGTGGATCCCCTCCGCCGCCCAATCCACTCCCGGCCCGGAGAAACCACCCCGGAACCTGCGCAATAATCAACCCAATCCACTATAAGCATCAGGCTAACTGGGAAGTGCCGGCTCCTCACATCAATCAGCCAGGGCCTTGAAGCAATGTTGGCAACAACTATCAGCCTCCCCCTCATTTCTCTGCGTCACAATTTGATTCTGGGTTGCGGCTCAACTGCAAATGCCGAAGATATCACCGAACGGCAGGTAAAAGGGGTCGAACGGAGTCGTTTGGCATTCTTGGACCCATCCTCTCCGCGAACAAAGCTCTCGGAGAAGTCCTATGTGTGTAATCCATCGGTAATCGAGGCGGGAAGCCGCTTCGCGATGCTTTATCGGTTGAACGCCAAGGGAAACAAGGGGTCTCGAATTCAAGCTACTCCATTCTTGGGTCATTGCGACTACAAACCGCTGGAGCATGCAAAATTTACATCCGCTTTCGGGCATGATGGGAAGGGCCCGAGTCGAGACTGGCGGACGGGACCTCGAAGTCTGCACTTGAACCGTCCGTGCATATCCACCGGCAAACGAACACGCTGCTTTACCCGCAAGGACTGGCAAACGCCCGTACGCAGCGTTCAACTCAATTTCAAGGGCGAGCTCACCGCTTGAACACGAACGGCAGAAGGTGCCTGCCGGACTGGATCACGGACACCTCTTGGGCACCCCTGTCCAATAAGGCAGGGCGAACGCATCTTAAATCTCCGTCACTCTGGGGGATGATGTGTCCATTTTTGGGTTCAAGGTCCGTTTTCCAGCGCCGGGATGCCATACTGCTCGCTGGCTGAGAACGAGCCGGGGCTTGCCTCCCAGGAAAGGGTTGCCCGGCATGATGCTTTCTGTGCGGTTGTCAACCAAAATGAAGATGCGTTCGCCCTGTCCAATAAGGGCTTATGCCTTTTGCCACACCAGCTAACGTCTGCATGATGGATCGGCGCACCTTTAATTTCCAGCTACTCGGTTTAAGCCCACCGTCTTTAGACGGTCTGCTTTGAGCGTGTGGGAAGGAGCCTGAAGGGCCCCGGGATGGCAGTCGAGGATGGCGACGTGGTGAAAACGCGATCGGGGTCAGCCTCTCTGGGTCTGGGGATCCCCTTCGGTGCCACCGCAGGAGCGGTCGATGAACAGACGATCACACGTTCCATTGAGGAACGGAAAGGGGACGAGACGGGAGGGGGGGGCTTCGCTTGGCTGGTAGCCGGGGAGAGCGGAGGATTTCGAGCGGCTTCTCTAGCCGCAACTGGACTTTCGGTCCCACCTCATCCGACCGACTTCAGTCGGTAGTCGTTGAGCAAGTCGCTCGCTGAGCGGTTTATAAGTGCTTCGCGCTGAGGTTTGCACCCGTGAAGAGTCGAACTTCAAACCTTCTGATCCGTAGTCAGATGCTCTATCCAATTGAGCTACGGGTGCTTTACCTCTGAAAACCGAGGGTCAAACTCGATCCGACATTGACATTTGTATGCCCTGTTTGTATCCCTGTCTAGAGAAAAGTTCATGGCAGGTATCCAAAACGACTGGGAGCCAACACCGGTTCAAAATTTGATCCGCTACGTGCCGTCAGGCACCTACTATGCACGATTCAAAGTGGGTGGCAAATTGTTTCGTCGCAGCTTGCAAACCCCCGTCTTGTCAGTCGCAAAATTGAGACTGGCGGACATCTTGAAGGATGCACGCGGAGCAAACGAGCAGGCAAAATCCATCACTTCAGGGAAGATGGAGTTCATCGACGCCGTGAACATCTATCGAGAGAAAATCCGTTCCGATGGGTCGTTGAAACCGAAGTCGAAGGCGTACCGCGAGCTGACCATCTCCTGCATTTTGAAGACTTGGCCCGGCGTCAGCCATGCGGATATTCGCAGAATCAGCAGTCGTGAATGCGTTCAATGGCTGGGTCGCTTTCAACACGAGTACGCTCCGAGCGTGGTCAACAATACGATCAGCACATTGAGAGCGATATTTGCAGAAGCGATCGCGGCGGGCACACGGTTTAGCAATCCTGCCTTGGACCTGAAGCGCGTCCGCCTGCGGAACAAACAGTTGACCTTACCGTCACGAGACCAGTTTCTGCATTTTGTTCATGCGATTGGAACTGGCAGGCAGCAGGGATTCAAGAAATGCGGCTGACCTTGTACGGTTTCTTAGCCTACAGCGGTTTAAGGGTTGGGGAGTCCAAGCATGTCACATGGCAAGACGTTGACTTTGAAAGACAAAAGCTCCATGTACGTGGCGATCCACAAACCGCAACAAAAAATGGTGAAACGCGGGTGGTGCCGATGATTCCTGAACTCCAGTCGATGCTGGAAAAGATGCGCCATGAACGCGCTCACGAAACGAAAGACACCCCCATTATGCGGGTGAATGAGTGCCAGAAGAGTATGGATCGTGGAGCGAAAATTGTAGGGATGGAACGAATCACCCACCATGACCTTCGGCATTTATTTGCCACCATCTGCATCGAGAGCGGTGTGGACATTCCTACGGTCTCCCGTTGGCTCGGCCACAAGGACGGCGGCGCGTTGGCCATGAAGGTTTACGGTCATCTCCGAGATGAACACAGTGCCGCCCAAGCTCAACGGGTGAAATTTGGCTGAAGCATTTCTACCATGGCGCAGAGAAACTCAAAGGCGCAAAAAGAGGACTTGGAACTGTCCTCTTAAGAAGTATTCGTACCAGTAACACCAGAAATTCGCAAATTGGCTAGCGAGGTCGCTAACAGCTTCGACGAACTATCGCGCGGTAAAGCAAGCTTTGCAGAACAGCGATCTAGTGCAGATAACGAGTACCAGGTGTTCACTTCAGAAATAATTCTCACCGTGAAAACCACTGAGGGTCGTCGGGATGTTGCCCTTACGCACCTTGCTCAGCTTGGCAAAGCGAAGAATCAGTGTTTTCCATCTTCCAAAGACGATCTTTTTCGCCGCCAGTCTGAATACGAAAAAATTTATCGACTTCGGCATACAAATCGTCCCTTTTGGCAAATATATCATCCGGTACGAATCGGAAGAATGTTCAATGTAAAAAGTTTCGTAGTAAGGCAAGTACCGACTTCGACGATGCGTGACATGGATCTTCCTCTGATCCCGGCTATGGTTGATCCGATGGTTGAGGGGGATCCTTTGGAGAACCCAGTCCTGCTGCTTGGAGAGAATGATCCAGAACCAGAAATGTTAATCTTTCTGGAGCATTATCTCCCCCAAGATTTGGCCGAGGTCCCGCCTTCCATCCGCCGCGCTCTCCAACGTCTGCTGACTCCCACGGCCAAGCCGGACTGTCCCTGCTGCTGTCCTTTTATGCTCCACGAAACTCTAACGGAGTAGTACTAGGGCGGGCGACGGCGGGGCTTTCTTCTGGCAGGCAATGGTCAAAAAGTGAGCGGCGGCCAAACGCCGCACAAGCAGAGTAGGCAACAACAGGAGGATGCGTTTCGGAGGTCTTCCCGAGCACCGGGGCGGACCGCCGGTACGCACCGGTCGCCGGGCCGGGGAGCATCACTCGACGGAGATTCCTGTAACCTTTTTCCTCCAAACCGCGAATCCTTCAAGCAAACCGCTTATGAAACTTTGCTCTATTCTCATCGCCAGCTTCGCCCTCTGGGCCGGCGGACCGTTTGCCCAGGCTGCCGCGCCAGCCTTCGCCGGACGCCCCGTGCTCTGGTCCGTCCATTTCGACGCAGAGCGGCTGCGCTCGGGCGCCGGCCAGGAACTCTTCGCCGATCTGGACCCCATTTTGACCTCGCTTTCGGGAGACAAGTCCTCCGCTCCGGGCGGGAAGCTGGAATCGCTGGCCCTCTGCGGATTCCAACCGCAACCGGGCGGCAGCGACCCCTTCCCTTTCCTGGCGGACCTCCGTTTTTCCTCCGAAGGCGGCGGCATCTCCCCACGCTTCGAGGCCGTCAGCAAAAAGCACGGCGTGCCGATCGAAGACACCGCGGGATACCCGACGATGCACTTCCAGCACGAGGGAAAAGAGGTCTGGATCGCGAAGTGCAACGACAGCCGCGTGCTGGTAGGCACATCGCAGGGTCTGTTGCAGTGGGCGCTCACGTCGGACGAGGGCGGTTTCGCCGCCGCCATGCCGCCCCGGCCCAACGAGATGCTGGGCGGCAAGGTCGAGATTCAGTCGCTGCTGGCCGGAAACCCGGTCCTGCGCAACTCCGAACTGCTCAAGATGCTGCCGCATCTGGAATTTCACATCCTCTCCGAGGGCGCGCAGCTCGATCTGGACGCCTCCGCGGAACTGGACAGCGAGCGTTCCGCCCGCCGGGCCGCACGGATGATCGACGGCATGGTTTCGGCCCTCGCGTTGCGCGATCCCAACGGCCCGCCCTGGGATGAGCGGCTGGCTCTCAAGCAGGATGGGCCCCGGCTGGCGATGAAACTCCACCTGGAACCGCAGGAGGCGAAGAAATTGTTCGACAGTTTCGCCCGCGAGATCGAAAACGGGACGAAGTCGGCCAAGACTGGCAAATGATCCCGGCACCCGAAACCGCCAGCCGTCGGCTTGCGACGACCCGGCCGACGCCGCGCTGGCGCAACGCTGGCAGGCCGGCGACCGCGCGGCGGGCTCCGTGCTGATCGACCGGCACCTGGCCCGGCTGCGGGCTTTCTCGCGGCGCGCTGCGGCAACGCCGCCGAGGCCGACGACCTGGCGCAGGACGTTTTCCTGGCCGTGTGCCGCAACATCCACGCCTACGACGGCCAGCTTCCCTTCACGGGCTGGCTGTACGGCATCGCCCGCAAAAAGCTGGCGGATTTCTGGCGCCGCAACCATCGGCTCGCCTCCATCGAGCCCGAGCCAGGAAGCCGTCGAGCCGCGCTCACCGGCGGACATCCACCAGGAAGCGGACGACGCGGCCGACGCCTGGAAGGAAGTCTTTGCCCGGCTGCCGGAGGCGCAGGCCAGCGCCCTGTGGCTGCGCGTGCAGGAAGACTTGAGCGTGGAGGAAATCGCCCGCACCATGGAAGTCAGTCTCTCCAACGCCAAAGTGCTGCTGTTCCGGGCACGCCAAACCCTGACGCCTTTTTTCAAAACCGCATCCACCTGCCATGACGCCCGATCCTTTCACCCGCGTTCCGGAGGCTTGCGACACCTTCCAGGGACAGCTTTCGGAAATCGCCGATTCCGGCGCGGCCCCGCCGCCCGCGCTCCGCGCCCATCTGGACCGTGCGGCGCGTGCGCGCGGTTCGCCGAACAATGGCTCCCGGGGCCGCCCGCGGAACTGGCCCGGCCGGTACCCATCCTTGCCGCTGCCCGGCTGCGCGAACGCATCCTGGACGCGGCCAGCCCTACGCCGGGGTGATCCGCTTTCCGGCCGCTCCCGCCGTCCGTCCGGCCTGGACGGCCTGGCTGGGCCGGGCCGCCGCCGGACTGGCGGTGGCCGGGCTGGCCTACTGGCTCCTGAATCCCGCGGCCTCGCCGGTCAAGGACGCTCCCGCTGCCTCCGCCGGGCCGACGCTGACGGGAAATCTGGCGCAAATGGAGGACCGGACGAAGCACGAACAAGCGGTGCTCCAGACGGCGCTCATCGACGGCGGCAGCGAGGTGCGCGGCAACGTGGCGTGGTCGGTGTCCGCGCTGGACCTATGAGCGCCAGCGGCCCGCCTGCCGACACGAGCGTGCGCGTGTGCAATCTGCGCGTCGATTACGGACGCCGGGTGGCCTTGCACGAGTCTGAGCTTCGAGATCCCCTCCGGCGAGATCTTCGGCCTGCTCGGACCCAACGGCGCGGGCAAGACGACGGCCTTCCGCGTCATGGCCACGTTGCAGGAACCGACGCACGGCGAGGTTTACCTCGCGGGCCGGGATGCGCGCCGGGACCCGGATGCCGCCCGCGCCATCCTGGCGTACATGCCCGACCTCGCGCCGCTGCCGCAGGACTTGCGGGCCGAGGAATACCTGCGTTTCATCGCCGAATGTTTCGGCCTGTGGGGCAAGGAGCGCGACGGGCGGGTCGAAGCGGCGCTCGAAATGGTCGATCTGCGCGAACGGCGGCGCGACTTCTGCCGGCAGCTCTCGCTCGGGATGCGCCAGCGGCTGGTGCTGGCCTCCAGCCTGCTGCACCGTCCGCTCGTGCTGATCCTCGACGAGCCCGCCAGCGGAATGGACCCCTACGCCCGGGCCGCCCTGCGCGACGCGCTGCGGGCGCAGGCGGCGCTCGGGACGACGGTGATCCTGAGTTCGCACGTCCTGTCCGAATTGCAGGACCTCTGCACCAGCGTGGGCCTGCTCCAGGCGGGGCGGCTGGTGGACGCCGGGCCGTTGCGCGAGGTGCTCCACCGCCAGGGCGTCGGCCGGCGGCGCCTGCGTCTGCGCACGGGCGGTCCGGCGGATGCGCTGCTCCAATGGCTGGCGAGTCCGGCGGGAGGCGTGCCGGGCGTGCGGGTCGGCCAGCAGGAGGTGGACTGTCACTTCGTGGCGAACGACGGGGAACAGGCCGCCTTCTTCCAGCGGGTGGGCGCGGCAGGGTTGGGCGTGGTCGCCATGCGCGAGATCGACGCCAGCATCGAAGAGGTCGTGCTGGGCCTCCACCAGGCGGGAGAAACGCAATGAATCCATCGGACGCTCCGCCCCTGTGGCAAATCTGGCGCAATCCCATCCTGCGCCGCTACGCGACGGCGCGCCTGCGCCTGCTGCCGGTGGCGGGCTGGAGCCTCGTGGTCCAGCCGCTGGCGGCGTTTCTCTGGCTGGTGGTCTATTTCGCCACCAAGAAGCGGTTCGACCTGCCGCATGCGGCGTTGGCCGCGTGGACGCCCATTCTCATCCTCCAGGGGTTGATCTGGCTGCTGAAGGGCACTTTCAGCGTGGCGGTCGGCATCGCCCGGGAAGGCGCCGAGGGCCTGAGCGACAGTCCAGCGCCTGACCCCGCTCAGCGCCTGGCACAAAGTGGTCGGCTACCTGTTCGGACTGCCCATCCTGGAAACCGTGCTGGTGGCCTCCCTGCTGCCGTGGAGCGTGGTCAGCATCGTCGCCGGCCACGTGCCGCTGGCCGTGGTCTTCCGGGTGTATCTGCTGCTCGTCACCTCGGCGGTGCTGCACCATTCCATCGGCCTGGTGGCCGGCACGGTCATCCGGCAGAAGATCGTGGCGGGAACGGTCTCGCAGGTCCTGGTGATCACGCTGCACTCGGTCGTGCCGCTGCTCTCGCGCTTCGGCCTCGGGCCGCTGGGGCATCTCGGCGTGGAGAGGGCAATCGGCGTCGGAATTGCTCCCGTTGCAAGGCATCGCCAGCCCGTTTTCGAGGGTCAGGTTCTTCGACTTCGACCTGTCCCTGACGGGTTATGCCTGGGTGGTCATGTTCATCCTGATCGCGTTCCTGGCTGCAGATCCTCTGGCGGCGCTGGCGGCGCGCGGAGGCCCACCTCTTCAGCAAGCCGCTGGCGCTGGCGTTTTCGGCGTGGATCATCGTCATGAGCTTGGGAGAGACTTTCCCGCTGCTGCGCGACGGCACCCTCTTCGAGTGGACGAACCGGCTCATTGCCAGGGGCGGTCACGAACGCCACGCGGCGTTGACCGGTCCGGCACTGGCCGTGTTGACGCAAGGACTGATCCCGGTCGGCTGGGCGGGCGCGTTCGGGTGCGTGGCGCTGTTGAGCGCCATGATCCTCGCGGCGATCATCACGCCCACGCTGGAACAACACGGCCGGGCCAGACGCGCCCGGCCCGGCGAGCGACGCCGTCGCGCGCTGCCGTGGGCGAGTGACGCGCAGAGCGCCCTCCTGTGGGCGGTCGCGCTGGGCCTGATGGCGCTGGCGGGATGGGCGGTGCTGGTCGGGCGGCTGCTGGATACGCCGCTGCTGCGTTTGGTCTTGCAGCCCAGCCCCCAACTGCCCCTGGTCCTCGGGGCCGGTCTGATCGTCCCGCTGCTGACCTGGACGATCTTGCTGGAGTGGCGCGGTCTCAAGATCGCCTGCTTGGGGGCTTTTGTGTTCTGGATCGTTCCCATCATGGTCGGCATCGTGGGCATGCTGTCCGGAACGAATCCGTTGCACTGGCCGAAGTGGTGGCTGGGAGTGTCCGGGTTCGCGCTGCCGTTTTATTCCATCAGCCAGTCCGTCAACGGTTTCGCGGACTTGAGCAGTATCCTGGAGCAACTGCGCGTGCCGTGGTTGATTTCCCTGGGCGGGCACGCGATGCTGGCCGTCATGATGCTCTGCTTCCTGCGCCGGGCGCAGAGCCTGAGCGCGCGATAGGGCAGGGAGGACGCGGAAGGCAGGTTGCGGATGGGGACGGGATTGTCCGCGTCAGCTATTATCGGTCATGCGGGCGGTTTCCGGCGTGGACTCCGTGATCGCGTGCTCCGTGTCGGCGATGCTGCCGCCCGCCTTTTCAGCCTCGGTCTCCTTGTGCGCGCCGTGGGGCTTTTCGTGCATGGGCTTCTTGCCGGGCTGCAGGACGTGCTCGGCTCCCTTGTTCACGTCCTCGCCGTGATGTTTCTTTTCGTTGATGACCTTCTTGTCGTGCTGAACGTTTCTCGGATCGGACATAAATAGAACGGGGTTGTTTCTGATTGGACCGCCCCTTCCTACCGTCTCTCGACCGGCAACCGGCAGTATGGGACCATGAACTTTGCCCGCCGCTTCAGGGCTGACGCATTACAAAATGACGAAGGACGAAGGAAAGGCGCGGCATCCGCCGGGTGAAAAGACCGCTGCCGCCACGCGGATGATCTCTCGGTGCGTCTGTCCACCCGGGCGCAGTGCCCCGCGCGGCACGTGCGCCGGCGGGTGCCTCCATCCTTCGTCCTTCGTCCTTTTGGTGCGTCAGCCCTGCAGGGCAAACGCATCCAAAGATTGAGCAGGCGAAAGAGAGACGCCTCATCCCGGCCGGCACACTTGAGCCGTCGGCGCGCGCTCTGCTTGGAGGCGGTGTCGCGCTTGGCCAAGCTCAAGGCGACGCGCCGCCGCGTGGCCACGTTGAGCGGGCTGTGATCCTTCCTGACCCGGCCGCGGTCCTCGTCGAAGTGCCCGCCGAGCCTCCAGTGCAGATTGTTCTCGATGGCCCGGTGGCCTCGCGCGACGGCCAAAAGCCGCGCGGCGTTGGCGGGCAGGCTGCTCGGGAAGGAGCGCCGTTCCACGCTGGAGGCTCCCCCGGCGGCGGGCTCGCGGCGGCTTTCCACGCCGGCCACACTTTGCACACCCGGCCAAGCGGCCAGCGCGCGCAAGCCGCCCAGGAGCGCCTCGGCGGGCAACGCCACGCAGCGGCGGGTTTCGGATGCGCCCATGGTCCTTTGCGAGCGTCTCGGCCCGCGCCGGGTTCATCTGTGCGAGCGTGGCCTCGTCGGCCAAGAGGCGTTGGGCATCCGCGGGCCGGAGGGGATGGTTGCCCTTGAGTGCGCGCCAGTCATCGCCCCCCTGGGCCTGGACCTGCGCGGCCATGGCTTGGTGGCAGCCCATGGCATCAATGGTCACGACGGCTCCTTGGAGGTCGCGCAGGCGCCGCCACGCCGGGACGGCAGCGATCGGGTTGCTTTTGTCGTTCCCGGCCCCCTGGCCCGGCACCAGGCTCAACTCGCCCGTGGCAAAAGCACGCACGACGTGCAGCGCGCGTCCGCCCGGCCCATCAAAGCGGCGGCGCAGCGTCCTGCCATCGATGGCCACGTGCCAGCTTGCCAAACTCGTCAACGCGAGCCTTTTTCGATGCGTTCGCCCTGGGAGGCCCTGGCTGCTGCATCGACGAGACATTATCCGCAGATGTGAGCCAATATCGGATGTGGTCTTCCAACCGGCGCAATGCGTGTTCCGGAATGTAAAGCTGCACGTCACCCGAGAGCTGGTTTTCTCCCATAGCCTCACCGACGCGAGAGCAGAGCCCGGGGGGAACAAGAGTACCGGTTAACTGTCCCCCGGAAAGTACCAGATTGGAGCTTACAATTTCCTCAACACAAGCGAACATCGTAATCGATGGAAGGCACATCTTGCGGACGCCTTTGCCGAACTCCGTCAACATGAATGATCGCTTTTCTACCTTCGTGCGCCTTGTACGGGCTTGCTGGATTGTCGACCGGCCATCTATCTTGGCTATTCTCATACTCGCCGGGGCTATTCCCGCGCTCGCAGATGATAGCTGGATCGGCAAGGCAGCGACTCGAACTGGAGCACGTCCGATAATTGGACTGCCGGCGTTCCGAACAACACCTATGGTGTCCTCTACTTCAACGACCAGAACAATGGCCGGACCACCAACACCGACGATTTCGGCTCCATGGCCCAAAATGGGTTACGGTGGTATGACGACCAATCGTGGACGATCAATTCGTCAAACGCATCCAACGTCATCAACCTCTACGACAACGCTGGCGCACAGTCGGAAATCCAGAACTTGAGCACGGGTTCGGTGACGATCAATGTGGCGATCAACTTTGCGGCAAACAATTCGCCCACTGCTTCCGGCAATTCCAACGGTTTCAACCCCTTCGGACAAATCGATGCTGTCAACGGGAATCTGACTTTCGGCACGGGCACGTTGTCCGTCAGCGGCCCGTCCGTGTACGGCCTCCGCTTGTTTGGTGGCGCGGCAAGCACCACGACCTTCGACGACACCGTCAACGCCAGCAACGGGACGAACGGCGGAAACGGCGATAAATATATTGCGCTCATTGGCCAGGTGACCAACGGCACGGGCACGGGCACGAACGTGATGGTGGGCGGGACGTTCAGCTCCGGCGACATTTACTTGATGAACGGCAGCACGCTTAACCTCGCCAGCGGCGGGCTGATTATTGCCACCAGCGTGCGGCTCGGTGGCGATTTCGGCGTGACCGGCTACCAGGATCTGGCTCTGGGGGGCACGCTCAACCTGACGGCCACGAGCGGCGGGCAGACGTTCGCGAGCATTATCAACCCCGTTGCCAACAACACCTCCGGTGCGCTGAACGTCAACTCACAAAACACCAGCGGCACGAATACAATCTCGGGCGGTATCTACCTCGATAGTCCCTTGAATGTCAGCGCGGTCTCGCGGCGGCACGTTGCTATTGACCGGCACCGTGGACGTTAAATCGCAGACGTTGAACCTTGCCGGCGCAGGCGTCGTCAATGTGGCCGGCGGCATCCAGAGCAGCGCCAGTGGCGGCACTGTGAACTACAACGGCTCCGGCACCCTGCTTCTCAACGGAACCGGGAACAACCCGGGAACCACGAACATCAATGCTGGCACCCTCGGCGGCCTCGGCACGGTCATCGGTCCGGTCAACATCAATGCCGGTGGTCCATTCATCCAGGCAACATCGACGTCACCGGCGCTCCGATTATCGGCACCCTCTCCACCGGCGCGTTAACTCTGTCTAGCACCAGCACGAGTGTCTTCGATCTTGCCGGCAACACGAACTACGATCAGATCGTTTCCAGCGGGGCAGTCTCGCTCGCCGGCGCGCTCACCATCAACAACTCCGGCACCTTCACCAATGGAACCGTTCTCGATCTTGAACACGGAGCTTCCCTGAGCGGCACGTACAGCGGGATCGTGAACGGCGGGTTCTACACGTTCGGCGGCCAGCAGTTCGAGGCGGAATACACTGGAACCGACTTCGAATTGGTGGTGGTCCCGGAACCGGCAAACTGCCTCGCGGGAAGCCTGATGGTCGGCCTGGTTGGTATCAGCCAACGCCGCCGCCTACGCGGTCTTTACGGCAGTTTGTCGGGGTGCCTGAGGCTGCTTCACCGAAGCTAGGCGAGTGGACCGTAAACTGGACGGTTGACACTGCCGTCACGGAGCCTCAGTGTCCAGAATGGGCGATACGCCTACGATCCGGACGCTTGCGCAGATTGCCGGGGGTGTCGAAAACCACGGTTTCTCTGGCCTTGCGCGATCATCCGCGCATCCGGCCGGAAGTGCGGCGGCACATCCAGCGAGTCGCCGCGGAAGCCGGGTACGTCCAAACGCCCTCGTAGCCAACTTGCTGCCCCAACTGCGTGTCAGCAAAACATCCAAGTACCAGAGCACGCTCGGGCTGCTCTGCGTGGCCAAGGACCCGTCCGAACTCGAAACGGTTCCCACATTCCGCGCCTGGATCGCCGGCTGCCGCGCCCGGGCAACCGAACAAGGCTATGGCTTCGACCGGTTGTCGCTCTACAAACCGGATGTCACTTCGGCCCGGCTCGTGAAAATCCTCGATGCGCGCAACATTCGCGGATTGGCCGTGGCAGGCTTCTACGAGGGAGAAGCGCTCTCGAAGGTAGTTTGATCCCATCTGGCGGCGCTCGGCGATGGTGGCGCTGGGCACGCGGCCCACGTGGCCGGTCATCCATTTTGTTTCCAACGACCAGTACGTCACGGTGTTCCGAGCCGTGCGGGAACTTGCCGAACTCGGCTACCGGCGGCTGGGTCTTTGCCTGGGCACCCACGTGGACAACATCGTGGAAAACAGGTTCACCGCCGGCTTCTGCGCTGCGCAGAAGCGGCTGTCGCTGGATGCGAAGCGTGCCGGTTTTCGACCTCCAGCCTGGAATGAAAAAGCTTTTCGCATCCTGGCTGAATCAGTACCGGCCGGAGGTCATCCTGACGATCCATGCCGAGATCAAAGCGTGGATTTCCTCGCTGGGTTTGAGTGTCCCGGACGATGTTGGGTTGGTGCAGTTGGACAAATCCAGTGAGACCAGCGAGTGGGCCGGGATGCAGCAGAACAGTGAACTGATCGGGCGTGCGGCAGTGGACCTGTTAATCGGCCAGATTCATCGCAACGAATCCGGTCTGCCGCCCGTCCAGAAAAGCATGTCTAGCACCGGGGCGACCTTGCGCGGGAGGCCATCCCTCGGAAATAAACCGGAATAATCTCTTTCTGTCATCCTGAGACACCGACGAACAAAGCGCGTTTTTGGAGCGTGGAAGACAGGGGAATTACCACCGTGCTTGCAGCGCGGCCCCGTCCCAGACGCGGATGCCGGTAAGGCGCTGCGCCGCCACCCCCGGATTACCCGAGTAAAGCGCCGCGCCCCGGAGGGTGCGCAAGGCGGCGCGGGATCACTGGGCATCGAGCGGCACGCTGCTCACGCCGCCTCCGGGGCGCGGACGCTGGGAGGGAGGCAACCGGGGGTGGCGGCGCAGCGCCTTACCCCCGGCTAATTTCTCGCGTCCCTCCGGGACGGAAGCGGGGCTGCCAAAGCAGTGGTGAGCTTCCCCTGTCATCGCCGCTCCGACAACGCGCCTTGATCGTCGGTGCCGCAGGAAACAGAGAATGCCGGTCTATCTCCAAGAAATGGTATTACTCCAAGGAACTCGCGAGTTCCGACGCTGTCTGCGGCGCATCGATTGCGGCTGGCGAATCTTCTACGAAGCGCATCAGCAAAGCGGCTGCGAGCATGGAGATTCCGCCTCCCACGACCGCAAGGAGCCGGTTGTTGTGCAGCCAATGATTCATGACCCAGCCAAATCCTAGCGCCGCAGCGATTTCCGGCAGGACGATGAACATATTGAAGATGCCCATGTAAACGCCGATCCGCGCGACGGGCAGCGCGTCGGCGAGCAGCGCATACGGCATCGAGAGAATGCTCGCCGTGGCGATGCCGACTCCCGTCATCGACAGCAGGAGCAAATATCTTATCATGAATCACTCCCACGGAGAGCAGACCGGCGGCGCCGCAGAACAGGCAAACGGTGTGAATCTGCTTGGCCGCGCGTACCGGCTGGCGGCGATCAGCCCGAAAGCCGCGAAAAAGAGTCACCAGCGAAGACACCGAGAAACAGACGCCGCCCCATTCCGCCCTTGCGAATACAGGCTGGATTTTTCATCGGGCGCGCCGAAGACGTTGTGCGCCACGGCCGGAATGAAATACAAACCCATGCAGAAAAGCCCCAGCCACGTGACACATCTGCACCCAGGCCAGCCGGCGCATCGTCAGCGGCATCTCGCGGATCGCATGCAAAGATTTCCCTCGCGCCATGCACAAACCCGCGCCGGCGAGCTTTCATGGCCGCGAACGCCGCCATGTCGTCGGGAGGATATTCACGCGTGGTAAGCACCGTCCACAACACCGCGCCCAAGAACGCCGCCGCACCCAGATAAAACGAGTAGCGAACCGTCGAGGGAATCCGGTCCGCGGCGCTGCTCTGGCCACTCACCCCGAACCGTGCGAGAAGATCCAGGGGAGCGCCGACGCGATCACCGATCCCATGCCGATGAAAAGGCTTTGCACGGCGAACCCGCGTCCACGCTGCGCGGGCGGCAAGAGGTCGGCGACGAAGGCGCGGAAGGGTTCCATGCTGATGTTGATGCAGCTATCGAGCACCCACAGCAGGCCCGCCGCCATCCACAGCGTACTCGATGACGGCATCAACAGCAGCGCTGCCGAAGCGAACAGCGCGCCGAACAGGAAATAAGGCCGCCGCCGGCCCAACCGCCCCCAGGTGCGGTCGCTCATGCTGCCGATGATGGGTTGCACGATCAACCCGGTCATAGGTGCCGCCAGCCACAGCGCGGGGATCTGGTCCGGTTTTGCTCCCAGGTACTCGTAAATGGCGCTCATGTTCGCCGTTTGCAATCCCCAGCCGAACTGGATGCCCAGAAAGCCGAAGCTCATGTTCCAGATTGGCCAGAAACCGGCGGCGGGCTTTTCCATTTGGGAAGAGGGGAGGTTCCGAGCCATTGCGTTAGGAACTCGACGATTTACTTATACCATTTGCGTGATGATGGCGTCACCGAGAGTTTCGGTAATGTTTTCCCGTTTGTCGATTTTCTCGTTCCCAAACTCCGGTTTGGGAACGTCTGCCTCTGGGGAACTCTGTTCCCTTCGTGGACGCGATGACAAGGGAACAGAGTTCCCCAGAAAAGCGCATTCCAAACAGAGTTTGGGAACGAGAGGGGAGAACGGAGTTCGGGAACGAAAGGGCGAACGCCGCCAGGCAACGTTCTTATGACAGAAGCCGGGTTACCGCATGTAACAGCAGCTCACTGCCAGGAAAGGACATCATCCAGGGAGGTAGGATCGTTCTTGTCTCCCCCGGCGAAGAAATTCGAGGTCGTCAGCTTGTCGGGCCCCCAGGAATAAACTATCACTCCGGTTCTCAACGGAACGAGTCCCGCGTTCTTTTTATAGGGATTATTTACTTGACCATCATAATCACCGTCCACACCGACCAGGAAGATCGTTCCCCAAGGATCATATAACATCCCGTCCGCGCCTAGCCCACTCTTGCTTAGACCGGGCGTTTGATTTTTCGCCTTTGGCAGTTCTATATACACGACGCCCCGTGGATTGTACGTCGCTTCGTCCCCCTGCTTATCCGCCTGGAGGATATGGAAGAGCTCGGCGACCGTCGGTTTCTGCGAACCAAAACAGATGTCCGTACCCTGAGGAGCATCAGCAGGAAGTGGATACATGCCGTAATCCGTCCGGAAACTTGTGATCGCGGAAACGATTTGCACCTCGGTGCTCCTGGCCTGAACCTTTTGCGCGTTGATCGTCACCCGTGAGGCGACGGGTATCAACAGTCCCGCGAGCACGGCGATGATGGAAATCACCACCAGCAGCTCGATCAGGGTAAATGCTCCAGGCGCACGGCGCGGCAAATGGACGCGCTTGGTCGAAACGCTCTGCACGGTCCGACGGAAATTGGCGGGAATGATCACAGGGGGGGAATTCTAGGCGTGCCGCTGGCTGCGCCGCAGGGCGAGGAGAGTGACAAGACCGCCCACGCTCAGCACCCACGTGTGGGGTTCCGGGACCGGGAACGCGGAGTATCCGATGAGGCCAGGTATCTTGGCCGAGATTGCCGGTGTTCGACCCGTTGGCGACATCCGTAATCGTGTTGCCGAACGCCTCGTTGGAACGGTAGGCGCCTGCTCCATCGAGGTAAGTGGTTGCAAACTGAAACGAAGTCGGCGAACCGATCAGGCTGAGCGGGATCGAAAACGTATAGGTCGCCGCCGTATTTGTCCCGGTCGGAGTGAGATTGGCGCTTCCATTCGTCCCATTGGACCCATACGTGAAATTGGCCACGTTATCCAGGGTGTACAAGGCGCCGAACTGCGCCTTGGCCGGAGAAAGAGCGATCGCATAATCCGCCCCAAAGCCCGGCGCAAAGTTCAAAGGGGCACGAACCACGGTGGCTCCGTTCGCGCCATTGGAAAGCCCTGAGACGGCGCCCCGCAGCGTGTCGCCACCGGTGCCGGTGTCGGTGAACGTGGAGGTCGTGGTGAACCCGCCCGCCTTGTCGTTGATGTAGATGACCAGTTCATCGTTGAATCCACTCGGCAGATTACCCTGGTTGATCGTGCCCGTGAGCGTGGTGCCGTTGCTGGTGAAGGTGAGAACGCCCTTGCCGACCGGGCCGCCGAAACCCGTGGCGCCGTCGCCGTTATAGGTGGACTGAGCGAGGGCGGAGGAATGAATACAGCAAGGCCGCCGTGGAAACCAAACCAAAGATCTTGAAGGGGAGGGTCATAGATTGAAGAAGTTTGTGGGAGAACGTTCGATGGGTGAAGCCACCACACCGTCTGACTGGCCATCAGTTTTTCATCCTGCGGTCGCAGCGTCAATTCCCGCCTGCGGGAGAGTTGGTGTCCAGTTAACCGGGGCGGGCGCCGGATGAAAGTTGGTGTCCGGTTAACCTCCGAGGTGGAGGGCCGTGGAAATAGCCGGTTTGCTCGCGAGTCAGGTGAGGTGCGGCGTTTGACTGGCGAACGCGGCTCTGCTTAGAAAAACACATGCTCCCAACCACCCGTTCCCTCCCCCTCGTCCTCGCGCTCGCCGGATTGCTGGCCGCCGCCGGCGCCGCTTCGGCGCAGAACAAATCCACCAACCCCGCCAGCATCCAAGCCGGGCGAGGCGCCAGCCTCCGGCGAAGGCCCGGCCAACGTCCTGTACGTGCCGGGGGCGTATCAGGGCTGGAACCCCGCGACAGCTCCGCAGATCGGGGCGGTCGCAGGATCGGGCAAGCGCTTCGAAGGCTTCGTGAACTTCACCGGAACGGGCGAGCAACCCTTCAAATTCACCAACGCGCCGGACTGGACGCACACCAACTACGGCAACGGCGGCAGCGGCACGCTCGATCCGGACGGCCACGCGGCCGGGCTCACGGTGCCAGCGGGGGGTTACTACGAACTGACGGCCGATCTGGAGAAGAACACGTGGACGGCCACGAAGACCACCTGGAGCGTCATCGGCAACGCCACGCCCGGCGGATGGGAAAACGATACGCCGATGACCTACGACGCGGACAAACAGGTGTGGACCGTCACCCTGACCCTGAAAGCGGACGGTTCCTTCAAGTTCCGCGCGAACAACGCCTGGAAGATAGACTTCGGGCTCGATAGCAACGGCAAGCTGCAGTACGTGGACAATCCCTTCTTCGATTATAACCCAAAAATCAAGGATCTCACCGCGCCCGACGACGGCACCTACACGCTCACGCTGGACCTGCACGTACCGGGCAAATACACGTACAGCATGACCGCGGCCAAGTGATTTGTCGGCGCAGGCCTGTTTCCTGACGCTTCCCTTTCCGGCCAGAGCGCCTGCCGCGAATCTGTTTTCCGGCGGCGCTTCTCCTTTCGCTTCCTGCGAAGCAAGGACGCCTGCCCGAAACGGCGGCGCGTGACCCAAACCCGTGTCTCCACGCAGTAGGGTACCATCCCGATATGAATATAGCGAAAATCTGTTTGTTTCCGGCGGCAGCTCTTTGCGCCGTCCTGATGTCAGGCGCAACCTTAGCGGACGCGCCAGCGCGCGGAATGCCGCTCTCGCCCAGCGCGGTTCCACAATATGGCACCCCTTACGCCGGAGGTGCCGCAGCCTGCAAGACCTCGTCATCTACCAGGTGAATTTGCGGGCCTTCAGTCCGGAGGGCAACTTCGCCGGCGTGCAGGCAAGACTCGATACGATTAAAACGCTCGGAGTCAACACATTATATCTCCTGCCGATCTATCCCATCGGAGTGGTGAAGACGGTGAATTCGCCCTACTGCGTGCGTGACTACGAGGCGGTGAACAGTGAGTTTGGCACGCTGGAAGACCTGCGCGTCCTGGTGGAGGAAGCGCACAAGCGAAAGATGATCGTGCTGCTGGACTGGGTGGCCAACCACACGGCCTGGGACCATCCCTGGATCACCAACAAATCCTGGTACAAGCAGGACGACGCGGGCAACATCATCAGTCCGCCGAAGACAAGCTGGCACGACGTGGCGGCGCTGAACTACGACAGCATGGAAATGCGCGCGGCCATGATCGATGCGATGAAATACTGGGTCTACCAGGCGAACATCGACGGGTACCGTTGCGACGCCGCCGATTTTATTCCCTTCGACTTCTGGAAGCAAGCCATCGCCAGCCTGCGCTCCATCGATACGCACAAACTGCTGCTCTTCGCGGAGGGGAAGCGGAAGGACCACTTCACCGCCGGCTTCGATCTCGAATACGGAATGTCGTTCTATAACAACATGGTCAATCGTATCTATGGAACGCATCAATCCGTGCAATCCATCGATATACTCAACACCACGGAATATCGCGACGCGACCGGAGACGATCAGGTGGTTCGCTATATTTCCAACCATGACGTGGACCAGAGCGACGGCTCGCCGCTGACCACGTTAGGCGGACGGCAAGGCTCCCTCGCTGCGTTCGTCGTCGCTGCGTACATGAAAGGCGTCCCGATGATCTATGACGGGCAGGAAGTCGGCTGTCCGGTGAAGTTGAGCTTTTTCGACAAAAGCACGCCCATCGACTGGACCGCCGATCCCGGTCTCACGGAAGAGTACCAGCGCATCCTCGGCTTGCGGAATGCCAGCAACGCGATCAGACGCGGCGACCTGCATTCGTTCGGCAATGACGACGTGTGCGCTTTCTCCAAATCGCGCGACGGGGAAGAAATCCTCGTGGTCGTCAATCTCCGCAACGCCCCCCGCACGCTCGCCGCGCCGGAAGCCCTGCTCGGCGCGCGCTGGAAAAATGCCTTCACCGGAGCGGACGCCACCGTGCCCACCCAATGGGATTTGCAACCTTACGAGTATCAGGTTTACAAAAAAGGGTAACCTCGTCCGTGCTTCATCATAGGGTAAGTCATGCGCCGCCAGAGCCGTTCGCGCCCGGTGGCGAAGCGGCGGACGGCACCGGGAATGCGCACGGAGACAACCTGCGTGCTCGCGAAACCTCTCCCACGCGGCCCGTGCGCGGCTCGTCCCGATGCCGCCGCCGCGCCCGGTGAAAATGCCAGCCTTGATCCAATTCAGTCCAGCCATGCCTGACCAGGACCTGACCAGCGCCCAGTATTTCCTCCCCGCGCAGGAGGCCGGCGGCCTGGCGCGGATTCCCAACGGCGTCGAGTTGACGCTCGACCAGGGTGAAAACCGGCTGCGGGTGGAAGTCCTGCGTGGCGACATCCTGCGGCTCAAGATCAGCCGGGTCGGCCAATTCGACGAACAGCCGACGCTCGCCGTGGTGGACGGCGCGCGCGGGCGTTGGGCGGCAGCCGGGAATTTCGCGTGGAGGACACGCCCGGGACGCGTGCGGGTCAGCACCGCGGAGCTGACCCTGACGATCGGCAAGTCTCCGTTCCGGCTCGACGCCCACCGCGCCGACGGCAGCGCGATCTTCGAGAGCGCCGCCGATCCGCGCTGCCTACGCCACGTTCAACGACGAGTTCCTGCTCGCCCGACGATGCCAGCGGGAGGATGCCTTCTACGGGCTGGGCGAGAAGGCCGGCCCCTTCAACCGCGCGGGCAACGCCTACACGCTCTGGAACACGGACGTGCTCAGCCCGACCGTGGAAGGCGAGGCCAGGGTCAGATACAGCGGGGACGATCCGCGCGGCGATCCGCGCAGCACGGTATTCGATCCCTATTATGTATCGATCCCGTTCTTCTATCACCAGCGCCATCTGCAAGCTGCGATGGCGGGCTTCTTCATCGACAATCCCTACCGCGCCCGCTTCGATTTCGAGGAGCGACGAGACCTTCACCATCCGCTTCTTCGGCGGGCAGTACACCGAGTACGTTTTCGCCGGTCCGCGCATGCCCGGCATCCTCGCCGCTTACACCGCGCTGACCGGCCGGATGCCGGTCCCGCCGCTCTGGGCGCTGGGCTATCACCAATGCCGCTGGTTTGCCTACACGCAGCGGGCCATCCTGGAGCTCGCCGCCAAGCACCGCGCGCAGGCTTTCCCGTGCGACGTGCCTGTGGCTCGATATCGACTACATGCGCGGGTATCGCGTGTTCACCTGGAACCCGGAAACGTTTCCCGATCCGCCGGCGATGCTCAAGGCTCTGCGCGAACTCGGCTTCCGGATGGTCACGATCATCGATCCCGGGGTGAAGTACGAACCGGGCTACCCGGTGTTTGACGAGGCGCGGGAGAACAACCTGCTTTGCCGAACGCCAGGCGGGCGAGATCTACGTCGGGCAGGTCTGGCCGGGGCGAACCGCGTTCCCGGATTTCTCGCTCAAAGCGACCCGCCAATGGTGGGGGCGGCTAAACGCCGAGCACGTCCAGAGCGGCCTGGCGGGCATCTGGAACGACATGAACGAACCCGCGACGGGCGACATCCCCGGCGACGCGATGTGGTTCGGCGGCGGCAAGCTGCCGCACGCGCGTTTCCACAACCAATACGCCATGCTCATGGCCATGGGAACGGTCGAGGGCTTGCTCGCCGCGATGCCCGAGCGCCGCACGTTCGTTCTGTCCAGAGCGGGGTCACCCGGCATCCAGCGTTACGCGGCGAACTGGCTGGGCGATAATTGTTCGCGCTGGGAACACCTGGGGATGAGCCTGCCGATGGCGATGGGCTTCGGCGTCAGCGGGCAACCCTTTGTTGGGGCGGACGTGGGCGGATTCATCGAGAATGCGACGCCCGAGCTGCTCGTGCGCTGGTATCAGTACGGCGCGCTGACCCCGTTTTGCCGCAACCACAACCACCAGGGCCAGAACGACCAGTATCCGTGGGTGTTCGGGGAGGCGGTGGAGGCCATGTGCCGCCGCGCGGTCGAGCTGCGCTACCGGCTGATGCCGTATCTCTACGCGGCTTTCCTGGAAGCCAGCGAAACGGGCGCGCCCGTGCAGCGTCCCCTCATTTTCGACTACCAGGACGATCTCGGCGGCGCGGCAGGTGGAAGACCAGTTTCTGCTCGGCCGCGATCTGCTGGTCGCTCCGGTGTGTCAGAAGGGGCAGACATCGCGCATGGTTTACCTGCCAGCCGGGACCTGGTACGACCAGGACGACGGGCGGATCGAAGGTCCGGCCTGGATCACGGCGCCCGCGCCGCTGGACACGATCCCCTTCTATTTTCGAGGCGGCAGCGTCGTGCCGATGTGGCCGGAAGCGCCGCAGTCTACGATGGGTTATTATCCCGCGAGCATCGAACTGCACGTGTTCATCCCCGAAGAGGACGGCGAAACGCGCTCGATCCTGCAGGAAGACGACGGGGAAACGTTCGCGTTTCGCGACGGCGCTTTTTACCGCACCGAATTCATCCTGCGGCGGAGCGGCGAGACCATCGCCCTGGAAGCGGCGGTGACGGGGAACGGGTATCCCGAGTTCAGCGCGCCGGGAGTTCGTGCTGGTGTTGCACGGGCCCCATGCGTCCCCGGTCATCGTTGACGGACAGCCGGTGACTGTAGTCGGCGACCGCGTTACACTCAGAAATGCGGGCCGGGCTTTTCGTTGCGCATAGGAGCATGAACGAGTGGATTTTGCTTGATCTACAGAGGCTCTCATCGGCTGACGAGAAATGCTTGTGAAACGTAACTTATTGGAGGGACAATGGTGTTTCGCAACCGAAAAAGCTGGAATCGTGCTCAACTGGCTGGAGCGACGCCAGGAGGCTATCCAACGATCGAGGAGCCGGCTCAACTTGAGAACAGGTTTCCAAAAGCAGTCGCAGCACAGCCCAGGGTGCTGAGATCACCGTCGCGGCAGGGGTCCAGACGGTTCGTGTAGCGTTGGAGTGATCCTGCTGGACTGGTTTTGCTCTGCGTATGCAGAAAAGTTTGCAGCTCCTCAATGACGGAGGCCATTATTGCATGGCATCTGCCGACTCGCTGTTGCAGCCCGTCGATGAACGCACGCTCCAGATGCGGCAAATGGCCTCGTTCCCGGCGTTACAGGGAGGGCGCGGGCAAGTATCTCCATCGCCCTCGCCGAGGAGTTTGCCCGGCACCAAAGGTACAAAACGCTCGTTGCCCATCCACGCGGAACGGCGCGGGGTTTTTATTTGCGTCTCGGTTACACGGCTTTTGGTGAGGAATCCATGGAGACGACCATTCCGCACCGGCTGGTGACCAAGAAGTTGTAAGATTTCCGTTTTCATTCGCTCCGTCCATCGGCGAAGTGCGTGCGTATATTGCCCCAGTTCGGTTTCGTCTCCGGTCGGCGCGGCTTTATGGGGCGGCGGTGTCCGGTGCGGTGAAACTGACAAACTTCCCGGTTGACGCCGTTTTGTGCCTGCTCAGGCTCGCATCGGTTACGGCTGAAAAAGCCATCAAACAGGGTCGCTGAAACTGGCTGCCGTGAGTTCCGTCGCGGGGTCCACGTCGGTTTCGTAGTCCACCCCGCCCACCCCGAACCCAAAGAGGGATAGGAACTCTTGCCGGTAGCCTGCGAAATCGGTCAGCTCCGTCAAGTTCTCGGTCGTCACTTGCGGCCAAAGTTCCGCCACGGCTGCCTGCACCTCCGGGGCCATTTCCAGATCGTCCAGGCGGATGCGCCCCGCCTCGTCCAACTCTGGCCCGCTGCCGTCGGCTCGGTAAAGCTGTTCGGTAAAGAGACGCACGATCTGTTCGATGCAGCCCTCGTGCGTGCCCCCCTCCTTCATCGTCCGATAAAGCAGGGAAATGTAGAGGGGAACCACCGGGATCGCGGCGCTGGCCTGTGTGACCAACGCCTTGTTGACGGACACAAAAGCGCGCCCGCGCCGTGTTTCGCTCAAAAAAGCGGAGAGGCGTTTCGCGGTGGCTTCCAGGTCGTTCTTGGCCGCGCCGATGGTGCCAGAGCGGTAGATGGGCCAGGTCTGCTTGGGGCCGATGTAAGAGTAAGCGACCGTTGTCACCCCCTCGGCCAAGGCGTTGCCTGCCTCCAGCGCGTCCAGCCACATCTGCCAGTCTTCCCCGCCCATGACGGCCACCGTCTCGCGGATTTCCGCTTCGGTGGCAGGCTCCAAGGTCACGTCCGTCACCTTTGCCCGGTCGAGATCAATCGTTTTCGCGTGGAAGGCTTCGCCCAATGGCTTCAAAACAGAGCGGGCGGCCTCTCCGGTGCGCGGGTGGACGCGCTTGGGAGAGGCAAGGCTGTAAACGATCAAATCCACTTGCCCGAGGTCACGCTGAACCAAGTCCAGCACGCGCGCTTTGGTCTCGTCGGCAAAAGCGTCCGCGTTCACGCTCCTGGCGTAGATGCCTTCGCGTTTGGCAGCCCGCTCGAACGCCGCCGAGTTGTACCAGCCAGCGGTCGCGGGCCGGTCGGTGTCGGGAGCACGCTCAAAGAAAACTCCGAGGGTGGCTGCCCCGGCGCTGAATGCGGAGGTCACGCGGGAAGCCAGTCCGTAGCCGGTGGACGCGCCGATGACCAGAACACGCCGGGGAGGATGATCGTTTGCCAGCGGGTGTTTTCGAGCATAAGCCACCTGCGTCTCGACGTTGGCCGCGCAGCCCAGCGGATGGGAATTGATGCAGATGAAGCCGCGGCTCTTGGGGCGAATGATCATGTCGCTGCCATGTTGGGCCAGGCAAGGCGGGCAAGCAAGCGACGGAATCCCGTCCTGCCTACGCGGCTTGTCGCCGCGTGGTGCAAGCACACGAGGTTTTGGTGGACCTGCCTTCACTCCCACATCCATCGGCCCAGTGCGGGCGGCCACGGCTCTGGTACGAGCGTCATCCCTTTCGCCGCCGTTTGCACGGGTGTTCTTGTCCGTCGTCTCTGTGCGCTTCAAAAACATGATACACTGCCTTGGCGGACGGTCTTCAAATATACGGGAGCCCCTCCCGGTCCCCGGCACCCCACCGAGCACTGAGAGGCTGATACAGAAACACTGCTACCTTTGCTCGAAATGGATGTCATTTCCAACCGCCCGGCCCGTCTTTTGAGCCAGTGGCACCAGATTTCCGATGTGGCGGCCAAGCGGAGTGGTGGCAGCGGACGACGACCGTTGCGCATCCACTCGCGCGTGGGCCGTCACAACGGCGGCGGCAAGCCCGCGCTCGTGCTCGTCCCGGGACTGGTCGTCACCAGCCGCAACGTCGCGCCGACCGCCCGGCTGCTCCAGGAACGGTTCTCGGTTTACGCGCTCGATCTGCCCGGATTTGGCAAAAGCGACAAGCCGGCCAAGGTGCTCTCCGTCCCGCAACTCGCCACGGCCTTGCTGGAATGGATGGATGCCGCCGGGTTGGCCAAGGCGCACCTGCTGGGCAATTCCTTCGGCTGTCAGGTGATCGTGGAAGTGGCGTCCCGGCACCCGGAACGTGTGGCTCGGCTCGTGCTCACTGGCCCCGCGCTGGACCCCGCCATCCGCACTTTTTGGAAGCCGATGGTGCGGCTCGCGCTGGATGGATTTTACGAGCCGGCATTGATTGCTCCGACGCTCTACGATTTTCTGGAGATGGGACCACGCCGGGTGTGGGGAACTTACCACGCCGCACTGGCCGACCGCATCGAGGACAAACTGCCGAGCCTGCAGATGCCGGTGATGCTCGTGCGAGGCGAGCGCGATCCCATTGCGAATCGGGATTGGCTGGCGCGAATGGCCAGCCTTTTGCCCGATGTGCGGTCACAAACGATTTCTCGCGCTCCCCACGCGCTGGCTTTCAGTGTTCCAGAGGAAGTCGCTCGTTTGGCGGAAGTTTTCCTCACGGCCGATTTGCAAACAAACACGCGGAACCGCGATGATTGACCCATGGAGCGACGGTGACGACAGGGCGCGGCGGTGGTGTCAATCCTTTCACAGCCATCGGATCGCACTTCCGCTCCGTAGAGCGCCGTAGCTTGCCTTCTGCTGGATCAGGCGGCGTCCTCCTGCCTACCGACTGCTTGCCGTTCGATGGGCTGGCAAAACAACTCCCCCCTGGTGTCGATCAGACAGGGAAGAAGCCGAACGAAAGGGTCAGGCTTTCAGTTCGGGTTGGCCACCCACGATGAGACACCGAAGGGGGTTGTTCAAAGCGGCCCGCTAAAATTGAGTGGGCATCCAAAGATCCTCAGGCCCCTTTTACCGTATCACGGGCCTGGTCGTACGCCGCCCGCGTTGCGTCCTTGGCATGCTCCCAAGAGTCAAGAGGGGTGTCAGCTCACTGGCCGAATGGCGATGCTGGCTATCTCTGAACTTGTTGTCGTGGCGGATGACGCGGTGGTTGTCTTTTCGACAGCCTGGGCGCGTGAGTTGACAGTGGCAACAAAGGCGAAACAGCCGCAGGCAATGAGCGTGAGCAGAGTTTTATGTATGATGGTACTCCAATTTGGATGTTAGGTTAACGCGGTTCGGACGATGTCGGAGATGGTCGCGACCGTCTTATGCTTTAGCGTCGGATCACGCCCTCACAGAGCGTGTATGCTCGATCTCGAGAGGAGCAGTGAATGGGAACCACGCTCGTATTGATTTCTTCAGGCGAAGCCTTCGGCGCCGGGCAGGATTGCAAGATGGTACGTTGTTTCGCCGTTCAGATGTCTCGAAAATAGAACAAGCCGTGCTTGCTCGTCAGGGGAGACGGCCTCGAGCAGCAACTTCGCATTCACCTGCGACGGCAACGGAAGTTGTATAAGAATGCCGTCGATATCGTCTCGCGCATTCAGACTGGCGACCAACTCCAGCATCTCCTCTGTCGTGACCGTGTCAGGCGGAGTAATCAAATCGCTGTAGATGCCCAGTTCCGCCGACGTCTTCACCTTGCTGCGCACATAGATCTGCGAAGCAGGCACCTCTCCGACCAGAACCGCGGCAAGTCCCGGACGAATGCCTTGCGCGGCCAGATTCGCCACCTCTCGGGCGACCTCCTGCTTGATCCCGGTAGCGATGGTGGTGCCGTTCAATATGCGCGCGCTCGTCATCTGCACTTCTTTCTCCTGCGGATACGCTTCAGTGGAACTTGAATGCTCATAGTAAATGGATGCGCGTCCGGTTGCTTGTCTGCGTTGTTACAAAGACCTTTGCCGCCATGGAAGGTCGAATTGGATTGTGTTCGGTTCCTTGGCCTACACTAACGTTTGTGTCAGCTTCTCTATTGCAAGTCGTCGACTTACTTGCTTGCCCCGCATGCGGGGCAAAGCTCACGATGTCAGACCAGGTATCGTCCTTGCGATGTGAAGGCTGTGCCCGCTGCTATCCGCTTATCGATGGCATTCCCATCCTGCTGAAAGACCGCGCGACTCTGCCTTCCTGACCGTTTGCACTTATGCAGGTCAGTTTCACCTGCTTACATTGCTGCCCCGTCATGAGACGAGGCCTTACTTTGGGAATTCATTCGGGTTACCAGGGTTACGCCTGTTGTGCTCAAAAACAACCGATAAAGCAAATGATGGCATCCAGTTCAAGACGCCGGGTTGTTGAGTAGATGAATGCTTTAGAAACTTTACTCTGCGGTAGCAACAAAACCGTGGACACCAGTGTCTAAACGCTCAAGACTCTTGAAGAGTCGGCCCCCAGCAAGCAGAGTTTCGTTGAAGGAGACCCAGAATGGGCCATAGCATGATCGAAAAGTTCCCCGTACCAGAACTGATCAATCTGAGAAACGACTTGATGCACTCAGGTCTGGATTCCTGGCAGGCAGCCCAGGTGGTGTCCTCGTTTTTGTCGGGACGCGGCTATGGTGTGAATCCTGAGAGGGTTCCGGACGCCGTCACCCGCCTTGAAGGTGGAAGCTGCCGCATTGAATGCATGCAGGAAGTTCTGGAGCGCGTGGCCCTGGTGATGTAAGCACGAGCAACTTAGCCTTGGCTGATTTGAAGAGTTCGATCATTCATACTTCAGCGACTCGACGGGATCGAGCTGCGCTGCGCGATTGGCAGGCAGCGTCCCAAAGATCACACCCACCAGCACGGACGTGAGCAGCGCGATGACAACTGACCAAGGGGACACCGGCAGCTTGTAATCCGTAAAGAAACGTACCGAGAGTGGGAAGGCTAATCCGACCAGGACTCCTACCAGCCCTCCAGCCAGCGAGATAAATACCGCCTCGACCAGAAACTGCAACTTCACTTCGCGAGCCGTAGCTCCCAGTGCTTTGCGAATACCAATCTCGCGAATGCGCGCTCGAACATTGGCCAGCATGATGTTCATGATGCCGACGCCGCCGACCGCGAGCGTAACAGTAGAGACCAGCAGCAACACCACCGTGAGCGCATTGGCCGCCTGGGCCGCGACCGTCAACAGCGACGTGAGTGTCTCCGCCTTGTAGACCGAGTTGGTCTTGTGCCGCGATTGCACGACTCGCAGTATTTCCTTCGTAGCCTCTTCCACATCGCCCTGATCGCGAATGGAGAAGAAGATCTGCTTCACGGTATCGGAGCCGGTGAAATACCGGCCTACAGAATAGGGAATCAGAATCGTCTCGTCCGCAATCTCCGATTGCCCGAAGGTGTAGACGCGCTCCTTGAATGTGCCGACAACTGTGACAGGAATTCCGCTCAGCTGAAACGTCTGGTTCACTGCGTTGTCGGTACTGCCAAACATTTCCCGGGCGAACGGTTCGGTGACGACTGCGACTTTGGCATGCGTCTGCTCGTCCTCGTCGTCAAAGAAGCGGCCTGAAAGGACGACCAGGTTGCGAACCTGGCTGTACTGCGGGCTCACGCCCAGCACCAGCACATCTTTGACGACACCTTGCCCAAAGCTCACACGATCGTGTATCTCGAGCATGGGCGAGGAAGCGGCCACGGCGGGAACGGCTTCGACAACCGCTTTCTCGTCGTCCCTGGTGAGGTAATCGCTGCGATTGTCTTTCGCCGCACCCACGCCGCCGCCCGAGTATTCCAGCTGCACCATGTTGAGGCCGATGCCCTGAATGGCGTTCAGAATGTACTGCTTGCCGGTGAGACTGATGGTCACGACCAGGATCAGCGACGCCGAACCAATGACCATTCCCAATGCGGTGAGTGCGAACCGAACCTTGCTGGTCCTGAAGCTGTCAACCGCGAGCCGAACGATCTCTCCCCAGGCCATCGTCCGCCGCGCGCTCTCGAGCGTGGATTGAAAGGTCGATCGAGTTTTGGTTTGTACCGGGACCATGTTGATTAAGGATGCCTCAGCCGATGCCGCGGCTTCTTTAGGTTAGACCGCAGGGGGCGGATAAAGCATTCACCTCAGCTGTCGAGCTTCTTCGTCACCAGTTCGTTCAACAATCCGGGATTCGCCTGACCTTTGGAAGCCTTCATAACCTGCCCAACGAAGAACGCAGCCACGGTTTTCTTTCCGGCGCGATATTGTTCCACCTGCTTCGGGTTTGCGGCGATCACCTCATCGATCAGCTTCTCGATGGCGGCCGGGTCGCTGATCTGCTGCGGCTTCTCGCGTTCGTAGACCACCGGGAAGTCTTCATTCTTTTCAAATGCAATATCGAACAGCTGCTTGAGCTGCTTGCTTGAGAGCTTGCCGTCTTCGGCGAGATCTGCGGCCAGCGCGAGGCCCTGTCATGCTGATCGGCGACTGGTCGAACTCCAAACCCGCCAGCTTGAGCCGGCTCACCACTTCACTTTGCACCAGGTTGGCTACACGCTTGGGGCTCTTGGCGGCCTTCGCTGCCGTCTCGAACTGGTCGGCAAAGGCGCGGGACGCGGTCAAGGTCTGCGCATCCTGCTCGGTGATTTCGTAGTCGGTGACCATGCGGGCACGCCGCGCCTCCGGCAGCTCAGGCATGGTCTTTTCAATCTCGCGCCTGCTGCGCCGCTGTGACGATCAACGGCGGCAGATCCGGCTCGGGAAAGTAGCGATAATCGTGCGCCTGCTCCTTCGATCGCATGGAGTAGGTGCGGCCTTCGTTCGCATTCCAAAGCCGCGTCTCCTGCACCACACGGCCGCCCGACTCGATCAACTCCACCTGGCGTTCAATCTCGTACTCGAGCGCGGAACGAATGTAGCGGAAGCTGTTGACGTTTTTGACTTCAGCCTTGGTGCCGAATTTCTCCTGCCCGCGCGGCCGCACGCTCACATTGGCGTCGCAGCGCAGCGATCCTTCTTCCATGTTGCAGTCGCTCACGCCGGTGTAGAGCAGGATCTCCTTCAGCCGGGTCAGGTATTCGTAGGCTTCGTCGGGAGTGCGGATATCCGGCTCGCTCACGATCTCAATCAGCGGAGTGCCGCAGCGGTTCAGATCCAGGTAGGTCTTGGTGGCCGAGTCGGGAAAGCCGTCATGCAGGCTCTTGCCCGCGTCCTCTTCCATATGCAGGCGGGTGATGCCGATCCGCTTCGTGTCCCTCTGGCGTCGGCACATCGATCCAGCCATGCTCCGCCAGCGGCTTGTCGTATTGCGAAATCTGGTAGCCCTTGGGCAGGTCAGGGTAGAAGTAGTTTTTCCGGGCGAAGATGGACCGTTCCCGCACCTCGCAGTGGATGGCGCGGGAGGCGAGCACCGCGAACTCGACAGCGCGCGCATTCAGCACCGGCAGCGCGCCAGGGAGACCAAGGCACACGGGGCAGATATTGGTATTCGGTTCGGCGCCGAATTTGGACGAGCAGCGGCAGAATGCCTTGGTCTCGGTCAGGAGTTGAACGTGAACTTCCAAACCAATAACCGGCTCGTACTTGGCCAGGGTCTCGGGCGACAGGCTTGCGGCGGTTGTCATAACTGGATCGATTTTAGCAGCGCTCGATGAGCGGCTGAAGCGCAGCCTAAGCCGGAGAGCAGCACCTGCCCGCTCACCAACCACTCTTCCTTTTAACCGGGCCTACTAATCAGCCTCCAGCGTGCCCTGCAGCCAGCGGCAGTGACAGTCTTTGCGGAAAGGAACTCCTCGCCGCTCCTGTTGTTCTTGTTTATCGCCCGCATAAAAATGCTTTCTACCGCAAAGATGTGCTTTGAGCATCCCCGCCTACCCATTACCTTGCACGTAAGGAATTGATAAGGAACTCGTAAACGACCGCGGCAATAGTCAGCGTGGAGATTTTTTCTGACCGATCCTCGGGAGACCTGCATTGGGTGTCGGCGACAGGATGGGAAGCTGTCCGGGAATTTCCGCACACAGGCGGATTTCGGAATGGCCGAGCACTGGCGAAATCCTAACCACTTCATTGTGTAACGCACGTTCAGTGCAAATTTCAAAAAACTTGATCAAGGAGCTACATGATGTCAACTATCGTGCAGCGAGGGACGAAGCTATCCCTTTCGCAGAAGTTCTCCCGACTGGCTAAACGACTACGCGATCCTGAATGGCGGCGCTACGGACAAACCCTGCTTGCAGGCAAGGTCGCCGGTGTGGGTCTCACTCTCGCCATCATGGCGGTGGTCACCGGCATCTTCTTCACCAAGGCGCTGGCTGCGGATGTGGTGGTGAAAGCAGCCGACGTAGTGAACCCCATCAACACTGCCTGGACACTGGTCGCGGCATTCCTGGTGTTTGGCATGCAGGTCGGATTCACGATGCTCGAAGCGGGCTTCTGTCGCTCCCGTGAGACCGTCAACGTGCTGATGGAATGTATCGTTGACACCTGTCTGTGCGGCATCCTGTTCTATGCCATTGGATTCGCCTTCATGTTCAGCCATGGCAATGGCTTCATCGGCTACCACTGGTTCTTCCTGCAGAATGCTCCCGACACGTACGAGTCGACCGGCGTAGCATTCCTGGCGGTGTGGATCTTCCAGTTCGCCTTCGCCGACACCTGCTCCACCATCACCTCGGGCGCGATGATCGGCCGAACCGGATTCGTGGGCGATCTGCTGTATTCGCTCTGCGTGTCCGGCTTCATCTATCCGATCATCGGCCACTGGGCATGGGGTCCGGATGGATTCCTGGCCACGATGGGTTCGGCGGGCTACTTCCTTCCCAGTCTCGGTCAGAGCTTTCACGACTTCGCTGGATCGACCGTGGTCCACACCATCGGCGGCTTTGTCGCACTCGCCGGCTCGATTGTTCTGGGCCCGCGGCTCGGACGCAAGTTCAAGCGTGATGGCGGCGCCCCGATGCTGCCGCACGATCTCACGATCGCTGCTTCAGGCGGACTGCTGTTGTGGTTTGGCTGGTACGGATTCAATCCCGGCTCGACGCTCTCGGCGATGGATTTCGTCGGCATTGGCCGCGTGGCCACCAACACCACTCTGGCAGCCTGCGCTGCCGGCCTGACCGCGATGGCGTACGCCTGGTTCCTGAGCAAGAAATGGGACGTCGGCTTCACGGTCAACGGCTTCCTGGCGGGCCTGGTCGCCATCACCTGCCCCTGCTACTGGGTTAGCCCAACGGGCGCCATCATTCTCGGCGGAGTCGCCGGGATCGTGGTGGTTCTCGGCGTGGAACTGCTCGAGTATCTGCGCATCGACGATCCCATCGGCGCGGTTCCGGTACACGGCTTCTGCGGTATCTGGGGAACGCTGTCTCTCGGCCTCTTCGCCTGCGGCAAGTATGGCGCGACCGGACCAGTGGCTCCCGATAACTCCGCTCCGCTGGCTGGGCTCTTCTATCACGGTGGAATCACGCTGCTGAAGGCGCAGATCATCGGCAGCGCCATCGTCACCCTGGCGACCTTCGGGATCTCGCTGCTGGTGATGTATGCGGTCAACCTGACCGGTACGCTTCGTGTCTCGGAAGAGGGCGAACTGTATGGCCTGGATCTTCACGAGCATGGTATCTCCGCGTATCCCGAGTATGTGATCTCGTCGTTGGCGGCCCCGGCCGGCCTGTCCCGCGATCTCACGACCAAGGCATAGCAGGGACGCGATGACCTCAAGCCACGTCCTGCACCGCTCTGCGGGACGTGGCTCATTCCGAGCGATTGGTTAGCCAGGAAAGGACTGTTATGACAAAGGTGGAAGCTATCATCCGGCCCAACAAATTTGAAGCCGTGAAGACCGCTTTGATTCAACTGGGCGTCGAGGGCATGACCGTTTCAGAGGTGCGTGGCCATGGACGACAAAAGGGTCATACCGAGGTGTACAAGGGCCGCGAATACGATGTTGATCTCTTACCCAAGATCAAGCTGGAACTCGTGCTCAAGGACGAAGCGGTGGAGTCAGTGCTCGAATCCATTCTGAATACTGCGTACACCGGCAAGATTGGCGACGGCAAGATCTTCGTCTACAAGCTTGACGAGGTCGTCCGCATTCGCAGCCAGGAGCGGGGCGCAGCGGCGATCTAGGCCACGTTCGGCCGTCGCTACGCTTTCTCCCGAAACATCCACCCTTCGATACGCGAGACGCCGGTCCGAGTGCGAAGGGTGGAATGCAGTTCAGCCGACAACCTCTCAACGTCGGTGATTTCTTCCGCCGGATTCGCGTGCGCATTCGCCCTGCTTCCAGCCACCAGAACCCTTCAACGCTTGCGCGCCATCATGATGCCGTCGCCGATGGTGAGCAGGCAGGCATCGACGCGTGGATCATCGCGGATGGCGGCATTCAAGCTGCGTAAATATGCCGGCTCCTCCTCTGTCTGGTTCGGGTCCGCGACCTTGCCGTCCCACAGCATGTTATCGAGAAGGACGAGGCCACCGGGACGAAGGAGCTCCAGGCATGCTTCGTAGTAGTTGCCGTAGTTGAGCTTGTCGGCGTCGATGAAGGCGAAGTCGAAACTGCCTTGCTCGCCCGAGCCGGATCATCTGCTGCAGCGTTTCCAGAGCCGGCCCCAGGCGCAACTCGATCTTGCTGTCGAGCCCGGCCTCTTTCCAGTAGCGCCGGGCGATGCTGGTCCACTCTTCACTCACATCGCAGCAGACCAGCTTGCCGTCGGCAGGCAAGGCCGACGCGACGGCCAGGGCGCTATAGCCGGTGAAGGTTCCGATCTCGAGCGCGCGCCTTGTGCCGGAGACCCGCACCAGCATGGCCATGAAGGCGGCCTGATCCGGGCCGATCTGCATGGTGCCGCGCGGCAAGGCCGCCGTTTCGGCACGGAGGCGCTGTTCTAAAGGACTGCTCTGGGCGATGGTTTCGCACACATAGTGTTCCACCGCGTCAGGAAGCTGCGTTCGCTTGGCCATGGGCCATTATGACCGAGCGGGCGCGATGTGGGGCGACAAACGCTTGGCGAGATCCCACCCTTCGCAAAAGCGCGAAGGATGGGGCACCCAAAACTGATCGGTGGCAAAACTGATCGGTGGTAAGTCGGGTGAGGGGTGGGACCCGGCTAGGCGGCGGGAGCGGGGACTGCTGCTTTCAGCCAGGCTTCCATCTGCTGATGCTGCACGAGGCCGGCCTGCTGCATGACGGGGCGGCCGCCGAACAAGACGACGAAGTTGGGGATGCCGCTCACCTTGAATCGCGCCGCGAGCTGGGGATGGGCCTCGGTATCGACCTTGAGGACGATGGCTTTTCCGGCCATGTTGGCTGCGGTCTGCGCTACCTCTGGAGCGGCCATACGGCAGGGACCGCACCACGCAGCCCAGAAGTCGACCAGCACGGGAACGTTGGCCTTCTGCACGATTTCGTCGAAGAGGGCAGCATCGACGGCCAGCGGCTCATTCAAAGGAGGTAAGGGAGATTTGCATTCGCCGCAGCGGCCCACGCTGGCCAGGTACTTCGCGGGAACGCGGTTTTTTCGCCCACAACTCTTACAGGCTCGAATGATGGGCATGGGATAACCTCCACCTTGACGCTCTCAATGGATGTACGGGCACTAGAAAAGGATGCGGACCGTTCCAAGGGGGGTGAGAGCGTGGGGCGACAAGGGCGCGGGGGCGTTTGGCGGGATGGCACTAAACTGGAGAGGCGATGACGCCCAAGATTACCAACAACACGCTGAAGCACCGCTTTGAAACTGAAATCGGCCCAAAAACCGCGTTTCTCAACTATCGAGAGGGCGACGGGCCGGATCACATTCACGCATACCGAGGTGCCGGAGTCGCTGGGCGGCCGCGGGATCGGCACTTCGCTGGTCAAAGCGGGCCTGGACTATGCGGCGGAGAAGAAACTGAGCGTCGTGCCGCAATGTCCGTTCGTGGCCGATTTCATCCGTCGCACCGCAATATCAGAAGCTGGTGAAGGCATAAACGATCTTCCGCGTGCGCGATGGCCAAAGGCAACGCCCGGGCCGGACGGCTGTTAAAATCGAAGATTGCATGATCCTGCCGTTTGTCCGCGAACTACTGGCGGACCTGGAGCATTCCGACTCATTTGAACGGGTACGCAGGCACCTCTCTCTTGCTTCCGGGCGAAGACGTGTGTCTGGACTTACCTCGACGGCCCGATCGATCTGCCTGCCGCTGTTCGCGCGGGCCGCGGGCGTTCCGATCCTGGTGGTCACTGCGGATAACAAGGCCGCCGATGCGCTGCAGATTGCGGTGCGAGCCGGCTGCGAGCTGACCGGCGCCATTGCGCCCGAGCGCGTGCTCAAGCTGCCGGCGCATGATGTGTTGCCGTTTGAAAATCTGTCGCCCCACCCTGACATTCAGGAGCAGCGCGCGGCGGTGTTGTGGAAGATGGCGACGGGCGGGGCGAGCGTGGTGATCGCTCCGGTCGAGGCGGTGGCGCTTCGGCTGTTTTCGTCCGCGTATTACGCGGGTCTGACCACGGTGATCCGGCGCGGCGAAGAGATCGATGTCGACACGCTGCTGGCGTCATCTGGCGAGCGTGGGCTACACCTCGCATGGACATCGTGGAGATGCCGGGGCAGTTCACGCGGCGGGGCGGCATTCTCGACATCTATTCGCCGGAGATGGACCGGCCGGTGCGGATCGAGCTGTTCGGCGACGAGATTGAGTCGATTCGCAAGTTCGATCCGGAGTCGCAGCGATCGTCGACTCCGCTGGATGAGGCGACGCTGTTGCCGCTGACCGAGACGCCGGTGACGGAGAGGCTGCTGGCGGCGGTGCACACGCGGCTGAGCGGCACGCGCCTCGAGTCGACGGATGAGAGCTTTGACTATGTTGCGGAGGCTGTGGCTGCGGGTGGCGTGAGCGTGTTTCCCGGCTGGGAGTTTTTCGCTTCAGTCGCGGGTGCGCGTGGTTCGCTGCTGGAACTGTTGCCGCGTTCGCAGGTGTTTGTCGAAGAGCCGGCGATGATCAAGAACCAGGTCGAGCGCTGGTGGACCAAGGTGCAGCAGCGCCACGACCGCAGCGGCATCGGTTCGCTGATCACGCCGGAAGATATTTACCTTGCGCCGGAACTGCTGCTGCCGACGATTGCGTCGAAGCCCGGGCTGGACATCGATCAGTTGGGCGCGGTCGACATACTGGAAGAGGACACCACGCTCGGCGAGGTAGCGTTCTCGTCGCGGCCTACGCTGCGCTTTCATGGTTCGATCCCGGCGTTTGTGGAGCAGGTCAAGACGCTGATGCAGCAGGAGACGCGGATGCTGCTGGTCGCGCCGAATCAGGGCGAGGTGGAGCGGCTGGCAGGTCTGCTGCGCGAGTACGAGTTGCCGTACCGCCTTGGCAGCCGCACGCAACACGCCGGCAGCGAGAACGTGTATGACGAGTCCAGCTACATGGCGGGCGACTACCGGACGCCGATCATCGTGCGGACGGCGATCGCGAACGGCGTAAGTTTTCCGGATTCGAACCTGGTGATCTTCGGGGCCAACGATCTTTCTGACGATGTGGATGTGGCGGCGCGGCCCGCACCTCCGCGCTCGAAGACGGCGGCGTTTGTCTCCGACTTTCGCGATCTCGCGGTCGGCGATTACGTCGTGCACGTGGAGCACGGCATCGCTCGCTATCAGGGATTGAGAGAGATCGAGCAGGACGGGCTGACGGTCGAGTTCATGGTGCTGGAGTTTGCGGAGCAGGCGCGACTCTATGTGCCGCTCACGCGGCTTGACCTGATCCAGAAATATCGTTCGACCGATGCCGGGCCTGCGCCGATGTTGAATCGGCTGGGCTCGCAGCAGTGGGCCAAGACCAAGGCGCGCGTCAAGAAGGCCATGGCCGACATGGCCGACGAGCTGCTGAAGCTGTATGCGCAGCGCAAAGCGGCGCAGGGCCACGCGTTTCCGCCGGACAACGAATTTCAGCGCGAGTTTGAAGACGCCTTCGACTACAACGAGACGGACGATCAGCTCGCCGCGATTGCGGACATCAAGCGCGACATGGAATCGCCGCTGCCGATGGATCGGCTGCTGTGCGGCGATGTGGGCTACGGCAAGACGGAAGTGGCGATGCGGGCGGCCTTCAAGGCTGTTCAGGATGGGCGCCAGGTCGCGGTGCTGACGCCGACTACGGTGCTCAGCTTCCAGCATTTCGAGACGTTCAAGCGGCGATTCAAGCAGTTCCCGATCAACGTGGAGATGATCTCGCGCTTCCGCACGCCCAAGGAGCAGAAGATCATTCTGGAGCGCGTCGAGAGCGGGCAAGGTCGACATCCTGATCGGCACGCATCGCCTGCTCTCAAAGGACATCAAGTTCCAGGACCTGGGACTGCTGGTCGTGGATGAAGAGCAGCGCTTCGGTGTGCGGCACAAGGAGCGGCTGAAGCAGATGCGGCGCGAGATCGATGTGCTGGCCATGTCGGCGACGCCGATTCCGCGCACGCTGCACATGTCGCTGGTGGGTCTGCGCGATATGAGCGTGATCGAGACGCCGCCGAAGGATCGGATGGCGATTCAGACGGTGGTGGCGAAGTTCGATGAGAAGCTGATCCGCTCGGCGCTCGAAGTGGAGCTTGAGCGCGGAGGACAGATCTACTTCGTCCACAACCGGGTCGAGACGATCTATGAACTCGCCGCGAAGATTCAGGAGCTGGTGCCGCAGGCGCGCGTGGTCGTGGGCCACGGGCAGATGGGCGAGGCGGAACTGGAGCGGGTGATGCTCGCCTTCATGGATGGCGAATACGACGTGCTGGTGGCGACGACCATCATCGAAAACGGTCTCGATATTCCGCGGGCCAACACGATCATCATCAATCGCGCCGATCGCCACGGGCTTTCGGAACTGTACCAGTTACGTGGACGAGTGGGCCGCTCAAATCGGCGCGCGTATTCGTACCTGCTGATTCCTCCGGAGCAGGAGCTGACGGAGATTGCGCGGCGGCGGCTGGCGGCGCTGAAGGAATTTTCTGATCTCGGTGCGGGCTTTAAGATCGCCGCGCTGGACCTGGAACTGCGCGGCGCGGGCAACATGCTGGGCGGCGAGCAGAGCGGGCACATCGAAGCGGTCGGCTTTGAGATGTACACCAGCATGCTGGAGGAAGCGGTGAGCAAGCTGAAGGGCGAGGATCGCGAAGAGCGGCCGGTCACGCAACTGAACCTGGGCATCAGCCTGCGCATCGACGAGAGCTACATCCCGGAGGAGAACCAGCGTCTGCGCATTTACAAGCGCATTGCCGGCGCCACCGATGAGCTCACGCTGACCGATGTTCGCGCCGAGCTGGAGGACCGCTACGGCGAGCTGCCGGAGAGCGTGCTGCATCTGCTCGAGGCGGCGCAGCTGCGATTGGAATGCGAGCGGCTGGGCGTGTCGCAGGTGGATCGCAAGCGCGACCAGCTGCACATGCGGTTTATGGAGAAGGCCAACATCGACCCGGCGCGGCTGATGCAACTGGTGGCGAAGAATGCCAAGCGCGGCGCGCAGTTCACGCCGCAGGGGGTGCTGCGTTTTCCGCTGACCGCGTCGCAGCCGGTGGCCGTACTGACGGAGATTCGCGCGCTGCTGGATGACCTGGAACTGGAACCTGTCGCCAAATAAGATCGCACACTGTTACGAACTACGGAGAGGCCTGACTTGAAGCGTCAACTCGATGCTTGCAGCTGTGCACTGGGAGGCATTCTGACCACGATTCCCGCCGCTTTGGCAGATACATCCGGCGAAGAGCTCCGCCGCCTCCAGCTTCGATGCATTGGCGGAGCAGTACTTCGATCAGGCTTATTTCAAGTACGCGCCGACGCTCAGGCACGCTTGCCGGATTTCACCAGTACGACACGCGTCTGGAAGACTTTTCGCGGCGCGCCGTGGACGCTCAGGTCGCGACATTGCGAGGGTTCGACAAAAAGTTTTCAGCCGTGCAACGCGAGCGGGCTCGACCTGACGACCCAGGGAGACCTGGCGCTGATTCTGTCAAACATTCACAGCACGCTGCTGACGCTGGAAACGGTTCGACCCTGGGAGAAGAATCCGGACGTCTACTCGACCGGAATCACCAGCAGCATCTTCACATTGATGGAGCGGAAGTTCGCCTCGCCGGATGAGCGGCTACGCTCGGCGGTGGCGCGCGAGAAGCAGATGCCGGCCGTGCTTGAGGCGGCACGCGTCAACCTGAAGAATCCGCCACGCATTTATACCGAGATAGCGATCGAGCAGCTTCCCGGAGACATCAGCTTCTTCCAAAACGATGTGCCTGCCGCATTCAAGGATGCGACCGACGCGGCGACGCGAGCCCAGTTTGAAAAAACGAATGCAGCAGTGATCGCCGCATTGCAGCGCTATGAAGAGTGGCTGAAGACAGAGGTTCTGCCCAAGTTCAAACGGCGATTTCCGTATCGGCGCGGAGACCTTTTCAAAGAAGCTGCAGTTTGACGAGATGGTAGATACGCCTCTCGACCGGCTGCTCGAGATTGGCTACGCCGATCTGCATAAGAACCAGGCGGAGTTCAAGCGTGTGGCGGCGGAGGTGGACGCGAGCAAGACGCCGGACCAGGTGCTGGCCGAGTTGGCGACGATGCATCCGGCTCCGGAGCAGTTGCTGAACAGCTTTCGCGCGACGTTCGATGGGCTGATCGCATTTCATTCGCGAGAAGCACATCATCACCATTCCTTCGGATGTGCGGCCGATTCTCGAGGAGACGCCGCCCTTCATGCGGGCTACGACCTTCGCCTCGATGGATACGCCGGGTGCGTATGAGAAGCATGCAACCGAGGCCTACTTCAACGTCACGCTGCCTGGGCCGCACGATACCCCGCAGCAGATCGCGGGCCGGATGGCGAGCTTCAACATGGGCACGATCGTCAGCACCTCAGTGCATGAGGCGTATCCCGGACACTATGTGCAGTTCCTGTGGGTGCCGCAGGCTCCCAGCAAGGCGCGCAAGCTGCTGGGTGCAAACACCGATGTGGAAGGCTGGGCTCACTACTGCGAACAGATGATGCTGGATGAGGGTTACGGGCAACCGGGCGCAGGCGCGAAGGATGAGCGCGAGTCAAAGATGCTGCGGCTCGGTCAGTTGCAGGACGCGCTGCTGAGGGATGCGCGATTCATTGTCGGGATCAAGATGCATACCGGGCAGATGACGCTTTGACCAGGCTATCGATTTCTTTGTGACGGAAGGGTTCCAGTCGCGGCAGGTAGGCACGGTGGAGACCAAGCGCGGGACCTCTGATCCGACCTATCTTTACTACACGCTGGGCAAGCTCGAGATCATGAAGCTGCGGGCCGATGTGCAGAAGAAGCAAGGCTCGGCATTTTCACTGCAGAAGTTTCACGACGACTTTATGAGGCAGGGGTTCCCGCCGATCAAGATCGTCCGGCGAGCCATGCTGGGCGACGATTCGCCCACTCTGTGATGTAAGTCAAAGCGCAGGTGGCGCGAAGCGCGTCGGCTGCATCTCAGGTGGTGATCTGTCGCGGCGGCGGATGCTTGAGATATGCTGCTGACGCAGAGGCAGCGCCGGCGCTTCGGATCCGGGGCTGTACACAACACTGAATCGTGAAGGACATGGCATGACGACTCGAGTACGCAAAGCAGTCTTCCCCGCGGCAGGACTGGGCACGCGGTTTCTTCCGGCGACGAAAGCCATTCCCAAAGAGATGCTGGCGCTGGTAGACAAGCCCATCATCCAGTACGGAGTGGAAGAGGCGCTGGCATCCGGGATCGAAGAAATCATCATCGTCACCGGGCGCGGCAAGTCCGCGATTGAAGATCATTTCGACATCAGCTTCGAGCTGGACCAGAACCTCGAGTCCCGCGGGAAGAAGGAATTGCTGGCGGTGAGCCGGAATATCTCCGGCATGGCGAAGATCGCGTACATCCGGCAGAAGGAAGCCAAGGGCCTGGGCCACGCTGTGCTTACCGCGAAGGAATTGGTCGGAGACGAGCCGTTCGCAGTGATTCTGCCCGATGATGTGATCGACGCGAACCCGCCCTGCCTGAAGCAGATGATCGATGCGTATGACGAAGTGCAGGGCTCGATCCTGGCGACCCAGATTGTGGAGGGCGATGCGATCTCGGCTTACGGCGTGCTGGCGGGCAAGCCTCACGCCAGCGATTCGCGGTTGTTCGACGTAAGCGGCATGGTGGAGAAGCCGAAGCTGGCGGACGCGCCGTCAAAGAACGCGATCATTGGCCGTTACATTCTCACGCCCGCAGTGTTTGGACTGCTGGAAACGATTGAGCCCGGAGCGGGCGGCGAACTGCAGTTGACCGACGGCATCAAGGGTCTGCTCAAGACGGAGAAGGTGTACGGCTTCAACTTCCAGGGCAAGCGCTACGATGCCGGGGACAAGGCGGGAATGCTGCAGGCTACGGTGGAGTTTGCGCTGAAGGACCCGAAGCTCGGTGCGAAGTTCCGCGAGTATCTGCAGGGTCTTTCGCTCTAGACGAGGTACAGGGTGGGTGCGCTTGCCGGAATGGCGGCGTTCGCCACCCTCGGCCTTACTCTTTCCACTTGATGTTGCATCCGAGGCTGGGCTTCTGTTCCGGCGGCACGGTGCGCCCCGCGAGCACGGCATCGAGCGCGGCGCGGAGATCTTCACCGGAGACCGGAGCGCCGTTGCCTGGGCGGCTCTCATCGAACTGACCTCGATAAACCAGCTTGAGCTCCTGATTGAACAGAAAAAAGTCCGGTGTGCACTGCGCATCGTAGGCACGCGCGACTTCCTGGGTCTCGTCGTAGAGATAGGGGAAGACGAAGCCGGCGCGCTGGGCCTGTTCTTTCAGACCCAGGGGGCCATCCTGCGGGAATGCGCCGGCGTCGTTGCTGCTGATGGCGACGATGCCGATGCCCTTTCCCTCGTAGTCGCGACCGAGCTGCGCGACGCCCTGCTCGAGGTGCTTCACGAACGGGCAGTGGGCACAGAGGAACATGACCAGCAGCCCTTGAGGGCCGCGTGCCTCCTCGAGCGAGACGAGGGCTTTGGTCGAGACCTCGGGCAAGGCGAAATCCGGCGCGGCCGTACCCAGCGCGACCATGGACGATTCGGTTCTAGGCATGGGGGAAAGGGCTCCTTCTGATTTTGTCTCTCAATAGAATCGATGCCGGCCGGCGCAGGCAGGGATACTTCAGAACAGCGGTGTCTGTTTGCGGGGCAGCGGAAGGCCAAAGTGTTCATAGGCGAGGCGGGTGGCCACGCGCCCGCGAGGGGTCCTGTCCAGGAATCCGATCTGGATCAGAAAGGGCTCGTAGACCTCTTCGAGGGCATCTTCTTCTTCGGCCAGCGTGGCGGCAAGAGTATTGAGGCCGACGGGGCCGCCATCGTATTTCTCGATGATGGTGAGCAGCAGTCTCCGGTCGAGCTCGTCAAAGCCGTGCGCGTCCACTTCCAGCAATTTGAGTGCGGCTGAAGCAGTGGCCCGATCGATGCGGCCACTGCCGCGAACCTGGGCATAATCGCGCACACGGCGCAGCAGGCGATTGGCAATGCGGGGCGTGCCGCGTGAGCGCATGGCGATTTCGGCGGCACCGTCGTCATCGATAGGAACGTTCATGACCTCGGCAGAGCGCTCGACAATGAAGCGCAGATCGTCCTCGTTATAGAACTCGAGCCGCAGCAGGATGCCGAATCGCGAGCGCAGCGGGGAGGAGAGCAGCCCAGGCCGCGTGGTGGCGGCGACGAAGGTGAAGGGCTTGATATCCATGACGTGGGTGCGCGCTGCCGGGCCTTGGCCGATGATGATGTCGAGCTTGTAGTCTTCGAGCGCGGTGTAGAGCTTCTCTTCGAGCACCGGCTGCAGGCGGTGAATTTCGTCGAGGAAGAGCACCTGCCGTTCGCGCAGGTTGGTGAGGATCGCGGTCAGGTCTCCCTGAATCTGCAGCGCCGGCCCGGAGGTCTGCTGAAAGCCGACGTCGAGTTCGTTAGCGATGATGGTGGCCAGGGTAGTTTTGCCGAGGCCCGGCGGCCCGAAGAGCAGTACGTGATCGAGGGCCTCGCCGCGCGACTTGGCCGCCTCGAGCGCGATCGACAACTGCTCCTTGATCTTGTGCTGGCCGATGAATTCGTTGAGCAGGCGCGGGCGGAGCTTGAGTTCGAACGAACTCTCGTCCTCTGCTGGCGCGGCAGAGACCAGCCGCTCGGGATTCTCCTTGTTCATAGCCATGAGGGCGTTTCAAGAGGGAGTCTACCAGCTTCGACGAAGGATGGCTGCGAAGTCAGCACTGCCTGTGACTTTGATGGCCACACGATACACTGAACAGTAGAACGGCCTGCACGTAATGCGACTGCGCAAATTCCGATTCGATCGTCCCCAACAAATCGCCGCTCTGCTGCTGCTGGCTCTACTGGGCCAGTGCCTCTGGGTCATTCAACACAGAACACTCAGCAGCCTCGACTACCAATACGCGCTGTGCGGCCGAGAGATGTGGGAGAAGCCGTCGCCCCTGGCTGGATACTTCACCACCTGCGGCAACATTCACGATGGAACCTTGGCCTACCGGGCAGCAGGTCTGCCTCTGACTATCCAGCGCATCTTGTCAGGGGCAGTCTTCGAGCGCATCTCCCTGGGAACTGCGTCACCAGCTTACCTATGTCAGTCTGCTGCTGCGGCTTCCGTTTGTGCTGGCCGGGCTGGCGCTGGGAGCCGCGCTGTGGTGGGTGACCCGACGGCTCTTCGGCAACGAGGGCGGCTTCGTCGCGCTGGCGCTCTACTGCGTTTCGCCTGAGATCATTCGCGCCTGCACCTATCCGAATAACGAAATCCTCGCCGCGCTGGGGGTGTTTGCGGCGATCTATACGGCGATCGGCGTCTCGCACGCGATGCAGGGACCGGCGCACAAATGGCGGCCCAGAATTGTGCTGCTGATTGCGTGCTTTGGATTCACGGCGGCGGCGCACGTCTCCGCTGTGCTGATGGCCTTCCTCTTCGGCATAGGATTTATGATCTACCTCGCCGAGGGCCGCCGCGCCTCGATCATTCCGATTACGCTGCTCTCCGCCTTTGGCACGCTTCTGCTGCTCTTCGCCTCGTACGCGTTTCGGCCGGATCCGTTCAGCTATGTCTTCCGCAGCGCCGCTGGCCGCCTTTGGCTTTCTCTCGAGCCAGCCAGGCTGTTCTTCACTTCGCTGCCGAACGCTGGCGTGACTCTTGCGGCCGGGGCTGCGCTGCTGCTCTATCTCAGTTTTCGGCGGTCGCGATACTTCGGGAACACGGTGCCGCTGCTGGTGGCGGTCAGCTTGCTTCTCCTGATCACCAACCGCGCCCAGACACAGCCTTGGTTGTGGGCCATCCCCTTCCTGCTGACGTTCATTGGCGGCGTCTTCGCGGATGCCCTGGAGAGCAGGCAGCGTCGTCTTTTTCTGTTCGCCTTTGGCAGCCTTCTGGTTGCCCAGGCCGGCCTCTCCATCGCTACCCTTTCGACGCTGGGGAAGTAGACCTCCAAGTGCTACGCAGCATTGGAGTTACATCCTCCGCAACCCCTTGCCTACGTGTAACTAATTCAGTATCATAGAGTTAGGTTAATCAGAGGGAGAAACCCAGCTCTCCGGCTGAGCCATTTCCGGCTCCCGAGACGTGGCTCGTTCGTTCCTTTGAAGACCGACTTATCCTATGGCAGACGATCAGAACCCCCAGCTCCCTCTCGGCGGCAACGGCAGCGACAATACCGGCGGACCTACCGGCGCCGCCAGCATAGTTCCTATCAATATCGAAGACGAGATGAAGCAAGTCGTACCTTGACTACTCCATGTCGGTCATCATCGGTCGGGCGCTGCCTGACGTGCGCGACGGCTTCAAGCCGGTGCATCGCCGCATTCTGTACGGCATGCACGACATGGGGCTGCAGTACAACAAGAAGTACACCAAGTGCGCCAAGGTCGTCGGGCACGTCATGGGCAACTATCATCCCCACGGCGACTCCGCGATTTACGACACCATGGTGCGCATGGCGCAGCCGTTCTCGTTGCGCTACCCGATGATCGATGGGCAGGGAAACTTCGGTTCCGTGGACGGCGATCCACCGGCGGCGATGCGGTACACCGAATCGCGCATGACCCGCATCGGCGGCGAGATGCTTTCGGACATCGACATGGAGACGGTCGACTTCGTTCCGAACTATGACGAGTCGACGTTTGAGCCCTCGGTGCTGCCGACACGCATTCCGAACCTGATCGTGAACGGCTCGAACGGAATCGCCGTGGGCATGGCGACGAATATTCCGCCGCACAACCTGACCGAGGTCATCAACGCCACCATCGAGCTGGTGAACAATCCTCGTGCTGGGCTGATTGAAGTGCTGAAGCATGTGCAGGGGCCGGACTTCCCGACCGGCGGATTCCTGTATGGCCGTACCGGGATTGCGCAGGCGTACGCGACCGGGCGCGGCCGATTCCTGATGCGGGCGCGGGCAGCGGTTGAGAACCTGACGAAGGACAAGCAGGCGATCATCGTCACCGAGATCCCTTACCAGGTCAACAAGGCGAAGCTGATTGAGCGCATCGCCGAACTGGTGAACGACAAGGTGATCGACGAGATTTCGGACATGCGCGACGAGAGCGACCGCGACGGCATGCGGATCGTGATCGAGCTGAAGCGCACGGCTGAGCCGCAGATCGTATTGAACCAGCTTTACAAGCACACGCAAATGCAGGAAAGCTTCTCGATGATTTTTCTGGCGGTGGTGAATGGCCAGCCGCGCGAGCTTCCGCTACACATTGCGATTCAGCACTTCATTGATCACCGCGTCGAAGTGGTGCGGCGGCGCACGGCGTTCCTGTTGCGCAAGGCGCGGGAACGCGAACACATTCTGCTCGGATACCAGATTGCGCTCGACCACCTGGACAGCGTGATCAAGATCATTCGCGGTTCGTCCTCGCGCGCCGATGCACGCGAGAACCTCTTCCAGTTCTTCTCCGGACGCACGATTACGGTGCGCGACCAGGCGCTGGCGGGCGTGACGCTGGACGCGGGCAAGTACGGCATCGACCCGGCAACGCTGCTCACCGCGACGCTGCACGCTCAGTTATCGGCAGATCGACGCGATTCTCGAATTGCAGCTCTATCGCCTGACGCAGCTTTCGATCGACGAACTGCTGAAGGAACTGGGCGAGGTGCGCGACCGCATCGCCGAGTACGAATCGATTCTGGCTTCCGAGAAGAAGCTGCGCAGCGTGATCGTGAAGGAGCTGGAGGAGATTCGGAAGAACTTCGGCGACGAGCGGCGTACGCAGATTCTGGACGAGACCGCCGAACTGCAGCTCGAAGACCTGATCGCCGATGAACAAGTCGCCGTTACGGTTTCGCATTCCGGCTATCTGAAGCGGACGCCGATTTCGACCTATCGGCAGCAGCGGCGCGGCGGCACCGGCAGGCTGGGGATGAAGACGCGCGAAGAGGACTTTGTTTCGCAGCTGATCATCGACTCGACCCATGCGTACCTGCTCTGCTTTACCAACAAGGGCCGGGTCTACTGGCTGAAGGTGTACGAGATTCCGGACGTGGGCGCGGCGGGCAAGGGCAAGTCCATTGCCAGCCTGCTCAGCCTGCAGCCGGGCGAACAGGTGCGCAACATTCTGCCTGTCCGCAACCTCGAGGAAGAGGGCAAGTTCGTCTTCTTCGCCACGCGCAACGGAACGGTGAAGAAGACGCCGCTGAAGGACTTCTCCAACGTGATGGCTCGCGGCATTATCGCCATCGGCATTGACGATGACGATGAGCTGATTGGCGCGCGCATCACGGACGGCAACCAGCTCGTCTTCCTGGCGACGCACGAGGGCATGGCGATCCGGTTCGACGAGAACGACGTGCGGTCGATGGGCCGCCCGGCGTACGGTGTGCGCGGCATCGACCTCGACAAGAAGGACTACGTGGTCGGCATCGCCATTACGCCCAAGGAACGCACCAAGAACGGCGACGGCGCACAGAACCAGAGCCTGATTCTTTCCGTGACCACCATGGGGTTCGGCAAGCGCACCGATGTGGATGAGTACCGGCTGCAGACCCGCGGGGGCAAGGGCGTAATCAACGTAAAGACGACGGCCCGCAACGGCAAGGTGCAGTCGATCAGCCTGGTCGACGACACCTCGGAGTTGATGGTGATCAGCCAGTACGGCAAGATCATCCGCATCGACACGAAGACGGTGCGCGCGGCCGGCCGCTCGACCCAGGGCGTGAAACTGCTGTTCCTCGAAGACGAAGATCGTGTCGCAGCCGCCGTGGTGATTCCGCCGGAAGAAGCGAAGGCGGATACGGAGAATGGGACGCTGTTGCAGTAAGGGAATTCGGGCGCGGTAACAAGGCAGAAGGGGCATCGCTAATGGATGCCCCTTTTACTTTTGGCTGCAAGGTTCGAGTTGGACGTGCGACGGGCGGGATTGCCTAGCAAAGGACAAGGGCACCCGGGATGCGGGTGCCCCATTGTCGTGCCTGTTGTTGTGATATTTAGAAGCTGCGGCTGTACGACGCGATGATGGAGTAGTCGGAGAAGGCCGCGTCCCCGTGGGTGTGGGCGGCTACGTCGTTCACGCTGGTGGTGCGGTCGCGCAGCATGGCCCAGGGCGAGCTGAGGTTGAACATGTTGCGGCCATGCGAGTACAGGATTGCCGGCTCCAGCGACACCACGTAGCCGGGGCGGCGGAAGCCTTTGCTGTCGCCCAGCAGGTCGCGCGCAGGCACGCCTTCCATGCGGCCGCCGAGGCTGGCGCTCAAGCCGCGCAGCAGCGGATGCAGTGGCGGCACTCCATGCGAAAGGCCTCCGCGCCAGAGGTACTGGTCGGGGATGGACATGATCTGTTCGCCCGGCAGCGAGCGGTAGGTCTTAACGCCGTTCGTGCTCTCGGGATTGAACAGCCAGGAGCCGGTAAAGTAGCCAACGGTCTTGAAGTAAGTCTGCCGGTAGGCCTCGGTCGCGACGACGAATCCCCAGCCGCCATCGCCGGGCTGAATGGATTGATCGAAGGGCCGGGTCTGGGTGCTGCCATTGGCGAGGATGGTCGTGCCGCTCGCGTCCTTGACCCCGGTCGGCAGTTTGAGCTGCGCGGAGAAGGAGATGTTGCCGTGGCTCTCTGTGGGCGGACGCCAGACCCACGCCTGAACGCCTGCGGTGATGTCGCCGATGCCGCCGTCGCGGTAGGTGTTGATATTGCCCTGCTGATGGCGAGTGGCGGAGAGTCCAGGAACATCGGCAATGAGGCTCCAGCGAGGAGTGAGCTGATAGCTGATGCCGAGGTCGAAGATATCGACGTGATTCTGGACCTCGTTGTGTTTGGCAGCGCGCTGCGCCTGGTAAACGTCACCGACATAGTGGCGATAGGAGGAGTAGGTGCGGTAGCCGAAGGTAAGCGTGAGTCCCCGCAAGCCGCCGGCCAGCGATTGTTGATCGTGCGGCGCGAGGCCGGAGACTACCGGCTGCACGGTGTGTGCCGCCACGCAACCTTGGGCGAAGGCTCGCGGCTGAAAGCCTGCCACGGCTGCGATCATGATTGCCGCGCCGGAAAACAGCATGGGCGTCTTTCGAAGCATATTTTTCATCATTTCCAACTCCTGTTTGCGTCCTGAATTCAAAGGCCTGCGCTCAAGCATTTCACTCGTCCTCTTCCCAAGTCGTTTGGTCGAGGCTAGTGAAATATAGTGACCCCGCTCACCTATGTCTTGGCCCTGAAGGTCGAGTCCGGGCTCCATCCAGCGGTGGAGTGATGAACCAGATTCCCGCGAAGTGTGGCATCGGACTGGCTCAGAGGGGATGAGCCCTGGCGCGTTTCATGCATCTGCTGTTCAAATAGCGGGCATGACTTTTCCGCCGCATCGTCTGCTCTCCCGCTTTGTTGCCCCGTCCCTGCTCGCATCGTCGCTTTTACTGACCGGTTCCCTTTCGGCTGCCCAACTCGGCGCACAGACCACCCCAGCAGCGCCCTCGCCGAGTTCTGCTCCCGCCCCAACCCCTCCAGCCGTTCAGCCCCCTGCCGCGGGCCAGGCTTCCCCGCCCTCCGGACAGAGCGCCTGGGCGATCGCGCATGACCGCCAACTGCTGGTGGACTTCCCGGACTTCGCGCGCTACCACGAGGACAATGCAAAGCTCGGCCCTCCTGCAGCGGGAGAGGATCGCGTGGTGTTTTATGGCGACTCGATCACCGATGCCTGGCATCTCGCGGAATACTTTCCGGGAAAGCCGTATATCAATCGCGGCATCTCCGGGCAGACCACGCCCCAAATGCTGGTGCGCTTTCGAGCCGACGTGATCAACCTGCACCCCAAGGTGGTCGTCATTCTCGCAGGCACCAATGACATCGCGGGGAACACCGGGCCCACAACTCCGGAAGCGATCGAAGACAACTTTACCTCGATGTGCGAGCTGGCGCGGGCCAACCACATTCGCGTGGTGCTGGCCTCGATTCTGCCTGCTTATGACTATCCGTGGAAGCCGGGAATGCAGCCGGTGGAGAAGATCGCCGCCTTAAATGCGTGGCTGAAGAACTACGCGGCGGCGAACTCGGACATGTATCTCGATTATTATTCGGCGCTGCAGGATGAGCGGCACGGTCTGCCGGCGAAGTTGAGCCACGACGGGGTGCATCCAAACCCGGCGGGGTATGCGATTATGCAACCGCTGGCCGAGCAGGCAATTGAGCAGGCGCTGAAGCAGCAGTAGCGCAGGCGGGGAGTGCGACGAGTCGCGGCTGAGTATCCGTTTAGAATCGGAGCACTCATGCGACTCATCCCGGTGTTTGCGATGTTGCTGTTGAGCGCCTCGTGTGCGCGCGCGGTGGAGATCAGGATTTCCGCGAAAGCGCTGGAGCATACACTGAAAGCGCAGCTCTTCTCGACCGAGACGGGCCGCTACTATCTTCGCGGCGATGCTCACAGCGGCTGCTATGCGTACGCCGAGAAGCCGTCAGTGAGCTTTGCGGGAGACCGCATCGTGGTGCATCTGCATACGGCGGCGCGGCTCGGCAAGTCGGTCTCGGCGGCGTCTGCCTCGGCATCGCGTTGGCGCCCAACGTGGATGTATCGATGGTCCCGGTAGCGGAAGGGGAGAGCATCGGGTTTCGCGATGCGCGGATCGAGCACATCAGCCAGTCCTATGAACTCAACTTTCTGCTTACACCGTTTCTCAACCGCAAGGTGCCGTCGAGCATGAAGCTGAATGCCGCGGCCATTCTGCGCCAATTGCTCTCCGGCTCCGCGCAGACCACAGGCTATGTCTTCACACTGGATCGCCTGCAACTCCATTCCATGCAGGTAAGGGACACGGCCCTGGTGATCGATGCGGATGGCAACCTCAGCGTAGACTAGGTTGCCGCGCTTCGGGCAAACTGGAGTGCACCCGTTTTCCGTTGCAGGTGATCTCCTGCAGACAGCTTCGCTTATCCCATAAGGAGTACATCCATGCCCGATCAAGTTCGCCTGGAAGATGCACGTCGTATCATCGCCGCCGCCGAAAAGAAAGCCGCCGAGATTGGCCAGCCCATGAACATTGCCGTTGCCGACGCTGGCGGCAACCTGGTCGCCCATGTTCGCATGGACGGCGCATGGCTCGGCTCGGTAGATATCTCCATCAAAAAAGCCTGGACCTCCCGCGCCTTTGACATCACCACGAAAGATCTCGCGCAGCATTCGCAATCCGGAGGGCAGTTCTTCGGCATTCACGCTTCCAACGATGGCAAAGTGATGATCTTCGCCGGGGGCATTCCGTTGAAGAGCGGCGGGAAAGTGGTGGGAGCGATCGGGGTCAGCGGCGGAGCGGGCGATCAGGACCACGCGGTAGCCGAAGCCGGCGCTGCGGCGTTCTAAAGCTGCATGGAAGCAGCGGCTGCTCCAACCAGAGATGGAGAGCGAAAGCGACCTGGCTGCAGTAGACTACCTGCGATCATCGCGAGGATCATGGATGCAGAGTTCGTCGACCGGTCGTTTTCGACTTGCTGTGATGTGCGCGGCCTTTCTCCTGGTTGGAACCGCGCATGCACGGCTCATCGGCCTCGAAGGCAAGGACCTTAACGGCCACGCGCAGAAGCTCTCGCGTTTGCGTGGGCAAATCGTCGTGCTCAGCTTCTGGGCGACCTGGTGCGGCCCCTGCCAGGAAGAGCTTCCGCGCCTCTCCAAGCTGAGCAGCGCCTATGCCGGTAAGAACGTGCGCTTCGTGGCCGTCTCCATTGACGATCCCAAGGATCGCGGCAAGATTCAGCCGTTCCTCACCAAACAGGGCATTTCGCTCGAGGTTTGGACCGGGGCCAGCTCGGACGATCTGGCGCGCTTCGGACTGGGGGACATTGTTCCCGGAACGGTCGTGCTCGATGAGAATGGCGAGCTGATCGGCCGGATTATGGGCGAAGCTCAGGACGACGACGTACGCAGCCGGGTCGACTGGTTGCTGGCCGGCCGCAAGGGCACTCCGCCCGCTTTGGTGTCTAAGCGCTACTAGCGGCCTGGGTACGAATTGGACAGGTCTGGACGGATTGCTGAACCAGCCTCACTACTTGGACCAGGATGTCGGGCGCGGTAGTCTGTAGAAGCTCTGGAGTTTCTCCGCGGTCCACCGATGCGCCGTTCATTGCCCCCTGTCGTATTTTGCCTGCTGTCGGCTTTTCTCGTGCTTCCGGCGAGCGCCGCCGCGCGCCGCCATCCACACCATCACTCCGTTTCCGCTGCAGCTTCCGCCAGGTCGGGACATCAACGTGCTCGCCTGCTGCATGCTGTGCGGGTCCAGCAACGTGCGCGCCACATGGCAAGGCTCAAAACCAGCACGCCGTCGCCCACCGCAATTATCGATCCTGTACCTCGGGTCAAGTTCAAGATGCCACCAGCCATGAAGGGAACATACGCCTCGCTGGTGCGGCAAAATGTCCGGGCGGAGGCGGATGGGCTCGAGCGCATTCAAAACGACTCGGACCTGCTTTCGCTGCGAAGAGAAAAGGCGCTGGTAGCTATTCCCGTGAGCAACGCCTTGCTGGTCGATCCGCGCTTACCGGGAAATCGCCGCTACTGCCGCCTCTGGACTGCCCGCTTCCTGAGTGATCTGTCCCGTGTGCACGCGGCCCGCTTTCACAAGCCGCTTCAGGTCAACTCGGCCGTGCGCACCGTCGCCTACCAGCGGCAGCTTGAGGGGTTCAATGGCAACGCAGCTCCTGCCGATGGAGACATAGCCTCGCCCCACCTGACCGGCGGCACCATCGACATCGCCAAGAGAGGCCTGTCTCCTTCTGAAGTAGGCTGGATGCGCGCTTTTCTGATGCCGCTCCAAGTCGCGGGAAAGATCGACGTGGAAGAAGAATTCCAGCAGTCGTGCTTCCACATCACCGTCTACAAGTCGTATCTCCCGGCAGCTTCGCGTGCGGAGCATGGGCCCGCCCATCATCGAAGAGCAGGGGTCACGCTCATTGCCGCCCGGGTGCGCTAACCACCAGCGCACTGCAATCTGCTGTGTAGAGCCGAGTGCGATATCCCCGACGCCGAGACCGCGTCCGTGCTGATATGGGTTCCCCAGTAAATTTATTCATTGCCACGATGGGTTGGAGTAAAATTCGCACAACTCAAACATGGACACCTTTCCGAGGCTAACTTTATGAGCGAGATGAATGCGGTTGTACCTCCACTGCCGGAGGCAGGCATCGAGACAGCGGGGCTGAGCCAGACAGCGCGGGTGGTCGACACGTTTACGGCGCCATCCAAAACGTTTACTGACATCCTTCGCAGCACCAGTTGGTGGCTACCCTTTCTGCTAAGCGTCATTGTGACGTATGGGTTCGTCTTCGCCATGCAATCGCGGATCGGTTGGGACAAGCTGACCGAGAGCGGCATGAAGCAGAACCCGAAGGCCGCGGAACAGATGGCCAATATGCCGGCCGACCAGCGCGCCAATGCGATGAAGACCAGCGTGATGATCACCAAGATCATCACCTACAGCGTCCCGTTGCTCGGCTTGATCGGCACCGCCATCTTCGCGCTGGTTCTGTGGGCCACGATCAACTTTCTCTTCGGAGGCCGGGCCACCTATGGCCAGGTCTTTGCCGTGTGGATGTACGCGCTCGCTACCGATGCTGATCAAGTCAGTGTTGGGGATGATTACTCTCTTCGCCGGTGTGGATCCTGATTCCTTCAATGTGCAGAACCCGGTAGGTACCAACATTGGTTACTATCTCAGCCAGGAAACTCCCAAGTGGCTGATCACTCTGGCCACGTCGATCGATGTGTTCTGGTTCTGGACGTTCATCCTGGTTGGCCTCGGACTCGCAATTGTCGGCAAGGTCAAGCGCTCCTCCGGCATGACTGCCATCTGGGGCTGGTGGCTTCTGCTGTTGATCATCCGGGTGGGCTACTCCGCCATCAGCGGAAGCTAGGCATCGCCGGGCAAAAGAAAAAGGGCACAGCTGGTAGCTGTGCCCTTTGTGTATCTCGAACTGGCTGCCTCTTACTCCGCCCAGCGCTTGAAGACCAGGGAGCCATTCGTTCCGCCAAATCCGAATGAGTTTGACAGCGCGTAGTCGACCTTCGCCTGCTGCGGCTTATTGGGTACGTAATTCAAATCGCACAACGGGTCCGGTTTGTCCAGATTGGCCGTGGGAGGAACGACTTGTTCCTGCAGGGCCTGAATCACGATGCCGGCCTCTAGGCCGCCGGCTCCACCGAGCAAGTGACCGGTCATCGACTTGGTAGAACTGACGCGGAGCTTGTGACTGGTGGCATGTTCGCCAAAGAGCTTTCGAATCGCCGCAGTCTCCATCGCATCGCCCAACTGGGTCGAGGTCGCGTGCGCATTCACGTAGTCAATCTCTTCCGGCCGCAGATTCGCACTTTTGATGGCGTTGCGCATGGCGCGGAAACAGCCTTCGCCTTCGGCTGCCATGCCGGTGATGTGGTACGCGTCCGCGCTCATACCGTAGCCGACGATCTCAGCCAGTATCTTCGCGCCACGAGCTTTGGCGAACTCGAGATCTTCGAGGATCAGAATTCCGGCACCCTCGCCTACCACGAAACCATCGCGGTCCTGATCAAAAGGACGGCAGGCGTGTTCAGGGTCGTCATTCCGCGTGGAGAGTGCACGCATCGCAGCAAAGCCGCCCACGCCCATAGGAGTGATGGCTGCTTCGGCCCCGCCCGCGATCATCGCATCGGCATCGCCCCGCTGGATGATGCGATACGCATCGCCAATCGAGTGGGCACTGGTCGTGCAGGCCGTGGCGGTAGCTTCGTTAGGACCCTTGGCACCGTAGCGGATGCTTACCTGCCCGGCGGCGAGGTTCACGATAGCTGCTGGAATAAAAAAAGGTGAAATCTTGCGCGGGCCGCCCTTGAGCATGTTGCTGTGCTCGCGCTCGATCACGTCGAAACCGCCGATGCCGGAGCCGATGTGTACGCCGACCAGCTCTTCATTCTCCGGCGTAATCTTGAGGCCCGACGATTCCATCGCTTCGTGCGTCGCGGCGAGAGCAAAATGGATAAACCGCGCCATCTTCCGCGATTCTTTCTTTTCGATAAACTTCAATGCATCGAAGTTCTTCACCTCGGCCGCGAACGTGACGGGAAAGTCCGTCGCGTCGAACCCGGTAATCGGGGCCATTCCGCTCTTGCCTGCCAGCAAATTGTTCCAGACTTCGGGCGTGGTGTTCCCTACGCCGCACAGCAACCCGCTGCCTGTCACTACGACGCGCTTCGACAAAGTTACTTGCCGCCTTTCGAGTTTTTCTCGATGTACTCCACAGCGTCTTTCACTGTCTTGATCTTCTCTGCGTCTTCATCCGGAATTTCCAGATCAAAGGCCTCTTCAAACTGCATTACCAGTTCGACCACGTCCAGCGAATCGGCACCCAGGTCTTCCTGAAACGAAGCGCTCGGGGTAACCTCGGCCTCATCCACCTGAAGCTGCTCGACGATGATCTGTTTAACCTTTTCTTCCACTGCTGCCATGCGCTTCTCCTGTCGGATAAATCACTCAAATTGAACTCGTAACGGGACATCCCTCGACGAGCGTTTGATCACCTCATGATGACCAAACCACGTCCTTTGTTTCTGACGCCTGATTGCTCCGGCGCGTAGTCCCGAAGTTCCCAGTCTACTGAGCGGCCCACCGGGTGTAAAGCCAAGCACCGCCAATGTATTCGGAACTTTTCCTCGGTTTGCACGCAGCCGTCGATCCAGACCGGAATAAGATGCGGTTAGACTTCCTTTGTATTCGGGTCCGGTGGGTATTTCGAATGATTTCTGTGGTGGCGATCCTGGTATGCGGCCTTGGTATTGGCCTGGCAATTGGCTGGTTTGTGGGTGCAACGGTCCAGCGCGGCAGGTCTGCCGGAGAAAAGAGCCTGCTCGAACGGGATCTGGCCGGGCTGACAGACCAGGTTGCGAGCCTCAAGGCAGCCGCAGCGACGCAAGGCGTCCAGTTCGAAGCCCTGCGGAGCGAGAGCAGCCAACTGCGATCGAGGCTTGCCGGGCTCGAGGCCACGCTCGGTGCCGAGCAGGACAAGGCAGCCGCGGCTTCGGCAGCCTACACGCGTGCCGACCAGAAATGCGAGGAGTTGCAGGCGCGCATCCAGAGGCTTGGAGAGGAACTCGCGCAAGCCACCACCCAACTCGCCAATGAACGCCAGCAGGGCACAGAAAAGGTCGCGCTGCTGAACGAGGCGCGCGAACAACTCACGTATCAGTTCAAATCGCTGGCGAGTGAAATTCTCGAAGAAAAATCCAAGCGGTTTACGGAACTCAACCAGTCGAACCTTGGTCAGTTGCTCGATCCCTTGAAGCTGCGGCTGACTGAATTTCAAGCCAAGGTGGAGCAGGTGCAGCAGGATGGAATCGCCGGACGCACTGAGCTGAAGACGCACCTCGACAACCTGCAAAAATTGAACCAGCAGCTTTCCGATGACGCCGCGAACCTGGTGACTGCGCTCCGCGGCTCAAGCAAGACACAAGGCGACTGGGGCGAATTCATCCTGGAACAGATCCTCGAAAGCTCAGGGCTACGCAAAGGCATCGAGTACCGGTTGCAGGAAAGCTTCGCCCTGGACAACAATCGCCGTGCGCGCCCCGACGTGGTGGTGAACCTGCCCGGCGGAAAACACCTGGTGCTCGATTCCAAGGTGTCGCTCGTGGCCTATACGGACTACTGCAGCGGCGAGACGGAAGCAGCAAAGAACAGCCATCTCTCTGCCCATCTGGCCTCGGTACGCGCGCACATTTCTGGGCTCGCGAAGAAGGATTATCACCAGCTATATGGCCTGAAATCCCTCGATTTTGTGGTGATGTTCATCCCGGTCGAGCCGGCATTCATGCTGGCCATCGGCCAGGATTGCAAGCTCTGGCAAGAGGCCTACAACAAGAACGTTCTGCTGGTCAGCCCGACAACGCTTCTGTTTGTAATCCGCACCGTAGCAAATCTATGGCGCCAGGAGAATCAGACGCGCAATGTAAACGAGATCGTCAACCGCGGTTCTCTGCTGTACGACAAGTTCGTGGGATTTGCAGCCGATATGGAGAAGATCGGCGAACGCCTGCAGGACGCGAGCGCCACCTACGACGCAGCCTTCCAGAAGCTGAAGACCGGCCCCGGTAACCTGGTAAGGCAGGTGGAATTGCTGCGCGGCCTGGGGCTGAAGCCAAAGAGAAACCTAGAACCCTCGCTGCTCGAAGAAGCCTTCGACGAGCCGCTATCGCTCTCCGAAACATCCGAACACGCAGCGATGCTCGACGCCGAGGACGCACTGGAGAACGATGCCATCGCCGATCGAGAACCGGTGACCGAAAACTAGCCAGCGCGGCTTAGCGATCGTTTTTTCCGGGCCCAGTGAACGAGCCGGTCGCGTGCTGGCCTGCGGGAGATCGGGGTGGCGCTGCCCTTGTCCCGCGTCGCCTTCGACGTTTTCCTGCAAATGCTCTCGCTGTTGCGCCTTGCCGGCACCCGTGAGATTCGTCTGCTCCGGCTCAACCGGCTGAACTGCCGTAGGAGCCTCGTGTTTGGAACCGGCCGAGTCTTGCTCTGTCTGCGATGCCCGCGGGCTTTTACCCTGCTGGGCTTGGGTTGGATCCGACGGCTTGCCTGAGTCTTGCGTCATGGAAAACTCCTGAGCGGGTTGGATGCGTTGCTCGCCTAGGAGGAATGGCTATCGACCGCAACCTCATGGAAGGCTTTGCGCAATCGCTGCCAGGTCACGTCGAGATCTTCGGGCAGGACGCGCGTCTCGCCGACCACGGTCATGAAGTTCGTATCGCCAACCCAACGCGGCAATCCGTGCAGATGGAGGTGGCCGGCGACGCCTGCGCCGGCAGCCGCTCCCAGGTTGAGGCCAAAATTGAATCCGTGAGGCGAGTAGACCAACTTCATCGCAAGCTCAGCCCGTTGCGCGGTTTCCATCATCTCCCGCGCGACCTCCGCGTCCAGGGCCGCAAGCGAGTTCTGGTGCCGGTAAGGGACGATCATCAAATGCCCGGAGCAGTAGGGGTAGGCATTCAGCACAACGAAGATGCCGGCTCCCGCGAAGGATGATGTGAGCGGCGCGCTCGGCCTGCTCGGCGTCCATCCCCTGGGCGATAGCATGGTCGACCGCAGCCAGCATATTGCAGAAAACACAATTCAACTCACCCGGCCAGGCGTCCAGTTCCGGCGGAACTCCATGCCTGTTGCTCTGTTCCGCGGTACTGACGTAGGCGAATCGCCAAGGGGTCCACAGGTGGTCCATCACAGACTGAGTATACGGCGGCGCAGAGTGGCGTCCTCGAGGTCTTCGCGCGAGGTTTGGAAGGCGGACCTGCATGCCTGCGGAATTCGGGCATGGCGTTTGTTAAGAGTCGATTGCAATGTGAGGTTTGAACGAAGGTTGCATTGACACCAGGGCACGATGGAACGGTATAGTTTGGGAGTAGGTTTGCGCGCGGGATTCATGCGTAGCCTGCGATCGCCGCTCTTGTTCATCCCTGCCTGCCGGACGCTCCCAAACGGAGACCGACGTAGTGCCGGGCCACTCACTCTGGCCACACTCTCCGTCTCCCCAGGATCTTCCGATTCGACCAAGGAGAGTGCAAGAAACACGATCCCCGAACCTTCGCGGATCAGCCAGAATCAGCTACCAGCGAAGAAATATGCAGACTTCTCGCATCCTGAAAGCGGATGCGAAACTCCAGTTTGCAGGGCGGAACTATCCGGGAACCGCCGACCCAGAATCCCGGAGCTGGCAAGTATGGCAGACGTCCTTAATCCTGAACAAACCGAGAGCACACCCCTGAACACCGAACTGGAAACCCCAACGCTAGATGCCACGACGGAGCAACTCGAGCCGTCCCATGAATCCACCTATAGCCCGGAGACCGCTTCCGTCGAGACCGAAACTGTCAGCGAGCCATCGTCTCTGAGTACACAGGACCAGCCTGAATCGTCTGCGCCCGAGACTGCCGCGCTGGCACGACTGCAGCGACCGAAACCGCTGCTCCAGTGGCCGCTTCGACCCCCGCAGAGGCCCCGGCCCCAGCGGCTCACGACGATCTTGAGATGAGCGGCATGGAAGACTTCGCTGCCGCGCTCGAGTCGTTTGACCGCGAACAGGCCGCCGAAGCCGCTGCCATGGCGTTCGACGACAACATCGTCTCCGGAACCGTAATCAAGCTGACCGACAAGCATGTGGTGGTCGATGTTGGCTTGAAGTCCGAAGGTTTGATCCCGATCGAGCAGGTGATGGATCCGCTCACCAGCCAGCCGAAGTTGAAGGCCGGCGACACGGTTGAGGTCATCATCGAGCGCGAAGAGGCCGAAGGTGGCTACCTGCTGAGCTACGAAAAGGCTCAGCGGCATCGCGTCTGGGATGTGATTGAAAAGGCCGCCAACGAGAAGACGCCGGTCATGGGCACAGTCCTCGGCCGGGTCAAGGGCGGACTGACCGTCGACATCGGCATCAAGGCATTCCTGCCGGGCTCGCAGCTTGAAGTGCGCCCCGTGCGGAATCTGGATGCCTACATCGGCCAGCAGATTGAAGTCCGCGTGATCAAGCTGAACAAGAAGCGCGGCAACGTGGTCGTCTCCCGCAAAGAGATCCTCGAAGAAGAGCAGACCGCGAAGCGCTCTGAGACTCTGGGCCACCTGGAAGAAGGCAGCATTCTGACCGGGACGGTCAAGAACCTCACCGACTACGGTGCGTTCGTTGACCTGGGCGGAATCGACGGCCTGCTGCACATCACCGACATGTCGTGGGGACGGCTTACCCATCCTCGCGACCTGGTCAACGTCGGCGACGAGATTCAGGTCAAGGTGCTCAAGTTCGACAAGGATAAGCAGCGTGTCTCGCTTGGCTTCAAGCAGCTCACGCCCGATCCGTGGCTCGACGCCGTGGAACGGTATCCCGTCGGCGCGCATGTTCGCGGCCGCATCCTCAGCGTCACCGACTACGGTTCGTTTGTAGAGCTGGAACAGGGCATCGAAGGCCTGGTCCACGTCTCCGAGATGACCTGGTCCAAGCGGATGAAGCATCCCTCCAAGCTGGTCAAGCCCGGCGATGAAGTGGAGACGGTGGTTCTGAGCGTGAACCCGACCGATCGCCGCATTTCGCTCGGCATGAAGCAGCTGCTCGAGAATCCCTGGGAGAACCTGTCGGCTCGCTATCCTGCCGGCACCAACGTCGAAGGTCGGGTTCGCAACCTGACCGACTTTGGCGCCTTCATCGAGATCGAAGACGGCATCGACGGACTGGTCCACGTCAGCAATCTGAGCTGGACCAAGCGCGTCAAGCATCCCTCGGAAGTCCTGAAGAAGGGCGAGAAGGTGAAGGCAGTCGTTCTGGGCGTGGAGCCTGAGAATCGCCGCCTGTCGCTCGGCATCAAGCAGCTTCAGCCGGATGTGTGGGAAACATTCTTCAGCCAGCACCGCGTCGGCGATGTCGTGAAGGGCAAGGTGCTTCGCACCGCGCAATTCGGCGCCTTCGTGGAAGTTGCGGAAGGCGTGGAAGGTCTCTGCCACGTCTCCGAGGCTGTCGACGCTCACGGCGCCCCGATCAAGCTGGAAGTCGGCCAGGAGCATGACTTCAAGATCATCAAGATGAATGCGGACGAGAAGAAGGTCGGTCTCAGCATCCGGGCAGTCGGCGAAGAAGCCAGCCGCGCGGACGTGGAAGCCTACAAGGCGCCGGTCTCGAGCTCAACCACAACGCTTGGCGATCTGATGAACTGGAAGCGCAGCGAACACGAATAATCGATTCGCCGCAGAGGCAAAAGCAAAACGCCACCGTCACGGTGGCGTTTTGCTTTTCGGTTCAGGAATCAGGCCGAGAATGTCCTACTTCGCTGTGTTGATTTTCAGATCGATGTTGAACTGCGCCTTGGTATCAAACGAGCTGATGTTCTTGGTGGCGCTCTTCTTGCCCTGCAACTGCGCCCAGAGAGAATAGTCAGTACCGCTCGACAGTTGCCCAAAACGATAGCTGCCATCCTGGGTCGAGATACTGGTCTTGATGGTGTTGGTCTTGCCGTCTTTCAGATACACAACAGCGCCGGCGACAGTCTCCTCCTGCGAGCCGAGCACCTTACCCTGCACGACCCGCTGAGCCTGGGCCATTGCCATGGAACTGGCAACTGCGAAGGCACACCCAATCACGATCCACGCTGCGAACCTGCTCGCTCGCACCGATCGATGCAACTGGGTGCGAGTGGACAGCCTGCGAAATTGTGTTCCAAGATCACGCTTCATTCTTCTTCCTCTTCCGCGACTTCTTCATCGTCGTATCCCTCTTCATCCGCTTTGGCGAGTTCCAGGGGATCGGTTGCGACGACTTCATATTCGTTGCCGCATTCGTCGCAGACAATAACGTCGCCTTCTTCTACTTCATCTGGATCGAAGTCCAGCACACTCTCACATTCGGGACAATTCGCCATGAACGCCTCCAATTGGCAGGAGTATTAGGATTAGTAATGACCGCACTCGTATGCGCACTACGCTAGTTAGTTTCAAAACAATCTGTGGACGCGTCAAGCGATCGCGGTCGAACACACATTTCCAATCCCCCGGAGTACACGGAATGAAGATGCGGTCCGCACGATGGTATCACTCTCTGGCCAGCCTGTTATGCCTCGCAGTCGTACCTGCACATGCCCTCTCTGACGTTTCAAAGCGGGATCTGGATGCCACCGGAGGCGAAATCCAGGCGGCCCCGGCGGACCCCGCCATCGAGAAGGCGCTCACCCGCGTCTCTCCGGAACAGATTCAACGCACGATTGAAAAGCTGGTCAGCTTTCATAACCGCAGCACGCTTTCCAGCATGGAGAAAGACTTGCCGCCGGGGCCAGGGCGTGAGCGCCGCCGCGGACTGGATCGAGCAGGAGTTCAAGAAGATATTCGGCCGCCTGCGGCGGCTGCCTGGAGGTAAAGCGGGACACCTTCGTCGAGGCACCGCAACGTGGCGAGCGCAGCCCGGATCCGGCAGGCCACGACGATCACGCAATGTCTACGCGATCCTGCATGGTTCCGATCCGTCGAGAAAGACGATGGTGCTGGTGACCGGACACTACGACTCCCGCAACACCGACGTCATGGACACGCATGGCGAAGCGCCCGGGGCCAACGACGATGCCAGCGGCGTGGCGGTGAGCCTGGAGTGCGCGCGGGTGCTCAGCCAGCTGAAGTTCCCCGGCTCGATCGTGTTTGCAGCCGTGGCGGGCGAAGAGCAGGGATTGAATGGCAGCCATCATCTCGCCCAGCTTGCGCGCAGCCTGCACTGGGATCTCGAAGGCGTGCTGAACAATGACATCGTTGGTGGAAACACCACGCCCGGGGATAAGTTTCAGGACAAGAGCGCGGTGCGGGTGTTCTCCGAAGGGCGTTCCGGCGAATACGACGATCGACCAGCTGGGGGTGATCCAGGCGCTGGGCAGCGAGAGCGATTCGCCTTCGCGCGAACTTGCGCGGGCGGTGGAAGACATATCCGCGACGTACTTCCACGGCAAACCCAAGCAGCGAGACAGGCGAGCTGCGGAGGGCTTTCACCCGGTGCTGATTTTCCGCCGCGACCGGTTCCTGCGAGGCGGGGATCATACTTCGTTCAACCAGATGGGCTTCGCCGCGGTGCGGTTCACGGAGTGGCGTGAAGACTTCAATCATCAGCATCAAAATCTGCGCACGGAAAACGGCGTGGAGTACGGCGATCTGCTCAAGTTTGTGGATTTCCATTACGTCGCGGATGTGGCGAGATTGAATGCGGCCACGCTGGCAACGCTGGCCGCGGCGCCTGGGCCACCGCAGAACGTGTCGATTGTGACGACCGGGCTGGACAACGACACCACGCTGAAGTGGGACGCGCCCGAGGGCGCAGCCGCAAATACGGGCTACGAGGTGGTGTGGCGCGCGACCTCCGCGCCGAACTGGGCGTTCTCAGAGACCGCCGCCAAGCTGGGAGACACGGGCCAGGAGGGCCACCATACCGTCACGTTGCCGATCAGTAAAGACAACGTGGTGTTTGGGGTGCGATCGGTCGACCCGTCCGGCCACCGCAGCATTGCGGTGACACCGCTGCCTCTGCGCGAACCGTGAGGGCAGGCAGTTTTTCAGCGAACCTGAGACAATAGAGCAGTTGCCGCAGCAGTTCTGACGCGAGGCAAGATGCACCGTACCCCGGCTCCAAGAGGGTGCATCCGGCGAGTCTCGGCCGTGAACCAGCTGCTTAGGATTGCCGTTATGCCACGAATCGGTTCGAGCATGCTCGCGTTTCCAAGCTTTACCGGGGTGACCAAGCGCCTGGTGCTGGTCAACCTGGTTGCGTTCTTCCTCATTCTGATCGGCGGACGCGCTCCATTTCTGGCGCAATTCGTAGGCGTATTGCCGCTCGTTCCAGCGAACGTCGTCTTTCACGGATACGTCTGGCAGCTGGTCACCTACGCCTTTATTCACGGCGGCTTGCTGGAGATCCTCTTCAACATGCTGTCGCTGTGGTTCATCGGGTCCTATCTCGAGAATGAGAAGGGCAGTCGCTGGCTCACGGAGATTTACTTCTTCTGCGTGATTGGCGGAGCGATCATCGGCTCGGCGCTCTCGTTTACCGGCGTGCTGCACCTTAGCCCACTCGAGGCGACCTCCGGCGCATCCAGCGGCATCTTCGGCATGCTGGCTGCGTTCGCGGTTCTGTTCGGCGAGCAGCAATTCATGTTGTTTCCCTTGCCGATTGGCATCAAGGCCAAGTACCTGGTGGCGGTGTACCTGCTGATCGCCATCGCCAGCCTGATCGGCGGAGCTTCTCCGCTCACCTATCTCGTCTACCTGAGTGGCGCGTTGATCGGCTACTTGTACTCCAAGACCGCGCCCCGGCGAGGCTTCAGCTATTCGGCCAGCGAGCAGTATTTCAGCGTGCGCAACAACTACTACCGCTGGAAGCGCCGCCGCGCTGCGCGCAAGTTCGAGGTTTACATGCGCAAGCATGATCGCGACGTTCGATTCGATGGCGAGGGACGCTATATCGATCCGGACGAAAAGCGCGATCCGAACGATCGACGCTGGATGAACTAGCTGCCTGGATTCGCGAACTGCTGGATGGATGGAAAGGCCAGTCGAATTTGCCTGTCCGCCTGACCATTCCTGTGTGAGCCCGGGTGGCGCACTGCCCTGACAGCGCCGCTCCGACCGTGTATCGTGAATCGTGCGAGCTCTTTAAAAATCAGGCCGAATCCCTGTGCGATTTCGCGCCAAGTTCTGTGTGAGGTGGCAAGTTAGCGTGTTTTCAATGAAGCAAAAGCTGTACTTCCTGGCGGCACTCGGTGCGATGTTTTTGATACCAGGCCTGCGGGCGCAGACCGCCCCCCCGGCACCCTCGGCGACGATCGCCGGAGCCGACTATGACAACCGATGGGAAGTGTCCGGTGGGTTCGCCTATACACGGCTTCGTCCGGGCTTTGGGCGGCTTGCGCCGATCGATTGGATGGGCGGAGCCGGTCAGGCAACGCTCTGGGTAAGGCCGGTGTACGGATTCGCGGGCAGCGTCAGAGAGTTTTCTTCCACCGCCGTCCTGCAAGCCAATCCTTACAACCTGAAGAGTCCGCACGTGCACGAAACAGTGTTCCTGATCGGGCCGGACTTTCGCGTCTATCGCCAGCCGAAGACTACCGTCGGACTTCATCTGCTTTTCGGTGGCGCTTACGGGGTATTCGACACCGACCTGAAAGGCGTGTTGCCGAACGCAGTGGGGCTCTACAGCAACCAGCTGGCTTTCTCCATGGCGACGGGCGCCTCGTTCGACTACAACCTCAGCCCGAGGCTGTCAGTGCGGGTGGTGACGGATTTCCAACCGACTTTCTACGGCGCGAACACGCAGGATGCGTTCGCCGGGACGGTCGGGGTGGTGTACAAGTTCGGGTCGCTGCACCGCAACCAGTAGGCGAGAGTTCGAGCAGGACGAGAGTTCCCCATTGCGGGGAACTCTTTCCTTTTGGGGCTAGCTCTTGAGCACGGTGCGGATATGCAGTTCTTTCAACTGCGCTTCGCTCACCGGGCCGGGCGCGTCGACCATCAGGTCAATGGCCTTGGCGGTCTTAGGGAACGCGATCACTTCGCGCAGGCTCGAGGCACCTGCCAGGATCATGGCGATGCGATCCAGGCCGAGAGCAATGCCGCCGTGCGGCGGCGTGCCGTATTCCAGCGCTTCCAGGAAGAACCCGAACCGCGCCTTTGCCTCCTCATCCGACATGCCGAGCGAACGGAAGATATGCCGCTGCACATCCTGGCGATGAATACGGATGGATCCTGAGCCCAGCTCCGTGCCGTTCAACACGACGTCATACGCAAGCGCGCGCACGGCACCCGGGTCTGACTCCATGCGGCCGGCCTGGATGTCTTCCTCATGGGGAGAGGTGAACGGATGGTGGGCGAAGGTCCAGGTGCTGGTTTCCTCGTCCCATTCGAAGAAGGGAAAGTCAGTGACCCAGAGGAATTTGTAATCGTCCGCAGTTCCTTGCTGGTTGAATCGCCGGTGCCGGTCAGCGAACTTCTGCGCGAGAGCGAGCCGCACCAATCCGGCCATCTCGTAGATCTGCCGTTCGCGGGCCGTAAGAACGGCGGTGGGAACATTGCCGGCAATGCCGTCGCCAGCTTCGTACGGTCGTCTGCAGGTGCCCCGCGGCGGGCGTCTGGCCGACGACGCCATCGCCGAAGCGTGCGTCGGCGCCGACCAGCGACAACATAGTCGGAAGCCTCGGCCCCGGTGAGTTCGCGGACCTTGGCGATCGCTTCGGGAAGGATTTTTCCAGCCGCTTGAAATCGTCGTAGACCTTGATGTTCTGCTGCGCCAGTTTTGAGGGATAGACCAGGCGGAGGTCGTCGCGTTCCTTGCCGCGAAAGCTCTCCAACGGATGGCGTGCGCACCGCCACCAGCGGTTGCCCCTCGGCGATGCCCAGCGTCTGCAGATTTTCCGGCGCGAATGCCGCGCTGACTTCCGTCAAAGGAGGAAGGCGCAGGTCGGGCTTATCGATTCCGTACTGGCGAATGGCTTCGTCGTAGGTCATGCGCGGAAACGGCGTTTGCAGTTGAATGCCGCTGACGGCGAAGGCGGCGTTCAAGAAGCCTTCCACCACGCGGAAGACCGTCTCCTGCTGCGGGAACGACATCTCCAGATCGACTTGCGTGAACTCGGGCTGGCGATCGGCGCGCAGATCTTCGTCGCGGAAACAGCGCGCGATCTGAAAATAGCGATCCAGCCCGGAGATCATGAGGATCTGCTTGAAGATCTGCGGCGACTGCGGCAGCGCGAAGAAATTGCCGGCATGCACGCGGCTCGGGACGAGATAATCGCGCGCGCCCTCCGGCGTCGATGCGGTGAGAATCGGCGTCTCGATCTCCAGAAAGCCCTGGCTCGAGAGATATTGCCGGATGGCCAGCGTGATGGCGTGGCGCATCTTGAGATTGTGCTGCATCTCCGGCCGGCGCAGGTCGAGGTAGCGGTACTTCAGGCGCAGCTCTTCGTTCTTGATGGCTTCTTCGGCAGGCGAGAAGGGCGGCAGCTTGGAGTCATTGAGCACCAGAAGCTGGTCGGCGACGACCTCGATTTCGCCGGTCGGCATCTTGGGATTGATCACGTCTTTGCCACGCAGGCGAACTTTGCCGATGGCGGCGACCACGTACTCGGGCCGGATGTGCTTCTCCCTTGGCGTGCGCTTCGGCGCTGAGTCTCAAGGTCGAGGACGATCTGCGCGACGCCGCTGCGATCGCGCAGGTCGAGGAAGATGAGATTGCCGTGATCGCGACGGCGGTTGACCCAGCCCATCAGGACGACGGATTGGCCGGCGTGCTCTGCGCGCAGTTCGCCGCAGGTGTGCGTACGTTCGAGTGTTCCGAGAAAGTCGAGCAAGGTTGTTCCTACTCCATTCCTTCTTACTTTTGGATGGTCTTGAGTGCGCCGGCCAGCTGTTCCCTTGGAACTTTGGCCTGCTCGCCGGTGGCGAAGTGTCTTGACCGTCAGGATACCGGATGCCAGCTCATCTTCTCCGAGCAGAATGATGCTGCGGGCGAGCTTGTCTGCGGTTTCGAAGGATTTTTTCAGACGGAAGGCGCCATCGCCCAGGTCCACGCGGAGACCCTCGCGGCGCAGTTCGCGAGCCAGGGCCAGAGCCGCGGCATTGAGAGCTTCGCCCAGCGGAGCGAGATAGGCGTCGGCCTTCGAATCCGGGCTGGTGCCGGGCTGAGCCTGGAGCGTCATGACCAGGCGATCGAGGCCAATGGCAAAGCCGATGCCGGGAGCCTTGGGGCCGCCCAGCATTTCCGAGAGGCCGTCGTAGCGGCCGCCGCCCAGCAGCGCGTTCTGCGCGCCGAGCCCGCCATGCTGGAACTCAAAGGTCGTGCGGGTGTAGTAGTCGAGGCCACGCACGAGGCGCGGCGTGACTTCATAGGCGACGCCGCAGGCATCGAGAGCCGACTGCACCTGGGCGAAGTGCGCGCGCGAAGCTTCGTCGAGGTAGTCGGCGATCTTCGGCAGGGTCTCGATGATCGGCTGATCTTCCGGAACCTTGCAGTCGAGCACGCGCAGCGGATTGGTCTCGGCCCGGCGTTGGCAATCGACGCACATCGTGGGCGCCACGTCTTTGAGGGCTTCCTTCAATGCCGCGACATACCGCGGCCGATCGCTGGAGGATCCGACGGAGTTGATCAGCAGCTTCCAGCCGGTGATGCCGAGTTCCTCGAGGAAACTGGCGAGCATCTCGATGACTTCGGCATCTCGCAGCGGAGATTCGGAACCGGCGGAAGGCGGCCCGATGACCTCGGCGCCGATCTGATAGAACTGCCGGTAGCGGCCCCTGCTGCGGGCGTTCTCGCCGGAACTGCGGGCCGATGTAGTAGAGCTTCTGCAGTAGTCCGGTTTCGCCCAGCTTGTGTTCAATGTAGGCGCGGACCACGCCGGCGGTGTTCTCGGGCCGGAGGGTGAGCGACTGCGGCTTCTCTGACTGCGCGCGGGCGCGGTCTTCCCAGGTGTACATCTCCTTGGAGACGATGTCGGTTTCTTCGCCGACGCCGCGGGCGAAGAGCTGGGTATCTTCAAAAATGGGCGTGCGAATTTCGCCGAAGTTGTAGCGCGCGAAGACGCGGCGCGCAGTGGATTCGACGTGGTTCCACAATGCAGTTTCGGGCGGCAGCAGATCGCGGGTGCCGCGCACAGCTTTCAGAATGCTCATGTCGCGTGATGAACCAGAGGTTAAGTTTATCAGGCGGAAATCGAGCCGCTTGCATCGCGAGTTCGTCGGCCAACATCTACTCGAACATGGAATATCGAATTCTTGGCGGATCGGGGCTCAAGGTCCCGGCACTTTGTTTCGGCGCTGCTACTTTCGGGGGCGGCTCGGAGTTCTTCAAAGCCTGGGGCGAGAGCGATGTCGCCGAGGCAACGCGCCTGGTCGACGTCTGCCTGGATGCCGGCGTGAATTTCTTCGATACCGCCGACATCTATTCCAAGGGACTCTCCGAGGAGATTCTCGGCAAGGCGATCGGGTCGCGACGCAGCCGAACACTCATCTCCACCAAGACGACGTTCCCCATGGGAGACGGTCCCAACGAGCGCGGATCGTCGCGCTACCACCTCATCGAGGCCTGTGAAGCAAGTCTGCGGCGACTGGGGACGGACTACATCGACCTCTACCACCTGCATGGATTCGACGCGTTGACGCCGATCGAAGAAGTTTTGTCGACGCTGGACACGCTGGTGAAGAGCGGCAAGGTTCGATACATCGGCTGCTCCAATTTCTCCGGCTGGCACCTGATGAAGTCACTGGCCATCGCGGATCGGTATGGGTGGACGCGCTATGTTTCGCACCAGGCGTACTACTCGTTGCTGAGCCGCGAGTTCGAATGGGAACTGATGCCGCTGGGCCTGGATCAGAAGGTCGGAACGACGGTGTGGAGTCCGCTGGGTTGGGGACGGCTGACCGGCAAGATACGGCGCGGGCAGCCGCTGCCGGAAAAAAGCCGGCTGCACCAAACCGCGGCACAGGGCCCTCCGGTTCCAGACGAGCACTTGTTCAACATCGTGGATGCGCTGGATGCGGTCGCTGCCGAGGTGGAGAAGACGGTGCCGCAGGTAGCACTGAACTGGCTGCTGGCGCGGCCGACCATTTCGAGCGTGATCATCGGCGCGCGCGACGAGAAGCAGTTGCAACAGAATCTTGGCGTCCGCTGGTTGGAGCCTGAGCGCCGAACAGGTAGCCCGACTGGATGCAGCCAGCGCGGTGACTCCCACCTATCCCTACTGGCACCAGATGCAATTCGCGGATCGGAACCCTCCGCCTGTGCCGTGGAAATAGTGTCGGGCTATCCCCAGCTCTCCCGTTCTTTCAGGTAGATCTGCACGTAGTCCAGGTAATTGCGGGCGTATTGCAGGATCGTTTCGCGGTCCTGCTCGCCCAGCTCGCGACGCACTTTTCCCGGAACACCAGCCACCAGCGAGCGGGGTGGAATCACCATTCCCTCCGGGATCACAGCGCCGGCGGCAATAATCGAGCCCTCGCCGATGCGGGCATTGTTCAAAATAGCTGAGCCCATTCCAATGAGGCACGCGTCTTCGACGACGCAGCCATGCACCGTAGCGTTGTGACCGATGGTGACCCAGTCGCCGACGATGACCGGGTACTTGTAGCGCATGCCGTGCAGCACCGCGCAATCCTGAACATTGCTGTTACTACCGATGCGGATGGAATGCACGTCACCGCGTACAACGGCATTCATCCATACGCTTGAATGCTGGCCCAGGATCACGTCGCCCAGGATCTGCGCACTTACGTCGATGTAGCAGGTATCAGGAATAACAGGTGTGTGACCCTGGTAAGAGCGAATCATACCTACCCAACCTTCTTTCCGGAAAATTCGTAACACGTCAGTGTATATGCGCGTGTGGAGAGTGTTCCTCCACTTGTCACCGCTAGATGAACTGAGTGTCACGCCGGGTTCTTACTGTCACTCAGATGAGTCGTCGCCTGCATCAAAAACGCGGAAGTGGTGTGGATTGAACAGCAAATGCCGTGAAAATGAAGTGAATTGCGCTTGACTCTCTACCGCGAAAGTAACGTAATCTATAAGAGCCCATTCGGGACGTTTGGAGGTGTGTTTCATTTGGCAGAGGTTCGAGTGCAAGAAGGCGAGCCGCTTGAAAATGCGTTACGCCGTTTTAAGCGGAAGGTTCAGCAGGAGGACATCATTAAAGAAGTCAAGCGTCACTCCTTCTACCTGAAGCCGGGCGAAAAGCGTCGCGTGAAGGAAGCGCTGGCGCGTAAACGGAATCGCAAGAAGGCAAGAAAAGAGCAGGACTAACTCCCTGCCAGACGCGCGCCACAGAGAAAGCGAAGTTCCTCCTCTGTGGCGCGCCGGCGGGAAAAACGCCCGCAATTGAACCGCTTCTCCAGGTTTGTTTTCGGTTTCCTTTCCAACCGTTGTTTAAGCCGCATCACTCGCGGCTGGGCCCTCATTCAATCAAGTACGTAACGATTAGCTGCGCGCGAGCACTACATTGCGCGCGGTGCTGGCGCCGTTCAAGTCAGGCGCAGCCAGGGGACACGGGTATGGAGTTTGTCGACAAGAATCTCAAGTGTGTGGATTGTTCGAACGAGTTTGTGTTCACAGCCGGAGAACAGCTCTTCTTCCACGATCGGCAGTTTAAAAACGACCCTAAACGTTGCAAGCAATGCAAGGCGAAGCGAGCGGCGGGAGGCACCGGCGGAGTGCGTTCCGAGACCCGCACCGTGTGCTCGCAATGCGGAGCCGAAACGACTGTGCCCTTCAAGCCTACGCAGGGCAGGCCGGTCTTGTGCCGCCAATGCTTCCAGCAGAAGCGTGTGCCGGTGGCAGCCACCGGGACCGCAGTCTGAACTGGTAACAACGTCTGTTTCTGATTGTAGAGAAGGCTGCCCACTGCGTGCTGCTTGCCTCGATCCTGTCGATCGAGATTGAGTGGGCGTAGGGCAAGGACGTTATCCGGACTGCCTCGTCCGGGCTGTTCTAGTTCGAAACGGAAGCCCTAGCGAACTCTGCCGGTAGCCGTTTTGCGAGCGGGCTTGGTCTTCACGGGCAGATCGTTGGCGGGCGCCAGGCTTTCCTTGTGCTTCTTGTCTTCATGAGTTACCAGCAGAGCCTCGAGCTGCCGCAGAAGATCCTGCGTGTTCATCGGCTTCACCAGCATCTCGTCCGCTCCCTCTTCGCGCCAGTCGCTGCCGGGCAGAGGAAAGGCTGTCAGCATGGCAACGGCAGGCTGATAGGGAGCCTTCTTCGCGGCATGCACTACTTCCAGGCCGGCGTTGTCGCTTTCCATGCGCATGTCGGTGATGACCATGTGATAGCTGCTGCTCTTCAGCTTCGACTTTGCTTCTCGCGCCGACGCAGCTGTCTCGACTTCAAATCCATTAATTTCGAGAACCGCCTTCAGCGTGAGCAGAATGGCAAGTTCGTCGTCCACCAGCAGAATGCGCCGTTTCATTCAGGAACTCCCCACATTAGCAATTGGTGTTGTCTGCGACATCCGAGCCAGACAGTCCCTCTGCCGCTCTCGGCACGTGAATTCACCTAGACGGATAGACTACCAAACGCCGCAGCATAGCACGACCAGCACTCGGCTGTTTTCCAGCATTGTGCTTTCACCTGCGCCGCCGGTCTGCGCAAATGGCGAATCGCGCGCTGTCCCGCTGCATCCCAACTATATCCGGCGACGGACTCAGGCGAATCCAGCGTTGTTCTGGCGGACATTTCACCAGTTCTGTGGTCGCGGCTCCGGCCGATTTTGTCGCAGGAGAAATGCTATACTCGGCAAGCAAGGGCTATCGCCCCTACGTCCTGGAGGACAACCATCGATAAGCGTTCAGCGAAGCAGTTTATCCGCATCAACGAGAAGATTCGTGCACGCGAAGTGCGCGTGATTGACGACGCCGGCGAACAGCTCGGCATTCTCCCCCCATTCGAAGCTCTGAAGATTGCCCGCGAACGTGGCCTTGACCTGGTTGAGGTTTCTCCCAGCGCCGTTCCGCCCGTCTGCCGCATTCAGGACTACGGCAAGTTCCTCTACGAAAAAGACAAGAGCGACCGCGCCGCGCGCAAGAAGCAGAAGATCATCGTGGTGAAGGAAGTGAAGTTCTCGGTCACGGTAGACGAACATGATTACCAGACCAAGAAGAACCAGGCCGTGCGCTTCCTGACCGAGGGCGACAAGGTCAAGGCTTCGCTGCGCTTCAAAGGCCGCCAGATGGCGCACCGCGAGCTCGGCTATGCGATCATCAACCGGCTGATTCAGGACATCGGCGACACCGGCACGGTAGAGTTCATGCCGCGCATGGAAGGGACCACGCTGCACGCGATTCTCGCTCCTGGCAAGAAGGCGGAGCCGGCGCGGCCCAAGGCCCCTGCCGCGCCCAAGCCGCCGCAGCAGAGTGCGCCCACCCCGGTAGCTCCTTCGCAGTCGTAGATCCGGCGGGGCGTTTCGGGACTCCCATTCAGTTGAGCCGCCTGCCCGGGCATTCCGGGCGGTCGTGCTTCCTGCTTCGGCGCAGAAGTGATTGCCTGAAAGGGCTCTGCGCCCGTATACTGGGTGATGTTGCACATACGGAAAATTCAGTAGGACAACCATGCCTAAACTTAAGACCCATAGTGGCGCCTCCAAGCGCTTCAAGAAGACTGGAACCGGCAAGTTCGTGCGGGGCCAGAGCAAGATGCGCCACATCCTCACGTCGAAGGAGACCAAGACCAAGCGCAAGCTCGCACACAGCACTTTGGTTTCGGACGCCGACCACGCGAAGGTAGCCCGCATGCTTCCCTACGCCTGATCAACCGCAAGGTTTGGGCCGCGGTAAAGCGTTCCGCAACGGCCCCCGGTAGTTCTCATTTGAGGCACCGAGAGAATCAGGCTTGTCAGCGAGTGAAGAGGTTTTATCGTGCAGGTTTTGCGACCGGCACCTCCTGCCTCCAGCCGCTCAAACGAAACACGCAAAGGAGAAATGAACCGTGCCACGCGTAAAACGTAGTCATAAGCGCACCGACCGACGCAAAAAGATTCTCAAGCGGGCGAGTGGGTATTTCCTCACCAAGTCCAAGCTCTACCAGGCAGCGCAGGAAGCCGTTGAACGCGGCCTGAAGTTCGCCTACATCGGCCGCCGGCAGAAGAAGCGCCAGTTCCGTTCGCTCTGGATCGTCCGCATCAGCGCCGCCGCCAAGATCAACGGCACCAGCTACTCGAGGCTGATTCACGGCTTGAAGACGGCCGGGGTGGAACTCGATCGCAAGATGCTGGCCGACATCGCCGTCCACGACGCTGCGGGATTCAGCGCGCTGGTAGCGCAATCGAAGGCAGCCCTGGGTGTGACGACCAACGCCTAAGCGGTTCTCGCGAGGGATAGACGATGGCACGGCTTCGGCCGTGCCATTGCTTTTGTGGGGCGAGGCGCACCGGGCCGACCACGCCTGCGGGCCGGAGTGCCGGGGCGCCGCAAGTCGTCTGGTTTATTCTCATAGAGATCATGTCGCAAGAACAGGTTCCACAACTCAGCGGCTACAGTGAAGCCGTGCTCGACGCGGCGTTTGGCGCACTGGCAAGCGAGGTTGAACACTCGGCGCAGTCGCTCGCCTCGCCCGAGGACGTCGATCAGTTCCGCCTGCAATGGCTGGGCCGCAAGCAGGGGCGGCTCAAATCGGTCAGCGATGCCTGGCTGAAGTCCGCGCCGCCAGAGGCGAAGCGCCAGATTGGGCAGCGATTCAACCGGCTGAAGGAGCTCATCGAGCAGCAGTCTGGAGCAGGTGGGTACACCGGGAACGGCAGTGTCGGCGCAGGAGACCATCGACATCACGCTGCCGGGAACGCGGCGCATGTTGGGGGCGGAACATCCGCTGATCAAGACGATGAATGAGATCGTCTCGGTGTTTCAGGCGATCGGGTATTCGGTCGGCGTGGGTCCGGAAGTGGAGACGGATTACTACAATTTCGAGTCGCTGAATTTTCCGCCGAACCACCCGGCGCGCGATACGCAGGACACGCTGGTGGTCGCGAGCCAGGAGCGCAAGGCGCTGCGGGACCGGCTGCTGATGCGGACGCACACATCGCCGGTACAGATCCGCACCATGGAATTGCAGCCGCCGCCGGTACGTATTGTGATCCCGGGCAAGGTTCACCGCAACGATGCGGCCGATGCGACGCATTCGCCCATCTTCCACCAGGTCGAGGGCCTGTGCGTGGATACGAATATCACCTTCAGCGATTTGAAGGGAACGCTCGACTACGCGATGAAGGCGTTCTTCGGCTCTGCTGTGAAGACGCGCTTCTTTCCCATCCTTCTTCCCTTTCACCGAGCCGAGCGCCGATGTGCAGATCAGCTGCATTTTCTGCGGCGGCAAGGGCTGCGGAAAGTGCAAGCATCCGGGGTGGATCGAGTTGCTCGGCTGCGGCATGGTGGATCCGGCGGTGTTCGGAATTGGTGCAGCAGAAGCAGCCCGGCTACGACCCGAAGAAGATCAGCGGCTTCGCCTTCGGCATGGGCGTGGAACGCATCACGATGATGAAGTACGGCATCAGCGAGATCGGGCAGCTGTACTCGGGCGACATGCGGTTTCTGGACCAGTTCAGGTAGGGCAGCTGAGAGGCGGTCAGCTTAGAAGCTGTCAGCTAAGAAGCGGTCGGCTAAGAGCCGGTCAGCGGAAAAGCAACGTAGCGGAGAGCAAGTTATCGAGTTAGACAGGCAACAGATGAAGACCAGGCATTTTCGGGAACTGCTGGTGTGGCAGAAGGCGATGGATATTGCACGAGAGACCTATTCGACGACGCAGTCCTTTCCCAAGGAAGAGGTCTTTGGGATGACGAGCCAGATGCGTCGCGCTGCCGTATCGGTGCCCAGCAACATCGCAGAGGGCGCACGGCAGGATCTCGGATCGGAGTTTGCGTGTTTTCCTTACGCAGGCACGAGGTTCGCTGTTCGAATTAGAGACCCAGATAGAACTCGCTGGCGATCTGGGCCATCTTGAAGAAAGCTGCTGCCAAGACTCTGATCGGGAACTGCGAAGAAGTTGCACGCATGCTGAACGGACTCATGAATGCTCTGGAGAAAGGAAGAATCGACCGGAATGAGGACCGTTTGCGTCGCTGACCGGATCCGCGCTGACTGGAAAGAACCGCCATCTGAGAATTGCAGGCTAACCGACGGACTTGTCCGAGCAGAGCCGGTGTGACGTGCTGACCGCTGCTGGCACGGCAGCTACCGCTAACTGAAGTCTTTACGTCATGAAGATACTCACTCACGTGGCTTCGCTCCTATCTATCGCCGCTGCCGGTCTCCGATCGTCAACTTGCCGATGACCTGACGCTGCGCGGCATTGCGGTTGAAGGCGTCTTCGATCTCGGCGCGGCAACGGCTCGCTGTTCGACATGGACATCACGACCAACCGCGTCGATGCGATGAACCACTACGGCATCGCGCGCGAGGCGGCGGCCATCTACGGCGTCGACCTGCTGCCGCTCGATACGTCGCTGCCTGCTGCCGGTCCCGCGAACGCAGGCCTTTCCGGTACTCATTGAAGCGCCGAAGCTGTGCGGGCGATTCACCGCGCGCGTGCTGCGCAACGTGACGATCCGCGCCGTCGTCGGGCATGGTCGCGGAACGCTTTCGCGCTGCTGGAGCAGAAGCCGATCTGAACGCGGTGGATGCGACGAACTTCGTGACGCAGGCGATGGGCCATCCCACGCACGCCTTCGACCTGGACAAGCTGGAGGGCGGCATCGTCGTGCGCCGCGCGCGCAAGGGCGAGAAGCTACGCACGCTGGACGGGATGGAACGCACGCTCGATCCGGACGACCTGGTGGTCGCCGACGAACAGAAGGCGCTGGGCATGGCCGGCGTGATGGGCGGCTGGGACACGATGATTACGGCCGAGACGAAGAATATCCTGGTCGAAGCGGCGTGGTTCGATCCGGCGAGCGTGCGCCGCAGTTCGCGCCGGCACTGCTGCATACGGATGCATCGCACCGCTTTGAGCGAGGCGCGGACTTCAATGCGGCGCCGGTGGCGAATGCGCTGGTGAGCCGGATCATTCTGGAAGCAGGCGGCGAGCCCGAGGGCGAGTTGGTCGACGTCGTGGTGCCCGCGGCGCTGGAGCGCACGGCCAACGGCCGCCGATCGCGCTGCCGGTCGAGCGAGGTGCGGCGCATTCTCGGCACAACCACGGATACAGACAGGCGATCACTGCCGGCGACCATCGAACAGGTGCTGACCGCGCTGGGCTGCGAGCTGCAGCCGCGAATCCGAGGGCAGCTACGAGGTGAAGCTGCCGAGCTGGCGGCTCGACCTGGAACGCGAGATCGACCTGATCGAAGAAGTTGCGCGCGTGTATGGCTACAACCGCTTCGCGAACACGCTGCCTGATTTCTCCGGCGCGCGTGGTTGCAACTGCCGTCGGCCGCGAAAGAGACCATCGTTCGCCGCACGCTTGCTGGCGCTCGGCTGGAACGAGGCGATCTCGAGCACGTTCTGTTCTGCGGCTGACGCGGCGCTCTTCGCTCCGCAACCGGGCACCGCTGTGGCCGATGGGCAATCCGCTGAACGAAGAGGCCGGGATGCTGCGACCCTCGCTGGTGCCGGGCATGCTGACGATGCTGGCCAACAACCTGAACCGCGATGTGGAGGATGCCGCGCTGTTCGAGATGGGCACCGTGTTCTCCGGCACCACCGACCGCGTAGACGAGCGGCCCTCGCTGGCTTTCGGCGCTACCGGGAAGGTCGCGATCACCGGGGCCGTTGCAACCGGCGCGCGTGCTCGACTTTTACGACTGTCAAGGGCTCGGTCGAAGAGTTGATTGGGAAGTTCGCCGCGCAAACGGTCTACTACGACGCATTTCCCGCTGACGACTGGCCTGTTGCCGGAGTGGCTGCATCCGGGCCGCGCCGCTCGCGCGGTGCTGGATGGCGCAACCGTAGGCTACTTCGGCCAACTGCATCCGGCCGAAGCGCAGCGCCGCAAGCTCAGGCAGCCTGTGTTCGTGGGCGAACTTTACCTGGACCGCCTCTACGGCAGGCGCTGCGGCAGCCGGTGTCGCGGGAACTCTCGCGCTACCAGGCGGTGAACCGCGATTTTCTTTCGTGCTTCCCGAAGCAGTTCGTGGCAGTCGATCGAAGAGGCGCATGCTGACGCTGGCGATTCCCGAGCTGATGCGCTTTCAGCCCGAAGGAAATTTTGCGGGATGCACAGGGAAAGGTTGCGCCGGTGGGCCACTACTCCGCGCTGATCGGCACGGTGTTTCAGTCGAACGATCGCACCCTGCGCGAGGAAGAACTGCAGCAGTTTTCGCAGCGCATCGTGAGTGCGCTCGAATCTCTGGGCGGACGGCTGCGGTCCGCGGTGCAGGTTTAGCACGAAACAGAGTGGGCAAGGCCAGCGAGTGTGCGCGCGGAAATGCGAACACGGGGAACACGCGCAGGCACTCTCTATGCGGGATCCCCACTGTTTTCGCGCTTTTCCTCTGGCTTGATCGCGCTATACTTCGCGAAGAGAAAGCAACTTCGCTATTGGAGTACCGATGTCAACGCTGGCCTTTCAGGAATCAGAAATCCCCACCGGAGCCGATGATTTTTCCGCGCTGGAACAAAAAGTTCTTCGGACCGTCGAACTGCTGAAGGCGGAGCGCGATGCCCGCGTGGCTGCGGAGCAGAGGGCAAACGAACTGCACGGCAGCCTGGAAGCACAGACCGCCGAACTGCTTCGTGTCGAAGCCGAGCTGGAAGGTTTCAAGAAGGATCGCGATGTGGTGCGGCAGCGCGTGGAGCGCATGCTGAAGCAGCTGGACGAACTGAGCGCGTGAGGTGCAGATGAACGACTCGCCGGTGAACCCGCCCAATCATTCGCCGAATCCGTCGCAGGGCCATCCGCCGGATACCGCAATCAGCGTCGACATTTACGACCAGACTTACCATCTGCGCGGGCAGGACCCGGCGTACATTCAGCGGCTGGCTGACATCGTGGACGCGAAGATGCGCGCGGTTGCGTCGCATGGCAAGACAGTCGATTCGCTGCGGGTGGCGGTGCTGGCGGCGCTGAACATTGCCGATGAACTCGTAACGGCACAGGACCAGTCGCGGGCGGCCAACGGTACACTGACGGCGGCGCAAAGCATCCGCACCCGCGCAAACTCGCTCGCCGGCCTGCTGGACTCGGTTCTCGCCGAAGACCGCCGCATCGGCTAAGCCGCTCCTCGCACTGATTTTCGTACGAATTCGCTCGCCGCCTCGTGGTATGTTCTCCGCTTGGAGGACTGGCATGAGCAAGACCCTGGTTGCCTGTCTGTTGTTGTGCGGCACGACCTTTGCCTTTACGCAGTCTGGCCCGAGCGATCCCAAAGCACAGAAGACATACGCCGAAGCACAGGCTTTGATGAAAGGCCATCGTCTCTACTGGGCACTCAAGGCCTTCAAGAAAGCCGACAAGCAGGACGGCGGGCAGTGCCTGATCTGCGAGGACAAGGCATACGAAGCTGCGATTGAGAGCGGCGACTTCAACGAAGCGGCGGAGTCTGCCCAGCAGATCATTTCCCATCTCAAGCAGCCACAGGACCTTGCCCAGGGACACACGCTGAAGGGCATGGCGCTGTATCGCGAGGCATCGGATCACCACAAGGAGAAGCTGTTTGCGGACGCCGATAGCGAGCTGAAAACAGCCCTGTCGCTGGATTCGAAGCTCATGCTGGCTCACTACTTCGACGGCATGGTCCTGGCCAAGATGAATCGGGATGAGGAAGCGCGTGCACAATTTCAGCAGGCGGTTGCAGCCGGGGACCCGGCGAGCAGCGAGCAAAGGCGGGCGCGGCGTTTTCTGGACCGCCCGGAGCTGGCGCGTGCGCGAATGGCGCCGCCGTTCTCCTTGCGAACCATCGACAATCGCGAGGTGTCGCTGGAAGATCTGGCCGGCAAGGTGGTGCTGATCGACTTCTGGGCAACCTGGTGCGGCCCATGCCGCGAGGCGTTGCCGCATGTGCGTGAGATTGCGAAGCAGTTCGCAGGTGAGCCGCTGGTGGTACTCAGCATCAGCCTCGACCGCGATGGGGACGAGCAGAAGTGGCGTCAGTTCGTCGAGAAGAATGAGATGACGTGGATGCAGGCTCGCGACGGCGGTTTCGACGGACCGATTGCGAAGCTGTTCTCAGTCGAATCGATTCCGCATACCTTCACCATCGACGCGGATGGCGTGCTCCAGGATGAACACATCGGCGACGGATCGATTGAAGGCAAGCTGAAGAAGCAGATCGCTCGCGCGAAGCAACTGCAGCCGGCAAACGTAGCGAAGGGACAGTAAGGCTCGTCGAGAGGAGCTAGCAGTTTCAATCCCAAGGGCTCGTGAGCATTGGCGGTAAGCAGGATCCGCGGGTGTCGGGGTCGGAATGGATGAAGAGCTGTTTCGTGTAGGAGCACGAGCGCCGGCCCGGGAAAAGTCAATCCCTGAAAAGCTGGTATGACCCTACCCATTTGATTTTGCCGGGCATCTTGCGAATCTGGTTAACACCCGGTAGCATCCAAATCAGAAACCGGCCTGCAAAGCAGGTGAGGGGTCAACTCTGGTTGAACCTTTAATCATCGAACAGGGACTCGACTCGATAAATCGGCTCAGTGTGCAACGTCCGCCAGTCCGGAATGCCTAAAGAGCTGCGGAGAGTCCCACCGTCTTAGGACGGGTTCACCAGAGAACTTACTCACGGCCCCGCGGGTCGGTTTTGTTCTTTCCTGCACGTGCATCCACGCCTATTCCAGCTCGGACCCATCGCCATGCCCACCTATGGCGTACTGGCCGCTCTGGGCCTGGTGGCCGCTTTGCTCGCGGCGCGCGTTTTCGCACGCTGGGTCAACCTGGATCCCGACAAGGTATGGAACCTCGGCCTGATCACTGTCCTGACGGCTCTCTTCGGTTCCAAGCTGCTGCTCATCCTGGTCAACTGGTCTGACTTCCGCGCGCACCCGATGTGGATGCTGGGCCTGACGACGATTCGTTCCGGCGGCATCTTCGCCGGAGGCCTGGTGCTGGCGTTCTGCGCCGGCATCGCGTATGCGCTCTATACCCACCTGCCGCTTCGACGCACGATGGACGCTGCTGCGCCCGCATTGGCCCTGGGTCACGCGATCGGGAGACTGGGCTGCTTTGCCGCGGGCTGCTGTTATGGCCGGCCCACGACCCTGCCCTGGGGAGTCGACTTACTCCAGCCGCATCGCCGCGCTGTGGAGTGGAACGCCGCTGCACGTTCGCCTGCACCCGACGCAACTGTATGAGAGCGCGGTCGAATGGCGCTTTTCGCGCTGCTCGCGTCATGCTGCACAACCGTCATGTCGGGCACGAACCCGGATTCGGTGCAGGATTGGTTTCGGCTACGCGATGGCCAGATCATGGGCACGTGGCTCTTCCTTTACGGACTGGCGCGGTTCTTCATCGAGTTCTACCGCGGCGATCCGGGGCGAGGCTCGGTGTTCGGCGGTGTTCTCAGCGTGACGCAAGCTGCTGGCCATGGGCATGGTGGTGGCGGGTGGACTACTCTGGATAGAGAGAAATGCACGAGTCATCCCATCCCATGCCTGAAGAGAACCACGAAGAAGCGCAGCAGGAGATTCACGTTCCGCGGGAAGCCGAGGGGCAGAGGCTGGACCAGTACCTGGTCTCGCAACTGGACGGGGTGAGCCGGTCGCGCGTGCAGATGATGCTCGAGCAAGGCAGCGTGGAGGTGGATGGCAAGCCCGCCAAGGCGTCGCTGAAGCTGCGCGGGACGGAGCACATCGCGATCCTCGGAGCAGCCCGCCCGGAGCCGCTGCACGCGGTCGCCGAAGATATTCCCCTGGACATCGTTTACGAAGACGACGACCTCGCCGTGATCAACAAGCCTGCAGGGATGATGGTGCACGCGGGCGCCGGCGCGACAGAAGACGCACGCAATCGCGGCACGCTGGTCAATGCCCTGCTGCACCACTTTCAGCCAGCTTTCGAGCACCTCGGGCGATCTGCGGCCGGGCATTGTGCATCGCCTGGACAAAGAAACCAGCGGACTCATCATTGTGGCGAAGAACGACGCCGCTCATCTCAGGCTGGGCGAAATGTTCGCGTCGCGGGGCGTGAAGAAGACGTATCTCGCGCTGGTTACAGGGAGAGGTCAAGCAGGATTCCGGCACGATCAACGCGCCGATCAGCCGCGACGCGATTCGCCGCACGCGCATGACGACGCGCCGGTCAGAGGGCGGGCGTACTGCGATCTCCCATTACCGCGTTCTGCGGCGGATTGAGTCCCGGTTTGGAAAATTCACTCTGGTGGCAGTGCGCATCGAGACGGGCCGCACCCACCAGATTCGCGTCCACATGTCCTCCATAGGACACCCGGTAGTGGGAGACACGCTCTACGGCGCGCCGGCGCAGATCGCGCTGGCCGACACCCACGACCACACGGCACAGCCGGGCCCGCGCAGTCAACGAAGAGAAGCTTTCACTCGATCGAAATTTCTTACATGCGGCCGAGTTGGAGTTTTCTCATCCGCGGACCGGCGAACCGCTCGCGCTTAAATCTACACTGCCTGCGGAGTTGCTGGCCTTTCTGCGGGAGTTGGGCGTGGAACCGCCGGCGCCGGTCACGCAGCCTGTGGGGGATGCGAACTCCGCGAAGGATACAAACCCGGCACCCGCAAAGCGCGTCGCGCGCAAAACGGCACCATCCAAGGCGGCCAAGCTGTAGAATGTCAGCACTCATGATCAGGATTTTGCAGGTGTTTCCCCGCTGGGTTCTCGGCGCCGCGTTGAGCGTAATCGTGCCGTGTGCCATCTCGCAGAACCCTCAGCCCTTACCTCCGGCCACACCCGCGCCTGCGGCCAACCAGGCCGGCACAGCCGAGCGTGCAGCGCTCCGGAGACAGGCCAGCAACCCGCCGCAAGCAGGGCAGCAGCCCGGCCAAGCGCCCAAGCCAGGATTCGCCCGAGTACACCATCCGCACTTCGGTCAACGAAGTGAACCTGATATTCACCGTGACCGACAAGCACGGCCGTTTCATCAAGGATCTAAGGCAGAACGACTTTGCGCTGCTCGACGACCAGAAGGCGCCGGCCCAGGTGTTCAGCTTTGCCCAGGAGACGAACCTTCCTTTGCGTGTCGGCATCGTGATCGACGCCAGCACATCGATTCGGCAGAGATTTCAATTTGAGCAGCAGGCGACCACGGAGTTTCTGCTGCAGCTGCTTCGGCCCGAAGACGCGACAAGGCTTTCATCATGGGCTTCGATGTCACTCCTGAATTGAAGCAGGACTGGACCAACAATCTCGACCAGCTGGAAACCGGGATCAGCGCGACTCCGGCCCGGCGGCGGCACGGCGCTCTTCGACGCTGTGTATACCGCGTGCCACGACAAAATGCTGGACTCGACCCGCGGCCTGGAACCGGTACGGAAGGCCTCGTGCTGGTCTCGGACGGAGACGACAACCAGAGCCGCGCCTATCTCGACGACGCGATCAAGATGTGCCAGCGCGCGGAGACGATCGTCTACACGATCAGCACCAACACCAGCCCTTCGCGAGGCCGCGGCGACGATGTGCTGAACAAGATCTCCACCGCGACGGGCGGCATTACGTTTTATCCGCAGAAGCTCGAAGACATCTCCAACGGATTTCGCAACATTGCCGAAGAGCTGCGGAGCCAATATGCGCTGGCGTATCGTCCAGCCGACTTCAAGACCGACGGAGCGTTCCGAACTATCTATCTCTTCTGCCTCGACCGCAAGTACACAGTGCGCACCCGCAAGGGATATTTCGCGCCGCGCGATCAGTAGCAGTTGCAGGTCCGGATTTGTCTCGGCCTTCAGGGATGAAACAAGTGGGGCACGAAGCGGCTGGTATTGGTGGTGATCAGGCCGGATGATTCGCGAATGCCCATTCCTGCTGGCTCTCCATCGATGAGCCAGCTTCCGAGCACAGCCGTGTTTCCGTCGGCCTCGGCCAGAGATGCGAGCTTCTGGTAGACAAACGGCCCCGTCGCCCGGCTTCCGTCGTCGTGTCGCGGGATTCTTCTCCGCTTCGGCCCAATTGCGGAAGACCGTGATGCCCGAACCTTCGCGGCCAAAGAGCGGCTTGCGCACATAGTCTTTCAGATTGCGCGGCGAGTCGAGATAGGCAGGCAGCAGCAGTTCGTGGTTCGGATTGAGCTCCCACAGAATCGCCAGCAGCGCCTTGTTGGACCACAGCATCTTCCAGATCGGCTCGATCCACTGAACGACGCTAGCCTGATCGGATTCGGATTGGCCCGGGTTCATGGTCTCGATGGCGTGCATACCGAACTCCTCAGCCAGCAGCCACTCCCACGGATACAGCTTGAAGATGGTGCGAACAGGCTGTCTTCCCTGGTCTACGAATCGTGACTTTGCAGACTCCCAGCCGATCTCGTGCATGGGAATGGGAAAGGTCCGCAGCCCGGCCTGCTGCGCGGTGTCGCGCAGGTAGGAGATGGTCATGTGGTCTTCTTCACTCTCGTCATGACCGAAGTAGACGGGCTGCGCGAGGTAGGGGACGAGGTCCTTCCACTTGGCGACCAGCTTCTCGTGCAATGAATTGAACTGGTCCGCGCCAGGAAAGCGATCTTCGAGCCAGTACCACTGCGCCACGGCGGCTTCAATCAACGCAGTCGGCGTATCGGCGTTGTATTCGAGCAGCTTGATCTGCCGGCCGTCATACGCCAGGTCGAGCCTGCCGTAGAGCGCGGGCGGTTCGCTGCGCCAGGTCTCACGAATGCGCTCCACCGCGGCGGCGGGAATGTGCATTTCGGCGAAACGATTGCGGTCGAGAATGTGTTCTCCGGCCGCGAGTGCGAGGCGCTGAATCTCAGCCGTTGCGGCTTCGAGGCGGTCAACTTCGCCGGATGTGAATTCCCAATACGCCGACTCATCCCAATAGGGCCGGCCGTTCGGCGAGGGTGTGATAGGTGAGGCCCACACGCTCGACTTGCTCTTGCCAATTCGCGGCGTGGAGCAATGCTGATACGCCGCATTACTCGCCGCCTCCTTCGCCGCCGCCATGGCCGAATCCGCCGCGGGAGACGCCGCCTTCTTCGCCGCCGGCTGGAGAGCTGCGTCCACCTACGACGCTGTCGCCGAGACGGCCGCCGCTGGCGCCGCCGTACAGGTAGTGATAGGGCACGTAAACTCCGCCACCGTGATGTTCGCAGTTGCTATCGGGAACGATGTGTCCCTGTGCATCGACACAGTGGCGAGCCTCAGTCCTGGTATCGCGACAGGCGGTGGTGGACAAGGCAACGGCAGCAAGCAGGGTCAGCGGTACTTCACGGGATCGACGCATAAGATTGATTGGTACGAATGATGCTGCCGAATTGCGACGGTGAATGCAAGCGCAGATTGCGGGAGCGGGTGAGTCAGAAGAGCTTCAGCAACTCGGCTTCATCAATCACCTTTACGCCCAGCGAATTTGCCTTGTCGAGCTTGGAACCAGCTTCTTCTCCGGCGACGACGTAGCTGGTCTTTTTGCTGACGGAGCCGGAGACTCGGCCGCCTGCTGCTTCGATTTTGGCCTTGGCGTCTTCGCGAGTCAGCGTAGGCAGGGTGCCGGTGAGTACAAACGTGAGCCCTTCAAACTGCGACGACTTTTTACGCTTCTCGGCGGTGAAGGTCAGACCGGCCTGGCGCAGCCGCTCGATGAGCGCGCGATTCTTCTCTTCGTCGAAGAATTCGCGGATGGCTACCGACACTCTCGGACCGACTTCGTTCACGCGTTCCAATTCATCGGCGGTCGCAGCCATGAGGGCGTCCATCGAGCCGAACTCCTCGGCCAGCAACTGCGCCGTGCGTTCTCCCACGAAGCGAATCCCGAGGCCGAAGAGCACGCGATTCAGCGGAGCCTTCTTCGATCGCTCAATCTCGGCAAGCAGCGCCTGCGCGGTTTTCTTGCCGATGCGTTCGAGCGAAAGCAGGGTTTCTTCGTCGAGCGAATAGAGGTCGGCGATACTGCGGACCAAGCCGCGGTCCAACAGTTGAGTGACGACTGCTTCGCCCAGTCCTTCGATGTTCATCACATTGCGCGATGAGAAGTGCAGCAGGCTTTCGCGCAGGCGTGCCGGGCAGTCGACGTTGACGCAGCGGTGATCGGCTTCGCCTTCAGTGCGCACGATCTCGCTGCCGCACACCGGGCAGTGGGAGGGAAAGTGAAATTCGCGTCGAGGATGTTCGTCGTCCTTCTCGCTGGGGACCACTTCAACCACTTTGGGAATGACGTCGCCGCCGCGCTCCACCAGGACCTGGTCGCCGATATTCAATCCCAGGCGGGCAATCTCGTCTGCGTTGTGCAGGGTGGCGCGGCTGACGGTCGTTCCGCCAATGACCACGGGCGTGAGCCAGGCGACGGGAGTGAGTTTGCCGGTGCGCCCCACCTGGACCCGGATGTCTTCTACCCGCGTGATGCCGGAGCGGGCGGTGAATTTGTAGGCTACGGCCCATCGAGGAGCACGCCCGGTGTAGCCGAGACGCTGCTGCAGAGCGGTCGAGTCGATCTTGATGACGACCCCGTCGATTTCATAGCCGAGGTCGGCACGTTGCTTTTCGGCGCGGGCGACAAACTCGAGCAGCTTATCAAAGCTGTGAATCGCCTCGCGATGAGGATTGACGCGGAAGCCCGCCGCAGTGAGTGCATCGAGCGCCTCTCCCTGCTCGGGGAAGAGATTCGCGCCCTCGGGAGTGAGGGCGAAGTAGGCATAAAAATCGAGCCGGCGCTGGGCCACGATGTTGGGTTCCAGCGTACGAATGGTGCCCGCCGCCGCGTTGCGAGGATTGGCGGCCGCATTCATTCCCTGCGCTTCGCGTTCTTCGTTCCACTTCAGGAATGCGGCGAAAGGCATGACCACCTCGCCGCGCACTTCGAAGTCGGGCGGCAGCTTCGCCTGCTTCAGCTTTTTCGGGGAGATGGAAAGTGGGACCGAGCGGATGGTCCGCACGTTGCTGGTGACGTCTTCGCCGGTGGTGCCGTCGCCGCGCGTGAGCGCCCGCAGCAGGTGGGAGGCGCCATCGTCCGCGGCGCGATAGTGCAGGGCCATGGACATGCCGTCCAGCTTGAATTCGCAGACGTAGCTGATCTTCGCATCGCCCGCCACCTCGCGCACGCGGCGATCCCAGTCGCGCAGTTCCTCTTCGCTGTTGACGTTGTCGAGCGAGAGCATCGGCCGCGAATGCGCTACTTTGGCGAAGCCTTCTTTCGGCTTGCCGCCGACCCGTTGCGTAGGCGAATCGGGTGTGACCAACTCCGGGTGTTCGGCCTCCAGGTCTTTCAACTTGCGCATGAGCGCGTCAAAGGCGGCATCCGACAGGCTGGGGTCGTCAAGAACGTAGTACTGGTATTCGTGATGACGGATTTCTTCGCGCAGTTTCTCTATGCGGGAGCTCAGGTCGGTGTTCATCTCCCGTGGATTATAGAAAAAGCGGCAGGCCACGCGCGATGCAGTCTCGAAGGGCGAGAGCGGCGAACGAGGAAGAAGTGCGCTGCCCCTGCTCGAGTATCTGCGCAGCTAGCGGATGAAGTATCCCGCAGCGCGCCAGCTCGCCTCTTTTCGAGGCTCATGGTCACCGTCTCAACGGCGCCTTTCTTGTTAGCGAAAGCTGGTGTCGAAGAGGATGACGACATACTCCCCGTCGGGCGCGCCCGGAAGGCTGGTCTTGTATTCGGCGCTCTTCACCGTCCGGCTGGTCACCGTGCCCAAGGGGCTGGCGCACGCCGTTCATCGCGGATTTCCACTGCTCTTCGGTGACTGCTTTCTTGAAGCCTGCCGAAGCGCCCGTCCAACTATCGCCGTAATTGCCGCTATCCGCAAGCGCCAGCCATTTCTGTGCGGCATCCGTAGCAGCCTGTTCGCGGGCTGCTGCGAAGGCCTGAACAGGAACAGCCAGGGCTAATAGGAAAGTAAGCATGATTGCAAAACGTCTCATCCGCGGAGTCTCCTTTAAGCTCGGCAGTCTATGCCGCCCGGTCAATCGTGGATGTGACGGCGCACTATTGCCCGTAGAATGAGATTCGCAACGACCTGACCCTTATGGAACCTGTGACTCATTTCTTGACCGGCGCCTGTCTTGGCCGCGCCGGATTCAACCGGAAGACTGCCTATGCGACGCTCGCGATGACCCTGGCGGCGGAAGCGCCCGACCTGGATGTGCTGTGGGGCCTGGGCGGACCGGTCGCAGGATTCCAGCACCATCGCGGCATCACGCACACATTCATCGCGGCGCCATTCATTGCGCTGGTGGTGACCGGAGCAGTCTGGCTGGTGCATCGGCTACGCAAGAAGCCGCCGGCCATCCCTGTGCGCTGGACGCTGGTCTGGTTGTTCTCGATGCTGGCCGTGTTCAGTCACCTGCTGCTCGACTTCACCAACAACTACGGCCTGCGGCCCTTCTTTCCCTTCAATCCTCGCTGGTATTCGTGGGACATCGTGTTCATCTTCGAGCCGGTGATGTTTGTCCTGCTGTTGGGAGCGTTGATTGTTCCCGCGCTGCTGGGGCTGGTGGACCGGGAGATTGGTGGGCGTACGAAATTTCGCGGGCGGGGATGGGCCATTGCCGCGCTGGTTTCGATTGCCCTGCTGTATGCGCTGCGCAATGCGGAACACAAACATGCCGCATTGCTGGTGCGCAACGCCGGTTTGACCAAGGAACCACTGCGCCGCGTGGGAATTGAGCCGTTCCCTATCAATCCCTTCAAGTGGTACGCGGTGAGCGAGACCTCCAGTTCCTACCAGACCGCGGTGGTCTACACTCGGCGCGACCTCGTCGACACAGATGCGGGCAGCCTGGTCTACAAGCCGGACACGACCCTTGCCACGACGGCGGCCAGGCAATCCCTGCTTGGACAGGTGTATCTCGATTGGTCCGAGTTCCCGCTGGTGACCGACCGGGGCTTGTTCCCGGTGCCGGGCAAAGACGTGGAGACTCCACAGCCGAACTGGCATACGGTGGAGTTCGATGACATGCGGTTTGGCTACATGAGCCTGGTTCTCGGGCAACGCGGACAGGAAGTCTGCGCCACTGGCGGGCTGGGTTTACGTCGGCCCGGGGCACGAGATCGAAGGCATGATCATGAACGGAAAGGAGCAGCAGTGACTCCGGCGCGGCCATACTCTGCTGCCCTGTAAACATTTATTTTGACCTGGGCAACGGATCCGCCTTGACCGGAGTCAGCGTACTCCGCAGAATGAAGTGACTGCACTTTCCGACTTCCCCGAGGTACTATGCCTTCGTTTTTGCTGATTTTGCTGGCAATTGTCAGCCGTATTGTCCCGCACGCGTGGCACTTCACCGCCGTTGGCGGTTCGTTGCTGTACTTCGGAGCACGTCGCCCGCTCTACCAGGCTGTGCTGCCGGTGGGGCTCTTCGCGTTGACCGACTACTACATCACCACTCACGTCTACGCCTATCCATTCGCCGCTTCTGACTATGTTTTGACCTGGTTGTGGTACGCGGCTGCGATCGTGCTGGGAAGCCTTCTGCTTCGGCATAAGGCCTCGGTGCTGCGCGTCGTCTCCGGCTCGGTTCTCGCGTCGGTCTCGTTCTTCCTGGTGAGCAACTTCGCCGTTTGGCAGCATCCCGGCATGTATCCACACACCTTCTCCGGGCTGATGACCTGCTACGTAGCGGCCCTGCCCTTCTATCCCAACGAACAGCTCTCCACGCTTCTCGTGGCCAGCGCCGCCTTCGGGCTTCCCGCCCTGGTGCGGCAGATTGCCGCGACGCGAGAGGCGCATAAAACCGCTTCCATCTAAGCCGCTCTTCATCAAAAAGGGGCAGAGTTCAGACTCTGCCCCTTTTTTGCGTGTCGTGATTTCAGGCTGGCTGACGTTTGAACCGGTTCTTCCAGAACATGACCAGCAACAAGCCCACGACCAGAACGCACAGGACAATCAGGACGGCAGGCAGATGCCGCTTGGCCAGGGCAGCCACTACGTTCACGATTTCGGGCCCATAGCGAATCGTCAGGATCCCCAGCACCAGGAAGCGGATGAACCTGCCGAGAAACACGGCTGCCATGAAGTTGACCACGCGCATTTCGAACACGCCCGCTCCAAACACGAACATCTTCCAGGGAGTGGGAGGCGGGAGCATCGATGGAATCAGCAGAGCGAGGAACTCCTGCCGTTCGAAGCGGTCGCGGAGTCTTTCAAATCTGGCGCGATCGATGCGCTTCAGCAGGAAGATCTCTCCCCCAGCCCGGCCGAGGAAGAATGGGATCAAGCCGCCCAGCGCGGATCCCAGTGCGGCCATCAGCGCATAGAGCCAGAAGTGGCGCTTATCGTTCCAGACATACCCGGCGACGATCAGGTCCATGGGAACCGGAATGGTTCCCGAGTCGACAAACGCAATCGCTCCCATGCCCCAGAAGCCGAGCGGCTTCAAAAGAGCGAGCAAAATGACCTTGTATTTCAGAAGCAGAGCGCCAAACCGTTTCAAGGGACTCCTGCCGTGCTCGTACTGTTGGCCCCATCAAGAGAAGATGCAGTTTCGGGGCTCACGTGCCTTGCTCCGGAGAGAGTTGAGCGGCAGTGTGCGCCTGTTCGTGGGGAGCCGCTTCCCCGGCCAGCAGCGCGAGCGCGTGCGGGAGCACCGGCAGAACTGACTGGAGCGAACTGGCAGCCCCCCGAGGGCTACCCGGCACGTTCAAAATCATCGACTTGCCCCGGGTTCCGCACACACCGCGGCTGAGTACGGAGAAGGCGGTTTCTTTGCGCCCTTCGGCTCGCATTTGCTCCGCCAATCCGTCCAACCTGCGGTCGCAGACGGCGAGCGTTGCCTCCGGCGTCACGTCCCGAGGAGCGAGGCCGGTTCCTCCGGTTGTTACGACCAGTGAAACTCGTTCACAGAGGGAAAGCAGCGTTTTTTGAATCTGGTCGATCTCATCTGGAACAATGGCTTGTTCCACAACGTCAAACGAGTGCTGACGCAGCAGATCGGCGACGGCAGGCCCGGACAGGTCGACGCGTCGGCCCGCAAAGCAGGAGTCGCTTACGGTGATGACGGCTGCCGGGAACATGTACTGATTGTACGGGTTCGCCCTGGGAAACCGGGTTCAGGGAAATTGCAAAAGAATGAGAGAATAATGAGAGTTCCTGCAAAATCTGGCGAGAGAGAGCGCCCTTGCGGGACGCGCGACAACTAGTTTCCTGCCGATGCCCATCACCGAAGTCCCAACCAGCCCGTCCTCCCGGCCACCTGAGCCGCCGCGCAAACGCTCCCGCTACGAGGACCTGGAAGCGCACGAACTGCTCCACCTCATCGACTCGCTCCAGGATGAGCGGTCCCGGGCACGCCTGCGCGAAGGCATATGGGTTTCGGTCATCGCCCACATCATCATCTTTTGGTATCTGGCCTACGGTCCCAAGATGTTTCGACATGTGCGGGTAGTGAATCCGTCCGACGTGCTCAAACAGCATGAGAAGGACCTTACGTACCTCGACCTGCCGCCCGACGCGCTCAAGGCCATCAAGCCCAAGCCGACGAACACCATCTCCGACAAAGATCGCGTGGCGCAGACCAAGCAGCCGACGCTGGACAAGAAGACGCTCCAGGAACTGCAGGCCATGAAGAAGGCTGGACCACCAGTTCCCGAGCCGGCTCCGCAGCAGCAGGCCCAGATGCAGGCGCCCGCTCCGCCGATGCAGCAGCAACAGCAGGCGCAGCAACAGCAGCAGCGCCAACCTCCACCGCCTGCGCAACCTAACCAGCTCGAAGCGCCCGCACCGCCGCCTCAGCCCAACTTCAACACCGGCCAGACGACCGCCGGCCAGGCCATTCGAGATGCGGCACGGGCGGCAGCGCAGCGGCCAGGCGCCGGCCAATATGGAGGCGATTCCGGCCTCGGTTTGCCGCCGCAGCATCAGGGCTTGCAGGGCGGAGCCGAGGTACTCAGTGACACGATGGGTGTGGACTTCGGGCCCTATATCCAAAGGGTGGTGCATGACACCGAGCGTTCCTGGTGGCCCATCATTCCGGAATCGGTGCGCCCGCCGTTGCTGAAGCGCGGCACCGTCGGGATCCGTTTCAAGATCATGCCTGACGGGAGCGTCAAGGAAATGATCCTCGAACTGCCCTCGGGCGACGTAGCGCTCGATCGTGCAGCCTGGGGTGGCATCACCGGCGCTGCTCCCTACCCGCAGTTGCCGCAGCAGTTCCACGGTCCCTTCCTGGAACTGCGCTTCCACTTCCTCTACAACGTTCAGAATGGCATGGAGTAGCCGCACGGGATGCACGGCGAACTTCGCAAGCGACAGGTCGCCGGACTGCTTCTCATTGCCGCCTTGATTCTGCTTGCTCAGCCTGTGGCGCGCAGGTCTGGGCAATGTGTTTCCCCGCGGATGGTGGCACGTTTGGTAGTCCTGTACGCCTGCTCTGAACGCACGCCATGTTTCTCTCCGAGCCTCGCGCCGGTACTCAGCGGCTACCAATTCCCGGCAAGTGACGATGAGCAACGGAGAGTGTGCGGCTATGTCTTCGCTTGATAATCGCGACCCGCTCCTGGTCGTTCTGCTCGGCCCCACTGCCAGCGGCAAGACAGCGCTTTCGCTCAGTCTGGCGGCGCGGTTCTCCGGCGAGATCGTCAGTTGCGATTCGGTGGCCGTGTACCGCGAAATGGAGATCGGCACCGCCAAGCCTTCCCACGCCGAACGCGCCCGGATTCGCCATCACCTGATCGATGTCGTGTCTCCGGACCAGCCCTATACCGCAGGCGATTACAGCCGCGAAGCGCGGGCCGCCCTGTCTGACATCGTCGATCGCGGACATCTGCCCATCGTGACGGGAGGTACCGGTCTCTACCTGCGTGCGCTGATTGACGGCCTCTTCCCTGGTCCGCAACGATCAGAACCTTTGCGAGATCATCTGCGCCGCAGCGAGCGGTTGCGCGGGCCCGGTTGGCTGCACCGCATCCTGCGGCGGATCGATCCAGCTTTGGCCGGGCAGATTCACGCAAACGATGAACCCAAGCTGATTCGCGCCATCGAAGTAACGCTCGCTGCGAGGCAGCCTATGTCGCAGGTATGGAAAACGGGCCGCGACCGGCTCACCGGCTATCGCGTGTTGCGCATCGGACTGGATCCGGACCGCGCCGCTCTCTACCGCCGCATCAATGCAACGCGCGGAAGAGATGTTTCAGCATGGACTGGTCGAGGAGACGCAAGGGCTCGTCGTGCGCTATGGAGAGGGTCTGCGGCCGCTGACTTCGCTTGGCTACCGGCAGGCATTGCAGGTGATCAGAGGCGAGGTTGGGCTGGACGCCGCAATCATCGTCCGCGCAACAAGGTCATCGCAACTACGCCAAGCGGCAAATGACCTGGTTCCGCCGCGAAGCGGACGTGCATTGGCTGCATGGCTTCGGCGATGTGGCGGAGATCACAGAACAAGCCGTGCGCATGGTAGAGGCCAACATGCTGCTTCGACCAAGGCGCTTCGACCGAGGCCAACATTCTTCCTTTGAGGGAGTCGGGCACGCACTAGAATCCAGCCATGGACAGGTTATTTCGCAAGTTCCTTCCACTGGTTATTTTTTGCATGGTCAGCACGAGTCTTCCCATCACGAATCCCTGCGCCGCGCAGCAAACTCAACCCTCCTCGAACGCAGCCGCCGCGGTAAAACGCAGGGTCGCGCAGCTCTCGCCGGGAGATAAGATCAGCGTCGTTCGACGCGATGCGCCGGAAGCATTCGGGACCTATCTCGCGATGTCGGACGACGACTTCTCGTTCTACGACGTTGACCTCAAGACAGACGTACACCTGAAATATGAAAGCGTCCGCCGCGTTAAGAATGGCTACGGCGGCTACAACACGGTTCGCCACAGACATACTGACCGGACGAAGGGGCTCGTCATCACCGCAGCGATCGTAGTCGGAGTCGCAGTCGTGCTGGGAGTGGCCCTGAGCAAGGATAAGTAACAGCCGCCGCGCGGAACTCAGCTCGTGTGGTCCACGATGATCCGCCAACCCGCGGGCGTTTGTTCAAAGATCAGCGAGAACAAGCCACTCGCGTCGCCGCCTCCAGCCGCAGAACGCGCGAGATGAAATTTACCCGTGACCACGGCGTATCGCGGCCCGAGCATGCGGACCTCCAGATCGGAGAAGTCCAGCTTGCCCATGATCGCCTGCGAGGTGTAAGCCGCCCTGTAGCGTTCGAGAATGGCACGATACCCGTGCTCCACGCTCTTGCCGATGAACGTGGTGTCGGGCGAATCTTTGTAGCCGTGCATGAAGGCTTCAACGTCGCCGCGGTTCCAGTCGCTCTCCTGCTGATGCAGTACCTGCTTGATCTGGTCTCCTGCGGTGTCCTGGGCCCGCGCGGGCCGGGACGAAGCCACAGTGACCAAGGCCACGAGAATCACAGCAAGGTGCCTGCACCCATCTCTTAATCTCATTCCCTCTCCTCCCGCTGCGCCCTTACCGGCGCGGATGCGATCCGTCACTTTGTCGATAACTGCATTGTGCCGAGTTCCCCGGCCACCTAGAATTGAACCATGAGCCACGCCAAAACCGTTCATACCGTTTGCTCACACGACTGCCCCGACTCCTGCGCTGTACTGGTCACCGTGGACGAAGCGGGGCGCGCGACGCGCGTGGAAGGCGATCCGAATCATCCGGTGACCCGTGGGTTTCTCTGCGGCAAGGTGGCGAAATACCTGGACCGGGTCTACTCGCCGGGGCGGCTGCTTCATCCCATGCGCCGGCGCGATTCGGCTGCGAAGGGGCGGCTTCGTCACGGCAGCGAGCAGAGTGCGTTTGAACAGATCTCCTGGGATGAGGCGCTCGAAACGATCGCGCAACGCCTGGCTCATATCAGCCGCAAATACGGTTCCGAAGCCATCCTGCCCTACTCCTATGCGGGAACGATCGGGGTACTGGGTTACGGTTCGATGGATCGCCGCTTCTTTCATCGCCTCGGCGCGTCGCAACTGGACCGCACCATCTGTTCGACCACCGGCGGCGAAGCCCTGCTCGCGGTCTACGGACGCAAGCTGGGCACCGACACGGAGCAGTTTCGCCACGCCAAGTACATCATCGCGTGGGCCGCAAATGTTCACGGAAACAATATCCATCTCTGGCCGCTGATTGAGGAAGCCCGTCGCAACGGCGCCAAGCTGGTCGTGATCGATCCCTACCAGACACGCACAGCACGAGCCGGGGACTGGCATCTGCCGATCAATCCCGGCACCGACGCTGCGCTCGCGCTGGGCATGATGCACATCCTCATCGGTGAGAATTTGTACGACCGCGACTATGTAGCCGCGCATACGCACGGGTTCGAGCAGCTGCGCGAACGGGTGAAGGAATACACTCCGGAGCGCGTGGCTGCGTGGACCGGGCTCCGTGTCGAGGACATTCTGCAGCTTGCTCGCGAATACGGCACCACGCAGCCTGCGGTGATCCGGATGAACTATGGCGTGCAGCGCTCGGAAAACGGCGGAGCCGCGGCTCGCGCCATCGCTATGCTGCCCTGCCTCACCGGTGCCTGGAAGCACGTCGGCGGCGGATTGCAGCTTTCGACCAGCGGCGCCTTTGCCTGGGACAGAGAAACACTGGAACGGCCCGACCTGATGCTTGAAAGCCCTCTGGGCCATCCGGCGCGAGTCGTGAACATGTCCCTGCTCGGACAGGCGCTCACCGAACTCGATAATCCTCCGGTGAAGGCGCTCTTCGTCTACAACTCGAATCCCGCCGCAATTGCGCCAGACCAGACGGCGGTGTTGAAGGGCATGGAGCGCGAGGACCTGTTCACCGTCGTGCACGAGCAGTTCTTCACCGATACAGCCGACTACGCCGATATTCTGCTGCCGGCGACCACCTTCCTTGAGCACAAAGATGTGCAGGGCGCATACGGACACTACTACGTGCAGCTTTCCGAACAGGCGATTGAACCTCTCGGGCAGGCACGCTCCAACGTCTGGCTCTTCTCTCAACTGGCAAAGCGGCTGGGGTTCCCGGAGGCATGCTTCCGCGACACACCGGACGACCTGATCGCACAGGCGCTCAGTGCGCGCAGCGAGAAGCAGCCGGCGTGGTTCGCGGGGATCACACCCGACCGGCTGTCGAAGGAGGGCCACATCCGGCTGCAATTCGAGTCGGAAGCCGAGGGCAAGCCATTCCTCCCGTTTGCGAACGGCGGATTCACGACGCCAAGCGGGAAGGCGGAGTTCTATTCAGAAAGCTTTGCTGCCCGGGGACTCGATCCTCTGCCGGCCTTTGTGCCGCCGGTGGAATCGAGGCATAGCGGCAATCACGCGGCGTACCCGCTCGAATTCCTTCCTCGCAAAGCGGACAACTACATGAACTCCACGTTTGCGAATCTTCCCGGCCACCAGAAGATGGAATCGCGGTTCGAAGGGCGGCTGGAGATGCATCCCGACGACGCAGCCGCACGCGGGATCGCCGATGGAGATCTGATCGACGTCTTCAATGATCGGGGATCGCTCGCGATGCAGGCTCGGGTGGCTGCGGGCCAAGATGGCGGCGTGCGGCCGGGAGTGGTTGCTGGTCGTCTGTCGTGGAACAAGTTGTCTGCCGACGGCCACAATGTGAACCTGCTCACGGCCCAGCGGCTGACTGACTTTGGCGGAGGACCCACCTTCTATTCCACGCTTGTCCAGGTCCGCAGGCGGAACGCTTAAATCAGCGAAAAACCCTTTCGTCCGATAGACTAAAGGCGGGTTAGCCGTGCGTGAGGGTTGCGATGCCATCGGCTGCGAACTTCCAATGTGCTGGCTGTGGAGAGTGGAATGAGACCGTGGTGGATGAGTCTGCAGGTCGCAGACAGAGCTACGTCGAAGATTGCCAGGTCTGCTGTAAGCCAAATGTCCTCCAGATCGCATGGGACCGGGCGGCCGACGATTTTACGATTTGCTCAGAACTGGAAAGCTGACCGGAGTTTCGCCAGCCGTTCGTTGGCAGGTTCCGTCTAATGCAAGAGATTACGCGGAACGTTGCTCCGGAGTTGGGAACTGCACCTTCGGTCACATATAATCGCCTTTTCCACACGCAGGATCTGATTTTTCGCAGTGAGGGTGTGCCTATTCTTCCCGTTAGTTCAGGGAGCGCTTGCTCCCTAAAGCTCAAGGACCGGAATCTCTTCCGGTCATTTCGTCGGCTCTGTCTGCCTTTGGCGTTGATCCTCCTCTGCATTGGGGTGCTGCCTGCCTATAGTCAGCAGAGTGCGAATACCATCACCTCCATTCGCGTGGTCGGCAACCGCCGCATTCCCAAGGAGACGGTGCTCGCTCGGCTCTTCTCCCGTGTGAACGAGCCCTTTGATCCGGCAACGGTCGAGCGCGATTTCAACTCCCTTTGGAACACCGGATACTTCGAAGATGTGCGCATCGAGCGCGAAGACACGCCCCAGGGTGTGGTCCTCGACATCTTCGTCAAAGAGAAGCCCACGGTGAACGAAATCAACTACAAGGGGCTGAGTTCGGTTACGCAATCCGATGTGCTCGACGCCTTCAAAAAGACCAAGGTAGGCTTGACGGTCCAGAGCCAGTACGACGCCACCAAGGTGGCGCGCGCCGTCACCATTCTGCATGAGTTGCTGGCGGCCCACGGTCACCAGTTCTCGACCATCCGGCCCGACGTCAAGACCATTCCTCCGGCCTCGGTCTCCATCACCTTCAACATCAAGGAAGGCCCCAAGGTCGAAGTCGGCAAGATTCAGTTCACCGGCAACCAGCACATCAGTGCCCTGCAACTGCGCCGGGCGATGAAGAATCTGCGCCCCATCGGTATTCCGCGCTCCATTCTGCTCGAAAATCTTTTCGCGCGCACCTTCGACGCAACCAAGCTCGAAGAGGACGCCGAGCGCGTTCGCCAGGCCTATCGGGATCGCGGCTACTTCAAGGCCAACGTCGGAGAACCCACTACCCGTATTCGCAACGAGGGAGGGCTCTCGCTCTTCACCTTCCGCCCGAAAAAGGGCAAGCGTATCGACATTCGCATGCCCATCGAGGAAGGCGACCGCTACCGGCTGGCCGGCATCACCTTCTCCGGCAACAAGGCGGTGACCAACGTCCGCGCCATGCGTGCCCAGTTCGCCATGAAAGATGGGGACTGGTTCGACTTCACGCTCGTGGGCAAGGGTCTCGAGAACCTGCGCAAGGCTTACGGACACCTCGGATTTATCAACTTCGTCGGCAATCCCACACCCACCATCGACGAGGCCAAGAAGACGGTCGCTCTCAACATCGACATCGATGAGGGCAAGCCCTTCCTGGTATCGAAGATCGAATTTCAGGGCAACACCGTCACCCGCGACTTCGTCATCCGCCGCGAGTTGCTGCTCGAAGAAGGCCAGGTCTACGACAGCAGCCGCTGGGAACAGAGCATCCTGCGCCTGAACCAGCTCGACTACTTCGAACCGCTCAAGGTGGATCAGGATTCGACCGCCATCCAGAACACCGAGGACGCGACCGTTCAACTGCTGCTCAAGGTCAAGGAAAAGGGCAAGAACAGCATCGGGCTGAATGGCGGCATCAGCGGCCTGTCGGGCTCCTTCCTGGGTTTGAACTACCAGACCAACAACTTCCTCGGGCTGGGTGAGACGCTCAGCGTGCAGGCCAGCATCGGTAACACTGCCCGCAACCTTCTCTTCGGGTTCAACGAGCCGTACTTCCGCAATCGTCCGCTGGCGCTCGGCTTCCAGATCTTCACCAACAAGACCGACTACAACTCGGCGAAGAACTACAAGCTGGCCGGCGGCAACACGGATAACCTGAGCGCCGCAACCCAATCGCTGATCCAGAACTACAATCAGTCTTCGACCGGGCTCAACCTCTCGGTCAACTACCCGATTCGCCGCTCGTTCGCGCACGTAGGCCTCACCTACGCGTTGAACCGCTCCAATGTGTCCACGTTCAGCGCGGCCTCGAGCAATCTGTTCCAGACGCTCGCGTTCCGCAGCGGCATCCAGGGACAGAACGCGCTCGAAGGCATCATCAGCAGCATGATGTCGCTGTCATACCAGTACAACCGTCTTGACAGCGTGTACCAGCCGCATAACGGCCAAGAGCTCTCGGCTGCCCTGCAGGTCGCGGGCTTGTTCGGTAACGTGCGCTACTTCAGCCCGGTCGTCGAGTTCAAGCAATTCCGTTCAATGAAGGGGCTCCACTTCAGCCGCGAAGGACGGAACGTTCTCGGCTACAAGCTGCAGGCCGCTTACGTGCAAGGCTTCAGCGGCGATGTGGCGCCACCGTTCAACCGCTTCTATCAAGGCGGCGAAGCCGATCTGCGCGGCTTTGATATTCGCGCGGCCACACCCTATGCCTTCATTCCAACCAAGATTCTCTTCAACCTGACGAACCCCGATGGGTCCACGGTTCCCCGCGATCCGACCAACCCATCGCTGGGTCCGATTCAGATCCCGATTCCGGTTTACGGCATTGTGTCCGTCGGCGGCGATACCCAGTTCACCAGCAACGTGGAATACCGCATCCCGGTCGGCGGCCCAGTCACCTTCGCCTTGTTCAACGACTTCGGTATCAATACCGCGTTCAACAAGTCGCAGTTGCGCCAGAGCCCGCAGGGAATCGCTGCACTGGACTCGCCACTGTATGGCTGCCCAACCTACTCGAATGGCGCCTGCGCGGGCGGGGTGAAGATTCCGTTCATCAACCAGGTGCGTCCGATCAGCGGAACGAACTTCGTGCCCCGCATGTCGACCGGCGCGCAGATCTCGGCGATTCTGCCGATCGTGAATGCGCCGTTCCGCATTTACTACGCGTATAACCCGTTCCGGTTGTCGAAGGATGTGTTGCCCAGCGGCCAGAACTTCCTGATCACCCGGAGCATGTTCCCTGCCGGTGGCGCCGGGGACTTCAGCTTCGCCCAGGCGCAGCAAGGCTACGGCGCTCTCTACCAGTTACGCGAACCGGCCAAGACCTTCCGCCTGACCGTGAGCACAACCTTCTAACCAGAAGTGGGCCGCCGGCAACTCTGCTGGAGGCCCGAAGTAGCTGTCCAATCCTCAGCTGTGGCTCGATGTCCCAACGACCGAGTGCCGCAGCTGAGGGAACTGGACCGGCCCAGCAAGCGAGCCCGGAGTGGCCGTCTTCATTGACGCCTCCGCTGCCGCCACCTATAATTTCCACAGTTCCTGAGAATGTCCTCTTTCCGTATCCTTCTTCGCGATTCCGGTTGTTCAGGCGCCGGGAAACTGCCTCTTCGGAAATGCGCAGGGGGTAGCTTGGGACGCGAAGTTCGCTCCAGCACAGCGATGCGGGCGATCTTGACCGACACAGAATTCTAAGGAGTTTTTCATTCCAATGAAGCGTTCGTTGACATTCGTTTGCCTACTCGCGTCGGGACTCGGCGTGAGTGCTTTCGCCCAGACCGGCTCTCCCGCAGATGCCACCCCCAGCGCGCCCACGCCGGTCGCCTCCGCGCCCGCACCCACGGCCGCCACACCTTCGGCTCCCGCAGGTCCCGCCAAGATTGCCGTCATCATGTTCCAGCAGGCGGTCGCTTCGACCAATGAAGGACAGCGCGACTTCAACGAACTGCGCAAGAAGTTCGAACCCAAGCAGGCGCAGTTGAAGGCGCAGAACGACGAAATCGAATCGTTGAAGAAGCAGATCCAGACGCAGGGCACCAGCCTCAGCGATGCCGAACGGGCTTCGCGCACCAAGAGCATCGATGATAAGGAAAAGTCACTGCAGCGGAGCGCGGAAGACGCCCAGAACGACTTCCAGACTCAAATGAACGACACCTACCAGCAACTGGCTGAGAAGGTCTACCAGGTGCTTCAGAACTACGTGCAGCAGGGTGGCTACACGGTCGTCGTCGATGCCAGCACGCAGCAAAGCCCGGTTCTCTGGGCAGCGCCTTCCACCATCATCACCCAGGCTGTGGTCGATGCCTATAACGTGAAGTCCGGTGTACCCGCGCAGCCCGCTCCAGCGGCAGGCACGGCCCCACCCGCACGCACCACGCCGGGACCGGGAGCGCGGACCGCTCCACGTAGCACAGCCCCTGCAACCCCGAGGAGCACCACCCCTGCGCCAAAATAAATCTCGCTGACGTTTGCGATTACAGAAACGGCCCTTTCGGGGGCCGTTTCTGTTATGCCGGTAGCGGACCTTCCTGGCCTGTTAATCATTGATGTTATGGTGATTGGAAGCATTCCCGGCTTGTGGAAAAAAATGTGGAAGACTCGTTTCGAAGAAAATCCGCGCCGGAAAATTGACGAGCGGTTTTCAGAATCGCCTCGCGGGCGTGGCGTGCAAGCCATTTGTTTGCAACGCCAAGGAGTAACCAGGTCGTATCCGATGTTGCTTGACTTGGAAGCTTTTTAGAGGTACATCGTTTCGGCAGCTTTCCACAGATCAAGTTACAGGGCTGTGACTGGGCACACGCCGCGCAATCCCCGACTCCTCGCCGGGTTTAGCTGTCTTCTCCAATTCGTAACACTGCCAGGAAGGCTTCCTGCGGGATATCTACCTTGCCGATCCGCTTCATCCGCTTCTTACCTTCTTTTTGCTTCTCCAGGAGCTTCCGTTTGCGGGAAATGTCACCGCCATAGCACTTTGCAATCACATTCTTGCGCAACGCGGCGACAGTTTCACGGGCCACGATCTTGGCGCCGATGGCTGCCTGGATCGCGACTTCAAACATTTGCCGCGGGATCAGTTCGCGCATCTTCGAAACCAGGGCGCGGCCGCGTTCGTAGGCAAATTCTTTGTGAACGATGATCGACAGGGCATCGACCGGCTCTCCACTTACCAGGATATCCAACTTGACCATGGGCGAATCCCACGAGCCGGAGAGGTGGTAATCGAGGGATGCGTAACCGCGGGAGACGGATTTGAGGCGGTCGTAGAAGTCGAGCACGATCTCATTCAACGGAAGCTCATAAGTCAGCATCACGCGAGTGGGACTTACGTATTCGAAGTTCTTCTGCCGCCCGCGCTTGTCTTCCACCAGCTTGAGAATTCCGCCGACATATTCTTCGTTGGTGATGATGTTGGCGGTGATGATCGGCTCTTCGATCTTCTCGATCAGACTTTGATCGGGCCAGCGGGACGGGTTATCGACTTCAATCACCGATCCGTCGGTCAAGGTGATGCGGTAGCGAACGCCGGGCGCGGTGGTGATCAGGTCAAGCTCGTATTCGCGCTCGAGGCGCTCCTGAATGATCTCCATGTGGAGCAGCCCGAGGAAGCCGCAGCGAAAGCCAAAGCCCAGCGCGACCGAACTCTCCGGCTCGAAGAAAAAAGATGAGTCATTCAGGCGCAGCTTTTCGAGTGCGTCACGCAGCAAGGTGTGCTCGTGCGAATCCACGGTGTAAATGCCGGCGAAGACCATGGGCTTGAGTTCTTCAAAACCGGCGAGGGGCGCATCGCACGGCCGCGCATCGTCGGTAACCGTGTCGCCGATCTTGGTGTCAGCCACATTCTTGATGGTGGCGGAGAAGAAGCCGACTTCTCCCGCTGTCAGTTCGGGAATCTCCAGCGGCTTGGGCGTCAGTACGCCTAATTGCTCCACCTCGAAGACCTTGCCGTTAGACATCAGGCGGATTTTCATGCCCTTCCGCAACCGGCCGTTGATGACGCGTGCCAGCACGATCACGCCGCGATAGGAATCGAACCACGAATCGAAGATGAGTGCCTGCAGCGGAGCTTCGATGTCGCCCAGCGGGTGGAGGCAGGCGGTGCACGATCGCTTCCAGAATGTCAGGCACGCCCAAGCCGGTCTTGGCGCTCACCGGAATCGCATCGGTGGCGTCCAAACCGATAGCCTGCTCGATCATCTCCTGCGTCCGTTCGATGTCGGCGCTGGGTAAGTCGATCTTGTTGATGATCGGGATCATGTCGAGGCCATTGTTGATGGCCAGGTGCGCATTGGCGAGGGTCTGCGCCTCCACTCCCTGCGACGCGTCCACGATCAGCAATGCGCCCTCGCAGGAGGCCAAAGAACGCGAAACTTCGTAGGAGAAGTCCACGTGTCCGGGTGTGTCGATCAGGTTCAGCTGGTAGATCTCGCCGTCATGGGCGTGGTACATCATGCGGACCGAATGCGCCTTGATGGTGATGCCGCGTTCGCGTTCCAGATCCATCGCATCCAGCACCTGGGCCTGCATCTCCCGCGCCGTCAGCGATCCGGTAAGCTCAAGCAGACGGTCAGACAGCGTGGATTTGCCGTGATCAATGTGCGCGATAATCGCGAAATTTCGGATGTGCTGAATGTCCATGTAAGAGTTGCCGGAGGGCGCTCGCTACCTTTGCAGAGACTCCCCGTCGTTACAAAAGGCAGGGATGGGTATCTAACTTCCAATCTTATCATCGGGCTTCTACCGGTCTGGGCCATACAATAAGGCGGTAACTTCAGTTTAAGCATGGGTGTTTTCAGGTACGCGAGCGCCACATTGTTGGCGGGAATTCTATTACTGGCCGGCTGTGATCCCCAGCCTGCTCGATCGCCTGTCGCCTCGCAGCCGCATGCGACCGCACCCGCCCTGCCACAGAAGCAGACGCCTCCCACTGCCGTGTCCACTGCACCGATTGCAGCAGTCGCGGAACCTGCCAAGGCACCAAACCCCAAATCCCAGCAGCTCATCGCCCTGGTGGAGCGCGCGTATCAGAGCGGCGTGACCAACTATGGAGGCGGGCACCTGACCGCGGCCAAGAACGACTTCGACTACGCCATCGACCTCATGTTGACCAGCGGCCTCGACCTCAAGAACGATCCGCAGCTCTCAGACGAATTCGAACACCTGGTCGACGCCGTAAATTCGCTCGAGATGGAAGCCTTGAAGCAGGGCAACGGATTCGCGCCTAAGTCGGAGCCAACGCCGGTCGACATCGCCAACGACGTAACCTTCCCGGTTGACCCGAACGTGAAGGCGAAGGCTGAAGCCGAGTTGAAGACCACGCAGTCTGACTTGCCGCTGGTGCTGAACGATTACGTCGCCAGCTATATCAACTTCTTTTCCAATTCGCCGAGAGGTCACGGAACGATCGTGAGTTCGCTGCGGCGCGCGGGGCGTTACAAGGCCATGATCCAGCGCGTGCTTGCCGAAGAGGGCGTTCCCCAGGATCTGATCTACCAAGCCGTCGCGGAATCGGGATTCCAGACACAGTCCGTCAACCCTCGATCGGGCGCAGGCGGCATGTGGCAGTTCATGCCCTTCGCCAACAGCTATGGCCTGACGCGCAACGGCTGGGTCGATGAGCGCTTCGATCCCGAAAAGTCGACCCGTGCTTACGCTCGATACATCAAGGGACTGTATGCGCAATTGGGCGATTGGTACCTGGCCATGGCCGCGTATGACTGGGGCCCGGGCAACGTGCAGCGAGCCGTGCAGCGCACCGGCTATGCCGACTTCTGGGAGCTCTACCGGCGCAATGCACTGCCGGGCGAGACAAAGAATTACGTGCCGATTATCCTGGCGGCCACCATCATGGCGAAGAATCCGCAGCAATACGGATTGGACACCATGGTTCCCGATCCGCCTCTTCATCCGGACACGGTCACGACGGAGTACAGCATCGATCTGCGACTGGTGTCCGATATGGTGGAGACGCCGGTGCAGGAGATCATTGGTCTCAATCCGAGCCTGCTGCGCCTCACTACGCCGGCGGACCAGCCCTTCGATCTGCACCTGCCTGCCGGAACCAAGGATATGTTTATGGAGCGCGTGGCCGAGATACCGCAAGATCGCCGCAAATCCTGGCGCTTTCACAAGCTCACGCCGGACGAAACATTGGACGAGATTGCGAAGAGCTATCACGTGAGCACGAGCGACATTGCGTTTGTGAACCAGCTCGGCCCGGCACGCGACATCTCCGGCATGGAGGCTCTCGTGATCCCAGTCGCTCCGGCCTCCGTTCCTACCGCGGCACGCAGTGCTCGATATCGATCACAGAAGGGTGACACACTGGTCACCATCGCGGACCGCTTCGATGTGACAGTGGATCAGCTGCGCCGCTGGAATCATCTGAAGGGATCGACGCTGGTGGCGGGCAACACACTCTATGTCGCCGAACCAGCGCACATCACACGCGCGAGTCGCCGCACCAGCAAAGGTCCTCACAGAGGGAAAGGCGGCGCGGTCAAAGCCTCCGCGGTTCGCACATCGCTGCACGCCGCCGCAACGCACAGCTCCTCTGCACACGCAAAGAGCGCGAAGACTTCCTCGTCTAAGAACCGAAAACGTACCTCTTCGGGACGATGACACTCACTTCGCACTTGCGTTCGTTCGCATCCCGTTGCATGCTGTTGCTATAATCCGCGCCGAGGCGAGTGTCGCGCTTTGTCGGCGTTGTACAAATCGGAATACGAATCAGCGAAGCCCCGGAGGGCAACTTAGATGCAGGATGATCGCAAGCTTTACGCAGCCAATGATGGGGAGTTTGAACCCGAAGCAGACGAGTTCGCAGAAGAGTTGGAAGATGGGTTCGACGACGATGAGGACGAGGAAGAAGAAGTCATCGTCGCGATCTCATCGGATGACGATGACGACATGGAAGACACCGAGGACGGCAGACAGGCAGTAGAGCCGGGCGGATCCGCCTCAGAGGGCAAGCCGACCAAGAAATCCACCACCAAGGGCTCGCCGGCAAAGAAGTCCACCACGCCCATAGCCGCGAAGAAATCTTCAGCCAAGAAAGCAGCACCCGCCAAGGCCGCCGCCAAGAAAGCAGCGCCCGCCAAAAAAGCTCCGGCCAAGAAGGCCGCAAAGAAGTCTGCCGCAAGCTCCGCCAAGAAAGGCTCTGCCGGCGGCAGGTCGGCCACAAAGAAGTCCGTGGCCAGCAAGAAGAGCACCAAAAAATCAACTCAGCGAGGTAATGCTTTGGCAGTTAAGAAGACAGCAGCAAAGAAGGCAGCAAAGAAGGCGCCGGCAAAGAAGGCAACGAAGAAGGCGACGGCGAAGAAGGCTGCAAAGAAGGCTCCCGCAAAAAAGGCAGCAAAGAAGGCAACGAAAAAGGCAACCAAGAAGTAGTTCGTAGGTAACAGGCAAGCAAAAAAGCCCGGCAGAGCGCCGGGCTTTTTTGCGTCCAAAATACGCTGCTTTTTATCCCTTCTTCTCAAGCGTAGCGAGTTCCGTCAGGACCTCCTCGCTGTGGTGCGAGGGGTCGACGCCTGTCCAGACCTTCACGATCTTGCCCTGCGGATCGATGAGGAAGGTGTTGCGCTTGGCAATCTTCATGCCCATGTAGTTGCCCAGTGAACCGTACTGCGGCACGACCTTCTTGTCCTGATCGGCAAGCAGGCGGAAACTGAGACCTTCCTTGGTGCAGAACTGCTTGTGGCTATCGGCGGAGTCGACGCTCACGCCCAGAATCACAGCGTTCTCCTGCTGGTATTTGTCGAGATCGCGCTGGAAGTTATGCGCTTCGAGCGTGCAGCCGGAAGTCATGTCCTTGGGATAGAAGTAGAGGACCACCCACTTGCCGCGGAAGCTATCCAGTCCAATCTGGGAGCCGTCCTGAGAGGGCAGCGTGAAGCCGGGCGCCTGCTGCCCGACCTGTGGCAAGGTGTCATCGGCGGCGAAGGTGCGCATCCCTGCGGCAGCCAACGCGACGACTACGACAGCGAGAAGAATCATTCGAACGTGAGACACAGGAACTCTCCGATGGGGAAGACTCCCGCCCGCAATTGCGGGTGGGGCGCTCTGATTATCGGTGTTCCACGGCGACAATCGCAATCCCGGCGCTGTTTGCGGCGGAAACAACTGTGTCCCGATCAAAAATCAGGGTCCGGCCCGCCTCCAGGGCGAGGCACGTCGCTTGTGCGCGACGCATAACCTCCACTGTCTGGATGCCGATCACCGGCACATCGAAGCGCATGTCCTGGTTCGGCTTGGCGACCTTAACCACGGTGAGGCTTCGGTCCAGGGTCGATGCTTCTCCGTCCGGCGAGAGTGTTTGCATGAGCTGTCCGGCGCGCTCGATGGCTGCATCGGTTCCCTCCATGGCTTCGACCGCCACGCAGGCCTGGCTCGCGACCACGACCGTCTGCCCAATATCGTACCCGGCGACACCCAGTGCCACGGATCTGCCGTATTCGATGTCCCGGCTCTCCTGCTCGCTGGGCGCGCGCGCCGTGAGCACGCCTGCGGTTGCCAGCAGCGGCTCGAGGTATGAGGTGGATGAGATGAGTTGGATTCCTTCATCGCCGAGGACCTTGGCGACAGCGCCGAGCAGCATGTCGGTGTTGCGCGTTCGCAGAGAGAGGAGAAGTTTGGCCAGCCGCCAGTCGGGCCGGATGCTCGAGAAGATCTGCTTATGCTTGACCTGCCCGGCCATCACGGCGCGAGTCACGCCCTCGGCCTGAAAGGTCTCAATCAGTCGCGACAACTCGCCCAGCGAAAGCCAATGCACTCGAATGGCCGGGTCGTTCGCGGCGCGCACCTCGATCGCCGGATCCGTCTCCTCTTTGATCGCAGCCACCACGACCTCTTCGCCGTGCGCCCGCGCCGCGTCGAGCAGCAGAAACGGGAATCGGCCATTCCCTGCGATCAGGCCGAGCTTCATGGCGGTTATTTCAGAACTCCGCGTTCGGAGCGTTCAATGAACTCGACCAGGTATCCGACGTCTTCAGTCGCCATGCCTTCATCTTTCAGCCGCTGGATGGCCTGCGTGGTATTCAGCTTGGCGGCCAGGAGCAGCCGGTAGGCATGCTGCAAAGCCTTTAGCTGATCCCGCGAAAATCCGCGCCGTTCCAGGCCGACTTTGTTCAACCCGTACGCATGCGTCTCGCGCTTGGCGGAGGTCAGCGAGTACGGCAGGACGTCCTGCGTGATGGTGGTGCCGCCGCCTACATAGGAATACCGGCCGATGGTACAGAACTGGTGCACCGGGCAAAGCGCACCCACGGTGGCGTAATCCTCGACGTTCACGTGGCCTGCCAGGGTAGCCGCGTTGGCGAGAATGCATTCGTTGCCGATCTGGCTGTCGTGCCCGATGTGGACGTAGGCCATGATGAGGCAGTGGTGGCCGACCCTGGTGATACCGCCACCTTTGGCCGTGCCGCGCGAGATGGTGACGTACTCGCGGATGGTATTGTCGTCGCCGATTTCGAGCTGGGTGGGCTCGCCCTGGTATTTCAGGTCTTGCGGAGCAATGCCGAGACAGGCGAAGGAGTACACCTTGTTGCGCGCGCCCATGTGCAGTCTGCCATCGAGCACGACATGCGAGACCAGTTCGCAGTCTTCGCCCAACACCACCTCGGGCCCGATGGTGCAGTAAGGGCCAACCGTACAGGAGTCAGGAACCACGGCGGTTGCAGCAACGATCGCTGTCGGGTGCAGGCTCACTCCGGGCTCACCGTCTCCAGTTCTTTTGCGGTCGATATTTCGGCTGGCGGCGCCGGCTGTTTCTGGCTGGCGGTCTCGCGATTGCGCGGCACCAGCTGGCACATGACGATGGCCTCGCAGGCCATCTTGCCTTCGACGAAAACTTTGCCCTCCATGCGAACCGCGCGGGCTTTCCAGTTCAGGACTTCGATCTCGATGCGGAGCTGATCGCCGGGAACCACGGGCCGGCGGAACTTGGCGCGCTCAATGCCGGTAAAGACCATCAACTTGTCTTCGCGGTCGGGAATCTCGGTCAGGAGCAGCGCCCCACCCGCCTGCGCAATGGCTTCCACCATCAACACGCCGGGCATGATCGGGTAGCCGGGGAAATGTCCCTGAAAATAAGGCTCGTTGATGGTGACGTTTTTGAGGGCGACGATCCGCTTCTTGCGAATCACCTCGACCACCCGGTCAATCAGCAGAAAGGGATATCGATGCGGCAAAATCGCCATGATCTCGACAATGTCCAGCGTCTGGCGAGTCTCCGGGTTGGTCGTTTCGTTGTCCATGGCTGCAGCGCTGATTATAAACGGCGCCCGGCAGCTTTGGCCGCAAGCCGCAGCGATGCCGCAAATCGCGACTTACTAGCGGCGGCGATGGATGTAGTAAATGACCCCGCTATGATCGTCGGTCAGCAAGAACGCGTCCGGCCCGGTTCGCAGCACTCCGCAGGGCCGGCCGTGGATCACCCCTTTGCTCAGAAAGCCAGTGATGAAGTCCTGCGGAGCCGATCCATTTGCCACTCGAACCACTCGATAGCCGCGGCCCAGGCTGACCTTGGTCGAGCCGTGAAGGGCCACCAGGAAGCTGTTCCGAAGCGCGGGGGACGCAGCCGTGCCGTCGAAGTATTCCAGCCCCAGGGGCGCTCCGTGCGCCGCGAAGAAGCCATACACGGGAGGAACCTGGGCGCAATCGATCTTCTTCGACGAGGCCTGGAAGGTGGGATCGGTCAAAACATTGTCCAGCCTTGAAGTAGCAGTAGGGCCAGCCATAATTCTGCGTGGGGCTATCGCTCGGCCGATTGCGGTCCAGCGCAAACATGGTGTCGTCGGGAGCATCGTCGCCCAGGTGATCGGCTCCCATGTTGGTTCCGTAGAGGGTCCCGTTGACGTATCGCAGGCCCACGGCATTGCGTAGGCCGCGGGCGAGAATGCGCTGGTTGCTTCCATCGGGGTCCATGACCGAGAGGGTGGCCCGAATCTCTTCCTTCTCTTCGCACTCGTTACAACTGCTGCCGACTGCGACGTACAGCTTGTCCTGCCCGTTCTCCTGGCCAAAGGCGACCGTCCGCGTAAGATGCCAGCCGCCATATTTGTAACTGAGCCCGTAGTCGGGGTAAGTCGCCAATACCTGGGGCTCGGAAGACGGCGCGGTCTCGCCCGGCGTATATCGGTATCGCGCCAGCTTGTCTGTGAACGCGACATAGAGCCACTGCTGCCCTGCTTTGTCGCGGTAAAAGGCGACGTTGTTGGGATTGCGCAGATGCTCGAGCCAGGGCTGCACGCTCCCGAACTTCCCCGTCCCGGCGTTGAATCGGTCAAGTATGTAGATCACGCCCTTGGAATTGTCGGAGAGGTCGTGCATGTCGGTTGCGAAGATGCGGCCATCCGGCGCCTGGGTCATGAACCGGATTCGATGCAGCCCCTGGGCCGCAATCGAAATGTCAAAACCCTGCGGCAGATTCAAAGAGAAGTGTTTGCCATTGGCGAGATGGATGGCGTGCGGTACGAGAGGTCCAACCTGCGCGAGACACTGACTCACATGGCACAGCGCCAGGACTGCGGTTGAAATCCAGGAACTCTTACGTGTCATCAATGTCTGGGTCAGGGCACTTTCTGAATGGTCGAACTCGCAAGACTACGTCGATTCGCTCTAACCGGCAGAAGCTACTTCTTGAACTTCTTCGCTGCCAGATCGGCGTCGAAGAGGTCCGCCTGCAGGCCGGAGTTGTAACTCGCCTTGTAGAGAAAACGCTGGTTGGTCATGTCGTCGTTATGGAAGCGCGTCACCGTGAACGCAGTCGGAATGCCGTCGATGGGATGGTAATCGTCGTATTCGTCCGCATCCACGTTCTTGTCTTTGTAGAGCGGGTCACGCCACTCGAAGCTGCGCCGCAGTGGCAGGTGATCCTGGCTTCCCATTTCGATGGTGATGTTGTCATTGGTGGACGAAATGAGAGTGACCTTGTCGGCCAGGTGCCGCTCCACCATCGTTTGGCCATCGTAAAGAAGCACTGTTTTGGGGTCCTTGAGCCACACCTTCATGGCGACTTCAATGGAATGATCCCGGCGCCGCAGCAGATCGTCGGTTTGCTCCTTGGGCAGGGCCTTCTTGCCGCGATAGGTCACCTCCCAAACCTCACTCCCGTTCACGATCTCGTACCAGTCGCGCTTCTTGGTCAGTTCCAGGCGCTCCTTGTCAGGGAAGAGCCGGAAGTCCCAGAAATCGGTAATGTCGCCGGTCGGCTTGCCTTGGTAGAAGCCGGAGGTGCGGCCGATCAGCGTCGAGTCTCGCAGTGAGAGCCAGCGATCGCCACCGAGCGCCTGAACCATCGCGTCCAGCGCCGCTCGCGCCTTCTGTTCGTTGGCCTTCACTGATGCGTCCTGATCTTGCGCGAAAGCAGATCCGGCTACCAGGACCAGCAACAAGACAGCGGATTTCACTCGTACCATTCCCAACCCTCTCGGCCTCACCCGGCCAGCACCGCTCCGCCGTTTACATTCAGGATTTCGCCGCTGATGAACCCGGACAGTGGCGTACACAGAAACAAGACCGGACCGGCCACTTCGCGAGGCGTGGCGACCCGCCCCAGCGGAATACCGCGGAAGATCCTTTCGCCCGCGTCAGGATCTTCGATCGCCGGCGCGGACATATCGGTGGCCACCCAGCCCGGAGCGACGCAGTTTACATAGATGCCGTCGGGTGCCAGTTCACTGGAGAGGCTCTTGGTAAGACTGATCAGCGCTCCCTTGGTCACCGCATAGTCGGCGTGAAAGGCCTCTCCGCGTTGCCCGGCCGTCGAGCTGATGAAGACGATGCTTCCCGCGGCTCCCCCGTCGGCCGGCCGCCCCTGCTTCAGCATCTGGGCGACAGCCGCCTGGGCAAGTCCGAAGACGCTGTCCAGATTCACATCCATGGTCCGCCGCCACTGCCCTTCTGTCATAGAGGCAATCGGCGCGTCCTGCGAGGGCCAGATTCCGTGATTCGCCACCAGGCAATGCAATCGTCCGAATGCATCGACCGTCTTCGAGACGAGAGTGCGGCCATCCTTCGGACTGGACAGCTCCTGTTGGATTGCAAGGCATCGCTCCGGGCCACCACACTCGGTCACCAAATCTTCTGCCTCGGTGGCCGCTGCCCGGTAACTGAACGCCACGCGTGCGCCTGCCGCGGTGAACAGCCTGACCGTCTCCGCACCGATCCCGCGGGATCCGCCGGTGATGAGCGCGACCTTGCCTTCGAGTGAGAGCGTAACTCCTGCGTTGCGCGTGTCTGTTGCCATCAGTCTGACGCTATCGAAGCCGCCGCAGAAGCGCAAGCCACAGCAGGAGTAGCAGGTGAGGCCAGACCGCAGCGGTCGATACTTGGTGGCTGGTCATCGTTCGCTTAAAGAGCGCGATTCAGTCCGTCCCTCTTGCCGGTTTTCCTTGCTGCCGTCTTGGCTGCTTTCTTGACCGCTTTCTTTGGCGCGGCCTTTTTCTGCTTCTGCTCGGCAGCGGCGCGCACGGCCAGCACCTTCCTCCGCTCGGCGATCAGCTTTTTTCTCGCCGCCGGCTCCATTGCCAAGGCGTCCTTGGTGCGCTTGGGGAGTTTTTCGTAGGTAAGCTCCCGCGCTGCGCTGAGCAGCGTGAACAGCTCGCCCTTCGAGACCGCATCCCACCTCTCCATCGCCACCCAGAAGATGCGAGCCATGTAGGGTGCAGGGATCACACCGTCGTTTTCCTGCAGTTCATTGAACCGTTCCGGTCCTGCGGCGAAGGACATGACTGCCCGCCCGTCGCCATCCAGGTTGACCAGGGCGAACATCTTTCCCCCGAGGGCCTTGTCTCCCACCCAGAAGACTAGATTGTTACCCCACTGCATCGTCTCTTCGACATGTTCCAACTTCAACAGATAGCTTCGAACCGTCTCGGCATCCATGCCGACCAGTATGTCCAAAAGCTTTGGATGGCGCTCAACAAAATTTGTCCGAGCCCGCGAGGACTACAACCCGGGGCGAGGCGACGCGAAGTTTTGCACGTCATCGCTCGTAACGGTCTCTCGAGATTCGACACCATAGTTCGTAGCGCGGAATCAGCTGGGTCGTGGTTGCAGACGGCTCGCTTGCTTCCGAGCCTCTCAAGCTGACGCGGATTCCGCTCGACACGAACTTGGCGCGGTGTTAGCGTTCACGCCATCTTCGCTACTGATCTCCTGGGCCCGTTCTGTCACCTCACTTGAGTTATGAAAGGAACTACCATGCCCCGCAAGGTTCAGCGCTACGGATGGACACCCGACCTTCCTGACCCCAGAGATCTCACCTACAGTGGGCCGCTCAGCGTACAGCAAGCACTGCCTACCTCGGTCGATCTCCGCAGCAAATGCCCGCCCGTATACGACCAGGGCCAACTCGGAAGCTGCACCGCCAACGCCATCGCAGCCGCCTATGAATTCGACCTGCTCAAGCAGAACAGGACCGACTACACCCCGTCGCGTTTGTTCATCTACTACAACGAGCGCGCGATCGAGGGCACGATTTCGTCCGATAGCGGCGGACATCTGCGCGACGGGATCAAGTCGGTTGCGAACACCGGGGTATGCCACGAAAACGACTGGCCCTATAACGTGAAGCAATTCGCGAAGAAGCCGCCGCAGAAGCCGGCGTATGCCAATGCCGATTCGTGCAAGGCCTCCAGTTACGAAAGCATCGGACAAAATACTACGCAGATGAAAACCTGCCTCGCCTCCGGCTACCCCTTTGTCTTCGGGTTCGTGGTCTACGACGCGTTTGAGTCTGCCGAAGTCGCCAAGTCCGGCGTGCTCAACATGCCTGCCCAGGGCGAAGGCCAGGTAGGCGGCCACGCGGTGCTCGCCGTCGGCTACAACGACAAGCAGCAACGCTTCATCGTCCGCAACTCGTGGGGAGCAAGCTGGGGTCAGAAGGGCTACTTCACCATGCCGTATGCCTACATGGTCGACCCGAACTACTCCTCTGACTTCTGGACCATCCGCACCGTTACGCAGTAGCCGAGTCTGCTGTGAAAGTCCGCAGTTTCCGGCCCCGAAGACGGGCGGGGCACTGCGGACTTTATACTGCTAGCAGCAATGGCAAACTTTCTTCCCGTCGATGAACAGCTGGACCTGCTCGAAAAGGGAGCCGCGGAGATCATCCGGCTTTCAGACCTGCGCGAGCGTCTTGAAAAGTCGCGCGTCAGCGGCCACCCCCTCCGCATAAAAGCGGGCTTTGACCCGACCGCGCCCGATCTTCACCTGGGCCACACCGTGCTGATGCGCAAGCTGCGGCACTTCCAGCACTTGGGCCATACGGTCATCTTCCTGGTCGGCGATGCGACCGCGCTGATCGGCGACCCGACCGGCCGCAATGTCACCCGCAAGCCGCTCACGCGCGAGGAGATCAACCGCAACGCCGAAACCTATAAGGAGCAGGTGTTCAAGATTCTCGATCGCGATCAGACTGAGGTCCGCCACAACTCGGAGTGGCTCGACAAGCTTGGGTTTGAGGGCATGATCCGGCTCGCGGCGAAAGCCACGCTGAGCCAGATGCTCGAGCGCGATGAGTTTCACAAGCGATTCCAGGAGGAGCAGCCGATCAGCGTTCACGAGATGCTCTATCCGCTGGTGCAGGGCTATGACTCCGTCATGCTGGAGTGCGATGTGGAGTTGGGCGGGACCGACCAGAAGTTCAACCTGATGCGCGGGCGCGACCTGCAGCGGGATGCGGGCAGCCGCCGCAGATCATCCTGATGACGCCCATTCTCGAAGGGCTCGACGGCACGCAGAAGATGTCGAAGTCGCTCGGCAATGCTATCGGCATTCAAGAGCCTGCCGCAGGAAATGTACGGCAAGCTGATGTCCATCTCCGACGACCTGATGTGGCGGTACTGGACCTTTCTTACCGATCTGCGCCAGTCGGAAATCGAACAAATGCAGTCTGACGTGAAGACGGGCAGCCTCCATCCCATGGAAGCGAAGAAACGCCTCGCCCGCACCATCATTGCCGATTTTCATTCGCAGGAAGCGGCCCAGCATGCGGACGAGAACTGGGCGCTCCAGTTCCAGCAACGGAAGATCATCGCGGATGCCGAAGAGGTCGTCGTGGAACATGCCCTGATCGAGTGGAACGCCGACGAGCCGCATTCGGTCACCACCATCTATTCGGCGGAGGGCGATCTGCTATCCAACGAGGAGGTCACCGCCGAGGACATCGCCAAGGGTCGGGGTGTCCGCATTCCCAAACTCCTGCTCGCAGCCGGCCTGGCTGCATCCGCCACCGCTGCGGCGAATCAAGTGAAGCGCGACGGGGTGACCATCGGCAACTCGCTCGAAAAAAGCGTAAATGTGCTGGTCAAAGAGCTGCCCGCGCGCTGGCCCATACGCGTTGGCAAGCGGCAGAAAATCGCCGTCATCGAGTAGTTCCGATTTGAGTAACCAGGGCGGAATCCATGCCTCGTAGACTGCTCCTGGGCTCTCAGATCACGCGCTTCCTGGCACTTCGCTGTGATCAAACCCAAGTGGGATACAAGGCTCAACAGCGGAGAGCCAACCGCTAGCATCGAAGACGTGGATATGCCGAAACCAGCCAGCACGCCCGCCTCTTCGACCCAAGCCTCTCCCCTCTCGGAGCCTCTTTCCCGGATGGCCGCAAACCCAAGGGTCACGATCCGGCGCGAGGGTGAGCCTCTGCGCGATGGCAAGTGCATTGTCTACTGGATGCAGCGCGCGCAACGCGGACTGGACAACCCTGCACTGGATCTGGCGATCGAGATAGGCAATGAGCTCAAGCTGCCCGTCATTGCCTTTTTCTCCGCCATTGCCAACTATCCTCATGCCAATCTGCGGCACTACCGCTTCTTGAACGAGGGCCTCGCCGACATCGAGGAGGACCTGAAGGAGCGGAACGTCACCTTCGTCGTGCGGAGACCGCCAACCAATCAGTTAGAGTCCTTCCTGACTGAGGTCGGTGCCGCAATGGTTGTCGGGGATGAGAACCCCTGTCGTGAACCGGAACGGTGGCGCAAGGTCCTCGCGCACCGCTTGCATCTGCCCTACTGGACGGTCGATGCCGACGTGGTCGTGCCTTCGGGGCTGTTTGAGAAGCGCATGTACGCGCTGCACATCTTCAAGCCCAAGCTCTACGCGGAATTGCCGAAGTATCTCGTTGCCTCACCCGTACTGCGAGCCGAACGCGAGTGGCAGCGCCCGCAAAACTTCGACTCGTTTCCGGTCCATGAGGATGTCACCGCAGGCTGGCGGCAACTCGACCGCAAGGTTGGCCCGGTCGATACGTTTACAGGTGGCACGCACGCCGCAGTCAAGCGTTTGAAGCTGTTCATCGACGACATGCTCGACCAATACGACAAGCAGCGCAACCACCCTGAGATCGACGGCACCAGCCGCATGTCGCCCTATCTGCACTTTGGCCACATCAGCCCGCTGACCATCGCACTCGCGGTCGAAGAGGCGTTCCATCAGAAGAAGGTCTCGCAGGCTGCACGCGATTCCTATCTCAGCGAACTTATCGGATGGCGCGAACTCGCCATCAACTTCGTTCGCTATACAGAGAATTACGACTCCATCGATTGCGCCGAGCCATGGGCGCAGAAGACACTACGGGAACACGCCCGCGACAAACGCGACCCGATTTACTCGCTCGAACAACTCGAGCGCGCGGAGACCTACGACGAATTGTGGAACGCATCGCAGAAGCAGATGGTGCAGTTCGGATGGATGCATAACTACATGCGCATGTACTGGGCGAAGAAGATACTGGAATGGTCGCCCAGTCCCGCGGCGGCGTTTGAATACGCGGTCCTCATGAACGACAAGTATGAAATGGACGGCCGCGATCCCAATGGCTACGCCGGCATCGCCTGGTCGATCGCAGGCAAATTCGACCGCCCCTGGTTTGATCGCCCCATCTTCGGAACCATTCGTTATATGTCCGGCGCCTCGACCGGACGCAAGTTCGATTCGAAACGGTATGTGCGAAATGTGACTCAAATCACTTTGCCAGACACCCCGCCGCAAAGCTAGTGGAGCTGGTTACAAATACATTGATGCTGTTGGGTTTGTGTCCCATAATGAGACAGCTTCCCTAATTGAACGACTTGTCCTCAGCGCAACACGCGGTTGACCGTGTGCGCCTCGAGGCTTGGGGAAGACGGACACTGTGCACAGGCTGCGGCCCGCGTTTTGGATTTGCCTTTTTTTCCTCCTTGTTCTGCCTCCGGAATTTTTCGCGCAGACGGCTTCACAATTGAAGGCGGCTGGCAACGTCTCTGCCCTTTCCACTCCCTGGCAGGCTGTCGGTCCATCGCAGATCGTCACCAAGGCCTACGGAAAGGTCACCGGGCGAATTAGCAGCCTTACCGCCGATCCCTCCGACCCTAGCGGCAATACTTTGTACGTAGGAACGACCGGCGGGGGCGTATGGCGCTCGGTGAATGCCGCACAGGATCCATCGCTGGTTACGTTTACTCCGATCACCGACTCTATCCCAGGCAACTCAATCGCCGGCAAGGTGAGCTCGAGCATCGGGGCCATCAGCCTGCAACCCGGCGGCACCCGGGTACTGCTTGTGGGCACCGGCGATCCTAATAACGCGAGCGACTCCTACTGGGGCTCCGGCATTCTGCGCTCGGCGGATATGGGCAACACCTGGACGTTGATTACACAATCGAGCGAGACACAGATCGGGTACCTCAGCCGCGTGTTCATGGGAGAGGCCGTCGCGGGCTTTGCCTGGAGCACGAACACGCCGGGGCTGGTAGTTGCCGCTTTCACTCGCTCGGGCGAGTCGCCATTGGTCAACGGACTTCAGAAGTACAGCCAGTCTGGGCTCTACTACTCGCCGGATGCCGGCGTTACCTGGTTCTCGGCCACCGTGCAGGATCAGAACAATCAGTACGTGCAGCGCGTCAGCGTTGTGAACGGCTCAGATGCAACTGCCGTAGTTTGGAATCCGATCCGCAAGCGCTTCTATGCGGCAATTCGTTCCCATGGCTATTACGAATCGCTGGACGGCATCAACTGGAAGCGCCTGCTATATCAGCCCGGGCCCGGATTGACGACCACCAACTGTCCTACCACGACCTCGTCCGCTTGCCCCATCTATCGCGGTGCGCTCGCGGTGCAGCCTGTCAACGGAGACCTCTTCGCCCTTACCGTCGACGTAAATAACCTGGATCAGGGCGTGTGGCAGGATCAGTGCCAGTTCACCGGAACCACGTGCGTCTCGAGCACAGTCCAGTTTGGCAAGCCACTTCCCTCGACTGCGCTGGACGTCAGCGTCGCGGACAAGCATATCTCGCAGGGAGGCTATAACCTCTGGCTGGCAGCCGTTCCCACCGTGAATGACACGCTGCTCTTCGCCGGCACTCAGGACATCTTCCGCTGCAGCGTTTCAGCAGGCTGCGTCTGGCGCAACACGACCAACGTGAACACCTGTGCCGCGGCCCAGGTAGCGCCCTCGCAACATGCCGTGGAAGCAAGCTTCGCCTCCACCCTGGGCTTGCTGTTTTTCGGCAATGACGGAGGACTCTGGCGCACGACAGACACTCTTGCGCAGCAGCCAACCGCGTGTACCGCGGATGATGCAGCACACTTTCAGAATCTGAATAGCGGATTGGGCTCGCTCTCCGAGGTGACGGACTTCGCCGCCGATCCTGCCGATCCCGCCATCATGATGGCCTCTTTCGGAGCGTTCGGTACAGCGGCTCCGGTGCTGCCCGGCCAGCCTCTCTGGCAACAGATTCTCGGCGGAGAAGGAAGCCACGTCGCCATCGACCCGGCTCATCCGCTGAACTGGTTCTCGGCAACCTCCACGGGCGTCAGCCTGCATGCCTGCACCTTTGGCCAGGCATGCACCTCAGCCCAGTTCGGATCGACGCTGATCGGCAGCGCGCAGGTCGGCGGGGACGGATACGCGATGCCCGCGCCGGCGCCTTGGTCGCTTGATCCGCAGGACACCAGCCGCGCCTTCATAGGAACCTGTCGCCTCTGGCGTGGGCCGGCCCTCGATGGATCGGCCTGGAACTCCACCAATTTGGTCAGTTCCATTTTCGACGGCGGCAAAGGCACGGTCTGCAACAGCAATGCATGGATTCGTTCGATCGCGGCGAGCGGCACTGTCTCCACACCCCCTGCGACTCAGGAGATGGTGTATGTCGGCATGGCTGGGCCGTTGGATGGGGGCTCGACCGCAGCCGGGCATCTGTACCGCGCGTCTCTGAACGCTTCGTCGAATTCTTCCACGCAGTGGACCGACATTTCAAAATCTCTGGTTCAAAATGATTCGGCCAACCTGGGAAAGTTCAACCCGGGAGCCTTCGCCATAGCGGGCATCGCGATCGATCCCCATGACACCACTGCGCAGACGGTGTACATCTCGATTCCAGGCTTCAGCGGAAATAACATCAGCACGCCCTTGCTCTACGGGACCTGGGATGGCGGCGCTAGCTGGACAAACCTGACCGGCAACATCCCTATCGCCCCTGCGAACACCATTCTGGTCGATCCCAACGATGGCAATACGGTGTATGTCGGCACGGATTTAGGCGTTTACGTAACGCGTCAGATCGCCACTTGCTTTACGAGCATGAATCAATGCTGGAGCGCCTACGGTACGGGTCTGCCCAACACACCCATCACCAAACTAAGCATCTTCAACTCGGGACAGACGACCTATCTTCGCGCAGCAACGTATGGCAGAGGCATCTGGCAGATCCCGCTGGTCACCGCGCCGCCTACCTGGACCACCGCTACGCTCACGCCGACGGCGTTGACATTTCCGGATCAGCCAGTGCAGACGGCGGGAACACCCCAGACCCTCACGCTGACGAACACCGGCACTCTTCCGCTGACCCTCTCGCAGATCACCAGCGGGCCTGATTTCGCCGAGTCTGACAATTGCGGCGGGACGGTGGCGGCGGGCGGCAGTTGTCTGCTCCAGATCAGCTTCGTACCCACCCAGATGGGCGCGCGTCAAGCCGCTCTCACCCTCTCAGGAAACCTGGAGACCGGCCAGATCACGGCCGCGCTTTCAGGCAACGGAGTAGCGGGTGCCGCGATCGTGCTCAATCCCACCTCAGTGGACTTTGGAAGTGCCATCGTGGGCGGCACTGGTCCGGTTATCAATGTCACCATCTCGAATACTGGCGGCATTCCAATCGCTCTCGACCCGCCTGTTCTCACCGCCGATTTTCAAATGGCCGTGAATACCTGCGGCGCGTCGCTGCCCACCAATACAGGTTGCACCGTAGCGATTCGTTTTGCGCCGTCCCGGTCGGGAAACATTTCAGGCGCAATGACTGTTACAGACGATCTTGGGACCCAGACCGTGCAGCTGACCGGCAACGGCCAGTCCAACGCCACCGACGCAGTGGCTCCACTGACGCTCGGCTTTGGAGACCAGGTCGTCAACACCGTGAGCCTCTCTCAGTCCGTCACTGTTACGAATTCCGGCGATCTGCCCTTGACCGACCTGACCGCCGCTGCCACGGGTGATTTCACCGTAAGCAACGGTTGCGGATCGTCTCTGGTCGGCCATGCCAGTTGCGCGATCCAGGTCAGCTACCTGCCCACGCGAACCGGTCCGGCCACTGGCGTCCTCACGATCAAAGATGCGGTGAATTCGGTGTTGCACACGCAGACTGTGGCTCTGACCGGAAATGGCATGGCGGCGGCTACCGATACGATCGCGCCTTTGTCGCTCCTCTTCTCTGCTCAGGTGCTCAATACGGCGAGCGCCACGCAACCGGTGGTCCTGACCAACTCAGGGGATGCTGCCCTGACGCTGATCGTCGCGCAGGTTTCAGGAGATTTCACAATCAGCAATGGTTGCGGCGCCAATCTGAATGGGCACAGCAGTTGCGCTGTAAACGTCGCCTACCTGCCGACCCAGGTGGGACCGGAAACGGGCACGCTCACCATTACCGACGCGAATGGATCCCATGCCATCGCGCTCAGCGGCAGTGGACTCTCGTCCACTTCACTGGATGCTGCACCGACCTCCCTGAATTTCAGCGTGCAGACACTCGGCACGACGAGCACTCCGCAATCCATAACCCTGACGAATCGCGTGGCCGTGGCGATGAACAGCCTCTCCGTGGCCGTCGCAGGAGACTTCTCGATCGGTGCGAATTCCTGTGGCAGCAGCCTGGCCAGCGGCGCAAGCTGCGTATTGCAGATGCTGTTTACGCCAACGGCGGCGGGCACTCGTGCGGGGAGCATCAGCGTGCTGTCGTCGACCCTACCCGGCCTTCTGACGATCCCACTTTCCGGCACCGGTCAACTTACAGTCACGGATACACTCTCGGCACAATCTCTCACCTTCCCAGATGAGCCCCTGAATGTGTCCAGCCCTGCGCAAACCGTGACGGTTACGAATTCGGGCGATGGCATTCTGACCGGCATCGTCGTCCAGGTCACGGGCGACTTCATTCTGACCAATGGCTGCGCTGCCACACTCGGCCCGCATCTTGGCTGCGTGTTGTCGCTGACCTATCGGCCGACTGCACTCGGGCCCGGGATCGGCACACTGACCATCACCGATTCCCTTCGCACGCAAACGGTCGCGCTCGCAGGCACCGGCCTCGCGCCGCCGACCGATACTCTCGCGCCGCTCGCACTGGTCTTCCCCGGACAGGCGCTCAACCTCACCAGCACCTCGCAGCGGGTCACCCTCTCGAACACCGGCGACGTGCCGCTCACCGGCATCTCCGCCACCATCACCGGCGACTTCCGCATCAACTCCGGCTGTGCCGCTACTCTGGCAGCTCATTCCACCTGCGGCTACACCGTCGTCTACCTGCCGACCATTGCAGGGCCAGAGACCGGCACGCTGGTGGTCACGGACTCGCTCGGCTCGCAGACCGTCACGCTCTCCGGCACAGGGCTCAGCGGCGCAACCGACTCCCTCTCGCCCTACCTCGCTGACCTTCTCTCCACAGCCGGTCAACACGCCCAGCACCGCACAGACCATCACGCTTTCAAATACAGGCGACACGACCCTCGATCAGATCTCCGCCACCATCACCGGAGACTTCCTGCTCAAGAGCGGCTGCAACAAAACCCTCGCCCCGAAGACCAGCTGCGATCTCTCCATCACCTACCAGCCCACACAGCCGGGACAATCTTCCGGCACGCTCACCGTCACCGACGGCCTCCGCTCCCAGACCATCCCGCTGTCCGGCACGGGACAGTCCTATGCGACGGATGCGCTGTCCGCCGCCTCGCTCACCTTCGCCGGTCAGCAGGTGAACACACCTAGCGCCGCCCAGACCATCACGCTCACCAACGGCGGCGATCTGCCGCTGACCGGCATCGTCGTCCAGGTCACGGGCGACTTCATTCTGACCAATGGCTGTGCTGCCACACTCGGCCCGCATCTCGGCTGCGTGTTGTCGCTGACCTATCGGCCGACTGCCTCGGGTCCCGGCGATAGGAACACTGACCATCACCGATTCCCTGCGGACGCAAACCGTCGCTCTGAGCGGCACGGGCCTCGCTCCCCCGACCGATACTCTCGCGCCCCTCGCACTGGTCTTCCCCGGACAGGCGCTGAACCTCACCAGCACCTCGCAGCGGGTCACCCTCTCGAACACCGGCGACGTGCCGCTCACCGGCATCTCCGCCCAGATCTCCGGCGACTTCCGCATCAACTCCGGCTGTGCCGCTACTCTGGCCGCTCATTCCACCTGCGGCTTCACCATCGTCTACCTGCCGACCGTCGCCGGGCCAGAAACCGGCACGCTGGTGGTCACGGACTCGCTCGGCTCGCAGACCGTCACGCTTTCGGGCACCGGCCTAAGCGGCGCGACCGACTCGCTCTCGCCCACCTCGCTGACCTTCCCCGGGCAGCCGGTCAACACACCCAGCACCGCACAGTCCATCACGCTTTCAAATACAGGCGACACGACCCTCGATCAGATCTCCGCCACCATCACCGGAGACTTCCTGCTCAAGAGCGGCTGCAACAAAACCCTCGCCCCGAAGACCAGCTGCGATCTCTCCATCACCTACCAGCCCACACAGCCGGGACAATCTTCCGGCACGCTCACCGTCACCGACGGCCTTCGCTCCCAGACAGTCCCGCTATCCGGCAACGCCAGCGATTTCCAAATCCTGGCGACCACAGATACCACCAGCACAATCACCAGCGGGCAGACAGCGACGTTTGGGGCGCAACTGAACTCGCTCTCCGGATTCGCGGGAGCCGGCACGTTCGCGTGCACCGGAGCTCCCTTGAACGCGGTCTGTTCGCTCGATGCCTCAAGCTTCAATTTGACCTCGGGCGCGACCCAGGCAATCACGATCAAGATCAGCACCGGCGGCGCGGTCCCAGTCGCCGTCTGGCGAAACGAGACGTTGGGTCCCCTCCGGGCAAGTTGTTTTCTGTTCGCGGGCGCGCTTCCGTTCTGCATTCGCCGCCGCAAGACCGCTCGATGGGCCCTTGCAATGGCTTGCTCTGTGCTTATCGCAGGGTCCTTACTGTCAGGATGCGGTGCAGGGGCCAGTGGCGCCACTGGGAACTCCGGAGGATCGGGAACCAATCCGCCGCCCACCGGCAGCACGAACGCCACGCCTCCCGGAACCTACGCGCTAACCGTCAGCGCCAATTCCGCGCAAGCCGTGCGCACTCTAACGGTCACCGTGATCGTCAAGTGACGTCCGATTCCAGGTAGCTTTACCTCGCGCAGTCATTTGAACTCAGACAGGCGGCGGCCACAGATATCCTCGCGCAGTTGTTGTCGAATCGGCGTTCCCCTCGTCGAATGCTCATCCTGAATGTGGTTGAATAGGTATGCAACGAACTAGACTCGGGATAAGCCGCAACGCGGAACTCTTTTTCTCCGAGAATCCGCCAGCGGCCCGTTCGGACTTCAAAGGAGTTAAGACTGGTTGGCCCGGTAAGGCTTTGGCTTCGCCCTTCCGATGACGAACCCTCAAGTTCCACTGGTTCCGTCGGCCGACACGTGCAGCCTATGCGCAAGCGATTTGCTGTTCTGTTGATCGTCTCTTCGTTCTTCACCTGGTCTCTTGCGAGCGCCCAATCTCTTCCAGGAGATCTGCAGAGCACAACTTCCGATCAGTCCGGCTCAAGCTTGCAGGGAGTCGATTGCTCGATCATGCCTTGCAATTCGGATGAGTCTTATACTGGCCAGCAAAACGCGGGCTATCCAAGAAGCTTGAACGGCAGCTATCCCCGTTCCACTCCCAATGAAATCCCCGGGGAACCGACCTATAACGACAATGGCGGGCTTTCCAGCGAGAATCTGGGCAACCAGCGCAGAACACCGCGAACCGTTCCGCCAGAGCCGCTCACCGAGTTCCAGCGCATCGTGGCTGATTCCGTAGGGCAGATCCTCCCCATCTTCGGCGCGAATTTATTTCGAGACGTTCCCTCCACATACTCTCCGGTGGAGCAGGTCCCGGTCACGGCGGACTACGTCATCGGTCCCGGAGACGTGCTGCGCGTCAGGGTGTGGGGACAGGTCGCGTTCAGTGCCAATCTGAAGGTGGACCGCGCGGGCTCGATCTACTTGCCCAAGGTAGGCGAAGTTCACGTTGCCGGTTTGCGCTTCTCTGAGCTGGACCAGCACGTTCGTTCTGCCATCAGCCGGGTCTATCGCAACTTTGAAATGAGCGTGGATCTAGGTGAGCTGCGATCCATCCAGGTATTCGTCGTCGGCCATGCGCGCACCCCCGGTGCGTACACCATCAGTTCTCTAAGCACCCTCGTCAACGCGCTCTTTGCCTCCGGGGGCCCCAGCACCCAGGGCTCCATGCGTCACATCCTGCTGAAGCGCGACAACCAGACCATCACCGATTTCGACTTTTACGACTTGCTGCTCAATGGCGACAAGTCGAAGGACGCGCGGCTTCTCACCGGAGATGTCATCTTCATCCCACCCGTGGGGCCACAGGTTGCGCTTGCGGGGAGCGTTCGCAAACCTGCGATTTACGAGGTAACTGCCAACGTCCACCATCGGCCAATTGCTCGAATACGCGGGCGGTGCATCCTCGGCTGCTTCGGGCGCGCGCATCTCGCTCGAGCGTATCAGCGGTCACGAGTCCCGCGAGGCAATGGAAGTCGCGATGGATTCCCCGGGGCTGGCCACCACCTTGCAGGACGGCGATCTCGTGCGCGTGCTTTCCATCGTTCCGCGCTTCGACAAGACGGTCACGTTGCGCGGAAATCTGGCCAATCCGGGCAGGTTTGCCTGGCACCCCGGCATGCGTTTGAGCGATCTCATTCCAGACAAAGAATCGCTGATTACTCGCAACTACTGGTGGCGCAGAACGCAGTTAGGTCTGCCGGCTCCCGAATTTCTCCCTCTCAGCGGAACGCGTGGCCTGGTGCAGCCGAATGTTCCCGTAGACCTGCCTCGGTCCCGCGACTTCTATCCGAATGGCGAGCCGGACTATTCAGGCCAGCCGATCCCAGCCCCTAGAAATACAACTGGCCTGAACACTGAAGGTATCTACGTTCCGCCACCGCAGACCAGGGGAACCGGGAACCCGCAATCTGACACTTCCTCCAATCTGGCAAACCAGCAGGATCAGACCGACCTCACAGATCCGCGCTCCGCAACCACAAATCAGGCCAACGGCTCTCCCAACACCCGCACCACCCGGCAATCCGAACCTCAGGCAGGCGGCAGCACTTTGGCCAGTCAGCAGTCTCAGGTCATCACCCAAAACGTGGCGGCTTCCACCGGCAAAACCGACGTGCGGCTGTCAGCACCTGAGATCGACTGGTCGTATGCGGTGATCGAACGCCTCGATCACGACACCCTCAAAACATCCCTCATCCCCTTCAACCTCGGCAAGCTGGTGCTTGGGCACCAGGCCGACCAGGACATCCCAGTGATGCCGGGCGACGTGGTAACGGTATTCTCGCAGGCAGACATTCGGGTGCCTCTCGACCAGCAGACCAAGTTCGTGCACCTTGAGGGCGAATTCGCCAGCTCGGGTATTTACAGTGTTCTGCCCGGGGAGACGTTGCGTCACCTGGTGGAACGATCCGGCGGGTTCAGCCAACATGCGTACTTGTTCGGCTCCGAATTCACCCGCGAATCCACGCGGGTCGCGCAGCAGCAGAGGCTGGACGAATATGTTCGCAGTGTAGAGACACAGCTCCAGCGCTCGCAATTGGCCTTGGCAGCTGCCTCGGCGCGCGATCTCGGCGTCGTGGGGAATGTCTCTGACTCGGGGCAGCAGGCGGTGCTCTCGCGCCTGCGGCAACTCCGCGCCACTGGCAGGATCGTCCTCGAACTGAAACCGAACAGCTCAGGCGTAGCAAGTCTGCCCGACCTCCCGTTAGAGGACGGAGACCGCTTCGTGGTTCCTCCCCTACCTGCTGATGTAAAGGTGTTTGGAGCGGTGTACGACCAGAATTCGTTCGTTTACCGGAGCTCAAGACGGACCGGAGACTATTTGAAGTTAGCGGGTGGACCGAACCGCGATGCGGATCGGTCGCACATGTTTATCATCCGTGCCGATGGTTCGGTTCTCAGTCACAGCACCAGCAGCAGCTACTGGGGCAACACCTTCGCTGCCGCTCACCTGAACCCCGGCGACACCATCGTGGTACCCGAAAAAGTGTTCGGGCCGTCGACTTTGCGAAGCATTCTGGACTGGTCGCAGGTGTTCTCCCAACTCGCTCTTGGAGCCGCTGCGATCAACGTAATCAAGTAGTAAAAACTGGTAGTTACTTTAACTTTGGGGGTTGCCGCATTCGGTGGAGGGAATAATCCAAATGCAAGTGCTCCTCTGTGTATCGGGACTCATCCCAGAAAAAGGCGGTTTATGACTAGGGTTAAAGTGCGAGCGTCCATTTCGTCTGGTATCAGCGGGTTACGGTGGGGCACGCGACACTTTTGCGGAACTGGGAACATGACTGGAACACAGCCAGCAGCAGATGATGCTTCATTACAAATCTGCAAATTGCAGGATTCAGCTTGCCCCAGGTGTACTGGAGTGATAAACCAACATCTAAACATTCAAGCTCTTGGATTGCGCACTGCTGAATTTTTTTACTGGCTTAAACCGTTCTGCATCATTGCTTTGGCCGGCAACAGGGTTCAGTTCTCGTGCCGAGAAGAGCGATCCACCGGAATTTAGATAGACGTTTGAGCACTTTGTTCTAAACGACTCGGACGCACTTAAATTGAAGTTTGGAGAGCAGGCGCTTGACGCGATCAAACCTATCCCCCAAGGCGCACCGGATCTCGGGCGCAAATGGTCACGCTCAGGTCAGCTCCTCCCGTGAATTCATCCTGGGCAACTCCGCCGTCGATCCGTCCTGCCTGCAGGGCGCCGATGGTCTATGGGAAATGGATGAACGCGCGTCCGCACTGGCTACGAAACCGTATCCGATCGATATGGGTTCGATCGGTAATCCCCTGGCGGTTGTTCCCGGCTGGCTCACGATCCGCACTCTTCCATCCCAGACCCTCAAGTATCGACTGATTAAGCGCATTTTCGATTTGATCCTGGCGGTGCTGATTTTTCCCCTGGTTGCGCTGGCCGGTCTGATCATTGGCGCACTGATCATGGTCACCACCGGCGGCCCCATTTTTTACCGGCAGACGCGCATCGGCCAATACGGGCGCAAGTTCAAGATCATGAAGTTCCGGACCATGCACCCGAGGGCCGAGAAGGTGCTGCTCGACTTTCTCGATGCGAATCCCACCGCGCATGTGGAGTGGCTCCAGACGCACAAATTGAAGAACGACCCGAGAATCACCGCGCTGGGTCGATTCCTGAGAAAGACCAGCCTCGATGAGCTGCCCCAGATTTTCAATGTGTTCTGTGGGGATATGAGCTTCGTCGGGCCGCGGCCGATCGTCCATGCCGAGCGCGAGAAGTACGGCGAACGGTTCGTCTTTTACACCGCCGTGGTTCCGGGAATTACGGGACTTTGGCAGGTTTCCGGCCGCTGCGATGTCTCCTATGCCGCTCGCGTAGCCCTGGACGAACGCTACGCACGGACCTGGGCCCCCCTGCTCGATCTGCGGATTTTACTTCGCACACCGCGTGCCGTGTTCCGCGCACGTGGCGCGTACTAAACCCAACTCATTCCCTTCGCTTTTCCTCTTCGCGCTTGGCCCAGCCATCATTCGGTGACCGCACCCCACCCCGCCCCTCGCCAGCACTCCCAGACCCGCTATACTTTTGAAAAGAATGCCGGGCGAATCCTCTGCCGAAATAATGGTCTCTGGAAACGATCATGAGTGAAACTGCAGTCACTGTCGAAGACGTGAGAAGAGTAGCGGAGTTGGCCAACCTCGAGCTTACCGGCGAAGAGGAGGTCGTCATGCTGCGTGATCTGAACGCGATTCTCGGCCACGTCGCCCAGCTCAACGAATTAGACACGAGTTCCGTTCCGGCAATGGCGCAGGTTACTGAGATCCTCGGCGAGGAGTTTGCCCGGGCGGCATCTCTGCGCGCGGACGTGCCCGCGCCTTCGCTCGACCGACAGCGGGTGATGCAATCCGCTCCCGACTCCGACAACGTGTTCTTTAAAGTTCCCAAGGTGATTGAACGATAGGGCTCCTGCCCGGTTTGCGAAAAAGCATGACATTGGAAAGCATCGAATCCGGCACTCTCTCGATTGAAGAAGCCCGCGCGGCCGTGGCCTCGGGCAAGACCAAGGCTACCGATCTCGCCGAAGAATACTACTCGCGTATCCGGGATCGAGACACAGAGATCCACGCATACCTCTCGCTGAGCCGCGAACGCGCGCTGGAGCAGGCTGCACGCATGGACGACCTGGCGGCCAAGGGCGACCCGCTGCCGCCGCTGGCGGGCGTTCCCCTGGGAATCAAGGACGTTCTCACGCTGCAAGGATCTCCCGCAACCGCGGGCTCCAAAATTCTGGAGGGCTACCGTCCGCCTTACGACGCGACCGCGGTCGAGCGGCTGGATGCTGCCGGCGCGGTCTTTCTTGGCAAGCTGAACTGCGACGAATTCGCAATGGGCTCCTCCAATGAAAACTCGGCCTACGGGCCAGTGAGGAATCCGCGAGCCCTGGATCGGGTCCCGGGTGGCTCGAGCGGTGGTTCGGCCGCCGCCGTGGCCGCGGATCTTGCCGTCGCAACTTTGGGCACAGATACCGGTGGCTCCATCCGGCAGCCCGCGTCCTTCTGCGGAGTGGTGGGCTTGTTACCTACTTACGGCCGAGTCTCTCGTTACGGTTTGATCGCGTTTGCGTCTTCGCTTGACCGCGTTGGTCCGCTCACCTCCAGCGTGCGTGACGCGGCCATTCTGCTGGGCGTCATCGCTGGCCACGATCCTTTAGACGCGACCTCCTCCGCCGTGCCTGTGCCCGACTACACCATCGGCCTCGACAACGGAGTGAAAGGCATGCGCATCGGCGTGCCTGCGGAGTATTTCGCAGAGGGCCTGGATGCAGAGGTACGGCAGGCCGTCGAGAGCGCCATCGATAAGCTGCGCGATCAGGGCGCGACCATTCAGCCGGTTTCGCTGCCGCACACGCGATATGCGATCCCGACCTACTATGTGCTGGCGACCGCCGAGGCAAGTTCCAATCTCGCGCGCTTTGACGGCGTTCGTTACGGCTATCGTGCCCCAGACGCGAACACCCTGTCCTCGATGTATCGCCGGACGCGCGACGGAGGATTTGGAGCAGAGGTCAAGCGCCGCATTCTGCTGGGTACGTATGCGCTGAGCGCGGGCTATTACGACGCCTATTACAAGAAGGCGCAGCAGGTTCGGCGCCTGCTTACCAACGACTACCTCAAGGCGTTCGCCGAGGTCGACGCTATGGTGACACCGACCGCGCCGACGCCTGCCTTCAAAATCGGTGAAAAGACAGATGACCCCGTCGCGATGTACCTCGCCGACATCTACACGGTCACTGCGAACCTTGCGGGCATCTGCGGAATCTCGGTTCCGTTTGGCACATCTTCGGAAGGTCTGCCGATCGGCGTGCAAATCCTCGGCAAGCACTTCGGCGAAGCGACCGTCCTGCGGGTAGGACGCGCGCTCGAGACGTAGCAGGGCTTTCGCCTTTTCCCTTAAGCCTCAGGGGCAGTCACACCTGGACGGGTGGGCGACGCTCGCGGCGATGCTAGTCCCGTCGGTCGCAGAGGTTTCGACCGCACCCTCGGCGATCGGCTGCCAGTAACGCTCCTCGGGCGAGGCGCACGATCGGCATAAAGTCTGATCTCCACGGCTGACGAACCGGTCGTAGTTGATGCCTTCTCCACAGACTCCGCACGAGATCCGGCCGCTCTTATACCCCGGAAACTCACGCGGTTCGAGGTTCACACGAACCCATTGCTCCTGGAAGAGGTCGGCATCGTCCATCTCGCGATAGGCGCGCATCTGCTGCTGATTCTTGTTCTCAATCTCGGGATACATCTCGCGCGCCCGCGCCTTCGAGCTTTCCAGGGCAGCAATGCGTATAGCCTTCCCTGATTCAAGGTCGATGAAGGTTGCCGCCATTTTGCCCCAATCGCGGAATTTGAGAGCCCGCTTACCGAGGCGACACCCGGTGACCACGCCAATGGCATCGGTGGCGCAGCGGTCAATCTCGACGAAGGTCACCAGTCGCTTGCGGTCCTTGCCGCGAGGCTCCTCGATGCCGAGGCGGCGGCACCCAAGCATCGCCATTCTGACCCCGAGAATCTGGCCCGCACAGAGGTGTCCATGCGCAACTTCGGCCTGTTTGAGTAGCTCGTCGAAAGGTTCCATACCTCATCGTAGCGCGGCCCCGGAAGCCCTGTAATCCGGCCCGCTCCTCGAGAGCCCTATTCCTCGTCAGCCCCATCCTCCACCAGGACGGCGGAGAGGCCCACCACGTCGAAGCTGGCCGGATCGGCACCGCCAGGCTGGAACGTCACCCTCAGAGGCTCACGCTGCCACGTAGACGCGGCGCAGGCGGGCGCTGCGCGACCGGCCGGATCCCACGTACCGAGCTTTTTGCGAACAACCGGCTTCCGCGCCGAAATCTGGGCCACCACGGCATACAACTGCTTGCCACCTGAGGCCAGCCCGCAATAGGCCGCGTAATCCCGGAACCACACGACAGAGGACACGGCCGGATCGTAGTCGGGGAGGTGTATCGCGGTCACGTGTCCCGCTGTGCGGTCGACCAGAAGCCACGGCCCACGTTGCCAAGCCCAGCGCCCTGCCTTGTCTGTGGGCAGAGCATCATTGAGGCGCAGGGCACGGCGCACGGCAAAACTACGGTCGGTCACGTCATGAATTTCGCCGGTCGTCCACTCCTTGACCTTGCCGTCAACCATCAGGGGACGGACGCGCAACTCTTTCTCGTCTGGCAAAGCACCGGCTGGATCATCTTTGATCGAATAGGGCACACGCCTGGCACCGCCCAGGCCAACTACGTGAACCTTTGGCTTGGAAGCAGCAACACCGGCCGAGCTGAATCCCAGGAGGAGGACCAGGAACCATGCAGAAACAAAACGAGGGTGCATGCTGGAAGCTTAGGACCAGCACGGAACCGAACCAGTGACCGCAATCACGCGTGCCAACGCATAGTGAAAAGGACGGGAACTACACTGAGCGCAGCAGGCGCACCGGCAGCATGAAGATGGCCGAGACCAGTTCGAGAACCCCATCCACGGCAATGCCCACGATCCGGAACGGAAGCAGAAGAAGCCAGACAATGGGATACAGGATCAACGCGAGCAGGGCTATCGGCCAACACACGATCAGCAGAATGCACCACAACAGAAATTTCATCAGGGATCCTCGATTCAGCTCCAGACACGACCCGGCACGACGTTTGCGGGCCTGAAGTGGTTACGCAGGAGAAGGCTGGAAAGTTCTCCCGGGCTACCTTGAATCAGCTTAGCGGCGTGGCTTGGATTCCGCGGCGAGGAGGCCGTCGTGAAACGTGTAGGCGTCCAGAATGCGCTCAAATGTCTCTATAGGCGCAGCATTCGTGAGCACGTAGTGGCCTGAATCCCGATCTGCCGACCAGGTATTCGTGCCGGTCGTGGCATTCACGTCAACGGTTCCGGGTGCGCTCACGGTGAAGTAGGTTGTTCCCTGGTAGGCCGCTCCGCGGGCCGCATAGAGCACCGAAAGTGTATCCCACATGGGACGCTGCCTGGTATTTGCCAACTGCATGCCATACACCGTGGGATTCACAGTCGGCTGAGCGTCGGCAGCTGCACCGGCCAGGATCTTTTCTCCGTTCGCGAACCCATTAAGGTAGATCGGCGGGAATCCCCGCTGCCGCGTCCACATAGAGAAAAGCTGGTGGTAATTTGCCGGATCGGATTGGAAGTTCCACTCGCTTCCTTTGGGATAGGCGCCACCCATGATGGAGAGAAACTTCACCTTGCGCTGCACCAGTTTTTCTCCGGTAAGCGGGCTCCTAGCATCGGCGGGACTGCGGAGCAACTGCACCAGGCAGGTCGCAAATCCCGTCTCGGCAATCGCGACGCTATGATCAGGCTGGGACGCAAGAGCACGCCGGTAGGTGGTGACGCAATCGGGGTATTTGGAGCGCGTGTCGCCGGGATCGAAGCGTTTCACCAGCGAGTCGGCCCACACGCTCTCGCTGCACTTATTCTTGACGCAATTTGGGTTGTCAGGCTCGGCCGTCTGGTTGGCGCCAATGATCAGGTCGCGATGTCCGGCGTAGTTGGCGAAGAGCCGCAGCACCGGCGCGGTCAGGGGATTCGCCGAGTCGGCGACCATGGCCAAGATGCGGATCTCGCCTCGATCGGCGAGCGCGTGCACGATGGGCAATGTCGCCACGCAATCGACGTCCTGCGAACAATCGTCGTCGTAGATGAGAGTCTGCTGCGCACGACCGGAAACACACGCGCCGACCAGGAAACACGCCAGGACCACGCGGCAAACGGAGAGGCGTTTCCAGCGCAGACGATTGCTGAGTTGAATACCTACCACAGGCCCCAGGCGCGGCTGAGGTAATCGCTCAAGGTCATGGTAATGAGCACCAGGAAGGTGAAGAACCCGGACGCGACCGTCAGCTTCATGAGTCTCGAACTGAAATACACGTGCATGAAAAACAGGATCACCAGGACAGCCTTGATACAGGCAATCAGAATCGCGACCACCGGATTGAACGGCCCCATTTCGACGAAGGCCGCTCCCACCGTCAATCCAGTACCCACCAGCAGTGCGCCAAAGACCAGCAGGTAGGTCCGGGGCGAGACAATATGGTGTTCTTCGTGAGACTTCGCGGGATTTTCCTGAGACATATTGATTCCTTTCTCCGTTACTTACCCGGGTGCCGGTTGATGAGATAGAGCAGCGGGAAGAGGAAGATCCAGACAATATCGACGAAATGCCAATACAAGCCGAAATATTCGATCGGCTGCACGTAGCCGTTGGTATACGCCCCTTGTCTCGCACGATAGACGAGGAAAGCCAGGATGCTGATACCGATGATCATGTGCAGGGCGTGCATGCCGGTCATGGCGAAGTAGAGCGAGAAATAAACCTGCGTTCTGGCGGCCATGTCCGGCGCGAGGGCCGGCGTCTTCGCCGGGTCATCCGGGTGCACGAACTTCTCGATGCTGAAATCGGCTCCGGGCACGTGATGCAGTTCGAATTTCTCGCTGTACTCCACGTACTTGATGCCCAGAAAGGCGAGGCCTAGCACGATCGTCAGCAGCAGCGCGATCACCAGGCCGGACTGCCTGCGAACCTCCGCACACCACACGCCCATGGCCATGGTGAAGCTGGAGCAGATGAGCACGCCCGTATTGATGGTCCCGTACCAGATATTCAGCGTGTTGCTGCCGGCGACAAAGGCCGGGTAGTACCAGTTGCGATAGATGAGATACGCGGCAAACATTCCGCCGAAAAACATGATTTCCGTAAGCAGGAAGAGCCACATGCCGAAGGCCGAGGCCTCCTTCTGCTGCTCGACCGTCTCGAAGTGATGACGCAGATAAGCAGGATGTTCGTGCGACACGTGCTCGTCTGCCGGCTCTATTGCAGTCGCGTGGCTATCCAACGGTCGTTACCTCGTGTTTAGTCTTGTTTGCCAGCCATTCGTAGTCATAGGCCTCGTAATCCACGATCGGAGTTTCAATAAAGTTCTCTGTCAGGGGCGGCGACTGAATCTGCCACTCCAGCCCGGTCGCCTGCCAGGGATTGCTGCCGGCGATCGCGCCATACTTCAGCGACCAGGTGAGATACAGCATGGGCAGCAGGTAACCGATGCCGAGCACCGTCGCGCCTGCAGTGGAGAGCACGTTGAGCACCTGGAACTCTGGCGGATACGCGTGATACCGGCGCGGCATTCCCAGGTAACCGACGATGAACTGCGGGAAGAAGGTGAGAATAAAGCCAATGAACGTGACCAGTGCCGCCAGCTTCGAGAGGCCTTCCGGATACATGCGGCCCGTCATCTTCGGCCACCAGAAATGCACGCCGGAGAGGAAGGCCATCAGCATGCCGCCCACCATCACGAAATGGAAGTGCGCCACGATGAAGTAGGTCTCGGTCAGATGGATGTCCATACCCAGCGAGCCCAGAAAGACGCCGGTCATGCCACCGATGGTGAACAGCCCCATGAAGCCAAACGCATAGAGCATCGGGGTTTCAAAGGTGATGGATCCCTTGTACAGGGTTGCGGCCCAGTTAAAGATCTTGATGGCCGAGGGTACGGCAACCAGCATGGTCAGCAGGGAGAAGACCAGCGCCGAATAGTTCGACACGCCCATGATGAACATGTGGTGCGCCCACACGAAAAATCCGAAGAGCGCAATCGCAACCGACGAGAACGCGACCGCGGTATAGCCGAAGACGCGCTTCCTTGAGAAGGTGCTGATCACTTCAGAGATCACGCCCATGCCGGGCAGAATCATGATGTAGACGGCGGGGTGCGAATAGAACCAGAAGAGATGCTGAAAGAGTATCGGGTCGCCGCCTTTGGCCGGGTCGAAGACGCCGATGCCGATTGTCCGTTCGAGCGCAACCAGGACCAGCGTAATGGCAAGTACCGGTGTGCCCAGCACCATCAGGATGGAAGCCGCATAGTGCGACCAGATGAAGAGCGGCAGCCGGAACCAGGTCATTCCCGGGGCGCGCATGCGATGAATCGTGACGATGAAGTTCAGTCCGGTGAAGATGGAACTGAACCCGGCAATGAAGATGCCGAGCGCCGCCGTCACTACGTGCGTATTCAAATAATGCGTACTGAGTGGCGTGGTAAAGGTCCAGCCTGTATCCACTCCGCCGAGAACGAGGGCCGCGACCGTGAAGATGCCTGCAACAACATACAGGTACCAGCTCAGCAGGTTGATCTTTGGAAAGGCGAGATCCTTCGCCCCTACCATGATCGGCAGCACAAAGTTGCCGATGGTAGCCGGAACCGAGGGCACCAGGAACAGGAACACCATGATGATGCCGTGCATGGTGAACATCTTGTTGTAGGTATCGGAGGCCATCAGATCGCCCTGCGGAGTCAGCAACTCCAGCCGGACCAGACCAGCGAAGGCGCCGCCAAGGAAGAAGAAGAACGTGATCGAGATCAGGTAGAGGATCGCGATCCGCTTATGGTCTCCAGTTAACAGCCAGCTCTTCAGGCCGTACTCACTGTTGAGATAGGAGCGCTTGGGCAGGGTTGCGTTCGCCTGCTCCGGAAGCCTGACGATTGTACTCATGGTTTCACCGTCCCCGGCACATTGGGTGCCGTTGTGCCGCCCGACTGCGCAGGCGATACCTGGGTCGTATTCAGTGTTTGCTGAACACGATCGTTGGAATGAAGTGTTTTCAGAAATTCGACAAGATCGATCAGGCCTTCTTCGCTGATCTGCCCTTGATACGTCGGCATAATAGGAGCGAAGCCCTGGGTTACGTGCATGGATGGATTCAGAATCGTGTCGCGCAGAAACGCGTCGTCCGCCGTGACCATCGAGCCGTTGGCCAGCTGCAATCGCGATCCGTAGACATTCGCGAGGCTCGGTCCGCGGCTATCCGGGTTTCCGTTGTGGCAGGCATTGCATCCCAGGCTGGCAAAAATCCGCTCACCGCTCTGCGCCAGCGACCTGCCACTGGTGCTGCCTGAAATCCAAGCCTCATAGTCTTCCGGCTTGAGCGCGGTGATCTCGCCGATCATGGCGGAGTGATCGGTGCCGCAATACTGCGTGCAGAAGAGGTGGTACGTGCCCGGCTCCGTCGCTTCAAACCAGGTCGTCGTATACCGGCCCGGAATCACTTCGCGCTTCACTCGAAAGGCCGGGATGGAGAAGCTGTGGAACACGTCCTGCGAAATCATGGTGAGCTGAATCGGGCGTCCGATCGGTATGTGCAGGGCGTTGATTTCATGCTGCCCGCCCGGATGCTCCGCCTTCCACATCCATTGCTTGCCGACCACGTAGATGTTCATCGAATTCTTGGGCGGATTGTAGATACGGAAGTAGAGCAGAGCGCCCCACACGAAAACCACCATGAAGAGGACCAGCGGGATCAGCGTCCAGGTCGCCTCGAGCAGCGTGGAGCCCTCGATCTGCGTGGGTTCCGGATTCTTCTCCTGCCGATAGATCACAGAGAAGCCCACCACCAGCAGGGTCACGACGCCGAAGCCTACCAGCGAGATCAGTACCAGAAAGAGATACAACGCATCGGTATAAGGCGCAATACCGGATGCCTCCGGCGGAAAGAGCGCGAAGCTGGTGAGCCACTTTACTAAAAACTGCCAGAGTACTGGACTGATGATATGCATCGTTCCCTTTATCCGTTCGCGTTGTTGCGGGTTCCGGTTTTCTTTGCGTCCTGTATGTCGCGCCGGAACATAAGCGTCATGTAGCTCCCCAGGCCGAACACGGTGAACAGGCACCCCAACTGCACCACGCGCGCTACTACCAGGCTGTGCTTATTCAGCAGGGGGTCGTAGTGATAGCAGTACGTCAGGATCGCGTCCACCGGGCTGCCGATCTTGTGTTCTGAGGCCTCGACCAAGCCTAGCCGTATATCGTTCGGCGAATACTCCACGCCCATGTAGTACTGGGCCAGCTTGCCTTCCGGCGTAAGAATCTCGATGGAACTGGCGTGCGCAAACTGCGTCATCTTGCCATCCGGGCCCGGCACACGCGCATATCCAAAGCCGACCGCCTTCGCCAATGCGTCAATATCGGTTGGATGGCTGCTGGTCAGGAAGTGCCAGCCTCCGGCAGCGTCTGGCCGCGCATACCGCTTCATCAGGCGAGCTTTGCTCTTCGCCGCCTGGGCAGGTCCTTCGGTTGGATCGATGCTGGCAACCACCACATCGAAATCCTTGCCCGGCGTAAACTTCACCATGTCGAGCGCCCCGACCAGTCCGTCCAGTTCTTCCGAACACAGCATGGGGCAGTCGTAGTAGACCAGCGCCAGAACGACCGGCCGTTTGCCGAAATAGTCGCCCATGCGCACAGCCTTGCCCGATTCATCCTGAAACTCGCCGTTGAACGGGATCTGCTGGTTCAGCCTCTGGGTAACGGTGACGCGGTTCAAGATGGTCGGGAGATGATCGCCGGCAGGCTCGCCCATCTGCTTGTCCCCATAACCGGAAACCTGCGCCTGGACCGGCAAACCGCCCAGCAGACATGCAAAGCCCAGGGCCGCGGCGGCGAGATACCGTCCCGCGATGGCAATGCCCGTGTTGGATTGGCTGCTCTGCATGTTCATCCTGAAACTGCGTATTGCTCTCATGTCTTTATGCTAGTCGCGTGTGAGTTTCCTCCGCCACCCGCGGCTGCTCTGCCTTTCGGCTGCTCAACAGAGCGTATGCAATCGCCGAACTTCTCCGCTCGCCGGCTCTTACGTTCAACGACCCTAATGCACCGAGGTCGCGCCTACTCCCTGTTCATCGGGCTGCTTGGAAGCGCTTCGCTGCTCCTGCTCGTATCCCGTCTCGGCAAATCCAGTGGTCAACGGCATCTGCACGACCGGCTGCTGATCCGCGGTCATCAGGGGAACATTCTTCTGCTGCGCCGGCGCTACCGGCAATCCACGCTGCGCGATCAACTCCATCGCGCGCTCGATGGGGATGCGTACCTTGCCCTGCGAGTGGTCGACCCAGCTGTAGTGCTCGAGCAACAGGTTCTCGCGCGCATGCAGGTCAGCAACGTCCTGGTTGCCATTGTCGGTCTGCAGCCGCGGGTGTCGGAAAGCGCTGGGTCAGGTCGTTCAACTGCTGCTGCGCAAGAGCCGGGTTGGAAGGCATGGTCTCCGGCTTGTTCTGCGGCTCATACTGGATCTGGCTCCACTTCGTGGGGGGCCCGTCCTGCCGCAACAGCGCATGGTTGATCACCTTGCCCATGCCGAAGCAGAAGATGAAGAACACCCCTAGAAACACGCCCAGCGAGACCAGAAAGACGACGACGCCTGGAATGTTTACGTCAGTGTGTTCATATCCCAGCTGAGAACGTTCATTGCTCTCGTGAACCGGATCGTTGGGATTAGTGGGCATGTTCGGGCTCCAGAATTTCTGCGAGATGCGGATCGTTCGAGACCACCACCGGCCGCTGCTGCAGTTGCATGAAGTAGAAGGCCATCCAGAACGAGATCAGCGCGGTTGGAATGAAGGCGTACTCCAGAATTCCCCAGCTGAAGGTCAGGTGGCGGGCAGCGTCGCGGAAGCTCGGCTCGATGAGCCAGAACATATCCCAGCAACGCGCGAAGATCATGAGCCGGCAGACCAGCACCAGTTTGCGCTGATTGCGCTTGAGGTCGCGGGAGAGCAGCATCGAAAAGGGCAGCAGCCAGTGGAAGATGAAATCCAGCGTGGCGATGACGCCCCAGCCACCGTTGAGGCGATCCAGAAACCAGGGAATCTCGTCCGGCAGATTGCCTGACCAGATGATCAGGAACTGGGCGAAGGCCAGATAGATATTCAACATCACAAACGCGAAGCACAGCTTGCCGAGGTCGTGCTGTTCGGTGGTGCGCAGCACTGTCCTGAATGGCTCGCCCTTGGACAGGCCGACCACCGTCAGAACGGAAAGAGCCAGGACCCCATAGCCTTGTCCCACCAGGAATTGCAATCCAAACACGGTGGAGTACCAGGTCGGGTCCAGAGACATGACCCAGTAGATGGCGCCTGCCGTCAGCGTGAGGGAATAAACCACGATGCCAAAGCCGCTCAGGTTCTCAAACTTTGTCTGCCAGTACGGCACATTCGGCAGCGGATCGGCGTCCCGCTGCAGCGACCAGCGGTTGAGCCGCAGGTAGTAGAAGCTCCAGATCAGGAAGCAGACGATCGAAACCACCCAGAAGGCGTGGATATTCAGCATCGGCTTCTTGAAGGCGATCGCATGCGCCTGCGCTTCGTTGATGAGGTGGTTCTTCAGCGCCTCTTCTGCGTCGGGATACTGTGCCCAGAGGTAGAGCTTCTTCACCATCAGGCCGACGGGAAGGAAGAAGGCCGACCAGCGGCATGGTGCGGGTCATCGCTTCCAGCGGGCGACGGATCAGCAATCCCCACTTGCCGCCCGAGCAGTACTGGACCATGAGCAGAGCCAGTGCCGCCGACGGCGAAGCCGAAGCAGATCATGAAGCCCATCAGCCAGGCGCGGAAGAAGTGGTTCCAGTGGTCGCCCTGCGCGTTGGCGAGAAGCGCGAGAATGATTCCGAGGACGGCAAACACAGCGCCCACGATCAGGGCCCGGGTACGCCAGGCATTCACAAAAGCCGGAGCGCTCAGGTCGTTGGGCAGTGTCTTCGCGTAATGTCCGTGTGCCATCGAGTCTCTTCCTGAGTTCGCTAGTGCGAAGCCGGCGGCATGGTTCGAACACCGCTGGTCGGGTTAGTCATGGGCTTGTTCTTCGAGGCCGGCCTGGAGTCTCGACGGCGTGCCATTGGCCGCAGGACTCTCGTTGGATGGCATCGCCGAGACCGCAGTTGGCGGCAAGATCCACTGGTCTGCGAAGCGACCTCGGGAATCCCAGGCGATCTGCGATGTCCGGCAGGTTCTCCACCTTGGCTCCCGGCGCTATATCCTTTTCGGTAGCGTTCTGGCTCAACTGAAGCGCGCGAATATAGGCCGCCACGGCCCAGCGATCTTCCGGCTTGAGCTGCGCGGCGTAGTCGGGCATGGCCCCGTAGCCATTGGTCATTACATAGAAGTAGTGGCTGAGCGGCTGCGACAGCCGGACCTGGTCGTGGAAGTTTCCGGCGGCCTTGTAGCCGCGCTGCACGATCATGCCGGCGCCGTTGCCCACCCGCGAGTGGCAGGGAGTGCAGTAGATGTTGTACCGCTCCTGGCCGCGGCGCAGCACCTGCATGGTGACCGGGAACGGCATCTGGTCGCGTTCTTCGCGATAGCCATTCGCGCCGGAGACCACGCCGGAGTAGTAGTAGGCGTCCTCATGCAGCTGGCCGCGGGCCACCGTGTTCTCCACCTGCGGACGCGCCGAGCGGCCATCGAGAAAGAAGCTGGTGCTCCGCTGCGGGTAAAACTTGGGCTGGTTGTGCATGTCCTGGCGGCAACCGGCGAGCAGCGTGAGCGCGCCCAGCATGGCAGCGGAGAGAACGCGCGTCTTCGCGAAATCAAAGCGAGTACAGCGAATGGAACGGATCGCGTTAATACTCCACCTCCACAATGGAGAGCGGGCGGTGGCCTTCGAGAAACGCGCGCGAGTCGGTTATCGAAAACATTGGATCAGTGGCTTCCAGGCACAGAAAGAACTTGTCGGTCGTCGCGCCACTACGAAAATTCGGCGCATTGAACAGCGGATGATAGAGCGTCGGCAGGCCGTTCATCGCGATCATGCCGAAGGCCGCCGAGAGGCCCGCGAACAAAATGGTCCACTCATACGCCGGCACGACAAAGGCCGGCCACGAATAGTATGGGCGCCCGGCGATGTTCAGCGGATAGGCCCAGACCGAGATCCAGCTCTCGAGGCCGAACATCGTCGCCACTCCCAGCAGGCCGCCGATCAGGCAAACCAGCGAGACATTGTTCCGATGAAAGCCGATGGCTTCGGCCGCCTCTTCCACCGGGTAAGGCGTATAGCAATCCATGCGGCGGTAGCCACTCGCGTACGCGGCCTGCGCGGCTGTCACCAGTTCGCCGGGAGTATCAAATTCTGCCAGAAGTCCGTAAGTTCCTTCGCGTATCGGCATCAGTCACCTGCCTCCCGCAGCGGTTCCGGTTCGGTGCGTATCTTGGTCTGCGGCAACATCATGCGAATCTCGTGCATTGGAATCATGGGTAGGAAGCGAACAAACAGCAGGAAGAGCGTTGTGAATAAGCCGAGCGTGCCGACGAAGGTCATGTAATCCCAACGCGTGGCTTTGTATGTGCCCCAGGAAGACGGCAGGAAGTCGCGATAGAGGCTGGTCACAACGATCACGAAGCGCTCAAACCACATGCCGGTGTTCACGATCAGCGACATCAGGAACATGAAGGCCGACGTTCTTGCGCAGCTTGCGCGACCAGAGCGTGGTCAGCGGGATCAGCGATGTTGCACATGATCAGGATTCCGTAGGACCAGCCCATCGGACCGAACATGCGGTTCCAGATCATGAAGAATTCCCAGTGGCTGGCCGAGTACCACGACATGAAGACTTCCATGCCGTAGCCATAGGCCACGATGCCGCCGGTCGCCAACATGACCTTGGCCATGTTGTCGATGTGCCGAATCGTGATCAGGTCTTCCATGTGGTAGAACTTGCGGATCGGAATGGCCAGCGTCAACACCATGGCGAAGCCGGAGTAGATGGCGCCTGCAACGAAGTAGGGCGGGAAGATGGTCGTGTGCCAGCCGGGAACGACCGCCACCGCGAAGTCGAAGCTGATGACCGTGTGCACCGAGAGCACCAGGGGCGTTGCCAGGCCTGCCAGCAGCAGCGATGCAGTCTCATACCGCATCCAGTGGCGAACCGAACCGCGCCATCCCAGCGAAGCCCAGCCATACAGATACTGCGCGAGTCCGCGACTTGGCGCGATCACGCATGGTGCCAAGATCGGGAATCAGGCCGATGTACCAGAACACTACAGAGATGGTCGCGTAGGTCGAGACCGCGAAGACGTCCCACAGCAGCGGTGAACGGAACTGCGGCCAGACGTTCATCGTGTTTGGGTAAGGAAAGAGCCAGTACCCAAGCCAGGGACGGCCAACGTGAATCAGCGGGAACATGCCGGCGCAGACCACGGCGAACAGCGTCATGGCTTCGGCGAAGCGGTTGATCGAGTTGCGCCAGGTCTGCTTGAAGAGCAGCAGGATGGCGGAGATCAGCGTTCCGGCGTGGCCGATACCGATCCACCAAACGAAGTTGATGATGGCGAAGCCCCAGGCGACAGGCTGAGTGATGCCCCAGATGCCGACGCCGATCAGGAACAGCCAGGTCACGGCGACCAGCAGCAGCGTGGCGATCGCCGCCCGCAAGCAGCAACCCGCCGAACCAGCCGATCGGCGTGTGCGAGGTAAGCACAATGCGGGAGATCTTTTCGGTAACCGATTTGAACGTATGCCCCGGCGCGATGACCCGAAACTCGCCGGTTACCGGGTCGAGCATCGGATCGTTGACCGGTGTATCTTTGGTTGCCATGCTCGCTTCGGCCTCTAAGAGCTGTAGCTGCGCTTCGTTACTGCGCGTTAACCGTTTTGCGGCACGTGCTCCGCACGTGCCTCTTCCAATTCCGGGTTCGGGTTGATCACTTCGGCCACGTAGGTGGTGCGCGGCCGGGTATTCAGATCGGCCAGCACGCTGTAGTTGCGTTTCTGCGCCTTGAGCTTGGACACCTTGCTGTTCTTGTCGTTGATGTTGCCGAAGACGATGGCCTCGGTCGGACATGCCTGCTGGCAGGCGGTCACGATCTCGCCGTCGCGAATCGCGCGATTTTCCTTGTCGGCAGCGATCTTGGCCGCATTGATGCGCTGCACGCAGTAGGAGCACTTCTCCATCACTCCGCGGCTGCGAACCGTGACGTCGGGATTGCGCATCAGCTTCAGGCTCTCGGTCTCGAAGTCGGAGAAGAGCAGGAAGTTGAAGCGGCGAACCTTGTAGGGGCAGTTGTTGGAGCAGTAGCGGGTGCCCACGCAGCGGTTGTAGACCATGGTGTTCAGGCCTTCGGGCGTGTGCACCGTGGCGCCGACCGGGCAGACCTGTTCGCAGGGAGCATTTTCGCAATGCTGGCAGGTCATGGGCTGGAAGTGGGCGCGCGGCGCAGCCAGATCGCCTTCGAAATAGGTGTCGATGCGCATCCACTGCATGTTCCGGCCGATCTTCACCTGGTGCTTGCCGACCACCGGGATGTTGTTCTCCGCATAGCAGGCGACGATGCAGGCGTTGCAGCCCACGCAGGAGTTCATGTCGATCGACATGCCCCACGGCATTTCGGTCCATAGTGATAGGAAGGGAAGAGGCTCTCTTTCGGCGCCGGATCTTGCGGCCTTCGCCCTCGTGGGCGAAGTCGGGTTTTCTTTGAACTCGTCGAGCGTGGCCGAGCGGATGATGCCGCGCGTCAACGCCTCGTTGCCTTCGAGGGAATGCGTGCCGCTGCCCTCGCCCCCGGCGAACACTCCGCGATGATCCGGGTAGTGGCTCTTGGTCACGGCGAAATCGTAGGTCTCGCCGGTCTTGCGAACGGTGGCTCCGGTTGCAAACAGCGGTGAAGCCGGATGGCCGGATAGCATACGCGTTGAACCCGCTGCCCGTGCCGACACGGCCGGCCTGCCGCCGGCCAGGCCCGAGATATACCGTGATGCTGTTGTCGGGATGAGCCGGGAACGACGAGCGCCGGAGCCGAGACCTTGAAGCCGTTCACTTCGATTTCGATGATGTCGGATTCTGCGAGGTCGAGCTTGGTGAGCGTCGCCATGCTCATCAGGGCAGCGTTGTCCCAGGAAAGATTGGTGACCGGTTTCGGCAACTCCTGCAGCCAGCCGTTATTGGAGATAACGGCCGTCGTAGAGCGAGGGATCGGGCCGGAAGACAATCTCCATGGCATCCTGCGAGGCGGGCGGGGCTCGGGGCGATGCGACTGCGCACTCATGGCGCTCTGGACTTCGCCTGAAAGGCGGTATCCGGGATCCATCCGTCGTGCAGCGCCTTGCGCCAGTTCGCTTCGAAATCACCCTTGCCGGAGAGCTGCTGCTTCCAGGTGTTGCGAACCGATTCGTAGGCGGAAAGATCGGGATTGCCGATCATCGACTGGAGAAACTGGTGGGCCGACTCTGCCGCCGTACAGAGGATCGATGAGAGGCTGCACGATGCTGACGGTGCCGTCGTAGGCGCGCGCATCGCTCCAGCATTCCAGGTAATGGGTGGCGTTGATGTGCCAATGCGCGATCTGCGCGGTCTCGTCGAGATGGCTGCCGAGATGGACCGTGGTCTTTACCTTATCCAGCGCTTTTTCGAAATCCAGATCGGCCGGGGCCGCAGTAAAGCGGGTTGGCGTTGAGCATGATCAGCCAATCGACCTTGCCGGCGTTCATGTCGCCCACCAGCGCCTTCAGGTCGTCGTTCTGATGGTGGGTAGAGGGTTCACTGTTTCGGTGTAGATCACCGTCTTCCCGATGTTGCCGAGCGCCTGGTTGATGCAATGGCGGCGAGATGAACGCTGGGGGCTGCTGTTCGCCGGGAATGACGACCGCACTTGCCGTTGTTGGCCTTGAGATCCTTCGGCCAGCGTCTGCAACGAACTTTTGCTGCGCGGGCGTCCAGCTGTAGCCCGATGGCGAACCGCCCCGGAGCCCATCGCGGCGCTCAAGGCGGCGGCAAATCCTGCCATGTCGCAGGCGCGCATGGCGCAGCCGGTGATCGGCCTTCATGCCCGTGGTCGTCGCCGTGCTCTCGACGGCGTAGAGCCGGTTCATGTCCGCGGCCGGATCTTTGCGGCGCCTGGCATAGTCGGTCGCAAGCTTGTGAAAGCCGGGAAGAGCCGGGCCGGAAAGAAAATCCGCGTCCAGCGAGACGATGACGTCCGCTGCATCGAGTTTGTACTGAGGGTCGGCATAGTCGCCAAAGGCAGCCTTGCGGCTGCATAGGCTGAGTCCCGATTGACGGGGTCGTATTGCACCAGCTTGGCGTTGGGAAAGGCGGCCTGAGCCTGCTTCCACTGGGCAGCCAGGGTCGGCGAAGTGATGGTGCTGGAGAGGAAATAGATACCGCTGTCCGCCGGAAGCTTTTTTGGCGGCCAGTTCGGAGCGGAAGGGAGCACGAAGGCTGCCCATTCGCGATTCCCGCCTTGGAAGATCACATGCTGCGAACGATCCGGATCATACAGATCGAGCAGCGATGCCTGGGTGATGGCGTCTGAGCGTTCCATGATTGATAGGATGCTCGGGATTGCCATCCACCTTGATCGGCCGGATACGCATCGCTTTAACCAGCAACGGAATGGCACCGGTTGGGAACGGATGGGCGGTAGCAAAGTAAATCGGCTTGCCGAGGACCAGATCTTCCGGCGGCTTGACGTAGGGGAAGATCGGCTCGTCCGGCTGCTTGGTGCAACCGGAGAGGCCGGCCATGCGCCAGCGACGCGCCCATCAGCTTCATGAATCCGCGCCGGCATACCGGGTCGATCCACTCCGAGCGCCTGCTGGGGGAAATTCGCGCTGCAGCATCTCGTGAAAGCCGGGCGTGTTCTCCAGCTCGTCCAGGCTGCGCCAGTACTTCTTGCCGGTCTGGCCGCTCAAGCTGGCCCGTGCCGCTTCCAGCGTGAGCCCCGTGCCTGCCTGCGCCTGGGCGTCCTCCAGCTTCACAAGTCCGTCTTGTTTCCCATCCATTATCTGACTCTGTTTCTCGTTTTCCACGTTGCCAAGTGAGGTGCGGTTCGCTGAGGGAGTAGGCTGCCCTTCGTTCATCGGTGGCAAACCTCGCAGCTGCTGAGCTCTCGGGGAGTTCGGATGTGGTATTGCGATGTCAGGTACTTGCCGAGGGCCATCTGGTTCGTGAACTTGGTGTAGCTGATCGACAGCCGGCATGGCTTGTGCGGCCTGCGCCGCGTTCGGGCCATCACTCGCCTGTGTCGATCTGGCTGACGTCAGCGGCATCTGCAGCGTGGCCGACCTGGCTGCCGGCGCCGCCCGACCTTGGCGGGTCATCTAGAGTGCAGTTGACGGAGTCCGCTGTCGGCGTACCCTCTTTGGAACCGGCGACACCGCACCAGACTGGCTTGTCCTTCGAAGGGCCGTCCCAGGCCATGTTATAGATCTCGCTGGTCGGCCGCAGATTTTTGGCCGGATTGCGATGGCAGTTCAAACACCATTCCATTTGCAGCGTGTTCTGCTGATACATCAGCGGCATCTGGTCGACGCGTCCATGACAGGTCGAACAGCCCAGGCCCTTGTTCACGTGAATCTCGTGATTGAAGTATGCGAAGTCGGGCAGATCGTGAACCCTGATCCAGGGAATGGACTCTCCCGTTCTCCAGCTTGCGCGTGCCGGCTCCAGCAGATTGGCATTGGTCCAGATCTGCGAGTGGCAGTTGATGCATGTCTTGGTCGGCGGAATCCCGGCGTAGCTCGACCTTCTCGACCGACGTATGGCAGTACTGGCACTGCAACCCGAGCCCCATCACGTGATGCTTATGGCTGAACGGGATCGGCTGCTCGGCGCGCTGTCCCTGCCGGGTCACCCACGGCGATCGTTGCAACTGATCCAGCGTGACTCCCAGGGCGATCACGATCAATCCCGACAAGACCAGGCTCATCCGGGCCAGCGCGTTCGAGCTGCGGTCAAAAATCTGCGCCATGAATCCGTTCCTGCTTCCTCAGTTTCCGTTTGGCATGGAGGGTTTAGAGTAATTTCCCTGTTGTTGTGGCGTGGATCGGGCAGGATCGTGCAGCTGTTGTATGGAGGAACGTCTGCGTCTGGCCACTTCACCTTCACCTACAGAAAAACCGCTCTACCGCTGCGAATGTTTGCAGCTTCATTTCGGGGTAGGAAATCCCCAGAGCAAAAAAGCTCTTAAAAAAATGAATATAGCAGTGAGAAAGACTTTGCAAGCGACCGCTCGGCTGGAGCGGAAAAAACGACCACGATATTCGCGACCTGAATCGAACCGATTCGACCGAGATTGTGGTGATCCAAATCACTATTTCATCGCCGCAACTTCGATTTTCCGGCTCTTTTCGAACGGACCCTGCAGTGTCGGTAAGATTACCTGCTTGCAAAATGTGGTTGCGCACTTTTTTCCTGCGCCAAGGAAAAAACACGTCAGTCAGGTCTAGCGATTGGCACCAAGGCGGCAAACACAGAAGCATATACACTGGCGTTGCATGACCGATGGCCGCCGACCAGTTCGCTACGACGCCCAGCTTGCGTGCCGCGAGCTTGCGGCCGCGGATCCCAAGCTAGGTCGCTTGATCGCGGCTGCCGGGCCATACCGGCTGACGCTGAAGAGCTCTCACTCTCCCTTTGAGGCGCTGCTCGAGTCGATCATCTATCAGCAACTCCACGGAAAAGCCGCGGCAGCGATTCTCAAGCGGCTGCTGGCGATCTTTGGCGACCTGCACCCCAGCCCGGAGCAATTGCTGGCGGCGAGCGACGAGGTGCTGCGCGCGGCCGGCCTGTCGGGGAGCAAGACACGGGCGGTGCGCGATCTCGCCGCCAAGACCATCGATGGCACGGTGCCGACCCTGATCCGCATTCGGCGCATGCCCGATGCCGAAATCATTGAGCGGCTGACAGCCGTGCGGGGCATCGGGCCCTGGACGGTCGAGATGCTGCTGATCTTCCGCCTGGGCAGACCAGATGTGCTACCGGTGAGCGACTACGGGGTGCGCAAGGGATTTGCCCTGACCTTCGGCAAGGTCTCAAAGCGCAAGCCTTTCACCAACGAAATGCTGCCAACTGCGGCAGAGATGCTGAAGCGCGGCGAACGCTGGCGTCCCTGGCGTTCCGTGGCCTCGTGGTACCTGTGGAGGGCCTGCGATCTCGCGGGAGCGCCGTCTCCCCCGGCGGAATAGAACGCGGCGATCATGAGCGATACCCATGCCGGCCATAGACGCCGTTTCCACGCCCACGCGCTGATCTGGGCTCCTCTGGAATTCACGTGAGAATTCGAGTGATCTTGGGTTCGTTCCTCGAACCTGGCACTTCGTTCTGAAGGGTCGAACGGTACAACGGGGCCATCGAGGATTGCATCGAGCATTAGCAGACTGTGGACGAAGGAAACCGGAAAGACTGCTCACGGCGCGTCCCTGACTTCTTACCCCTGGAAATGACCCAACGAACTCTGCGTTTGCTTGCTCTTTTTCTTGCGTGCCAAATACCGACCTCGGGCTTGATCGGCCAGGATGTGAAGCCCGAAGCTTCCGGTGGAGCGACTCCGGCGTACCGCCGCGACGACTTCAACCAGGACATCTACTACCGCAACAAGCTGGAGTTTTCTCAGGAAGCGGGCGTGCTTCCGATCAATATTCCGTTCGTGTTCGACATTTTTGTAGGTGGGGACTATTCGCAGCGGCCGCTTCGCTACACGCTGGTTCCGGTCTTTTCTTCGCTTCGCTGGCAAATGGGCAAGATCAACGGGCCGTCGATCCTGCGCGGCAACACGGATCTGACGGTGACGGGATCCATCACGGCCGTGCCACGCGGTCCAGAAAACCACTACGAGGCGTTCGACCTGGGCTTCCGCCGCAATTTTGTGCCGAGGAATTCGAGAGTTGCGCCGTACTTTGAAACCCGCCTCGGCGCCGGCTGGATTGACGCAAAAGGGCCGAAAGGCGTGCCCTATGCGCAGGGACAGGACTTCACCTTCACCCTGATGGTCGGCAGCGGCGTGCGCTACAATTTCAATCCGCGGTACAGCATGGGACTCGGCGCCACCTACATGCACGTCTCCAATCTGTACCTCTCCCAGCCGAAATACCTGAACAACGGAATCAACGTGTGGGGACCGATGTTCGGGTTCAACGTGCGACTGGGTAAGGCGAAACACAGGTTTGAGGGCTAGCGGTCAAACCGTAATCGGCGCAGTGTCGAATCAACTCGAATCACCAGAGATTTTCGCAGCGTCGGACCTGACCGGTTGAGGCATTGTTTAGAAAGCTTCCGTGCTTTCTAATACGAACAGCTACGCACAGTTGTTCGCCGAATCGAGAGCTTCATGCCCCAGCAAGACCGCTACATCTGCATTCACGGCCATTTTTATCAGCCACCGCGCGAGAATCCCTGGCTGGAAACAGTGGAGACGCAGGATTCCGCAGCCCCCTACCACGATTGGAATGAGCGCATCACCGCCGAATGCTATGCCACCAACGGCGCTTCGCGCATCGTGAATGAGAAGAACCAGATCATCCGGATCCTGAACAACTATGCCCGGATCAGCTTCAACTTCGGGCCGACGCTGCTATCGTGGCTGGAAGAGAACGCGCCGCGCACCTACCGCATGATTCTCGATGCGGATCGCCGCAGCGAGCAGCGCTATAGCGGCCACGGTTCGGCCATGGCCCAGGTCTACAACCACATCATCATGCCGCTGGCCAACACGCGCGATCGGGTGACCCAGATCCGCTGGGGCATCGCCGATTTCGAGCATCGCTTTGGCCGCAAACCCGAAGGCATGTGGCTGCCGGAGACAGCCGTGGATACGGAGTCGCTGGAGCTGCTCGCCGAACACGGCATTCGCTACACCGTGCTCGCGCCCGAACCAGTGCGCCCGGGTTCGTTCGCTCTCGCACAGCTTCAGCAGGGGCGCGGATGGCCAGGTCTCGGAGGGTTCTCCAGCCTGGACGCGAAACCCCCAACGCCAGCGTCGACACCTCGCAGCCTTACCTGGTTCGGCTCGAAGACAGGACGCAGCATCGCGGTCTACTTCTACGACGGCCCGCGCTCGCGTGCCATCGCCTTCGAGGGCCTGTTGAACAGCGGCGATACGTTCGCTTCCCGGCTTATGGCGGCTTTCGCGACGACCGCAGATCGGGCCAGCTGGTGCACGTGGCCACCGATGGCGAAAGCTATGGCCACCATCATCGCCATGGCGAGATGGCGCTCTCTTACGCGCATGAAGCTGATTGAAAAAGAGGGCCAGCGCGAAGCTGACGAATTACGGCGAATTCCTCGAGAAATTTCCGCCCACCTTCGAGGCGCAGATTGTGGAAGACACCTCCTGGAGCTGCGCTCACGGAGTGGAACGCTGGCGTTCGGACTGCGGCTGCAACGGAGGCCGTGGCGGCTGGAGTCAGCGACTGGCGCGGGCCACTGCGCGCCGCCCTGGACTGGCTGCGCGATACGCTGGCGCCGCTGACGGAACAGGCAGGAGAGTGGCTGCTCCATGATGTCTGGGAGGCGCGCGACGCTTACATCCAGGTAGTGCTCGACCGCAGCCGAGTCGATGCGCTTCCTCGCCAGCATGCTGCCCGCGACCTGAGCGGCGACGAGCGCGTGCGCGTGCTGAAGCTGATGGAAATGCAGCGCCACGCGCAGCTCATGTACACCAGCTGCGGCTGGTTTTTTGACGAGATCTCCGGCATCGAGACGGTGCAGGTGATTGCCTATGCCTGTCGCGTGCTGCAACTCGCGGAGGAACTCTTTGGTACCGCACACCGGCTCGAGGAGCAGTTCGTCGAGTTATTGCGCGCGGCCGAGAGCAATGTTGCCTGAAGAGAAGAACGGCGCCGAGATTTACCTCCGCATCGCGCGTACCGGCAAGGTGAGCCTGGAACAGGTCGCCGCGCACTACGCCATCAGCTCCATCTTCGGCAGTTATCCAGAGAAGACTCCGGTCTTCTGCTACACGGTCCGCCGTCTCGACTACGAGGTCCTGACCTCGGGACGCGGGCGACTGGCGATCGGTCGCGCGCGAATTCGCTCGCACATCGTAGAAGAATCCGAATCGGTTGCCTTCGCTGTTCTCCACTTTGGTGACCAGAACATCACCGCCGCGGTCAAGACCTATTCCGAACCGGAAGAGCCGCTGTACAACAGCTTCACCGATAAGGCGAGAGCCGCGGTCACTCGCGCCGATTTCCCCGAAGTGATTCGGCTCTTCGACCGCTACTTCGGCGCTACCGCCTATTCGCTTACCTCTCTCTTCACCGACGAGCAGCGCCGCATTCTGCAGATCATCCTGAACTCGCACATTGCAGGAGGTGGAGACCAGCCTGTCGACGATCTACGAAGATCACGCGTCGCTGTTGCACTTCCTCAGCCAGACAAGCCTGCCCAAGCCACCCGCACTGACCTTGGCGGCGGGCTTCTCGATCAACGCCGGCTTGCGTCGCGCGCTGGAGCGAACTCCCATCGACGCAGTGCAGGTACGCGCACTGCTCGGGCTGGCCAGGGCCGATCAGATCGTGCTCGACAGCCACCTGCTGGGCTACATCGCCGATCAGCGCATGAAGCGCGCCATGGTCGAACTGAATCTCGGGCCGGAAAGCCCCGAGACCCTTGACGACGCTTTGACGATGGCGAAGACCTTGCGGCTCCTGCCCTTTGAACTGAACCTGTGGCATGCGCAGAATATCTGGTACGACACGCTGCGGCTCTATCGCAAGCGGCCGATGGGGCTGCACGATGAAGACGCCGTACCCTGGATGGAGAAGTTCTACGAGCTAGGCCGGTGCCTGTCGATCGCGGTCGATGAGTTGGTGGTCGAAGAAGAATCCACGCTGACGGCGGAGGCGACACCTGCGGCCAGTGTCTGAGCCGCACACTGCGCGCCCGGGACCAACTAGTATGAAAGGTTCGCCGCGTAGGACGGCGCGAGGAGAAACACGTGGCGTACGAGGACCTGAGGGATTGGATCAAGGCGCTCGACCGAGCCGGAGAGCTGAAGCACATCCGGGAGGAAGTGGACCCGTGCTCGAGATTGCCGAGATTACCGACCGTGCGTCGAAGGCGGGCCGCAAGGGCGGCGCGAAAGGCTACCCGCCCGGCGGGCCGGCGCTGCTGTTTGAGAATGTGAAGGGCTACCCCGGGGCGCGCGTGCTGATGAACCAGTTTGGCAGCGAACGCCGCATGCGGCTCGCTCTTGAAGTGGATTCGCTCGAGGACATAGCAGCACGCATCCGTGGCTTCATGGAGCTCAAAGCCCCGGAAGGTTTTCTGGATCGGCTCAAGATGCTGCCCATGCTGGCCGAGGTCGGCAAGCTTTTTCCCCGCACCATCGCCGCCAAAGACGCCGCCTGCAAGGAAGTCATCCTGAAAGAAAACTTCAGCGTGCTCGACTTTCCCGTGCTGCAGTGTTGGCCCATGGATGGCGGCCGTTTCATCACTCTGCCCTGCGTGATCACGCGCGATCCAAAGACCGGCAAACGCAACGTCGGTATGTATCGCATGCAGGTCTACGATGGCAAGACGACCGGGATGCATTGGCAGCGCCAGAAAGTCGCGGCCGAACATCTGCGCGACCGCGTGCGCATGGCTGCGGAAAAAGACTCACCGGCAGATCCCGCGGCGTCCCGCGTCCATGCCATGGCGTCAACCGCCGGGGGCACCACCCACATGGCGCTCGGCAACTTGAAAGACGATCGCCTGGAAGTGGCCGTGGCCATCGGCACCGATCCCGCGACTACCTTTGCTGCCATTGTTCCGGCGCCGCCCGAGGTAGAAGAATTCCTCATCGCGGGATTTCTCCGGCAGGAGCCGGTCGAGCTGGTCAAGGCCGAGACGGTGGACCTCGAAGTTCCCGCGCATGCTGAGATTATTCTCGAAGGTTACGTGAAGCTCGACGAACTGCGCCGCGAGGGCCCCTTCGGCGATCACACCGGCTACTACACGATGGAAGACGAATATCCCGTCTTTCACATCACCTGCATCACCCATCGCAAGGACCCGGTCTACTCCGCCACGATCGTCGGCAAACCGCCGATGGAAGATGCCTGGATGGGGAAGGCCGTGGAACGAATCTTCCTCCCGCTGATGCGGCTCACAATCCCGGAAATCGTCGACATAAACTTGCCGGTGGAAGGCGTGTTTCACAACCTGATGATCGTCTCCATTCGCAAGAGCTACGCCGGTCAGGCTCGTAAGGTGATGAACGGCATCTGGTCCCTGGGACAGGCCATGTTCACCAAGTGCGTAATCGTGGTTGACGAAGACTGCGACGTGCAGGACCTGGGAGAAGTCACCTTACGCGTGACCAACAACATCGACCCGGAGCGCGACATTCAATTCACGCTGGGGCCAATCGACTCGCTCGACCACTCCTCGAGGCTGCCGAACTTCGGCAGCAAGATGGGCATCGACGCCACGCGCAAGTGGGCGGCCGAGGGGTTCACACGCGAATGGCCGCCGATGATCGAGATGGATTCGTCCACCAAAGCACGCATCGATGCCATCTGGAAGAAGCTGGGCATCGACTAGAAGTCGCAGGCGTGCCGGAAGGAGATGGCCGGCGCGGCCGCTCAGGGCTGATGCTGGTTGGCGCGGATGCAAGAGGTGTACGCCTCGAGAAACTGGTCGCGCATGCGGTTGTACTCTTCCAGGCTTTCAAACTTGCCGCCCTTGGGATTCTGATTGAACAGGTAAATCGTGGTGGCCACATGCGGGGCCGCGTCAAAAAGCAGATACAAGCCCAGCACTCCGCCCTCGAGCATGTTGCGGTCCACCCCTTGCACCTCGAAACCGTGCAGAGTCGAAGGCAGCGCCGCGTTGGCCGCATTGCCCGCTGTCATCTGTTGAAAGTTGTCCACCAGCGCCTGCTTGAGTTGCGGATAGTTGGACGCGGGCAGAAGTTCGACCTTCACATTGGCGTAGAAATCGGTATTCGCGTAGGCGAACATGACTCGCCTGCCCGCCAACAGCTCGATGCGCTTGGGGCCGTCCGCGGTGTCCACGCTGCGCGCGGTCACGCCGGGTGCCAGCGGGTCTACCTGAACTACTTTCATGCCGTCAGAGAATTTGCAGCTGGTGTAGGCATCGAGCACGGAAGCAAGGGAGTCCGACGAGACCGCGGCTGGTTGAGCCGGGGAAGAAGCAGCCTGCTGTCCGTCAAGCCTCGAGCTCGCGATCAGGGTCACCGCGATCAGGGTCACAGGGAGCAGTGCACCACGGCTTGACATGGGCGATAGCATAGCCGGGGGCAGCCGATTCCTATAGCGATTTCTGCTGTTCGGGCAGCCGTAAGTACCTGAGGGGAGTTGGCCTACTGGGTACGGGCAACAAACTCCGGCCTCGTGATTGCCGCAAGGCGAAAACCCGGATGGCGGCGCCTCCGCTGATTGCCTAAGGGGCATCGTATACTTGCATTATGTCGATTGTGCGCAACATTACCGGCATCGCCAAGGGGATGAGCATCACCTTTCGCGAGATGCTGCAGCCCACCGAGGTCGAGAATTATCCCGACGGTCCCGGGCCCGCACGAGGAGCCGTGCTGCAGGAGCGTTTTCGCGGCGCTCATGTGCTGCAGCGCGACGAAAATGGCCTGGAGAAATGCGTCGCCTGCTTCCTGTGCGCAGCGGCCTGCCCCTCCAACTGCATTTACATCGAGGCCGCCGAGAACACTGCCGAAAACCGCATCTCGAGCTCGGAACGCTACGCCAAGGTTTACAACATCGATTACAACCGCTGCATCTTCTGCGGCTACTGCGTCGAGGCCTGCCCCACGGATGCCATCACTCACGGCCATGGGTTTGAACTCGCCTCACTGAACGCGACCAGCCTGATCATGCGCAAGGAAGACATGCTGGTGCCGGATGTTGGCATGGCCGGAGAACTGGCAGCCCATTCCGACTCCGTGAAATAGATTCTTTTCTTCGGGTACGCACCTCCGCGGACCGGACCAGCGTGCCTGGCCGGCAAATGGCTGGCACCGCCCTCATAACGACTCTCATAAATAATAACAAAAAAGTTATTTTGCGGCCACGGAATCGCGCAGGGTCGGAATCTATGGCGCCGCGATTAGATGCTTGGTATGCTCTTTGCGTGACTTCGGAAAAACCCACGATTCTTCACGTCAGTAGTCGCGACTCCATCCAGCAGTTGCGCGACCAGATCTTCCGGCTGCATGGGTTCGAGGTGTCTTCGACCGTCTCTTCCCAGGAGGCTTTGGACCTCTACCGGCGTCAGCAGTACTCGCTGGTGCTCATCGATGTCGAAGGCGAAGGCCGGGTGAAGCAGGCGGAAGATCTCTGCGGTGAGATCCGCGGTAAAGATCCCGAGCAGAAGGTTGCATTCCTCTGCAACTACCGGGTCGCCATCGATACCGACTGCCCCGATGAAGTCATCCGCGCGGAGTTCAATCCGGAAGCACTGGTTCGCGGCGTGCAACAGTTGATTCAGTAGAGTTCCACCGACTCCTCGCAATCCTCCGATTCATCAGCACCTTCTTTTCTCTAAGAGCAAAGCTTTTTTCCGCGCGAGCCTAAGGTTCCGAACGCAGTTGCCCGTGGGGACCACCTGCTGGCGCGCCGTCGCTCGCGAATAAGTTATGTCCAGGCTTCCCGATTACTCGGGGAGCCTGGATTCTCCGGTGATCGTCAACGGCGCTTCCACTACGCTCGCGTCGGTCCTCGGTTGGCCGCCGCCGACGGTGATCGTGTAGGTCCCGCCGGAGACCGTCCGATCCCCATTTTCGCCGACCATGCTCAAGTCTCTGGGATTGAGGGTGAAGCGCACATGCTGGCTTCCTCCTGCGGGCACATGCACCCGTGTGAACCCGCGCAAAGCGACATTTGCGGCGCCGGGCACCTTGGGAAAAGTGAGATACAACTGCACCACTTCATCCCCCGAGCGATTGTTGGTATTGCGTACATCGGCGTCCACAGTGAGGGGCTTGCCTGCCTCCAGAGTGGCGGTTGAGAGCTTCAGATTTTCGTACTTGAAGTTGGAGTAGCTCAAGCCAAAGCCAAACGGATAGAGAGGCTTCTGATCGAAGTAGCGATAGGTCCGATTTTTCATCGAGTATTCGACGAAGGGCGGCAATTGCTCCACGCCGGTGTAGAACGTGACCGGCAGGCGTCCCGAAGGATTGTTGGCCCCGGCCAGGGTATCGGCGATCGCCGTGCCGCCCTCCTCGCCCGCATACCAGGCCTGCACAATCGCGTTCGCGTGCTCACTGGCCCAGTTCACACCCAGCGCGCTGCCGCTGTAGAGCACCACCACGAGTGGCTTGCCGGTGGCCTTCACTGCCTCGAGCAGAGCCTCTTCCTGCTGCGGAAGATCGAGGCTGGTGCGATCGCCGCCTTTGAAGCCGGGGAGTTCGACCGGCATCTCCTCGCCTTCCAGTGAAGAGGTAATTCCGACCACCGCGACCACCACGTCAGCGTTCTTCGCAGCGTCGACTGCCTCTTGCAGCGGGTTCTGCTTCTCGTCGGACCAGATGAGCCGTGCGACAGCGCTGCCGCGATTCTGGAAGTATTCAACCTTGACGGGTACTTGCGGCCCTTTTCCAGTTCCACGCTGGCGGTCTTGGTGCTGGCGCCCTTCTTGTTCCAATCCTCTACCAGCAACTTGCCGTCGAACCACATGCGGAACCCATCGTCTCCTTTGAAGCCAAGCTGATACTTGCCCGACTCCCTGGGCGTGAGAAATCCAGTCCATCGCGCCGAGAACTCCTGAGCCCCAACCTCCGCCACCGGCGTGTCCTCATCCGAGTCGTAATTGATGCTGGGTTCCACGCGCGTCACGGCTGGCGTGCCCGCCAGTTCCATACCCTTGAAGTATTCGGCTTTAAGCCCCGGCTTGTTCTCCGGAGTGGTCAGCAGGTTGGCGGGAACCAGAATCGCCTCTCGCAGAAACGACGTTCCCGGAGAAAAGGACACCGTCCCTGCTCCAAATTGTTCCCGCAGCCCGTCAAGCGCGCTCACCGCACGCGAAGGCGTGCCGCTGTAGTTGCCGGCCAGCACCCGCACCTGGTCGGCCAACGGTCCGACGACCAGAATGTTTTTGTGCGTGCGCTTCAAAGGGAGGATGCCATCGTTCTTCAGCAGCACCAGCGATTCGTTGGCCGCCCGGCGGGCCAGCTGCCGGTGTTCGTCGGTGTCATTCGCGGAGATGGGAATTTGCGCGTACTTCACACTTGCCGGCGGGTCAAACATGCCCAGCTGAAAACGCGCGCGGAACAGCCGCTTCACCGAAGTGTCCAGATCCTTCTCCGGCAGCAGACCCGACTTCACCGCGTCGATGTAGCGCTGCGGCTCTGGAGTGAAGGTGCAGTCCAGATCGACGCCACGCTTCATCGAAACGGCAGCCGCTTCCGCGACTGTCTTGACGAAATGATGGCCGTTGGCGATGTCCGCGATTGCGTCACAGTCCGAGACCACATACCCGTGAAACGCCCACTTGCCTCGAAGTTGATCCTCAAGCAGAAATTCGTTCGCGCAGCCTGGTTGGCCATTCACGCTGTTGTATACGCACATGGCGGACCCGGCCTTGCCTTCCGTGATCGCTGCACGGAAGGCGGGGAGATACGTGTCTTCTTCATCGTGCTTCGAGATCTTGACGTCGAAGCCGTGCCGCAGTGGCTCTGGGCCGCTGTGCACCGCGTAGTGTTTCGGAGTGGCGACGGCGAGCACATACTTCGGGTCATCGCCCTGCAGGCCTTTAACGAACGCAACGCCCATCCGCCCCGTCAGGTATGGGTCTTCGCCGTAGGTCTCCTGCCCTCGGCCCCAACGCGGATCGCGAAAGATATTCAAGTTCGGCGACCAGAAAGTAAGTCCTTGATAGATGCCGAAATGACCTTGCCGCACCGCCTCGTTGTGCTTGGCGCGGCCCTCGATGCCGATGACCGCGGCCATGTCGTGAACCAGCGGCGTATCGAAGGTGGCGGCCAGACCTATGGGCTCAGGGAAGACGGTGGCAATGCCGTTGCGCGCTACGCCATGCAACGCCTCGCTCCACCAGTCATACTCGGGAACCTGCAAGCGAGGAATGGCTGCAGCGTGGTTCACCACCTGCGAAGCCTTCTCCTCAAGAGTCATGCGACCCACGAGATCATCGACCCTCTGGTCAATGGGAAGCTTCGGATCGAGATACGGGGCGGGTGACTGCGAGTGCGCAAGGGTGACAGATGCAATGAGAAATACGAATGCTGCAGCGGCGGCGCGTAGGGCGGGTCCGGTTACGGGTTTCATGAATCTCCTCAAACCAAGCGGACCCATCATAGGGGATGAAACGGACAGTGGTCGAGTCGAATTTGGGAGGAATTCAGCGCCGCGCCCCTTTACTAAACCGTTTTTCCATGAAGCTGCGGTCTTTGGGAACACAGCGCGGTTACAGCCGGCCGCGAAGGGTTTCGCGGCGAGAGTGACACCCCCACTCTGGCCTGGAACCGGACCCACCACACTGGCCAGGGACGCGGGCGCGTTGCTATGCGAAGTGTCCCATTACTGACTCTTCCGCGCCTTTCGTCACAAAGCCGGAGACTGTCCAGGCTTGCGTGAGTTGCAGGCGTTAGACTCCCAACTATCGATTGGCAAGGGCGGCAGCATGAAGGTACAAGGAAGCAAGGCGCTTTTCATCCTGATCGGTACGTTCGCTACCTGTGCGCTCGCCCAGGACACGCCGATGTTTCGGGGCGACCTGGTCCACTCGGGCATCTACGCCGCAGCAGGGGTTCCGACACTCCACGGCGTGAAATGGAAGTTTCACACTGGCGGCGAGGTTATCTCTTCACCTGCCATCGTCAACAGCGTTGTCTATGTTGGCAGCACGGATGGGAACCTGTATGCGCTCCACGAACAGGACGGTTCCCTGCTGTGGAAGTTCGCCTCACACGCGCGCATACCGTCGTCGCCCGCGGTTGCGAACGGACTGGTCTACTTCGGCAGTTATGACGGGAACTTCTACGCAGTAGAAGCCGCAACCGGCAAGTTGAAATGGAAGTTTCACACCCGGGAGCGGCGGTATGCCGCGAAGCATCTTCATGGCTCGCTCCCGGTGGACGAGACCATGCCCGATCCGTTCGATGTATATCTGTCGTCGCCTGCGGTCTGGAACGATGCGGTGTACTTCGGAAGCGGAGATGGGAACGTGTATGCGCTCGATGCGGCCACAGGGAGCGTGAAGTGGAAGTTCCAAACCGCCGACGTGGTCCATGCGTCGCCTGCCATTGCCGATGGGCGGCTCTTCATCGGGAGTTGGGACAGTTACTTCTATGCCCTCGATGCTTCCAGCGGAAAGGAGCTGTGGCGATTCAAGACGGGAGAGGATCCCGACACTCACAACCAGGTTGGCATTCAATCTTCCGCCACGGTGAGCCATGGCGTCGTCTACTTCGGCTGCCGCGATTCGAAGTTCTACGCCGTGGACGCAGTCTCAGGACAACAACGCTGGTCTTTTCCGAATCAAGGGTCCTGGGTGATTACCTCGCCCGCGGTCCTGGATGGAGTCGTATATTTCGCCACGTCCGACACCGGCCTCTTTCATGCACTGGACGCGCAGACTGGTGTGCCGATGTACTCGCTGAAGTTTCCGTGGGTCATCTTCAGCTCACCGGCGATCGCAGGCAAGACGCTGTATCTTGCCTCGCAGGATGGCAAGCTCACCAGCATCGACCTGGTTGCGAAGAAAAAAGGATGGGTGTTCCAGACGGAGGCCTCGCGGCAGAACCTGAAGGGCGTATCGAAGCCGGACGGCGCGCCGGATTACGAGGCGGTGTTCCGCTCTCCCTTTTACGACGATCTGCTGGTTGGTATCGACAGGCTGCATAGCGTCGGGACGATGTTGGCTTCACCGGTAGTCTCTGGAAATGTGGTGTATATCGGGAGCGCCGACGGAAACCTCTATGCGCTGCAGTAGAGGCTAGCTGCGCCAGCGCAGGGTTACGGGGCCGGAGATTGGATGGCGGAACGGCGTGCCGTTCGCGGCGGCTTCCAGCCGAGCCTGCTTCAAAGCGAAGTACCACTTCGCCGGGCGGTCGGCATCGTCAATCAGCATCAGGGTGGGGTTGTGCTTCAGGCCTTCCGCCTGCTGAATCATGGTGAGCTGATCCTGGCGCACGAAGCGGTCGCCGAAGTATCTCGCGATCGAAGTCACCAGCGGCACGTTGTAAAAAATATTCCAGGCGCCGTGAACGTCGATGCGGCAGGCATTGGGAGCGGTGGGCGTGACCGTGGTCAGACTCGAAAACCACTTGTCTCCGCAACGAATGCTTTCATAGCGCCGGTTTGGCAGCACGAAATCAATCGTCGTGGTGATGGGTTCGCCATACACCCCCAGTAGTTTGTAGGGTGCGCTGTTTCCGGAGGGCGCGTGGGCAGACATGCGGAAGCCCTGCTCGATGGGTTCGAAGTGCTTCACCTTTTCGTGGATGCTCTGCCGGGTTCGCCACCACCACGATTGATGAACAAAGGGTCCATGCGCGGGATCCATCAGTCCGATGATGCCGTGGTCCACGTTGCATGGCAGGTCCGCGGTCAAATGCGCACTGCGGTAGCGGCTGCCGAATTTGGCCGTCTCCGGCACCGGCGGCAGCGCCTGGTCGGGCCGCACTCTTCCGGTTCCGGGCTGCGGCAGGTAAACCCATGCATAGCCGTCGCGTTCTTCGCATGGAAAGGCCGCTCCGTAGATGCGGGTCGGATCCAGCGTGTCCTGGGTGGTGAGTGAGGGAATCTCCAGGCACTGTCCGGTGACTGGTTCGAACGACCAGCCATGGTATTTGCAGGTGAGGGCGTTGCCGTCAAACCAGCCGCAGGAGAGAGGAATGCCCCGGTGAGGGCAGCTGTCGCGCATGGCGAAAAGCCTGCCGTCTGCGCGCCGACCCAATACCAGCGGCAGGCCAAGCAACAGCGTGGTCACGACCGTCTTGCCTTGCAGCCTTTCGCTGCGAAGCGCCGGATACCAGTCTTCGAAGATGAGCGCAGTGGTCGGGCCCAGAGACTCAGGAGCAGGATTCAGCGCGACGAATTGGGTATCCGATTCCATGCAGCCTGGCTATCGAGCCTGGTCTCTACTATAGCGCCACGACTCAAACCTGCTGCCCTGGCGGACAGGTCTGGCCGCTCTAGGCGCGAACGCAGCCGCAGCGGACAAGGAGGGTCGAGCCACTATAATCGGCATGGATCTCACTGCTGCGTTTTTCGGGTGGGTTAGGGAGCGGCCATTCTGGTTGCAATGCATAAGTCGGGTACCAGGTTCATTGTCGCGCTGGTCGGATTGTGGGCACTGCTCTACGCTTCATTTTCGCTCACGCGTCCACCGCTGCTCGACGATGCTGACTCGGTCCACGCGGAGGTCGCTCGCGAGATACTGCAGCGCCATGACTGGATCACGCTGTACGCCAACGGCATTCGCTATCTCGAAAAAGCACCGCTGCTTTACTGGAGCATGGCAGCCAGCTTCAAGATCTTTGGTGTGGCGGATTGGTCGGCTCGCATCCCGCTCGCGCTGTATACGCTGGCGCTGATCCTGATCACCTTCTCGCTGGGCCGCAGGCTTTTCGGTTCCAATGCTGCCGGCTTCTACTCCGCCCTGATTCTTCTTGCGTCGTTCGGGGTTTTCATCTTCACACGGTTTCTCATCCCCGACGTGATCGTCTGTCTCTGGATGACGGCCGCCATGCTGTTCTTCTGGCGATCGCTGGAGGAAGGCGAACACCCCTCGCGCACCAGCGCCGTGTGCTTTGCCGCGGCATGCGCACTCAGCGTGCTGACCAAGGGCCTCATCGGCGTGGTGTTTCCGCTGGGAGTGGTGCTCCTGTTTTTGTTCATCAACCGCAACCTGCGTCATCTGCTGCGTTGGCACCTGCCGTTGGGAACTGTGGTGTTCTTCCTCATCGCAGCTCCGTGGCACATCGCCGCCGCGATCGCAAATCCAACACAAGGGCACCCCAGCGGAATCGTCCCCACGCAAGGAAATGTCCACGGCTGGTTGTGGTTTTACTTTGTCAACGAACATCTGCTGCGCTACCTCAACCTGCGTCTTCCGCGCGACTACGACACGGTGCCGCTCTGGCTCTTTTGGGGATTGCTGCTGGTTTGGCTGATGCCTTGGTGTGTCTTCGCGGTCCAGGCGCTACGCGAGGTCCCAGCCGCCAAGGCCCTTCGCCGAGAGCCTCTCGACCCAGAGGAACAGCGACTGCTCTTCCTGGCGCTCTGGGCGCTGGTGGTCATGGTCTTCTTCAGCTTCTCGACGCGGCAGGAGTATTACGCGCTGCCCGCGCTGCCAGCCCTGGCTCTTCTGATCGGCGGCTGGATGGCGGGCGATGAAGTGGCCGCACCCACGCCGGCAGGGCGCGGCATTGCGATCGCGTTGTTCGTTGCTGGCCTCATCGGTGCGTTCGTCGCCGCATTCCTGGCCTTCGAGGGACAGACGCCCCTGCCGGGCACCGATCTCTCTTCGCTGCTGCAGCACAACTCAGGCGATTACGCTCTGTCGCTCGGGCACTTTCTCGACTTGAATGCACGGGCTATGGGTGCCTTCCGGCTGCCCTTGCTCATCACCGCAGCGGCCCTGCTGATCGGCACTTCCTTCAACCTGTTCTTCCGCATGCGCGTCAGGGTGCGGCTGGCCAACTGCTTCCTGGGCGGAATGATGGTCGCCTTTCTGGTCGCGACTCACCTGGCACTCATCATCTTTTCGCCGGTGCTGTCTTCGCAGATCCTGGCCGAAGCGATTCGCCCCGAACTGGAGCCTGAGGATCTGGTCGTCATCAATGGCGAATACGAAGGCGCCTCGACGCTGGGGTTCTATCTGCAACGGCAGGTTCATCTGCTCAACGGCCGCAGTTCGAACCTGTGGTACGGGTCGTTCTTCAACGATGCTCCGCAGGTCTTTGAGGACAACGCTTCGATGGTGAAGCTTTGGAACAGTCCGCGGCGCGTCTTCCTCTGGACGGAGCCCGACAAGGTGCCGAACCTGGACGGAAAGAGCTACGTGGTGGGGCGCAGCGGCGGCAAGGAAATCCTCAGCAACGAGCCCAACCACGGCGGAGCGAATTTCTAGCCGGAACCTGCCGTTCCGGTCGTGTCAGCGCGAGTAGATTGCGTCCGCGAAGATCGAAATGCTTGTACAGACGCGGACGGCAATGTCAGGCGGCGAGACGGTGCAGCTTGCCATCTTTAAGCGCGAACTCTTCGCCTCGCCACGCGACCGTGTTCCCGGCGAAGCTCCATATCCAGATTCCCAACGCTACCAGGTCGCGCGCCGGCAATAGCCAGAGGTCGCGCAGCACCTGCCGATCGCCTACAATCCCCACGCCCACTGCGAGGGCCAACGCGACACGAGCTGCCAGGGTAACGCTCAGCAGCGCGAAGCTGGCCAGGCTGGCTCCAGAGGCAATGAAGTTGAAGCAGGCCCACGGCAGACCATAGGTGAAGGCCAGACCCGCGTATCCCAGCTTGCGCGAATCGCGCGTACTGCGCGCCCATCGCGTCTGGTGGGCAAGAAACTGCCTGAAGCTGTAGGCCGGAAGGAAGGTGTCCACCACCTCGCCGCTCAGCGCTACTTCAAAGCCGCTGCGGGCCACGCGCACTCCCAGTTCATAATCGTCAGCGAGGTAATCCACCAGAGGCGCGAGACCCCCGATCGCGTTGAGCGCGTCCAGTGAAATGGCGAGCGTCGAACCCAGTGCGAAGTGAATGCCGTCTTCGAGATGCCTTGCGGTCAGAACTCCCGGGATAAAATCCGTCGAGATACCCAATGCTTCCATCTTGGAGCCCAGGGTTCCGTGCGCCCGTCCGCGATACGGAGCGGTCACCATGCCGACACGACGACCAGCATGCGCGGGGGTTGCAAACTGCGCCATGATGCTGGCCAGATAGCGCGGCGAAACGTGTATGTCGCTGTCGTTGATCAACAGGTACTCATACCGAGCCTGGGGCAGCGCCTGCACCAGGTTGCTGACTTTGCCGTTGGCGCCGAGCGATTCCGGGCACAGCACGAGTCGAATGGCCCGTTCGGGGAACTCCGCCTGCAGCCGTTGAATGGCAGCCACCGCCGGATCGGCCATGCTGCTTACCGCAAACAGGATCTCGTACTCCCCTGCATACTCCTGCCGGCAGTGACTGGCAAAGCTGTCGTACATGGCGGGATCCAGTCCCTTGACGGGTTTGAGGAGGCTCACCGGCGGATGAAAATCAGCCACCGGCTGCCGCAAGTGGCGCGCGAAGGAGCGCGCACTCCACAGGGCGAGCAGGTAATAGCCGAGCCCCGCGAGCGTCAGAACGGTGGTGATAGCGGCCACAACGGTCGGAATCATGTGTCTGGACAGCTCTTAGTGTAGCCCAGCAGCGTAACTCACTCGTAACGCAGCGCCTCGATGGGGTCGAGGTTGGCTGCCTTCCAGGCCGGGTAAATTCCAAAGATCAACCCGATCGCACAGGAGACCACAAAGGCCAGAATCACCCAGGTGGAGGACAGAGCCGCATGCAGGAATGACACCGCGAAATGCAGAATCAGAGTCATCAGCGCGCCCGCTACGATGCCGATCACGCCGCCTACGGCGCACAGGGTGATGGCTTCGAGCGTGAACTGCATCAGGATATTGCTCTTGGTCGCGCCGATCGCCTTGCGTACGCCGATCTCCCTGGTGCGTTCGGTGACCGAGACCAGCATGATATTCATGACGCCTACGCCGCCCACCATAAGGCCCACCGAAGAGACGGCCACCATGAACAGGAACAGGCCGCCGGTGATGGAGTTCCACAGCCGCGCCAGGGAGTCGGGCCCGAAGATCGCGAAGTTGTCGTCCTGATCGACATGGACTTTACGCCGAACCCGGAGCAGTTCCCGGATCTCTTCCTGCACCAGCAACTTGTTCTTCGCATCGTCGTATTTGACCGTGACCCAGAAATCCACGATCTCGGGATGAATCTTATGAAATGTCTCGAGCGGGAAATAAGCAGCGTTGTCTTCCGTGTTGCGTCCGCCGCCGAACGGCTGCTTCCGCTTCTCGAGCGCGCCAATCACGGTGAAGACATCGCCTTCGCACTCTACGTCCTTGCCGATCGGCGATTCTCCGGGAAACAACTGCTCCACCGTATCGTGGCCCAGCACCACCACATTGGCCCGGCGCGTCTCCTCGTCATCGGTCCACATGCGGCCCTCGCTCAGCTCGAGATCCGCTGTCTCTTTCATGGCCGCGGTGCTGCCGCCGAGAATGGTGTTCTCCACCTTCCGGCCGGCGTGTTTCATCGACACATTGCCGACGTGCAATTGCCAATTGGCATAGCGGACCCACGGATCGGCGGTCACCACGTGCGGCAGTTTCCGCATGGCCATGCCGTCTTCAAAGGTCAACTGTTTGCGATTGAATTCCTCGGTCGTGGGACGATGGCCGAAAGGCTCGAAGCGAAAGACCCAGATGTTGTTGGTGCCGAGCGAGCTGATGAATTGCCCGACGTTGCTGTTCAGGCCGTTGATCGCGGAAGAGATCAGGATGACGGTGGAGATTCCGATGGTGATGCCGAGAATCGTCAGGCCCGAACGCAGCTTGTTGGTGCGTAGAGTTTCCAGGGCCATTCTCACGGCTTCTCTGGAATCGCGAAGATGCATGGCGACTTGCTCCGATCTCGGGGCCGGCTCCTGGACCTTTGCCCCTTCGTGCGACGGATCAATGCTGCAGAATCACCGGCTAGGCCGATTTGCTCTGCTCTCCCGATCTACTCGTAACGCAGTGCTTCAATGGGATCCAGATTCGCGGCCTTCCACGCCGGATAGATTCCGAAGATCAGCCCAATCCCACAGGACACCAGGAACGCGACCACCACCCAGGTGGAGGAAAGCGCGGCATGCAGGAACGACACCGCGTAATGCAGAATCACGGTCAGCAGTGCCCCGGCAACAATGCCGATCAGGCCTCCAACCGCACACAGCGTGATCGCCTCCAGGGTGAATTGCATGAGGATGTTGGCCTTGGTCGCACCGATCGCCTTGCGGACACCGATCTCGCGCGTTCGTTCCGTAACCGAGACCAGCATGATATTCATCACGCCCACTCCGCCGACCATCAGGCCGACCGAAGACACGGCCACCATGAAGAGGAACAAGCCGCCGGTAATCGAGTTCCAGAGACGCCCCAGCGAATCAGGGCCGAAGATCGCAAAATTGTCGTCCTGCTCCACACGCACACGGCGGCGAGCCCGCAGCAGTTCGCGAATCTCTTCTTCGACGATGGCTTTGTTCTTCGGATCGTCGTACTTGACCGTGGTCCAGTAATCGAGCTGTTCGGGATGGATCTTGTGGAACGTCTCCAGCGGGAAATACGCGGAGTTATCGTCGGTATTGCGCCCGCCGCCGAACGGCTGTGGCTGCTTGTCGAAGACTCCAATGACGGTGAATACGTCTCCACCGCATTCGACATCCTTGCCGAGCGGCGATTGATTGGGAAAGAGATCTTCCGCAGCGTCGTGGCCGAGCACCACCACGTTGGCCGCGCGGGTCTCTTCCTGGTCGGTCCACATGCGGCCTTCCAGCATCTCGATGTTCGCGACCTCTTTCACGGCTGCTGTATCGCCTTCGAGAATCGTGTTCTGCACCTTGTGGCTGCCGGCTTTCAGAGAGACGTTGCCAATGCCCAACTGCCAGTTCTGGAGACGCAGCGCCGAGTCGACCGCCACCACGTGGGGCAGCTTGGCGATGGCAATGCCGTCTTCATGGGTGAGCTGCTTGCGGTTTAACTCCTCCGTGGTGGGCCGGTGCCCGAACGGCTCAAAGCGAAAGATCCACAGGCTGTTTGTGCCCAGCGAGGCGATGAAGCTGGCGACATTACTGTTGAGGCCATTGATCGCGGAGGAGATCAGAATCACCGTGGAGATTCCGATGGTGATGCCGAGAATGGTGAGGCCAGAGCGCAGTTTGTTGGTGCGCAGGGTTTCAAGTGCCATCCGTACCGCTTCTTTTGAGTCGCGAATGCGCATAGGCTACAACTCCGATCTCAGGGCCACGATGGGATCCAGCTCGGCTGCCTTGCGCGCTGGGTAGACCCCGAAGAAGATACCCACACTGGTAGCAACAAACAGCCCCACCAGCACCGACCACATCTGCACTTCGGATGGAAACGAAACGATCAAGGTGATGGCCTTGGCCACGCCGATGCCGCCCAGCACGCCGATCATGCCGCCTACCAGGGACATGGTGGCGGACTCGATCAGGAACTGCAGCAGAATATCCTGACGGCGAGCGCCGAGCGCCTTGCGAATGCCGATCTCCCGGGTTCGTTCGGTGACCGAGACCAGCATGATGTTCATGATGACGATGCCGCCCACCACCAGCGAGATCGCCGCAATCGCCACCACGACTGCGCCAAAACTGTTCAGGATCTGACTGAGAAGATTCTGGAATGTGGCGCTGGTATCTACCGAAAACGAGTCCGGATCGCCGGGCGAGAGATGCCGCCGCGAGCGCATGATGGTCCTGAGTTCATCGGAAACCCGCTCGATGATCTCGCCGCCGCCACCCGCGTTCACATACACCACCATGCTCTTATTGGAGCCATAGGAATGGATGAAGGCGGTGAGAGGAATAGCCACCCAGTTATCCTGGCTGTTCCCGAAGGTCTTACCCTGGCGCTCGCCCACACCGATCACGGTGTAGGGCTCGCCGTCGACACGAATCTCCTTGCCGATCGGATCGCCGTTGCCGAGCAGGTTGTCGACGATGTCGTAGCCCACGATGGCCACATGCGCGCTGTGGGTGTCTTCCATTTCCGTAAAGCCGCGGCCATTCACAATGTCGAGGTTCGAGATCGGAGGCATGGTCCAGGTCCAGCCGCGAATATCCGTGTCAGTGCTGGATTTGGTGCCGACTACGATCTTGCCCGTCGTGTTGCGCAGCGCGCCGATGGACTGGCACGACTTGCAGGTGTCGACGATCGCCTGGTAGTCGTCCAGGGTCACGTCTTTCCGCTTCTGAAAGGAAAGATATTCTTCGATGGTGATGAAGGTCTGCGGCATCTTGCTGACCGTCACCACGTCCGCGCCGTAACGATTGATTTTCGTGGTCACAAATTGCTTCGCGCCGTTCACCAGCGTGACGACCGTGATCACCGAAGCGACACCGATGACCACGCCCAGCAGGGTGAGAATGGAACGAAGCTTGTTCGTCCACAACGACTGCAGCGCGATCTTCATAGCTTCCAGCAAATTCATGGCGCAGTTTTCCTGGGAGGAGACACTCCGAGTGTACCAGCGGCTGCCCTCCGGCGAGCAGACGCTTCCCCTGAACAGTGTCTACGCCATGGAAGGCCCTAAAGTTCCAGGGATGGCCAGATAGAGATGGAAGTGGATCGAGGCAAGGACCCCCATTTACGCGCGCAAAGCGAGGCCGGGGCGGGACTGCCTGGGCCTAATCGAGCTTCTGCACCTGGACGCCTTCCGGGATCTTCAACTGGAACTGGTCCTCGGTCAGCGGCTGGTTCAGCTGCAGTTTCTGGATCGTCAGCACGATCTGGTACTGCTCGAGCGGGCGCTTGATCGTCACCGAACCGGGATACATGGTGGTACCGAACTTCTGGTATGGGCCGTAGATGACCTGGGTCTGAATCTCGCCCTGCTGATCGTAGATGTCCTCTTCGTTGGGCGTGAGGTCTACGCGGCTGATATGGATCACCCGTGCGGGAAGCAACTGCCGTATTGTGGTCGAGCCCGCCTGGTCCTCTTTGGCGTGAACGATGTACAGATCGTAGTCGGGCAGCGCGATCAGTTGCTTGCCGTTGGGATCGCGGGCGGTCTTTGTCTCCGTGGTAAGGAAGACCAGTTCGTTCGATTCGATGGGCCGTATCAGCAGGGAATCGAAAAACACGCCGGGGCGCAGGTTTTCGAGGGTATTCGACGACCTTCTTCGACAGCGCGTTGCTGCCCTCGATTGCGCGGCTCTTGGGAGGGATGAGCAGCTTGAATTGCTTTCCGTCGCTGGCCATATCGAACGCCCGCGTATGCAGGACGGGCAGCAAGCCAAGCACCCGCAACTGTTCGGGCTTCTTCATCAGGATGTAGCCCGGGAACCACGGCGATTGCTGCTCGTTTTCCTTATTCGCCGAAGGGAACGAAGCCTGCAATTGCACCGTGGCACGCAGGGATTGGAAGGATGCATACTGCGCATTCAGCCGGTTTACCAGGTCGACGGCGGTGGCGGTCTGGACGACCGGCGGCATCTTCGGGGTCTGCACCTTGCGGGTACGCACCAGCGGCAGGCACCCGGTCAAGCCCGGGAGCAGCATCAGCAAAGCCGCCGGGAGACAGAGCCATCGCGCGTGAGTCGCGCTGGATTTTGCCGTTCGTTCTCCTGCTGCCTGGGCCAGATCCTTCATGGTTCCCGATTCTGTTTCACCGCTCGCCGGTAAGCTTGCACGTTCCGCGCATGCTCCTCCAGGCTCTTGGCAAAGCGGGAATGGCCCGACGGGTCCGCCGTTGCAGCCACGAAATATAAGTACTCGGTTTTCGCCGGAGTCCATTGCCGCTCTTAGCGAATCCAGCCCAGGGTTGCAGATCGGCCCCGGCGGCAATCCCACATGCTTATACGTGTTGTAAGGCGACTCGGCTGCAAGGTCGGACTGGAAAATTGTGCCCCGGTACTTTCCGGCGATCAGCGCAGCATAAATCACCGAAGGATCGGTCATCAGCGCCATGCCTTTGGCCAGCCGGTTCTCAAAGACACTCGCGACCATGGGGCGTTCCTGAGCGATCGGCGTCTCGCGCTCGATCAGCGACGCCAGCGTGACCGTCTTGTGGTCGTTTCCTTCGAGACCGATGCTCGCGGCCGCCACCCGGAAGCGCTTCACCATCGCCTGCAGCATCGCCTCTGGACGCGTGGAGCGTTCGAAGTGATAGGTATCCGGGAAAAGATAGCCTTCCAGGCTGGTGGCCTTCGGATCCAAATCCGCCACTAAGCCGATCTGCGTGCGCTCTGCCGCGAGGAAGCCAGCCCGGTCACCGAGCTGCGCCGCCTCGACACGAGTCGCGATATCGAAGATGTTGGAGCCTTCCGGGATGGTAAGACTGCGGGTGTACACATCGCCACGCTGGAGGCGGTTGTAGACCTCTGTGATGGTGGCGGGATGGTCGAACCGGTACTCGCCGGCCTTGAGCCTGCCGCCCTTGACCATCCGAAGCGCGTCAAAGGCATAGCGGCTCCAGATCAGGCGTTTGCTGGCCAACTGAGTCGCAATTTGGCGCGAGGAAGTGCCGGGCGCGATTTCGAGGAAGGTCTCGGTGCGGGGACCCGTAGGGGCCAGCAGCAGAAAAGCGCAGGCACCCACTCCTGCCAGAAATATCAAAAGAAGAACTCGGCGCACTCGGACCAGACCTTTGTGGTGTTTTGATTCCCAGCCTTCATTCTATGATGCTGTCTTTTTTAGGGTTGGGCGCTGCCGCGACCGGCACCCCTCAAGGCAACCAGCAACCGCGCAGGCGAAAAGCCTCTAAGATGCCAGAGTGGAGCCGACCCCGATCCCGCGAATCTTAGGTCTGGACGTCGGCGATCGCCGCATTGGGGTCGCTGTATCCGATGCAATGGGCCTGACGGCGCAGCCGGTGCTGACCCTGGTGCGGACCAACCGGCGGCAGGATCTCAAATCGCTGAAGCGGGTGCTGCGCAAACACGGCTGCACCGCGATCGTGGTTGGGAATCCGCTCTACATGTCCGGAGACCTGAGTCCGCAGGCGATCAAGGCCCAGGCATTCGCCCAGGTGCTGGCCGAAGAGACCCAGCTGCCTGTTCACCTCTGGGATGAACGACTCACTACCACCGAGGCTCACCGGCATCTGCACGCCGCCGGCCGTGCGGGATCGGAGCACAAACAGGTGGTCGATCAGGTCGCGGCCGTCCTGATTCTGCAGAGTTATCTTGATGCGCACGGCTCGCAGATTCGAGCCGAAGAGCAGGTAAACAGCTTCTTCAGCCGCGCGCAGGACCAAACATGCAGGGCGCCACGGTCGGCGGGCGCAGAGAGACACGGCGGCGACTTTGCCGTAAACAGGACTTCAGTGGAAATGTAAGGGGGCCCGTTCCGCGGAAGGCGAAGCAGCCAAGCCCAGTTGCCAGACTGGGCTCGAAATCAGGCTTCTCCGGCGATGTCCGGGAACTTCAGCCCGGCCTTGGCCAGAGCATCCATCAAGGAATCATCCGTCCCGGCTTCATTGGCGCCGGTGGCCTGAACAATCTCGTTCACCAGAAGGTACCGAGCTTTCTCAAGCATCTTCTGCTCGCGAAAACCTAACGGCTTCTTCTGGCTGAGTACCAATAAGCTCTTCAGGACTTCGGCCACTTCCATCAACGAACCGGCCTTCATCTTTTCGCAGTGCTCGCGGTACCGTTCTTTCCAATCGGCATTGCTGCTGCAATTGCCGTCACTCAGGAAACAAAGGATCCGCTCCACTTCCGACTGGGTAACGACGCTGCGAAGTCCCACATGCGTAGCATTCCCACAGGGCACCATCACCTTCAGCGCACTGGCTTTAATCGTGAGCAGATAGAAGCGTTCGACCTGGAAGCCGTTCGAACGGGTTGAGATTTGGTCCACGATGCCTATCCCGTGATTCGGATAGACGACTTTGTCACCGACCTGGAAATTTGGATTGCTTCTCATGGTTATGTAATTGAAAAATGCCAGATATAGGGAAGATATAGACCAGGAAGCAAACCGAGTCTGAGCATATCGGGCCGATACGGCACAGTCAAGAGCAGATCGCAATCCCCCGGGATCGCATCCATCGTATAATCGTGCTTTGGCGGAAGACCGGCCTTGGCCGCATTACTCGGCTCATGCCTATGAGCCGCACTGGAATTGCATGCCCGAACACATCAAAAAGAAACTTCTGGAACAGATTCAGCAGCTCGAACACGAGTTGACCCATGAGCTCCCTGCCGAAATCAAGAAGGCAGCCGCGCTGGGCGACCTGAGCGAGAACGCCGAGTACCACATGGCCAAGCAGCGCCAGGTGTTTGTCAACGCACGCCTGGGCCAGCTGAAGGCCCGCATGGGGGAACTTGCCCTGGTCAACCTGGCCAATATTCCCCGCGACCGCGCTGCCTTCGGCTCCACCGTCCTGGTCTACGACACCCTCAAGGACGAGAAGATTGAGTACAAGCTGGTCACCAGCGAAGAATCCGACGTCAACAAGGGACTGATCTCCACCACCTCCCCGATCGGACGCGGTCTGGTGGGTAAGCAGGTGGGCGATGTGGCTACGATTGTGACTCCCAACGGAAAGCGGGAGCTGGAAGTGTTGAAGCTCACTACGATTCACGACGAGGGTGAGGAGTAGTTAGCCCGGCCCCTCCCCGTCGAGGGTTCGAGACGTTGCATGAGGCAGATTCCGATGAGTGGTCGAATTGACCCGGAGATACGATGACCTGGACTAGCGCCTTCGGCCGGGCGTGCGGCGTTCTCCTCCAGGCGATCGTCAACGGCCTGGCCCTCACCCGCATCTCGCCCAACGTCCTCACCTTCATCGGCCTGATCATCAACACCGGCGCCGCACTCTTCTTCGGCTACGCCAATGCCCACAACTTCGTTCGCATGTTCCTGTTCGGCGGGCTGGTCATCATCGGCGCCGGCATCTTCGACATGGTGGATGGCCGCGTCGCGCGTCAGACCGATCAGGTAACCGTCTTCGGAGCCTTCTTCGATTCGGTCATCGACCGCTACTCCGACGTGGTGTTGTTCTTCGGCCTGCTGGTCTTCTATGCGCGGGGCAATCGCTTCTTCTACGTCGTGCTGGTGGCCTTTGTCATGGTCACTTCCCTGATGGTCAGCTACACCCGCGCCCGGGCCGAGGCGCTCATCGGCTCCTGCAAGGTGGGCTTCATGGAGCGGCCGGAACGCATTGTGCTGATCATCATCGGAGCGCTCTTCAACCGCTGGGGCGCCATGGCTCCGGTGCTGTGGGTGCTGGCCGTGCTTTCGACCATCACCGTCATTCACCGCATCAGCTACACCTATCAGAAGACCAAGGGTCTCGCGCCGGTCCGCACAGCGAAGCCGCAGCGGGAACAAATCATCGCCGCGAAGACCGACCTGCAATCCGCTCCAACTGCGCCGCAGGCCTAGCTACCATAGCGTCTCGACGGCCTTCGCCCTCTGAATCCGCTCATCGGCGGTCACTAGAACCAATCCCCCCAACCAATGCAGTTGCGCCAATGATCCGGTCCATCGGGTCGGCGGGAAATTGCACGGGCAGGCGCACAGCGGCCGAAGCCACCGCACCGGTCAACGGCAAGATCACGAAGCGCTGTTCCAACTCGGCGACGAAGTCCTCGAGAGTGGCTGAAATTTCAATTCGCTTGCGGAAGATCAGACCCGCCACCTCCAGCAACGAGACGCAGGAAAGGGCCAGGCCGCCGGTCGAGCGAGCGCGTCGAATGGCTTGGACAGCCCGCTTGGATAGCTTTCGAGGATCGCTGCCGAGCCACAACACCACATGCGTGTCGAGCAGGATCACTTCAGCATCTCCCAGTCTTCCAGAGGGAAGACTGGCCCCAGGATGTCTCCGACAATCTTCACCCGGCCGACTGCAAATCCTAGAATCTCATCGTCGGAAGTCTCAACCGGCACCAGTTTCGCGACTGGTTTTCCCCGCTTCGTGATCAGCACTGGCTGACGCTTGTTGGCCACCTCGTCCATCACGGATAGGCACTGAGCTTTGAAGGCGCCCGCTCCCATGGTTCTCATAGAAATCTCCTGACTATGGTCATCATACTATGGTCATACTCCGAAGCTATATACGCTGTAAGCTATCTCTCGATGCCAATCTCTCCCATTCTTCTCGTTCACGGCGGTGCCTGGGCCATTCCCGAAGACATGCTGGAGGCCCACCAGCGAGGCGTATCGAATGCTTTGCGGGCCGGATACGCACTGCTTGAGAAGGGCGGGCCGGCAGTCGACGCGGTCGAAGCGGCGGTCACGGTTCTTGAAGACGATGAGACCTTCGATGCGGGCCGCGGCAGCTTTCTTACCCGGGATGGACGGGTACAACTCGATGCGCTGCTGATGGACGGAGGCACGCTGCGCGCGGGCGGCGTGGCCTGCGTGGAACGGCTCCGTAACCCCATCCAGGCGGCCCGGCTGGTGCTCGATGAAAGCCCCCACGTTTACTTCGTCGGAGCCGGCGCGGAGGAGTTTGCCCGCGAACACGGCATGCCGCTGATCGACAACTCCGAATTAGTGTATGGAGCGGGAGAAAGTTCGGCTGGAAAAAGCGCAGGAACTCGCCCGCGCGGGTCTTCCCGATCTCACGTTCTCCGGCGACGACAAATCGGCCGAGACCGCCATCCTCACCGCACTCGATTCCCATGACACCGTCGGCGCAGTGGCTCTGGACGCGCAAGGCAATCTGGCCGCAGGCACCTCGACCGGAGGAACGCTGAACAAGGCTCCGGGGCGGGTGGGCGATTCTTCGCTCATCGGCTGTGGCTGCTATGCCGATAATGCGAGCGCGGCGGTCTCGTTGACCGGATGGGGCGAGCCGATCATGAAGCTCGTACTGGGCAAGTGGGCTGTCGATCGCGTGCAGCAGGGCCTCGCTCCGGAACAGACAGCACAAGACGCCATCGCGTATCTGTTGCGCCGGCTGGGCGGGCATGGAGGCATCATCCTGCTTGGCCCCGATGGGCGCTATGGTGTTGCGCACAGCACGCCCAGGATGGCCTGGGGAGTGGCAAGCACCAAGGGCATCAGCGTGGCCATGGAAGTGTGAGGGGCAGCTGAAAGCCGGTCAGCTAGACAGCGGTCAGCTAAAAGCCGGTCAGCGAAGAAGGGTAGCAAAGAGCGGTCAGCTGAAAAGCGGTTAGCGAGTTAGCGAGTCAGCAGAAAAGCAAGTAGCAAGGACATAGAGAACACTGGAGACGCTCGCAAAGTCTGTCATGAGCAAAGGGGCCGGCGAAGAGAAATACCCACGTGGAAGTCCGACCCTTTCCCGGTAGGCGTCATGATCCTGCCTTTCATGGCCAAACACGGAGTGAGCTGCATCAGCCCTAGCTCACCGCATTCCCGCTAACTCGCTAACTGCTTCTTGCTGACCGCTCCTTCGCTGACCGGCCTTTTGCTGACCGCTCTTGTGCCGACCGCTTTTTGCTGCCTTTGCTGACCGCTTCTCGCCACGGCTTCAGCCGCCGTCCGGCGGCTAGAATCAGACCATGCTGGTACTCGCTTCCGCTTCGCCGCGACGTAAGGAATTGCTTACCCAAGCCGGCTTCTCGTTTCGCGTCGTGCCCTCATCGGTGCCGGAGGTGGTGCAGTCGGGCGAAGATCCTGTCTCGTTCGCGACCCGGCTCTCGCTGGAAAAGGCCCAGGCTGTGTTTCGAGAACACGGAACCACGCTGGACTCGACAGACGATCCGCTGCTCGTTCTGGGTGCGGATACGGTGGTAGTAAGCGAGACCCAGATCCTGGGCAAACCGCGAGATGCGGCCGATGCAGACCGCATGTTGCGCATGCTCTCCGGACGGACTCATCAGGTCATTACCGGCGTCAGCGTGGTCTCCCGGATTGCCACCGAAACTGCGGCCGAATTGACCTACGTGTCCATGCTGGCGCTGAGCGATGAAGACATCGCGGCGTACATCGCGTCCGGAGAGCCAATGGACAAGGCGGGTGCTTACGGGATTCAGGGCTATGCTGCGCGTTGGATTCCGCGCATCCAGGGATGCTACTTCAATGTTGTGGGATTGCCGATTGCACTTGCATCCAGCCTCATCGATGGCATGCGGTTACGACTGGAGAAGGCCGCTTCCTTAGCGGCTCATTCTCAGCAAACATGACCTTTTCGCGTGGTGGCGTACGGCAAAAGGCCCTGAAATTTCGCGGCGTGGCTTAAGACTTCTTTGCACCCAGGGGAGCGTGACCCGTCACTGGCTCCTCGGCCACCTCTTCAGCGGGTGCGGTCGGCTGATTGCGTGGCGACCTGAGAACGAGCCCAAAGATGGTCAGCAGAGAAACCGCCAGCAGCCCGAATTCAATAATCTTCAACATACGACCTCAGCCCGAATTATGTTTCCACTTGCGTATTTGTAACCATCGCCGCCAACAATGCCGTACGCGGCACGAGATGCTTCAGCCATATGGATTCGTGATCCGCATGGGCTCCTTCGCCAACCGCGCCCATGCCGTCGAGCGTTGCTACGCCGAGTGCCGAGGTAAAGTTCCCATCCGATCCTCCGCCGGTCGACGCTTCTTCGAGGTGGAAACCCAGTCCTTCGGCCAGAGTTGCTGCGCTGGCAAACAGCGCCGCGGTTCCGGCGGTCCGCTCCATCGGTGGGCGGTTCAACCCGCCCTCCACACTCAGCCTGCACTCCCTATCTATGACGCGCAGGGAGCGAAAAAGCTTCTCAATCTTTGCTGCATCCTGACTTCGCGCGATGCGAACATCCACCTCGGCCCAGGCTTCCGCGGGCACCACGTTGGACCGCGTGCCACCGCCAATGACGCCAACATTCACTGTGATGCCCCGCCGCAAATCGGTGAACCTGCCGATTCTTTCAACCTGCCGCGCCAACTCGGCGATCGCGCTGCGCCCTTTTTCGAAATCGAGACCACTATGCGCAGCCACACCCTGAATGCGAATTGTGTATTGCCCCACTCCCTTGCGCGCCGTCTTATAAGCGCCTTGTTCGCCCTGCGCCGGTTCCAGCACCAACACCGCCTCGCACTCGGCCGCCAGCTTTTCGGTCGCCGCACGCGAACCGGGACTGCCGATCTCTTCATCACCGTTCAGCAGCAAAACGATCGGCCGCCGAAGCAGGTTCCGCTCGCGCAAAACGTCCATAGCCGCGAGCGCCATGGCCACTCCCGCTTTCATGTCCAGGACACCGGGACCCCAAAGTCGGCCGCGGCTCATGCGAAACGGCATACGGGATAGTGTGCCGAGCGGCCAAACCGTATCAAGGTGGCCCAGCAGCATCAGCGGTTTACCTGTCTTCGGGCCGAAGCGGGCTTCCAGCAGATCGCCATATTGCTTTTGGCGATGGCGGCGAACCCGCCCTCCCAACTGCGCACACTTCGCCTCAACCAGCGAGATACATGCGTCCACAGCGGGCTTATTCTCGCTGGGAGACTCAAGTTCGACCAGTTCGCGGATGGTGGAGATCAGTTCCTTTTCCCTGGCCTTAACGGCCTCTAAAAGCGGCATGATCCAATCGCCGGCCCTTCGTTCTCTCTTCGCCCGCATGCAGCCCTTTCCTGTTGACTCAGTGGTTTCCCGCGACCACAGTGTGTCTTTTTCGCCACAGTAAACTTTCAACCGTTCTGGATAGTCTAAAGCTGCAGGAGTGTTTGGGGAGCCGCATTAGATTGACTGAGCCTACTCATTTGGAGCAGACGATTGTATCGGTGATTGAGTTCGCCGGGATTGGACTGCACAGTGGCGCCCCGGTGCACATGCGTTTGCTTCCCGCCACTGCCGGCTCCGGCATTGTGTTTCGCCGTACCGACCTCGACAACTTTGAAATCAGCGCCATTGGCCGCAATGTGGCCAAGGTGAGTTACGCGACCAGCCTGATGAAGCAGGGCGTGCTCATCTCGACGACCGAACATCTGCTTTCAGCGCTCATCGGCATGGGCATCGATAACGTCATCGTGGAGCTCGACAACCTCGAACTGCCGATTCTGGACGGAAGCGCGCTGCCCTACGTGGAGGCCTTCACCGCAGTGGGAATTAAGCAGCAGCGGCGCCGGCGCGAATATCTGCGGGTGGTGAAGTCGGTCGAGGTGCGTGAGAACAACAAGTTCATCGGCGTCTATCCGGGCGAAGGCTACAGCATCTCCTACGACATCGATTTCCCGTCGCCCATCGGGCAGCAGGGCTTCGAACTGGATCTGTCGCGCGGCGCCTACGGCTCCCAGATCGCGCCGGCGCGAACCTTCGGCTTCAAAGAAGATGAGCAGAAGCTTCGGGACATGGGCCTGATCCGCGGAGTCTCCCCTGCAAGCGCCATCATTGTGACCAAGCAGGGCGTAGAGAACGGCCCACTTCGATTCCACGACGAGTTTGTGCGGCACAAGGTGCTGGACCTGATCGGCGATCTGGCCCTGGCAGGACGGCACATCCTGGGACGCGTCGTCGCCGAGCGCGCCGGGCATGCCATGCACACGGCGCTGGTTTCTAGACTGCTGCGCGACCGCTCTGCATGGGAGCTGGCGACCTTTGCTCCCGAAAAACGGCAAAAGTCGTATGCAGGATCTGCTTCCCTCGTGACCGCCTGAGGCTCGCGATTTGATCCGCTGTTGAGCCGCACGCGGCACCTGACCCGGCGAAGCAGTTCATCCATCTCTCAGGCCATTCACTTCCCAGAGAATGCAGCCATGGATCGCATTCACGCCTTTCGTGCTTTCTACGCGGACCTAATCACCGCCAACGCCGGCATTCCGCGCACTGACAGCCGCCTCCGCGCAGCCTTCGCTTCTACGCCCCGTGAGCGGTTCTTAGGACCAGGTCCGTGGCGGTGTTTCACGACCACGGGCTATGTCGACACGCCTTCAGACGATCCCGCGCTGCTCTACCAGGACATCACGGTGGCAATCTCCATCGATCCTCCCATCAACAACGGTCAACCCTCGCTGCATGCGCTTTGCCTTGGGGCATTGCATGTTCAACCCACCGATCTCGCGATCCACATCGGTGCCGGTACCGGATACTACACGGCCATCCTGGCGCAACTCGCAGGTTCGGTGCTCGCGTTTGAAATCGATCCCGGACTGGCGGCCAAGGCTAGCGCGAAACCTGGGGGACCGAGGCAATGTCACCGTGGATGCGCGATCCGGAACGCTCGGGCCGCTCCCGGCATGCGACTGCATCTATGTGAGCGCGGGATTGACCGATCCGCCCGATGCCTGGCTGGACGCGCTGCGGCCCGGCGGCAGGCTGCTGTTTCCCCTGACGCCGGATCAGGGATTTGGCGCCATGTTGCTGGTGACCCGTGTGAGAGGAGAGATCTTCTCCGCAAAATTCCTGGTGCAGGCTAAATTCATTGACTGTGCGGGCGCTCGGGAGCAGTCCACCGCCCGGAGCTATCGCGTGCCTTTCACGAGTGCTCGATACACGAGGTTCGATCGCTGCACCGTCACACCCGGCCCGACCGCACAAGCTGGTGCGTTGGCGATGGCTGGTGGCTCTCCACGGCGGCCCCCGAAGGCTGAGGGTCTCTGAGTGTCACCGGCCGGATGATCAGCCAAACAGCAGGCATTGCGGGTGCGAAAGCGGGAAGGTCGCTCCCTCATGGGCGAGGCGGCCGGTCTTCGGATCGCGCCGGAAGACTGCAATCGTATCGTCCCCCTGATTCGCCGAAAGCAGCCAGCCATCGGTGGGGTCGAGCGCGATGTGCCGCGGAGTCTTTCCTCCGCAGGAGGTACGCTCCATCAACTCCACCTTGCCGGTTGCCGGGCTGACCTTGAGCGAGGCCAGGAAGTCGTGCCCGCGATTGGCTACGTAGGCGAAGTCGCCGGCCCGGTTGAAGACGATCTCGCAGCCGGTGCTCGAGCCTTGCGCCTCTCCCTCAGGCAGCAACGACAGAGTCTGGATCGGATGCAGCGTTCCCTTCGCCGCGTCCCAGTCGAGCACGATCACGCTCGAACTCAATTCCGTGATGCAGTAGGCTCGTTTGCCGCTGGGATGAAAGCGCAGGGCACGCGGTCCGGAGCCGGGCGTACTCTTCCACTCCGGCGGATCATTGGGGGTGAGCTTGGCCGTCTTCGCGTCGAGGTGATAGACGTGGATGCAGTCGAGCCCCAGGTCATTCACGAGCAGAAACCTGTTGTCTGGCGAAACCGTGACACGATGCGCGTGAGCTTGCTCTTGCCGATCGCGATTGGGGCCGTGGCCGGTGTAATGGAACTCGGAAACGGCTTCGCTGAGGTGGCCCTCCGGAGAGATGAGGAAAGACGCCGCGCTGCCGCCGTTGTAATTCGCTGCAAAGAGGCATCTGCCCGTGTTGTCGACGGTCACGTGGCAGGTTCCCGCTCCCTTGGCGGAGACCTCGTTGAGCGGACTGAGCTCCGCCACTTCGCGATGGTTGCGGTAGCCGCTCACCGACCCGGACTTGGTCCCGTGAAACTCATCCGTCTCATGGGCAGCGAAGAGGAAGCGCTTCTCCGGGCCTAACGCGAGAAAGGTCGGATTGCCCGCCTCGGCGGCCAGGTGCAGATGGCTGATCTGCCCGGTCGCGGAATCGAATTCGCAGGCATAGATGCCTTTGCTGGTACTGGGGTCGACGGTTTGAGTCCCGATGTAGAGCACGTGATTCCTACTGATAGGAGCAGCCTGAAGCCAGCGGGGTTGTAGAGCGAGCGGAGCAAGAGCCGCGTTGCGGAGAAAACTGCGCCGTGTGCATTCCGTCATAACCTGACCATCATACCTGCGACGCACGTGTGCGGCTTGGCCGTGTCGAGCTTGGCGGTGTCGCGCAAGCTTTGCGAAGCTCGTCACGCATCCCCGCCGGGACACTCATCTACACTTCTCGAAAGGGTAGTGTCGTTTCAGAAGTAAAGATCCGTTCTGGGCTCCTCTCGACTCATGGCACACATCAACAGCTTCGTCCGCATTCCTCTCATGATCATTCGCCACCGCGTCCGCGCGCTGCCGCGGGTGGGCGTACTCGATGAGGACAGCGTGCGCATGCGGGTTTGGCCGAACGACATCGACTTCAATTTCCACCTGAACAACTCCAGGTTTCTGAGCTGCATGGATTACGGGCGCATGCACTGGGTGGCGGCGACCGGCATGATGAATCTCGTGGTACGCGAACGCTGGACGCCGCTGGTGGGTTCGGTGGACGTGATCTTTCGCCGGTCTCTGCCGTTGTTTGCGCGCTTTACGCTGACCACCCGGGCGCTCTGCTGGGATGAGAAGTGGATCTACATGGAGCAGACGTTTCATTCTCAGGAAGGCCTGGCGGCGGTGGCCTGGGTGAAAGCCCTGTTCCGGGATCGCAATGGGAATATTGCTCCGCAATCGATCGTCGATCGGGTCCAAGCCGGAGTGAAGTCGCCGCCGATACCGGAATCGGTGGCGACCTGGAACGCCCTTACTCGGGAGAAATTGCAGGCGCGCAGCTAGCTCCGGCTCGATCCTGTCTGGGCGCTGATCTGGCCAGAATTTCAGGTGAGCAGAATCGCGGACTTGGCTGCTCCCGAGTGCCGCTCGTCTCTGCCCCTCGCTAGGCCCAAATGTCTTCCTTGGGAATCTCGGCAGCGGCGATCTCCGCCTCGCGCAAGTCGTGCAGCCGTGCGCCGACGGCATACTTTAGAGCATCGATGCCCTGCCCGCTCACCGCAGAGATCAGATACAGGGGCAGCTTGCGGCGTTTGGCCATGGCTTGCAGCTTCTTGAGCTTGTCAGGGTTGGCCACGTCTGCCTTCGAGGCGACGAGGAGCGTCGGCTTCTCGGCCAGACCGTGGCCAAAGCTCTTCAGCTCTTCCTGAATGACCTTGTAGTCGTCCAGAGGATTATCGCGGCCGCTGCTGTCGGAAACATCGACGAGGTGCACCAGGATGCGAGTGCGCTCGATGTGACGCAGAAATTGCAACCCGAGCCCGGCGCCCAGATGCGCACCTTCGATCAGGCCCGGCATGTCCGCGACGACGAAGCTCTCTTCATTGGGAGGCTCGCCGACGGAGACGACGCCCAGGTTCGGCTCCAGGGTAGTGAAGGGGTAATCGGCAATCTTGGGGCGAGCCGCCGAAATACGCGAGATCAAGGTGGACTTGCCCACGTTTGGGAAAGCCCACCAGGCCAACATCGGCGATCAGCTTCAGTTCCAGGCGATAGGCGCGCTCTTCGCCGGTGCGACCGGGTTCATGTTCGCGAGGCGCCTGGTGGGTGGCAGTGGCGAAGTGCTGATTACCACGGCCGCCACGTCCGCCTTTAGCAATGACCACTCGCTCGTCGGGGCGGCGGAAGTCGTGAACCAGTTCGCCGGTCTCTTCGTCATACACGGCGGTGCCTACGGGCACCTTGAGGACGATGCTCTCGCCGTCCCGGCCGGTGCAGTTGGATCCTTCCCCATGACGCCCCCGTTCCGCCTTGTGTTCAGGGTTGAACCGGAAGTGGACCAGCGTGTTGTGACGCTCGCTGGACTCCATGATGACGTCGCCGCCCTGGCCGCCATCTCCACCGGACGGACCGCCCCGGGGGACAAATTTTTCGCGGCGGAAGGCCATGCAGCCGTTCCCGCCGTCGCCAGCTTTCACTCGAATTCGCGCTTCATCGATAAACATTGCTACCTACCAGTGTATCCAATGGGGTATTCTCTAGGCACTTCCCAGTGTTGATTACGTCGGTTGGTGACGTTTGTGCCCGTATTTGCAGGCACTGCGCGTGCGGAACTCCGCTTGCTGGGTTCGCTGAGTCTGCCAGTACTCAAGGCTTCGCGGACCGAACGTTCCCGGCAACTCAATCAACGCGGGGGTGGGTCGCGGGCGATATTCCCCATAGCTCGGCGACGTACTTGATGTGTAATACATTGGATCCAGGGAGGTCTGGAGTAAATGCCAGATGTCCTGCCTTTCGCGCCTCACCCGCCCCTCATTGAGACTGTTCGCCCTGCTGTTTTCGCTTGCGCTGCCGTGCACGGCTGGTATTGCCTGGGCACAATCCACAACTGCTGGAGCGATCAGCGGCCTGGTTGAAGACGCCCAGAGCCGCGTGATTCCCAGCGTACGAATCGTGGCAACGGCAGCAACCACGTCTCTCGCTCGTGAAACGCTCAGCGACGCGACCGGCGCCTTCCGCTTGCCGGAACTCGCGCCCGGGGTGTACGCGCTGGAGATAAATGGGGCCGGATTCGCGCCGTGGCGGAATGCTTCTGTGCTGGTCGAGGTGGGGCGGCTGACCGATGTCACGGCCAGGCTCGCCGTGGGTGGGCCACAGCAAACCGTGGAGGTGAACGGCGACACACCGCGACTGGATCGGACGAGCGCCGCGATCGCAACCAACCTAGACCTTGCCACGCTGGACGGATTGCCCAGCAACGGCCGCCGCTGGTCCAACTTCGCACTGCAAACCGAGGGGACGAATCCGGACCAGAACGGGTATGGGTTGGTGAGCTTCCGCGGCATCAGCGTGCTGCTCAACAACAACACGGTGGATGGCGCAGATAACAACCAGGCCTTCTTCTCTGAGGAGCGGGGACGGACGCGCATCGGCTACTCCACCACACAGGCCGCGGTGCAGGAGTTTCAAGTCAACACCTCGAATTACTCGGCCGAGTACGGGCGTGCGGCCGGAGGGGTGGTTAACACGGTGACGCGCTCGGGCGGAAACGTGCTGCACGGGCAGGCCTTCTTTTACGACCGCGACAATGTGCTGGGTGCAACCAACAAGTTCACCACGCTGACCCAGCGGCAGCCCGATGGCAGCTTCCGCAGCTCTGTTTTTCGCCCGAAAGACTGGCGCGCCCAGTGGGGCGTGGCGGTCGGTGGACCGGTGAAGAAAGACAAGCTGTTCTGGTTCTTCGCCTACGACCAGTACCGGCGCAATTTTCCAGGAGTGGCGCGGGCCGGCAACGCTGCACGCCTGTTCGCAAGCCCTTCCGACACAGCGTTGCAAACGCTCGCCGACCGCACCGGCCTCAGTACAGCGAACGCGCTTTCCAATTACGAAGCCGTGTTGAATGGCCTCGACAGCCTGCTGGGCGCAGTGCCGCGCACCGGAAACCAGGTCATCCTTTTCCCCAAGCTCGACTACCAGCTAAACGATCGCAATCACCTCATCCTGCAATACAACCGCCTGCGGTGGAACTCGCCCGGCGGCATCCAGACGAGCGCCTCCGACACCTATGGCGTCAACAGCTTCGGCAACGATTTTGTGAAGGAAGACTGGGGCATCGCGCGGTGGAACCTTTTCGTAACCGCCAACCTGCTGAATGAGGCGCGCTACCAGTACGGCCGCGATTTCGAAGTCGAATTCAGCCAGCCTCCGAGCGTGTTCGAGCAGACCTTTGCACACAATGTGTATCAGAGACCGCCACAGATTTCGCTGGCCAGTGGGAGCAGCGGTTTCGTCTTTGGCAAGCCGGCATTCCTCGACCGGGCAGCCTATCCCGACGAACGCAGGCAGCAATTGGTCGACACCTTTACCTGGATTCACGGCACCCATGTCTGGAAGGCGGGCTTCGACTTCAACCACGTTCTGGACTACAGCAACAATCTGTACAACGGCACCGGATCCTACACCTATACGAACGTGTTGAACTTCGCCTCCGACCTGATTGCGCCCGATCACTGCGACTCCGGGGGATCTGGGGTGGGTTCGCTGCCCTGCTACTCACATTTCTCGCAGGCGCTCGGCACATCGGTATTTCAGTTTTCGACCGTGGACTATGCCTTCTTTGTCGCCGATGAATGGAGATTTCGGCATGGCCTCACCCTCTCCTTCGGCTTGCGCTATGAATACGAGCAGTTGCCGGATACGAATCGAACCCTGGTCAATCCCGACATTCCGCAAACCGCGCATCTGCCCCACGACAAGAACAACTTCGGGCCACGTCTGGGCGCGGCATGGGATCTCTTCGGATCGGGAAAAACGGTGCTTCGAGCGGGCTACGGCGCGTATTACGGACGAATCATCAACTCGACCGCCTTTGCCGCGCTGACCGGAACCGGGGTCGCCGGCGCACAACGCAGCTACTATTTCCGCCCCGTGGATGGGAGCGCGCCTACGTTTCCGCAGATCTTCCAGTCGCAGCTTTCAGGTTTCGTAACACCGAGTGCGACGTATTTCGATCCACATTTTCAGAATCCGCAGATACACGAACTGGAAGTTTCGCTGGAGCAGGAATTAGGACGCCACACCGAGCTGTCGGTCGCATTCCTGGCAAGCCTGGCGCGGGAGTTGCCCAACTTCATGGACGCAAATATCGATCTGGCGTCGGCGAGCACCCTTCAATACGCGATCAGCGACTCTACCGGCAAAGGGCCACTTAAGAACACTTTCACCTCCCCATTCTTCACACGACGACTGAAGACGAATTACGCGCAGATCACGGATGTATTCAGCGAGACAAATTCCAAGTACCAGGCTGGACTGGTGAAGATCAGCCATCGCATGCAGCGGATCTTTGACCTGCACGCGTCGTATACGTACGCTCACGCCGCCGACTTCAATCAGAACGAGACCACCTTCAGCGACAACAATGACCTGCTCGATCCGACCAACTTCCGACTGGAGTACGGGAACTCCGACTTCGACGTGCGCCACCGCGTTACGGGCAGCGCTCAACTCCACTCGCCCTGGAAGGTTAGGGGCTTGCTCGGCTACCTTGCAAACGGGTATGGGCTGGCGCCGGTAGCAGAGATTCGAAGCGGACTGCCGTACAGCATGCACACCTCCGGCGCGGTGCCATCGATCAAATTTCTCAACTCGGCGGGAAGAGTGCAGACCCTGAGCGGCATTGCGGCCAACATCAACGGCTCGGGAGGAGATACGCGCCTGCCGCAGATCGGCCGGAACACCTTCCGCTATGCACCGGTTTCAAGCATCGAGTTGCGGTTCTCAAAAGAAACCGCGATCAATGAACGTTGCAAGCTGGAGGTGATGGGCGAGGGATTCAATCTGCTCAATCACCAGAACGTAACTCGGACCGATACGGTTGGCTACACCATCTCCGGCGCTTCCTCCGCCACTACGTTGCCCCACTTGACCTACCAGCCGAGCTTCGGAACGGTGACCAACTCGAACAGCAGCACTCTATACCGGGAGCGGCAGATTCAACTGGCGTTCCGGCTCGTGTTCTGAAAGAGAGCCGCAAAAGGCCGCGACCAAACGTGGACCACCCCAGATGCTCCAGGGTCCGCGCATGCGCAAGCCATTTAGCCCAGGCGCTGCCCTGCTTCCCGGCACTCAGTTAAAATCAGAGATCTGGGAGTAACCGCGGCGTGGGCTTTACCGAACAATACGATGTGGTTGTCGTGGGCGCGGGTCACGCCGGTTGCGAGGCGGCGGTCGCGGCTGCCCGCATGGGCCTGCGCACCGCGCTGTTCACCCTGAACCTCGACCTGATCGCCCAAATGTCGTGCAACCCGGCAGTTGGCGGCATCGCCAAGGGCCACCTGGTGCGCGAAGTGGATGCGCTCGGCGGCATCATGGGCGAGGTCGCGGATGCTGTCGGCATCCAGTTCCGCCTGCTGAATACCTCGCGCGGCCCGGCCGTATGGTCTCCCCGCGCGCAGTGCGATAAGCAGCAGTACCGCGTGAAGATGCGGCAGGTGCTGGAGTCGCAGCCCAACCTCTTCATCAAGCAGGCCGAAGTTGTGGATCTGCTGCTCGAAGATGCCTCCGGTGGATCTCGCCGGCGGGTGATGGCTTACGGTTGCGGGACGGCCGCACGATTACAGCGGGCGCGGTCGTCATCACCACCGGCACCTTCCTCAACGGCCTGATTCATTGCGGAGAAGTGCAGTATTCCGCGGGCCGCAGCGGTGAGCCGCCCAGTGTTCTACTCGGCGAAGCTTTGAAGCGTCTGGGCTTGCGCGGGTGCAGGCTGAAGACGGGAACTCCGCCCCGTCTGGACGGTCGCACCATCGATTGGTCGCGCTTTGAAGAGCAGCCGGGCGATGCGGAACCCACTCCTTTCAGCTTTCGCACGCGCGAGATCAAGCAGCGGCAGATCTCCTGCCACGTCGCGTACACCACGCCGGAGACGCTGCGCATCATTCGCGAGAACGTCTCGCGTTCGCCCATGTACACCGGGCAGATCCAGGCGATCGGGCCGCGCTACTGTCCTTCGATTGAAGACAAGGTGGTGAAGTTCCCGGACAAGGAACAGCACCAGTTTTTCCTTGAACCGGAAGGGCTCGACACGCACGAGGTCTATGTCAACGGCATGTCGACGTCGCTGCCGATGGAAGTGCAGTGGGAGATTGTGCGCTCCATTCCGGGCCTGGAAAATGCGGAGATGCTGCGCCCCGGATATGCCATTGAATACGACGCCATCGATCCCACGGAACTGGATCGCAGCCTGAACGTCAAGCTGTTCGAAGGCTTGTACCTTGCCGGGCAGATCAACGGCACGTCGGGATACGAAGAGGCTGCCTGCCAGGGCCTGATGGCCGGCATCAATGCCGCCCTGAAGCTTAAGGGCGAAGCGCCGTTCACGCTCGATCGGACTGAGGCCTATACCGGGATACTGATCGACGACCTGATCAGTAAGGGCACCAATGAACCCTACCGGATGTTCACCAGCCGGGCGGAGTTCCGGTTGCACCTGCGGATTGACAATGCCGACCGCCGGCTGACTCCGCACGGGCGGCGGCTCGGATTGATCTCCGACGAGGCATGGGCCGATTACGAGACCAAGCAGGCGCGGGCCGTTTCGCTCGAGAAACTGCTGTCGACGCGCAAGGTGAATCCGTTGCGGATGCAGGCACTTGTCCCGGAACTCGCGGCCGAGCTGGGCGCGGTCGCGGGCCAGACGTACGCGCAGATTCTCAAGCGGCCCGAGGTCACGATCCAGGGAATTTTGCCGGTATTACGTGAAGAGATGGAGAGCAGCACGGAGGCGGACCTGTTCCAACCGATGACTCACGCCCATGCGTCGAAGGTGCTCTCGGCGCAGATGCGCAACGAACTCAAGGCGGTTGAGACGGAGATCAAGTACGCCGGGTACCTTGACCAGCAGCGCAAGTCGATTGACAAGCTCAAACGCTCCGAAGAGCGCAGCATTCCTGCCTGGTTTGACTACACGAGTGTGAGCGGGCTTTCGCGGGAGATGCAGGAGAAGTTGATGCGCATTCGGCCGCAGACTCTGGGCCAGGCGAGCCGCATTCCTGGCGTCACACCGGCGGCATTGACGCTGGTGAATGTGTTCATCGAGATCCAGGGCAAGCGCCTGGCGCGGACCGCAAACTGATTCCGCCCCTGCTCCGCCTTGCGAAAGCCGTTCGCAGCTGAGAACCGGGGCGAGTCGCTCCGCTAGTGCGGCAGCGGGATCGAGTCAGACGGATTCGGCTGGGGCTGGTCTGATTTTGCGCCCGGATGCAGTAGCGGGATGTGGAACGGCAGTTCCGCATTGCTTTTGGCCTGCTTCTTCTTGCCCGACGTCTGCAGAGCCTGCTCCACGACGATGGTTCGCTGCGAATTGATGCACTGCCAATTGCTGCGCACCCGCTGGAAGATGTGCGAGAAGATGCCCTTTTCATCCACCGTCTGGCCGCTGTCATGCTTTCGCAGGATGTACGTCCCGTTGACCACCGCGAGGTCTCCGAACATTCGCACACTCGCAACCTTTTGATCGAGCGAGATGGGCGCATTCTCCTTGAGCAGGAGACGTGTGATCTGCTGGTTGCGCGTCGAAACATCGCCGGCGGCGGAGATATCGACGTACGACGGCGCTAGTACCAACTCAAGCGCGTACTGGTCGTGCTTCACCAGCGCGGCGCTCCAGCCGTCTTCGATGCGCTGCATTGCCGCGATTTCGGGGTCTACTCCGGCAGACCTCGTTGGTGCATTCGCCGATGCCGGGACCGGCTCCTGGGCTGATTCCTGGCCCGCGGCAAAGGTGCCAGACAGGGTGAGGGACGCGGCGATCAGGGCAATCAGGAAACGCAGATATCTCATGGGGTCCTTCCCTTGATGATAGCGCGCCGGGATGCCAGTTGCATGAAATCCTGCCACACGCAATGAGGCGTTTTCCACGCCTCCCACAGGTATCTCGGTTTACAACAGGCGGAACTTCGTTGGGGGCGGTTCTGGAGGGTCCCGGCTGCCCTACACTGAAAGCCCGGAGCAACGCCCATGGCCACTACCCCCGACGTGTCGTCTGAACGAGGTCTGCCCGCCAGCATCGATGCGGAGCGATCCATACTGGGCGCGATCCTGCTGGAAAATCAGGCATATAACGAAGCGGCGGAGCGGCTCCGACCCGAAGACTTCGCGCTCGAGTCGCATCGGCGGATCTACAGCCGCATGGCCGAACTCATCGATATAGGCCGCGCCGTCGACATCGTCACGCTGTCAGAAGAGCTGGCCAAGCGCAAGGAGGTCGAGGCCGTAGGCGGGGTCGCGTACCTTGCCTCACTCACAGAAGGTCTGCCGCGCCGGCTCAGCATTGAAGAGTACGTTCGGATCGTCAAAGACAAGTCGCTGCTGCGCCAGCTGATCGGGATCTGTTCGACGGCGATCACCGAAGCGGGCGACCAGAGCGAAGAGGCGCTTGACGTTCTCAGCAAGGCCGAACAGAACCTGCTGGAGGTCACCGAGCGCGGCATTACAAACGGGTTCGTGGGAATCCCGGAGATCGTGCGCGACTCCTTCGGCACCATCGACAACCTCTACAAAGAGGGCAAGGATGTCACCGGCCTCGCGACCCATTATGTCGATTTCGATCGCATGACCAGCGGTCTGCAGGCGTCGGAATTAATCATCATCGCGGCTCGTCCCAGCATGGGCAAGACAGCCTGGGCGATCAACATCGCGCAGAATGCGGCGGTGAAGGACGATAAGGTCGTCGCGATTTTTTCGCTCGAAATGTCGAAGGAATCGCTGCTGCGGCGCATGCTCGCTTCGCAGGCTTACGTGAATACCAAGCAGATCCAGACCGGGCATCTCTACAAGGACGACATTCAGAAGCTGACGCGCGCACTCGAAGAGCTGACCGAGTCAAAAATCTTCATCGACGATACTCCGGGCATTTCGCTGACCGAGATGCGAGCGAAGGCAAGGCGGCTCCGCCAGATGAAAGGCTCGCTGGACCTGATCGTGGTGGACTACCTGCAGCTGATGTCGGCGACAGCTTCTGGCCCGGGAGCGAAGCGATTTGAGAACCGTACGCAGGAAGTTTCGGCGGTCTCGCGGGGACTCAAGGCACTGGCCAAGGAGATGCGCGTGCCGGTGATTGCGCTGTCGCAGCTCAGCCGTGCCTCGGAGCAGCGCGGCGGCGACAAGAAGCCGATGCTCTCAGACCTGCGCGAGTCGGGTTCGATCGAACAGGACGCCGACGTGGTCGCTTTCATTCATCGCGACAGCTACTACAACAAGGACGAGAACGGCGAAGCCGATCCGGACGAGAAGGCCAAGGCGGAGATCATCATCGCCAAGCAGAGAAACGGTCCTACCGGGTCGGTGCACCTCGCGTACCTGGCGGACTTCACGCGATTCGAAAATCTGTCGCATGGTTCGCCGGAGGAGTTCTAGCGTAGCGATCATGACGGCCGCTGCCCCCGAGGCGAAGCGGTTCACCGCTGCTGGGTCTGCTTCTCAAACATCCAGTGCAGCGCATTTCCCGCCTGGGCCGGGATCCGCGCGCCCTCGAGGCCCTGCACTCCGCCTTGCAGTGTCTTGGCAAGATTCGGCGGATACAGCGGATCGGCGGCTGCAATCGCATTTACGTCCACATCGGCTATCTTTGTGCCGAGCGCGGCATTCATTGTGTCGATGAAGACGTTGGCCACCAGCGCGTAACCAGTGTTCGTCGGGTGGATGCCGTCGAGCGAAAAGAAGCCGCCCAGAAATCCGAAGCCGATCGGGTAGCCAGCGATAAGCGGCGGATTCGCGCGCAGCGTATTCAGCGCAGAGTAGATATCCACGACCGTGCCGCCCGCCGCAGCGACCTGCTGCGCGATCACCTGGTTGTAGGCCACCACCATCTGCTGAACGGTCACGGCTTCGGCTGCGCTCAGGAAACCGCTGTCGTCGACGGGAGGAGCTTGCTTGCCGCCGACGATGGCCGCGATCTCGCTCAAACCGGTTGGATTGACCAGATCGGTCGGCTGAATGCCGAGCAGGGCGCTGAGTTGCGGCACGGGAATGTGCGTCGCCTGCGAATACTCCCCGAGCACAAGCGCGCCCGGAGTGAGATACGCAACCCCGGTGACATCCGGGATATTCGCAACAATCAGGTTTGCGCGGGTCTTGGCTTTCAACTCCTGCATGAGCGTGGTGAAGTCGGTGGTGAACTGAGCGATCGGCGTCATGCTCGAGGGCATGCCGGTCTCCGCGGCCACCAGCGCGTCGTTGTTGCCGATCCAGACAAAGAGGCTGGTGGGATTGAGCTGCTCCGCCCATTGCAGCTGCGAGTACTGTACGCCCTCATCGATGCCGGGAAAGCCCAGCACTAGATAGGTGATGGTCGCCTCGCCACTGGCGGGAATCAGACCGGGCTTGGTGTAGATCAGGTCGTGCAGCGTGTGCCCGGGAACAGCCAGGTCGGTGGGCTGGACCTTGAGATCGTCGCGGCCTTTGGTGACTCCATCGGCCGACTTGAGCACCGGCGGTGGCCCAATGCTCACCAGTTGCAGCACGGACGGCGCACCTGGAGGCGCGATGAGGGGCAGCGTCACAGAAAATCCGGCCTGCTTGCCGACCAGGTTTGCGTAGCCGTTGGGCTGCTGCGTATCGAGCAGCGATCCGTTCTGAAATCCGGCTGTCAGCGAGTCGCCGACGAAGACGGTCGTCTTGAAATTCCCGGCGTTCTGGCTGGCGCTGCCGGAGAGAACAGGCTTGGAGAGCTTGTCGCCGCAACCGATGGCGAACACCAGCAGCAGCATGGCGATGCGAGATACTTTGGGGGAATACATCACGTTGCTTGAACTCCGTAGAACATCGGCGCAAACCAGTTTGCACCTCTGGAGGCCGGAGTTTCCATGAATGCCCATTCAGTTGTCAAGTCCAGCGGATGATGCGCCGCAAACAGCTACGTTTTCAGCAGCCCCGAGAGGGAATCTGAATCGTCTACTCGGGAGGATGCCCAGTGCGACTTCCGTTAGGATGAGTAGAACGATCATGTGCACTCGTCCGGTCTGGGCTGAAATCTCACGCCAAGCTCTGCTCCACAACTTTCATTGTCTGCGCGAGCGGGTGGGCCCCGGCGTGGACCTGGTGGCAGTGGTAAAAGCCAATGCCTATGGCCACGGGATGATCGAATGTGCGCCGCTGCTTGCCGGCCCGGACGCAACGGAACGAGCTGCATGGATCGGCGTCACCTGTGTGGAAGAGGGCGTGAAGGTTCGCTCCGTTTGCCCGGACGCGCGCGTGTTGATCATGTCTGGGCTGTGGCGCGGCGAGGCGGAGGCGACGATCGAGCATTGCCTCACTCCCGTGGTTTGGGAGCCCTACCATCTCGACGAACTGGAGACCGAAGCTGCGCGTCTCGGGCTGAAGCCTCAATCCATCCCGGTTCATCTCGAACTGGACACCGGCATGTCGCGACAGGGAGTTCGCGTGGTTGGCGCGGGAGGGCTGGAAGCGCTCGGCGGGATTCTGGACCGCTTCCATCCCGGATCGACTCTGCGGCTCGAAGGCGTGATGACACACTTCAGCGCGCCGGAAGTGCTCACGGAGGCCACCAGTTCGGCGCAGATCGAGCGCTTTGCGGCCGGCTTGGAAGCGATCGCCGCGCGTGGCTTGCGTCCTGCCTGGGTGCATGCGGGCAATTCAGCCATACTGCTCGCCGCCAGCCACACGGGGCAGCTGGCGCAACTCGCGTCAGGCGTGGGAGCAAGGCTGATGTTGCGCCCCGGGCTCGCGCTTTATGGGGTGGTGCCGAGGTTTGTCTCGGACGAAGGTCGGCTTTCGTTCGCTGGGGCGCTTGAAGGATATCGCCCGGTTCTTTCGTGGAAGACGCGCATTACTTCGCTGCGGACGATCCAGGCCGGAGAGACGGCCGGCTACAACGCCACTTACCGTGCTTCCCAGCCAAGCAGGCTGGCGCTGTTGCCGATGGGGTATGCCGACGGGCTGAACCGTCTCTTGTCGAATCGTGGCTCGGTGCTGGTGCGCGGTCAGAAAGCGCCCATCGTGGGCCGTGTCTCGATGGATCAGACAATCGCGGACGTCACGCATGTTCCCGGTGCAGACATCGGCGACGAGGTGGTTGTACTCGGCCAACAAGCGAACGAGGCGATCACCGCCTACGACCTCGCGGACGAGATTGGGACCATTCCATTTGAAGTACTCTGCGCGATCAACACGCGTGTTCGACGTGTGCTGACAGATTGAGCAACTCGACACGCGGTCTGCCGGGGTCACAGACAACACCAAACCCGCTGATAAACTAGCCATATGCTTGCGAAGCTGTACGCACGGGCCATGTACGCGTGGGAGACCGCATTAACCACGCGCGACAGCAACCGCGTCGTGCGTCCGGTGGAGTGGGGATTTGACTGGGTAGACGGCTTCATCCAGGCACAGGGATGGCAGTCGCGGATTTATGGCCCGGACAAGCAGGCTCCGGTTTCCGGCGAGGCTGCAGACGCCGCCATGCGCCGCTTGAATGCGGAGATTATCCGCCACAGCGACGACTTTTTCGGCTACCGCGCGCCTACGGACTTCCGGCTCGAAACACGGCACCCGCGGCTCTTCCCCACCAACGTTCGGCCAGAGACGCTGGCCAAAGACGCCCGGCTGCAGCGACTGGCCGAGGATGGCAAGCTCAAGCCGGCAGAGTTTCTTCGCTTCACCTCGCCGGTGCGCAGTCCTTACCCCGAAAACGACCTGGTGAACGCCCGCTGGTATCCCGCGCCCGCTGAGAAGATGGCCGGCAAACCGAAGCAGGCGATCGTGGTGATGCCGCAGTGGAATGCGGACGCCTTCAGCCACAACGCGCTTTGCTCGCTGTTCAACCGCTTCGGGATCTCCGCGCTGCGGCTGAGCAAGCCGTACCACGACATTCGCCGCCCGGCAGAGTTGGAGCGCTCCGACTACGCCGTGAGTTCGAACATCGGTCGAACGCTGTCGGCCTGTCGTCAGGCTGTCGTGGATATCCGCTGCTGCCTCGATTGGCTCGAAAGTCAGGGATACGAGCAGTTCGGCGTGCTCGCGACCAGCCTCGGTTCGTGTTACGGATTCATGGCGGCAGCACATGATCCGCGCCTGCGGGTCTGCGCGTTCAACCACGCCTCGACCACGTTTGGCGATGTCGTTTGGACAGGGCAGAGCACGCGTCACATTCGCGCTGCGATGGAAGCTGTGATGACCCAGGACGATCTGCGGGAGATGTGGAGTTGCGTGAGCCCGCGCTACTACATGCCGCGGTTCGCTTCGACGCCGAAGAAGGTGCTGATTGTGCACGCGTCCTACGACCTGACCTTCCTCCCGGAATATTCGCTGGATGTTCTGGAGAACTTCCGCCGGTATGGCGTGGACTTCGTTTCGAAGGTGCTGCCGTGCGGTCACTACACCACCGGCGAAACTCCTTACAAATACATCGACGGCTGGTACCTGGGATCCTTCGTGCATTCCGCGTTTAAGGAACTGGCCACGAAGCCGCTTCAGCCGGTCGGTGAGCTCACCAGCGTCGGATGATAGGCTGAGTGCTCGCGAGGGCGAACGTGAACCTTCTCAAGAGCATCAGCGAGTGGTTGCTATCGAACGGCGGGATTCTGATCGCCGCAATCTCCGGCATCTTTTCTGTCTTCGCCGACCACAAGAGCGGGCGCAAGTGGACGATCCTGGTGGTCGCCGGGGTGCTGTTTGGCTTCTTCTGGTCGCTGGCTTCAGCCAGCTATGCCGACAAGCAGCAGAAGCAGGCGATGGAAGACTACAACAACCGGGTCACCAAATTTGTCGAGTTTCAATCGAATGTGACCGTAAAACAAACTGCCAGCCAGGTGGACACGAACACCCGCGCCGCGCTCAACGATTTCCTGACCAGGATCTTCGGTGTGCGTCCCGAGGTGGCTGCCTCCGCCTCGCTGACCCAGGTGGCTGCGATCACCAACGCAGCGGCGGCGGCACGCGTCTCAGCCGTAGCCATCACCCCGGATGAAAAAAAGCTGCTGACCATCCGCGTCTTTCCGCACGCCCAGCAGCAGGTCGATTATGACGTGGTCAAGTTGCGCCTTCAGCAACTGGCCGGGAACGTCGTCGCCCTTCCGCCGCAACAGCAAACCGCGCCGACCAATTCCGTCTGGTACAGCGGCGGGGCCACGCTCGACGAAGCCAAGGCCGTGGCACTGACCGCGGCCTCTGCCGGGCTGAACATCAAGCAGGTATGCCCCGGAACCAGGGCGGCAGGGGCATACCTGATACAGATTGGCGGATCTGTGAGAGCCGAAGGCAAGCCGGTCCTCACGCCTGAGCAGATTCGCAATTTGATACAGGCACCCTGTTCCGGCGCAGACGGAGGCTAAAATAGAGCCTATGAGTGCCAACCGCATGTCGCTTCCACTTGCCCAAGCCGACCCGGAGATTGCCGCCGCTGTTGAAAACGAAGTGCGTCGCCAGCACGAAGGGCTGGAGATGATCGCCTCGGAAAACTTTGTCAGCGAAGCGGTGCTCGAGGCCGCGGGAACCGTCTTCACCAACAAGTATGCTGAGGGCTATCCCGGAAAACGCTACTACGGCGGTTGCGAATTCACCGACGTGGTGGAGAACCTGGCTCGTGATCGCGCAAAGCAGCTCTTTGGCGCACCGTTTGCGAATGTGCAGCCACACTCCGGGTCGCAGGCCAACGCCGCAGCCTACATGGCAGTCATTCAGCCCGGCGATACCATTCTGGGGCTTGACCTGGCGCACGGCGGACACCTCACGCACGGCCACAAGTTGAACTTTTCTGGCAAGCTGTATCGCGTGGTCTCCTATGGCGTCCGCAAGGATACAGAGCAACTGGATTATGACGAACTGGAGCAGATTGCCGAGCGCGAACGGCCGAAGCTGTTGATCGGTGGCGGCAGCGCGTATCCGCGTACGTATGACTTCGCGCGCATGCGCCAGATTGCCGACAAGGTCGGCGCGATCTTCCTGGTGGACATGGCCCACTTCGCCGGGCTGGTAGCCGGCGGCGCACATCCCTCACCCGTGCCGCACGCGCACATCGTCACCACGACCACGCACAAGACACTCCGCGGGCCACGGTCGGGCCTGATTCTTGCGCAGCCGGAGTTTGCTGCCGCCATCGACCGCAGCGTCTTCCCCGGACAGCAGGGCGGCCCACTGGTACACGTGATGGCAGCCAAGGCTGTGGCCTTTCACGAAGCGCTCCGGCCTGAGTTCAAAGAGTACGCAGCCCAGATCGTTGCCAATGCCAAGGTTCTCGCAGAGACACTCATTGCAGAGAATTACCGCGTCATCACCGGCGGCACCGACACTCACCTCATGCTGGTCGATGTCTTCTCGAAGGGCATGCTGGGCAGCGAGGCGGAGTTCGCACTGGGCGAGGCCGGCATCACGGTGAACAAGAACGCCATTCCGTTCGACACCAATCCGCCGATGAAGCCAAGCGGCATTCGCATCGGCACCCCGGCCCTGACCACACGCGGCATGAAGGAAGCGGAGATGCGCGTGATCGGCAAGTGGATTACCGGAGCGCTGAACGAGCGCAACAATCCGCAGGCCCTTAAGCGAATCAAGGGGCAGGTACTGGAACTCGCGGAGCAGTTCCCGCTGTACGGATGGCTGAGAGAACCGGCGACGGTTGCGCAATGACGAGTACACCTGTTATCGCGGGCCGAAGTGAAAAGACTCTTGCGTCAGGAACGGTGTCGGTTTGCCGAGCACGAGCCTTGGTTCGTAGGTCCACTGCTTAACTGCGTCTACGACTTCGTCATCAAGGATCGGTACTCCTAGCACCACATCGGTTTGCTCGACTTGGCCGTCTGCACTCACGGCGACTCGGATAAGTATGTCGCCTCCGAGTTGGGACGAATTTGCGCTCACCCGGGGATGTGGTGCTCCAACCTTTGTTGTCGTCAATACTATTTTCGCCCCAGTTCCCCAAGTAAGATGTGGTTCGTCCGCACCTAAAACTTTGACCTTGGTCTTGGCGTACTTCCCCCTTCCCTTCACCGCGAAGTCGAAGCCGATCGAGCTGTGAACATAAACAGCAACGCCGTTTAACAGATACGGTTGGAAGCGAAACTGTTTAAGTGCTTCAATGCTCGTGGCTACGAAATTCGGATCTCCCGACAGAGGCCTGCATTCCTCGACGACCCCGGTCGGATCGACCCAGACTTCGAGCCTACTTTTGCCTTCAGTCCCACTCTCCAATTCAGGCTGAGGATAGGTTGGAAGAACCCCGTGTTGTATCAATGCGAGAAGAATCCCGTCCGCAACTGGTATGACTCGTTTAGGGGTTGGCGCGCTCTGGGTAAACGATGTCGAAACAGATACCGATGCAAAAATCAACAGAGCAACTGGGTGTACGGTTCTCCTTCTCACGCCCAGATTGTCCTGTGAAGCACCAGTATCCGCAAGTGAAATTTGTCACGACCTTTTTCTTGAGGTCTTTGTTTCACACCCAAAACTGATGGATTCTCCTTGTCAACTTCGAACCACTGTTCTAATCACGCAGACTGACTGGCTCGGGTTGGACTTCCGACAGCTTTTTGAAATCCTCATCCGAAAGCTGCAGGCCAGCGGCGGCGACGTTCTCTTCCAGGTGCTTCACTGTGGATGTGCCCGGGATGGGCAACATGACTGGCGAACGCTTGAGCAGCCAGGCAAGCGCAACTTGCTGCGGAGAGGCCTGGATCGAGTTCGCGACCTCCTCCAGCACGGCATGCGCCTTCTTTCCGCCTCCGATAGGAGACCACGGGATGAATGCAATCTTCTTCTGCTCGCAAAAGTCGAGCACGTAATCCCACTCGCGATCCGCGAAGCCATAGCGATTCTGTACGGAGACAATCTCGACCATCTTCAGCGCGCGCTCGATGTGTTCGCGAGTGACGTTGGAGAGGCCGATGTGGCGAATCTTGCCCTGTTCCTTCGCCTTGATGATCGCTCCCATCGAGGCCTCAAAGGAGACAGCGTTGTCCGGCATGTGAAGCTGGTACACGTCGATGCGATCAATCTTGAGCCGCTTCAGGCTGCCGTCGATGGCCTCGGTGAGATGGCGCGGGCCGGCGTTGTGCGTCCACTTCATGGGACCGGGCCGTTCCCATCCGCCCTTGGTCGCGATCACTACGCCCTGCTTGTAAGGCGCGAGGGCCTCGGCTATCAACTCTTCCGACACAAACGGCCCATACGAGTCCGCCGTGTCAATAAAGTTCACTTCGAGTTCCACTGTCTTGCGCAGCGTGGCGAGGGCTTCCTGCCTGTTCTCTGGCGGGCCCCAAATGCCCTTGCCGGTAACGCGCATGGCGCCGTAGCCCATACGGTTGACGGTCAGGTCTCCTCCCAGGGTAATGGTTCCTGCCGCGGCGGCAGTGTGTGCGGTTTGCTGGCTCATGAAGCGTCTCCTCTTTCACTTTGAATGATCGGGTGCCGGGCCGGTTGTGCGAGCGGGTGCCACTTTGACGGAACAGACCGGTTTGCTCGGAGGCTGACACTGCAGCCAGCCTGCCTTCCGGGCACAGCAGTCTTCGCCAACAGCCTACTCCTGCCCCGCCCGCGTTTCTGCGCTACCATGAAGACTGCAGGTAAGCCGGACGGTCGCTGCCGGAGACGCGCAAGCCGATCCGGGAGAGGAAAGTCCGAACTCCGCGGGGCAGTGTGCCGGATAACGTCCGGGATTTGGGCTTCAAGGCTCAAAGACGGCCAGTGCCACAGAAAATATACCGCCTTCCTCTTCGGAGGAAGGTAAGGGTGAAAAGGTGCGGTAAGAGCGCACCGCCCCGGCTGTGAAGTCGGGGGCAGGGTAAACCCCACACGGAGCAAGACCAAATAGGGAGGGAATTCGCGGCTCGATCCAGGCTGCGGATGCGTGCTGGCCCGGCGCGCCCAAGCGGATCCCCGGTGCGGTTCGCCGCAATGGGAGCTGAAACCTCCGGGTAGGTTGCTGGAGCGGCACAGCAATGTGCCGCCTAGAGGAATGACCGTCCAGGGCCTTTGCGGGCCCGGACAGAATTCGGCTTACAGGCTTGCTTGCAAGATGGCCCCGCGGTTCCTAAAGGAGCTTGCGGGGCCGCCTATTTTCAGCGTCGCGTTCGAGCACATCCACTTTCGAGGTCGCGTGCTGAGGGGCGATTTCAATCGCAGCCCATCTGGCAGATCCCCTCCATAAACGAGCGCTGGGCGGCGCAAATCAGCCCGTTGCTCTCTGCTACACTTTTCCCACTCTGGAGGAGAACTGCGTGTCGAAACGAATCATGGCTGTGCGCTGCTGCGCTTTTGTTGTGCCCGTGCTCTTGTTGCTCGCTTCTGCTCTTCCGGTCAACGCTCAACAAGCATCGCGCATTCTGATTCGCGCTGGGCGGCTGGTCAATGTTCACAGTGGGGAAGAAGCTACCGATCAGACCATCGTGGTGACGGGCGATCGCATCACCTCTATCGCCGCTACCCGCGCAACACCCGCGCAGGCTGGCGACCAGGAGATCGATTTGCACGCGTTCACTGTATTGCCTGGGCTGATCGATGTGCACACACACCTGACCATGGACACCAACTTCGATCCGTACCATGAGCTCATCACCACCCCGGTGAAGGAAGCGCTGATCGGCGCACGCAATGCGAAAACGACGCTGGAGGCGGGGTTCACCACCGTTCGGAATGTCGGCGCCTCGGGCTACTCAGACGTTGCCCTGCGTGACGAGATCAATGCGGATCACCTGCCCGGCCCACACATGCTGGTCAGTGGACCGCCGCTCGGAATTACGGGAGGGCATTGCGATGAGAACCTGCTGCCCTTCGAATATCATGCGACCGGCGATGGTGTCGCCGATGGCATCTCCGCCGTGCAGCACATGGTGCGGCAGAACATCAAGTACGGCGCCGACCTGATCAAGGTGTGCGCCACCGGCGGCGTCTTATCGAAGGGCGATGATCCGCAAGCCTCCCAGTACACGCTCGAGGAGATGAAGGCAATTGTCGCGGACGCACATCGATTGGGACGCAAGGTGGCCGCGCACGCTCATGGTGCACAGGGAATTCTGTGGGCTAGCGAAGCGGGAGTCGATTCGATTGAGCACGGATCGTACATCGACGCGGCCTCCATCGCAGAGATGAAGAAGAACGGCACCTATCTCGTGCCCACGCTCTACCTGGAAGACTGGATGCTGCCAGTCAGGCCATCTGCCCGTCTTTTACCAGCAGAAGATGAAGGACGTGAGTGCGGTAGCAAAGGGCAACATCAAAAAGGCGATGGAAGCCGGAGTCAAGATCGCACTGGGCACCGACGCGGCAGTCTATCCGCATGGGCTGAATGCACATGAATTCGATGTGTATGTGAATCAGTTAGGCATGAAGCCGCTGGCCGCGCTGCAATCCGGCACGCTCAATGCTGCCGACCTGTTGGGATGGAGCGACCGCGTCGGGTCACTCGATGCTGGAAAGTGGGCGGACATCATCGCCGTCTCGGGCGATCCGCTGGCGGATATCACCACGCTGCAAAAGGTGAAGTTCGTGATGAAGTCGGGCGTTGTTTATAAGAACGAGACGAAATGAAGGCTACCGCTTTCGAATTTCGCTTTCGCGTCTGGATCATCGCGTTGCTCTACGTTTTGGGATTTGTAATGCCGTGGCCGGGATCTACACGCCCGGGTGGAAGTCACGTCTGGGCATGGCTGGCGGATCAATTGTTTCGGATGAAGGTACTTCCCTTGCAGTCGGCATTTGAGGCCATTGCGATCGCAGCCTGCCTGTTGGCTCTTGCCGGAGCGGGCTTGCGGGTGTGGGCTGCGGCCCACCTCGGACCGGCTATCGTACGCGACACAAAGATGCATGCGGACTCGCTGGTGATCGCCGGACCTTACCCATTGATTCGCAATCCGCTCTATATCGGAAGCTGGTTGACTGCGGCCGCGGTTTCGATTCTTATGCCGCCGGCTGGGGCATTGCTGTTTCTGGTTGCGTTGGCGCTCTTTGAACTGCGGCTGGTCGCGGCGGAACGAGAGTTTCTGGCTGAGCAGATCGGGGAACCGTATCGGGAGTACGCTCGACAGATTCCCGCATCCGGCAAGCAGGTAGCCTCCGTTCCACCGCGCTGGGCGCAAAGCATCCTGGCGGAGACGTATCCAATCGGGGTGGCGCTGTGTTTTCTTGTTTTCTGCTGGAACTACGATGTTCGCCTGCTCACGCGTTGCGTGCTGATCTGCGCAGGAGTCGCGATGGTGGTACGGGCGTTGCTTCCCAGGCGAGCGTGACTGCATGCAACTGTGGCTGTTGCAGATCCTTATTCTGCCTTCCTCCAAGTCAGGTTTGATTCAATCCTTCGCGTAGAAGCTATATTTCGCGGTGTACGGAACGCGAATCTGCGTGCCGGCATGCTCGGTGTCGCAGCCATCCTTCGGCATCACACCGCCATGCGTATCCGTTCGCTGCACATATTCGGCTGCGCTGAGTTGTCCGGCGCCGTTGTGACTCGCAACGTGTAGCAGAAGCCACGGGATCGAAGCGGCATCTGGTGAGGGCTTGCTGGCTACCGCCGCTCCCTTGATCTCGCTGCCATCAGAGAGCCGCCACGAAGGGCCTGCGGAATGAACCCCGATTACTTTGCCGGCTTGATTGACGAGCTTGGCTTCTGGCGCTTGAAACTGCCAGGCAGCTGTCTGACCGCGCATTGCGCAGACATAGACCTGATTGCCGGTTCCCTTCGCTTCGAAAATCAGGTGTGCTCCGGGCGGAACATCGATCGACAACGGCAGAGCGGACGGAGCAGATTGCGCCAGCAGCGCGGAGCTGGCGAACAATAGCGGGAGCAAGGGAGAGACTCTCATCCTCAACACCTCAACAATCGAGAATACCGGAGGTGCCATTGCGAATTGGTAAATTCTCCTAAGCTGGCCAGAGCAGCGTTATTCGGCCTCCTTCTTCTTGCGGCTAAAGCGGTGGGTCGCCCAACCCAGTGCGGGGATGACGATCGCGGCCCACAGCCACTGCCAGTTCTTTCCGATGAAGCTTTGCACCTGACTGCCGACCGATGGAGGCGGAGGCGCCGGCGCTACCTGGACGTTGACTTCAGCCTCGTATTCCTGAATCAGAATGGGATCCAAATGCTGGTCGCTCAGATCGGCCCATGCGGTCACGACCAGGCTCTTGGCAGGCCCGGCAAGCAGGGGCGCCACTTGCCAGCGCCACTCCGCAAAGCCATTGTCGGGAACGGTCTGCGTGGTGGGCGTATTCGGGTCCGGCGTGATCGTGAAAGCCGCTCCACTATTCGTCGTAAGCGCCACTCGCATGCGCGGGTACACCGAGAGTCCGGAAGAAACGGTCTGGCCGGGTAAGGCAGGCGCTGTGGAACTCGCGGACAGCGGCGGCAACTTGCTCTTCAACACGCGCACCACGATAGTGTCGGCAGTGCCAACCGTCATATCCGCGGGTGGATTGTATTCGATGAACCCTTGCTGCAGCGCCTGCTGGTAGTTGTGCAACAGCGTTTCAGTAGGATCGGGCGTTGGCGCTACGGGGCGCCGGTGAAAATTTTGTGGGACCGGCGTGGAAGACCCTACCGCGCTCGGCGCTCTGTCGGGTGTTGGCGATGGTGGCGGTACCGGTAGTGGGGTTCCTTTCGGTGATACTGCACGCTCCACCTGCGGCTCTTTCAATAGCGGCCGCACTCGCGCGGAGGGCGCGGCGGTGCCGTCGAGAGTGGTGGTGCCGGTCTTGGGCGCGGGAGTACGTGGACTACAACCTGCAAGGAAACCTCCGAGCAGGAGAAGCAACACCCTAAGACGAATCGGACTCGTTGGCGCGTGCATGGCTTTGCAGCGTAGCACAGCCCGGCGGAGGGTCTATCTTTTTCTGCGTTCCTGTTTTGCGTTCCTGTTTTGCGTTCCAGGCGGCGAGGCCAGGCTAGCAAGCTCGCAGGTCGCTCGCTGGCCAGGGCGTGTAGAGCGAACCTCTGCATCGACTCTTGACCCCACAACAAACAAGGCCCAGCGAGGGCCTTGTTTGCGTGAGCCATTGAGACAGCTGCGAAGCAAATACGCTGGCGTGCTCAGGGGGGTTAGCGACGATCGTCGGCGTCGCCGCCGTTGTAGCCGCGATCGTACCCGCGCAGCCAGCCCTCGTGATACGCGTGCCGGAAGTCGTCGCGTTCACCATACTCGGGCCGATAGTCTGGGCGGCCGTTGTGGCGATAGGCGCGCTCGGGGTTGAACCGATGATGAGTGTCGCGATCGCGGCGGCCGTTTTCGAAGCCGTCGTGGAAACCCATCTGCCTGCCCGGATTTTCCCGCCGATCGCGATCATGGTCGCGATCCCGGTCTCGGTCATGATCGCCATACGGCGGCCCATTCTGAGCGAGAGCCACGACGCCGGTGCCACAGGAAAGTGCAACTGCGATGAGGAGCGCCGAAATTTTCGATGTCTTCATGTTCTGTTTCTCCGTACCATTCTGGCTAACTGAGATGCCGTAACTGAGATGCATAGACCCGCTTAGCCGGAAAATGTTCCTCTCGAAATCGCGAGTCCACAAAGTCGGCTGCTGATAGGCCGGCGTAAAGAAGGGGCTAAGTCACTTAGCTGCAATGCAAGATGCGCGTTCCGCGCACCGAGAATTGTACGCGCAATGGGCCGGAACAATTGCTCACAGTAAACGCGGGAACGTTCCATTCACTTTAGATTTGCGTGTCGATTATGGCTGGAAGGATGTTAGCCTCGCCCCTATGGAAATGAGTCAGACGACCCGAACCAGGTGGTACTGGATGGCGGCTTGCATGTTTCTTCTTGCCGGACTGGTGAACCTGCTGACCAAAGACAAGCTTTTCTCGTTAATGTGGTTTGCACTGGCGGGCTTGTACTTTGCGCTGGGACGCCGAAGCGCACGAGACACCAAACGAAGAGAGCTTTAGAATCGCAAAGTGGCGACCCGCAAAGCAGCTTCTCCTGCAGCAAAACCGTCTTCCAGGATTCTCCCGGCATCTGCTCCTCACTTCAGTGAAGAGGCAGTAAAGTTTCTTCGCGCCTTGAAGCGCAACAACCGGCGCGAATGGTTTGAGCCGCGAAAGCCGCTCTTCGAACGCGAAGTGAAGCTTCCCATGTTGGCCATGATTGAGGCGATCACTACGGCGATGGCCGAGTTCGCACCCGAGCACGTCCGGCCCGCGCAGAAGAGCATGTTACGCATTTACCGCGACACACGGTTCTCCGCGGACAAATCTCCCTACAAGCGAAATATCGCTGCCTGGTGGACTCATGCGGGTTTAGAAAAAACCTCTGGAGGCGGATTTTACTTTCACGTTGCAGCTGATGAGGTGGTGATGGCAGCCGGCGTCTATATGCCGGAACGTGAACAGTTGCAGGCGATTCGCAATCACCTGCTCGAAAATCATGAAGAGATGCGCCGCCTGCTGCAGGAAAAAAAACTGCGAAAGCTCATGGGTTCATTCGAAGGCGCGCCTCTGACCAGGGCGCCGAAAGGGTTCCCGAAAGAACACCCGGCGATGGATCTGCTGCTCTGCCGTCAGTGGGGCGTCACCACGACGTTGCCGGTCGAAGCGGTGATGGAAGAGACGATCGTGAAAGAAGTGATTACGCGATTTCGACTCGCAGCGCCGCTGGTGGAATTTTTAAATCGGCCGCTGTTACGCACGCGCGAGAAGAAGCGCAAGCCGCTTTTCGGACTGCATTAGAAGCCTCGGTGCCACAACCGAGAAATCGCGCGAGCGACCTTGCTGGGCGCTGCTGCAAGCGCGGAATTGTGATTTGCACAGGTTCAGGACATTACGGAAGTACCGGCAATTGGCCCAAATTGCAGGTGAAAACTTGTAAAATAAGGCGAAATACCGGGAAAACCCCAAAAAACAGAAAACCTGTGGAAATGGGCTTTTCTCATTGACAAACTGTTTTCAAAGTCGCATCGTAAACGGCGATGGGTACTCTCAACCCCGCATGAATACAGGGTTTTCGCAGATGTGGTCCGGTGGATCAGCGACGCGAAAGGCAGTGCGGCCGAAGGGTGTAACCGGTCGACGGTAGTAAACACAGGGCCATCGAGTAGGAGCGGAGGAGCATCTCGGATGCGCGCACCGCGCGATCTGCGCATGGCAAGGCGAATAAGAGAACCAGGAGGATTTTAGAAACATGGCAACGACATTGACCAAGACGGCACTGGTACGGCAAATGGCCGAGAAGCTCGAGTTGACGAACAAGCAGTCTGCGGCATTCCTTGACCTGCTCGCAGAGACCGCAGTGAAGGAAACCAAGAAGAACGGCGTATTCGTAATTCCGGGACTGGGCCGTCTGGTAAAAGCAGAGCGCAAGGCACGCATCGGCCGCAATCCGCAGACCGGCGAGCAGATCAAGATCAAGGCGAAGACCGTGGTGAAGTTCCGCGTGGCCAAGGCTGCCAAGGACACCATCGCACCGCCCAAGAAGTAAGGGAGATCTTCCAACGGAGGCAACCGCTGTCGCGACATAGATCGCGGAGCGCCGAATCTGAAGCACGCATGGAGGAGATGGAGACATCTCCTCTTTTTGTTTGTACGCGCGATCTCCCCTCGGCAAGCCTTCCCCGCGAAAAGTACCAGCAGCTGATCTTTCTCGCGTCTCCAGAAACATGGCATTCACGGCACGCCGTGTTTTGCACTGTTTGGGCAGTATGTGGGCAAAGAGGGCGTGCAGTCACAATCTGGCAAATGGATTTGTAGTGTTCGCAGAGAGCTGAAACTGAAGATGATCAGTGGTGCGCTATCGCGCGCTTTGACGACAGCACGAAGCCGCTGCTCTTATTCGGCTCCGGATAGGGCGTAGTAGCCTTTTCGCGCCTGGATCTTGAGGCCATCGCCTTTGCACTGGATATCGACCTTGCGATAGCCGCCATCCAGTTTGTTGTTGGTCGGGGTATAGCTGGCGACATACTGGGTGCGGAGTTCGTCTTCGATCTGCTTGAACGCAGCTTCCATCTTCTTGCCGTTATTGCCGACGTCTATCACACGACCGCCAGTCTGTTCGGCCATCCTGCGCATTTGCGAGTCGCCGCTGTAGCCGAAGCTCATATCGCCATAGAAGCCGCGATCCGCGATGAGCAGCACGTAAATGATCGCGTTCGATTTCTGTGCCGCCTCGATCGCATCATTCGGCTTATAGCGGCTGCCCTGGTCTTCTCCGTCGGTCAGCAGGATCATGGCCTTCCGTCCCGTCTCCTGCCGCAGTTTGTCATTGGAGGCCAGGTACACGGCGTCGTAGAGGACAGTGCCCTTTGGCGTGCCGTGCACGGGGACGGGGCCTTGCCCAATTCCCGGGACGCCCGCAGCGCCATTGCCGCCCGCTGTATTGATCTCCGCCTTGTCCAGCGAGCGCTCGAGTTCGCGCGGATTACTGGTGTAGTCCTGCATCAGGTTTACATCGACGTCGAACGAGATCAGAAACGCCTCGTCTTTCGGGCGAAGTACTCGCTTGAGAAAGGCGCTGCCGGTCTGCTGCTCCATGCTGAGCACATTCATCTGGCTGCCGCTGGTATCCAGCAGAATGCCCAGGGTCAACGGCTGGTCCGCTTCCGCGGCGAAGTTCTTCAGCTTCTGCGCCTGCTTGTCTTCAAAGACCGAGCAATCCTCTTTCGTCAACGTGGAGACGAGGCCGTTGTGCTTGTCGCGGACGGTGAAATACAGGCTGACCAGGTTGACGTTTACCTTCAAGGTCTCTGTGGACTGGTCTTCCTGAGTCTGGCTGGTATCCGGAGCCGTGCTCATCGGGGGCGCGTCGGGCGATGGAGCGGATTGAGCGGCCAAAAAAACCGGAGCGAAGCAGGAGGCGGCAGTCAGAACGAGCGGCACGAGACGTTTGAAGGCACAGAGCTGCATGAGGCTTAGACGATGAGTCATGGTGGAAGGACAGCATACCCCAAGCGTTCGGAGCCAGGCATGGTCTTTCGATCTGGTACTCTGGCATAGGTCGGCGAGTCTCCGATGACCTCGCGGGCGCATCTATATGAGTGCAAATGCAGTGCGAAGGCGTTAAGGCCTGAACCTCGCAACTTGTACGAACGACCTTTGGGGGTTTTTTACAGTGATGCAAGGTGCCTTGGCGATTTTGCTGGCGTTCTTGATGTCGGGCCAGCCACAACAGCAGCAGAACGTACCAGATGCTCCTACTCCGCAAGCCACCCCCCAGGATGCACCGTTGGGAGATTTGAAGAACCAGGTTGCGCCTGGGAAATCGACCACCCCGGACAGCAACAACGACCGCAGCGGGGCCGAGCAAGCCTCTCCAGGCACGGTACAGGCGCCGCCACCGACGACTCCGCAGGATGAACCACAGCAGGAACCACCCGAGCTGGCGCCTCCGCCGGGACAAGGTGCCTTCCGGCTGAGCCCGGTCAACGTGACGCTGGTGCTGGTGCCGGTCACGGTCCGCGATTCGAAGCACAACCTGGTGGCCGGGCTGACCTGGCGCGATTTCCGGGTATTTGAGAATGGCCGTCCGCAGCGCATCTCCTATTTCTTTACTGACCCGCTGCCCTTGTCCGTAGCTTTCGTGATCGACCAGAGCGTGCCCGCGGACACCATGGACAAGGTGAACCAGAGCCTCAGAGCGGTCGCCGGCGCGTTTGGCCCCTCTGACTCCGTAGCCGTCTTCACCTACAACAAGTTCATCCAGCAGCGGACGGAGTTCACCGCGGCGCAGGGCAACCGCCTGCCGGCGATCCTGGCGCAGTCCAAGGGCTCGGGCCGGGATATGGGAAGCCCGGACCAGGGCGGCCCGCTCTCGGTGGGACCTACGATCAACAACAAGCAGGTCGACCCGAATCTGGCTCCGCAGCGCGGAAATGCCGGCATCCAGTTACTGATTCCGAAGGAAGTTCACCCACTGAACGACGCGCTGCTGGCGGCTGCAACCGAGTTGGCGAAGCAGGGCAAGGATCGCCGGCGGATCATCTACGTGATCAGCGATGGCAAGGAGTACGGCAGCAAGGCGTCCTATCGCGAAGTTGTACGCTTCATGCTGGCGAACAACATCACCACCTACGCGACCCTGGTGGGAGACTCGGCAACCTGGGGAGTCGGCTATCTCGACAAGATCCACATCCCGCTCCTGCCGACCAACAACATCCTGCCGAAATACACGCTGGCCACAGGCGGCACGCTCGAGGCCGAGTTTTCGACGCGCGGCATCGAGAAGAGCTTTGAAGATATCGGCGCCTCGATCCGCAATCAATACCTGATCGCGTACAGCAGTCACGAACGGGCGATCGACGGCAAGTTCCGAGAGATCGAAGTGCGGACTCCGGGCCGCCCGGGGCTGGATATCACTGCAAAGCGCGGCTACTACCCCTCGGCGGTCGACGCGCGCCCGTGACGTCAATGCCCGGGGCCGCTACCGGGCTCAGCCTGCTCGCCGCCTTATCATGGGGAGCAGGCGATTTCAGCGGAGGCTTTGCAACCCGCAGAGCCTCTCCCTTCCTGGTCGTTTGCGTTGCCCACGGCTTCAGCTTCCTGCTGCTTTTGGCCTTTCGCGGCCAGGCTGGACCACCCAATCTCCAACTTGCGCGGCTGGGGATCCTCGCAGGCATCGCCGGCGGAGTCGCGCTGATTGCGTTCTACCAGGCGCTCTCACTCGGAGAGATGGGCGTAACGGCGGCACTCGGCGGCGTGCTCAGCGCGGCCATTCCCGTCGGCTTCTCGATCGTGACCGTTGGAAGCCCGAAACCGCTGCAGCTTGCTGGCTTCGCAGTCGCAGCCGTGGCCATCTGGTTGATCGCGTATGCGCCCGGCAGCCAGACCCACGTTCGCGGATTGCTGCTGGCGACGCTGCGCAGGTCTGGGCTTCGGCGTCTTCCTGATCCTGCTGAAACGCACGGGGAGCGGAAGTGTGTATTGGGCGGTTACGTTTTCGCGGGCCGCGAGCACGGCGGTGGCGTTCTCGCTGCTGGTGATTGCGCGGTTACGGCGGCAGCAAGGGTCGCCTTTGCTGCGCCAAGGCTGGAAGCCGGCCTTGCTGATCGCCGCTCTGGCGGGGCTGTTTGATACGGGCGGAAACTTCCTCTACACCTGGGCGTCCACGGTAGGCCGCCTGGACGTGACCGCGGTCCTCTCCTCGCTCTATCCGGCTGTGACCATGCTGCTGGCGGTCTGGCTTCTGCGGGAGCGCACATCACGATTACAAGCAGCTGGCATCGGTCTTGCACTGGCCGCAGTTTCGCTGATCTCGTTTGCTTAGACGAAGCAGCCAGCTACAGTTTGATCTTGCTGACGTCGAAGCTGGGCTGCGGGTATTTCATCTTCAGGCCCTTCATCGCGTCGACCATGATGCCCGAGATCGCCACGTTGCGGTACCACTTGTGGTCGGAGGGGATGATGTACCACGGCGCATGGGCGCGGCTGGTCTTGGAAATGGCTTCGTCGTAGGCCCGCATGTATTCAGACCAGTAGGAGCGCTCGGCGAAATCCGCTTGCGCCAGCTTCCAGTGCTTGTCCGGATCGGAGAGCCGGGATTCCAGGCGGCGCGTCTGTTCGTCACGGCTGATATGGAGAAAGAACTTGAGAATGGTGACCCCGTCCTCGGCGAGACTCTCTTCAAACTGGACGATCTGCCGAATGCGCGCGTGGGCTACCTTGTCGCTGATCGTCTTGTGAACGCGGGTGACCAGGATGTCTTCGTAGTGCGAGCGGTTGAAGATGCCGATGGTGCCGCGGGCGGGTACACGCTTGTGAATGCGCCACAGGAAGTCATGCTTGAGTTCGAGAGGCGTGGGCTCTTTAAAGGCTGAGACATCGCAAGCCTGCGGGTTGACTCCGGTGAAGATGTGGCGGATCGTGCCGTCTTTGCCGGCCGTGTCCATGCCCTGAAGAACGACCAGAATTGCGTGTCTGCCATCGGCGGTGAGCAGTTCCTGCAGCTCGTCCAGCTTCTGGCGATGGTGCTCAAGGTCAGGAGCGGCTTCGGCCTTATTGGCATAGTTGCCAGTGTCATCCGTGGAGATGCGCGACAGCCGGATCTTCTCGTGGGAACCCACGAGGTATGGACTCTTCACTTTCATCGAGAACCAGAGGCGGCGGGGCACACCGGGTAAACCGCAGCCCCGCTCAATGCCAACCTATTTGACTTGCGGAACTTCCGGCTTCGGGGCCACGGGTGCGGCGGCGTCCTGCTTGGGAGTGTCTGGATTTCCCTTGATGCCGTCCTTAAAGCCGCGAAGTCCTTCGCCCAGGCCCTTGCCCAGTTCGGGCAGCTTGCGCGGTCCAAAGATGAGAAGCGCGATCACCAATACGATGATGAGGTGACTCGGTGTTAAAAGATTATCGAACATAATTGGAATTCCTCCCGGAATCCGCGGATTGAGCTGTTCTCAACCGGTAAGAACGCGGGCTTTCTCCCGTTTTGATTATTGTCGCACAGAGCGCTGGGCGCCGCAGGATGTTCGTAAGCAGTACGCAGCCGCCGCTCAACTGGATTGTCCCAGCTTCGGCGGGCCCTCGCCAAGTCTTTGACGGACCAGATCGTAGAAATTCGAAATATTTTCACCTTCGCCCATCGTCAGCCGTCGATACACCTTGAGCAGAGGATAAAGGCGCGATCCCTGGACCTCCAGGGTAGGCAGGGAGAGATCGCCGCCGGGGTAGACCGACATGATCCACTCGCCACCAAACCGTCGCCGTAAAACTTCGCCGAAGTAGCTGCCCCACAGGCGCGTGAGAAACTCCTGATCCTCGGCGGCTGGCGGCTCGGTCCGGGCCAGGATGCCCTCCAGGATCGCTATGGACTCGTCGCTGAAATCGAGGCGCTGGCGATGTTCCGTTCGGGCCGTGGCCACGGCCTGCTCGGCATAGGCCGTCATCATGGCCTGGAGAGAATCGAAGGTGGCGGCATTCAGGCGTTCGCGCGTGTCCATCTGCTACCAGAGTATCCGGTTCAAGCCTCGGTGGTGACCCGGGGTCTGACAGAAGGCCTTCGCGCCATGTATCTTGAAGAGTCAGCACCAAGTTTTCATCAATGCCGTACCGAGAGCCGGGACAGCGCCGGTGACCAGGGTTGATGAGCCATTTTGATCGGGGGTCTGTTCTGCGCATGCGCAATTCTGGTTTGGGAGTTCGGCGGGCACTCATCCTGCTCGTCGCGGTGGTGGGTACGTCTGTTTGCAGTCAAAGGCTGGTAGCCCAGAGCACCCCGGTCTATACGCCGCCAACCGTGGCTCCGAGCGAACCGCTGGCCGATGTGCGTTACGACCACCGCTACGAAGTCTATGGCGGGTTTGCCTACTCCCACTTCGACGCGGGCCCGAATGTGCTCGAAGGCGCCAACCTCGGCGGATTCGATGTGCAGGGAGCGCGCTTCTTCAACAAGCGTTGGGCGGCCGTGGGCAACGTGCGCGGGTACTATGGCACCTCGGCAGCGGTCCCTAACCGGTTCGGCATCTCCGGCCCCTTCGTCAGCGAACACATGTTTCTCGCAGGCCCGGAATACCGCGGCCCCAGCAACCAGCACGGATCCATCACGCTGCATGCCTTGTTCGGCGGCGCGTATGGGCAATTCGATCACGCGCTCGGCGGTGTTCCACCGGGCGAGGTGGGCTTCTTCAATAACCAGCTCACGTTTGGCGCGGCCATCGGCGGCTCCATCGATCTGAACCGCTCCTCGAAGCTGGCCTTGCGCATCTCGCCGGACGCCACGCTGACCAACTTCGGCAGCGCGGGTATCAAGGAGCAGTTCGCCATCTCCGTCGGTATTCTCTACCGGCTGGGCAAGGGCACGCTCAAGTAACCGCGTAGCAGCCAGAAGTACCTGGTCGTAAGACCTGAACTCAGGGGCCTGCCCGATTATTTTGTGGGCAGACGGCTCCGGTGCGTGCTAACTCTATGCCAGCAACCAACCAGTTCCGGCCGGGGCACGGGATGAAGCACTTTGGGCCGTTCCAATTCGACACGCAGAACGAGTGTCTGTGGCGAGACGGTGTTCGCCTCAATATCAAGCCCAAGCCCTACTCTGTTCTGCGTTACCTGGTGGAACATCCGCAACGGCTGGTCACTCACGACGAGCTGCTGGAGGCGCTGTGGGCCGAGACCTACGTGCAGCCGCAGGTGTTGCGTACGTACGTGCTCGAACTGCGCAAGCTGCTGGGCGACGACGCCGGCCGTCCCCGGTTCATCGCGACTATCCCCAAGCGTGGATACCACTTCCTGCTTCCGGTCACGGAGGCGCTCTCGCCGGCAAACGAGAGCGCTGAAACGCGGCCCCGCCTCGTAGGTCGCAACCGCGAGCTCAAAGTTTTCGGCGAGGCTCTCGCAAGAGCGGGCAGGGGCGAGCGGCAGGTCCTCTTCATCACGGGAGAAGCGGGCGCGGGAAAGACTGCCCTGCTGGAGGCATTCGCCCGGGACGCGAGCGCGCGGGCCATGGTGGCGTGGGGACGATGTACCGAGGGCCTTGCCGGGCAGGAGGCCTGCGGACCCGTCCTGGAGTGCTTGCGGGATCTGGAAAAGGCGTTTGAAGGAAATATGGGTGCCGGGTCGGCCACAGTTCTGCTCAAACGCAATGAAGGCAACAGGAACCTATTCCCGTGGACGCCGAGTGAGTTCTGCGAAGCAATCGAGCGGATGTCTGAACATCAGCCGTTGCTGCTGGTTTTCGAAGATGTGCACTGGGCCGATACCGCGACCCTGGACCTGCTCTCAGCTTTGGCCAGGCGTCGATCCAGGGCACGCCTGGTGCTCGCGATGACTTGCAGAGCGGCAGACCATGCCGATTCGCAGCTGGCGATGCGCCGAGTCCGTCAGGATTTGATTTCGCGGCATCTGGCGTCCTCCGTCTCGCTCGCGCCTTTAGTGGAAACGGACGTTGCGGCATACGTCGCCCACAGGCTGGCGCAACTCGCACCGGGTACCCCGCCCGCGGAAATCGCTGCGCTGGTTCACCAGCATTCTGACGGCAACCCCATGTTCATGGTCGCCATGATCGACCACCTGCTCTCGCAGAAGCTGGTGGTGCCCGAGAATGGCCTATGGAAGTCGAGCGCGCCACTGGCGGATGTCGAGATTGGGATTCCCCAGCAGCTTGCGGACTTGATCGGCCTGCAGGTGCTGCAACGCCCGGCCTGGGAACAGCGGCTGCTGGAGGCTGGGGCGGTTGCCGGTGTGGTCTTTCCCGTGTGGTCTGCCGCGGCGGCGCTGGATTTGAATCCTGCGGAAGCAGAGGAACAGTACGAAGCTCTGGCGAAACAGATTTCGTTCCTGCACGCCGGTGGTCACGACGAATTACCGGACGGCACGCGTTCCAGCTTCTATGTTTTCAGTAATCGGATCTACCGCGACGTGCTGTACCAGCGGCAGCCTGCGGCGCGGCGTTCACTGGCGCACTTGCGCATCGCCGAACGGCTCAAGGAGCTCTTTGCTGACTGTGAGACCGGGATCTCGTTCGAGCTCGCCGCGCATTTTGAAGCTGCGGGCGATTGGGGCCGAGCGGCCGACGCGCTCTGCGTTTCAGCCCACAATGCCATCGAGCGCCAGTCTGGTGCCGATGCGGCTGCTTTGCTGACTCGGTCACTGGAACTGTTACAGAATCTGCCTGCTCGGCAACGAAGCGATCGTGAAGAGCGCATTCAGCAACAGATCGCCGGATTGGCCGAAGCGCTCAACGTAGCACGCGTTTAGAGTGGGCCGATCCGATGCAGTCGCTTGAGAGTGTCACCGCCTTGGCTCTTGAGATAGCGGTTTCGACACACCTCTCCTTCGCCGGTCAAGAATACGTCTCGATTCCGAGCCCTTGTCCTCGTTAGATAGCCTGGCGAGATTTGACAACAATTAGACGGGGATTTGACGCGCGGAAAATTTTCCGGAGCTACTGTGTCACGTGTGAGTAGAAAACATCACTATGCAAATGAACGGATGGCTCGCCGCTCAATGCTGGAGGATGCCGCTCCCAGGATTTTTAAGTTCGGACAATGAGGGCTCACGTAGTGAGCGACATTTCATCCCCCCGGTTGAGTGTTCAAGTGGGCTCTCATCTTTTTTCAAGATCGCAACCCTGAAGTTTGTTAGCTTTTCTGCCCAGTTCTTGCGTTACTTCGTGCGACCGGGGAGGCCTCGAGACCGGTCGCGCGAAGGTGAACTCCCTTTGCATCGCGAGCACGAGAAAAATCCCCATCGCTCCTTTACCGAGGATGGGGATCGTGTTCGTCTCTGTTGTACCTTGAAGTCGCGCGCTACTGCAGCTCATACCCGGCGAAGAAGTAGCCGATCTCAAACGCGGCGGTATCTTCGGCATCGGAGCCGTGAATCGCGTTCTCCTCAATCGAACCCGCAAATTTCTTGCGAATCGTGCCTTCGTCCGCATTAGCCGGGTTGGTGGCACCCATCAGCTTGCGCAGATCGGCAATGGCGTTTTCCTTCTCCAGAACCATGGGGAAGATGGCGCCGGAAGACATGAAGCTGGTCAGCGAATCAAAGAACGGCCGCTCCTTGTGCACCGCATAGAAACCCTGCGCGGTGGTCTTGGAGATGGACAGTTTCTTGATGGCGACGATCTTGAATCCGGCCTTCTCAATCTCGGCGAGAATGGCTCCCGTGTAGCCCTTGCGAACGGCGTCGGGCTTGATGATGCTGAACGTGCGTTGCGACATGAATAGCTCCTGAATCCTGGTCTCTGGCTGTTAGCCGAGATGCGTGAATGGAAAACGACGAAGTTTGCGGTAAGCCCAGTCGCGGAAAGCGGCTATTTCCCGATCACCCGAGCGAGCGTTTCTCCGATAGCAGCGGGGCTTTCCACCACGTGGATGCCGGCAGCGGTGAGTGCCTTCATCTTGTCGGCGGCTGTTCCCTGTCCGCCTGAGATGATTGCGCCCGCGTGCCCCATGCGACGCCCTGGCGGCGCGGTCTGCCCGGCGATGAAGCCGATAACTGGCTTCCTCACATGCTGCTTCACAAACTCCGCCGCAGCTTCTTCCGCAGTGCCGCCGATCTCCCCAATGAGAATGATCGATTCGGTTTCCGGATCGTCGTTGAGCAGTCGAAGAGCGTCGACGTGCGTGGTGCCAATGATGGGATCGCCGCCGATGCCGATCGCGGTCGACTGCCCGATGCCGCGCTGCGTCAGCTGGTACACCGCTTCGTAAGTAAGCGTGCCGGAGCGCGAGACGATGCCAACCGAGCCTTCCTTGTGAATGCGACCGGGCATGATGCCGATCTTCGCCTTGCCGGGCGAGATCACGCCGGGGCAGTTGGGGCCGATCAGCCGCGACTTGGAATCCTTGAGCACACTCCAAACGCGGATCATGTCATTCGACGGAATGCCTTCGGTGATGCACACGATCAGAGGCAGGCCCGCGTCTTCCGCTTCAAGAATCGCATCCGCCGCAAACGGAGGCGGCACAAAAATCACGGTCGCATTCGCGCCGGTTTCCTCAACCGCCTGTTGCACGGTGTCGAACACCGGCCAGCCCTCGTGAGTGGTGCCGCCCTTGCCCGGCGTGACTCCGCCGACAACCTTGGTGCCATACTCCGCGGCACCCTTGGCGTGAAATGTGCCCTCGCGGCCGGTAATGCCCTGCACGATGAGGCGCGTATTCTTATCGACCAGTACTGCCATTAGTTCGCCCCCTTCGCTGCGGCTACGACCTTGTCCGCGGCTTCCTTCATGGTTGCTCCCACTTGAAAATTCAGCCCGGAGTCGGCAAGAATCTTGCGGCCCTCTTCGACGTTGGTGCCTTCGAGGCGTAACACGATGGGAACTTGTACGTTCAGATTCTTGGCTGCCGCCACCACTCCCTGGGCGAGCGTATCGACCCGCAGAATACCGCCAAAAATGTTGATGAAGATGGCCTTCACATTCTTGTCGGAGAGCAGAATCTCGAACGCGTGCTCGATCTGCTGCTGATTCGCGCCGCCGCCCACGTCAAGGAAGTTGGCCGGTGAACCGCCCGCGTACTGGATGATGTCCATGGTCGCCATGGCAAGACCTGCGCCATTGACCATGCAGGCGATGTTGCCGTCGAGCTTGATGTAGTTAAGCGCGTACTTCGAGGCCTCCACTTCCAGCGGATCTTCTTCGTTCACGTCGCGAAGTTCCTTCAGATCCTTGTGGCGGAAGATGGCGTTGTCGTCGAAGTTGATCTTGCAGTCGAGCGCAAAGAGCTTGTCGTCCTTAGTGGTGATGAAAGGATTGATTTCGAGCAGCGAAGCGTCCGTCTCCATGTATGCGCGGTAGAGTCCGGTCATGAACTTAACTGCTTCGCTGATCTGCGTCGGCTTGAGCCCGAGAGCGAAGGCGAGCTTGCGCGCCTGGTAGGGCTGGAAGCCAACGGCGGGATCGATGTAGGCCTTGAAGATGGCGTCCGGATCTTTGGCGGCTACTTCTTCGATCTCCATGCCGCCCGCCTTCGACGCCATGAAGACCAGCTTGGCTGCGGCGCGATCGAGCACGATGCCGAGATAGAGTTCGCGGTCGATGTTGGCCGTCTCTTCGATCAGCAGACGCCGAACTTTCTGGCCTTCCGGCCCGGTCTGGTGAGTCACCAGCTGCATGCCGAGGATCTGCTTGGCATAGTCTTCCGCCTGGTCGGCGGTTTTCGCGACTTTCACGCCGCCACCCTTACCGCGGCCTCCAGCGTGGATCTGCGCCTTCACGACGACTCCGCTGGCTCCTTGCGCAAACAGCCGCTTGGTGACGTCGACGGCTTCGTCCAGCGTATTCGCCACTTCACCCCGGGGCACGGCTACGCCGTACTTCGCCAGGATGTCCTTCGCCTGATACTCGTGAATTTTCATACGTGATCGTTTCCTGCCCCGACGAACACACTCGAATGGGGATTCCGGCTCTCACCGGAGGCTGGCGCGGAACCCTCTCGCGCGTGAACCGCAATACTGGTGGACAACTCATAGTAGCGGACGGGAAGAACCGGGAGCAAACCAGCGGCATAGCGACGAACACGCAAGCTCCGATAGCATGAGTAGGTATTTGCAAGGGGTTAGGGCTGGGGATGGACGATCTGATACAGATGCTGAAGCTGGTGGCCGAAGAGCATGGCACGCTCAGCCGTGAGCAGGCGCGGCAAGCCCTAAAGGCCGTGCTGGGGGCGCCTGCTTCCGATCCGGCCTCCGATGCACAGATCGCGGCGCTGCTCTCGGGGCTGGCGGCGCGCGGCGAGACGGCCGAAGAACTGACCGGCTTCGCCATGGCCATGCGCGAGCTGGCGGAGCCGATTCCTCTTACCGAGGCGGAGCGAGAATCGCTGGTGGACACCTGCGGGACAGGCGGGGACGGACTGGGCACATTCAACATCTCAACGGGCGCTGCGCTGGTCGCCGCGGCGGCTGGAGCCAAGGTGGCCAAGCACGGCAACCGGGGTGTGACCTCGAAATGCGGCTCGGCCGATGTACTCGAGGCCCTCGGCGTTCCGGTGGCCCTCACGCCGACCAGGCGGTCGAGTGCCTGCGTGCGACCGGGTTCACGTTTCTCTACGCGCCACTGCTGCACCCCTCGATGAAGCGCGTACAGCCGGTTCGCCGCGCATTGGGTTTTCGCACCATCTTCAACCTCGCGGGACCGCTGACCAACCCTGCCGGCGCACGCGCGCAGGTCATGGGCGTGTTCTCGTCTGGGAAGCTTCCGCTGGTGGCCGAAGCGATGGCCAAGCTGGGCGTCCGGCATGCATTCGTTGTGCATGGAAGCGATGGCCTGGACGAACTCACGCTCACCGGAGAGAGCGAGGTGGCCGAGATTCGCGACCACAGCATCCGGCTCTTTCGCTTTGAGCCGGAGAGCGCCGGGCTGTCGCGTGCGTCTATAGAAGCACTGCGCAGCGATCAGACGCCGGCGGGAAATGCGGCTATGCTGGAGGCCATCTTCACCGGAGAGCGAGGACCGCGGAGGGATGTCGTGCTGTTAAATGCCGCAGCGGCCTTGGTGGCGGCAGGACTGGCAGGCGACTTCGGCGAGGGTGTAGCGATCGGCGCTGCGGCAATCGATTCGGGAAGAGCCAGGCAAACGCTGCGCGGCCTGCGGGAGTTCGGCAAAGAATTGCTGGCGGTGAAATAAGCAACGGAACGAGGGAACGACTATGGTGCTAGAACCACGCAGATCGGGAAAGCGAACGATGAAAGCCGGTTGGGCAATTTCGGGGTTAGTCTGTGGGCTATGGATCTCCGGCGCGGCTCACGCTCAGCAGATCCAGGTCAACAAGGACAACCGCACCATCGCCATCACCGCGACCGACAAGGCTTCGGCCGACGCAGACACGGCCGTAGTTCACATCGGATTTCAGGTGTTCGCGCCCGATTCTGCTACCGCGTATGCCAAGGGCTCGCAGATTTCGAACGCGGTGGTGGCAGCGCTCACCAAGGCCGGCGTAGCCGAAAAGATGATTCGCAGCGAGAACCAATCGCTGCACCCAAACAACTTCTTCAATGACAAAGAGACGGAGCAGGAGCGGGCGAGGAAGCAGTTCGCCCTGGAGCAAACATGGACCGTGGATACCTCTGCGAAATATGCAGCCGACGTGTTGCACGCCGCGGTGCAGGCCGGGGCCAACAACTCCGGCTCCATTGACTGGGATGTTACGGATCGAAAGGCGCTGCAGGCCGAGGCGGCCGCGAACGCGTTGAGCAAGGGCCAGGCAATCGCCGCGCAGATGGCCAAGGGCCTGGGGGTGAAGCTCACCGGGTTGATCTATGCCAGCAACCAGGCTCCTGAGACGGGCGTTCGCCCGGTCGCATTCATGGCGATGAAGGCGGCTGCGCCTCCGCCACAGGTGCAGCCGCTCGCCCTCGAGCCGGGCAAAATCGAAGAGAACGCCACCGTGTACGCCGTCTTTGCCATCGAGTAATCCGTCGAACAGTCATGCGACAGGCGCCGCAACCGAATCGCGTCGCGAGCATCGGAAACAGAAGACGTACAGGACAACGCCATGGATGAATGCCGCGAACTGCACCCCACCCCTGAGGCCGAAGAGGTTTTCAAACGATGGCTTGAGCATCTGGACGAAGAGTTCAGCAAGCACAAGAAAGCGTCGCTGCGCGGGGAGATTGTCCGCGATGCCCTGCACCAGCTATTCCTGGGCAGGCCGCATGGTGGGAAGCTTAACTTCACGCTCACGACAGAATTGCCCGCGAACGTGCTGCAACTCACGCTCGATCCTTCTAACGTGACGCTCGAGGGCGAGTATGACAAGCAGGTGGACGTGCAGAAGTACTGCGAACGCAAGCCCTTGATCTGGTTCTGGCAGATGTTTGACCGCTCCCCGGTCGGCATGAATCACTGGCTCGGCTATCGCTTTCGCGCCATGCTCGGCCGGCACATCTTCAAGAGCATCGGTAAGAACGTGAAGATCTTCCCCGGCCTCGAGTTCACATTCGGCTACAACATCACGGTGGAAGATGAAGTCACCATCCACAATTACGTGAGACTCGACGACCGCCAGGAGATCACGCTGAAGAAAGGTACGGTACTGGCCGAATACGCCGTGCTTCCAGAGAACAAGAAGACCTCAGGGAATCACGAGGGCAGCGCGAGCTGAGGCCTTCGAAAGCGGGCCCTCAGCTCTCTGCCACCTGATCTCCGAGCCGCAGAGCGCGATGGACCGCACTCCGCTAGCGAGTGGAGGCGCTCCCCTTTTCGCGCAGGATATAGTGCTCCAGGTAGCTTCGCAGCTGATCGCGGTGGGCATCGCGATAGCTCGCGTAATCTTTCGAAATGCTGCCGTCAGCGCCGCTGATCAGGATCCAGGCTTCGAGCATGCCGGCCTTGTCCAGATCGAGCAGGCTGCTCAGGCCCGCATCGAGCTTTTCAGGCGGAAGATTTTGCTGCCGCACTGAATTCGCTACCGCATGCAGACACTCCGATTCTTCGCGAAGAGTGTGCCGGTACTCCTTCATATCGGGAAATGCCTTGGGGAAGGCCTCCTGCCGCCAGGAAGCCCGGAGTTGCGCGTACTTCGCCCACGCAGCCGCCGCGGGATCGCCGGGATTGGCTTTGACAGGATCGGCGAGCGCGTTCTTTCCACCCGTGGTGGTAATGGCCGGACGCTGAATCTCCGGCGCCTGGAGAATCGCCTGGTGGCGCGGCGCCCACTGAATCAGCCCGGACCACGCCGTCTTGCTGTAAGGCTCGGCCACGATGGCGTCGATGAATTTGCTGCGAGCGTCCTCCGGATGATTGGAGGCCTCAAGCGAATCTCCCCAGTAGCGATAGGCGGATTCGCGGTTCGGATTGATGGCCACCGCCTTGGCGAACCACTGCCCGGCCGTGGCGGTGTCGTGCTGGGCAAAGGCGGCGTCGCCGGCGAAGAGGGCCGCTTCATAGACGCCGGGATTGGCTGCCGCCGCAGCAGAGTAGGCTTTGTAGGCGGCGGGAAAATCTCCACGGGAGAAGGCCGCCTCCCCATCGTTCATCAGGGTGCCGGCATCGCCGGGGGCAATGCTGGTGAAGTCGGACGGGTGATCGGGGTCGATGCCCAGCAAAACGCCGAGGTAATCGCCATGGTCGCCAAGCCGTTGCGCGGTCAGGCCCTCGTCATGGGCGCGGACCAGCAGCTTGCGCCGTTTCACTGGATCCTTTACCGTCGCCGATTCGGCGAGCAGGCAGGCGCCGAGCCGCTCGGCGTAAAGAGGCTCCTCGGGAAATCGCTTCGTCAGATCATCGTAGATTGGCAGCGCGTCGATCATCTTGCCTTGCTTGTAGAAATCGGCAGCGCGCGTGGCTTCACTGTTGGGCGCGGGACTGGCGTCGGCGGAACCGACCTGTGCAGCGGCATGCCCAGCCAAAAACACCAGGACCGCCAGTGAGACCAGCCGCGGAAACTGGCCCGGATGATACGCGGATTGACTCCGACCTATTTGTAACCTCTTGTGTCCCAAACGCAATTCCCTCCCGGCAGAATCAGCCCCGCCCGCATGCTACCATCAGACTTCCCTCAGAGCCCTGGAGAATCGCCGAACGATGGGTCAACAAGACTTTGTCCTTAAGCTTTTTGAATTCGCGATTTTGCTGTTTGCGTTAAGCCTGCATGAGGCCTCGCACGCCTGGATGGCTTCCCGTTTAGGCGACCCCACGGCGCGGATGCTCGGCCGGGTCACCTTGAACCCGATCAAGCACATCGACCCGGTGGGCACGGTGCTGATTCCGCTGGCCATGCTGTTTCTTCCAGGATTTGGGCGGTTTCTCATCGGTTGGGCCAAGCCAACCCCGGTCACGACGCGAAATTTCAAGAACTTCCGCCGGGACGACATCCTCACCACGCTTGCGGGACCGCTCAGCAACTTCCTCACCGCGATGGTTGCCTTCATCGCACTGATCACCATGAGCCTGGTAAGTCCGGCGGGCAAGCTGGCGGTGCAGGCTTCGGTCTTCGCGGGCAATCACGTAACCTTCCCAATCGAGGGACCGCTGCCCACCTTTTTCCCGTCGCGCTCATCCTCTATCTGGCGACCCTGGTGAATCTGTTCCTGGCGGTGTTTAACCTGCTCCCCCTGCCGCCACTTGATGGCAGCCACATCTTCCGGCATATGCTGCCCGGGCGCTTTACCCGCATCTATGACTCGTTGGGCATGTTCAGCATCATCCTGATCCTCTTCCTCGGAGGCCGGGTAGTCGGCGTGGTTGTGAATCCGCTGCTCAACACCGTAAACTCCGTGCTGCTGGGCAGGTAATACCCGGGGTCGTCTGACAAGCGGAAAGTTACAGATCTGGCACAGTCGCGCTCAAAACGGGCAGGAATTCCCGCGCATTCCGTACAATGGAGACACATCCCACGGAACGCGAATGGCTCCCGTGCAGCAATTCTCGATTGAAGGAACTTGTGGCGGCTGATCCTGTGACCCAACCTAAGCGTGTGCTGAGCGGCATGCGTCCTACCGGCAAACTGCACCTGGGCAATTACATGGGTGCACTCTACAACTGGGTGAAGCTGCAGAACGAAGTGGATGCGGCTGGAAACCCTCGGTATGACTGCTACTTCTTCATCGCCGACTGGCATGCGCTCACCACCGATTACGCCGACCTCTCGCGCCTGCCGGAAAACATCTGGGAAGTGGCCTTGGACTTCCTCGCCGCCGGGCTTGACCCGGAGAAGAGCGTCATCTTCGTGCAGAGCCAGGTGAAGCAGCACGCGGAACTGCACCTGCTGCTCTCGATGATCACGCCGCTGAGCTGGCTCGAACGCGTTCCCAGCTTCAAAGACCAGCAGGAGCAGCTCAAGGAAAAAGACCTGAGCACCTACGGATTCCTGGGCTACCCGCTGCTGCAGTCGGCCGACATTCTCATCTACCAGCCGAGCTTCGTTCCCGTAGGCCACGACCAGATCGCGCACGTGGAGCTGACCCGCGAGGTCGCGCGGCGCTTCAATGCCCACTTCCCGGTCCAGGCCAGCTCAGAACCGGCGAGGAAGTCGCAGTTCTAGCCATCCTTCCCGAACCGCAGGTCCTGCTCACTCCGTCGCCCAAGCTTCCCGGAACCGATGGGCGCAAGATGTCCAAGAGCTACGGCAACACCATCATGCTCTCCGAGCCGGAAGCCGACATCCGCAAGAAGCTCAAAACCATGGTGACGGACCCGGCCCGCGTCCGGCGCACCGATCCGGGCGATCCCGACAAGTGCCCGGTCGGCGACCTGCACAAGGTATTTTCCAGCGAAGAAACTCTGGCCAAGGTGTACGCAGGCTGCCGTTCCGCCGGCATCGGCTGCATCGAGTGCAAAGGCTGGGCCGCGGATGCGATCGTCGCGGCGCTCGCACCCATTCAGGAGAGACGCCGCCGGTTGGAGCAGAATCCTGCCCTGGTGACCGAGATTTTGGCCGATGGCAATCGGCGCGCAGCCGCCCGCGCGCGAACAGACCATGCAGGAAGTACGCGCGGCCATGCAGCTTTCGTTACCAGTTGCGGATGAGTGTCGCAATGACGGACGAGCAGCACAAGACGGCTCACGACGCCGCGCCAGAGACGCCGGACGCGAGCGCCCCGCCGTCTGGAAAACAGCAGTACGAAAAGACCGCCTCCGATCGCAAGAAAGAGGAGGCGAATGTCTTCCCCTTCTCCGTCACCGTGAGCGAGGTCTACGACGGCCCGATGGACCTGCTGCTCGATCTGATTCGCAAGCAGGACATCGACATCTACGACATTCCCATCGCCAAGATCACCGCGCAGTTTCTCGCCTATGTCGAGAAGCTGAAGCAGACAGACGTGGACGTGGCGGGGGACTTCATCTACACGGCTTCGCTGCTCATTCACATCAAGAGCAAGATGCTGTTGCCGCGTTCGCCCGCCGAGGCCAACGATCCCGAGAGTGAAGATCCGCGCCGCGAGTTGGTGGAGCGTCTGCTGGAGCATGAACGCTTCAAAAATGCCGCGCAGATGCTGGCCCAGAAACAGCAGATCGAGGACGCCACGTGGAGCAATCCGCAGATGCGTGAGTTTCGCAACGCGGAGGGCACGGATCAGGAGATTGCGGCAGACACGGTCGACCTGGTGCGCGTGTTCCAGGAGATCCTGGAGCGCGCCAAGGCACGGCCGGTTCTGGACGTGGCCGAAGACGCCGTCACGGTCGCGCAGATGATCGATTACGTTCGTCGCCGCCTGGTGATGGAAGACAAGCCCATCGCGTTGCGGCGGCTTCTCGGCAATGCACGCTCGGAACGCGCGCGTGATCAGCATGTTTCTCGCCCTGCTGGAGCTGGTGAGGATGCAGGCTGTTCTGCTGCGGCAGACGCAGACCTTTGGCGACATCTTTGTGAAGAAGCACGTGCATGTTCGACTCGTTCGTGAATTCACATATTCGGGATGATTGGGAATAAGCAAGTAGCTCGCACCCTCTCCGGCAGGTCCCACCTGCAGATTCACCGTATTTTCACCTCTTTGCACACTGCCTTTCACGTTGAGACGGTCGCCCCACTGCTAGCGTTCAGGAACAGTTTCGTACTCGCCCGGAGCGCTCATCATGGCAGATAGCACCATTGCAGTTTCCCCGGAACGTATTGCAGGCAGTCTGCTCGACCGCAAGATCAAGAAGAATCCCGGCAAGCTGGGACTGATTTTGTTTGGGCTGGTCCTGCTCGGCGGCATCGGCTATGCGGGCTATCACCTCGCATCGGACATCTCGAGCGCGCCTATCCTCAGCGCGTGGCCTTACGTCCTGCTGGGATTGGCGCTGCTCATCGCGCTCGGGTTCGAGTTCGTCAACGGCTTCCACGACACGGCCAATGCCGTCGCGACCGTGATCTATACCCACACCCTGGAGCCGCATGTCGCGGTGGTCTGGTCGGGCATGTGGAACCTGATCGGCGTGCTCACTTCCTCGGGCGCAGTCGCCTACACGATCATCTCGCTGCTGCCGGTGGAACTGGTGCTGCAGGTGGGCAAGGGCGCCGGATTCGCCATGGTCTTCGCCCTGCTGGTCGCTGCCATTCTTTGGAACCTCGAGCACCTGGGCCTTCGGGCTTCCGGCCTCCAGTTCGCACACCCTGATCGGCTCCATCATCGGCGTCGGCTTTGCCAACCAGCTGATGAATCCCAAGTCGGGCACCAGCGGCGTGGATTGGGCTCAGGCGCTGAGTGTGTTCCGGGCGCTGCTCGTCTCTCCGCTGCTCGGCTTCGGCTGCGCAGCGCTGCTGTTGCTGCTGCTCAAGGTGCTGGTCAAGAAGCCGGAGCTCTACAAGTCGCCCGGAGGGCGAAGCGCCGCCGCCGATGTGGATTCGCGGACTGCTGGTGCTGACCTGCACCGGCGTGAGCTTCGGCCATGGATCCAACGACGGCCAGAAAGGGAATGGGCCTGATCATGCTCATCCTGATCGGCACCGTTCCCACCGCCTACGCGCTCAATCACGCAATCGGCTACACCCAGGTGCAGGATTTCGCAGCTGTCTCGGAGCAGGCCGCCCATGTGCTGAGCGGGTATGTGTCGCCCGACGCCAACATGACCGATCCCCGCACCGATTTGACCGAGTACATCCGCACCAAGAAGTTCACGCCGGACACCATGCTGGCCGCACGCCAGCTGGTGCTCGAGATCGAGCACGAGACGCAGCAGTACAAGACCCTGGCCGCTGTGCCGCCGGGGCAGCAAACCAACGTCCGCAACGACATGTACGTGATGGGCGAAGCATTGCGGATCGCAGGTAAGGCCGGCAGCCCCAGCTTCACCCCTGCAGAGAGCGCCATCCTGGCCAACTACCGTAAGCATCTCGACGCCTCGACCAAGTTCATCCCCACCTGGGTGAAGGTAGCGGTGGCCCTGGCGCTCGGCATGGGCACCATGGTGGGCTGGAAGCGCATCGTCGTCACGGTCGGCGAAAAGATCGGCAAGTCGCACTTGACCTATGCTCAGGGCGCTTCGGCGGAGATCGTGGCCGCCTGCATGATCATCGCGGCCGACCAGTACCACCTGCCGGTGAGCACCACCCACATCCTCTCCTCAGGCGTCGCCGGCACCATGGTGGCCAACGGCAGCGGACTGCAGTGGTCCACGCTACGCAACATTGCCATGGCCTGGGTGCTGACCCTCCCGGTAGCCGCGCTGCTCGCAGGCTGCCTCTTCTGGGTCTTTCGCCAGTTCGTCTAAGGCGCGATTTCCTATCTCAGGCTCTGACGGTCATCCCGGCGCTTCGATACTATGCAAACATAGAGATCGAAGCGCCTTTCCTTTTGCCGCCCGGCTGTGCTTTCGCGGGCTAGCGAGGGCGCCAGGAAACCGTCGCACGCATGAGTTTAAAAGCCAAGATTGAAGCAGTGATTTACGCCGCGGAAGAGCCTGTCACCCTGGCACAACTCGCAGCCCTGTTGGGTGCGGAGGCGGCCGAGTCTCTGGCCAGCCGCGCCGCCCAGGAAGAAGCCTCAGACGCCTCCCGAAACTGGCGATCCGGGCCTGGAGTTGACCGGGCAACTGGCGGATGCGGCGCCGGGCGGTGCAGGTTCCCCCATTGCCGAAGTTGACCCCATGCCGCACTCCGAGGCGGAATCGGCCCCGGCAACGTCCGTTTCGGAATCCCCGGTTACGGGATCTCTGCCTACGGATCAGGGCACGACGGATGCCGCTGGTGCAGGCGAACCGGCAGATGCGCCTCCCGCCGAAGTGGACGAGAAGAAAGCTGCGCGGCAGCGCGATCGGGAGATCCGCGAAGAACTCCGGCGGATACTGACCGAGCTCATGGACGACTACGTTCGGAGCGACCGGGGCATGGAGATCCGCGAGGTTGCCGGCGGCTACCGCGTGGCGACCAAGCCCGAGTATCATGACGCGGTCCGCGCCTTCGTCAAGAGCCTCAAGCCGCCGATGAAGCTATCGCTGCAGGCGCTGGAGACGCTCGCCGTGATTGCCTACAAGCAGCCGGTAACGGCTCCCGAGGTCAGCGAGATTCGCGGCGTGGATTCAAGCGGCGTGCTGGGAAGCCTGATCGCCGAAGCTCATCACCACGGCCGGGCGCAAGCAGGTGATCGGGCGTCCCATCCTGTACAAGACCACCAAGGAATTTCTGCTGCGCTTCGGCCTCAAGGACGTGAACGAACTGCCGAGCATCGAGGAATTCGAAAAGATGGCCGGCGAAGTGGAGATCGCCGAGGACGCTCAGGACATGGGATCGTCGCAGGATTTGCCCTTCACCGAAGAGGACTCGCTCCCGGATGGCCCCGGCGAGGGCGAAGAAGCAGCCGCACTGGATGCTGTGGAAGCGAACGCTGCGGAGCCGGGCCTTGCCGTGGAGATGGATCCTTCTCAGTCTGCGCACGAAGCGGCTCCAGATGAGAACCCGACCAATTACGGAGCAGCCGATGTCGGAGCAGCTGCAACCGCCCGGCGCCGGCCACGATTCCGCTGGATACTCCCGTGGAGCGCTCTTCGGAAGAACTGGCAGCAGAAGCAGAACAGGTTGAGGTGGCGCCGGCGACCCATCCCACTGTTCCGATCGAGGGTGAGTGATGGAAGGCAATCCGCGCCACGAAGAGCGGCTGCAGAAGATCATCGCGTCGGCGGGCGTGACCTCGCGGCGCAAAGCCGAGGAGTTGATCCTGGGCGGCAGCGTCCAGGTGAACGGCCAGACAGTCACCGAGCTGGGCTCAAAGGCGGACGCGAACCAGGACCACATCCGCGTCAACGGAAAGCTGCTCAAGCCGGTCGAGAAGCACCGCTACTTTCTCCTGAACAAGCCCAAAGGGTACGTCACGACCGTCTCCGATCCCGAAAAGCGGCCGACCGTGATGGAGTTCTTTGAAAAGGCGGGAACGCCGCGTCTACCCGGTCGGGCGGCTCGACTACCAAAGCGAAGGCCTGCTGCTGATGACCAACGATGGAGAATTGGCCAATCTGCTCACCAAGGCCTCCTCCAAGGTCGAGAAGACTTACCTGGTCAAAATCAGCGGCAAGCCGAGCGAGGCGGCCATCGAGCAGCTTCGAGCCGGCATCATGATCGATCGCGGGCGCAAAGGCTCTTACGAGGGGCGTGTGATGACCCAGCCGGCCGACATTCGGCTGGTGCGGAGCGCCGACAATCCCTGGTACGAGGTGACGCTTACAGAAGGCCGCAATCGCCAGATCCGCAAGCTGTTTGAGGAGATTGGGCATTTCGTAGAGAAGATCCGCCGCGTGGGGTATGGCCCGCTGGTCCTGGATGTACCGCCAGGGGAGGTTCGGGAGCTGACGGCGGAGGAAGTCTTGACCCTGCAGCGAGCGGCTCGCGGCATCGGTCCCAAGCGCCTGGAATCGCTCAAGGAGCGTCGGCCATCGGCAGCCAAGCCTCGCCCGAGTGGGGAAGCCTTCCGCGGCAAGACTGCACCGCGCAAGAAGTCCGCCAAGGGCCGGCAGCGGCCGTAACGGCACATCGACTTCGCAGAATCTTGGGATTTTGAATGGCTCGCTCGGGCCTGGGAACTCGAGCCTGGGAAGATCAGGGCGCAAGGATTGTGACAGACGCTGGGCCGCGGCATACGATTCTGCCGCGCGTCACCTTTTGGGGGACTTCCGGAGGGGGTGAACTGGCCCGACTACCCGGGTGCGCTCTATCCTTGGCTTCACAACTCACATGCTTGGAGTAGCTAAAGAATAACCCCTGCCGCACCCAAAAGTAACCCTTTTCTCGAAAATAATTTCGATTACGAAAGCAACCCCCGGATAGGAACCTTAGTTCGGCCCTTCCGCTGAGAGCGAGTTCCTCAGTTCAAGAACCGGAAGCCGCTGCAGCAGCGGCATTTTGCTGGCGTCTCCAGAGCACCAGAACCAGCCAGATCACGAAGATCTGCACGGGCAGCGGCAGCTCTTCCGGCAGGGAAACGTTGGCTCTTCGGGTGAACAGGCCGGCTGGCCGGATCGATCCCACTTCGCGACCCTGATCCGTGAGCACAAAGCTGCGCCGGAAAGCCGATTCCTTTTTCAGCGTGTACTGCTTGCCCTGATACATCAGCTCGATGGAGTTCCGGAAGGCGCTTGGCTTTTGCGCGCGGGCGAGGGTGGCTCCATTCTGCTGCAGCAGGAACTCGCCGCTCATCAGGTGTTCGCGCGAAACCTCGTAGGGCGTACCCGCGATCTCGAGGACCGCCTTGTCTTTCCACATAGAGGCGTTGCGAATGGCAGCTACAGGGACGCCATCCTGCAGCACGTTGTAACTCCACGCGGCCCAGCTTTTCGGCACGATTTGCAGATTGCTCATGATCAAAGCCTCTCAGGCAGGAAGCGATCCGCCGCAATTTCCATGGAAGCATACGCGGAGGGGAGAGGCGAAGTTCAGAAGTGAATGGTGCGCCCGGCAAGATTCGAACTTGCGACCTCACGCTTCGGAGGCGTGCGCTCTATCCAGCTGAGCTACGGGCGCGCAGCTTCAAGAATACTACGGCAGGCGCCCCGGCGCTAAAGTCTATCCGCAGGCGAAGGGCATCGACCTGTTCCTCGGCACCTGCTTTGACAAACAGCCGCGCCGGGGTTTTCATGGTGACGGTCCTGCATGCTGTGGTTGCGAGAGGTAGCTGTCGGGCTTTACAGCCGACGAACTCCAGACACACGGCTTGCATTTACAAGGGCTCAGGAGTGAATCAGGAAATGTTGCGACGGAAGGTTCTTAGTTCTCTCAGCGTGCTGTTGCTCAGCGCGCTTGCCACAGCCCCTATGCTCGCGCAGATGACCGGCAGCGATGCGAAAAAACCCGCCAGCCCGCCGGAAAAAGCGACGGTGACCCTGAACGGCAAAACCGTCACCATCGACTACAGCGCTCCTTCCATGCGCGGACGCAAGATCAAGGGCGGACTCGTTCCGTACGGGAAGGTGTGGAGAACCGGAGCGAATGCCGCGACCACCCTCAAGACTCCGGTCGATTTGAAGATTGGCGAGTTAGTCGTGCCGGCCGGAACCTACACCCTATATTCGTTGCCTGCGGAGGATAGCTGGAAGCTGATCGTCAACAAGCAGACCGGACAATGGGGAACGCAGTATGACGAGAAGCAGGACCTGGGCCGTGTCGATCTGCAAGTCAAAAACGCCGACACGACCGTAGAGACCTTCAAAATTCACTTTGAAGACACCCAGGGCAGCAAGACGGAGCTGCACCTTACATGGGAAAACACGGATCTCTCGGTGCCGGTGAGCGCGCAATAGTCAGGTCAGGAGGCAGCTTCACGCTGCTTCCTGAGCTCTTCCATTACCGACTGAATCAATTCTTTGGCGCCTCGCATTTCGCTCATCACGGTCTCGAGGTCGAGCGCAGGTTTTGATGGGTTGCGAGTGGAAGTGCAATAGACTCCATGTTGGCCGATCAGAATGAGCGCGTCGGTCAGCATGTCGAGCGAGACGGCCAGTCGGCCACGTGCCGGCCCCATCATGAATTCATACTTCTCGAGCTCTTCCTGCCGGCTATCGAATACTGACATCGGTTCTCCTTGGCTGGATTTTTCGGCGCTGCGAGACGCGAATTCAGAGGCTCGCAACCGCTGAAGCGGCCGCCTTCTTCAGAGTAGGCTAGTTGGCTGGGGAAGCGCATCGATCTCGCGCCGCCGGGTCCTGGCACGCGCCGGCTCAAGACCGGCGAGCGGCAGGCGGATAAGAAATTGCGTGCCATGCGATGCGGCTTCGGTGGAGCTTTCGTAGGTGAGAGTGCCACCGTGTTTCTCCACGATGCCTTTACTGACCCACAGACCAAGACCGGTTCCCACATCTTTTTTGGTGGTGAAGAAGGGCTCGAAGAGGCGGCCTCTCTGATCCGCCCCGATGCCGACCCCAGAGTCGGCTACCGCGATCTCCGCATACTCTCCCGCCGCCTTCACGCTGATGCGGATGGTTCCGGAGTTTTCAATGGAATCGATGGCATTGGCCAGCAGGTTCGCCACCACTTGCTTGATCTCGCCGCCGACGATGGTCGGCATCACTCCAGGCTGGATGTCGGTTACGACTTCGATCTTTCTGCTCTGAACGCGGCGTCGATACAGGTCGAGCACATCCCCAACCACCATGGCAAGATCGGTGGCTTTGGGTGCGGCCGCTTCGCGATAGAAGCCGAGCGTCTGGCGCACGATGTGGGCCACGCGCTGCAGTTCTTCGTCGGCCACGAGGAGGTTGCGCCGGGTCTCGTCATCGAGAGAGACCGAGCGCTGCGCGATGTAAAGCAGGTTGGTGACTGCCTCCAGAGGATTGTTGATTTCGTGCGCCACGGTGGCGGCGAGTCGTCCAGCGGCGGCGAGCTTTTCCGTCCGTCGCAGCGTCTCCTCCGACTGGCGCTGATCGTGAACATCGGTCACGGTCCCCACCCATTCACGAACCTCACCGCCGCCGCTGGGAATGGGGACGGCACGAATCACCACGTGGCGATATTCGCCTGAAGGCCCGTGCCAGAGGCGGGCGGCAACATTGTGCAGCGTACGTTGTTCGATTGCGGCGTGTGCGCGTTCGAGAACGAAGTCGCGGTCTTCAGGGTGCAGCGCCGCGGACCAGCCGGATCCCAGGTATTCCTGCCGACGATTGCCCGGTGTAGGCAGCCCAGTCCTCTTGAGACTCGACCAACTGGCCCTGAGGATCGGTCTTAAAGACCAGAGCCGCAGTGGCGAGCACGAGGGAGCGGTACCGCTCTTCGCCCTGCCGCAGTTCGCGATACAAATTGGCATTGTCGATGGCGACGGAGGCGCGACGGGCCAGGTCTTCCGCAAGGTGCAGATCGTCTTCATCGAATCGTCTTCCGCTCTCCGCAGACACCAGGCGCAGAAGGCCGAAGGCGACGCCTCGTGCGCGAAGCGGAACGTTGATGACCGAGGTGATGCGCAACTCTCGCAGCAGGGCCAGGTGCTGATCATCCTGTGCGATCGAAACCAGTTGCTCGTCGGGAATCGAGGGGATGAGTTCTGAATCTCCGTCCCGCAGCAACTTGCCGGCGTGGGAATCGTCCACCGACTCCGGATAATGGCGTGCGAATTCAGCAGCCAGGGTCAGCTTTGCCGGATCGGCATGCGCAACGGCCAGCGGGACCAGTACTCCATCGCGCACGATGTTGACACTGCACCAATCGCCGATATGGGGCACCGCAAGCCGGGCGACGCGTTGCAGGGTCGCTTCATAGTCGAGCGAAGACGAAAGCAGGGCGCTCGCCTCCGCGAGAAACGACAGCCTGAGCCGTTCGCGCTGCTGGCCGGCGTGCAACTCGGTCGTCCGCAGAGCCGACGCAGCAAGATTGGCCAGCGCTGTGGCGTACTGCACTTCCTCAGTGGAGAACGAGTGCGTGGTGCGATAGTAGAACGCAATCGTACCTTCGGCGCGGCCCTCCATAAGCAGAGGCACGGTAAGCAAGCTGCAAATTCCTTCTTGCCGGTACATCGGCGCTCGGTGGGCGAGTCGGGGATCGCTGTATACGTCCTCCGCCACGATCGGCCCTTGCGGTATGAGGCCCGCGGACCCGACGGTCGTGAAGGAATAGTCCTCTGACAAACCATCGATCCCGAGCGTTCGCCAGTTGGTTCCGCCGTCGTAGCTGCGCCAGACGGCATACGCGTCGGCGGCAATGAGTTGCCGAGCCGAAGCCAGGATTCTTCGCAGCAACACGTCCACGCTGGTGGTCGCAGGCAGCGAAGCCGTAGCCTCCACAAGGACGCGGAGTGGATCCGGTCTGGGCTGGGGATCGGATACTTGTCTGGATTCCGTATCCGAAACGGCCATTTGGAAACCTTTCAACTGGTATGCGGAGAAATTCGAAGCCGTCCCGACTCTGGCGACCACTTAGAACATTAGATGCAGCAGGCGGTTGCCCCATGTGTTCAAGGGAACGGCGGGCGCTCCAAAAAAAAGGGCCGCTACGCAGCGGCCCTTCCCTTTGTATCGATCCACTGGCTACTCACGAACTCCATCGACGAACGCCTTGAGCTTGCGCGAACGCGAAGGATGCCGGAGCTTGCGCAACGCCTTCGCTTCGATCTGGCGAATACGCTCGCGAGTGACCTGGAAGCTTTGGCCCACTTCCTCGAGGGTGTGCTCGGAACCATCTTCGAGGCCAAACCGCATCTTGATCACCCGCTCTTCGCGAGGCGTAAGGGTGCGGAGAACCTGCGAGGTGTATTCCTTCAGGTTGACGCTGATCACCGCATCGGAGGGCGATACGGCCTGGCGATCCTCAATGAAGTCGCCCAGGTGCGAGTCTTCTTCTTCGCCGATCGGCGTCTCGAGCGAGATGGGTTCCTGCGCGATCTTGAGGACCTTGCGGACCTTCGCTACAGGGATATCCATGCGCCGCGCGATCTCTTCCGAAGTGGGTTCGCGGCCCAGTTCCTGCACCAGCTGACGAGACGTGCGAATCAGCTTGTTGATGGTCTCGATCATGTGGACCGGAATACGAATCGTCCGGGCCTGGTCGGCAATGGCGCGCGTAATTGCCTGCCGAATCCACCAGGTGGCATAGGTCGAGAACTTGTAACCGCGGCGGTATTCGAACTTGTCGACCGCCTTCATCAGGCCGATGTTGCCTTCCTGGATCAGGTCGAGGAACTGCAATCCGCGATTGGTGTACTTCTTCGCAATGGAGACCACCAGTCGAAGGTTCGCTTCGATGAGCTCGCGCTTGGCTTGCTCGGCGTCCATGTCGCCCTGGATCATCTCGCGCTGGGTACGCTTGAGCTCGGCGATGGAAACGCCGGCATCCTGCTCCAGCTTTTCAAGATCGGTCTTGCAGTTTTTCTGCTGGCGGCGATACTCCTTGCGCAGCTCTTCACTCTTGGACTGATCGAACTTCAGGTCGAGCGACTTGACCTGGCGTTCCAGCGTGCGCATGGCGTCCACGGTCTTGTTGACCTTGTCGAGCAGCCGCTTGCGTTCGCTGTTGGTGTACTTCAGCTCGCGAACAATGCGCGAGATATAGACCTTTTCGCGGGCGATAGACCAGCGGGTTTTGCGCTGATCCTTGGCTTTGGCCTTCGCGTCTTTACCGGCTGGATTGGCCAGCTTTTCAGCGCAGAGCGCCGCCTTCTTCTGGTGCTTGACCAGGGCGTCGATGCGAGCCGCCGTTTGCCGGATGCGCGCCTGCAAAATGTCTTCTGTGATCTCTTCTTCGTCGAAGATGACCACTTCCTTGATGTTGCGCACACCGCGCCGCAGGTCTTCCCCGAGCGCCACCACCTCGCGAATCACGATGGGCGAACGGGAGATGGCCTTGAGTACGCGCAACTGGCCGCGTTCGATGCGCTTGGCGATTTCGACTTCGCCTTCACGCGTCAACAGCGGGACGGTGCCCATCTCGCGCAGATACATGCGGACGGGGTCATTGGTTTTTTCGAGAGTGCCGGGCGTGAGGTCGAGTTCGACGTCCTCGCCTTCTTCTCCATCGCCTTCGAACTTGTCTGCACCAAACTTCGGGCCGCCCTCGAGAATATCGATTCCCTGGGTGCCAATGGTGGTGATCAGATCGTCAAGGTCGTCTGGAGAGTGCAGGTCGCCGGGGATAAGATCATTGACCTCGTTATAGGTCAAATATCCCTTTTCCTTGCCAGCCTCTATCAGTTTCTGGATATCTTCATCGTACTTATCGTCTATTGCCAAGCGAGTCTAATCTCCCCGCGGAAATGTTGTGGATCTGTCCATGTGCTTGGATAGGACGAAGTGCGATGCAGGCCTCAAAGGGCATATCCCGGGCGATCGAGTCGCAGGGCAATAGGCGCACGTCCACCAAAGATTTCTAGGATATCACGTTCTCCGCGTGGAGCGTGATGTACGAGGGTTGTTCACTGCAACTTACCCCGATCCCCGAAACTGGCTGTGTAGATCCCTCTTAACTTAGATGTGGCCGAGGCCAAATTGTTTCATCCAGGAGCGGAAAAGCCGTGTTTTCTCCAGCTCGGAGGCCAATATGAGGGTTGCCAGGGACCGGCGAGTCATAAACGACGGGAAATCGATCCCTTCTGCCAGCGCCGCCCTCACAAAATGACTTCAGTGCCCCGCAGTGTGCATCTGCCAAAGGAAAAAGCCGACCAGGGACACGGCTCCCAATCCCGCCAGCAACAGGAATCCGCCCAGCACCAGCGCCACAGTACGCTGCTGGCGAGGATCGGGCCGGGTGATCCCGAACGCGGCGATAAAGGCTTCGGTGAGGAAGTAAAGGAGCTTCATGGCAGGTTCAGCCTCGATCTATTATCCGATACTCGCCCCGGGCTTGACTGTTTTCCAGATGCGCGGCAACAGATTCGACTGCACGTGCATCAAGGCCGCTGTTTGTCGCTCCCCGCTTCTCGAAACCGCCTCGGCTGCGCCGAACAGCCATTGGAGAGTAATCATGACATCGCCCTCAAGTATTCCCCACCGTAAGAGTGTCTCCGCAACCGCCATCGCCTTCTTGATAGCAGCTCTCCAACTTTGCTTGCTGCCCCTGGCGACAGCGACGCCAGCGATGGCCCAGGTTCCTTCCAGCCAGGACTGGACGCAGTTTCTGCGAGACAACATGGAGCGCTGGAACCCTTACGAGACGGTACTTGGCGTGAACAACGTCGCCAACCTGGGATTGAAGTGGAGCGTCATCGGGGCCGGCTCCTCCTACGAATATCCCTCGCCGGCGGTGGTGAACGGCGTACTCTACATCGGCTCAGCATTCAAGGTGGTTGCTTTGAACGCCGGTACGGGCGCCCAGGTGTGGAGCTTCAGCACCGGCGCTTCCGTGAACTCCTCGCCGGCCGTCGCGAATGGAATCGTCTACGCCTCTTCCGAGGATGGTTACGTCTACGCCTTGAACGCCAATACAGGCGCGCAGGTGTGGAGATACTCCATGGGAGCGAACCACCAGATCTCCTCACCGGCTGTGGCGAACGGCGTGGTGTATGTGAGCGGAAACGATACGCTTTTTGCACTGAACGCGACTTCCGGCGCGAAGCTCTGGAGCTATGCCACCGGGAGCACGGCAGGCTACCAGTTTGGGACCGTCGTTTCTTCGCCCGCGGTGGTGAGCGGGGTGGTGTACATCGGTGGCGGGGACGGAAATGTCTATGCGTTGAACGCCTCTACGGGGGCGAAGATCTGGAGTTTCTCCACTGGCTACCTGATCCAAGCTTCACCAGCAGTCGCCAACGGTGTCGTGTACATTGCCTCACTCAGTGGTTACGTTTACGCACTGAATGCCACAACCGGAGCACAGCTTTGGAACTACTACGTGGTGGGAGATGTTGAAGCCGCGCTGGCCGTGGCCAACGGCCTGGTATACGTCGCTTCGAACTACCAGGGCACGCTGTATGCTCTCAACGCGAGCACCGGCAGTAAAGTGTGGAGCTACTCGGTAGGAGCCTTCAATCCGGCGCTTTCGTCGCCCGCGGTTGCGAATGGGGTGGTCTACATCGGAGCCCTGAATGGTCAGCCGGGACAGGTGTATGCGTTGAACGCCGCAAACGGTCTGCTCTTGTGGAGTCACGTCACCAATAACCAGGTGCGGTCCGGCCTCACAGTTGTCAATGGCGTGCTTTACGTTCATACCGGCGCGGGCTATGAAGAGGTACTTGCCTTTGCAGTTGGAGCGGGATCGGCTGACCTCTACCTGCGGGCGCAAACCTCGCCCACCCCAGTGAGTACTGGAACGCTGCTTACCTATATTTTTCCGGTCTGGAACCTGGGCCCGGACAATGCGTCGCATGAAGTGTTGACGACGCACGTGCCGGCGGGCACCACGTTTGACTACGTTCGCGTTTCGGGCACCCCAGGGCTGGCCACCTGCTCTCATCCCCCATACGGAGGAACTGGGACGGTGGTCTGCAACGAGAACGGGACGATGGCTCCGAACACCACGTGGACGGTGCGTCTCACGGTCAAAGTGACGGCTTCGTCGGGAACAATCCTTACCGAGAGCGCGACCGCGACCGAAGATACGGTCTGATCCGAACACCGCAAACAATACGGCGACCATCAGCACCACGGTCCAGTGATCGTTGAGTGGAGGCAAGCCTTCTTAGCCGTCGCGCAGTTGCCGATCGAGGGCTAGTTTTTCTGCCGTAAAGACCGCGACCTGGCCCCAGTCGCCGCGGCGTTCGGCGTCGGCGATCGAGGCGCGGAGTTCGCGCTGGCGGCGTTCCAGGTAGATGTGCCGAGCCGTGGCAACGGCCGAGACCACCTCTTCCGCCTGAACGGGCTCCGCCTCGCCGATCAGCAGTTGCGCCAGGAGGTTGCGATTCGCGCCCTCAGGCAGCGCGTCCAGCGGCTCTGCATTGCCGCGAACCTGCAGCGCCTGCAGCATGGGCCAGACGCTCAGCGCCTCGAAATGCTGCGGCTGTTCGGCGAATGCGGTGGTCGCGCAAACAAAGGCGGCGGCATCGGGTGGAGCGGCCGCGGCTCGCAACAGCACTCGTTCACACTCATTGAGCAGAATCGGCGCGTTCGAGACCTGGTCGCGGCGTTTCGCAGCAGCCTGCTTCAGTTCTTCGCGAAGGACGGCCGAATCGATGCCCAGCTTCTGCGCGGCATCGGCGGCGAATTCGTCACGAGAGAGGCGATTGGGAAGACGCCGGATGTGGGGCAGCAGGAAGTTGAGCGCCTTGACCTTGGCCTCAGCGCTGCGCGGCGGAAACAGCTGGCGGGCGCGCTCGATCAGGTAGTCGGAGAGGCGCTGCGCACCTTTCAGTGCCGCGACATAGCCCTGAACGCCGCGTTCGCGGATGTAGCGGTCGGGGTCTAGCCCACCCTCCAGACTGACGACGCGCACCTCGAAGCCCTCTTCGGTCAGCAGGGAAATGGATTTTTCGGCAGCATTGGCTCCGGCGGTGTCCGGGTCAAAGTTCACCACGACGCGTTCGGTGAAACGCCGCAGAATGCGTACCTGCGCTTCGGTGAACGCCGTTCCGCTGGTCGCGAGCACGTTTTGAATCCCTGCCATGAACACCGAGATACAGTCCATCTGGCCCTCCACCAGGATGGCGATGTTGTCGCGCTTGATGGCCTGCTTGGCTTTATCCAGGTTGAAGAGCACCTGACCCTTGGAATAGAGCGGCGTCTCCGGCGAATTGATGTACTTGGGGCCGCCCTTTTCGCCGCCTTCGAGAGCGCGGGCGGTGAAGGCGATGACCCGGCCCGACTCGTTTGCAATCGGGAACATGACGCGCTTGCGGAATCGCGAGTAGAGCGTGCCGGGGCGGCCGTCTTCCTGCTCCTTGAACGAAAAAAGCCCGGAGAGCCGCAGCGTATCGGGGTCGGCCGAGGACTGGAGGCGTTCGCGAAGGGCATTGAAGTTGTCGGGAGCGTAACCGATGCGGAACTTGGCGATGGTCTCGGCGGTGACCCCTCGCCCGGTGAGATATTCCCGAGCCAATGCACCCTCGGCCGAGCGTAGTTGCTCCTCAAACCAGAGGGTAGCTTGTTCATGCAACTCGATGAGCTTGCCACGCTGGCGGCTCTCCTGGGCTTCTTCCGGTGACGAGAACTCCCGCTTGGGGAGCGGAATTCCGCATTTAGCAGCAACGATTTTGACCGCCTCGGGGAAGCCGACATTCTCCATCTTGCCCACGAAGGTGAAGACATCGCCCTTCTCCTGGCACCCGAAGCAGTAGTAAAACTGGCGCACGCTGTGAACCGAAAAGGACGGCGTCTTCTCGGGGCGGAAGGGACAGAGGCCGGAGTAGTTCTGCGCTCCTGACTTTCTTGAGCCGGATGTACTCGCCGACGATGCGGACGATGTCCGCCTGCTGCTTGACGAGTTGAGCGAAATCGCTGGCCATGAGGACTGTCTTGTTGAGTGTAAACGGGCGGGTGGCGATTGTCCGGCGTGTCATTCGTGGCAAGTTTCGCGCTCGATTGAGCCCGCTCGGCAGCCAGTCTGGGAACCCTTTGTGACTCGGGTCACCGACCGGAAGCCGCGAATTTCCTACTCTGACGGTGGAACCCCTTAGCACCGGGGACAGAGCCGACAAAGTGCGGCCTGCATTGGAGAAAACCATGGCACATGTGATCACTGACGGGTGTGTAAAGGATTATCTTTGCGTCGATTCCTGCTCGACCTACGCAATTCATCCGGCAAAAGACGAGCCGAAGACCGAAGAAGTCAGCCAGTTGTTCATCAACCCAGACGAGTGCATCGATTGCGGAAACTGCATCGTAACGTGTCCTTCGGGCGCGATCTTTCCGCTGGACGAATTGCCTGCCGACAAGGCGCACTTCGCGGAGAAGAACGCGGCGTTTTACAACTGAGGCGTTCGGCGCGGAGGCGACTGGTTCCGATCACGGCGGGCTTAGATCGGGGCGGGTTTCGATCAGAGTGCGAACTGCCGAATCACGGCGTCAGGGGTGAGGCCGGATTCGCGCAGTTCTCGTAGCGAGAGCGCATCGTGGCGCTTGGCCAGGCGCTGGCCCTGGGCATCGTTCACCAGGGCGCAGTGATACCACTGCGGCTGCGGCAGGCCGAGAGCGCGGTAGAGCAGGATTTGGCGCGCGGTGGATTTGAGCAGATCTGCGCCGCGCACCACCTCCGTGATTCGCATGGCCGCGTCATCGACCACCACTGCGAGTTGATACGACGGCACGCCATCCCGCCGCCAGACGAGAAAGTCTCCGAAGTCGCGGCCGGCAACGAACCGCTGCGCTCCCATGCGGCCGTCGACAAACTCAATGGTCTGCCCATCGGGCACGCGAAATCGCCACGACTGAGCGCCGCCGGCAGACACCTGCGCCGCTGTTGGATTCGCTCTTGATTGAGCGCCGGGCGGCAGGTTCCCGGGTAGACCGGCTCGTCGTCTTCGCCGCCTTGCTCCTCGTGCGGAGCATGCGCCAGCCGTGCGAGATCTTTGCGCGAACAGCGGCACGGATAGACCCATCCTCCCTCAACCAGCCGCGTCCAGGCAGCCAGATATCGTTCGCGGCGTTCGCTCTGCGTTGTAAGGCGCAAACGGCCCACCTATGTCGGGTCCTTCCTGCCAATGAATGCCGAGCCATGCGAGATCCTCAAACATGGCGTGGACGAAATCCGCACGGGAGCGCTGCGCGTCCAGATCTTCGTTGCGAAAGATGAGTGTGCCGCCAGCAGCCAGCGCGCGCTGATACGCGATCCAGAAGGTACGCGCATGGCCAAGATGCAGCAGCCCGGTGGGTGAAGGCGCGATGCGTCCGCGATAGGTGCCAGTCACGACACCAGTGTAATCATGATGGGCCGGGACGATTCCTTGAACGGACCGCTACTGTTTGTGATCGGGTGTGTATTCGACGTGGTGGTGAGCCTGTTCGCGGGGATCGTGGATGAACCGCGCCAGCGCGCTGCCGTCCAGTTCCATGCGCACCAGGTCGAGTTCGCCGTGCTCATAGCTGGCGATCAGCAGGCGCATGGCGTGCCCGTTGGGACGCGCGTAGATGACACTGAGTTCGGAGCTGCGGTTTTCGCGCGAGGTCACGATAGGCTGCCATTCGGAGCCGAGTTCAGCGCGTACGATCTCGAGTAACTCTGCGGTATCCACTTGGTGGCTAAGGTGGTCAAATTCCGCGATCCGCATACCCTTTACTCCGCCGTGCGTCGCGAAGCGGGCGCAGAGGCTCACAAAGCCCATCATCGGGACGTGTTGCGCATGCAGGTCATAGTGCTGTTCCACGCCAGAGACGACGGAGTTGAAGTCGTGATCCGCGGCCGCGCAGCCACCCGAAGGGAACACCAGCGCGGCGAGGGCAACCACTTCGAGAGTAGACGTCAACAGTCTCATTTGCCTGCCTCCTTGCCTTTGCCGATCTTCGGTATGCCGAAGTTGCCGCCGAGTTCATTCAGGTCTTCCACCCGCACCGGGCCGTCGATGAAGACGAAGTTCAGTTCCTTCGGTTCGGCATTGAGCACGAACAGGCCTTGAATTTCACCGTTGACCAGCTTGACGTAGACATCGGTATCGCCCTGATGATCGCGCGTACGTTCGCGAACCATGGAGGACCAGATGCCGCTGGTGAATTGGCGACGGATGGTCTCGAGATCTTCAGGCGTGTACTGGCCGGGCTTCTCGAACTCGTAGGTGCGCACATAAACGCCCTGCAGCTTGTTGACCAGGGCTTTCACCTTGGCGTCGTCGGAATCCTTGTTGTCGAGAAACTTGCTGGCGAAGGTGAGCATGTTCTTGTCCAGCGAGACCTCGGTGAAGTTGGTAGCGCGGGCGGCGAGTTGCTTCTCCAGGGTGACCGGGAAGGGACTCTGGGCCACTGCTGGAACGGCAATTGCCAGGGCAGCCGCAAACAGAAAACGCAAGTAAGACCGCATGATCGTTCTCCTTAATCGGATTCGTCACTGTCCACGATCTTGTTGTGGACGGCATGGAGGGTGGAGCTGGTAATTCGTAACGCAAGAAAAACCTGTTGCCGGGCCCGCTCACCGGCCAGGCGGCGCCGGTGTTCGGCAAAGCCACCCACCGCAATCGCGATCAAGAGAACGGCGGCAATCGCCCACTGCAAGGCCGGCAGATGAAATGCGCTCAAGCTCCGGCGAGTTTGAAACTCTGCGACCGGCACGCGAGCGGCAGGGTCGCCGACTCGGCGCATCACGCGATCCGCAAAACCTGGAGGCGCAGGGCGAGCGCGCAGGGCATCCCTCAGTTCCTGTTCGAAGTTGTCGTCAAACTCGGTCACGGGTGTACTCCTTTGGGCGCACAAACTCCTTTAACGTGCGCTGCGCCTTGGCACGCAGCAGCTGAAGTGCGCGTTGCAGATGGCTTTTTACCGTCGCGACCGGCATCGAGAGGGCCGCGGCAATCTCGTCGGGCAAAAGATCTTCCTGGTAGCGCAGGAGTAGCACGGCTTGCTGCGCCGGCGGCAAGGTGGAGACCAGTTGCTCCACCCGGTTAAAAACCGCTGGCCTCTTCAACTCTGCCGGGCCGTATTGGCCGTTGCGTTCCAGGTCCGAGCGTGCCGAGGATTCTTCGACGAACTCGTGTGCGGCAAACTCGGGCCGCGTAGCTCGGCGGCGCAGCGCGTCTGTGCTCCGGTGAAGGGCAACGCGGCGAAGCCATGCAACCAGGTGCGCGTCCGATTCGAGTCTGTCCAGACCGCGGTGGAGCTCGAGAAAGACATCCTGCGCCACCTCCTCCGCGAGACCGCTGTCGCCGAGAATGCGGTAGGCGATGGAGAAGACGCGCGACTGGTGCGCTTCCACCCGCTCTCGAAACTCGTCCGGCGTCAGTCGCAACCGCGTAGCCTCCGCACTGCCTTGTACCCGCTTATACGCAAAGCGAAGGCGGCCGGAATGCAAAATAATTGTGCGGAGTAATTTAGGCCGGGTGTTAGAAGAGGTCGGGGATGCTGGTGAACGCGATGCGGGTCGGTGCGGCGGCCTTGGCCAGCAGCATGCTCGCGAAGCAGAGCGTATCGGTGCCGTACTTGTGATTGAGGGAGTCCATGGTGCTCGCCAGGCGCGTGCGGCGGGTCTCCGATTCCAGTCCGGAAAAGAGGCTCAAGGTGTGCAGGTGGTCGGGGACCAGGTTGCCAAGAGCCACGCCGATGAAGAATGGCTTCTGAAAATGCACTCCCTGTGGACGCTGCGCCCACAGCTTCTGCAGGCCTTCGACCAGCGTCTGATTATCCTGGCACTCCAGCAGGGGACAGCCTTTAGACCACAGACTCTGCTGCAGGCCCGAGAGGTGTTGCTTCTGCGCCATGGATTTGGGAACGGCGTATTTGATGGTCAGGGTCAGATGCGTCGTCCATAGCCGCGCGGTTCGCAGGCGCATCGCCGCCTTGTGCAGCAGCTTGCTCACCACGGCGTACGCGCCGTCGAGCGTGCGCATCTCGGGCGAGAGCATGTGCGACTGACTGATGGATTTGGCATGATCGAGAGTCGGGTCGTTGAAGTCTTCGCCCCGCAGCCAGTACCACATCTTTTCGCCACCGACCCCGCCCCACACCGAAGCCATCTCTTCGCGGCTCAGGCGCAGCAGCTGCTCCATGGTGCGGATGCCGCATTCGTGCAGGCGCTTTTCCATGCGGGCGCCGACCCCGGGCAGATCGCGCGGGGTGAGGCGCAGCAGCGCCGCTTCGAGAATGTCGGGAGTCAGCGCAACCAGCCCGTCCGGCTTCTCCATGTCGGAGGCGATCTTGGCGAGATAGCGATTCGAAGCGAGACCCACGGAGCAACGCAAAGTCGCTCCCACGCGCTCGCGAATGGTCGATTTGACACGCGAAGCAATCTCGAGCGCCGAGAGCAGCGGGCGTTCCCGGCCAACGAGGCGGCAAGCCATCTCGTCGATCGACATCACGGCAGCGACAGGAACGCACGTTTCCACGGCTTCGACGATCTGATGATGGTAGTCGACATACATCTCGTGCCGCGCCTCGATCAACTCGATTCCCGGGCACATGCGCTTGGCGTCTCCGACCGAGGTACCGGTGCGAACACCGAACGCCTTGGCCTCGTAACTGGCCGCTATGCAGAAGGTTGTGTCCGCAAGCAGCGGCACCACGGCGACCGGGCGGTTGCGCAGCTCGGGCCGAAGCTCCTGCTCCACCGAGGCGAAGTAGGAGTTCAGATCGAGGAACAACCAGTTCACCACTGGCTGCGACAGACCGGATTGGGAGAGGTCAACCACTTCTCTTTCTAGTTTCGTCTTTTGTTCGCCATAAAACAATGAGATGATGTCGGCATCGGGAAAACCTTACACAGCGGTAATGTTTCTATATAGATGTTGGTTGGGGTACTTCCATGGATTCCCTGAAACTACACGCGTTGGTGATTTGGCTGCATCACCTGGAGTCGTGGGCACCGGCAGTTCTGGTGGCCATCGGTGTTGCGCTTCTGATCGGATGCGCCTTTGGCTGCACCTGCTCTCCATGTGCGGACAAGGATCGGCTGTTTCACCGCGAAGTTTACTGACGTAGTCGCAGTCGGGCCAAAGAAGGCGTTCTGCCCGCGTCCCCGTATCCTCCCTGCAATTTTTCTGGGCCCATGTTGCCGCACTTACGCGGCCCGGCGTTTCTGCGCCTGACCTTGCCCCGGCTCTCGCCTCAGGTCGGATTGATTCAGGTCTTCTTCTCTATAATCCGAGGTCATGAGACCACCGGATCTATCTGCCGCGGCTGAAGAGCGCCTGCTGGAGTTGGAGCGCCGCAATCAACTCGCAGAGGAAGGCGGCGGCCCGCAACGGCGCGACCGCCAGCATCGTGAAGGAAAGCTTTCCGCGCGCGAACGCATCTCCCTGTTGCTCGACGAGGGCAGCTTCGAAGAGACCGACAAATTCGTAACTCACCGATGCACAGATTTTGGCATGGAGACCAGCCGGATTCCCGGCGACGGATTTGTGACAGGGTACGGGCGGATTGAAGGCCGTGTGGTCTTTGTGTTCGCGCAGGATTTTACCGTCTTCGGCGGATCGCTCTCAGAGTCCAACGCCGCCAAAATCGTCAAGGTGATGGACACGGCGATGCGGGTAGGCGCGCCGGTGATCGGGCTGAATGATTCCGGCGGCGCGCGCATTCAGGAAGGTGTCGTGTCGCTGGCCGGCTATGCGGATATTTTCCTGCGGAATACGCTGGCCAGCGGAGTGGTTCCGCAGATCTCAGCCATTCTGGGCCCGTGCGCGGGCGGCGCCGTCTACTCGCCGGCAATTACCGACTTTACGCTCATGGTCGATCGCACCTCTTACATGTTTGTCACCGGCCCGGATGTAATCAAGACGGTTACACATGAAGAGGTGACCAAGGAAGCAGCTGGGCGGCGCAACCACGCACAACGAGATTTCGGGCGTCGCGCACTTCATGGCGCACGACGATGCGGAGTGCCTGGCGATGATTCGGGAGCTACTCGGCTTTCTGCCTTCCAATAATCTCGAAGACCCGCCACGCCGCGGATGCAGCGATCCCGCCACCCGCGCCGACCGTGAGCTGGATGCACTGGTTCCCGCGGACTCGACCCAGCCTTACGACATCAAGGAGGTGATCGAGCACGTGGTCGACGAAGGTTATTTCTTCGAAGTCCATGAGCACTTCGCGCGCAACATCGTGGTGGGGTTTGCGCGTATGAACGGGCGGCCGGTGGGCATCGTTGCCAATCAGCCTGCTTTCCTGGCCGGGGTGCTCGATAACAGCGCGAGCATCAAGGCAGCGCGTTTTGTGCGTTTCTGCGATGCATTCAATATTCCGCTGATTACGTTTGAAGATGTGCCCGGCTTTCTTCCCGGAGTGGAGCAGGAGTATGGCGGCATCATCCGCAACGGCGCGAAGCTGCTCTATGCCTTCGCTGAAGCAACGGTGCCGAAGCTGACGGTGATTACGCGCAAGGCATACGGCGGCGCCTATTGCGTGATGAGTTCCAAGCACATTCGCACCGATCTGAACCTGGCGTGGCCCACGGCGGAGATCGCGGTCATGGGACCGGAGGGGGCAGTCAACATCGTCTACGGCCGCGAACTCGCGCGCGTGGTCAAGGAGGCCGAGGCAGAGCAGGGCCCGCTGAGCGAAGACCGCAAAGCCGAGATCCTGGCCGAGGCGAGGAGCGAGAAGGTGCGGGAGTTTCGGGAGCAGTTCGCCAATCCATACATTGCCGCGGAGCGCGGCTACGTCGATGCCGTGATTCTGCCGCACGAGACGCGACGCCGGCTGATCTCCGCGCTCGAGATGCTGGACGGCAAACGCGACAAGAACCCGCCTAAGAAGCATGGGAACATCCCGCTGTGAGCGACGAGACACTCGTAACCGTGGGTGTGCACAATGCCGAACATTACGTGTGGGGACAGATGTGCGACGGCTGGCATCTGGTGCGAGGAACGGAGTTGAGCGTGATCGAAGAACGCATGCCTTCGGGCGCACAGGAGCAGCGGCATCTGCATGAGCGGGCACGGCAGTTCTTCTATGTGCTCGAAGGCGAACTCACGATGGACTTAGAAGGGCGGCGAATTGTCGTGACGAAACATGTGGGCATCGAAGTGGCTCCCGGCCTGGCGCACCAGGTGTTGAATGCGTCGCCGGTACCAGTGCGCTTCCTGGTGATTTCGCAGCCTGCCAGCCACGGCGATCGCGTCCTGGTGGATCTTCAGCCATAGATGTTGAACGCCCGATGCAAATGAAATGGCCGCCGTTGCTTCCATAGCAGCGTGTCTTTCGTTCTGCAGTTTGTGAGGGCTCGCAGCCTGCATCGCGGTTGCCCGGCGCTAAGATAAGTTCAGGCCCAGTGCGGCCACTTCGCACCACCATCCTGAAAACATAGGTACATGCCGATGACGGACGGAACGCCTCGAATCCCACTGCCTAAGAGCGAATGCAAGCAGCGCAACAACGAATCCTGCATTGGGCAGACAGACCCGCAACAATTGATGAGCGTGTCGGTGATCGTGCGACGCAAGCAGCCGCTTCCACTCGCGCAGTTGCAGGGGCGGCACATCTCGCGGGAGGAGTTTGCGACCAGGTACGCGGCGGATCCAGCGGACTTCGACGCGCTGCGCGAGTTCGCGCACACGCACGGCCTGACGGTGGACGAATCGGCATCCAGCCTGCAGCGAAGGACCATGGTGCTGCGTGGAACGGCACAGGCGATGAGCGCTGCGTTTGGCGTGACCCTCGAGGATTACGAACTCCCGACTCACCAGGGCCGCCGGTTTCAGGCATATCAGGGAAGTCTGACGGTGCCCGCGACAGAGGCGAACCGCATTGAAGCCGTGCTGGGACTGGATACGCGGCCCATTGCCCAACCGCACTTTCGACTCAAGCAGACACAGCAGTCAGACGCGGCTGCGCAGGCGCAAAGCTTCAATCCTCCACAGGTCGCCGAGTTATACAACTTCCCCACCGGGCGTGGACGGCACGGGTGAGGCGATCGGGATTATCGAGTTGGGTGGAGGGTACCTGGCTGCCGACATTCAGAATTATTTTCAGGGGCTGGGGATCAAGCCGCCCAAGGTTACGGCTGTTTCGGTCGATGGCGCGGTGAATTCGCCGACGAATGCGAACAGCGCGGATGGCGAAGTGCTGTTGGACATCGAAGTAGCGGGCGGCGTAGCTCCGGGTGCGAGGATCGCAGTGTACTTTGCGCCGAATACGGACCAGGGCTTCCAGGACGCACTGACGACGGCGATTCACGACACGGCCAACAAGCCGTCGGTGATCTCGATCAGCTGGGGCAGCGCAGAGTCGAACTGGACGCCGCAGGCCATGACGGCCTTCGATGACGCGTGCCAGTCCGCGGCCGCGCTGGGTGTGACGATCACGACAGCCTCGGGCGACAGCGGTTCTTCCGATGGCGTGAGCGATGGCGCAGACCATGTGGACTTTCCCTCGTCGAGCCCGCATGTCCTGGCCTGCGGCGGCACGGCGCTGGTCGGGCAGGGCGGCAGGATCACGCAGGAGACGGTCTGGGATGACTCGTCGCAAGGCGGAGGCGCTACCGGCGGAGGCGTAAGTCAGATGTTTCCGCTGCCCGCATGGCAGGCAAACGCCAAAGTGCCGCCGCCTCCGGGCGGAGGTTCGGGCGGCAGGGGAGTGCCGGACGTGGCAGGAGATGCCGCGCCCAACAGCGGATACAACATTCTGGTCGACGGGCAAACAGAAGTGGTGGGCGGCACCAGCGCGGTGGCTCCGCTTTGGGCCGGACTGATCGCGCTCATCAATCAGAAGCGCGGGACACCCGTCGGTTTCTTAAACCCGACACTGTATCCGGCGAAGACGGGCTTCCGCGATATCACTTCGGGGAGCAATGGCAGCTATTCCGCGCGGACCTGGGTGGGATGCCTGCACCGGTTTGGGATCGCCCAATGGAGCGCAGCTCGCAACTCTGCTTGCGGCAGCGCCGGCGGCGAGCAACGACCCGGCTTAAGCATGGGTTAATCGACAGCAGGGCTATCCGGAGTTCTTCATCACCGGCTTGCCGCGATCGTTCATTTCGATGTAGCCCATCGGCGTGTGGTGGTCATGAGTGAAGAGCACCAGCCACTGTTCTGGAATGGCGCTCGCGTAAAAGCGCTTGCGCTGCGCGATGCATTCGAGCGGGTCGAGATCGTATCCCATCACCCAGGTGACATCGAGATGCGCGCTGGTGGGAATGAGATCTGAGATATAGCAGGCGCGACGGCCCCCGGAATCCACATGGACGGCCATGGTTTGCGCCGTGTGGCCGGGAAATACTTCGACCGAAATTCCAGGAATGATCTCCGCCGGTCCGGTCTGAAGGCTCACGTCCAGCAAGGTCATCTGTCCACTTTCAACGAGCGGGTCGTAGTTGTCGCTGATGTAGCTGACGGCGTCGCGCTCCAGTTGTAAATGGCCGTGCTCTACCTCGCCTCGATGCGCAAAGTAGCGAGCATTCGGAAATGTGGGCACGATCCGGCCATCGTCGGTGCGCGTGGTGTTCCAGCCGCAGTGATCAAAATGCAGGTGCGAATTGATGACGATGTCCACGTCTTCGGGTCGAATGCCGGCAGCCGCAAAGGAGGCGGGCAACTGCTGCTTCGCATCGAAGATGGCACGCAGCTTTCTCTGGAAGCTTGTTGCCGATCCCTGTCTCAATGACGACCGTCTGCTTGCCTGTCTCGACGACGACGGTGTTGGTGCCGAGCAGGATGCGGTTCTGATCGTCGGCCGGCGCGCGCTTTTGCCACAGGGGCTTGGGGACGACGCCGAACATGGCTCCGCCATCGAGGTAGTAAGGGCCGTCGCTCAGAATTGTGAGTTGAAACTCGCCAAGCTGCGTGCGCCCGCGAACCAGAACGTCGGTATCCGCGCGCTCAGAAGGATGTGGCATACGACACTCGCGAATCGCCGCTGAAGATCGAGGTCATTAACGTTCTGATGCTTTCAGATAGGTCTCAAACTGCCAGAGGATGCGGGTGTACATCTGGGTGCGCGCCTCTGCGCCGCTCACCGAATGCGTCTTGCGCGGATAGATCTGGAAATCGTATGGAAGATCGGCATCGATAAATTGCTGAATGAGCTGAATGGAATTGCCGAGGTGAACGTTGTCGTCCCCGGTGCCGTGCAGCAGCAGTAACCTTCCCTTGAGATCTTTCGCATTGGTCACGACCGAGTTGTCGCGGTAGCCTTCGCGCGTTCTGCGAAGGCAGGCCCATGTAGCGCTCGGTGTAGATGGAATCGTAGTTATGCCAATCGGTCACGGGCGCGCCAGAGATGCCGGCGCGGAAGCGATCGGAGTGGGTGAGCGCGTAGAGGGTGAAGGTGCCTCCCCAGCTCCAGCCCCACCATCCCAGGCGTTTGCGATCGAGCTGAGGATTGGCTGCAAGCACCTGGTCAATCGCAGCGAGTTGATCGCTCAGCTGCACAGGTCCAAAGTTGCGATAGGCCGCCTGTTCAAACTCGCGACCGCGGCCGCCCATCCCGCGATTGTCCACGTGGAGCACGGCGAAGCCATGCTGGGCGAGAAGCTCGTCAAACAAGATTGAGGACGAGTGCCACGCGTTTCGACCGTTTGCGCACCGGGTCCGCCGTAAGGATTCACGATCAGAGGAACACTGGCCGCAGCGGTCTTATCAGCAGGAAGCAAGAGCGATCCGTAGAGCGTGGTACTGCCGTCGGCGGCTTTGAGTTCCAGCATCTTTGGGGACGCGATGTCGAAAGTTCGTTAGCGGCTGCGAATTCCAGAAGGGTTTGCAGCGGTCGGACCGGCAGAAGCTGACGGTGGGTGGCGTCGTGATGTCGGAGGCGGTGTCAATGAAGAGCCCGCCTTCGCTGCTGAAGACGGCATCGTGGACACCGGGTGAATGCGTGAGCTGCCGCTTGCCGGTTCCGTCCATCTGCACGGACCAGACCTGCTGCTCAATGGGATTGCCTTCATTGGACACGTAGTAGACGGTATGCGCAGTGTTGTCGATGGACTTGATGCCGCCGACTTCGAAATCGCCGCTGGTCAACTGCTGCACCAGGTGCGCCTCGTTGGCGAGCGGGTTCGCCGCGTCGAAGGAGTAACGGTAGATATGCGTGTGGCCATCGCGCCAGCTGGTGACAAACAATTCGTTGGCCGTGAGCTCGACATCGTAGGACTCGGGAAAGAACTTGGCATCGGTTTCGGAGAGAGCGAGTTTGACCGCGCCGCTCTCAGCGTCGGCGAAGTAAAGATTGCGATGCGTGTGATCGCGCGTGACCGTTTCGATCCAGAGCGTGCGCGGGCTGACCCAGCCGAAGCGCGGCACGTAATCGCTGCCCGCCACGATTGGCAGCTTGATCCAGTTGGTCTTCCTGGTCCCGACCGCGACCACGCCGACACGCACGGCGGGGTTTGGATCTCCGGGTTGCGGATAGCGCTGGCGATCCACAGAGGCGTGGTTGGGAATCCAGTCGGGGATGGGGTATTCGGGAACGGCGGCTTCGTCCATCTGCAGAAAGGCAATGTGCTTCGAGTCAGGCGACCAGAAGTAGTTGCTGCGGACGTCCAGTTCTTCTTCGTAGACCCAGTCGACTTCCCCGTTGAGCAGCGTCTCTTCCTTGGTGTTGGTCAGCGCGAATTCAGCGTCCGACGCACCTCGCAAGTGGCGAAGATACAGGTTGTGGTCGCGCACATACGAAATGGCTTCGCCATTGGGAGCAAACTTCGGATCGTCGCCGCTTCCCTGGCCAGTAGAACCGATGTTGAGTCCTGTCTCTGTCTTGGGGCTGTAGAGCACCAGCGTCCCGTCCATATCGAAGAGAATGTGGGCCGAATCGGGGCCCCAGATGTAGCCCTCCTGGCCGTAACGCGCGCGGTGGTCGCGATCCTTTTCCAAGGCCGGATGGGAGGTCAACGCGCTCAAGCGAGTATGGCTGATGATCGCCTGCGCGCGGCCGGTGGCGTCCAGTTGCATCAAGTCGCCATCGTCGGAGAGGTAAATCGCGCGGGCAGAGTCCGGAGACCAGGAGAAGCCGCTGGGCGCATCCCCGGCAGGGGTCCCGTGACTGAAGATGTCGGCCACAGTGAGCGGTTGAGTGGCTTGGGCGAGGGGAGCAGCAAGGATTGCGGAAACGAGCAGTGTGGCGGCTTGCGCGAGTTTCAAGAAAAGCACCCCAAACGAGAGCTGACGGATGCAGTGTATCCCACTGTGAATGTTCAGGGATTGAGCGGTTGCGCGGCACCAAAGTCGACTGTGGGAGTGGCGGGTACCTTAATGCGTTGCCCTCTCGCGCCGCGGAGTGAGAGAAGCTTCGCGAGCCCAATCACAGAGCCGGCCGGGCGGTGGTCTCGTACCTGAAACCTTTCAACGAGAATCACCACCAACAGGAAAGGAGGGCAGTGGATCGCCCTCCCTCTCTTGTTTGCTTCCGTTCAATTGTGTTCTTTTACTCGACTAGTCGTCGTCGCCGCGACCTTCTTCACCAGCGGCGAAGAGATCGGACATCACGTTCACATTTTTGTCGCAGGCGTGATTGAGGCAGGGGAGTTCAAAGCCTCCCTCGACAGACTTGAGCAGCGAGAAGTGGTCGTAGCGCCGGTCGCTGATCACGTGATGCGCACCGTAGTTGGTGTCCACAATCAGCAGGACCTGGTTGGTATTCGGCGCAGTGCTGTAGTCATTTTCGTCCCAGAGGACAACGATGGCATTGCGGCCCTCGCGCCAGGCTGGGGACTTGTGGATGGAGGTGACGATGCGCTGTACGGCCACATCGCCGCGGTAGATCGCAGCCGGATTCAGGCCCGCCTGGGTGCCATTGTCAGTGGGGTCGAAGTTGCAGAAGGCACCCGCATTGCCGCGTCCGTGCTGATCGTTGCACTGGTTCGGCGCGATGAAGGAGTAGGCCGGGACTTTTCCGCTGGCGAGGTCGGCATACAGACCATTTGCGCCTTCGAAGTCGGCGACATTCTTGAAGCTCAGGCGCGGATTCCAGCCTTCCTGCACATCGCGGAAATAGACGAAGGGGTTGTGCTTGACGGCATAAAGAAAGACCAGGTCGGCCGAGGTCAGGGGCGGGGTCAGGGTTGGGGTGATTTTAGTGAAGTCGGTGTTGTTGGTATAAACGCCGTCGCTCACATTGACCGTGTCCGGTCCGCTCAGCGGCAGGCTTTCCTGGTAAGACTTCCAATTCAGACCCGCGGCGACCAGTTGGTCGGCGATGGTTTTGCCGTCGGTGTCGGGGTTCGGCGGCGATGGATTGCTTGCCATCGATGTTGATGTCGCCGGGCAGGCCCTGGGTCTCATTGGTGGTGTCGATTGCCGGGGTCGCGGCATCGGTTCCCTTGCCCCAGATCGGACAGATAAGGCCGGTTGCGGGCGTATCGGTCGAGACTTTGCCCGTGCTGAGATTGGGGCTGCAGGTGCCGTTGTGCCAATCGGGATAGTTGTCCGTTTGGACGCCGAAGTTGGAACCGCCGACCACTTCGAGGTAATTGGTCAGGCTGGGGTGCGCCACCGCGAAGTAGTTGGTGGCGGCATTGGCAGACTTGGCAAGCTGATTGATATAGGGGGCGTTGGGGTTGTTCACGATCTGGCTGTAGCCATGGTTCTCCATCATGATGACGAAGACGTGGTCCAGATGGGGAATACCTTTGGGAACGCTGCCCTCTTCGGCGAACATCGTTGCGCTCGCCAGCAGAGTCAGGGAGAGACCGAGTGTCGCGGCCTTTTGAATCATGTTTGTCACCTTGTAGTGTGGAGAAAAGTGTCTGCCCGCTGGGTTCTTCTCGCTGGCTCGACTTTGGGCAAAGTAGAAGAGGCCTGTTACGGGGCGATTGCAGGAGAGTGAAAATCGGAAGACTGGCGCACGGTCGTTGAGCGCGTGAAGCGTTAGGCGCCGATCATTCGCAGGCGGACAAAAGTGGCGCGTCCGCGCTGGACAGGCCAGAATTTCGAAGCGTATTTAGGCACAAATGTTAGACTAGAGTCACCTAATGGACTCTGGACTGGACCACCTAATTCGCCTGCAACAGGTCGACGAGCAGATTCGCCAACTGCAGGAGTCCATCTCCGCATTGCCGAAGCAACTGGCGCGTCTGGAAGAAAAGCTGCAAAGCCAGAAACAAGAGATCGCCCGCGTGAAGGCGGCCGCGTCGGCCGAAGAGGCACTTCGGCGAAGGCTGGAGAGCGACCTGAAGGATTTCCAGCAGAAGATCCTGAAGTATCGCGAGCAGAGCACGGGCGTGAAGACCAATGAGCAGTACTCGGCCCTGCAGCACGAAATCGATTTCGCCCAGGCCGAGATCAAGAAGATTGAAGAGAAGCAGATGGCCAGCATGGAGCTCAGCGACTCGCTCGAGAAACAGCGGGTGCAGGCGGAACATGGCTTGGCATCGCAGGAAGCCGCCGTCGAAGCGGAAAAGCGGAGCGCGCACGCAGAGAATGCCCAGCAGCAGGCCAAACTGCACAGCCTGCAAGCCTCCCGCGAGGTTGAGCGCGCCGGCGTAGAGCCCAGCGTGTTGACCAACTTTGACAGGATTGCTTCATCATCGCGGAAGACAGGTTTGGCCCGGGTGCAGGGACAGCGCTGCCTGGCCTGCCAGATGTATCTGCGTCCCCAGGTCTGGAACCAGGTACGAAGCGGCATGTTGCTGACCTGCGAAAGCTGCGGCCGGCTGCTCTACTACGACGCAGCGCTCGAGCCGCCACCCCCGGTGCCGGTCGTGAAACCCGCAAAGAAGCGCAGCAAGAAAAAGGTAGAAGAAGACAGATTGGCAGAGTCCAACGACTCGGGCGAGTCGACCACCGAGCAGGCAGAAGCGATTTCAGAGTAGGAAACAATCCAAGGAAGCAACAGGCTCGGCGCAACAAAAAGGCTCGGCGATTTCGCCGAGCCTTTTGCTTGCCTTACCCATCCGGACGAGCCGAACCCGCTTAGTTGCGGGGGACCTGTACGTCGCCGGTTCCGCGGCTGGCCGGGGCTCCCGTCGTTTGCGGACGCAGGCCACCATTGGGCGCAGGTGCTGCCAATCCGGCATTGCGGGCGCTGAGCGGCGAACCCAACGGACGCAGATTGACGGCCGGCTGCGGGCTCTGCTGCTGATGCATGGTTACGATCAACGCGACGGCCGATGTCTTGCCGGCGCAACGATAGGCGTGCGGGGTGCTTGCGTCGAAGTAGACGCCGTCTCCGGGCTCAAGAACGTGAACCTTGTCGGAGTGACGGATCTCCAGTTCCCCTTCCAGCACGTATAGGAACTCGTAGCCGGGGTGAACGTGGGGACGGACGTCGGTGGCCTTCTTCAGCGGCACGAACTCCGCATAGTAAGGGTCAAGTTGACGATCGGGAACCATGTATCCAAGGCTCTCGAAGTAATAGGTCGGGTCATCGACCCCGGTCTGCGGCAGACGGACGCGTTCCTTTTTCTTGTGAACCCGGAAAAGCGTATGCGGTTCGGTCTCGAAGAAATAAGACAAGTCCTTGCTGAAGACCATCGCGATGCGCGCCAGATTACGCAGCGTAGGCACAACGCGACCGGTTTCAAGCTGCGAGAGAAAACTGGCAGACAGCCCTGTATGCCGTCCTAATTCCACCAGGCCCATCGACTTCTTGAGGCGAAGACGCTTGATGCGTTCGCCAATGCGCTTCTCAGCGATGAAGGCTTCTGCACTTACCGGGTCGATCTCGTTCTTTGGGGATTCTTCCTTGATGATGCTGTCCATAAGAGTTCCTCTTAGGCTCCTGAACATTGGATGCGGACAAGAGCAGAATGTTGCTAACACTTAAACATTTTCCATTATGGTGAACACCAGACTCTTCGTCTAGTCTTAAATGCGGTCTGGCACTTTGCGGAGAAAATGACGTGCAAATCGGACAGGTAGTGGTCAGCGGCGGCTCGGGGATGATCGGTTCATCGTTATTACGTGAACTGAAGGACAATCGGATTTATTCCATCCAACTGACTCGCCGCGACTCGTCGTCAAAGGAGGCCGTTCGCTGGGACCCATACGCCGCGGAACCAGTGGGAGACCTTTCCCGACTCAATGATTTGGACGCAGCGGTTCATCTTTCGGGAGCAAACGTCTCTAGCAATCGATGGACCGCAGCGTACAAACAGGAGATTTTGAGGAGCAGAGTTGTTTCGACACGAGCAATATCAGGGCTACTGGCGCGATTGAAGCAGCCGCCGCGGGTACTGATTTGCGCCTCCGCAATCGGAATCTACGGGGATCGTGGAGACGAGTTGCTGACGGAAGAGTCGGGTGCGGGCCGTGGATTTCTCGCCGAGACCTGCCAGGCATGGGAAGCTGCCACCCAGGCGGCCGAAGATGCCGGCATTCGGGTGGTGCATGCCCGGATCGGCCTGGTGCTGGCCCCGGGAGGGGGAGTCCTGGGCAAGCTGGTTCCACTCTTCCGCACGGGATTGGGCGGCAAGCTGGGGTCGGGCCGACAGTGGCAAAGCTGGGTTTCGCTGCGCGACCTGGTGCGCATCTTCCTGCGAGCGATGGAGGACGACGCATTGCGTGGACCGGTGAATGTGACCGCGCCCGGGGCGGTGACGAACGCCGAATTCACCAAAACGTTGGGACGGGTGCTGCATCGGCCTGCCATCGCGACGGCGCCGGCCTTCGCATTGCGGCTCGCAGTCGGCCAAATGGCCGATGAAGCGTTGCTGGCCAGCGCGCGGGTGGAGCCGAGACGGCTGTTGGATTGCGGATTTGAGTTTCAGGACCCAAGCCTGGAGCCGGCCCTCCGGTCCATGCTCTGAGTGGCGCTGAGTGGAGGCGTTGGGGATGACCGCTTGCGCTCTGCTACGCTGGAGAACAAATGACGCGGAATACAGTACATGCGGCTCCAAGCGACAGGGCGGACCAGGACGCACGAGGGCAGATCCAAGCCTGGCGGAATGCAGCGGTTGCCCTGTTGGGAACCCTGGTCATTCTGGTGGGCTGCGGCACTCCCGGGGCTCCGATGCCTCCAACCCTGGCGCTGCCGACCCCGGTCGCAGACTTGTCGGCCAGCCGAACTGCGGATTCCGTTCACCTCACCTGGACCATGCCGCGACGCACGACGGACAAGCTGCCCATCAAGCAGCCGGTCACGGTAAGGGTATGCCGCCGCGTAGACAGCAGCGGTTGTGTGAGCGTGGGAGATTTGCCGGGAACGGGCAAGTCGGAGGCGCATTTTGACGATGTTCTTCCGCCAGAGTTGGCGACCGGGACGGCACGGTTGTTGACCTACACCATCGAGGTGAGAAATCGGGCCGGTCACTCAGCTGGAAGTTCGAACGAGGCGTTCTCGGCATCGGGAGCGGCGCCTGCAGCCATGACCGGGTTTGCCGCCGAGGTGCGCGCCGACGGAGTGGTTTTGCGGTGGCATGCGGCAAGCGTCGAGGGTGAGCAGCCAGCCATTCGAATTCATCGGGTCCTGGTGGTCCCGCCTGACGCAACGGCTGCGAAATCAACGAGCGCGATTTTGGGCAAGGGAAGCCCGCTAGCAGCGGAGCAGACGCTGAAAGTCCCGCTGACGGGCGGTACAGACCCGGGCAAGGCGCTGGACCCGGATGCCGCGTTCGGCCAGAAGTACACCTACACGGCGGAGAGGGTACTCGAACGACGCGTCGCCGGGCACACGCTGGAAGTAGTGGGCTCACCCAGCGATGCGGTACGGGTCGAGACTCGGGACGTGTTCCCCCCGCATACCCCCGAGGATCTTGCCGTGGTGACGGTACCGGAAGAGAAAGCGGTGGATCTGTCCTGGGCACCCGCGGCCGACAAGGACCTCGCGGGCTATTTCGTGTACCGCAGAGAGGCAAACGGCGCAGGAGCACCGGAACGAATTTCGCCGGCCACCCCGATCCTGGCCCCTAGCTTTCGGGATGCGAAGGCGGAGCCGGGACACACCTACGCGTATTCGGTAAGCGCAGTAGACCAGGCGGGCAACGAGAGCCCGCGATCCGCCGAAGTGCAGGAGACCTTGCCCAATGCGCAGCCCTGAGGGAGAAGCATGAAGTACTGCCGTTTTGCATTCCATGGCGGAGCACAGTATGGGGAGGTCCGCGAGCGCGACGGGCAGCCCTGGATTGAACGCCTGCTGCCGCCTCCGGAAGAGGACCCCTGGACGCAACTGGTCACCAGCGGCTTCGAACCAATTCCCTTGTCTCAGGCGACCCTGCTGGCTCCGGTGGTGCCTTCGAAGATCGTGTGCATTGGCCGCAATTACCGGGAACACGCCTCGGAGCTGGGCAATGCGGTGCCCAAAGAGCCGCTGCTTTTCCTGAAACCGCCGTCGGCCATCCTGGCTCCCGGTGGAACGATTCGTATCCCTCAGCAATCGTCCCGGGTGGACTTCGAAGGCGAATTAGGGGTGGTGATCGGGAAGCGGTGCAGCCGCATTGGACCCGACGAAGATGTGCGGCCGTATATCCGTGGATACACCGTAGTGAACGATGTAACCGCGCGGGATCTGCAGAAGTCGGACGGGCAGTGGTCTCGAGCCAAGGGATTTGACACCTTTTGCCCGGTCGGGCCGTGGGTGACCGATGAGGTCGACCCGGAGAGCGGGATCTCGGTGCAGACGCGTCTGAACGGCGAGTTGCGTCAGGACGGGAATACTCGCGACCTGATCTTCCCGATTGCCGAGCTGCTGCGGTACATTTCCGCGGCGATGACGCTGTTGCCGGGAGACTTGATTCCGACTGGTACTCCGGCAGGCGTGTCGCCCATGCGAGCCGGCGACCGAGTGGAGGTGACGATCGAGGGAATCGGCACGCTTGGAAATGACGTAGCGACCTGAGTGCTGGATATCGCGAGAAGTTTTGGTCTGCGGCGAGGTCCTCTCGCATCTTATAGAAGTGAGAGATAATGAGGGCGGCCGTACTTTCGCGTACCCTGCTGCGCTGTCGAAGTGGTTCAACGAGGACCGCAAAGACCCTTCTCAGTTGCCATGAAATCTTCAAAATTGGCTGCGGAGAGCCCTGATACACTCACTTGCACACTGGAGGAATTGAGATGGCGAAGACCCTACTGGAACAGCTTCGCGAGTTCACCACGGTCGTGGCGGACACGGGCGACATCGAGGCAATCAAGCAATTTAAGCCGCAGGACAGCACGACCAATCCATCGCTGATTGGCGCTGCGGCGCAGATGCCGCAGTATCAAAAGATTGTTGACGACGTTCTGCGCCAGGCGAGGGAGAAGCTTGGTGAAGGTGCCGACGATAAGAAGGTCGCCGCCTTCGCGTTCAAGCACCTGGCCGCCGCATTCGGAAAGAAGATCCTGGAGATCGTGCCGGGCCGCGTTTCGACCGAGGTCGATGCACGCCTCTCCTATGACACCGCTGCGACGGTCGAGCAGGCGCGAGAGATCATCAAACAATACGACGAGGTAGGCATCGGCCGCGACCGCGTGCTGGTCAAGATTGCTTCCACGTGGGCCGGCATCAAGGCCGCAGAACAGTTGGAGAAGGAAGGCATTCACTGCAACCTGACTCTGTTGTTCGGCATTCATCAGGCGATTGCCTGCGCCGAAGCCAAGGTCACGCTGATTTCGCCGTTCGTCGGCCGCATCCTCGACTGGTACAAAAAAGACACCGGCAAGGACTACAAGGGCGCGGACGATCCCGGCGTGAAGAACGTAACCGAGATTTACAACTACTACAAGAAGTTCGATTACAAGACGCAGGTGATGGGCGCAAGCTTCCGCAACATCGGCGAGATCATCGAACTGGCAGGCTGCGACCTGCTGACGATTTCTCCCAAGCTGCTGGCGGAGCTCGACTCGACCCAGGGCGACCTGCCGCGCAAGCTGGATCCGGAGAAGGCGAAGCAGATGCCGATTGAAAAGATCTCAATCGACGAAGCGACCTTCGAGAAGATGCATGCGGCCGATCGCATGGCGACGGACAAGCTGAAGGAAGGCATCGAGGGCTTCAGTTCAGCACTCGAGGACCTGGAGAAACTGCTGGCCAAGCGGCTCGCGGAAATCGGCGAACACAAAACCGTCGCGGCGCACTAAGCTCAGCAGTCAAGCGAGTACCTGCGGGCAGCCCTCATCGGGGCTGCCCGTTTTATTTTGCGCAAGGAAGCATTCACGCCATGAAGGACAGAAGCACCCAGACTCGCAGCCCGGTGACGTACTATAGATCGTGGGTCTACGCTGAGTTATCACGAGTTAGATTTTCGACTTACCACTTAAGGGGAATGCGGAAGTGGCTGGGGCTTGCAGTTGCTGATGCTGACTGCCAATAATTTGCGATTCACGCTGCGTTAACATCTTGCAAATCGCATCGGATTTCATACAGTAGGGTTTACATCCCTCAGCAAGTGGAAGTAAACGGCGCGAGCCCTACAGATCGCCCCCATTGCAGGACCCGCGCATTCTGTTTATGCAGGTTGAGTCCAAATCGCCTTGGAGGTCTCGATGATTCCCGAATCCCATTCGCTGCGCCATCTCTTCCACGAAGTAGTCGCGGACTGTTACGCCGAGCACGCCGGTCTGCATGATGATGAAGTCTCAAGCTACGTGGCCGATCTGCTGACCGACTTCACGCAAATGGAAAGGCTCTATGCCCTTCGCGATCCGCAAGGCAAGCCGGTGAAGCAGGTGAGCGAAATGCTGGCTGCTTCCGATCCGATCCACGGCACAGCCGAGTCGTTCGATGTGGAACGTAAGATTCGCAAGCACATCGGGGACTACACGCTCTTCTTCACCGGCATGTATCCGGAGGCCGTTCATCCGACGCGCGAGCCGGAGAAGTTTCTGCTGATGCTGCAAGCGGGAAAAGAAAGCTACTACATCGTGTCGCAGTTCAACGTATTTGAGTATGCGATGGAAGCTCCGCTTTTCGGACGGCTGGCCGAGTCGTTCGAGAGCTGCGTGTATGGCTTGAACATGGTGCGGATAGAACTCGACCGGCGGTATGCGCTTCCGCCGCCGAAGGATCCATCGCGGTTGATGTAAGCAAAATGCCCCAAGTCGTTCTGAGTGCGAAGCTTGGGGCATCTGTGTCTTCGGGCATCCCGGGACTTGCCGTTCTAGAGAATGTAGCGCGACAGGTCCTGATCCTTCACGATATCGGCGACCATCTGGCGGACATATTCCGGATCGATGATCACCAGAGTCTCCTTGCCCGTAGGCGTGTCGCGTTCGCTGATGGGCAGGGGGAAGGTGGCTCCGTTGCTCGCCGGCTGAAGCGGCCAGGTCGATGGTTCCGCCGGTCTCGTTCTTGCGCGCCTTGGTCAGGTCGGGGGCGAGGAAGCTTACCTCGTCCAGCACTCGTTCCATGATGGTGTGCAGGCGGCGCGCGCCGATGTTCTCCGTGGTCTCGTTGACGCGGAAGGCAAACCGCGCCATCTCCTCCAGCGCCTCGGGCGTGAACTCCAGCTTCAATCCTTCAGTCTCAAGCAACGCGGTGTATTGCTTGGTGAGCGAAGACTTGGGCTCAGTGAGAATGCGGATGAAGTCTTCCACCGTGAGTGACTGCAAGCTCGACGCGAATGGGAAAGCGGCCCTGCAACTCGGGAATGAGATCGCTGGGCTTGGAGACATGGAAGGCTCCCGCCGCGATGAACAGGATGTGATCGGTGCGCACCATGCCGTAGCGCGTGTTCACGGTCGTGCCTTCGACGATGGGCAGGATGTCGCGCTGCACGCCTTCGCGGGAGATGTCAGGACCGTGACCGCCTTCGCGGCCGGCGATCTTGTCGATCTCGTCAAGGAAGACAATGCCGGAGTTCTCCACCCGCTCAACCGCCACGCGATTCACCTGGTCCATGTCGATGAGGCGCCCTTCCTCTTCCTGCACGAGGTAGTCGAAGGCTTCGACGACTTTCATCTTGCGCTTCTTGGTGCGCGCGCCGAAGAGGCTGGGCAGGACGTCCTTCAGGTTGATGTCCATCTCTTCGACGCCCTGGTTGGAGACGATCTCGAAGGAGGGCGCGTTGCGCTCGCGAACGTCGATCTCGACCATGCGGTCGTCGAGCTTGCCTTCGCGGAACTGCTGGCGAAGTTTTTCGCGGGTGCGCTGGTGCGACTCGTTGCTGGGCGTGGGGAAGGTAAGGGTGTTGCCCGGTTCTGCGCCGGTGGCAGCACCGGAGCGCGGCGGGGCCGGCGTTTCACGGGGGCGGCAGCAGCAGGTCGAGGAGCCGTTCTTCGGCGTTCAACTCGGCCTTGTCTTCTACCTCTTCGAGCTTTTCTTCGCGCACCATGTCGATGGCGATCTCGACCAGGTCGCGGACGATCGACTCGACGTCGCGGCCCACATAGCCGACTTCGGTGAATTTCGAGGCTTCCACCTTGAGGAAGGGGGAGTTGGTGAGCTTGGCCAGGCGGCGCGCGATCTCGGTTTTGCCGACGCCGGTGGGCCCGATCATGATGATGTTCTTTGGCATGATTTCTTCGGCGATGTCGGGAGCGAGCTTCTGGCGGCGCATGCGATTGCGCAGCGCGATGGCGACGGCGCGTTTGGCGGCGCGCTGGCCTACGACATATTTGTCCAGCTCGGCGACGATTTCCCGCGGGGTGAGATCAGCCAGGTCGAGTTCAATGTCTTCCGCGGTTCCAGGTAAATAAATAGCCATAAGCCTGCTCCTTTCAGGAGGGCGCGCACCTGCAAAGGGCTTAAGCGCGCAATTCTTCAATGGTGATCTGGTCGTTGGTATAGATGCAGATCTGGCCGGCGATTTTCAGCGATTTTTCCGCGATGTCGCGGGCGGGCAGATCGGTGTTTTCCATCAAGCGCGCGAGCGGAAGCCAGGGCGTAGCGAGCCGCCGCTGCCGATGGCGGCGATGCCCTCGTCGGGCTCGATCACGTCTCCGGCGCCGCTGATCAGGAAGGTCTGGACCGGGTCCGCAACCACCAGCAGAGCCTCGAGGTTGCGCAGCATCTTATCGGTCCGCCAGTCCTTCGCCAGTTCCACAGCGGAGCGGCCGAGATTGCCGGCATACTGCTCGAGCTTGGATTCGAAGCGGCTGAAGAGCGAAAAGGCGTCGGCAGTCGATCCGGCAAATCCGGCCAGGATCTTGTCCTGGTAGAGCCGGCGAATTTTGCGCGCGGAGTGCTTGATGACGCTCTCGCCCAGGGTGACCTGCCCGTCCGCCGCCATGACCACGCTGCCGTTACGGCGAACGCAAAGCACAGTGGTCGAGCGGATCCGGGTCGGTCGGGTCGAGGAAGATGAGCCGGAAGGTAGAGTGCCGCCAGAACCGGCAGCCAGAGAAGACGAACGGGTTGTCATGCTGTCTTTAGTCTATCGCAGCAGGCCACCGTACCTGCGATTGTATTCACCCGGCTGAATTTGGCAGAAGGCTCGCGCTGAACGCGCAGGGCTGGGGTATCCTGCATCTATCACACGGTGATGAGCTTTAGCGGCAAACCCCGGCGGAGAATTCAGATGAGCGGCCTATCTTTACGCGATCCGCAGGTGTATGGACCGATCATCACGGCGGCGTTGTTTCTGGGCGGGGTCGTGGCCTACATGACCATGCGGAAGAAGCCCACCGAGGAAGAACTGGAGCAGGCGCGCCGGCTGTTCCTGGTGCAGAGCGGCAGGATCATCGACGGAACGCTGCTGGACATCACGGAACTCGATGCGCGCGATAGCGGCCGCGAAAAGAACATGCAGCTGATCCTCTATAAATATGAGATTGCAGGGGTTGTCTACGAGTGCTCGCAGGACATCACCAACCTGCAGGAGTTCGTGGATGTGCAGAAGTGCCGGCCCGGATTTCCCGCGTCGATCCGGTATGACACGCACCGGCCGGAGAACAGCATCATCGTCTCCGAACAGTGGAGCGGGCTGCGTGAAACGGTAAGGCAGTTTCCCGTGCGGGAGCCGGCGCGGAACCCGGCGGCGGCGACCATTCCCGCGCCGCTGAATCGGCAAGTCCGATTCCGTCTGATGAAGGGCTGGCATGCGCTCGAAACACTGTTCGCAGCCCATCGCCCGCCCGATAGACTAAACATATGCATGTCCACGGGGCAGCCTCGCAAACGATGCAACAGGTGCTGCGCTTCTCCCTGGCTGCGACCCTGCTCTACGTGGCGTTGACGCTGGTAGCCGGGATTGCGGGCGCATAGCCTGGCGCTCATCTCCGAAGCCGGGCACAACGTCTCCGACGCTGCCGCGCTGCTGCTGTCGTTCATCGCCGTTTACTTCCAGACCCGGCCGCCCAATGACGAGAAGACCTTTGGATATCATCGCGCAGGAGTTCTGGCTGCATTCCTGAATGCGGTGACGCTGATCGTGATTGCGGTTTGGATTGGCTTGGAGGCGCTCCATCGCCTGAGCCAACCGGTCGTGGTGCAACCGCGGCTGATGATGATCGTGGCCGCTGCGGGTGTCGCGATGAATGGGGTGATCGCCGCGCTGCTGTGGCGGGTAAATCACGATGTGAATATTCGCAGCGTGTTCGTGCATATGCTGGGAGACACTCTCTCGACGGCTGCGGTCATCGTGGGCGGGTTCGCCATCCTGCTTACCGGGCACAACTGGATCGATCCGGCGTTGTCGCTGATTATTGCCGCGCTGATCATCTGGTCCTCGTTCTCGATTGTGCGCGAGACGCTGAACATTCTGCTCGAGGGCGCGCCGCGAGGGGTGGCGATCGCAGAGATTCGCGCGTCGCTGGAAGGGATTGAGGGCGTTGAGGATGTGCACGATCTGCACGTCTGGAGTCTGGGGTCGAAGTCGCATGCTTTGGCCAGCCATGTGACCATCGCCGATATACCGCCGTCGGAGAGCGGGCGGATTCTGGAACTGATCAACTCCACGCTACGAGCGAAGTTCCGGATTCATCACACGACTATCCAGTTCGAACACGTGGAGTGCGAGGTCGCGCATGGTTGCGTCATGCCGGTGGAAGCGGCGGATTCGCACGGCCACCACCACCATCACGGACACGTCCACTAGAAGCCAGCTTCAAGGATTGTGCAGCTGAAGCAGCTTCTTCGGCGCGACCAGTCTCCAGCCCGCGTAGATGTGGCTGAGCAAGTCCTGATTGGAAATCTCGCCGAGCTCGATGCCGATCCAGCCGCGCACGCCGACGTACGGCGGTTTGAAGTAAGTACGTGGGGATTGACGCACCAGAGTAGCCTGCAGCCCGGGAGGCGCGGGAATCCATACCGCGATGTGCCCGTCGTCATGATGATTGTTGTCGAACATGGCGAAGACCCGCTTGTTCACAAAGAATGTGGGCTCGCCGTGGGAAAGCTTTTCGGTCACGCCGGGCAGTTGCGTGCACAGGGAACGAACGCGGCGCAGGTGCTCGTCAGCGGGATCCGGTTCCGCATGGCCGTTGTGCCTGGGCGCGCGCACCAGGCACTCACTTTCATCGGGCTGCGCTTTAACGCAGCGGCATCGTGGGAAGGCTCGAGGGCGCATCCGCTTGAGAGGAAGCGGCCGGTTTGGGCGCTCTTTTGCCGGGCTCTTTCACGCCAGCGTTCCAGCTTTCTGCAGCGCGTCTTTCATGCCCGCGTAGCTCGCCCGCGAAGAGGCTTCCGGTGTGCCTGCGCCACGCCAATGCGTTTCGAGGGAAACAGCACCGCGGTAGCCATCCTGCTTGAGCGCGCGAAACTGCGCCGGCCAGTCGATGATGCCTTTGCCGACCGCAGCCCATTCAAACTTGCCTTCCGGTTTGGGAACAGCGTCTTTGCAGTGGCAGTGACCGATGCGGTTCTTGGGCAGCCCAGCGTAGCCGGCGGGATAGGCATCGTTTTCGCCGCGCGCGACAGCATTGGCGGGGTCCCAGTTCAGCATCAGGTGCGGCGACTGCACAGCCGCTAAGAGTCCGGGCTGCTTCGCGACCGGTCGCAGTGTTGCACTCATATTCATTTTCAAGAACAAGTAACAGTCCGTTTTTGCCTGCGGTTTCGGCGGCCTGCTGCAGCTTCGCATCGATCGCCTGGCGGTGCGGAGCCTGGTCGTCAAGCCGCCAGTAGTCGAAGCAGCGAATCTTGTTCGTCTTGAATTTGCGCGCCAACGCGATGCACTTCTCCAGCACCTCATCCTGCTGCTGAAAGGTGTAGTTCGCGCCGAAGTTGTCGTTTTTAGGACTGTACTTCGACCTGGGAGCTCCGGGCCAGTCTGTCTTGAAGAGCGGGCTGGCGATATCCGTCACCCTGAGCTTGTACTTGTCAAGGATGGACACCGCCCGAGCAATCTCACCGTCGTCCAGCTTCATCAGGTTCTTGTCCCACACTGCTCGCAGCTCGACCCATTGCATGCCGAACTCCTGCGAAGCGATAGCGCAGGCATGGTCCAGATCCTGCGAAATTTCATCGGTGATGACCGCGACATGGAACGGCGACTTGAGCGGCTCGGCCATGAGCAGGGAGTCCTGCAGCCCGGAGATCGTGAGCGCAGCACCGGCTCCTTTGATGAAATTACGACGCGTTACTTCCTGCATGTGTTCTCCCCGACTGCATTGCGTACAAGGCTTCTGCTGGACACTCCAAGTTGCACAATATTAGTATCGCGCGCATGGAACCCGCAACGAGCCGACGTCGATTCCTTCGCACGGGTGCGTTCGCCGTGACCGCCGCCGCTTTGCCGATCTCAGGCTGGTCTGTCGAGGAGCACACACATGCCAAGCCCGGGGCGATTCGACTGGGAGTTGCCAGCTATTCCCTGCGCAAGTTTGATCGTGCCCAGGTGATCGAGGCGATGAAGCAGCTGAACACCCCGTTTCTGAATGCCAAGGACGTGAAGGATCATCTGCCGATGACGCCGCCGGAGGCAGACGCAGCAGGCGGTAGCGGCATACAGGGATGCGGGGATTCAGTTGACCGCGGCAGGCGCTATCTATTTTCCGAAAACGGATGAGTCCGACATTCAGCAGAAATTTGACTACTGTAAACGCGCCGGCATTTCGTTGATCGTCGGAAGTCCGACACATGCTTCGTTGCCGATGGTGGAGAAGTTCGTCAAGCAGTACGACATCCGGCTGGCGATCCACAATCATGGGCCGGAAGACAAGGATTGGCCCTCTCCTCTGGACGCGCTGAAGGCGATCGAAGACATGGACCCCAGGATGGGGCTGTGCATCGATGTGGGGCATACGGTGCGTGCAGGAACGGACGTGGTCGCGGCGATTCGGCAGGCTGGACCCCGCGTATTCAATCTTCACATGAAGGATCTGGCGAACGCGACCAGCAAGGAAAGCCAGGTAGCGGTGGGCGACGGCATGATGCCGATTCCGCAGATCTTTCGGGCACTGAGGCTATCCGATACCGCGGACATGTCGACCTCGAATATGAGATTCACGAGGACGATCCGATGCCTGGCATGATCAAGAGCTTCGCCTACATGCGCGGAGTGCTCGCGGCCATGGCCTGAGCAAAATTGAGGCGGCGCGGAAAACGTGCGCTGCAAATTTGTAAGGAGAGCACATGAAAGTCGCGGTCCTGATCTCGCGGATTTTACTTGGGCTGGTGTTCCTGATCTTCGGCCTGAACGGGTTTCTTTAATTTCATTCCCCAGCCGCCGCCGGTGGGTGTCGCGGGACAGTTCGGAGTCATTCTGCAACAGACCCATTATTTCCTTGCCGTCGCGGCCTTTGAAGTGGTCGGGGCGGTCCTGCTGCTCGCGAACCGCTTTGTTCCTCTGGGGCTCACGTTGCTCGGGCCGATTCTGGTGAACATTCTGCTCTTTCACATCCTGATGGCTCCGGTGGGACTTCCCATCGCCCTGGTGGTCACGCTGCTCTGGTTCGTCGTCTTTGCCGGGGTTCGACAGGCATTCGCGGGCATCTTTCTGCCGCGGGTGTAGGGCGGCCCGGACCAGGCGATTGTTAAAGGCGATCGGGGAGGAGCTTGGTTTGGGAAACCAAAAGGGGTTGGCGGAAGCGCGTGTGAGTCGAACACACCGTCGCCCGTGAAGGACGACCACCGGTTTTGAAGACCGGGAGGATCACCGGAGCCTAAGCGCTTCCATGTGCATGACGAGCCTGGGTGGATCAGACAGTTGCATCTTAGTACATTCGTAGTGAGGTGAGATGCGATGGAGGCGGTGGAGAAGCAGGAGTCCAAGAGCAGCAGGAGCCCCAGAGCAGCCCAAGTGAGGCTCACGGAGCACGTGAAGGCGGGCGGATGCGCCAGCAAGCTGGCGCCGGGTTCGCTCAGTGCCGTGCTCGCCCGCCTTCCGCGCCAGCAGAACGAGAATCTGCTGGTTGGGTTCGAGACCTCGGACGATGCCGGCGTGTATCGGATCGCCGACGATCTTGCGCTGGTACAGACGGTCGATTTTTTTACGCCGATGGTGGACGATCCCTACACGTTTGGCCAGGTCGCGGCGGCCAATGCGTTGAGCGATGTCTACGCAATGGGCGGCAAGCCTGTCACTGCCCTGTCGATGGTGTGCTTTCCGCAGACAGGTGACCTCGACCTGTTGGAACAGATCATGTTGGGCGGCCTGTCAAAGATGGAAGAAGCAGGCTGCGTGGTGGTCGGCGGCCACAGTGTGCGCGACCCGGAAATCAAATTTGGTTATGCGGTGACTGGGCTGATCAAGCCGGAACACGTCTACACCAACACTGGCGCGCGGACGGGCGATGTGTTGCTGCTGACGAAGCCGATTGGGACAGGCGTGATCACCACGGCCATCAAGCGAAAGGTTGCCGAGGAAGCCTGGGTTGCAGACGCGGTGCGTTCGATGACCAGCTTGAATCGAAGAGCGGCGGAAATCGCGCGGAGGTTTGAGGTTCACGCGGCTACCGACGTGACCGGCTTCGGCCTGATGGGTCACGGTCGCGAACTGGCCCTGGGCAGCCGGGTGAGGCTCGCGATTGAGGCCTCCGCGGTGTTGCTGCTCGAGGGTGCGAGAGAGGCGGTGCGGCTGGGAGCAGTTCCGGCTGGATTGCTGTCGAATCGCGAGTTTGCCGAGTGCGTGGTGACCGATGCTGAGAATGCTGCGATCGCAGACGACTTGCGCACCCTCATGTATGATCCGCAAACCTCTGGAGGATTACTGCTGGCGGTCGCACCCGCAGACGCCGAGGCGCTGTTAACAGCGTTGCGGGACGAAGGCGTTCGCGCGGCTCGCATAGGCGAGGTGCTGGGCAACAATAGCGGCAAACCAGGCATTGAGCTGCTTTCGTGAATTCGTAACTGCAGGATAGCTTTTCTGTATTGCCGTGACGCTTTCTCGGGATGCACGACAGGACATGAAACGACCGTGAGTGATTTCAGATCGGGAGACCGGAACGGCAACAACGGCGAAGATGCCCTCTACCGGCTGCTGCCGTCGGTCGGCGATCTGTTGCTCGATTCGGCATTCGTAACCATGTCGGCGGCGCATTCGCGAGCATTGGTCGCGGACGCGGCACGCACAGTCTTGAGCCGCTTGCGACAGCAGATCAGTACGGGCGAGCATTCGGCATCGACGCTTCCGCCCGAGCTGCAACGGATCGGAGACCTGGTAGCGGCTGAGATCGATGCCCAACTGCGGCCCTCCCTGGTGCGCGTAGTGAATGCCACCGGCATGTTGCTGCACACCAACCTTGGTCGAGCACCACTCAGCCGGGCAGCGCTGGAGCAGATCGTCCAAACCGCCAGCGGCTACTCGAACCTTGAGTTGAATCTGGAGACCGGGCAGCGCGGCCGGCGCGACGATCATGTGGAGCCGCTGCTCTTGAAATTTCTCGCTGCGCAGACGGGACGCTCTGAGGAATCCGTGGCGCGGACCCATGGCGCCGTGGTGGTGAATAATTGCGCGGCTGCTACGTTTCTGGCCCTCAACTCTCTTGCCGAGGGTGGAGAGGTCGTGGTGTCGAGAGGCGAGTTGGTCGAGATCGGAGGAGGCTTTCGCATCCCCGATATTCTTCGCAAATCGGGAGCCTCACTTCGCGAAGTGGGCACAACGAATCGCACGCGCATTGCCGATTACGAAGCAGCACTGCATGGCGGCACGCGGCTGATTCTGCGGGTGCACCAATCCAACTTCAAGATAGAGGGCTTTACCGAGCGGCCGATGCTCGAGCAATTAGTGACCTTAGGCGAGCGGGAAAAGGTTCCGGTATTTGAAGACCAGGGAACCGGCCTGATGCTGTCGCTCGAGACCCTGGACGGACTGGCGGAGTCCTCGTTCGTCGAAAGCTTTCGCGCAGGCGTGCCTCTGATTGCAGCAAGCGGCGATAAGCTGTTGGGTGGTCCGCAGTGTGGATTGCTGGTCGGGCGAACTGAACTGATCGAGCCGATCCGGCGCAATCCTTTGCTGCGAGCGCTTTCGAGTCGACAAGCTCACGTATGCTGCGCTCGAGGCCACGCTGCTCGCGTACGCGGCTGGACGGGCAAACGATATACCCGTCGTGCGCATGCTGCGGATCCCTGCTGGCGATGTGCGTGTGCGTTGCGAACGGATGCTGGAGGCACTCGCGCAATTGCCCTTCGAGGCGGAGGTAGTCGCGTCAAAAAGCGTGATCGGGGGCGGCACCACGCCCGGAGCCTCGCTCGACAGCTTTGCCGTTTCCTTGCAGCACGCGACGCTTTCCTCCACCAACTCTTGCCGCTGTGCTTGCGGCGTGCGAAGCCGGCGGTAATGTGCCGCGTGCAGAACGATCGAGTCCTGCTCGATTTGCGCACTGTGTTTCCAGAGCAGGATGCGGAGTTGATCGAGGTATTGAAGCAGGTGGCGACGGAGCACCGAACGTGACCGGGCAAACCAGATCGGTGATCATCGGGACCGCCGGTCATATCGATCACGGCAAGACCCTGCTGGTGAAATCACTCACAGGCACGGATACAGACCGTCTGCCGGAAGAGAAAAAGCGCGGCATCACCATCGACCTCGGCTTCGCGTCGAAGGATGTGGAAACGCCGGATGGCACACCGTTGTCGCTGAGCTTCGTGGACGTTCCCGGGCACAAGCTGTTTGTGCGCAACATGCTCGCCGGTGCAGGCGGGATCGATTGCGTGATGCTGGTGATCTCCGCGGATGACGGGGTGATGCCGCAGACCCAGGAGCATCTGGACATCTGCACCTTTCTTGGCATCGAGCGCGGTTTGGCGGTGCTGACCAAGGTGGACCTGGTGAGCGAGGAACGACTGCAGGAAGTGCAGGCCGAGGTCCGCACCTTCCTGAGCAACTCTTTTTTGCGCGATGCGCCGCTGGTCCCCGTAAGTGCCGCCACTGGACTGGGCATGCCGGAGTCGAGCGAGCATTGATCGCGATGGCTGCGAGTATTCCGCCGCGCACGGTGACCGGACTGGTGAGGCTGCCGCTCGATCGCGCGTTCACCATGAAGGGCTTTGGAACGGTGGTGACGGGAACACTGCAGGGTGGCACATTGCAGCGCGGCCAGGCCTTGATGCTGGAACCGGGCGGTTTAGATGTTCGGGCACGCGGTCTGCAGATGCACGGGCGCGCAGTGGAGCGGGTGGTCGCTGGTTCGCGGGTCGCTCTGAACCTCACGGGTGTTGAGGTCGACGACGTGCATCGGGGCATGACGCTGGTGGCGCCGAATAGCGTAACCGCCGTAGATACGATTGATGTGGAGTTGCAGCTACTGCCTGAGGCTCCGGAGCTGCGGCACCGGGCCCGCGTCCAATTCCACAGCTTCACATCCGAGACAATCGCGGCTGTCTCGCTCTACGAATACCGTGCGCTGCAGCCGAATGCGCAGGGTTTGATGCGGCTAAAGCTGGCAAACCCGGTTGTGCTGCTTCCTGGCGACCGCTTTGTGCTGCGCCGGCCTTCGCCGCCACAGACCCTCGGAGGCGGCCGGGTGCTGGATGCTCATCCACTGCCGCATACGCGCAAAAAGAAGGCCCTGCGCTGGCTCGAGGAGATTCAGAAAGCGTCACCCGAGGACCAGCTTTTGTTGCGCATCCAGCGACGCGGCAACGAGGGGATTTCGCTTGCAAGTCTCGGCACCGAGATGGGACTGACACACTCCGCAGTCGAGGAGCTTGCAAATCCCCTGGTCACGCGCGGCGACCTGGTGAGTCTGCCCGGCGGCCTCTACGTCTCGCGAGAGGCGATCGCTGCCGGTTCGGAACTGGTGCTGGCCGCGTTGGCGGCTTCCGGCCACCGAGACGCATTCAGGGGCGTGAAGCGATCGGAGTTGCGCAATCACGCCGGACTGGGCCTCGAGGTATTCGACGCGCTGCTCGATCGGCTGGTCCGCGAGCGAAAGATCCGCGTCAAGGAGGAGTCGGTCGCACTCTACAGCGAGGGGGAAGAACTGCCGGACGCCGATCGGCAAAGGATCGCGGCCATCTGCTCCGCTTACGAGAGCGCCGGACTGCAGGCCGCCCTTGCTGGTGGATGTGATTCGCAGCGTAGGTGTGAGCCAGGCAGATGCGCGCCGGCTGGTGACCCAGCTCCTTCGCAGCAAGACACTCGTGAAGCTCGGCACGGACGACCTGCTTATGCACGAGAGTGCGCTGGCTGCGTTACGCAGCAGGGTGCAGGCATTGCGCGGAGAGAAGCTGGATGTGGCGCGATTCAAACAGATCACGGGGCTTTCACGAAAGTACGCCATACCGCTGCTCGAATATCTCGATCGCGAACACATCACGCGCAAGACAGGCGAGGTTCGACTGGTTCTTTGAGCGCCGTCGAGCGCGAGCCCCTCGACCCGTCCCTCCACCCGTCCGCCGAACCACCGGGCTAGGCATCGAGAGCTAGACATGTGTGTGCGCAAATGAATTTCGCTGGGCCTTTGATCGTGCGGGAGCGTCCGCTCGCGAAGTGCCGCGAATGGGCAACTCTGAAAGTATCGACCGCTTCCATACATTCAGTCGTAGTCTTCCGCGGGGAATCATGTTCAAAGAACTGTTGTCGAGCTGGCCTGTGTACCAGCAGATCAAGAACCGTTCCAATGGGAACGGCTCCGAGTCCTGGAGCGAGCGGACCCGGACGCTGCAACCCAAAACAACAGGGTGCGACGTGGCCCGGTCGATCTGTCCTTACTGTGCGGTCGGTTGCGGGCAGCTGATCTATCACAAGGAAGGTAAGCTCGTATCGGTCGAGGGCGATCCCAAATCGCCGATTTCGCGCGGGCATTTGTGCCCCAAGGGCGGAAGCACGTATCAGCTGCACACCCACTCGAACCGGCTGACGAAGATGAAGTACCGCAGGCCGTACTCGCGCGAGTGGGAAGATCTCGACCTGGAAACAGCGATGGACATGATCGCTGACCGGGTCTGGGAGACACGCGAGAAGACCTTCAAGGAAGAAGACGAAGGCCAGACCCTGATGCAGACCAAGGCGATCGCGCATCTGGGCGGTGCGACGCTCGACAACGAAGAAAACTACCTGATCAAAAAACTGTTCACTGGAGGTTTGGGCATGGTTTGCGTCAGCAACCAGGCCCGTATATGACACAGCGCCACGGTGCCCGGTCTGGGCACCTCGGTAGGGCGCGGCGGCGCGACGACTGCGCTGCAGTCTCTTGAAGATTCAGACGCGATTCTGATCATGGGCTCCTCCATGGCGGAGCAGCACCCGGTCGGCTTTCAGTGGGTGATGAATGCGCGTGAGCGCGGGTGCAAGCTGATCCACGTGGACCCGCGGTTTACACGTACTTCGGCGACAGCCGACATCTGGGTTCCGCTTCGCGCCGGTACTGACATTCTGTACCTGGGCGCGATGATCAACTACGTCCTGCAGAACGATAAGTGGTTCCGCGATTACGTGATTCCTTACACCAACGCCGGCACCATCCTGCGGGAAGATTTTCGCGACACGGAAGATCTGGATGGCCTCTTCTCCGGTTGGAACGCAGAAAAGAAAATGTACGATCCGGAGACCTGGATGTATGAGGGCTCGGCGAAGAAGGAAACCGGAGGCGAAACGCCGGGGCATCATCCGGCGGGTGGCGGCTACGCAAAGAATCGCGGTGGCGAATCGTCGTATTCGAACCAGTATGAATACGACGAAACACTTCAGCATCCTCGCTGCGTCTTCCAGGTGCTGAAACGGCACTTCGCCCGGTATACGCCGGAGATGGTGGAGATCGGTTGCGGTGTGCCGAAAGACGTCTTCCTGAAGGCGACCGAGGCGTTTGTCAACGCGTCCGGCCCGGACAAGACGGGCTGCATCTGCTATGCGGTTGGATTTACGCATCACTCGACCGGAGTGCAGATCATTCGGGCTGCTTCGATTCTGCAGTTGCTGCTGGGCAACTTTGGCCGGCCCGGCGGCGGCATCCTCGCTCTGCGCGGACACGCATCCATTCAAGGCTCGACGGACATTCCCACTCTGTACGACGTGCTGCCGGGCTACATACCGATGCCGTTCTTTGAAGACGATTCGAAGAGCCTGGACAATTTCATCTTCAAACACAGTTCGGAAGCGGGACTGTGGTCCAACTTCAACACCTACATCGTCAGCCTGCTCAAGGCCTGGTACGGCGACACAGCTACCGAAGAGAACCAGTTCGGATTTCACAATCTGCCCCGGGTGACCGGCGACCACTCGGAGCTCGGCTACTGGCTCGATATGCAGGACGGCAAGGTCGATGGCCTGTTCGTGATGGGGCAGAACCCGGCCGTAGGAGCGCCCAACGGAACCTTCCAAAGAACGGCGCTCGCGAAGTTGAAGTGGATGGTCGTTCGAGACATGGTGGAGATTGAGACGGCGGCGTTCTGGAAGGATTCGCCGGAGGTGTTGCGCGGCGAGTTGAACCCGGACGAAATTGCGACTGAAGTTTTCCTGATGCCTGCGTCCGGACAGGCGGAGAAGAGCGGCAGCTTCACCAACACGCAGCGGCTGGTGCAGTGGCACAACCAGGCGGTCAAACCTCCGGGAGACGCGCGAAGCGAGAACTGGTTTGTCTATCACCTGGGGCGGCGCCTGAAAGAGAAGGCCGCGCAGGAACAGACACACAAAAATATCGCAATGAATTCGTTGACCTGGGATCTGCCCACCGAGGGCGAAGAAAAGGAGCCGGTGGCTGAGGCAATCCTGGCGGAGATCAACGGATTTCAGTGGAGCGACCGATCTCATCTGAAGAGCTTCGATGATTTGAAGGCGGACGGCTCGACGGCTTGCGGCTGCTGGATCTATAGCGGGATCATGCCCGATCCGCAGGAGAACAAGGCAAACGAGCGCGATCCGAAGGACAAGCTGGGACACGGCTGGGGCTTCTCCTGGCCCAAGGACATCCGCATTCTCTACAACCGGGCCTCGGCTAAGCCGGATGGGACGCCCTGGAGCGACCAGAAGCAGCTCTTGTGGTGGGACAGTGAGAAGCGTCTCTGGACCGGCGATGACCGGCCCGACTTCAAACCGGACCGCGCACCGGATGCCCCTGCGGAGCCTGAGAAGAAGGGACTGGATGCGCTCGATGGAACCAAGCCATTTACGCTGCACCCGGATGGGCGTGGCTGGATCTATGTAAGCAGCGGCTTAAAGGATGGCCCGCTTCCGACTCACTTCGAGGCGCTCGAGTCGCCAGTCAAAAATCCTCTCTACGCCGCGCGGCAAGACAATCCTCCTGCGGACAAGAAGGAGCGCTCCGGCAATCTGTATGCGCATTCGCCGGGCGATCCGCGGTTCCCATTTGTACTTACGACCTATCGCCTCACGGAGCACCACACCGCCGGCGGCATGTCGCGCCAGCTGAGTCATCTTTCGGAGCTGCAACCGGAGTTATTCACCGAGATCTCTCCGGAGCTTGCGAAGTTAACTGGCGCGAAACATGGCGAATGGGTGACGATCGTGTCGGCGCGCGGATCTGATTTGCGCCAAGGCGCTGGTTACTCCGAGAATGCACACTATCCATATGAATGGCACGACCATTCACCAGGTCGGTCTTCCGTATCACTGGGGCTGGAAGGGTCTTGTAACTGGAGATGTTGCAAATGACCTGCTGGCGATTTCGCAAGAGCCCAACGTGCGCATCATGGAATCGAAGGCGCTGGTCTGCAATCTCTTCCCGGGGCGCAATGCCAACCCGGAGATTCGCACGGTGGAAGACGAAAGGAAAGCATGAGCACCGCAACCGTGACGCATCCTGCTGAAACCACCGCTTTCCTCACCGATTCGACCATCTGTATCGGTTGTAAAGCCTGCGAAGTCGCCTGTAAGGAATGGAACGACATCCCCGCCGATGGCTACAACTTCTCCGGCTTTTCCTATGACAACACGCTGGCGCTGGGTCATTCGACCTGGCGTCACGTCAAGTTCGTCGAAGATACCCCAATCCCGGGCCTGGGCGGCAATGCGCCCGAACAACTGAGCTGGGAGTTCTCCTCCGACGTCTGCAAGCACTGCGAGGTAGCTGGATGCCTCGAGGCTTGCCCGACCGGAGCACTGGTACGCACCGAGTTCGGAGGCGTGTATCTGCAGCCGGATATCTGCAACGGCTGCGCTTACTGCGTCGTCTCGTGTCCATTCGGAGTGGTGCAAAAGAACGAGGACGATGGACGCGCGTTCAAGTGCACATTTTGCGCCGACCGGCAAAAGGTAGGACTGAAACCCGCGTGTGCCACGGCGTGCCCGACGGAATCCATCAAGTTCGGCAAGCTCAATGAACTGGAAGCCGACGCCAAGCAGCGCATTGCCGTGCTGCATGAGCGAGGCATGACCGACGCGCAGATTTACAATCCGACCCACACCAGCGTGAAGGGCATCCACTCGCTGTTCATCCTTCGCGGGAAGCCGGAGACTTATAACTTACCGCCTAACCCGGAGGTGCCTACGATCTACCTCAAGGAGGGCTGGAAAGCCTCGCTGCGGGACGGTTTGATGTTGCTCGCCGGAGTCGCAGCAGCATTCCTGGCCGCGCGGTCAGGACAGAAAGAGAGCCGGCCAGCATGAGTCCGCAGAGACCGGAAGAAAAAGAAAGTCTTCGCGAGCAGCGGCTGTTACAGATTCGCGAAGAGGCGGAACAGAAGGGGCGCGTCAACGATGCGGGGATTCGCCCGGCCGGGTCGCCTTTTCCCAAGGCGTCACCGGAGACCGGCTATTACCAGCAGCCGATGCTCAAAGAGCCACAGTGGACCTGGATGATTCCGCTGTATTTCTTTATCGGCGGCGCGACTGGATCGCTGGGCGTGATCGGTTCGCTCGCTGACGTGATCGGTGACGAATATCGGCTGGCGAAACAGGCGCGCTGGCTCGCGATCGGCGGAGTGGCCGTCTCAAGCGGACTGTTAGTAGCGGATCTGGGCCGTCCTGGCCGCTTCTTGAACATGCTGCGCGTGTTCAAGCCACAGAGCACGATGTCCATGGGGTCTTGGATTCTCTCTGCCTTCAGCACATCCGCGGCGGCGTCGAGCTTCGCCGACCTGCTGCGGATGAAGTTCGGCAGCGCACTTCCGATTCGAATCATCAGCGGGGCCGGCCGCCTCGGATCGACGCTCTTCGGCATGCCTTTCCACAACTACACTGGGGTGCTGATCGGCACGACGGCGGTGCCGGTTTGGAACGAACGCGTCGATTCACTTCCATCGCTGTTCGGCATGTCCGGATTGCAGTCCGCCGCCAGCGTGCTCGAGTTACTTGGGAACGAAGACAGTCGCGCGTTGAACCTTCTCGGCTTACTCAGTTCCTCGATGGAGACACGAGAAATGGTGGATGTGGCTACGACGCATGCGAGGGCACTAAATCCGCTGAAAACGGGAGCAAGCGGCGCACTGGTGCAGACGGGTGCATGGCTCTCCGGGCCCATTCCGTTGCTGCTGCGGTTGGCCGCCTGCTTGCCGGGTCGTCATCCGAACTTGCGCCGTGCCGCGGCTTTGTCCGCTATCGCAGGATCGCTCTTCACACGGTATGGTTGGGTCCACGCGGGCACAGTCTCCGCAAGAGACTGGCGCCTGCCGTTGGAAATTGACGATCCCGAGGCGCGGCTTTCGCGCAGGGCAACACCGGCGCTGGATTACGAAATCTGATCACGCCGGCCCAGCACTAACTCAATCCTCGATTGAACCCGCATAATAGCTCGCATGGCCCATGCGTCGCGCGAAGTTTTCGCGAGACTATGCGGGCACGGAGGACGAGCGTGGCGCAGATAGAAGGATTTGTAAGCGTAGCTGGCACACATTCCGTAGAGGACTCGGTCGAGAAGATACAGGAGATGTTGGCCGGCAAAGGAGTGAAACTGTTCGCGGTCATCGATCACAGCGGCGAGGCAGCCAGCGCAGGTCTGTCCATGCTGCCTACGAAGCTGCTGATCTTCGGCAACCCCAGGGGCGGCACGCCGCTGATGACGGCGGCTCCGAGTGCGGCCATCGATCTCCCGTTGAAGTTGCTGGTGTGGCAGGATCAAGCCGGACAGGTGTGGATCAGCTACAACTCGCCCGAATACCTGGGGCGGCGCCATCACATCCCTGAAGCCTTGCTCAACGCAATTTCGGTGGTCGAGTCGCTGGCGAAGCAGGCAGCGGAGTAGTTGGGGGGCTTGAGGCTTGTGGCATTCACCCGCGGCTGCTGCGGCAACCCAGGCATGAGTCAGAGAAAAGGCCCGCGACCGAAGTCACGAGCCTTTTCTGTTGCGGTCTACTAATTCGCTCCGCAGAGTTAGCGGTGCCCATGAGGTTGTTCGTGTTGCTGCCCGCCGCCTCCGTGCGGCTCGCCACCGCCGCGCGGGGCGCTTTGCTCGCGCGGCGCACTCTGCCTCGGTTCACTCTGCCTAGGCTCGCTCTGTCTCGCTTGTGGCGGAGCGCTGTAGTGCGGTTGCGGGGCGGCCTCCCGTTGCGCGGGCGGGTTGTAGCGTGGTTGTGGAGCCGCCTGCCGTTCGGGAGCCGAATTGTAGCGCGGTTGTGGAGCCGCTTGCCGTTGCGGTGGCGGGTGTTATAGCGCGGTTGCTGCGCTACACCTCCCCTCGGCTCCGGCATGTTCCGCGGAGCAGCATTCTCGCGCGGAGCGTTGTAGGCTGGCCGATTCGCGGGAGCGTTGTAGCCGCGCTCAGCATTCTGCCCGCTGTTCGGGCGAGCCGTGATCAGCGGCCGCTGACCCTGGTTTCCGCCGTTAGCCGGAGCTCCACGAACTTGACCGGGATTCGCCGGCCGTTCCGCATTGCGAGGGCCGCCATTCGGGACGAGCCGTGATCAGCGGACGCGAACCGTTCGCTCCATTCGGTTACGTTTCCACCCCGCGCGCCGTTGAAGCCATTCGTCGCACGATTGCCCGGGCCAGCGTTGTTGAATACCCCGGCCTTGGCGTAGCCGTAATCGCCGGTCGACCATGATTGACCGACAGGAACTGCTGCCGGTTGGAACTGGCCGCGAGTTGATGCTGCGTCTGCAGGGAAGTGGGCTGCAGGTGCTGTTCATGGATAACTGCCTGCTCCTGCCGTGTCGGTTGCGCCCTTAAGCCACCGCGACCGCCGACATAACTCACTCGTTCCCTCTGCCCGCGGTTGTTCACCGGGCTGTTGTAGACGTTATGAATGTTGGTCACGTTGATGTTGTTTACAGTTGCGGTTGTAGTAGAAACGGTCGTGATCCCAACGTCCGCCTTCATATCCATGGCCGAAGTAGCCGTAGCCGTAATTCACACCGCCATAGAAGCCGATGTGCGGGCCCCAGTAGCCGGCATGCCAGAGATAGGCACCCTCTCCCCAGCCCCAGTAGCCGGGCGTCCAGAGATAGCCGACCTGCGGCGCGGGCACCCAGGTTCCCGGCACCCAGAAATAGCCCTCGTCCCCATAAGCCCAGTAGCCCGGAGTCCAAATGTAACCTTCACTAGGACAAATAGGCTGCTCATAGACGGGCAGGGGCGGTGGCGCGATATTGACCGATATAAAGATGCCCGCAAACGACACGGCGGGTACGGCCAGCAGCATCATTGCGAGTAACCACAGACGAACCGAACGAAGTATACGCATGTAGAGTTCCTGGCCAGCTCAACCTTCGCGTGTCCCGGTGCCGATTAACTGCTCCGGGTTGCGAGGCGTGAATGGCGAGACGCCAGCGGAAGCAACGGCTGGCAATCTCTGTTGGGTACTAACGCGATCGGCGGGAATATGTTGCTGCCAATGACACGTCGGTACAGCAAGGTCAGGATGCGCTGTCGCCAAAATGCGTTGCCCATGATCGACTTACCGGGGCGGTACTTCTGGATCGATTACTCGATCGCTGTGCTCATCAGGAAGTCCAGCTGCCAGTCCGGCTTCAGGTCGTGCTGGCGCAGCAGTGTCGCGATCTGAGCCCAATGACGAACCGCGTGTACATAGATGTGGATGTACAGTTTGCGGCGACTGGAGCGAAGCACTGCGCCGGAGCGAATGGTGTATTCGAAAATCTCATTCAACGTCTGCTCGTTCGACGCCTCGAGAAAACGCTGCAAGTTCCCGATAGCCTGCATGGCCAGCGCCTGGAGCGTAGCGAGTTCCGCAGAACGCCCTTGGTCAAACGGCGCGACCGGCTCACCCAGCAGGCGCTGCGAATGGCGGATCGAAGTGACGTAGATATGCCAAACCAGTTCGCCGACGTTCTTCGAGGCAGCCACGTCGCAGGGCACGGTCAGCGCGGCAGGGTTCTTCTCAAAGAAGACTCGCCACCGCTCCACAGTAGATTCAAAGTCGGCGAGCATCTCTTCGCAGGTAAGAGCGACCAGGCTCATGATTTCTGCTCCAGGGCACGATAGCCGATGTCGCGCCGGTAGTACATGCCATCGAAATGGATCCTATGCAGGCCTTCGTAGGCGAGGGCGAGCGCGCGTTCGAGCGAGGGAGCAGCGGCAGTCACGCCGAGAACGCGGCCACCCGTCGTGATGTACTCGCCATTGAGCAGAGACGTGCCTGCATGGAAGACCTCAACCCCGGGCACCTCTGCTGCGAGATCGAGGCCCGTGATTTTGCTGCCGGTGGTGTAGGAGCCGGGATACCCTTCAGAACTGGCGACGACGCACGCCGAAGCGCCAGGGCTCCAACGAAATTCTGTTTCACTCAGGCGCCCCTCTACGCGGCCTCCAGCGCCTCGACCAGATCGCTCTCGAGGCGAACGAGGATGGCCTGCGTCTCCGGATCGCCGAAGCGCGCATTGAACTCCAGCACCATCGGCCCGCGCGGCGTCATCATCAACCCGATGTACAGCACGCCGGTGTAGGGCGCATCTTCCGCAGCCATTCCGTCGATCGTGGGTTGAGCGATGTGGTGAATGAGCCAGTCGCGCATCTGGTCGTCGATCATGGTGTCGGTGGTGTAGACGCCCATGCCGCCGGTGTTCATGCCAGTGTCGCCTTCGCCGATGCGCTTGTGGTCCTGCGCAGGCAGCAGCGGGCTCACATGCTTCCCATCGCGTGAGGCAGAGAAAGGACAGTTCCTCGCCCTTCAGGAACTCTTCAATCACGACCGTCTCTTCCACCACACCCAGCAGCTTCCCGTTGAAGAGGCCAGTGATGGCGTCGGCGGCTTCGCGCTTGGTTTCGCAGATGATCACGCCTTTTCCAGCCGCCAGGCCGTCCGCTTTGATGACCACGGGCATGTGGAACAGGCCCAGAGATTCCATCGCCTGGTCGATCGTGGTGCAGGCAGCGTAAGCGGCAGTGGGGATGTTGTGGCGCTGCATGAAACGCTTGGCGAAGGCTTTGCTGGTCTCGAGCATCGCCGCGGCGCGCGTAGGGCCGAAGACGGCCAGGCTGCGCCTGCGAAGTTCATCGACCAGGCCAAGCGAAAGCGGCAGTTCCGGACCGACGACGGTGAGGTCCGGCTTCTCTTCGGCGACCACCCGGAGCAGGTCATCCAGGTCTTTGAGGCTGACAGGGACGCAGCGGGCGATGGAAGCGATGCCGCCGTTGCCGGGAGCGCAGACAATCTCGCTCACCCGCGCGGATTTGCGGATCGCCCAGACCAGGGCGTGCTCCCGGCCACCGGACCCAAGTACCAATACTTTCATCAGCCTGTGTGCTCCTGTCTGCAGCAAGAGTTGCTAGGAAGAAGGCTACCCCACGCAGCGGTCGAAGCCAAGCCGCGTACGCGCCTGTGAATCATGGTTAATTTATCGGCGTTAATATATATTTCACATTTCGCGGGAATAATGACTTATACTGGAGAGGTTGAAACTCGCTGATCCCCAATGGCTGCAACTTCCCCCAACCCGGCGCAGCTGACGAAGAAGAGTCTGCCCCGCTTCGACTCCCTAAGATGCGCACGTCGGAGCTGTGGTACTACTTCGGCCCCGCCTTCGTGGCGAGCATCGCCTACATCGACCCGGGAAACTTCGCCACCAACTTCGAGGGAGGGACCCGCTTCGGTTACAAGCTGCTCTGGGTGTTGCTGTGGTCCAACGCCATGGCCATCCTGGTGCAGTTCCTGGCCGCCAAGCTGGGCATCGCAACGGGTCGGACACTGCCGCAGAATTGCCGTACCCACTTCTCGCGGAGAACCACGATCGGCCTGTGGATCGCGGCCGAATTCTCGGCGGTGGCCACCGACCTGGCGGAGTTTCTCGGTGCCGCCCTGGGCTTCTATCTCCTGTTCGGCATGTGGCTGGGCCGCTATGGCATTTCCCGGCCGACCATCCTGCTCATTGCAGCTCTGGCGAGCGCGGTGTGCGTTTTTGCCATCCTCGCGCTGGAACTATGGGGATTTCGCAAGCTCGAGATCGTGATCATGGGCTTCGTCTTCATCATCGGCGCCTGCTATGCGACCGAGTTGTTCCTGGTGCACCTGGACTGGAAGCAGATCGCGATTCACACGGTCGTGCCGATGATCGACCGGCAAAGCCTTTACCTGGCGGTCAGCATGCTCGGCGCGACGGTGATGCCCCACGTGGTGTACCTGCACTCGGCGCTGGTGCAGCCGCGAGTGCGCGCGGAGGGTTCCGTGTCGCCGCGGGTCCAATACCTGTCCCGCCTTCGGCACCTGCGGTTTGAAGCACTGGACGTGTTCGCAGCCATGAACGGGGCCTGGTTGGTGAACTCGGCCATGGTCATCGTCGCCGCTGCCGCGTTCGCCAACCGGGGCTTCGTCTCCATGTCGATTGAGGACGCGCACCGTACGCTGGGACCGCTCCTCGGCCACTTCTCTGAGGTTATTTTTGCCGTAGCGCTGCTCTGCTCCGGGCTGTCGTCTTCGACGGTGGGAACCATGGCCGGCCAGGTGATCCTCGACGGCTTCATGGAGGTGAAGTTCAGCATCTTCCTGCGGCGGCTGCTCACGCTGATTCCAGCAATCGTGGTGATTGCCATCGGACTCGATCCGCTCAAGATCCTCATCCTTTCGCAAGTGGTTCTCAGTTTCACTCTGCCGTTTGCGCTGGTGCCGCTGATGATCCTCACCGGCGACCGCAAGGTGATGTCAAAATTTGCCAACGGTTCGGCCACCAGGGTTCTCGGCTGGCTTACCATAGCCATCATCGTTGGGTTGAACGGACTGCTGCTCTGGCAGACGTTTTCGGGTTCCTGAGCCCTACGCATTCACCCGCGAGGCAAGTCGCGCCGAGGAGCAGCAAGCATGGATCAAGTCGCAAAGATTGGGCTCTTCGGAGCGGCTGGTGCGGTTGGCAAGTCGATCGCCGCCGCTCTCCGCGCGACCGCAACAGCGTATCGGGTGGTGGGTCGATCCAGGGCGGCACTCGAGTCGATCTACGGAGCTGATCCCTGGGCAGAGATCGTGGTCTGGAATCCGGACGACGCGGCATCCATCCGGGCGGCGGCGCATGGATTGCACAGCATCGTTTATCTCGTCGGGGTGAACTACTGGCAGTTTGAACTTCACCCAAAGTTGATGAAAGCCACACTTGAAGGCGCCATCGCCGAGGGAGTGGACCGGATGCTGCTGATCGGTACGGTGTACGGCTATGGCAAACCGCAGACGCCGCGCGTGAGCGAGAGTCATCCCCGGGAACCTCATACCTTCAAAGGCAGAATGCGGAAGCAGCAAGAGGACCTGCTGATGGAAGCGGACGCCCAGGGCAAGATTCACGGCACCGTGTTGCGTCTGCCCGACTTCTACGGCCCAGGGGTGGAGAAGAGTTTCCTCGAGAGCGCCTTTCAGGCGGCGGCGACCGGCAAGCGGGCGCAGCTGTTAGGGCCGGCCGATCGTCCGCACGAGTTTGTCTTCGTTCCAGATGTCGGCGCGATCGTGCTGAGGCTGCTCGCTGAGCCGCGGGCGTTTGGCAAAACCTGGAACCTGGGCGGACCAGGTCCGATTTCGCCTCAGGAGTTTGTGAACCGGATCTTCGCGCAGGCGGGTCGCAAACCAAAGACCATAGTTGCGGGGAAGACGATGGTTCGGCTGCTGGGGCTCTTTAATCCGCTCATGCGCGAACTGGTCGAGATGCACTACCTGCTGACCACTCCGGTCCTGCTGGACGATAGCGCTCTCGCAGGGCTGCTGGGTTCCCTTCCCAAGACCTCGTATGACGACGGGATTCGCCAGACGCTGGAATATGCCCGAACTGCCTACGCGCCCGAATAACGCCGGAGTTTCAGAACTCGACGCGCCTCTCTCGAAGGCTCGTGGAACTGTCGACGGCCCAAGTCGACCCAGCCGGAACGGTAGCGTTAAAATAAGAACCAGAGCCATGAGTGTCTGGAGTTGCCTCTCTCCGCTACCCGTCCCGCTGCGGCGCTTCCGCCGCGGCCGTCCCGACCGTGGACGAACTCTTCGCGACTGACTAAGCTTGCATCCGACATCCTTTCCGGCCCGCCCGTATGCGGCTGACCGGCGGTAGCAACGCCCGGTGCAAATCGGGTGTCTCCTCAGGTCTGGATCCGCGAGTTCTCGACCTCAAAGAAGAAAGGGAAAGCATCATGAACAGTTTTCAAAGCCAGTCTGAGCTGAAGTCTGGCGGCACCAGCTACGAGATCTTTCGCTTGAATGCGCTCGAGTCGAAAGGCGTAAACCTTAGCCGCTTGCCTTACAGCCTGCGTATTCTGCTGGAGAACCTGCTGCGACACGAGGACGGAAAGAGCGTCACGGCTGACGACATCCTGTTCCTCGCCAATTGGGATCCGAAGGCGGAGCCGTCGCGCGAGATCGCCTACATGCCGGCGCGCGTGCTGATGCAGGACTTCACCGGTGTTCCGGCTGTCGTGGACCTGGCGGCCATGCGTGACGCAATGAAGACGCTGGGCGGCGATCCGGAGAAGATCAATCCGCTCCAGCCGGCCGAGTTGGTGATCGATCATTCCGTGCAGGTGGATGACTTCGGTTCGGCGAATTCGTACTCGATCAACGCGGCGCTCGAGTTTCAACGTAACCGGGAACGTTACGCATTTCTGAAATGGGGCCAGACCGCCTTCCGCAACTTCTCGGCCGTGCCCCCAGGCATGGGCATCTGTCACCAGGTCAACCTCGAATACCTGGCGCGCGTTGTGTTTACCACTGAGGTCAACGGCAAGCAGCGCGCCTATCCTGACACGCTGGTCGGTACCGACTCGCATACCACGATGATCAATGGCCTCGGCGTGCTGGGCTGGGGAGTCGGCGGGATCGAAGCCGAAGCCGCCATGCTTGGCCAGCCGGTTTCCATGTTGCTGCCGCAAGTGGTCGGGTTCAAGCTCTCCGGCAAGTTGCGCGAGGGCACCACGGCTACTGACCTGGTGCTGACCGTTACGGAGATGCTGCGCAAGCTGGGCGTCGTCGGCAAATTTGTCGAGTTCTACGGGCAAGGCATCAGTGAATTGTCGCTTGCCGATCGCGCCACCATCGGCAACATGGCTCCCGAATACGGCGCGACGTGCGGCATCTTCCCCGTGGACGCGGAAACGCTTGCGCTACCTCCGCTTGACGGGACGCAGCGAGAACGCGATCCAGCTGGTCGAGGCTTACTACAAGGAGCAGGGGCTCTTCCACACAGCTGAATCGCCGGAGGCGGAGTATTCGCAGACCATCTCGCTCGATCTGGCCACGGTGCAGCCCAGCGTCGCGGGGCCAAAGCGTCCGCAGGATCGCGTGCTGCTGGGCGATACGGGAGCGAGCTTCAAGAAACAGCTGCCCAGCTTGAAAGGCCCAACCTCAAACACCAATGGCGTACGGCAGGTGGTTCGTTGGGAGGGCGAAGGCGGCCACACAGCGGACACTGCGGAGAGCACACATGCCGTCTCCGAACCCGGTACCGGGGCGACGGTGAAGCAGCGGTTCGGGATCGACGTGGACCGGTATCTCGACGACGGCTCAATCGTAATTGCTGCGATTACGAGTTGCACCAACACTTCCAATCCTTCGGTGATGGTGGCTGCGGGCATTCTCGCCAAGAAGGCAGTGGAGAAGGGCTTGAGCGTGCCTCCGTGGGTGAAGACCTCGCTCGCGCCGGGTTCGCGCGTCGTCACGGATTACTACCAGAACGCAGGCCTGATGCCTTACCTGGACAAGCTGCGATTCAACGTAGTGGGTTACGGATGCACCACATGCATCGGCAACTCCGGTCCGCTGCCCGGCGATGTCTCCAAGTCGATTGAAGACCACGGGCTGGTGGCCGTTTCGGTGCTCAGCGGCAATCGGAACTTTGAGGGCCGCATCAATTCCGATGTGCGAGCGAATTACCTGATGTCGCCGCCGCTGGTGGTGGCCTACGCGCTGGCCGGTCGCATCGATCATGACTTTGAGAAGGATCCGCTGGGGAAGGGCAAGAACGGCCAGCCCGTCTACCTCAAAGACATCTGGCCATCGCAGCAGGAAGTAGCCGACGTGATCGCCAGCGTGATGAACTCCGAGCTATTTACAAAGGAGTATGCGACGGTTACAGATGGCGACGCGAACTGGCAACAGCTCAAGTTTCCCACCGGCAACACCTATGGCTGGGAGCCCGACTCCACTTACATTCGCAAGGCGCCCTACTTCGACGGCATGCCTGCCAAGCCTGTTCGCGGTGGAAGACATTCGCGGCGCACGCGTGCTGGCGGTGCTGGGCGACAGCGTGACCACCGACCACATCTCTCCGGCGGGATCGATCAAGTTAAACGGCCCGGCAGGCAAGTACCTCACCGACCACGGCGTGAAGCCTGCGGATTTCAACTCCTACGGCTCACGGCGCGGCAATCATGAGGTGATGGTGCGCGGCACCTTCGCCAACGTACGGCTGCGCAACAAGCTTGCTCCCGGAACCGAAGGAGGCGTGACCCGCCTCTTGCCCGAAGGCGAGCCGATGAGCATCTTCGACGCAAGCGTGAAGTACGCCGAGCGCCAGGTGCCTCTGGTAATTCTCGCGGGCAAGGAATACGGGTCCGGTTCGTCGCGGGACTGGGCGGCGAAAGGGCCGCGGCTGCTGGGCGTGCGCGCCGTGATCGCCGAGAGCTACGAGCGCATTCACCGCTCAAACCTCGTAGGCATGGGCATTCTGCCGTTGCAATTTGAAGCCGGCCAGAACGCCGAAAGCCTGGGACTTACGGGCGAAGAGGTGTTCGATTTCGATGGCCTGGGCGAGTTGCTCGACAGCAAATTTGCGGGTGGCAGGACGTTGACGGTGAAAGCGACCGGCACCGACGGCAAAGCCAGGGAATTCACCGCCAGAGTGCGCATCGATACGCCGCAGGAGATCCTCTACTACGAAAACGGCGGGATCCTGCAGTACGTTCTGCGGCAACTGGCGGCGAACTAGCCCGGCGCGACGAACACGCGGCGATAGGAGGCGGGGTCCAGACCTCGCCTCTTCTTTTTTTGCTTGAAAAGTATGTCCCGGCTAGATGCCCATGCCGTAGTCGGCCAGGGCTTTTTCATCGCCCGCATGGGAGTAGAAGTCGTACGGCGTGCGGTGGTTGAACTTGTAGCGCAGGCGAAGCTCGCGGCCGAGGTACACGCCCAATGCTGCGGCACCGACGGCTACCGACGTCCAGCCGATAATCTTGAACGTGCTGGTACCGTCTTCGTGCGTGGACCGAGACAGCCTGGGCAGTACCATCACACCGGCCTTCTTTCTCAGCCGCAGCAGACTACGAATTCCAAGACGCCTCATGCGCTCATGATAGCTCAGGCGCGGAAGCTTTGGCTTGCAGGAGCTATCGGCGGCTTTCGCGAGCTCACTACTTAGACGCTTCAATTTGATGCAGGAACATGACTTTCTGTTCCGGCGGAAGGAAACTTGCTTCGATCGAATTGGCGGCCACTTCACGCAACTGCTCCAGGGAAAAGCCGAAGGCCCGGTGAGCCAGTTGGTATTCCTGCTCCAGGTCGCTCTCAAACATGGCGGGATCGTCGGAGTTGAGCGTAACCATCAGTCCCGAATCAAAGTAGCTGCGTAACGGATGAAGGTCTACGGACGGGCAGCAACCCGTGCGCAGGTTCGAGGAAACGCAGATCTCGACCGGAATCTGGCGCTCGGCCAGCACGGTCATCAGTTCGAGATCATCAATCGCGGACAAAACGTGCCCCAGGCGTTCCGCCCCGATATTCAGGGCGGCCCAGATGCCCTCCGGTCCGATCGTTTCGCCGGCATGGGCAGTCAGTCGGAGCCCCGCCTGGCGGGCCTCTGCATAGAGTGCGCGGAAGGGCTCGGCGCCGGTGTGCCGCTCATCCCCACCAATTCCAATGCCGATGATGCTGGGATAGCTGGCGCGCAGGGCGGCAGCCCGGCGGAAGACTTTAGCCGCTTCTTCGGCGCCGAATTGACGGGCGGCGTCAAAGATCCAGTACAGGCTCACGCCGAAATCGCGCTCGCCGCGTTCTCGTCCGCGCTCCATCCCGGCGAAGAGCGGGTCGAAGTCCGCGCGCCTCCAGTAATAGACCACGCCCACGGAGACATAGACCTCCGCGTGCACAACCCCTTGCTCCGCAAGATGCTCCATCATGCGGTAGGTGATCAGTTCGTAGTCGTCGGGGGTACGGAGGCGTTCTGCAACGGCTTTGAAGGCCATCATGAAGCCGGAGAAGTTGGTGTAGTGGTAAAGCGCGCGCGATTGTTCCAGGGTGAGCGGTTCGCCGTCGTGCCTTAGGCTGAGCTCTACCAGTGTCTCGGGACTGACCGTGCCCTCGAGGTGCAGATGCAGCTCCGCTTTCGGCAGACGGCGCAGCCAGGCACGCGACAGGTTGGAGATGCCGGTGCTCATTTCCGGACCAGAGGCTGCTTCGCGAACTCGCTGCGGTGCCGGCTGTAGAAGAAGTAGATCAACAGGCCCGCGGCCAGCCAGCCGAAGAAGCGCAGCCAGGTCATGACTTCCAGGCCCATCATGAGCACGATGCAGAAGACAATGCTGAGAATGGGAAACAGCGGCCCCAGCGGCGCGCGGAATTTACGAGGCCGGTTCGGCTCGCGGTAGCGAAGAATCAGCACCCCCACCGACACCAGCACAAAGGCGAACAGCGTACCGATGTTGGAGAGATTGGAGACGGTCCCAATGTCGAGCAGTCCGGCAGGAATGCCGACCACGAATCCAGCGACCCAGGTGGCGATGGCCGGCGTCCGGTACTGCGGATGAATGCGGCCGAAGAAGGCCGGCAGCAGGCGGTCGCGCGACATGGCAAACCAGACGCGCGCCTGGCCAAGCTGGAAGACGAGGATGGACGAGATCATGCCCATCAGCGCGCCCAGCACCACGAACAGCCGAATCCAGACCAGGCGATGTCCGCCGGGCAGCAACGAGAGCTTCTTGAGCGCATTCACCACCGGCGCGGCATCGCCCATCACGCTCTGCCACGGCACCAGTCCGGTAAGCACCACGGCCACGCCAATGTAGAGGATGGTGCACACGATCAGGGTGGCGATGATGCCAATGGGAACATCGCGCTGCGGATTGCGGCATTCTTCGGCGGCGGTCGACACAGAATCGAAGCCAATGTAGGTGAAGAAGATGATGCTTCCGCCGGTCAGCACCCCCGACCATCCATTCGGCGAGAAGGGATGGTAGTGCGCCGGGTGAATGAACTGCGCTCCGGCGAAGACAAACACCAGGATGGCGGCGATCTTGATCAGCACCATGATGTTGTTGGTCTCGGCGGATTCGCGCACGCCGCGCACCAGGATCACGGTGAGAATCATGACGATCAGAAAGGCGGGAATGTTGAAGCCAAAATGCCATCCCGCCATGTAGAGGTCTTTGCCCGCCAGATCCTGCAGGCCCGTAGGCAGGTAGGCTGGGGAGATCCACTGCAGCGGCGGGTGGATGTTGAACCAGTCCAGCAGGTCCACAATATGGGCCGCAAACCCCACGCTGACCGACATGTTTGAGAAGGCGTATTCGAGGATCAGGTCCCACCCGATGATCCAGGCGACCAGTTCGCCGAGGGTGGCGTAGGTGTAGGTGTACGCGCTGCCGGCGATGGGAATCATCGAAGCCAGTTCGGCATAGCAAAGGCCGGTGAAGGCGCACACAATTGCGACCAGGATCAGCGAGATGCCAAGCGCAGGTCCTGCGCCCGGCCGTCCGAGAAGCGCCTGGTGACTCACCAGGTAGTGAAGTAGCGGGGTGTTGAAGATCGAGGGGGTGTCAAACTTTTCGCCCGCGATGGCCGTTCCGATTACGGTGAAGATGCCGGAACCGATCACGGCACCGATGCCCAGCGCCGTCAGCGACCACGGCCCCAGCGTCTTGCGAAGACAATGTTCTGGAAGCTCGGAGTCGCTGATGAGTTTGTCGATCGATTTCCGCGCGAACAGTTGGTTAGGCAGGTCTTTCCTCCTGAAAAGGAAAAGCGGATCTCCTATACATGTACATCGGAGCGGCCGGGAGTGCGCGGCTTTTGCCGCACTGCGCCAGCCTCGATCAACAGGAGACCAAGGCATCCTCCTGTTTGAATCAGGCGGCGCTCCGGCAGAACGCCGCCTCTATCCATCGCTCCAGATGCCGCTCAGACCGCGCCTAGCGCTTGCTGGTGCCGCGGGTGGCCTTCTTCACCTTCTGCTTGTTAGACCCGCGTGGAGTCGTGCGGGGCGCCTTCGGGGCTGCCTTTTTGCGTGCGGCGCGCTTGACCTTCTTGCGTTCCTGGGTATCTTCGATCTTCTTCGTATCTGCCATTTCGAATCTCTTTTCCTGGATTGCGGGGCCGTTGATCGGCATTCCCAGCATCTCGTTAGTGTAACGGGTGGAAGGGGTTTCGGCGCAGGCGGATCGATGGACAGCTGCAGGATCGGGCAGATTTTATGCGAGAGGTGGCTACAGCCGTTCCAGTTGCGCGAATTTCTCAACCAGCTTTTTCACGCCGAATTTTGCGAATTGCACGGTGATCTTCGCCGCGTCGCCGTCACCTTCGCGGCGGAAGACAATGCCCTCACCATACTTCGGATGGCGGACCCGCTGGCCGTTGTTGAAGCCGGTCGCGCCGGTCGGCTCGGGAAGGTCGAGCTTCGGCCGCGCAGCAGGCTTGCCGCGCGAGGAGAAGAACTGGGCAATGTTATCGAGCGACTTGGGCGCCGCGTTTCGCTGATTGCCGCCGGCCGTTTCCTGAACCATACGTTCGGCTCTGGTCTTCATCCTCGTAGCTGTAGTGCCGGCTGGTGTGTTCGTCTGACGACCTTTGTCCATAGCGGGAACGCGATGAGCCGTACTCCGAGCCATATCCGCCCCAACTGCCGGCGCGCTGCGACGAACCGCTGATGTCCTCCAGCAGTGCAGGCGGCACTTCTTCCAGGAAGCGTGAAGGCAGGCTGGCTTCGGGCATGTCGTTTCCATAGCGGCGCCGATACCGCGCCCGGGTGAGGACCAGGGCGTCCATGGCGCGGGTCATGCCCACGTAGCAAAGCCGGCGCTCTTCTTCGAGCTGGGTGGGATCGGTCAGCGTGCGCGAGTGCGGAAATAGACCTTCCTCCATGCCTGCCAGCAGGACCAGGGGGAATTCAAGCCCCTTGGCCGAATGCAGCGTCATCAGCGTGATGCGCGAGTCAGGGTTGTACTTGTCGGTGTCGCTCACCAGAGCCGCGTGATCCAGAAACTCGGAAAGCGTCTCGCCGCGAGTCTCCGCATCCTGGGCGGCATTCGCGAGTTCCTTCAGATTTTCAATGCGTGAGATGGACTCGGGCGTACCTTCCTCTTCGAGCGCGCGTATGTAGCCGCTGCGGTCGATGATGAAGCGAATGAGCTCCGGCAGCGTGGCCGGATCGCCGGGCTTGCGAAAGGCCGGACGCTCGGACGCCTCTTCGGAATGAGGGGACGCGCTCGATCGTTGCAGCGGACTGGCCTGCCGCTGCGAGGCCGGAGCAGCGTCAAGGAACGGGTTGAAGTCGGTTGCGTCAATTTGCAGCTCTTGCAGGTCCGGCGAGGCTTCGAGCGGTGCGTGCTCCAGCCCGAGCATGCCCTGGCCATCTTCGTCGAAGCCGCTGAAGTCGAAGCTGGCGTCGGCGTCGTCGGAGAGCGGCTCGTCCTCGGCGGCGACGTCAAACGAGGTGTCGTCCGATCAGCCGCCAGATCCGCCTCTGGAGGGCTATCGCCTTCCGGCGCAACGTCGGCCACAAGCTTGTCGGCGAAGTCCGGACCCAGCATCGCACGCGCATCTTCGATCATGCGGCGGAAGCTCTCGAGCGCCGTGCAGGCCCGCTGCGGCAGAAGACGCTTCCGGATCGCAATCCCCATCGCGTTCCACGTACTGCTGCCGGTCTCGAGCGCCAGCCGCTCCAGTGTCTCCAGCGTGGTCTTGCCGATGCCGCGTGGCGGCGTGTTGATCACGCGCTGCAGCGAGATGGAGTCTTCCGGATTCTGCACCAGCTTGAGGTAGCTCAGCAGGTCCTTGATTTCGGCGCGATCGTAGAACGAAAATCCGCCCACCATGGTGTAGCTCAACCCATAGCGGCGCAGCGCCTCTTCCACCAACCGCGACTGCGAATTGGTGCGGTATAGAACGGCGACCCGCGGCTCTTCGTGTTCCTGGCCGGCCTTGCGCAGATATTTCTGGATGTAATCGGCGATAAAGAGCGCCTCATTTTCACCATCCGGCGCTTCGTAGTAGCCGATGTTGGCGCCGCCCTGGCGTGCGGTCCACAGGTCTTTGCCCTTGCGCTGCGAGTTGCGCGCGACCACCGCCCCGGCCGCTTCGAGAATGATCTGGGTCGAGCGGTAGTTCTGCTCCAGGCGAACGACCTTGGTGTCTGGAAAATCACGCTCAAATTCGAGGATGTTGCGGATGTCGGCGCCGCGCCACGAGTAGATGCTCTGGTCTTCGTCGCCCACCACGCAGACGTTGTGCTCGGTCCCGGCAAGCAGCTTCATCAGCTCGTATTGCGGCCGGTTGGTGTCCTGATACTCGTCGATCAGAATGTAGCGGTAGCGGCGATTGTAGCGCTCGCGCACTTCGCCACGACGCTTTGAGCAGATGCACGGCCTCAAGCAGCAGGTCGTCGAAATCCAGCGCATTGGCCTTGCGCAGTTCTTTGCGATAGGCCTCGTAGATGTGCGAGATGCGTTCGGTGATCGGATCGGCCGACTGCAGGAAGAGTTCCTGCGGATCGAGCATGTGGTTCTTGGCCCACGAGATGCGCGACAGCACAGTGCGAGGGGTGAGCTGCTTGTCGTCCAGCCCCATGCGCCGCATCACCTGCTTGACCAGAGACTGCTGATCGTTTTCGTCGTAGATCGCGAAGCTGCGGGTGAAGCCCTCGTTGTTGGCCCGCAACGCTTCGATGTCCCGCCGCAGCATCCGCACGCAGAACGAGTGGAAGGTCGCCAGCAGCGGCTTGGCCAGCGAGCCGTGGCCCAGCAGCTTGTCCACGCGTTCCGCCATCTCGGCGGCAGCCTTGTTGGTGAAGGTGACTGCCAGAATCGAGTCCGGCGCCACGCCACGCTGCTCGATCAGGTAGGCGATCCGGTGGGTGATGACCCGCGTTTTGCCCGATCCCGCCCCAGCCAGAATCAACACCGGTCCGTCGACGGCTTCGACGGCGGCGCGTTGTTGGGGATTCAATTTGTCGAGTAAATGCTGCAAAGGGTCTCTCAGGCGGTGGGTGTGTTCTCTCTCTAGTGTAATTGGTCTGGGCGTGCGAAACCCGGGCAGACGGTATGCTGTTCGCATGAAGGAAAACAACCAGGAGAAGCCCAAAACGGGCCTGCGCGTGTGCGTTTTTTGTGGCTCGAGCCTGGGCGCGAATCCGGCGTATGTCGCAGAAGCCAAAGCTCTCGGCGAACAGCTGGCCGCTGCCGGTTGGGGGCTGGTCTACGGCGGTACTTCGATTGGCCTGATGGGCGCGACCGCGAACGCCGCCCTGGCCGGTGGAGGCGAAGTGATCGGCGTGCTGCCCGAGGCGCTGCAGGATCGCGAGATCGCGCACAAGGGGCTTAGCAAACTCCACCTGGTGGGCAGCATGCACGAGCGCAAAGCGTTGATGGCTTCGCTTGCCGACGCCTTCATTGCGCTGCCCGGCGGCTACGGCACATTCGACGAGTTCTTTGAGGTGGTGACCTGGGCCCAACTGCAAATCCACGCCAAGCCATGCGTCTTGATCAACACAGCAGGCTTCTACGATCCTTTGCTGCGGTTTCTCGATCACTGCGTGGAGCAGGGGTTTGTCAGGCCAGCGAATCGGGAGTTGGTGCAGGTGGCTGCTACCGCGGAAGAGGCGCTGCGCCTGATTCGGTCATTCGCCGGAAACCAGCAGCCTGCGACAGTCAGCGGCCGGGTTCGGCCCTAAGCTTCTTGGGCCCTAGTCTTCTTCGGCGCTGGTGTCGCGCAGGCTCTCGGCCCGCTGGCGCGCGTTTTCCGCCTCGACATCGCGGCCCGTGTCGGAGAGAAAATCCGCGTAGCCTTCCCATCGCTCGGCCGAGTCCGGCTTCACCTCCAGCCCATCGAGGTGAACTCTCTCAGCTGCGGCGAACGCGCCCTTTTCCATCAGAACGACGGCCAGAGCCTGTCGCGCCACTCCGGAATCTTTAAGCCGCAGAGATTGGCGAAGACAGGATTCGGCTTCCGCCAACTCGCCCAGCTCTTCCAGGGTGACGCCGAGGGCAAAATGGCCTGCGAACCGGTAGGGCTCGATCTCCACCGCGCGGCGCAGCCAGAGTGCGGCCTCTTCAAACTGGCGAAGCTTGTAGTAGGACCAGCCGAGGCTCCAGTGGAGCTTGAAGTCGGCCTGATCGAGCTCCGGCTTCTCATTGAGGCGGGTGACGACCTCGTCGTAGGCCTCGATGTCCATGAGCGCTTCGATCTGTTCGTGAAAGCTGAGTCCGTACATAGTGCTTACTTCCGCGGCTTCTCGCCGGTTTCGCGGCACTGCTCGCACTGGCAGTGGCGACGCAGATAATCCCAGGAATAGATGCCGCTGGAGTGCCCGTCGTTCCAATGAAAACTGATGGCATACCGCCCGACCGGAGTGACGGTGTCTGGCCGCGCCGGAGCCTTGTACATGGGCAGCAGCATGGCCGGCTGCGCCTTGGGAGTGCCAGGCGCGCGATGTTCGTGTCCCCGCTCTTCGTTGCAGGTGGCGCAGGGGCAGGCATCGCGCAACCATGGGAAACTCCAGGCGCTGCGGTGCTCATCGCGCCAGGTGATTTCCATTCCGGTGCCTTCGGTCTTGTGAACCTGCACGCGGGCAGGCTCGGTCGCTTCGCGCGGCAGTACTTCGTCCGAATGTTGCGCCCGTCGCGCCTCAGCTTCGTCAACGAAGCGAATTCCTTCATGGCTCATACTTCTCTATTGTCGCGCAAGTGCCGGGCGAAGACCATGCTGAGTCAGCCGACAAAGGCAGGCACGGCGTTTTCAAGCCAAGCTGCCGTCGCGGGGCGCGCGTGCATCTCTGCAGTTTGCGTCCGCGGCCGGTCGCAGAATAAGGAGGATCTATGAGAGCAGGAACCGGGCTGTCGTCTGTCTCGAAGATGTTGATTCTGAGCGTGTCCCTGGGTTTCGGGCTCGGCTCTCAAGCTTCGCTTGCCTGCACAGGAACGGATCGAGGTGGATGCGCACGCGCCAGTCAACCCCTTCCCTCACTTCTGGGAACAGATGTTCGGCTCGGGACGCGCCATTCTCACCTTGCGAGAAAGTTATCGGAATGATTTGCGTGCCGTGAAACAGGTGACCGACTTCCGCTATGTGCGGTTTCACGCCATCCTGCACGACGAGGTCGGCGTTTACAACGAAGACGAGCATGGCCAGCCGGTGTACAACTTCGCCTACGTGGACCAGATCTACGACGGGCTGCTGAAGAACGGCGTGCGGCCGGTGGTCGAGATCAGCTTCATGCCGAAGAAGCTGGCGTTCAATCCGGACGCGCTGCATCCGTTCTGGTACAAGCAAAACGTCTCGCCGCCCAAGAGCTACGAACGCTGGGACGACCTGATGACCGCATTTCGCGCAGCACCTGGTCGATCGCTACGGAATCGACGAGGTGGCGCAGTGGTACTTCGAAGTGTGGAACGAGCCGAACATCGATTTCTGGAACGGCATTCCACGGCAGCAAAGTTACTTCGCGCTCTACGATCACACCGCGCGCGACCTCAAGCACGTCAGCCCGCGTCTGCGCGTGGGCGGCCCGGCGACCGCAGCCGCGGCCTGGGTCGACGATTTTCTCAAGCACGCTGCTGCGGAACACGTGCCCGTCGACTTCGTCTCGAGCCACGGGTATGCGGACGACACTGTGCAGGATCTGTTTGGGACCAACGAAGAGATACCGATGGATGATCGCGTCTGCCGGGCCATTGGCAAGGTGCGCAAGCAGATCGACGATTCGGCGATGCCAAAACTGCCGCTTTTCTGGACGGAATGGAATGTGCCCGGAATGAAGGAGGCTCGAGACACAATCTTCGTCGGTCCGGCGCTGGCTAACACCATTCGCGAATGCGACGGGACTGGTCGACATGATGTCGTTCTGGACGTTTTCAGACGTGTTCGAGGAGGGCGGCCCGATTCCGCAACCCTTCGCTGGACAGTTCGGGCTTGCGCGCCAAAGGCGGCATCAACAAGCCGAGCTATTACGATTTCGCGTTGTTACATATGCTGGGCGATCAGCGCCTTGAGACCCTATCGAAGAATGTGCTCGCGACCCGCAGAGCCGATGGCACGCTGGTGCTCGCGCTGTGGAACCTGGTCGATCCGGACAAGACAGGAGAGACAAAGAAGATTCGGCTGGTCATACATGGCGCCGAACCCAACGCGAAGGCCTCCATCCGCAGTGTCGATGCTCAGCACGGAAATGTTCTGCCGATCTATCGCAAGATGGGCAGCCCCATTGACCCGACCGAGGAGCAGGTGAACACGATGAACGCGCAGACTGCACTTCCATCTCCGCAACAGAGACACCTGGAGGGCGATCACCTGGATCTCGACCTGTCGCCGAATGCGCTGATCCTGGTCGAGATTCCATCCGGATCGGGAAGCCGCTAGCGGGCTTGCTACGCGAAAAGGTCGGCTCCTGAAATCTTGGCCCGATGAATACAGTTTGCGTCCTGCAAGCCGGAGGGCTCAGAGGCTCGGCGTTTGCTCTGGTTATACTTCGAATCTGACATGTAACCCTTCGGAGGTCCCAGCCGAGTGCCCCTTGATCGCCGTTCGTTTCTCTCCCTCACCAGCAGTCTGGGCCTCGCATCCACGCTGTTCCCGGGTGCGCTCTATACGCTCGCCGCGCAGGCAGAGGCGCAGAAGCCCGGCGACCCGGTCAAAATCACGCCGGAGATGATCGACGCGGCCGCGGCCCTGGCCGGAATCACTGTAACCACCGACCAGAAGAAGATGATGCTGGACGGACTGAACCAGCAGCGGCAGGCCTACGACGCGATTCGTAAGCTGCATCTGCCCAACAGTGTGCCACCAGCCTTTGTGTTCAATCCGCTTCCGCCGGGAGCAGTGCTCGACACCAGGAAGGAACCGATGCGCATCAGTGAGGCGCCATCCGTCGGCGCTCGCGAAGTTCCGGCAAACCTGGAGGACCTTGCGTTTTTAACGGTTAGAGAACTGGCAGAGTTTGTCAGGCGCAAGAAAGTTTCATCGGTCAATCTGACTGAGATGTACCTGGCGCGGCTCAAGCGCTACGATGCGCAATTGCATTTCAAGATCACTCTGACCGAAGAGCGCGCTCTGGCTCACGCGCGGCAAGCCGATGCTGAAATCGCAGCCGGGAAATATCGCGGGCCGCTCCACGGGATACCGTGGGGCGCGAAGGATCTACTCGCCGTCAAAGGCTATCCCACTACCTGGGGCGCGGGCGGATTCGAACAGCAGTCCTTTGACGAAGACGCGACCGTAGTACAACGGCTCGACGCCGCTGGCGCCGTGCTGATCGCGAAGTTAACCCTGGGCGCGCTGGCCATGGGAGACAAATGGTTCGGCGGACGCACGCGCAATCCCTGGAATCCAAAGCAGGGCTCCAGCGGATCGTCCGCGGGGTCGGCTGCGGCCACGGCGTCGGGGTGTGTCGCGTTTGCCATCGGGTCGGAGACGCTGGGCTCTATCTCGTCGCCTTCGACGCGCTGCGGAACAACCGGGCTGCGGCCGACGTTTGGCTTTGTGCCGCGCACCGGGGCGATGGCCCTGAGCTGGACGATGGATAAGCTCGGCCCGATCTGTCGCGCAGTCGAGGATTGTGCCATCGTGTTGAGCGCTATTCATGGGCCGGACGGACAAGATCCATCGGTGCGCGATGCGGCGTTCAACTGGAACGCGGCATTCGATTGGAAGAGCCTCCGCATTGGCTACTTGAAAAGCGACTTCGAAGCGAGTCCGGGAAACGAAGCGCCCGCCGAAAAAGAGCCGGAGACGTTGACGCGAGGAAGAGAAGCAAAAGCGTGAGAAGGCAAAACAGGAAGCGGAAGCTGGACGCACGCGCCGCGCATACGATCGCAGGTACGAGCAGGCCGCGCTCGACAAGCTGCATGCGATGGGCGTGACCCTGACTGCGCTCGAACTGCCCAAGTTGCCCTACGATGCAATGGTGCCGCTGCTGACCGCCGAAGCTGCCGCAGCATTCGACGAACTCACCACCACGGGCCGTGACAAGCTGCTGACGGAGCAAGGCCCCGAGGATTGGCCGAACGCTTTCCGCACTGCGCGTTTCTATCCGGCGGTTGAATATATTCAGGCAAATCGCGCAAGGACTTTGGCGATTCGCGAAGTATCGAAACTGTTCGAACAAGTGGATGTGATCGTCGCCCCGACCAACAGCGAACAGCTCGTGGTCACGAATCTGACCGGTCATCCCGCAGTCATTGTGCCGAATGGTGTGCGCGGCGACGACGCGCCTGTACCGCCCAAGGTGGACACCGGGGACGACGACAGCATCGGCGGCCCGGGAACTCCGGTGAGCCTCACTTTTCTCGGCGGCCACTACCAGGACGCGAAGCTTTGCGCCTTCGCACGCGCCTACCAGGAGGCGACCGGATTCCACAAACTCCACCCGAAGCTGTAGGTGAAGTTGCACCCTGCTACTATCCGGACATGGCGCTGCTGGAGGTCGACGAGGTCTCGAAGAGCTATCCGCAGCGCAGCGGGTTCGCCGGCATTCGCACGACAGAAAATTTCGTGGTCGACAAGGTGTCATTCCGCATCGAGCGCGGCGAAACGATTGGGCTGGTAGGAGAATCCGGATCGGGCAAAAGTACCGTCGCGAGAATGATTCTTGGCCTGATCGAGCCGACCTCGGGAACTGTGATCTTCGATGGGCATCGCATCACCGCAGCTTCGCACTCGGAGTTGCGCGCGCTTCGGCGCCGCATGCAGCCGGTATTTCAGGACCCGTTCGCTGCGCTGAATCCGCGGATGCGCGTGGCGGAAATTTTGGCGGAGCCTTTCAGAATCTACCGCGAGGATACCGAAGTCGCTGGAACGGACCTTCGCGCGCGTGCGGCGGAGTTACTGCGGACCGTTGGCCTTGATAGTTCGGCGCTGGCTCGCTACCCCCATGAATTTTCCGGCGGGCAGCGCCAGCGCATCAACATCGCTCGTGCGCTCGCACTCCGGCCGGAGTTGATGATTCTCGACGAGCCAGTCTCCGCGTTGGATGTGAGCGTTGGTGCGCAGATCGTCAACCTGCTGCGCGATCTGCAGCGAGAACTTCGCCTCACCTACCTGTTCATCTCGCATTCGATGCCCCTGGTGCGGTATCTCTCTTCCACGATCGCCGTGATGCGCCGCGGGCGGCTGGTGGAGTCGGGATGCCTGCGAACAAATCTGCCGGCAGCCTCAGGATGCCTATACGCGCTCTCTGCTCGATGCTACGCCGCAGGTCGAGACCGCCTGAGCCCTGTCCTCGGTCTCGAGAACGAGAACCCTGCCGCTACAATGAAGAAACAATGGAACTGTTTCACGACTGGCGGAGCAGCTGGCTCTTTGTTGCTTCGTTTCTGGCTGGGGCGCTCAATGCGATGGCCGGCGGAGGTTCGTTTCTCTCGTTCCCAGCGCTGCTGGGCGTCGGCGTTCCTCCGATCCAGGCAAATGCAACTAACACGGTTGCATTATGGCCGGGTCAACTGACCTCGATCGCAGCGTACTGGCAGGATTTGAAGCATAACCTGAACCTGCTCATCCCGCTATCGCTCGCCGCGGCCCTGGGCGGCCTCGCCGGCGGCATCGTCCTGCTGCGTACGGGTCAGGCCACCTTTCTGCGCCTCGTTCCTTGGCTGTTGCTGGCATCCGCTGTCCTGTTCGCCGTGAGCACGCCCATCTCCCGCTGGCTGCAGCGCCGCACCCGCAACAAGCCGCAATCCACTTCACATCCGTCGCACATCCCTTTGTTTCTCGGAACCGCCGTGGTGTGTTTCTATATCGGCTACTTCGGCGCCGGCTCCGGCTTTTTGATGATGTCGCTGCTCGCCCTCGTTGGCGTTGAAAACATCAACCAGATCAATGCTCTCAAGGTCTGCACCACAACACTCGCCAACGGTGTTGCCGTGCTCACCTTCATCATCGAAAAACAGGTGCTCTGGCAACATTGCCTCATGATGATGCTCACCGCCGCAATCGGCGGCTATCTCGGGGGACGCTACTCGCGCCGGCTCGATCCGCGTCTGATGCGCGCCGTCGTGGTCGTGATCGGGCTCTCCATGTCTGCCTATTTCTTCTTCAAGCAGAGCTAGGCCTCGGCCACTCACTGCGGGCACGTGCATCCTTTCGGTTGGAATTGTGGCGAAACGCGATGCATAATCGCATTCGAACCAATCTGCCTGAGGCGGCGAACTTCGTTGGCTGGACGCAAGCACCAATCCAAACACATCACCATCGTGGACGTCGCGCGCGAGAGCGGATTTTCTGCGTCAACGGTCTCGATCGTGTTGAATGAAGCGCCCCTGTCGCGCTACGTAGCCGCGAGCACCAAGGAGCACATCCGCAAAACTGCACTCGCCCTGGGTTATCGGCCCGACGCCTCCGCGCGCTCGTTGCGCCGGCGGCACAGTCAAACCATCGGCATCATGGTGTTCGATATCTCCGATCCGTTCTGCACCCTGATTCTGCAGGGAATTGAGCAGACTCTGGCGCCACCAACTACCTGCCCATCCTGATGGACGCGCACAACCAGCGGAAGCAATTCGAACGATATCTGGAGATGTTGCTGGAGTTTCGCGTCGAGGGCCTGATCGTCGTCGCTAACTGGCTCTTCGGCGAATTTGATCTGCTCGGAGACATGAAGAAAAACAATATCCCCATCGTCGGCGTAGGCCGCGATCTCACCCCCACCGGCGTTCGGTCGGTGCAGGTCGACAATGAAGCCGGCGGTTACGCTGCCGCCGAACATCTCTATCAGTTGGGCCATCGCAAACTCGCGGTGATTCGCGGCCCGGAAGCGCTCGCCGACAGCAACCGCCGCTGGGAGGGCATTCAGCGGTTCGCTCAAGAGGCCGGGCTACGGATTTCTCCTCGATGCGTCGCTACGCTGCCCGCCTCGGATGATCCGACATCGGGCTTCGAGGGCGGCCTGCGTTTGACGGGCAATTTGATTCGATCAAGATCGAAGTTCACAGGATTGATTGCCTTCGATGATCTGACCGCCTTTGGTGCGGTGCGAGCACTGGCGAACGCGGGTAAGTCGGTGCCTTCGGATTGCTCCGTGGTTGGTTTCGACGACGTGCCTCCAAGCGCGCTGAGTACTCCATCGATGACCACGATTCGCCAACCGATGGAGCAGATGGGCTGCCTCGCAGCGCGGTGGATCCTGGATTCGCTTGCATCCGCCGAAGGTGCTTGTCTTTCTAGCGACTTACACCTCTTGTTACCGAGCCTGGTAGTTCGCGAATCGACCAGCCCGCGCGAGTAAGAGCGAAATTGCAGAAATTTTTCTCTTGACAGTCGTACCGAAATGGCCATAATCACCAATATTCAAACGTTTGAATATCCCGGGCATCCGGGCCTTCGAACGCTCGGCTGCCCAGGTGCGCGCTTTCTCCCGCCCTGCCAGGCAAGCCGGCAATCTCAAAGGGGGTGGACGATGTTATCGCCAAACCAGAAACGCGTAACAGGACAGCGGCCTCACCGGGCTCAATTACGGAGCGGCGCTCTGACGCTCGCCGTTACGCTCGCCTCGCTTTTCAGCATGCCGCTGCTCTCTTCGCACAGGAAACAACAGGCACCATCCTTGGAACCGTGACCGACTCCTCAGGCGCAGTCGTCTCTGACGCGAAGGTGACCCTCACGGATGTAGATCGCTCGGCGGTCGTGCGCAGCCTGACCACCAATAAGAGCGGCGCTTACAACGCACCTCAGCTGCCGATCGGCAAATACTCCATCACCGTGGAGGCGCCCGGGTTCAAGAGGATGACTGAGAGCGGTGTCGTATTGAACGTAAATGACCACCTCACCAAGAATGAGGTTCTCCCCGTCGGCAGCGTGCAGGACACCGTTTCTGTAGAGGCCTCGGCCCTGCAGGTCGACACGCAATCCGCAGCCGCAACCGGACTGATTACCGGAACTCAGGTACGAGAGCTCGCACTTCAAAGTCGTAACTACGAGCAGCTCGTGGCACTTATGCCCGGAGTTACTTCGGATATCGGCGATGCGCTGTATGCCGGTGTAAGTGCACCCAGCGGCAACACCAACGAAACTGCTTTTTCGCTGAACGGCAGCTTCGGCACCGGGAACAACTGGACTGTCGATGGCGCGGATAACGTCGACCGCGGCGGTAACTTCACCCTGCTGAACTACCCCAGCGTCGACGCGATCGATGAGTTCAAGGTGCTGCGCGGTAACTACAACGCGGAGTATGGCCGCAGCTCCGGCGGCCAGATCAACGTGATCACGCGCTCAGGCAAGTCGAAGTTTCATGGCGGCGTGTATGAGTTCTTTCGCAACGACGTGCTCGACGCGAACGACTGGCTGAGCAAGCAGAGCACGCCGGCTGTGCCGCGTTCCCCGTTCCGCTATAACGACTTCGGCGGCACTCTGGGCGGTCCCATCTTTATTCCCGGGCACTATAACTCGGAGCGGAACAAGACCTTCTTCTTCTTCTCAGAAGAAGTGCGCCGCGTCGTGCAGTCCGGTTCCACGCAAAGCACCGTGCCGAACCTCCAGGAGCGCGGATCCGATCCCGCCACCGGCAACTTGCCGACGTTTGCCAGCCCAGTGTGCCTGGTTCAACTGCAGACCGATGATGCCGGCAACAGCTTTTGCCCGGCGGGTCAATCGAGCACCACCATTCCGGCCAACCTGATCAATCCGGCCGCGGCGGCCTATCTGAAAGACGTTTATTCACACGTCCCCTTGCCGCAGGATACCGAAAACGACTTACTGGTCGCCAACCAGAGCAACATCTTCAATTACCGCCAGGAGATCTATCGGCTCGACCATACCTTCTCGCCTAAGTGGTCCGGCTTTGTCCGGGTCATGAACGACACCATTCCGACCGTTGAAGGTGGCGGTCTGTTCAACGGGAACTCCGTTCCAAACATCACCCGAACCAACACCCAATCGCCGGGCAAGAGCATCGTCGGCAGCATCAATACAGTCTTCACGCCAACGCTTCTCAACCAGCTCGAGTATGCATGGTCCTACGGCGCGGTGCTCTCGACGAACACCGGGCAGCTCGGCGCGTCTAACTCGCCCGACGTGGCTGGAGCTATCGCACTGCCCTACCCCGAGACACTGAACCGTATCCCGAGTATCTCCTTCGGGACATCCTCCGCCAGCTTCTATGGGTTCGGTAGTTACAAGGATTACAACAAGAACCACAACGTGTTCGATAACCTGACCAAGATCGTCGGCGCCCACACTCTCCGCTTCGGCGCGACTTACTACCACTATCAGAAGTCGGAAAACTCGGGCGGCGACAATGCCGGCACCTTCACCTTCCAGTCGGCATTCGATCCCAGCCTGGATTCGAGTGCGGCCGCGGAATGGCACCAGGAGTTTGCTTACTTCCTGCTTGGCCAATCCACCAGCTTTACTCAGTTACAGCAGGACATTCGAGCCATCATCGACCAGAACGAATTTGAAGCTTATGGTCAGGACGAGTATCGGCTGCGACCGAACCTGACCGTAAGTTACGGACTGCGCTATTCGCTCTTCCGTCAACCCACCGACGCGCAGGGGCATGCGAGCAGCTTCGACCCGAAGACCTACGATCCCAGCAAGGCGCCCGTACTGGACGATCAGGGTTACCTGTGCACGCCACAGACACAGCCTTGCAGTGGCACGACGGCAACGAACCCCAGCTATGATCCGCTGAACGGCATCATCATCGGCGGCAAGAACTCACCCTACAAAACCGCTGTCGCGCGGCAAACTACGCTCAACTTCGCACCTCGGATCGGCATCGCCTGGGATCCTCAGGGCAATGGCAAGATGTCGGTGCGTTCGGGCTATGGCATCTTCATCGAGTCGCCGGGCGTGGGATTCGTGGAGAACAACGTCTTCGCCAACCCGCCCTTTGTGGGGACGACAACTATCTTCGGAGCACCGTTCGACAATCCCGCTTTAGCGCAGGCAGCGCCCAACAACAATCCGCCACCGATTGGCGGAACCGAGGCGAACTTCCGCCAGCCTTACACGCAACAGTGGAATCTCGACATACAACGGCAGTTACCACGTGATATCATCGCCGACCTTGGATACTACGGCAGCAAGGGCACGCACCTGATCGGTGTGGTCGATATCAATCAGCCGGTTCCCGGAGCCTACGCGGATGTGTATGGGGCGGGCTCAATCAATTCGGGTAACGAGAACCTGTTGAATCCGTTGCGGCCCTATATCGGTTACGCGGGTATCGATATGTACGAACCTATCTTCAAGTCGAACTACCACTCCCTGCAGGCCAGCTTGCAGAAGCGATTCGGGGCGGATTCGCTGATCACAGTGAATTACACCTGGTCGAAGAGTCTTACTAACTTGCCTTACGATCCTAACTACACCGTGGTTCAAGACAGCCGTAACCTGGGCGCCGAGTATAGTTATTCGCGCTTTGACCAGAGAAATGTGTTCAATGCCGATTTCGTCTACCAGCTGCCCTTCTTCAAAGAACAGCATGGCCTTGCGGGTCATTCGCTCGGCGGATGGGAGATCTCGGGAATCGTATCTGCCCATTCTGGACGCTGGCTTGATCCAGGCACAACGGATGGCTCGGACCCCGGAGGCGTTGGCCTCGGCACCGGGGTCGATGGCAGCGTGGCTCGCCCCGATCAGGTAGGAGATCCGAACGCCGGAGCGCCTCACAAGGCGGGGCTCTGGTTCAACACATCGGCATTCGTAACCGCGCCCAGCACGCAAACAACGCCGGGCAATGCGAAGAAGAACTCGATCCTCGGCCCAGGACAGCAGAACTGGGATCTCACCCTGATGAAGAATGTTCGCGTCTTCGAAGGCTCCGCGTTCCAGTTTCGCCTCGAGACATTCAACACCTTCAACCACACCAGCTTCAGCTCAGTTGACACCACGGTAAACGACGGCAGCACGTACGGCACGGTTACCGGCGCACATCAACCTCGCATTGTTCAACTCGCGCTGAAGTATAGCTTCTAGGTTCTCTGCAGGCGGCGGTCGGGCATCGGTCCCCGTCTGCGAGGCTCATGCGCTGGGGACTCGTGCGTCCAGCGAGTCCGGTGACTTTGTGCAGACGCGTGGGCACACTACTGAGTATCGGCGCTGGCCGCGTGTGCCGACGGCAACGTCCCGGACAGGTAACAGCAGCTATCACGATTGTGGATGGAGCCGTGGGAAAGTTCGATATCACGCTGGTCGGCGAATTTAACCTGGACCTGCTGCTCTATGGCTTGCCAGAGGCGCTGCCGCTGGAACGCGAGTTGCTGGCGGATCGCATGACTATGCAGCCTGGGCGGATCTCCCGCCATCACCGCGCATAATCTTGCGCGCCTGGGCAGCCGGGTCGGATTGATTGCCTGCTCCTCAGACGACGTGTTTGGCAGGATGTGCCTGGCGGAGCTGGTCGCCGCAGAGGTGAACGTGTCGCGGCTGGTAAATGCCAAGCCCGGGCACGCTACTGGCGTTACCGTGTTATTGCAGCATGAGTCTTCGAGGCATGCGTTCACTTATCCGGGCACGACCGCATTGCTGCGGTATGAAGAACTGGATCTTGAGTATCTGAAGTCGGCATCTCACTTCCATCTGTCCTCCCCTTTTCTGCAGGAAGCGTTGCTGCCGGACTTACCTCGCCTCTTCGCGGAGCTGAAGCAGGCGGGACTTACTATCTCGATGGATCCCAACGATGATCCGACGGGGCGATGGGATGGGCCGATTCAGGAATGCCTTCGCTATGTGGACATTCTCATGCCGAATGAGCGCGAGGCCTGCGCGTTGGCTTCGGAGCCGTTGCTCGAGGATGCAGTCAGCAAGCTGCTTTCGCGAGTGCCGCTCTTAGTGGTAAAGCGCGGTGCTCGCGGCGCGACAGCGTTCGCCACAGACCAGCGTGAGTCCGTCAGCGCGCTCAGCGTGAACAGCATGGATGCGGTGGGTGCCGGCGATAGTTTCAACGCGGGATTTCTCCACGGGTATGTTCAGCACTGGCCATTGCGGCGGTGCCTGGAGTTCGGGAACCAGGCTGGCGCTCTTTCCACAACCGCTGCTGGAGGCACCGCCGCCTTCCGCGATTCCGCGGCCATGCAGGCGTTCTTCGCCGCTAACACAGCCGCCCGCAGCTATTTGAGCGAGGTAGAGACGCCGCAGTAAGTACCTATCGCTAAGTTGCCGGTGAGCCGAATGCTATCGTCCGGCTACTGTCGCAGCTCCCGACGGTGCTGCTTCCTCGACGATAGCCAGGTCCCACGGCTTCAGAGTGAGTTGCTGATTCGCGGAAATCGCTGGCGCCAGTTAGAAGATCTGCGCCATTCGCATAACGTGTAAGTCACCGGCACCGTATCTCCTGAGTAGTTGAGATAGTAATGCACCTTCCGGCCGGCGCGATTGATGCCGTGCTTCACTCGAACAGGATCCGGGAGGCTGCGATCCGGCGTGGCCACTCCCGCTTCCTTCAGACAGTCGAGAACGATCTGCTGCTGAAGCTTGTCAGTCAAGACCGTGCCCTCGTACGTGAGTTCTCCTGAGCCATAGTGGTTGCGCGTGATGGCGGGCCATCGTCCGAAGAAGGGATGATCATAGAAGGCCAGCGGCTCGGCATGCTTCAACTGGAGGAACTCCGCCCATAGAGAGACCTTGTTTTCCTCGCCGACGTGGAAGGGATCGCCTTTGAGAGCGAGCGGGTGTTCCAGATTCGAGAATTCCTGATAGGTGAATCCGGCAGCATCGCGCAGCGGACCGGGAGCGAGTTCCCAACGCACCGCCGAATTCTCATTGGTGAAACCGCTCTTAAACGTCATGAGCACGTGACCGCCACCTTTGACGTACTCCGAGATTCTCTTCAGCAGTGCGTCGTCTGCTACATACAGCGCGGGAACGATGAGTAACTTGTACTGCGAGAAGTCCTGTCTGTATCTGGAAAGACAAAATCCGCGCCGATGTTGGCTCGATAGAGAGAATGGTGAAGCTGCGCAATCAAGCGAAGCATAGCCACCGGCAGCTTTTCCCGGAATCCAGTTCCCTCCGTCGGGCCGCTCGATCGGCATGAAGTTCAAGCCCGTTGGCAGAGTCGACGCTGTACAGAATTGCGACCTGGTTATGAATCTGCAGGTCGACTAGCTTTGGCCCGATCTTCTGTAACTCGTGCGCGGTGCGAGATACTTCGGCATAGGCACGGTTCGGCTCAAGATCGTGGCTGAGCACGCCTTTCCAATAGGTCTCCTGGCCGGCGTGGATCGAGTGCCAGTGCCAGTACTCGACCATGTTTGCGCCGCTCGATAGGTGCGTATAGACGTCGAGCCGAAGTTGCCCATCGTAGGGTGGAAATTGGCCAGCAGAGTCCCACCCGAGCGTCTGCGCGTTCGTCTCTGTCACCAGGAAATTGCTGTGCTTCAATGAACGGGAAAAATCCCCTTGCTCCGCCTGCCACGCTCCGTCGAGATGATCCTGCGTGCCGTGATAAGGGTTGTTGGCGATGATATCCAGCGTCTTCGCAACCTCGGGTTCGTTCACGTCCATTTTCATCATGCTGCCGAAGTCTTGAGTTACAAACTGGTCGGGCCGCCGATACTTGCGGACCAGGGCAGCCTGCCACGATAGATAGTCTGTAACTCGCATCTGTTGCCAGCGCGACCACTCCAGTTTGTACGAAGTGCTGGTGGCGTTATCGCGCGTCGGCATATTTTCCCAGCCATTCACGTCTTCGCCCCAGTAGTTCAGGAACCACGCTTTATTGAGCGCGTCGGTGGTTACAAACTTCTTCTTCAGGTGATTGACAAAGCCTTCAAACACGTCCTGGTTGGTCGCACCGTTCGAGCCTGTTTCGTTATCGATCTGCCAGCCGATGACGGCCGGATTATCGCGGTAGTGGCTCACCAGATTCGTGATCACTCGCTCGGAATAGCGTCGATAGGTCGGATTATCCGTATCCATGTTCTGGCGCATGCCATAGCCGACTTGCGCTCCTCCCATGGGCCGGGCCAGAACTTCAGGATGCTCGTGGTAGAGCCATGTCGGCATGGAGTAGGTCGGCGTTCCCATGATCACCTTGATCCCGGCCTTGCCCATCGCATCCACAACGCGATCCATCCACGCATATTCAAACTTGCCGTCCTCCGGCTCCCACAGGCTCCACGTAGATTCGCCCATGCGCACTACGTTGATGCCCGCATCTTTCATCAGCGCGACGTCTTTATCGAGCCGGTCATAGGGCATGTACTCGTGATAGTAGGCAGCCCCGTAGAGGATAGTGGGTTGCTGCGGAGCGGTACCTGCGGGCCGGTCTTGTGCGGGTGAGGCCTGAAAGGTCAAAGCGGCGAGCGAGATGAACAGCGCGACTACACGAATCCGAAACAAATATCCGCACATAGCAATCGATCCATGGGTGAGATGAGCAACCAACGATGGTACAGGAAGGACCCATCCGCGGGCAGCCCGAATCTTAGGACTGCGAGCGCTGCGACTGAGCGGCCTCAGCACCCGACTAATCCGCTCTTGCTTCCGCCTCCATTGGTTTGTCGGGCTGTGAGGCGTAGATCTCCTCGACCCGTGCCAGCGTATCGATCTCCTCGACGGGCTTATCTGTGCGGATGCGGAGGATGCGCGGAAAGCGCAGCGCGAATCCGCTGGCGTGCCGCTCGGAGCGCATCACGTTGTTGAACGCCACTTCAAGCACCAGCACCGGCTCGACCGTGCGAATGCCGCCAAAATCCTCGAGGGTGTGTTCCATAAAGAAGTGCGTCAGTTGGTCGATCTCAGCATCGGTAAGCCCGGAGTAAGCCTTGCCCACGTTCTTCAGTCCCGATCCGTCGCGAACGGCAAACGTATAGTCGCTGAGCACACCTGCGCGTCTCCCATGGCCGTACTCGGCCGCGGTCACCACCACATCGAGCGTGGCCAATTCACGCTTCAGCTTGAGCCACGCCAGACCGCGCCGTCCCGGCTGATAGATGCTGTGGAGGGCCTTGAGCATCACGCCTTCATTGCCCCGGCCGCGAGCGTCCGCATAGGCCTGCTCCAGTTGCTCCGCACTTTGCAGTTGCACGGCAGGAGCGAGCACCAGCCGCGAGAACGCTCTCCTCCGGTGCGGTTTCCCCTGCAAAAAGAGTGGCCTGCGAAAGCTTCGCCGGCACGGCACGCAAGCCCGCCCTGGTAATTGTTGCATGCGCTGATACGAACTGCTCCAGTGCACGGCGACGCTCCGTCAAAGGCTTCTCCAGCAGCAGATCGCCCCGGTGGTAAAGCAGATCAAAGGTCATGAAGACGACCGGAGTCTGCTTACGCATCTGGTCGGTCACCCGCTTGCGGCCAAGGCGCTGTTGCAGCGAGGAAAACGGCAGGGCTCGTCCAGATGCAGGCTCCCAGGCAAGGATCTCTCCATCGAGGATGGCCGGCTCGGCCACTTGCGCGAAGGCCTCAACCAGTTCGGGAAACTCTCGGTAATGTCTTCGCGATTGCGTGAGAAGAGAACCACGCGGCCGGGCTGCTGTGGATCGCCGCAATGCAATTGCGCGCGAATGCCGTCGTACTTGTCTTCCATCTGCGCTTCGTGCACGGCTTGCTGCCGCCGATCCATCTCCGGCATCGGCGGTTGCGCTGCAGCGTCTTCGGCATGCTGCTCGGCGGGAGGAAGAGCTGCGGAGACGCCGGCGTGTTCGGCCTCAATCTCCTGCGCGAATCGGCTGAGTGCCTCCTCAACACTGTCTACCGGGCTCGCCAGCATGAAGCCAAGCGCGTGAAAGAGCTTCATACGCGCATCGCCGAGCCGCCCCTCCGCCGCCATCCTTACTACTTCGGGCAGGCTGCCGTTGAGCATGACGCGCACGCCGAACGGAGGCAATCTCTACGCCATAAGCTTCGGCGATCCCTTCCTCCACCAGGCTCTGCTTCACCCCCATTCTCATGTCTCCGAGAGCGAGCTTGATGAGGTACTTCGCCTCGATCGGGGTCGCGCGGCCTAGCAGGGTCAGCAGCAGCGGCAACTTGGCCGCGGGACCACGCGCCGCCGCGAGTTGGGTCAGCAAATCTTCGACAGCTTCCAGGCGTCAGCGGAGTTTCCGGCCGCGTCTGCAGCAGATCGAACGCAGCCGCGCCGAGATCGCCGTGCCGGCGGTATGCCGCCTGCATCGATAGCGCATCGGCGCCCGAGAGCTCCGCCACCGCCTTGCTCAGAATCGACCCGCCAAGGTTGAGTGCGCGCGGGTCTGTCTCCGGAAATGGCCGGCCTGCAAGGTAAAGCGCCCCACGTTGCGCGTCTTCCACTGTCTGCGCATCGCAGCCAGGCCGCAATCCGCGCTCGCTTTTCGAGCTTTCGCGTGGTTGCCGCCAGCGAGTCACAGAGTTCCGCGAATTGTTGAAACGTGGCTGCGATGATAGGACTCCGGAGTTACACCTGAATAGATGCGAAGCAGCCGGAAGACGCCCCTCAATAGGGTGGGGCAACGGCTGTCATCTCAAGGTCCCGATCGAGCAGCACTGAGACTTCGGGATCTTCCTGGTCGTATCTCACCTGAACGTGGCGTCCCACGATGGCGGAAGCGAACTGCTGCGCAGATGCCTTCCGGAAGAAATGCCGGCGGTACTTGCCATAGTGATACTCCTGGCGAGCGTAAAAACGGTACTCCGCCTCCACCCAGTAACCCTGTTGTGGTCGCACGGGGACTGACTGAATCACAGCATCGGCGCTGGGCCACATTGCGGCGCGTTGCTGGCGTGCGCGCTGCTGCCATGTCTTGAACGCGACCGCCCCAGCACCGAAAATCATGGCGATCAGGGAATGGAACCCTCTTACAACATGCCAGCCGTTGATCAGGTAATCGCTCATCTCGATCCTCGTTGAGCTGTTATCGCGGTTCGGTGTCGCTAGACGAGTATCGTCCCCTGGAGACTGTATTCTGAACGAATTCGCGGTAAAATAGGGGATATGTTGCGCAGGCTTCTTCCCATTCGCGCTCTCCTTTAGCGGCTCCCGCCGCGTTGTACTTCTCCGTTTCGACTTACTCCTATAGAACCGCACCCATTGCCGGCATCGGCGGTGCAGACAGGAATTTTGGAAATGTTTGATCGCCTGGAACAGATGGAAGCCCGCTACGAAGACCTGGGACAGCAGCTTGCCACGCCCGAGTTTACCTCAGACCATGAGAAGTATCAGAAGGCCGCCAAGCAGCACCGCGACCTCGAAGCGGCCGTCAATCGCTACCGTGAATTCAAGCAGATTCAGCATGGAATTGCCGACGCCAAAAGCATGCTCAACGAGAGCGATCCTGACCTGCAGGCGATGGCCAAAGAAGAGCTGATGGAGTTGGAAGCCCGCCTTCCGCAGGTCGAAGAAGACCTCAAAGTCATGCTGCTGCCCAAGGATCCGAACGACGAAAAGAACGTCATTCTCGAAATCCGCGCCGGCACCGGTGGCGACGAAGCTTCGCTCTTCGTAGCGGAGGTCTTCCGGATGTACAGCCGGTTTGCCGAGCAGCACCGCTGGAAGGTGGAAGTGCTGTCGTCCTCAGAGAGCGGTATCGGCGGCCTGAAGGAAGTGATCGCCATCATCGAGGGCAACCGGGTTTACTCCCAACTGAAATACGAAAGCGGCGTGCACCGAGTGCAGCGCGTGCCTGCGACTGAAACTCAGGGCCGCGTACATACCTCCGCCATTACCGTGGCCGTGCTGCCGGAGGCGGAAGATGTCGACGTGAAGATCGAGGCCAAAGATCTGCGCATCGACACGTTCTGCTCCTCGGGGCCGGGCGGGCAATCGGTCAACACGACTTACTCCGCCGTGCGCATCACTCACTTACCGACCAACACGGTCGTAAGCTGCCAGGACGAGAAGTCGCAGATCAAGAATCGCGAAAAGGGCATGCGGGTCTTGCGCGCGCGTCTCTATGAAGTAGAGATGGCTAAGCAGCAGGAGGCTCTCGCCAAGGAACGCAAGCAGCAGGTGGGCTCGGGCGATCGCAGCGAAAAGATTCGCACCTATAACTTCCCCCAGAACCGCTTGACCGACCACCGCATCGGGCTCACGATTCACCAGCTTGCCGAGGTCATGGAAGGCCGCCTCCAGTCGATTGTCGATGCGCTTGACCACCCACTTCCAGGCAGAGCAGTTGAAGGCCGAAACCGCTTCGGTCGCCTGATCCATGCTGGAGCACGGCGCTACCCCGACACTGCGTGAGGCGATTGTGGCGGGAGTCGAGCGCCTGCGCAAAGCTTCAGCGAAAACTGCGGCAGAGAACGCGCCGCGCGATGCCGAGTTGCTGATGATGCATGCCGGCGGATTCACCCGCGCTTTCTTGCTTGCCAACCCAAAATTAGCCGCTCCGCCCGATGTGCTGCCTCGCTATCTTGAATACATCGACCGCCGCGCCCACGGCGAGCCCCTGCAGTACATCGTCGGCGAGCAGGAGTTCTTTGGCCTGCAGATTCGCGGTCTCTCCCGATGTCCTGATTCCCCGGCCGGAGACAGAGCACCTGGTCGAGGCGCTGCTCGCGCGAATGCCGCACGACCGCCCAGTGCGCATTGCGGATGTGGGCACGGGATCGGGCGCGATCGCGGTCGCGTTGGCTTATGCCTTGCCGCAGGCGCGTATTCTGGCGCTCGATATCTCCAAGGCCGCGCTCCGCATCGCCAGCATGAATGCGCAGCAGAATGGGGTAGCCGGACGCATTCGCTTTGTGGAATCGGACCTGCTCAATGGCGCGGGAGACGAGCAGTTTGACGCGATCGTCTCCAATCCACCCTACGTCGCACTCAGTGAACGAGAAGGGCTGGAAATCCAGGTGCGCGATTACGAGCCCGAGGAAGCGCTCTTCGCCGGTCCCACGGGACTGGAAATCTATCAGCGCCTCATTCCGCAGGCGCAGACGTGCCTGAAGCGTGGCGGCTGGTTGCTGGTGGAAATGGGCGCCGGGCAACAATCGGCTCTGCTGCGCCTTCTCGAAGGCTGGGGCGGGGTCGCGTTTGTCTCAGACCTGCAGGGAATTCCCCGGGTCGCGATTGCTCAAGCGGTGGCCGCAAAGAAAAAGCCCGGGAGCGAGTGAGTTCGCCCCGGGCCATGTTCTCGTACAAACAGCTTACGTGGTGTGTGCCGGCTCCAGAGTTTCGCTGGCCGGCTGCCCGACCTCGAACTTGAGCTGGTTGTTCAGCGGATCGGCGTCGACCAGCACATGATTTCCGTTCAGGATTTCGCCATTGAGAATCTTGATTGCCAGCGGATCCTGGATGAGCCGTTGAATCGCACGCTTCAGCGGACGCGCACCATACGCGCGATCGTAACCACTCAGCAGCAACTGGTGACGCGCTGCATCCGTGAGTTCGAGGGTGATCTTGCGATCCGTAAGCAGCCGCTTCAAGTCTTCCAGACGCAGATCGACGATGTGCGACAACTGTTCCTCGTTCAACGGGCGGAAGATCACAATGTCGTCCACGCGATTCAAAAACTCCGGACGGAAGCTCTGCACGCAACACCTCCATCACCTGATCTCGTGCCATGTCGAAGGCCGCTTCGCTGCTCAGAGCGTCGCCCTGCAGCAGATGCGCGCCCAGGTTCGACGTCATGATCAGCACCGTGTTCTTGAAGTCGACCGTCCGGCCCTTGGAGTCGGTCAGCCGGCCGTCATCCAGCACCTGCAGCAACACGTTGAAGACGTCCGGGTGCGCCTTCTCAATCTCGTCGAAGAGAACGACAGAGTACGGGCGCCGACGTACAGCCTCTGTAAGCTGACCGCCCTCGTCATAGCCGATGTAGCCCGGAGGCGCGCCAATCAAGCGTGCCACCGAATGCTTCTCCATGTACTCCGACATGTCGATCCGCACCATGGCCTGTTCATCGTCGAAGAGGAATTCAGCCAGCGCACGCGCCGTTTCCGTTTTGCCGACGCCCGTCGGGCCCAGGAAGATGAAGGAGCCGATGGGCCGGTTCGGATCGCTCAGCCCTGCACGCGAACGGCGAATCGCGTTCGCAACAGTCGTCAGAGCGTCGTCCTGTCCCACCACGCGCAGGCGCAGTCGGTCTTCCATCTGGATCAGCTTCTGTACCTCGCCTTCCAGCATCTTCGAGATGGGAATGCCGGTCCACTTGCTCACGATGGCGGCGATGTCTTCCTCATCCACTTCTTCTTTCAGAATGCGGCTGCCCGCGCTGCCATCCTGAACCGCGGTCATCTGCCGCAGCTCCGCTTCCAGTCGCGGCAGCTCGCCGTACTGGATCTGTGCGGCCCGCTCTAGGTGTCCGCGCCGCGTCTCTTCTTCCGCCTCGAAACGCAGTGCCTCAACACGCTTCTTCAGATCGCTCAGGTGGGTGATCGCTTCGCGCTCCTGCTGCCAGCGCGCGCGCAACGCAGTGGCCTTCTCGCGCAGTTGCGCCAGCTCGCGCTGCGCCACTTCGCGACGTTCGCGCGAGTTCGCGTCAGTCTCACGCTTCAGCGCCGCCAGTTCGATCTCGAGCGAAGTCGCCTCGCGCTCCAGTTGATCGATCTCGGTCGGCACCGAGCCAATCTGGATCGCCAGCGAAGCCGCCGCCTCATCGATCAGGTCGATGGCCTTGTCCGGCAAAAACCGATCGGAGATATAGCGGTGCGACAGCGTCGCCGCGGCCACGATCGCCGAGTCCTTGATGCGCACGTTGTGGTGCGCCTCGTACCGCTCGCGCAACCCGCGAAGAATGGCGATCGTATCTTCGACCGTCGGCTCGCCCACGAAGACGACCTGGAAGCGGCGCTCCAACGCAGCGTCCTTCTCGATGTACTTGCGGTATTCGTTCAGCGTGGTGGCGCCAATCGCTCGCAGCTCTCCGCGAGCCAGCGCGGGCTTGAGCATGTTCGAAGCGTCCACTGCGCCTTCTGCCGCTCCTGCACCAACCAGCGTGTGCAACTCGTCGATGAACAGGATCACCTGCCCGTTCGACTCGGTCACTTCTTTCACCATCGCCTTGAGCCGGTCTTCGAACTCGCCGCGGTACTTGGCGCCCGCGAGCATCGATCCCAGATCCAGCGACACGACCCGCTTGTCGCGCAGTGCCTCGGGAACGTCGCCAGACACAATGCGGCGCGCCAGGCCTTCGACGATCGCGGTCTTGCCCACGCCCGGTTCGCCAATCAGCACCGGATTGTTCTTGGTGCGCCGCGACAGCACCTGGATCACGCGGCGAATCTCTTCATCGCGGCCGATGACCGGGTCGAGCTTGCCCCGACGCGCAAGTTCAGTCAGGTCTTTGCCGTATTTCTCCAGCGCCTGGAACTTCGCTTCGGGGTTCTGATCCGTGACCCTTTGCGAACCGCGAACACTCGTCAGGCCGCGCAGGATCGTATCCCGGATCGCGCCGACCGAGGCCAGCGCCAACTGTGCCGGATCGCCCTTCATCTGCGAAATCGCCAGGAAGAGATGTTCGGTGGAGACGTACTCGTCTTTGAAATCTTCTGCTTCTTTGAAGGATTGATCGAGCACCTTTTGCAGGGTGTTCGACATGGAGGGTTGCGCCGACGAACCCGAGACCTTCGGCAGCGTGCCGATCGCCTGGTTGACCTTGTGCAACAACTCTTCTGTGGGCACTCCCACCTTCTGCAGGAGTGGCACGATGATTCCGTCTTTGTCTTCAAGCAGGGCGGCGAGCAGATGCAGCGGCATCACTTCCGGATTGCCGTGCTCCGTCGCCAGAGAACTGGCCGACTGGATCGCTTCCTGCGACTTGACGGTGAATTTGTCCCAACGAATTGCCATAGAGTAACTCGATATATGAATTGGTCTAGCTGCTAAACAAAATGCGGGAGGCTACCGCTTCGGCTGCCTCCCGCACGAACATTTTTACCGGTAGCTTGCTTATGCGGCTGGCTTGGTTTCCTGCTTCAGCGCCTCGGGCTTCTGGCCTTCGACCTGGTGCGGGTTGTTGCCGTTGCCATTCAAGCCGATCTTGATCTGCTTCGGCTTGGCTTCAGCACGCCGCTGCAGCTCGAGCCGCAATACGCCGGCATCGTAGTGCGCCTTCACGTTCTCCGTATCGACCGTGTTCGGCAGCGCGAACGACCGGTAGAAGCTGCCATAGCGGCGCTCGATCCGGTGGAAGTTCTCTTCCTTCTCCTCGTTCTCAAACTTGCGCTCTCCGCGAACCGTGAGCACATTGTTCTCGATGCGAATGTCCAGGTCCTGTTCTTTAATGCCAGGTACTTCCAACTTGATCACGACCTTATGATCGTCCTCGTATACGTCTACAGGGGGCACGAATGAGGCCGCGGTGAGCACGTCACCGTCTCCCTGGTTGCGGGAGAAGTCCTGAAAGAGCGAGTTCATACGGTTTTGCAATGTTGCGACTTCACGGAATGGGTCCCAGCGAGTGATCGCCATGATGTTCCTCCAGAGTGTCGATAGATGATGAAGAGGCCGGAAATTCCGACCCGCACTCAATCTGATGGCAACTATAGCACAAGGGATGCATAAAATGTGAGTGAGTTTGTATCAACAGAGAGAAAATAGGGATGCTCTTTTATTTTCAAAGGATTAGACGCTGGTTTCGCTCGGAATGCCCTGGGGAGAAGAGGAAAAGCCCTGCTCCACGCAGCCCGAGGCGGCTTCGGGCTGCATGGAAGGACCGGCTGCTGATCCAGCCCGAGCCAGCTCCGCGAGGGGAGCGGAGCGGCTCTTTGAGTTGGTCTGGAGCGGCTCACCCAAACTGCCGGGCAGCCGACTCACAAACCGGGGATGCCCGGATTTCGGCAAATCCTCAGGAGAGTGGCGGGAAGCTTGGCATCGCCTGCAAATCGAGTCTGTGGGGACTCTCCTGCTTGCCAAGGTAGTGAATGGCAGCGCCGGTTCGTTTCATGCCGCTTTAGAACAACGCGCCGATTCCCTGCGGCAAAACCGAGAGTGACGCCGCTCAGTCCACCTGGCAGATCAGGCATTTGAGGTATTCGGTCTCGGGGATGGTCAGGACGACCGGATGATCGGCGGCTGCCCCTCGCCGTTCGAGCAGGCGCACGCGCCGGTGGGCATCGCCGGCCGCGGCGGCGACCACGCCAGTGAAATCCGCGAGCGAGACATGGTGCGAGCAGGAGCAGGTGACCAGGATGCCGCCCGGACGCAACAGCTTCAGCGCGCGCAGATTGAGCTCCTTGTAGCCGCGCAGGGCTCCTTCGGCCGCACGCTTCGATTTGGCAAACGCCGGCGGATCGAGCACCACCGTGTCATACGCCTGGCCGGAGTCGCTCCAGTCGCGCAGCAGGTCAAACGCATTCGCTTCGACCCAGTCGACCGGCACATCGCCCAGCGTCTCGCGATTGAGCAGCAGGTTCTGTTCCGCGACTTCGAGAGCCGCGCGTGAGGCATCCACCCCTGTGACCCGCGAACAGCTCTGCGCCGCGTGCAACGCAAATCCGCCCTGATAGGTGCAGACGTCGAGAGCCTCGCCATGAGCGTGTCGTGCCGCCGCATCGTAGTTCTCGCGCTGGTCAAGGAACGCACCGGTCTTCTGGCCTGCACCCGCGTCGTAGTGGAATCGGAGGCCGTTCAACTGGAAGATGGTCGCGGTCAGCGGATGCTCGGGATCGGCGGCATACAGCAGCGGCTCATCGAGTGGTTTGAGGCCTTCCAGTTCGCGAATGCGCGGGTCGGGGCGTTCGACGATCGTGGCCGGTTCGAGCGTTTCAAAGAGAACGTCGAGCACGGCGGCGCGCACATCCGCAGCGTCCATGCCGCGAGCGAGCACCTGCAACAGGACCAGGTCGGCGTACTTGTCGATCACCAGGCCGGGAAGCTGGTCCGCCTCACTGAAGACCAACCGACAAGCATTCGTGCGGCCATGCTGGGAGTAGAGCATCTCCCGGCGCAGGTCGATGGCAGTGCGGAGGCGGGTGCGCAGCAGGTCAAGCCACGCCTCGCGCCCGCTAAGAACTTCGGTCGTGAGCAAGCGAAGCGCAATCTGCGAAGTCGGACTATAGAGAGCCGTTCCCAGCGGCAGGCCGCGAGCATCGGTCACCACCATGAGCGACTCCGGCTCTGCACCAGGTGCGAGAATCTCTTCGATGTCCGAGGCGTACACCCACACATGTCCCGCGCGCAGACGGTCAGCGGCCCGGCGCGAGATCACCGCAGCGGGCCCCGGGATCTTTGGTCGCACGGGCTTTCCCGTGGAGGATTTGGGTTTGCTGGGGCGACGAAAGCGCGATACGTCTTGAGAAGGCATCAGAGTCTAGGTGTCCGCTAAAGGGCATCTTCGCACATCGGATGCGAGACTGTTAGTGCGGCGGCCGGGCGGCTGACGGCGCAGCGGAGCAACAACCGCGGAGAGGTGAGGCGAATTGTCGGCGCACACTCGGGTTCCATCCATTGGCAGGCTACTGTCCCTTTTCATCATCCTGACCGCCGCGGCGGCGGCCCAGGTGGGGAGTCCGACGGGCCAGGCCAACAGCCAGGGACAAAAGCCGACGGCGGCGCCCAGCGCACGCGCTCCCAAACTGGCGACGAGCACTCCTCCCAATGTGCCACAGGAGCCGCCCGCGGTCCCCGTCCAGACCGAGATTGGCACGCTCGAGGGAGCGTCTTTCCGCATCGACATTCCGCAGAACTGGAACCACGGGCTGGTGATGTATTTCCACGGTTACGAACCCCGGCCCCGGATCTTTCAGTCGCATCCGCCGGGACGCATTCTGCAGCAGATTCTGAACCGCGGATATGCGGTAGCCCAGTCAGGCTATTCCGTCGGGGGATGGGCGATTGCCTACGCGCCCAAGGAAACAGAGGCGGTGCGGCAGCATTTCGTAAAGAAGTACGGATCCGTGCACGAGACCCTGGTGATGGGGCACTCCATGGGCGGGCTCTTGACCCTGATGACGCTGGAGCAGAATCCGAAGCCCTATGCCGGCGGACTGGCGCTCTGCGGCGTGCTCGCTCCCTCGGACCTGGTGATGCAGCGGGCGTTTGCCAATCGTGCTGCCTTTGACGCGTTCTTCCCCGGCACGCTACCGGACGTCGAGCACATCCCCGACAACTTCATGATGAATGACGTGCCCAGCATTACCACGGTAGAGAAGGCGCTCGATGCCAAGCAATCCGAGTCGGCTTTGATTCGTTCGCTGGCCGATATTCACACCAACCGCGGCCTCGCCGATGTGCTGGTCTTCAACACCTTCGTGGTGAAGGATCTCGAGTTGAAGGCGGGCGGCAATCCCTTTGACAACCGCAACCTGATCTACACCGGCACGACCGATGACAATGCTCTGAACGCCAAGGTGAAGCGGTATGCGGCGGCACCGCAGGCAGCCAAGTACCTGAGCAGCTACTACACGCCAACCGGCGACTTGAGGCACAAATTGCTGGCGCTGCATACCACGTACGATCCGCTGGTGCCGGCAGCGACCGCGGAGTATTACGACTCGGCGACACGTCGCCGGGGTGAAGGCGAACTCTTCGTACAGCAATATGTCAACCGCGATGGACATTGCAATATCACCGCAGACCAGACCGGGGAAGCATTCGATGAACTGATCGCCTGGGTTCACAACGGGAATCGCCCCACGCCCGGACTGCTGCCCGGCTCCGCCACCGAGCCGGCTTCGCAGCCGCACCCCAATGCACCTCCGCCTAAAGGCGAGACACCGCCGAAGAACGTCGGCAAGCCGCAGTGACGCCTCGCGATTTCTGCCAGACGTCCCTCTTTTGCGAGCACCCGCACTAGACTATTCGGCCCGCAGCGCCTCCATCGGCTCGATTCGCGCAGCTCGCCGGCAGGGCAGAAACGCCGCAGTGAGGCCCGTGAGCGTGAAGAGGCAAACGACCGCGAGTGCGACGCTCGCGTCGGAGGGCACAGTGCCATAGAGCAGCGTGGCGATGCCGCGGCCAATCGCAATACTGGCGAGCCAGCCGGCCGCCAGTCCGACGCCGGCGGGAATGGCCACTTCTTTCAGGGTCGCGCCGTATACGTTCTGGCGGCTCGCTCCCAGCGCCATGCGTATGCCAATCTCCTGGGTGCGCGTCTCAACCGAGTAGGTCAGCGTGCCGTATACGCCCAGCAACGCCAGCAGCAGAGCGGCGCCGCCAAAGGCAGCCAGCAACGCCGTCTCCAGGCGTTCCGGGGCAAGCGAATCGCTTACCTGCGAATCCAGCGAGTGAATGCGGGCGATGGTCACGCCGGGATCGTAGCTCCAGATCGCCTTCCGAACCGACGCGGCGAGAAGCGTCGTGTCCTGGGTGCTGCGAACGACGAAGAAGCTGCTGCGTGGAGGCTTGTCCCAGTAGGGGAGGTAGACCATGTTCACAGCCCCGGCCCGCAACGACGTGCTGCGCGCATCCGCGACTACGCCCACCACGGTGAAGGGTCGCCCGTTGCGCAGCATGGTGCGTCCGATCGGGTCCTGCCCGGGCCACACATTCCTGGCGGTCGTCTCCGAGATCACAGCGCTCTTTTGCGTGCGGTCGTGGGCGTCAAACTCACGTCCCCTGACCATGCGCTGCTGCAGCGTCTCAAAGTATGCCGGGCCGATCCAGCGGTAGTTGGCCAAGGTATTGCTGCCAACGTGATCTGACCGCGTGATTCCGTCGATCCAGGTTTCGCCCGCCAGCAGCATGGCGCTGACCATGCTCGCAGACTCCACGCCGGGCAGTGTCCGCAGACGTTCGAGCACTCCGTCATCGAAGCTGGCGCGTTTCTCGTCGGTGAATTCCTTGCCCTGGAGAATGACATCGGCCAGCACGATATGGTCGGTCGAGAATCCCCGCTCCGAGGTCAGCAGATGGACCAGGCTCTTGGCGAACAATCCCGTGATCAGCAACAGTGTGGTGCAGGCCATCACCTGGCCGCCAATGAGCCAGCGGCGCAGACGTCCGCTGCCTCGCGATCCCGAGGATCGGCCCGCCCCGTGCAGGGACCTGAGCGGATGAATGCGCAACAGGCGCAGCGCAGGGAGCATTCCAAACAACAGGGTGGCGCCCGTGGTCAACAGGACCGAGAAAGCCAGCACCGCAGGATGAATCGAGACTGAGTCGGTGCGCGGAAGAGCCAGTTGCGCGTAGCCGGAAAGACGGTGAACGGCCAGGTTCGCCAGCATCACCCCGAGCGCCCCGCCCGCGAGAGACAGGATGCAGGCCTCGACCAGCGAACTCTGAACCAGGCGTCCGGCGGAAGCGCCCAAGGCCGAACGCAGCGCCGCCTCGCGATCGCGCGCCACCGAGCGCGCCAGTTGCGCATTCGCCAGGTTGGTGCAGGCGATGAGCAGGACCGAAAGCACCGCCGCGAACAGGAGCCACAAGCTGCGGGTGCTCTTGCCGACGATCACCTCTTTCATCGGTTGCACGTAGCTGGCGATGGCTCCGGTGGGATTGCCTCCATCCGACTCATCGGGTGGGATCTGGCGGGCGATATCGTTGTCGATCGCGTCCAGTTGCGCCTGCGCCTGCGCCGGAGTCACGCCGGCCTTGAGCCGCGCCAGGGCTACGTAATTGCCATAGTCGCCATTCCAGCCGAAGTCGTTGAAGTCGATCACCAGCGGAGAGACGAGTTCGGTGGCCGGCGTCTGCTGGGCCTGAGACGATGCAGCCAGTTCGTTTGCCTTGGGAAAGTAGAAGGTCTGCGGCAGCACGCCGACAACCTGCTGCGAAACTCCGGCGACCTGAACCGTTTTGCCGATCACGCCGGGATCGCCGTGAAACAGGGACTGCCACAGACTCCAGCTGAGGATGACGACATTTTCGTGGCCCTTGACAGCCTCTTCGGGCAGAAAATCTCGCCCCAACATCGGCTGAACCCCAAGCAGGCCCAGCAGATTGGGCTGCGCCAGAAGCCGCCCTACAAATTGCGGATGATCGTTGCCCAGAGAGACGCCGGCGCTCCCTTGCTGCAGCAGGCTCATGCCGCGGAAGACCGTGTTCTGCTTATCCCAGATCTGCGCGTGGCGCGGGTTCGCGCCCACATACGGCGCAAAGCTTTTCAGGAACCGCACCCTCTCCCAGATCACCACCAGGCGTCCGCTGTCGCGGTAGGCCAGCGGCTTGAGCAGCACGCCATCCACAACGCTGAAGATGGCCGTCGCGGCTCCGATCCCCAGCGCGAGCGTCAACACTGCCGTGAGTGCGAATCCAGGAGACTTCTGCAGCCGCCGCAGCGCGATATGGACATCGTTGATCAGGTTGAGCACGAGAGCCTCCGGACAGAGAGTTGCGAATGCTTGCGACCAGCACCAGGAACCTGCAATTCGCGCGGCCACTTGAAGAGGGTACGCCGAACGTGATTTCCCGCAGGATTCAGTGCAGTTCGGCAGTCAGTTAGCCCCACGTTGTTCAGAACTGAAACCCCCTGTTCGCAAATGAACATCGGCGCGTTTGCCGGGATGCGCATCTTTCATACAGCGAAGAGCGTGGGGCATAGGGCGAGGAGCATGGGGCGAATGCAAGCGTTTTATGCCTGGTTTGACGGTCCGGCCTATAATCAAGTATGGCGACGGTCCAAACCCCCACTCACGAGCCCGACCTGGGCCCGGGCATCACGGCAGAAAAGTTCCGTGAGCTGATTGAGACCGTCCGAACCAACCGCCCTACCGACGACACTGAAATCATTCGCCGTGCCTGGGAATTCTGCCTGGAGCACCATAAGGGGCAGTTACGCGCCTCGGGCGAACCGTATGTGCTGCATCCGCTCGAAGTGGCCCTGGTGCTGGCGGAGATGAAGCTGGACTCGACCGCGATCGCAGCCGGCCTGCTGCACGATGCGGTCGAAGATACGCCGGTGACCACCGAAGACATTGCCGCCAAGTTTGGCGAGCAGGTGGCGCACATCGTCGAGGGCGTCACCAAGATCGACAAGATTCAGTTCGCGAACCGCGAGGACCGGCAGGCGGAGAACGTCCGCAAGATGCTGCTGGCCATGGTCAGCGATGTGCGCGTGGTGATCATCAAGCTGGCGGACCGGCTGCACAACATGCGTACGCTTGAGCATCTGCAGACCGATCGGCAGCAGGCGATCGCGCGCGAGACCCTCGACATCTACGCGCCGCTGGCGCATCGCCTGGGCATGGGCAAGGTGCGCGGCGAGTTGGAAGACCTGGCCTTCCGCTTCGTCGATCCCTTCACCTATGAGCAGGTGCATACCGCGATCGAGGCCCGCCGCGAAGAGGGCGAACAATTCCTGAGCGATGTCGAGTCCACGCTGATGGACAAGCTGCGCGACAGCGACATCAAGGCACGCGTGGAATGGCGCATCAAGCGGCTGTACAGCATCAGCCAGAAGCTTCAGAAATCCCGCACCTCGGTGGACCAGGTTTACGATCTGCTGGCCATTCGCGTCATCACCGCCAGCGTGCAGGATTGCTACGCGGTCATGGGGCTGATTCACAGCCTGTGGCGGCCGGTTCCGGGGCGCATCAAGGACTTCATCGCCATGCCACGGCCCAATCTGTATCAGTCGCTGCATACAACCGTGATGGGCGAGGGCGGCCACCAGTTCGAAGTGCAGATTCGCACGGAAGAGATGCACCGCGTCGCGGAAGAAGGCATCGCGGCGCACTGGAAGTACAAGGCGGGTGGATCGTCGGTGAGCGCCCGCGACGAGCAGCGGCTGGCATGGGTGCGGCAGCTGGTCGAGTGGCAGCGGGAGATGTCCGATCCTAACGAATTCCTCTCCACGCTGAAGATCGATCTGTATCCGGAAGAGGTGTATACCTTCACGCCCAAGGGCAAAGTGGTGGTGCTGCCCAAGGACGCGAGCCCCATCGACTTCGCCTATTCCATTCACACCGAAGTGGGCAATACCTGCGTGGGCGCCAAGGTGAATGGCCGCATGGTTCCGCTGCGTTCGCGGCTGCGCAACGGCGACATCGTAGAGGTCGTCACCCAGAACGGGCATACGCCCAGCCGCGACTGGCTGAGCTTCGCCAAGAGTTCGCGGGCGCGCAACAAGATCAAGCACTGGCTCAACGAACACCAGCGGGAGCGGGCCATCGACATCGGCCGCAAGCTGCTGGAGCGCGAGGGCCGGAAGTACAAGGTGTCGTTGTCGAGGTTTGTCGATTCGGATTACGCGCGCATCGCCGGCGAGTACGGCCTGGCCACGCCGAACGACTTGATGGCTTCGATCGGGTTCGGCAAGTACTCCGCGCGCGCGGTGCTGAATAAGCTATCCCCGGGATCGACGGCGCAGACGACTCCCGAGGTTGAGCCCGGGATCGAAAACAAGCAGGGCGTGGTGGACGCGGTCAAGCGCGTGCAGCTCACCAGCCGCGCCGATTCGCTGCAGGTGGAAGGGCAGAACGATCTGCTGGTGTATCGCGCACGATGTTGCAATCCGATTCGCGGCGAAGAGATTATTGGCTACGTGACCCGCGGCAAAGGCGTCGCCGTGCATGCGCGCAGCTGTCCCAACGTGCAGAACCTGCTCTACGAGTCGGACCGCCGCATTGCGGTCGAATGGGCGCGCACCGCAGAGGAACAGGCCTCAGGCAAGAAGTCGACCTATCCCGTCAAGCTAACGCTCTATTGCGACGACCGCAGCGGCCTGCTGAAGGAGATGACGGCGGTGATCAGCGACGACGGTACGAACATCCGCGGCGTCGATTCCAAATCGACCGGAGACGGCGAGGCGGTCGTCGAATTCGTGATCGAAGCGGAAGATGTAGGGCACCTGACGCGGCTGGTCACCGGCCTTCGCCGAGTGCCCGGCGTGAGAGACGTGCAGCGCGCCCAAAAACTCTAGGGGTTCGCGTCCCGGCACACGCGGGACTCGCCGTCCAGGCACTCGCTGGACCGGCCCTCCAGACACACGCAGGACTCGGCGTAAAGGCACACGGGCCTTCGGCGCCACTTCTCAAATTTGACAGCTCTCGTCGCTTAGAATGCCTGCATGAGCTCTGATCGGAAGACCGCAATCTCCACACCACACGCTCCCGCCGCGATCGGCCCTTACTCGCAGGCGGTTCGCGTCGGCGACCTGATCTATACGTCCGGCCAGGTGGCACTCGATCCGGCGAGCGCCCAGATCGTGCCCGGGGGAATCGAGGAGCAGACCACCCGCGTTCTCGAGAACCTGAAGGCCGTTCTCACCGCCGCCGGGACTGACCTGACGCATGTGGTCAAGACCGTCGTGTTCCTCAAGGACATGGGCGACTTCGCCGCCATGAATGCGATCTATGGAAACTATCTGGTGCCGGAAGGAACGGTCGCTCCGGCGCGGTCCACCGTGGAGGTGGCGCGCCTGCCCAAGGACTCCCTGGTCGAGATTGAAGTCATCGCGCAGGTGCCCGCTGCGTTTCCCCCAGGGATCAAGATGTAGGGCGGCTTCTCAAGCGATGAGCCGAGAGCACGAACGAAGATGGAACCGTTGCGGCGGATCTCCATCTAAGAATCAAGAGAGGTACACGATGAGCGACGCGAAGACAGCTGGTGCAGCGAAAGTCGAAAAGATCACGAAGACGGAAGAAGAGTGGAAGGCGCAGCTGACGCCCGAGCAGTACCACATCACCCGCCAGAAAGGCACGGAGCCGGCATTTACCGGTGCGCTCTACCGCAACCACGATGCGGGAAACTACCGGTGTGTGGCGTGCGGAGCGGAACTCTTTCAATCCGATACCAAGTTTGAGTCGGGCAGCGGCTGGCCCAGCTTCTGGCTACCGGTGACCCCCGAAGCGGTCGAGACTCACGAAGACAACAGCTACGGGATGCGGCGGGTGGAAGCGACCTGTGCCCGTTGCGGCGCGCACCTGGGTCACGTGTTCCCGGATGGGCCCAAACCCACGGGACTACGCTACTGCATCAACTCGGCTTCCCTGGAATTCGAAAAGAAGGCGTAATCGTCCAAACATGACAAGCCCCGGTTGCCCGGGGCTGATGCTTCGCGGATAGCTGTCGCTTGGGACGGTTGCTTGAAAGTCGGCCCGTTAAGCCTTGACGATCTTGCCGGCCTTGATGCAACTGGTGCAGACGCGTACGCGCTTGGCGTTGGACGAGCCCTCTACCTTGGCCTTGACCGGGCGCAGGTTGACGTTCCAGCGGCGCCGGGAGATATTGTGCGCGTGCGAGATGCTGTTGCCGAACTGCGGACCCTTGCCGCAAACTTCGCATTTCTGAGCCATGACAAACTCCTTGAACTGTCGCGCAGACCCCACCAAGCGGCTGTACCGCTCGAAGCAGGTTCAAATCACTGAAGAATTGAAGAGGCGCAATCGGTCGCACCCCGGCCTTGCTGCGGAATCTTTAGTCTAGCCGAAGCGGTCTTTAGGCGCAAATCTTACTTCTTTTTAACCAGAACCTCGCTTGCGCCCGCTTCTCTGCTTGGTTAGCCTTGAGTCAATGCCCCAAATTCTAATCACAGGCGGATCGGGATTCTTTGGCGGAATCCTCAAGCGAAGGCTGCTGTCGGAAGAGTGTTCCTGCGTCAATGTGGACCTGGTCGGCGACGCCGACGACCATCCGCTGCTCACCAGCATCCAGGGCGATCTGCGAAATAAGCAACTGCTGACCGCGCTTTTCCGGCAGTACGACATTTCAGCGGTGGTGCACTGCGCCGCCTTGTTGGCGCATGGGTCCATGAACGAACAGGATCTGTGGACCTCCAATGTGGAGGGCACTCGTAATCTGGCGGAGGCTGCCCGGGAGGCCGGTGTGAAAAAGCTGGTCTTCACCTCGACCAACTGCCTCTGGGCAAGCAACGTGGGTCACGCGATCACCGAAGACGAGCCACCCGCCCCCATTGAGATCTACGGCCGCTCCAAGCTGGCTGGGGAGCAGTTGCTGGCGGAGTTCACACGGGATCTGGATGTGGTCATTCTGCGCTGTCCCACCATCATCGACAGCGGGCGTTTGGGACTTCTGGCCATCCTGTTCGAGTTCATCGACGAAGGCAAGAAAGTCTGGGTGGTCGGAGATGGCTCCAACACATACCAGTTCGTGTATGCGCAGGACCTGGCAACCGCCTGCACGATGGCGCTCGACTACCAGGGTTCGGACATCTTTCATGTGGGGTCAGACCATGTGCGGCCGTTGCGGGAAATCTACCAGGCGGTCATCGACGCGGCTGGAAGCCATTCCAGGGTCGCCTCCCTGCCCAAGGGACCGGCCATCGCGGCGATGAAGCTGGCGCATGCGCTGAAAGTTTCCCCGCTTGGTCCGTATCACTACCAGATGATTGCCGAGGACTTCGCCTTCGACACCAGCAAGATTCGGGAGCGCATGGGATGGAAGCCGACCCTGTCGAACGAAGAGATGCTGGTACGCGCCTTCCAATACTATGCCCGGCAGCGGGACGAGATTCGTGCACGCAAGAACGTTTCGGCCCACTCGAAACCCGCGGCCATGGGCGTGATCCGGCTGCTGAAGTGGATATCTTAGCTGCTCCTCGTCGCGCGAAACTGCAAACCCGGCTGCACAAGCGAACCTCCACACTGCACAATAGAAATGCATGACGAGTTCGAGTGACGTAAGCACTGTCGGTGCGGCCGATCGTACCCTTCCAGAAGAAAATCGGTCGTCTGAGACGGCACGGTTTTCCGCGCCCTGGCGACTCTTCTGGGTGGCCTGGGCGGTGCGCGTCGCTTACATCACACTGGCACACTCGTATCGGTTTCGGGTGACCGAAGACCACTTCCAGTTCGGATGGGAGATGGGCCGTGTGGCGCGAGCGATGGTCACCGGCTTTGGCTTCGCCGACCCGTTTATGGACGTGGTGCTGCACCATACCGGACCCACGGCCTGGCTGCCGCCGCTCTACCCCATGCTGATGGCGGGAGCGTTCAAGGTCTTCGGGGTGTACAGCCTCAAATCGGCATGGGTCTTGCTGGTGGTCAACAGCCTGTTCTCTGCCTCGACTGCCATGGCCGTGTACGAGATCGGAACGCGCTGTTTCGGGCGCAAGGTCGGCACCTGGTCGGGCTGGCTGTGGGCGCTCTATCCCGCGGCCATGCAGTATGCGGTGCGCTGGGTCTGGGAGATGTCGCTGACCACCATGCTCTTCGCATGGGTGCTGGTGCTGGCGCTGCGCATGCGCGGGATTGGCGAGGAGCCCGATACTCGAGACGCACAAACTATGCGCCGATGGGCAGCTTTTGGTGCGCTTTGGGGTCTGATTGCGCTTTCAAACTCAACGTTGCTGCTGTTCCTTCCGGTGTGCGGGCTTTGGATTCTGCTGGGCGCGCGCGACACCCGGGCGGCGATTCAGCGGGCGATTGTATCGGGGCTGGTGTTCATCGCTGTCGTGGCTCCCTGGATGGTGAGGAACTACGAGGCGTTTCATGCCTTCGTGCCCTTTCGCAGCAACTTTGGCGCAGAGTTGTACATGGGCAACAATGATGGGTCGATTGGGATGCCGTGGGGGATCACCATCTTCACGCAAGCCGACGTCCGTCACTACGCGGAACTGGGCGAGCTGCGGTTTGTGAAGGAGCGCGGCGCGATCGCGAAGGCTTGGATTCGGAGCCACCCGAAGCAGTTTTTACTGCTGTCGATGAAGCGGTTTTACTACTTCTGGGTCAGCGTGCCGCACCCGATGGAGCGCACGCCGTGGCTCGAATATTCGCGGGAGCTGAACTATTGTTTCCTGAGCCTCTCCGGGTTGTTGGGGCTGGCTGTGGCGCTTTGGAAGCGAACGCCCGCGAGCGGGCTGTTCGCCTGGGCGTTTCTGCTGCTGCCCTTCACCTACTACTTCGTGACCGCGGGCGCGCGGTTTCGTCATCCGCTGGAGCCGCTGATTGCGGTTCTGGCCGTGTTTCTGTTCCAGTCGGCCCGGCCGCGGCGTGTTTCTCAGCCGGCGACGTGAGTTTTTGGCCGCAAATGATTGACCAGCGGCACCCTGCCGGATAAACTTATCTAGTTTGGCGATCCTGCCCTTGGCTCCACATGCTGGAGCGCTTCCGGTCGATCGGCTCACCTGGAAAGTGGTTTTGCGGGTTTGAGCGCGAAGTCGACAGCGAAGAAAGCATGTATCTGCCCAGATTGACACAAGAGGAAGCACCCGAAGGCTCGGGCGCTGGAGGTTTTATGTACGCGGTCATCCGCACTGGTGGTAAGCAGTATCGTGTCGCTCCGGGCGACTTGCTCAAGATTGAGAAGTCGGCAGCGGACGAGAACGGAACAGTGGAGTTCAGCGAAGTGCTCGCATTCTCAGGCGAAGCAGGCTCGCTGGTGAAGCCGGGATCCGCAAAGGTTCTGGCAACAGTAGTTGGCGAAGGCCGTGGCGACAAGATCCTGGTCTTCCACTACAAGCGGAAGAAGCAGTACAAGAAGCTGCAGGGGCATCGGCAGTCGTTCACGCAGGTTCGCATCAACGAGATTCAGGTCGACGGCACCAGCTACGGCGCAGAGAACAAGTAACGCTTGTTGGCGCACACATTCTGAGCGGGAAGAACTCCTGCAAGCGCGAGGTTTGAAATGGCACATAAAAAAGGTCTAGGCAGTTCTAAGAACGGGCGCGACTCCAATGCACAGCGACTTGGAGTGAAGGCGCATGACGGTCAGACAGTGACTGGCGGCTCCATCATCGTTCGTCAGCGTGGCACACCGCTCAAGGCGGGTCTGAATGTTGGACGGGGCAGCGACGACACCCTCTTCGCGAAGATTTCGGGACGGGTGAAGTTCATCGATCGCGGACGCACGGGACGGTTTGTCGCAGTGCACCCGGTTGAGGTTGCAGAGACCGCCGCTACGAAATAAGCTTTCGCTCGATTCCAGCAGATAGCGCCGAACTCGCAACGCCGGGTTCGGCGTTTTGCTGTTGAGCACTGCGCGCTCGAAGGAAGAGCGATAGCGGAAGGGAACGGCCTGCGCGCAGCAGAAAGCCCCGAGGGTTGGCCTCGGGGCTTTCGTGTTTCTGGATCGACCAGCGTCGTTAGCCGGCGGAGTTCAGCGAGTTCTTGGTAAGGATCTTGTCGACGACCTTCTCCACATCCTGAAGGAAGAAGTCGCTGGAGGGACCGACGACCACGTGCGGCGAAGAGTGGCCGAGGGCGGTGGCAATCTCATTCCACCGCAGCAGCGAGGACGAGACCGGGAGCGTCACGGGCTTGCGTTCCGGCTCCGCCTGCAGGAAATAGGTGGCCCAGGTCGCCAGCGCCAGCATGGTTGTGATCTGCGAAACAGCGTTCGCGGTCGAGACGACGGACGAGTGACCGATGGCGAAGGCAGACATCACGAACTCCATCGAAGCCATCAGGCCGAATCCCAGCCCCACGCCAAAGACACGGCTGCGGAACGAGAGACCCAGGGAATGTACAGAGAAGGCCAGGAACACCAGGATGCAGATTTCCATGATGCTCATGCAGCGCATCAGTTCGCTGGTGACGGCGGTGGACCAGTCGCCCTTCAGTCCCGTGGGCAAGACGACCGAGGTCATCGCGACGATGACGGAGATGGCAGCGGCCCAGCGAAAGGCGACAAGGCCAAGGCGGCTAAGGCCCGGCAGCGGAGACATCAGGTGCTTGAACATCTCCTGAATGACAAAGAAGATGGCGACTGCGCCGATCATGTAAGTCGCCCAATACGTGGAGAAGTAGGCGACATAGCATTTGTGGACGTCGAATCCGAGATGCCGGGCATGCAGCAGGAAGCAAAGCACTGTAACGGACGCCACACGTAAGCTGAGGTACGCGCCCAGCGCGGGAAAGCGCTTATGATCTTTTGCGCGCAGAAATGCCCACAGAACCAAGCCAGAAAGTAAAGGCTCTGCGAGGATCAGTGCGTGCATTAGCTGAAACGAGGTCATAGGGGATACCAATCGAGCTTTGAGCATAGCTCGAAAGCCGGGCACCATCAACCCCTAGCAGTATATCTTGAGTAACACAATTGTGTTACCGAACTCGTGCTTCAAGAATTACTTAGAACCGATTCAGTCCGCAACCGCTGGGATCGTTGGGGCTGCATGCCGGGGCGGGCATGGTGGCCGAGACGGCCTGGTGGCTCACAGGGGTGGCAACGTGCTTCTGCTGGGAGTAGCTGCTGGCGACAAAACCGGCGAGAGCGAGAGTGATGACGGAGGCGCGGACGAGCAGTTTCATAGGAATAACCCCTTGGTAATCATGAGTACTAGAGCTGGTGGATTGGCTTACTCCACAAGTATAGTCGGGAACCATTGTAAGTCTAATGATTTGAGGCATATTAGAAAATATGCATCGGGTAGGTTACCGGGGTAACTACGTAACCATTTCGGCTTCAGCAACCGGACACTTCCAGTGGCCGGGAGGGGCCCGCCTGCGGGCAGTTTCGACCACTTCCCCGTGGTATAATTGACCTAGTTTAAAGCGCGAAAACCTCTTCGCTTTCAAGGCGTTATTGGCCATCAGCCCCGACCGGGCAGCACGATTTCCCGAGGGTTTGCGCGACCGGAGTTTCATGTCCACCAAAGAGCTTGCGACTGACAGCACTGTAGCCGTTTCTGTGCCAGGAAATGCCGTACCTGTCGTGACCGACGGGTCCGATCCGAACGGAAAGTCGAATTCCTACACCGGCGAGAACATCAAAATCCTCGAAGGACTGGAGGCGGTGCGCCTTCGCCCGGCGATGTACATCGGCTCTACCGGGGAAATGGGGCTGCACCACCTGGTCTATGAAGTGGTGGACAACTCCGTCGATGAAGCACTGGCCGGCCATGCGAAGCACGTCGACGTCACCATTCACTTCGACAACTCCATCACGGTCACGGACGACGGCCGCGGCATTCCGGTCGACGATATGGTTCTTCCGAACGGCGAGAAGATGCCGGCAGTGCAGGTGGTGCTCACCAAGCTGCATGCAGGCGGCAAGTTCGACGCGTCAAACTACAAAGTTTCGGGTGGACTGCACGGCGTCGGCGTCTCGTGCGTGAACGCGCTGAGCGAAGAATTCGAAGTGGAGATCTGGCGCGACGGTCACACCTATGAGCAGGACTACGGGCGCGGCCTTCCGGTTTCGAAGCTGCGGCAGGCGGGGACCTCGAAGAAGCGGGGCACCAAGATCCATTTCCTGCCGGATCGCTCCATCTTCACCGTCACTGAGTACAACTACGACACGCTGGCCCAGCGGCTGCGCGAGCTCGCCTTTCTGAACAAGGGCCTGGAGATCACGCTCACAGATGAACGCACCACCGACGCCAAAACCGGTGAGGCGAAGCGGGCGGAGTTCAAGTATGCGGGCGGCATCGCCGAGTTCATCAAGCACCTGAACAAGGGCAAGCAGATCTTGCATGACAAGCCGATCGTGATGGAAGCTTCGCGCGACGGCATCGAGCTCGACATCGCGCTTGCAGTACAACGATACGTATTCCGACACGGTGTTCAGCTTCGCGAACAATATCAACACGGTGGACGGCGGTACGCATCTGTCAGGCTTCCGCACGGCTCTGACCCGCACCATCAACGTGGCCGGGCAGCAGCTGGGCCTCTTCAAGGACGTGAAAGAGAACCTCTCGGGCGACGACGTTCGCGAGGGCCTGGTCGCAGTGGTGAGCGTAAAGCTGCCGCAGCCGCAGTTTGAAGGGCAGACCAAGGGCAAGCTCAACTCGGATATTGCGGGCACCGTGCAGGCGTTCGTCAACGAACGGCTGGGCATGTTCCTCGATCAGAATCCGCAGGTCGCGAAGCGGATCATCAATAAGGCAATCGAAGCGGCGCGTGCCCGTGAGGCAGCCCGCAAAGCGCGCGATCTTACGCGGCGCAAGGGTGCATTGGATGGCGGCGGACTGCCGGGCAAGCTGGCCGATTGCAGTGAGCGGGACCCGGAGCGTTGCGAGGTTTACCTGGTCGAGGGTGAATCCGCAGGCGGCACGGCCAAGCAGGGACGCAATCGGCGATTCCAGGCGATTCTTCCATTGAAGGGCAAGATCCTCAACGTGGAGAAGGCGCGCTACGACAAGATGCTGGGCCATGAAGAAATCCGCGCCATGATCACGGCGCTCGGCTGCGGAATCGGCAAAGAGGACTTCGACCCGTCAAAGCTGCGCTACGGCAAGATCATCTTGATGACGGATGCCGACGTGGATGGATCGCACATTCGCACACTGTTGCTGACCTTCTTCTTCCGGCACATGACGGAGCTGATTCGCCGCGGGAACGTGTACATTGCGCAGCCGCCGCTCTATCGCATCAAGAAGGGCAAGTTTGAGCAGTACATCAAGGACGACCGGGAGTTTGTCCGGGTGATGGTGAAGCGCGCCTCTGAAGGCATGCTGGTGCGCTACGGCAAGGAAGGGCAGAGCCTGGAAGGATCGGCGCTGACCAAGTTCATGGGACAGTTGCGCGAATACATCGACGCATTTGAAAAGGTGGACAAGCGCTTCCGCAACGAGCAGGTCACCAGCCTGCTGGCCAAGCTGGAGCTGGTGCGCCGCACCGATTTCGAAGGCGAAAAGGATCAGCCGCCCGCGAAGCTTCAGGCGCTGCACCAGGAGCTGCAGGGCCTGGCGAAGACCTACCAGTTCAGGGCCGTGGGCGCGCCGGTATACGACGAAGAACACCAGACCTGGTCGCTGCGGTTTACGGATGCGCAGGGCATGGAGCGGGCCATCGATTGGACCCGGGCATCCTCTCCGGAATACCGGCAGATGATGACCAAGTACGCGCAGATACGCGAGGCGCTGCAGCCGCCGTTCGTGGTCGATTACGTGAGCAAGACGGTTACAGTCGATCCTGAAGAGTCGGAAGGCGAAACCACAGGCGAGGCGGAGGCGGGCAAGCCGGCACCCAAGCGCGCGGGCCGCGTTTCGCATGAGCCGGTGGTCAAGCAGACACCCAAGGAACTCTTCGAGTATGTGATCGAACAGGGCAAGCGCGAGTACCAGGTGCAGCGTTACAAGGGACTGGGCGAGATGACCTCCACACAATTGTGGGAGACCACCATGGATCCCGAGCGCCGGACACTGCTGTCAGTGAAGCTCGAAGACCTGGCGGAGACGGAAACGATCTTCACCACGTTGATGGGTGAGGATGTGGAAGCCCGGCGCAAGTTCATCGAAGAGAATGCGCTGGACGTGAAGAACCTCGACATCTAACCAGGCATACGCGTTCAAAGCCGGGCTGACCTTGCATCGATCCATGATCGTGCCGGGCAGCCCGGTTTTCTGTTTGCGCTGGGCTCTAACTTCGCGGTCTGACTCACTTCCGCTACCACGCATGTTCAAGCACCTCGCAGCTCCAGCATGGGCGCGAGGCATGGCGATTCTGGCTGCGTAGGCGTTGCGCTATGCTTGCAAGATCAGCGAGCGACTACGAGCAAACGTGGACTGGCGCAGCCGCCGTTGAGATGGAGGAGACATGAAGAGGGCGATGGCCGCTCTTGCCATGATCCTGGCCGGGACTTCGGCAATCGCGCAGACCAACGAGACCAGGACCGACCCGGCTCCCAGCCAGGGCGCCGACTCCGGTCAACAAATGCAAGACCTCGCCGCGAGAGTGAAAACCCTGGAGCATGAACTCAAGGATCTGCAAGGCGAGGTGAGTTACTACAGATATCTGCTCGGGCAGAAGCAGACAACGCACGACACCATTCAAATCGATACGAATTCTCATGCCTTTCAGCGCGTCGATACTGACTCCTCGACCTTTCTTGTAGCGCTCGACAAAGTTACTCCTTATCTGAACGGTTATAAGTTGACGGTAAGTATCGGTAATCCATCGAACGCAACCTTTACCGGCGCCAGGGTGAAGGTTCGCTGGGGCAGGGCGTATAACTGGGCCGGCTTCACCGAAGCTTCTTACAAGCAATGGCAATCGACCATTCAGCAGAAGGAGATCGAGCTGAAAGAGGACCTGGTGCCGGGCGCATGGAACCCGGTGGACCTGATGCTCGTGCCCTCGACCAAGGACGAACTCGGATTCGTGGAGCTCTCGATGACGACAAAGACGATGATGCTGCACCAGAAGCCGTAGCAGGCGGACGCGCTACGGATCACGCGCGGGGTTCGCCTGGGGTTTCCAAGGGGTTGCAGCAGCGAGTAGAGGCAAAAGCGCGTCCAACCAAGGATGACGTCTTCGTTGAAAATCAGGACAGATCTGCGCCGGCTGTGCGCGGTTGGCCTGGTAAGCGCATTTCTAATCCCCGGCAGCAGCGTTGAGCCTGTCGGGGCTCAGTCCACTCGATCGAAACACACTACGCAACAGACCAAGTCCGATACGGGCTCGGGGCAGCCCGCAAACGGCGCGGCGCCCGGGCAGCCGACTGCGCCCAGGGCGGCGACCGTCGCGCGCCTGGCGGCACTGCCCAAACCTTTGCCTCCCTCGCTGACGCAGGGTATCGACGTAGATGTGCGGTCCAAAGCGATCCTGGCGCATTTGAGCGAGGTGATTCGCTTCTACAGGATGGCGCTCACGCCGACTCAGAAGATCGGGGAGCCCAGTGACATGCTGTATGCCGAGCAGGCGCAGACGGAGGCGACGCAGGTGGCGCAGCTGGCATTCCAGTCTGCTCGCGATGAGGCGGCTCTGCTGGCGCGCATCAACCGAAAGCCGGGGAACGACGAGGCTGCGGACGACACGCAGAGCGAGGCGCAGCGACTGAACGCGCTGCGATTGAACACCGCCAAACGCATCGACGATTTACAGAATCAGGACGATGCGCTGACCAAGCAGCTCGACACTGCGCGCGGCAAGCAGCGGATCGCGCTTCAGCAGCAAAAAGAGAATGTGGAGGGCCAGCTGGAACTGGCCGAAGCGATGTGGGATGCGGTGGGGAAGGTGACCGGCATTTCAAGCTGCGCAAACGAACAGCAGCCTGCAGAGCGACATCGACCGGCTGCAGCATGCGGCGCCGGAGTTGGTGGACAGCAAGGTGAAGCCGGTGCCGAATACGATTGAGAGCATCGGTTCGTTGCGCGACGCGGGCGTGAGCACACAGGCAACGACGCTGTTTCAACTCATGGGGACGACTCACGCGATCGATCAGCGAATCGAAGAGACACGCAAGCTGCACGATCAGGCAGTGGAGCTGCGAACGCCGCTGGTGAACATATTGCGCGCCACCGTGGCTGCGGGGCAGAAGCTACAGGCAACGACCGGTTCAGCGGATGCGAATGGAGCCCCGACTGCCAACACAGCGGGGGCTGCGAACGGGACAGGGCCTGCCGATCTCGCGGACACGAAGAAGAAATACGATCAGCTCACCGATGCCTTCAAGGCGATCTCGGGAGTGTCGGTGCCGATCAGCCAGGAGGTCCTGCTGCTGGAGCAAGCGCGAGGCAACCTGCTCTCGTGGCGAGCGGCGGTGGATGGGGAGCGCGGCAGCATCTTGCGCGCGCTGCTGCTGCGTGTGCTCGCAATCGCGCTGGCGCTGGGCGTCATCGCGGTGCTTAGCGAGGTATGGCGACGCACCACGACGCGCTACGTGCAGGATCTTCGCACGGCGGCGGCAGTTGTTGATGGTGCGGCGGCTGGTGATCGGATTTCTAACCGGGATCGTGCTGATACTCGGATTCGTGAGCCAGTTCAGTTCGCTGGCGACCTTTGCCGGATTCATCACCGCCGGGCTTGCAGTGGGTCTGCAAACCATTCTGCTCTCGGTGGCCGCGTACTTCTTTATCGTGGGCAGGTTTGGGGTGCGTGTGGGCGACCGCATCACGGTGGCGAATGTAACTGGAGATGTGGTGGAGGTCGGGCTGGTCCGCTTCTACATGATGGAGCTGACTGGAACGGGAACGGAGTTGCATCCGACGGGGCGGATCGCGGTGTTCGCGAACTCCGTGCTCTTCCAGACGGGCACGCCGCTGTACAAGCAGATTCCCGGGACCGAATACGCCTGGCACGAAGTGACATTGAAGCTGAAGCCGCAGTCGGACTACAAGACCAGCGACAGAAGCGGTGCGGGCCGCGATAGAAAAGGTCTACAGCGGTTACAAGTCTCAGATCGAGCAGCAGCACCAGCATGTGGAGTCGTGGATGGATACCGCGCTGGCGGCGCCACGGATCGAAGCGAGGCTGCAACTTTCGGACGGTTTGCAGTATGCGGTGCTGTATCCGGTGCAGATACGGCATGCGGCGGCGACCGATCAGCAAATCGTTCAGGAGGTGCTCGACGTGATGGCGAAGAACCCCTCGGTGGCCGAAGCGGTGGATGGGCCGCCCACGGTAAGAGCTGTGGTCAAGGGATAAGCGAGCTTGCTCTGGGATTGCCAGGGCCGGGTAGCAGAGGGGCGGAGGACATTCGGGCAATCAGAGGAGTCGCTGGATGGATTTCAGATGGCTCTTCCGGTCGAGATTTGCATCTCACTTCTGGCAAAGATTGGAGTGAGCGAATGACGGAAACCCAGGACAAGACGGACAAGAATACCGGCACGGTACCCAGCCCGATCGATCGCAATGCACCGGCCGGAAGTGAAAACTCGCTCGGTGCGGAAAGCGTGCGCGATGGGCGTCCGGCGAGCGATGACGAAGTGTTGGAAGCGATGGACGAGGTGGGGCCCGGTGTAGACGCTCCGGAAGATGTTGAGGAGAGCAGCAGCTAGCGTTCCTTCGTAAGGAACAGCGCAGGTTTTGTGCTTAGGTTGAATCTTGCCGGCGATCGTGGACGCACGCGATCGCCCGGCTCTGCTAGGCTGCAATATATCGATATGCGTGCTGCCAAGAGTGTCTTTTCCCTCCTTCTAGTTGCCGGATCTGTTTTTGCCCAGGATGTAAAACCCGTGGCCGATCGCCTGGCGGCGCAGAACCGGATCTTCGACGAACAATACGAGTCCGACCTGCGGAATTATCCGGAGCGCGCGACCGCGTTTGGCGACTACCGGTACAACGACAAGCTCGACCGATTATTCGCTGGCCGCGGTGGCGGCGCGGCACAAGACAGACCAGGATTTTCTGGCGCGGCTGCAGGCGATTCCGACTGCGGGATTCTCGGACCAGGACCTGCTCTCGCATGACCTGATGTTGCGCGTGCTGCAGCAGCGGATCGCCGACTATGACCTGAAGGAATACGAGATGCCGATCAATCAGCAGAGCGGCATCCACACCAACCTGGCGGATCTGCCGCTCTCGGTGCCGCTCGACTCGGTGAAGCACTACGAGGATTACATCGCGCGGCTGCACCAGATACCGCGGGCGATGAACCAGGAGAGCGAAGTGCTGCGCGCCGGGGTGAAAGATAACCTGATGCCGGTGCGGTTTCTGCTGGAGAAGATTCCCGCGCAATGCGAGGGCGATCATCGATGCGGATCCATTCCTGATTCCGACGAAGAAGTATCCCGGCGAGCATTTCGGCCGAGGACCAGAAGCGGCTGACGAAGGAGATCACGGAGGCGGTGAACCAGGAGGTGATTCCGGCTTACAAGAGCTTCGCAGCGTTTGTGCGCGACAGATTATGCGCCGCACGGGCGCACGACGCTGGCGATCACTTCGCTGCCGGATGGCGAACGGCGCTACGAGAACGACATCTACGGGCGCACGACGACGCGACATGAAGCCGGATGAGATCCACCAGCTTGGGTTGACGCGAGATCGATCGGATCGAAGCGGAGATGACGGCGATTGCGAAGAAGGAAGGGTTCGCCGACCTGGCTGCCTTCCGCGCGTCGTTGAAGACGAATCCCAAGTACAAGCCGACGTCGTCGGAGCAGATTCTCGACGACTTCCGGCATTACATCGCGCAGATGCAGCCGAAGCTGCCGCAGCTTTTCACGCTGCTGCCGAAGACGCCGGTGACGGTGGAGGCGATTCCCGCATTTCAGTCGGCGGCGGCGACGCACTACAGATCGGAACTCCGGATGGGAAGCGGCCGGGGCGCGTGGTGGTGGCGACTTCGAACTTCGCGGAGCGGTCGTTGATCGACGATGAGGCGATTGCGTATCACGAGGGCATTCCGGGGCACCACATGCAGTTGTCGGTGCAGCAGCAGCTGACGGGTCTGCCGAAGTTCCGCCTGCATAGCCTGGGATTCAACGCCTATGTCGAGGGCTGGGCGTTGTATGCGGAGCAGCTTGGCAAGGAGGTCGGGTTCTACCAGGATCCGGTGTCGGACTACGGGCGGTTGTCGTCGGAGCTGTTCCGCGCTGTGCGGCTGGTGGTGGATACCGGCATTCATTCCAAGGGCTGGTCGCGCGAGCAGGTGGTGGAGTTCTTCCGCAAGTCGGGCGCGGTGGATGAGCCGACCATCCAATCGGAGACGGACCGTTATATCTCGTGGCCGGCGCAGGCGCTGAGTTACAAGCTGGGGCAGCTGAAGATTCGCGAGCTGCGGGATCGCGCGCAGAAAGAGCTGGGGCCGAAGTTCGACATACGGACTTTCCATGACGAGATTCTGGATGGCGGAACGTTGCCGCTGGACATGCTGGATGCGCGGACGACGAAGTGGATCGCGGAGCAGAAGGCCAAGTAGCGGGGTGGCGAGAGGGCTCCCTCGGCGAGTGCCCGAGAAACGACGCGGATTGTATTTTGCCTTGACCCCGATCTCACGCGAAGGATAGGTTAGAGCACCTCTCCCTATCCAGAATGTCGTGAGGGTTCATGCGTGCGTTTTCTCTTTCGGCTGCAGTAGTGTGTGTTTTCGCCTTTGGAATCTCGAACGCGGGTGCGCAGAGTGGAGCCGTTGCGGGCGGGGATGCGACGTCGCACTCGCCGGCAGCTTCGCAGCAGGCACCCACGCCGGTTCCGTCCGATCCGGCGCAGTTTATGGAAATGGCATCGAAGCTCAATGGATTAGCGGGCGCGGATTTGAAGCCCTGGCATTTGAAGGCCAGCTACGAAACCTTCGATGACAAGGGACGGTCCACAGGAACGGGGACGTACGAGGAGTGGTGGGTCAGCGACAAACAGGACAAACGCAGTTACGTGTCCTCGAAGTTTTCACAGACGGATTACTCAACTCCTGCCGGACTGTTTCGGGTTGGGGAGCAGAAGTGGCCGGGATTCAGGGAAGGGCTTGTCCGCGGGAGCCTGGTCGATCCGTTGCCTGGCGCCGCGCAACTGGGCCAGTTCCATATTGTTTCGGGCTCTACGTCCATTAACAATCTGAAACTATCCTGCGTGTCACTAAGATATTCCGTGTCTGACAACCCCGAAACCTATAGCTCGCAGTCAAATTTTTATCCCACCTATTGTTTCAATGCCGACACGCCTATCTTGCGCTTTGGGCACACGAACGCTAGGCTGGGCGACGTGACTTACAACGCCGTCGCAAGATTCCAGGGCCACACGTAGCTCGGAATGTCTCAGTCCTCCAAGGTGACAAAGTTGTAGAAACTATCAAATTGGAAGTGCTGGAAGGATTGCGCGGAGAGCCCGAAAGTACATTTGCGCCGCCAACCGACGCGGTTTCGGTGAGTGCACCTGCCCTGCACGCCTTCTCAAACCTCAGGATACTGAAGTATGTTCCTCCCCAGGATCCACCGCAACTCCTCATGAATGATCGTGTAAGCGGTGGCGTCCACGCTCGCGTTAGTATCGGGAAAGATGGGCATGTGGTGAACGTGGTTGCCATGAGGGGTGCAAAGTTGCTTACTCCAGTCACGCTCGAAAGTATCCGTCAATGGACATTCCGACCATTTCTCATCTGTGGAGAGCCTGTCGAGGTTGAGGTTGAGGTCCAATGGAATTGGAATCTCGAGTAAGTGTGACTTATCGACTGCACGGCGTATGACCGAAAGCATTGTGGCGAGTCTGTGCGGCTAATCCATGAGTGACTTTTCTGAGCTGTTGACCGAAGCACGCAATCCTTTGAGCGAGGATATGGATCGGCTGTCGACGCTGGAGCTGGTGCGCTTGATTCACGGCGCGGACGGTGACGTGATTGCCGCGGTGGAGCGCGAGGCGGCTAATACTGCGCGGGTGATCGATGCCGTGGTGGCGCGATTCACACGCGGCGGACGGCTCTTTTATGTCGGTGCGGGTACGTCGGGGCGGCTGGGATTGCTGGACGCGTTGGAGTGTCCGCCGACCTTCAACGTTGCGCCGGACAGGGTGCAGGCGATTGTAGCGGGCGGCGAGGCCGCTCTGCGTGGTTCGGTGGAAGAGGCGGAAGACGATCCGGAGCAGGGTGCTGCGGACCTGAGGGCGCGTGGAGTCTTGGAAGCGGACACGGTGGTTGGCATCGCGGCCAGCGGACGGACGCCCTATGTGCTTGGCGCGGTGACGTATGCAAAATCCGTGGGCGCGCTGACGGTGGGGTTGAGTTGTGTGCCAGGATCGAAGCTGGCCTGCATGGCGGCGATGGCGATTACTCCGGCGGTCGGAGCGGAAGTGCTGACCGGTTCTACCCGCATGAAGGCTGGGACGGCGACCAAGCTCATTCTCAACACGCTAAGCACAGCGGTGATGGTGCGCTGCGGGTATGTCTACGGCAATCTGATGGTGAACGTACAGCCGGTGAATGCCAAGCTCGAGGACCGGGCGCGCCGGGTGATTATGGCGGCGACGGGTGTGGCGTATGAGCGGGCAGTGGTTCTTCTGGAGAGAGCTGGTTCGGTGAAGGTGGCAATCGTGATGGAGAAGCTGGGCCTGGACCGGGAGACTGCTGAGGATCGGCTGCGGGCGAGTGGCGGCCGGCTGCGCGAGGCGCTTGGGGAAGCAACCGGAACCTAGTGCGGGCGAACGGCGCCTGAGCGGGAGTGGAGGTCTTCTGCCGAGGTTGCGCGGCTTTGGTCCTGCTCCGAGTGCTTCAGAGGTGGAACTGGTCCAATCCTGCATGTGCCGCGTGAGCAGCCATGGCGTCATGAATCTGCAGGGCCACGGCGAGCGCAGCGCGGCCATCGTCGGCGGTGACGCGGGGAGCGGTACGGGTTCTCACGCATTCGAGAAAAGACTCGATCTCGAGCCGCAGAGGCTCTCCGGTCGAGACCTGCGGCTTTTGAAGTGCGAGGCCGGCGGGTAGCTGCCCGGGCGCGAGGGCCTGGGGCGTAGCACCGGCCGCTACATCGATGACCAGCAGATCTTTTCGAGCGTAATCAATCGAGACATACTGGCGGGGCTGGAAAAAGCGGAGCTTGCGCACGCGTTCGGTACTGACGCGGCTGGCGGTGAAGTTGGCCACGCACCCGTTTTCAAATTCCATGCGGACGTTGGCGATATCGACTTTTCTGGAAAGGATAGGCAGGCCGACGGCGTGGATGGAATGGATTGGAGAGCGCACCATGCTGAGGACGACGTCGAGGTCGTGAATCATGAGATCGAGGACGACATCCACATCGAGAGAACGGGGAGTGAAGATGCTGAGCCGGTGAGCCTCAAAGAACATGGGCCGGGTGAGCAGGGGCAAGGTGGCGAGGACGGCGGGATTGAAGCGTTCGAGGTGGCCGATCTGGAGCACGCGGCCGGACCGACGGGCGAGCGAGATCAGCGTATCGGCTTGCTCAAGGGTAGAGGTGATGGGCTTTTCGAGCAGCACATCGATGTTTCGCTCGAGCAGTGCCGAGGCGACCTGGAAATGGGCCGAGGTGGGAACGCAGACGGAGGCCGCGTCGATGCGCAGTTCGCCGGATTCGAGAGCGGCCAGGGCGGGTTCAAGGCCGGCATACACGGGGACTTCCGGGTCGATGCGGTTGGCGACGGCGGGATCGGGATCGACGACTGCGACCACCGCGACGGGGTGCCCGGCCTGCTGCAATTCGCGATAGACCCGGAGGTGATTGCGGCCGAAGGCACCTGCGCCGAAGACGGCGATCTGGAGCGCGGGCACTTCGGAAGTTTGGGCGGGTTGCGGTGCCGGGTTGTGATTGAGAGCCAACGATTCGCGCTACCGCGCTTCTCCCTTTCCCTCGACGGTGCGAAGGCAACGCGTATAAAGCTCGAGCAAGTGGCTGACCTGGTCCTCCGGCTTGGCCGAGGCGCCGGCAACGAACCCGGTGGATGGGCTGGTGGTACGACCGAGACCTGCGACGCCGGCGACAAATTTGAGCAGGTCCAGGGCAATGTCTTCATTGCGGCGAAGGCCGCTGGCTACATTCTGTGGCTGATCCATGAACATCCTCCGACGCGATGCTACCAAAGATCGGGGCTCGGGGGGAGCGAGCCAGCCGGGATCAGAGTTCGTTGACGCTAAGGCAGACGCGGCCGATGATGCGGTCGGAGGGCAATTCATCGCCGTCGAGCTCAAGCAATTCGATGGGGTGATCAAGACGATAGGGGCGCAGGATGAGCCGCCTGGCTTCGAAGGCCGTAAAGCGGAGGTAGAGGGTGTTGCCGCCACGAACAGCGTAGAGGGTCGGTTCTGCCGGCTTCATGGGTCGGGAGGATGTTGGAATGGCGGTCGATGATGAGAATGGCGCGGGGCTGGAGCAGGGGGGTCATCGCCCGGGCCTGGTGGGAAGAGACGCGAATGGCGAGGAAGCGCTGCCACCGCTTGCGGGTGGGGGTGACGCGGGCGTGGACTTCATGGAGCATGTCGGAGGGAATCCGTATCTCCTCGACGATGGACGCGGGGCGAACCTGCGGCTCATACATGAGGGTGGACTGGGAGACGAGCGGCACGGTGCTGGGTAACTCGTCAGAGTGGTCGGAGTGCCGGGGAATGGAGTCGCGTTCAGGAAGAAGGTCGGAGACGGAGAGATGGACGGCCAGCAGAATGGCATCGAGAGCGTGAACACTGAGCAGGCGTTTGCCATGAAGGAAGTTGGAGATATGGGATTGGCGAAAGCCGGTCTGCCGGGAGAGCAGGGTGCCGGTAAGAGCTCCTCGCTCGATACGGCGCGGTAAGTTCCAGGCGCAATCTTTCCTGAAGTTGGGAGATGTTCATCTGTGGAAACTTGCCTGGCAGCTATAGGAAACAGACGTAGTGCTTTGCACACAGATAAGCAACCTGAACTGTTTCTTGAATAAACCGGGACAGCATGATTTGAAGTCGTAAGACATAGGCGCACTCCTTTACCTGGGCAGATTGACCACCTAGTGTCGTCCAATTAGATTCGTTCTACTTTCACATTCCTTTCGAGACTCGCAATCCCCCAAAGGGTAAGTGGCACCCGGCTGGGCAGCACTGCGCCTTGTGTTGATTAGAAGGCCGAGTGCGGATGAGAGAGGGTGGAAAGTGCATTTGTTGCAGTACCTGAACACTGAAGATCTGCGAGAAAGAAGCAAGCAAATGGCACTGAGCGGAAGAGTCTTGACATCGAGGAGCCAGGCGAAGACCTGCGTACCCATGCTGAACTTCCATAACTGCGGCGCCCGGCCACAGGGGGCGTGGATGCAATGAATACCTTGGAGAACTCATGTTGTATTTGCGCGTGCATTTGAAGGTATGTGAAGGGTGCGGAAGTCTCTGGTTCCGCTCCAACGACGTAGAGGTATATTGCGGAGCGTGCACGGACAAGCTGCGGGAGTTCCCCAGTCCGCGGACCAGGACACGCCCGGGAGGCAGGAGGAAGCGCGGTAGTTTAGTCACAGCCGCGGAAGCATGCGGAGGTGTGCGATGAGCGCAGCACTTAGTGTTCGTTGCATCACTGCGGCAGCGCCAGCCACGCAAGAGCAGCACAGCCGCACGAAGGCCGATCCGGTTACGCCAGTGGCTTTTTACCGGAAGCACACAGAGGCGCTGCTGCGGAGGTATATGCACCTGTCGATGCAGATGGGACGCACTCCTTCACTGCTGGGAAACTTCATGTTTCGGGGACACGTCTCGACCTATCGCGTGCGGAGCTTTGAGGACGCGGTGATCTTTGTCTTCGACATCGAGAAGTGCCTGAAGAGACTGGATCCGTTCGCGCAACAACTGATTGCGCGGATCGCGTTGCAGGAATACACGCAGGGCGAGACGGCGGAGCTGATGGGACTAAGCATTCGCACCATTCTGCGAAGGTATGGCGACGCACTGGACGCGGTCACAGCGGTCTTCCTGGAAGTAGGACTGCTTTCGGTTCCACCACCGTGGAGCAGTTAGAAAGACGAGTACAAGGAGTAATTCATAAGTGACTTATACGACGTGCGGGTATTTTCAGAGTTCGGTGGCGTAGCGAAGGTATCCGGCTTGCTATTCTAAGAATGACAGTAAGGAAAGCGGGAGGGGAGGCGCAGTTCGCGTCTCCCTTTTTCGTTGTGGGCAGACCAGTGACGAGAGCAAAGATCGTGGAAGCAACCGCAAGGCCCCGGGCCGCGCGGACGAAGGGACGCGCTGCGAAGGCTGGCGCGCAGACGGGGACAGGCCCAGCTCGACGGACCGGAGAACGAGTGACCGGGGGACGAGGACCAGAGGACGAGAGACGGGCGCGCGGCGGGCGGGGAGGCGGCCAACCGCGCCGCGAGTTCCGGGTGAGCTAACAGGGGAGCAACAGGTGACACAAGCCGCAGCAGAGGGAAGCGCCCCGAAGGTAAAGCGGGTGCGCAATTTCAGATGTCACGCGAAGAACCAGATTTCAGGAGCGTTCTCAGAAATTGTTCATACGCTGATTGAAGAGGCTAAGAGCGGCAGCGTGAACCACACCAAGCTGCTGTTTGATATCGGCGGTGTGAAGGATCATCCGAAGCACAAGCAGAAGGACGAGGCGGGCGTGAGCTTCGCAGAGATACTACGGCGGGAGCTGAGTCCGGAGCATGCCAGCGAACAAGTGCGGCCGGCTACGCAGGAGACCGAGCACACGCCATCCGCGGTCACGTGTATTTCAGAAGGACTTAGTAAGTCGCTGTAAGTTGCGCCGGCATGCCTGTCGGTTGAGGCCGGGCAGGCGGAGTGGGCGGGGCGATGTGCTGCTGTTTTGGGAGAGGCCTTGGTTGGGGACATGGAAGAATCTTCGGATCTGGAAGAACTGAGAAAGCTTGGCGAGTTTCTCGACCGCCGGTCCGAGTTACTCGGCGGAAGGACGGCTGGAGTGTTTCTGGCCAAGGCGCTGTTACGCATTCGCGATCGCAAGGGCGACAGGATTGCGCTGGTGCCGAACCGGGTGCAGCGCGAATTTGAACGCCGGCGCGGCGCGCGCAACATTGTGTTGAAGGCGCGGCAGGTGGGCATAAGCACCTGGGTGGCGGGCAGGCTGTTTCTGAAGACGATTACCCGGCCGGGAACGATGACGGTTCAGGTGGCGCATACGCAGGAGGCGGCGGAGGCATTGTTCCAGGTGGTACACCGGTTTGTTGCGCATCTGCCGGAACGATTGCGCAAGGGAGCGTTACGGACCTCGCGTGCGAGTGCGCGGCAGATCGTCTTCCCGGAACTGGAGAGCGAGTACCGGGTGGAAACCGCGGGCGACCCAAATGCGGGGCGTGGTGTGACGATTCAGAACCTGCATTGTTCGGAGGTTTCGCGATGGCCGGGGAGGGCAGCCGAGACGCTGGCAGGATTGCTGGCGGCGGTGCCGGCAGAAGGAGAGCTGGTGCTGGAGTCGACGCCGAACGGGGCGCAGGGATGTTTCTACGACGAATGGCTGCGGGCGGACGAGACTGGGCTGGTGCGGCATTTCTTCCCGTGGTGGTGGGAGGATTCCTACACCGCCGCGGCGGTGAGCGAGAACCTCTGGACGGAAGAAGAACGGGTGCTGGCGGAGAGAGAGCGGCTGCAACCGGAGCAGATCGGATTTCGGCGGCAAATCGGCGCCAGCTTTCAAACACTGGCCCGGCAGGAGTATGCGGAAACCCCGGAGGATTGTTTTCTGAGCAGCGGCTCCTGCGTGTTCGATGCGGCGGAGTTGGAGCAGCGGGCACGGCAGTTGACGGAACCCGTACAGGCGCGGAAGGCAGGACAGCTGCTGGTGTGGTTTCCGCCAGTCGCCGGGCGCGAGTATGTCGTGGCGGTGGATCCGGCCGGAGGGGGAGCGGGCGGTGACTACTCGGCGGTCCAGGTGATCGACCTGGAGCACGGCCTGCAGTGCGCGGAGCTGCAGGCCCGGCTGAGTACGCTGGAGTTGGCGAAAGAGGCGGCGGAGTTGGCAACGCAATATAACCACGCGTTGCTGGCGGTGGAACGCAACAATCACGGAGCGGGCGTGATCGCCTACCTGAAGAGCGTTTGCGGCTACGCGAGGTTGTACGGGCAGGACGGCCAGGAGGGCTGGCTCACTTCGTCGGTCAGCCGGCCGGCGATGCTGGGACGGCTGGGCGCGGCGCTGGTGGAGCAGCCGGGATTGTTTCAGAGCCGGAGACTGCTCGAGGAGTGCCGGACATTTGTTCGGCAGGCGAACGGGAAGACCGGTGCACAGGCAGGAGGACACGACGACTGCGTGATGGCGATGGCGCTGGGGCTGGCCGTTCGCGCGGAGATGCTGGAAAGAGGTTCGCGCCGGCAGTAAGCACAGGTAGAATCCGAGACACAGAACCATACCTGAAACAGAACGAGCCTCGGAAGGAACGACAGGTGGATTCGGAGCCATAACTGGAGACGAAACCACGCGGGCACTTGGAGGAAGGTTGGCCGTACTGGCGGTGCAGGAGATCCGACGCATGCGGGGCGGCGCCCAGAGCCACTTGATGCTGGGCGCGGACGGACTGCTGTACGTGGTCAAGTTCCAGAACAATCCGCAGCATGTGCGGGTGTTGGCGAACGAGCTGTTGGCCAGCCGGCTGGCGGCGGCGGCCGGGCTTTCGGTGCCGGCCTGCGAAGTGGTCGAGGTGACGGAGTGGCTGGTGGAGCATACGCCGGAGTTGAAGATGGACCTGGGGAGGAGCCAGGAGGCGTGCAAGCCGGGGCTGCAGTTCGGTTCTCGCATGGTCGGAGGGCTGATGCCGGGGCAGTTGATCGATTATCTGCCGGAGGAGATGCTGCTGGAGATTCGAAACCTGCAGGAGTTCGCCGGGCATGCTGGCGATCGACAAGTGGACCTGCAACGTGAATGGGCGGCAGGCGGTCTTTCACAAGAAGAGCCGGGAGAAGCGGTACACCGCCACCTTCATCGACCAGGGATACTGCTTTCATGCCGGCGAGTGGAAGTTTGTGGATGCGCCGATGCGCGGCGTGTTCGCGCGCAACCTGGTGTATCGCGATGTGACCGGATGGGAGAGCTTTGAACCGTGGCTGAGCCGGATCGAGAGCATGGAAGCGGAGAAGGTGTGGGCCATTGCGGAGACCGTCCCGCCGGAGTGGTACGGCGGAGATTTGACCGTAATGGAGCGGCTGGTGGAAGAGCTGCTGGAGCGTCGCGCGAGGGTGCGGGAGTTGATCGATCAGTTTCGTGTGTCGGATCGGGCGCCCTTTCCTAAATGGGCGCGAGCGGGAGAAAAGGCGGGGAAGGCCCAGTTCGAGCTGGTAGGACGGGCCCATGATGAAGTGAGCAAGAGGGTCATGTAGGGCTGGGCTGCCGGGAAGGGCGGCTTTGCCGATAGGAAGTATGAGGTTGGGCTGGATGTAGGTGGGCTGCGTAGACATGGCTGAATGCAAATGGGACGGGTGTAGGGGACGCGGTGTAGCTTGCTGAATGCAGATGGAGTGGGTGTAGGGGACCGGTGTAGCTGGATGGGTGTAGATGGGGCCGGTGTTTGGAGAACGCGGTGTAGCTTCCTGCGCGCAGGTGCCTGGGGTGTACGGCGGCGCTGGGGAAGGTGAGTTGCGAAAGTGCGGAGGACGGAGTAAGTCCGGCAACGAGTTCCGTACGGCACGAGGCAGGATGAAGGGGAGAGGGATGCGGTCGTGAGAGAGCGCAGGCCATGCGAGTTCTTTCTGATCCGGTATGTGCCGGACCCGGTGAAGAACGAGTTTGTGAATATCGGGGTGATGCTGCGCGAGCAAGGCGCGGCGGAGCAGACCGTGCGCTTCACGCGGGACTGGTCGCGGGTGCGCTGCGTCGATCCTGACGCCGATATCGCGATGCTGGAGGCGCTCGAGGCAGACGTGCGACGCAGGCTGGGTGAGCCGGGTTCGCAGGCGATGCGGCTGCTGGAGGATTCGCTGTCGAACGGAGTGCAGTTGACGGAGGCCAAGGGATGCCTGGCCGAGTCGTTGCCGGCCCAGATGGAGCAGTTGATGCAACTGTACGTAGAGCCGCGCAAGCGAGAGGCGCTTTCTCGGCGAAGCGGGCGGCAGGCGATTCATCACGCGATGCGCTCGCAATTTGAGCGGGTGGGCGTGTGGGACCTCATGCGGAAGCGGATCGCGGCGGCGAGTTACACGCGTCCGGGCGATCCGCTGCGGATTGATTGCGGGTATCGGCCCAATGGGGTGGTGCGGATGTTTCACGCGGTCTCGCTCGAGGGCGACCTGGAGATTGCCAAGGTGCTGGCCTTCAGCGCGCCGGCGATGCGCGAGGGTGTGTCGCGGGTGGAGCAGGCGATGCTCGAGTTGACGGCGGTGGTGGAGCCGCTGGCGCTGGTGAGCGGCGCAGCGCAGGATGAGGACCGGATTACCCAGTACCGGTTCGCAGTGGAGACGATGGAGCAGCAGTCCATTCGCGTTCTAACGACGACCGATCTGCCGCGGGTGGCTGAGACGGCGCAGCGCGAGTTTCAGATGTAAGGCTGGGTTCTTCGGAAGACCTGGAGAGCAGGGTGGCAGAGGCATGGCATAGCGCCATGCCTTTTGTGTTTTGGAGTGGAACCGGAAAGGCGTAGATCACGTGAGAGTACAAGAGACGATCCAGAAGGCCTGGCGGCGATTTGGAGGCGGAAGAACGGCGCAGGCGATCGAGGCGGCGGCTGAGCCGCGCAGGACGCTGGGGCTGCCTTCGATCCTGACACCTTATATGGGCGGTTCCGGTGCGAACCTGATGCCGAAGCCGACGCCCGCGAATCTGCGCAGGTTTGCCGAGACACCGCTGGCGCGACGCGCGATCAACGTGATCAAGGACCGGATCGCGAGCCTCGACTGGCAGATCAAGCTGAAGCGGGGATATGCAACCGATTCGGTTACGGATGCTGCATCGCGAGGAGAGATCCTGCGCCGGTGCCTGGAGGAGCCGAACGGGTGCGATTCGTTTCGCACGCTGCTCGAGCAGGTACTCGAGGACACGCTGGTGGGCGGATTTGGCGCGATCGAGATGGTGTTGACCGGGGACGAGCAGCGGCCGTTTGAGCTGTGGCCGGTGGATGGGGCAACGATCCGGATCAATCCCAAATGGAACGGAACGGCAGACATGCCGCGCTACGGACAGGCGACGCCGGGGGCGTCGGCGGCGGTGACGTTGCGCGACGATGAGTTGATGTACCTGCGAATGAATCCGCGAACCTATACGCCCTTTGGGCTGGGGCCGCTGGAGGTGGCGTTCGAGACGGTGAATACCTTTCTCGGAGCGCATCGCTTTGCCGGGAAGCTGGCCAGCAATTCCGTGGTGCAGTATGCGCTGTGGCTGAACGAAACCACGCCGGCGCAGCACGAGCGGCTGATTCGCTGGTGGCAGGACGAGATCGAGGGCACGGGTCGAGTGCCGGTGCTTGAGCTCGGAGCAGAAGCCGGAGGTGCTGCGTTTCGCGTCGGGGACGGATGCGGACCTGCGGCTGAACTGGCAGGAGTTTCTGATTCGCATGGTGGGCAATGCGTTCTCGCTGCCTCCTATGCTGCTGGGTCTGGAGAGAGACGTGAACCAATCGACTGCGGCCGAACAGGCGGAGGAGGCATTTCGCAGCGCGGTCGTGCCGCTGGCCAGCCTGGTCGCCGAGCATCTGACGCGAGATCTTTTTGCCAAGAAGCTGGGCTGGCGCGAGTTCGAATTCGTGTTTAACGAATTGGACTCACGCGATGTGATGACGGAGGTACAGATACAGACCACGCTGCTGAAGGCCGGGGTGCTGACGGTGGATGAGGTGCGAGCGATGCGGGGGTTAGGACTCAGGGCGGATGTGGAGCCCTCGGCGGCAGGGAGTTGAGTGGAAATAAGAAGCAGGGGGAGGAATGAGACTTGAAGCAATGGCGGTAAAGATTCCAGCAGTGGCAGGTCATCCGAATCGAATTCCCTTCGAGGGTGTGCTCACGCTGGTGGATGAACCGAGCGACAAGGCGCCATCGGGGGCTCGAGGTCACCGGGTGTTGCTGACACGCGCGGCGGCGATGGCTGCACTTCCTTCGTTGCTGGGGATGGCAGTGGATTATCGGCCGGAGTGGGATGGTCACGACGCACGCAGGAAGTGCGGGTTGATTACGGAGGCCGATGTAAAGGGCAACCGGCTGTGCGTGAGCGGATACCTGTACGGGCGCGATTTTCCTGAGGTCGCCGAGCAGATGCAGAAGACGAAAGGCGGCGTGATGGGGATGTCGTACGAGTTGGCCGATGCGCACGTGGCGGATATGCGCGCCGCGGTGTGGACGTTGACGCGCGCGACCTTTACCGGCGCGGCCATCCTGCTGCGAGAGAAGGCGGCGTATCAGAACACTGCATTTCAACTTGTTCCACAGATGGAAGCAAGAAGGCAGAGCGGATGTAACGAATGGCTGGCTGCCTATGGAGTGTCGGGCAGGTAGAAACGCATCTCGAAGGCCGGGTGAGAAGCAGGGTGGACCGGCGAAGACAAACAGAAAGGGAACAAACATGGAAGCGAACGAAAACAACATTCCGACCCGCTGGGAGAGAGCGTAGATCGTCTGAACGCCGCAGCGAGTCTGCTGGAGAAGACGGTCGCATGGCTCGAGGCGAGAGAGTCAGCCATCTCTGGAGAAGTGCAGAAGGTGGTGGCGGCGGTCGAGACACCCAGCCGAGGAGACGGAGCTGGAGCGAAGGTTGCAGGCGGCAGAGGCGGAGATTGCCGAGTTGCGGGCGCAGGCAGCCAAGCCGGCCTCAGGAGAGAAAGACCGTAGGAACGCAACCGGTACAGTTACTTGCCAAATCGAGCGTGACCGGTGGGGAAACTATGGACGCCGGGATACTCGATGCGGCGCTGGTGGGATTGAGCCTGGAGCAGCGGATCGCGGTGAAGTCTCGTCTGTTGCGGGCAGGTTCCCTGATCTCGTAACAGCGGCAGAGCAGTGTGACAGGAAACCAATAGAACGAACCAAGGCCTGACAACAGGCGGAAAGAAGATATGAACGCTAACTTTTTCGATATACATTCGGCTGCGGATTTTATGGGACCTGGTGCGGTCGAGGTTCCGTTTTATCAGAACGAAATCACCGACCTGGTGCGTCGCCGCGGCGTCTTTGGGCAGCGGGTGAAGCAGGTCCCGGCCACCGGACATCCTTCGCGCTTCTTTGAAGAGACGGCTATTCCCGCTCCTACGGCCGTCGGAGGCTTTGTGGATCCGCGCAACATCGTGGCTCCCGTAGTGAACCCGACGCGCGTCGAGCGGAGTGTTCCTCTCAAGGCGATCGTGGCGCAGTTGAATTACAACCTGTTTGATATCGAACTGGGCAATCAGCAGAAGCAGTTCGCCTATCTGCAGGCGAAAGACCTGGTCGATACAGTGGACGGGGTGATGCGCACGCACGACATAGCACTGTGGAACGGCAACGATACCTCGCTGTCTACGCCGACCACCACGCAATACTACGGCGCAGCGGCCCAGATTGCAGCCGGCGGGAATACGACCACGATCGGCACGAGCCAGAGTATCGTGGACGGGCTGAAGTCGGCGGTAGCGCAGATGGTCGCGAACGGCGGGTATGCAGTGCGCCCCACGGCGATCTATGCCAACCCGGTTCTACTGGATTTGATCGACCGCGAGATGAAGACTGAGTTCAACGTGGTGTTGAATTCGCGTGAGATCAATGGCGGCTTCTCGGTGAAGACTCTGTCGACACAGGCAGGCGATCTGCCGCTGATTCCTGAATGGGCCCTGAGCTACACAGGAACACCTGGGTCAGGCACCGCGGTGCTGCCGGCCTACATCGTGACCGAGGACCTGATCGAGTACCACTGGCTGAGCGACCCTTCGCCGCGGCCCCGGCGGGAGAAGTGGCAGCTCGAGCTTCAGGATCGCAGGCGGTCGCGGCTGTGAGCCTGGCGCCCGGTTCGACCGCTTCGTTCCTAGCGATGTCGGCGGTAGACGCTGCGAAGTTCACCGCCGGGCAATGGATTGCCGTGGACGCGGACTACCGCGGAGAGACTGGGTTCGTGGGTTCTCCGATCAGCGGGGCGTGTGTGCGAAACGCGGCGGATGTGCAGAGCGATGCGGATTATATCCGGCGCGTGACCTTTAACCTCGCGAGTGTCGCGGCAGTGGGAGCGGCAGGCTTGGCTCTCGCAGGGCCACTGCCGGGCGGCATTCCCGACAGCGCGATGCGCGTGCAGGCTGTGGTTGGATTCGTGGATCGCGAAGGTGGCAGGTTCTTCCAGGAGTGGTCGGGTTTGTTCGTGCTGGCCGGCGAGCAGGGAGAACGGATCATGTATCACTATCCGCGGCTGCAAGCGACGGCAGGAGCGCAGGAAGAAAGTGTCGGAATGGTCGCACCGCTGGAGCGATTGACACTCCATGCCGCATTTCGTGCATTGCCTGTGACAGATGCAAATGATGGCGAGACAGCGTTGTGCTTTCGCAGTTATCTGCCGGGAACGAACGCCACACCGTAAGAACGGGGAGAAGCAGTGGTACTCACAATTGACAATTTTGACGGCAGGGGACCGCTCGATTACTCGCAACTTATCTCGGCGCAACAGCCCCTGCGAATCGAGCGCAAGCTAAACACAATTGCACTGTGCTCGTTTGCACTCGCGGGGTGCGATGAGGCGATTCCCGTGCCTTCTCGCAACGGTCGGGTTAGGGTCGCTGACGACGGAGGAACGTTTCTCTTCACCGGTTACATGTTGACTGAGCCGAAACTTGAATACGCCGGCGAGGGTGTCGGGGGTGCCGTGTACGAGGTGGCGGTATCAGCCTCGAGCGATGAGGTTTTACTGAACAGGCAAGGTGTTCCGCAGAGCATGGCGACCTCTGGGCAACTCGTCACAGAGGCGCTGCAGGCACTCACCGGCAGAGTGGGTCCATGGGCACTCTCGGTCAGTACTGGTTTGGAAGACGTAACCGTCAGTCACTTTCTTCCCGAGCCCGGGCCTACTTGGTCTTTGAATGCGGCAAGGTTACTAACAGCGGCATGCGCGTCCTACAGGGCAATTGACAACGTTATCAGCGTCGCGCCCCTTGGGTGCTGTCGTACACGCCCTGCATGAGGCGGATGGCAGCCTGCAGGCAAGCGGGATGTCCGCATCAAGAGTAAAGGCCCCTGCAAACGACATCGTGGTGTGTGGCGAGAGCGAACCGACCGCATATGTAACAGAGGTCTTTCGCGGCGACGGCAACACTTCTGAATTCCAACTGACCAGACTTCCTTTCTTCCCGGCTAGTTCGAGAACCAAACCGCTGAAGGATGACTTTCAAGAATCGGCCCTCGATTCGCTCTTGTGGACTCTGAGCGATCCGACCGCTGCGATCGGGCTAAGTGGCACCGGCCTGAGGGTGACAGGCGGAACCGGCAGAGATGGGGAGACCACTCTCGCTTCGATCGACAAGATCGAGCTAGGCGGCCTGGTCGTGGCCGAGGTCTGCGGGGTGGAGATACAAACCGCCGGCGAAGGAATTCTCGGGGGCTTGTATGCGGGCGAGTTTAGCTCTACTGGATGCTTCCTTGGCTTTCGCATCACGCCCGGCGCAGGGGGTCCGTTGGTAGCTCCTGTTGTTGAAGGATCGCCTGCGGGTCTATCTGTGACCTTGCAGAACAATCACAGTTACACATTCCGCTCGCGTGTCCATTGCAAAGAGGCCCAGCGCGTATTGCAGACCTACCGGTACATGACGGACCAGGGTCCGGCGAGCGTAGGCGGAGATGCTGCGCCTTACCCGGCGCACGTCACGATGGAACTGCAAGACGTAACGCATGGAGCCAATGGGGCGGTTACAGTGCTGTACGACGCAGCGACTTCGTTCGCTCCAGCGGCTTGCCATTTTCTTCCTGTGAGTAGTGCTTCGCTGGCCGCTACCATGCAGAGCGCCGCGATTCGGCAGCTTGGGTCAACTTGCGTGACCACGCAATCGTCTCCAGGCGGCCTTGCCGTAACTCGGAGAATAGGGAATGCCACGGAAGGCGCCGAGTGCCAGGTTTCGCAAACGGGACGCCTGCATTTCTACCCAGCGAGTATTCCCGCTGCAGGAATGCTTGTAACCGTGGCGTACCGGCTTCCAGGGCGTTCGGTGGCGAGGTTGTCTAACGAGGATGCGATCGATCAAGACACAAATGCGCTTGTTCAGGGGCGATCTTCATGGGCCGGCACCGTTCTGTCTCCCGCCTGCAGAAGTTCGCAGGATTGCGAGAATGCCGCGGTCGCATTGCTTGCCAGTTCCTGCGATCGGAAGGCAGCGTGGGCCGGCACGTATACGGTTTCGAACCCGCAGGTCGGAGACATCTGGCCGGGGGACTTGCTGGATGTTGTCTGCGATTCGTCACAGCTAAACGCACAGTTGCTGATACGGAGTGTTCAAATCGAAATCGCGAGCTCCTGGCCTTCGGTTCACAGATACACCGTTCAGTTTGCAAACGACTGGGCTGAACCCCTGGCCATAAAGACGTCGACCTCCGTGCCTGCGGACGCATGGATTCCCTCGCAACCGGTGCTGCCGGGAGACACGCTCGCGAACCTGCCTGCGTTGTCGATCGGCAGCATCAGCGGCACGGCTATCACGGTTGAAGCCGGAGTGACGCCGCCGATTCGGCGGTGGCTTCGAGGTGCGGAGGCGGGATTGGGATTTCCGCCCCGGCAATGACGCTGACCTGGTACTTCGAAGCCCGGTAGCCAACTTCAGTATTCCGAGAGAGAGTGCGGGCGAAGCATATTACGTTCGCATGTATGACGGGTCGACCCCTCCTCGCTATTCCAGATTCTCCAGCGCTCTGTTTGTAAACGTACCGACCAGTTGAGCTGTCTTCGACCTACTACGAGCAGCCGCACGTGTGGGAGTGATTTTCGCAGGATGACACCATGAGTGAGTTTGAAGGACAGGTACTCGCCGATCTCTCGGTGCTGAAAAGCCAGATGGCTGCGCTGCTTGGCGATGGACAGCCAGGACGACTGGCGGCTCTGGAAGAACGCGTGGAATGCCACGAGAGAGATTTTCAGCGAGTGAAGGGATTTGCAGCCGCAGTGGGGGCGCTCTTCACCCTTATACATTTTCTGATCCAGTTTGTCCGCGCCCGCTATTAGACATGCCGACGCTGACCGTTAGAGACGCAACATAAGAATTCATGCAAGTGCGGTGGAAACAGGTGAAAGTATGATTTGGCAAAGGCGTTGGTTGCTGCTGCTGATTCCGAGTGCGCTGCTCATCGGGCTGTTGTTCTTAGTCCGAAGCGGATGGTTGGCAGAGCGGGATGCGCAGCGAGCAGCAGAGGCAAAGACCGCGGAACAGCAGAAACACATTGAAGACTTGAAACAGCAGCAGGAACAAATTAAGGCTGTGCTCACTGCGCAGATCGGGATCCTGGAAAGAGAAAAGAAGAAGCCTGTGTCGCCGCCCCAGTTTGTGGCGCAGACGAATCAGCTGATTCCCAATCTGCCCAAGCCGCTGGAGGTCCGCGTCTCACCTGTCGATCCGTCTTTGCCAGATGGTCCTCAGAGGCAGGAGATTGTTGTGCCGGAGCAGGACCTGGTTGGCATTCGTGACGCGGAGTTGGAGTGCCGGGAAGATCGTTTGCGGCTCTCCTCGTGTACAGCGCAGATTGCCAATGTGAGCCAGCAGCTTGAAGCCACCGTGTCAGAAAAGCAGCAATGGAAGGCAGCAGCGAAGGGCGGCTCGCGGTGGCATAGAACGGTCCAGGCCGCGAAATGGTTTGCGATCGGAGCGGGTGCCGGCGCAGCGGGTTACGCCCTCTCGCATCGTTAGGAGATAGATATGGAGAACTGGAAGCGTCCGTTTCTGCGCTCAATGTTGTCAGAGGCCGACGGGACAGTTTCGAGCGCGAGGGTCTGCATGGTGTTGGTGGTTTTCGCATCGCTGGGTTGGGTCACCTGCCTGGTGCTGCACGACAAAAGGCTGCCCGACCTGGGATTAGTCGCGACCTACACCACCATGGTGTGCGGTCCGCTCTATGCCATCAATCGGGGAGCCAGCTTGATGGAACGCAAGACGCAACCGAGTGCAAGTGAAAGTTAGGAGATGCAATGGAATTCGGATTAGGTTTTGTTTCCGGCAGCCTGGCGACGGGCCTGGCCGTGAGATATAGAGGGTGGATACAGAAGCAGGTCGCCGGTTTCGGCTTGGCGGCGGAGCGTAAAATCGCGTCTGCCCTGCGGTCGCTCGGTGCACGTTTGTAGATGTATGGAAGTGAAAGCGGTTGGCGCTCCTGCCCCCAAGAGCAGTTGAGCGCCAGCCGTATAATCAGGGCATGGAGCAAGTGCCGCTGATTGGCGTCGTGATGGGCAGCAAAAGCGATTACGAAGTATTGAAGGCTGCCACAGACCTGTTGCTGGAATTCGAAATTCCACACGAGGTGCGCGTTGTCTCCGCGCATCGAACCCCGGATTGGCTTTTCACTTATGCCGAAGAAGCAGAGGCGCGCGGACTGCGGGCGATCATCGCCGGAGCCGGTGGGGCTGCGCATCTGCCCGGTATGCTGGCGTCGAAGACCTTCGTCCCGGTGCTCGGCGTGCCCGTGCCTGCGACCCCACTGAACGGCATGGACTCGCTGCTCTCGATCGTGCAGATGCCCAAGGGCGTTCCCGTCGCGACCTTCGCGATCGGTAAGGCAGGCGCGGCCAACGCAGCGATTTTTGCCGCGGAGTTGCTGGCTGCCACCGACACATCTCTACGCGCGCGCCTGGGCACCTGGCGCGAGGCCCGCACACGGGAAGTCATGAACGAGGAACTCCCGCGATGAGCCCAATCCTTCCCGGCTCCACTATTGGCATTCTCGGCGGCGGGCAGCTAGGCCGCATGACGGCCATGGCGGCTCGCACGCTCGGCTATCGCATTCAGGTGATGGATCCCAGCCCGTCGTGTCCGGCGCGGTTTGTAGTGGACGCGTGTTTCGAGGGATCGTGGGACGACGAACGCGCTGCCATGAACCTGGCGCGCGGCAGCGACGTCGTCACTCTCGAGATTGAGCAGATCTCTCTTTCCTGTCTCGAGACAGCGGCCAGGTACGCGCCGGTTCGACCCGGAGCCGCCCTGCTGCGCATCATTCAGGACCGCATTCTCCAGAAGAATTGGCTGCGCGATCACGGCTTCCCAGTGGGAGATTACCGGGCCATTGAATCGGAAGCGGATCTGCTGGCCGCTGTTCCGGAGCTCGGCGGCCGCTGCTTCGTAAAAAGTGCCCGTGGCGGTTACGATGGCCGCGGCCAGGTGAAGATTGGCTTTGAACCCTCTGCTCTGCCCATTGAAGAAGTCGTGAGTGCGGCATGGAAGGAACTGGGCCGGCGTCCCTGCGTCGCCGAAAAGGCGCTTAGCCTGGAGCGGGAGATTTCGGTCATGGTTGCGCGTTCACCCAGCGGCGAGCTTCGCAGTTTTCCTTCGGCGTGGAATCATCATGAGAACCAGATCCTTGCGTGGAGTGTGATCCCGTCCTCCATTCCGCCGGAGCTGGAAAAGCGTGCGCAGCAGATTGCTCTCGACCTTACCGCGCAGCTCGAGCTCGAAGGTTTGCTGGCCATCGAAATGTTCGTTGTCGGTGGAGATCTGCTGGTGAATGAGTTGGCCCCGCGACCGCATAACAGCTACCACGCCAGCGAACGAGCCTGCGTGACCAGCCAGTTTGAACAGGCAGTTCGCGCCATCTGCGACCTGCCTCTTGGCGACGTGGACATACTGCGTCCCGCAGCCATCGCCAATCTTCTTGGCGATCTCTGGCTTGACCACGAGCCGCGCTTCGACCTGGCTCTGAGAGTTCCCGGCGTCGACCTGCACCTCTACGAGAAACACACGCCGCGCGAGGGCCGTAAGATGGGCCACCTGTCCGCTGTCGGCGCCACTCCTGAAGAGGCCGTCAAGCGGGTGCTCGAAGCGAAACAATACCTGTGACGAATCCGCCGTACCAAACGTAGTCCCAACAGAAAAAGGCAGGCGCAATGCCTGCCTTTCCCTTCCTGTTTCAATCCGCGATCAGCCGATATCTTCGTTCCAGTTCTCGAGATACTTCTTTACCTCTGCCATGAACTTGCCGGCATCCGCGCCGTCTACGATGCGGTGATCGAAGCCCAGCGTAAGCCGGATGATGCTCCGGATCGCAATCGCATCGTTCCCATTCTCATCGGTGACCACCGTCGGCTCTTTGAACAGGCCGCCCACTCCCAGGATCGCGCTCTCCGGCTGGTTGATGATGGGCGTTCCGAACTGTTCGCCGAAGATTCCCGGATTTGTAATAGTGAAGGTGCCAGATCCCACTTCTTCCGGCTTCAGCTTCTTGCCCCGCGCACGTTCGGCCAGGTCCACAATCGCGCGCGCCACTCCCAGAAAGCTCTTCTCTTCCGCCTGCTTGATCACCGGAACAATCAGACCCCAGTCCAGCGCGACCGCAATGCCGATGTTCACGTTCTGGTGGTAGCGGATGGCATCGCCTTCCATCGAAGCATTCACGATCGGCATCTTGCGGAGTGTGGCCACAACTGCGCGCGTGATGAACGGCATGTAGGTCAGCTTCACGCCGTTGCGCTGCTCGTACTTCGACTTTTCTTTTTCGCGCAGGCGCACGATCTTGCTCAGATCGATTTTGAAAACCGTGTGCACATGCGGGCTGGTGCGCTTCGACTCGACCATGCGCTGCGCGATGATCGACCGCATGCGCGACAAGGGAACCAGGTCGCCGGGCGTGGGGCCAGCCGCGGTGGCGCCGCTTTGGCGGGCCGCGGCGGCTGCCGGTGCAGCAGCAGGCACTGGAGCCGCAGCAGCTGGTGCCGCAGCCGGAGCGGCGCAGCAGCAGCAGGCGCCTTGCCTTCCTTCTGCTGCGCCAGGAACTGCACGCACGTCTTCCTTGGTGATGCGGCCCGCCGAGCCGGTGCCTGGTACCTGGTTCAGGTCGAGGTTATTTTCCTTGGCGATCCGGCGTACCAGTGGTGACGACCGCAGATTCTCTCCCTGCGACGCCTCTACATTCGCTGCTGCCGCCGGTGCTCGGCTTCGGTGCTTCGGCCTGCGGCGCGGGTGTCGCACGGCTGTCGCCACGGGAGCAGCCGGGCTGGCCGCCGCGCCTGACTGCCGAGCCAATCACCGCGACCACCGTGCTGATCTGGACGGTCGTGCCGGCCTGCGACCTTGATTTCGGTCAGCACGCCGGCTGCGGGCGAAGGAATCTCCGCATCCACTTTGTCCGTTGAAATCTCAAACAGCGGCTCGTCGCGCTGGACCGTATCGCCAACCTGCTTCAGCCACTTGGTGATCGTGCCTTCAAAGATGGATTCGCCCATCTGCGGCATGATCACATCCACCCCGGGCTCATCCGGCGCGGGCGTTGCGCAGCCGCCGAGCGCGACCGCTTCGCAGCGGTGTTCGGCGCGCTGTCGAATCCGCCGCGGCTGCCGCGCCGTCCGCCTGCGGTGCGGGTGCCGGTGTCTCTGCCTTCGCAGGCGCTGCCGCAGCGGCCGCTAGCCGCCGGCTCCATCTTCCGACAATACCGCCACGACCGTGTTGATCTGAACCGTTGAGCCTTCGGCGACCTTGATCTCGCTCAACACCCCACCCACAGGCGAAGGAATCTCCGCATCCACCTTGTCGGTCGAAATCTCAAACAGCGGCTCGTCGCGCTGGATCGCATCGCCCGGCTTCTTCAGCCACTTGGTAATGGTGCCTTCAAAAATCGACTCGCCCATCTGGGGCATGATTACATCGGTCGGCATTGATTCCCTTTCCCTTCAGAACGATCCATCGAGCACAAGCCGGATTATAAAACGTTGTGACAGATACCGTGATTCGCACCCGGCCGGCGTCGCCCAGGCAATCCTTCGTCATACCCACAAGGAGTCCTCTTCCCTTCGAAGCTGTTTCAGCTCTTTCGGGATGCGTAGCGGCGTGTCTTCCGCGGGAAAGGCCTGCGCTTCCAGCGTCTGTCGCTCCGCTGCATTCACCGAATCCCGGCCCGCCTCTCCGGCCCCAACAGATCCTGCAGCGACTCCAGTGCCAGCACCTGTTCGTCGAAGCACATACCCGAACTGCCGCGCGACCGCATTCGCCACCTGCTTCAAAGCTCGGCGACGCCGGCCGACTTCCAACTCCAGGCTGGTCACCTCCGGTCGGTGATCCCGCAGGGAACGATCAGTTCAAAATCCCGAAGATCGGTCGACACATTCAATGCGAAACCGTGCGACGTAATGCCCCGCGAGATATGAACCCCGATCGCCGCGATCTTCTTTTCAGGAATGCTGCCGCCGGCGACCGTCCAGACACCCGTGCGTCCCGCGATGCGCTGCGCCGCCACGCCATATCCGGCGCAGGTGCGAATGAGCACCTCTTCCAGCAGCCGGACATAATCCACCGCGCCCAGCCGCGGCGAAAACTGCGCAGGTCGAGGATCGGGTAGCCGACCAGCTGGCCTGGCCCGTGATAAGTCACATCGCCGCCGCGATTGATCTCGTGAACCTCCACGCCGCGATCGGCCAGGCAATGCATCGCTAGCCAGGATGTTGCCGCGCGATTGCGTTCCGGCCCAGCGTGAGCACCGGAGGGTGCTCCAGCAGCAGCAGCACGTTGCCGATCCGCTGCTGATGCCGCAACTCGACCAGCGTTCGCTGCAGCTCGAGCGCCGTGGCGTAGTCGATCCGGCCGAGATGGAGAAGGGACAGCATACGGCTCAGCCTTGATCTGGATTCGAGGCTGAGCGAGGAACGGCGGGGCAACTCGCCTGTCCTGCCCCGCGCGAGACATCAGGCGTTGATCGCCATGCCTTCTACGCTGCCGAAGCCGTCCAGCATCGCCTCCGCGAGCGTCGGGTGAGCGTGAATGGTGAACATCATCTCTTCCACCGTGGCTTCCAGTTCCATCGCCGTTACCGCTTCGGCGATCAGCTCCGTCGCCTGCGGTCCGATGATGTGCACTCCGAGAATCTCGCCCAGCTTGGCGTCCGCGACGATTTTGATGAAGCCCGTCGTGCGAACCCACAATCGAGGCCTTGGAGTTCGCGGTAAACGGGAACTTGCCGATCTTGATCTGGTGGCCCTGCTCCTTCGCCTGCGCCTCGGTCAGGCCCACGCTGCCAATCTGCGGTTCGGTGTAGGTGCAGCCCGGAATGCGATTGCGCTTGATCGGCCGCGCATACTTGCCGGCAATCTTCGCCGCCACCACCATCCCGGCCATCGCGCCCACGTGCGCCAACTGCGGCAACCCGGCCACGATGTCGCCGATCGCGTACACGCCCGGCTCTTCCGTCTGCTGCCACTGGTCGGTCTTGATGAATCCCCGCTCCGGCTTGATCTTCGTCTTCTCGAGGCCGATGTCGGCTGTGCGCGGCGAACGCCCCACCGCGACCAGCACCTTCTCGGCCTCTTTCACCACCGTCTTCCCATCCGAGGCGGTGAACGTGACCTTCACGCCCGTCGTCGGTCAGCTCCACCTTCTCCACCTTCGCGCCCACGTTGATGTCGATGCCCCGCTTGCGGAAGCTCCTCGCGAGCTCCTTGCTTACGTCGTCATCTTCGTTCGGCACCAGCCGCGGCAGGTATTCGACAATCGTGATTTCCGTGCCAAAGCTGTTGAAGATGCTGCCGAACTCCACGCCGACAGCGCCGGCGCCAATCACGATCAGCGACTTGGGAATCTGGTCGATCCCCAGAATTTCGATGTTGGTCAGAACGCGCGGATCCACCGTCAATCCCGGCAGCATCTTGGCATCGGAGCCCGTCGCCAGCAGCACGTTCTTCGCCTTTACTGCGATGCTTTGCCCTTGCCGTCGCCGTTGCTTCCTGCCGAAACTTCGATGGTGTGAATGCCGTCTTTCGCGGCGCCGGTCAGCCTTCCATACCCCTGGACCACGGTGACCTTGTTCTTCCGCATCAGGAAGTCGAGACCCTTCACATGCTTCGTGATGATGGCGTTCTTCCGCTGCAGCACCGTCGCCCAGTTCACCTTCACCTCGTCGCCCACGCCCTCGATGCCGTACTCCTTGGCGTGCTTCAGGTGATCCCAGATCTCGGCGTTGAAGAGCAGCGACTTGGTAGGAATGCAGCCCCAGTGCAGGCAGGTTCCGCCCAGCTTGTCGGTCACCTCGATCAGCGCGACTTTCAACCCATATTGCCCGGCGCGAATGGCCGCGGTGTATCCAGCCGGCCCGCCGCCGATGATTGCTACGTCGTAAATTGTTTCTGCCAAGGAAAGCTCCGTTCCAGAGATGCCTGAAAGTGTGTCGGGTTGGAATCGGCGCGACACAGGCGCCCACAACCAAACACTCCATTCTAAGCGATGCCCGCGCGAGCGTCCGGGATGAGTCGGGCATGCCCTTACCAAGATGTCCTGGTCCTGCATAGGATTCAAGGCTGCCGACCTGTCCGTACAGCTCAGGATGCCGGCTCACTGCCAGCGCCTAGAGCCTGCGCCGCTTCCTTGGCGAAGTAGGTCACGATAAACCCGGCGCCTGCCCTTCGGATCGAGATCAGCGACTCCAGCATGGCGCGCTTCGGCTCCAGCCACCCCTTGGCAAACGCCGCCTGCAGCATCGAATACTCTCCCGAGACCTGGTACGCACCCATCGGCACATCAAAGCGCTCTCTCGCCGCGTGAATCACATCCAGGTAGGGCATCGCCGGCTTCATCAGGATCATGTCCGCGCCCTCCGCCAGGTCCAGCTCGATCTCCCGCATCGCCTCCCGCAGGTTGGCTCCGTCCATCTGGTAGCTGCGCCGGTCTCCGAACTGCGGCGCCGAGTCGGCCGCCTCCCGAAACGGCCCATAAAACGCCGAGGCGAACTTCGACGCATACGACAAAATCGGAGTGCTCTCCAGCCCCGCTACATCCAGCTCGTCGCGAATGCCCGCGACCCGGCCATCCATCATGTCCGAAGGCGCCACAATGTCCGCTCCCGCCTGCGCCAGCGACACTGCCGTCTTCGCGATGATGTCACACGCTCGCAGTCGTTTTCGATCTCATAGGACTCGCCCGTCCGCTTCACCACTCCGCAGTGCCCATGGGAGGTGTACTCGCACAGGCAGACATCGGCGATCATCAGCAGGCTGTCCAGCGCGCGATTGCTCTTGAAGCTCCGCAGCGCCTGCTGCACGATTCCGTCCTCCGCCCAGGCTCCGGTGGCTTCCTCGTCTTTGGCCTCCGGCAACCCAAACAACAGCAGCCCGCCCACGCCCAGGCCTGCCGCAGCCTCCGCCTCTTTCGCGGCCTCATCGACTGACAGGTTGAACACCCCGGGCATGGAGCTGATCTCCCGCCGCACGCCCTCGCCGGGGCACAAAAACATCGGGTAAATCAGCGCGCCGGGCTGCAGATGCGTCTCGCGCACCAGGGAACGCATGGGTTCGGAACGTCGCAGACGCCGCAGGCGCGTGATGGGATAATCCATCGCATCATTCTAGAGCACGGACCAAAATCCGCACCGCGAACACGCTCACCATGCGGGGCGTTGGCACCGGACGAAACCACCCGCCTTTTTGACCTCAGCCGAGTTTCTCCGCAACCGCCGGCCGATCCTGGTTCCAGCCGCTTACCTCGGGATTCCCATCTCCGCAGCCGTGCTGATCTGCTCATATTCCGCTCCGGAATATGCCGGCAGCAGCGCCCAAAGCGTGTAGATCGCGAGAATGGTTCCGGTGATCGGCTTGATCAGCGTCAGGAACGCGGTCACCAGCGCCAGCGTTCTTCCCCAGGGCGCCCGCCTCAACAGCGCCAGACCGGTCACCAGGGAAAGTGTCGCCCTCACCAGCACAATCGCCGTAATAAACGGCACAAACCAGGTCATATGGCCGAAAGGAAATGTGTCCCCGAATGGCCCATAGCTCTGTCCCCAATGATGGCCGCCGAAACATGCCCGTCAGGAAGCTCGCTGCCAGCAGCCACTGCAGCGTGCTCCAGATAGCAAACACCACCCACAGGATTCCCACCGTCTGCAGATGCCGATGTACCCGAAAATAAGGCCGCACCGCATATCCAGCCTGCCCTGCTGGCACTCCCACCGCCGGTGCCGCTGCCGCCGGCCTTCCGCATCGGGGGCACATCTGCGCATTCGGGTCGACCTGCTGTCCACATCCACTGCAAAACATGTGTCCTCCTCGGGTTCATTCTCGGGTTCGCTTCGTTCGTTTCTTAAAGCTCCACAACCTGCTACAGAATCTACGCCGATTGCCGCCACCGGGTTCCATCCACACGCACGCGCCTGCTGCCCTGCGCTCCGCTTCCAGTACCCTCAAACCCAGCCTCGGGCCACCCTGCCTCTGCCGCGTTACCATCGAACTGTGCCACTCTTAGACCCCATTCCGTCGCTGGTCGCCGATTGTAGCCGAAGCTCCCTCGAGTGGGACCGCTTCCTCGATCTGCTCGCCGGCTACTCCCTTTCCCCCATCGGCCGGGCCTGGGTCCTCGCCCTCGGCCCCTCGACCGACCTCGCCTGGCTGGAACGCCAGCACAACCTGGTCGCCGAGATGCGCCTGCTGCTGCGCCAGGGCGTCTCCGTCTCCCTCGGCTCGCTCTTCGATCCCACCCAGATGCTCGCCAAGTCCGCGCATTGAAGGCGCCGCACTCGAGGCCGAAGAGATCCGCGACCTCCTGCGCCTCATGGACGACATCACCGGCTGGATCGAGCTCATCCGCACCCCTCCCGACGCCCTCAACGGCCGCATCGACGAACTCGTCGTCCCTCACTGCACGTCCCTGATGGCCTCCACCCTCCCTGAGCTGGCGCAGAATCTCCGACCAAGTTCCTGCCCGACGGCACGCTCGCCGACGACGCCTCACCCGAACTGCGTCGCATCCGCCGCGAAATCGAACGCCAGCAGCGCCACATTCGAGGAGAGCCTGCGCCACATGCTTCGCCGGCTCGCCGAAGGCGGCAGCACCCAGGACGAGCTCATCACCATCCGCGGCGAACGCTTCGTCATCCCCATCAAGGCCGAACAGAAACGGCGCGTTCCCGGCGTCGTTCATGGCGCCAGCTCCAGCGGCCAGACCGTCTATGTCGAACCGCTCGAGACCATCGAGCAGAACAACGAACTCGTCCGCATGCTCGAGGAAGAACAGGCCGAAATTCACCGCATCTTCCTCGCCATGACCCGCCAGATCGGCGCTCAGGCCAACGCCATCGGAACCGGTGCACGCGTCCTCGCCGAGGTCGAGTCGCTGGTCATCCGCGGCCGCTTCGCGGAAGAGTTTCAGTGCGTCCGTCCCCGCTTCTTCCCCTCCTCGCCGAAGACGTCATGCCCGAGCTGGTCGCTCACCCAGGCCCGCCATCCGCTGCTCGAGAAGCGCCTCCGCAATCAGGGGCACGCCATCGTCCCCATCAGCCTCCAGCTCACCTCCAGCGAACGTCAGCTCATCATCAGCGGGCCCAACACCGGCGGCAAGACCGTGGGACTGAAGACCACCGGGCTGCTTGTCCATCCTCGCCCAGGCCGGCATTCCCGTACCTGCCGAACAGGCCGTCTTCCCGCTCTTCACCAGCATGCTCGCCGATATCGGCGACTCCCAGTCCATCGAACAGAACCTCTCCACCTTCTCCGCCCACATCGTCAACCTTGACCGCATCTCGCACCTCGCCGGGCCCACCACCCTCGTGCTCCTCGACGAACTCGGCTCCGCCACCGATCCCGAAGAAGGCGCCGCCCTCGCCGTCGCCATCGCCGAACACTTCCTCCACCGCCGCGCCTGGACCCTCATCTCGACCCACCACACCTCGCTCAAGGTCTACGGCGTCAACACCCCCGGCGTGCTCAACGCCGCGGTCGGCTTCGACGAACGCACCCTCACCCCCACCTACGAATTGCGGCTCGGCGTCCCCGGCGCCTCCGCCGGCATCAACATCGCCTCCCGCATCGGCCTGAACGCCGAGATCATCCAGTCCGCCCGCGACCACCTCAACACCCAGACCCTCGACATCGCCCGCTTTCTCGACGAACTCCACTCGCAGCTCGAAGCCGTCGCCGCCGAGCGCGCCAGGCTCCGCGAACGCGAATCCGAAGTGGCTCGCGAGAAGAACCGGCTCGAAACCGAAGGCCTGAAAGAGTGGCGCGCCAAGGTCCGCGAGATGGAGCAGAAGCTCCAGTCGCTGATCAAAGACTTCGAATACCAGGCCCGCGAAACGGTGCAGCGTCATCGACGATCGCGCCGCCCAGCAGAAGCTCTCCAAGGAAGCCGAACGCCGCATCGCCCGCCTGCGCCGCGAGTTCAGCGAACAGTTCAACTCCTCCGTCGTCGCCAGCCACACCGGCGCCGATCGCGGCGATGCGAACGCCCAGCCCCATGTCGTCCGCCACGTCGTCGCCGGCGATTCCGTCAAGCTCAAATCCCTGGGCAAGACCGCCGTCGTCCAGCGCCAGATCGACCAGAACACCTTTGAAGTCGCCATCGGCCCCATGAAGATGCGCATCCCCCGCGACGACATCGCCGAGGTCATCCGCAACACGCCCGCTCCCGCGCTCACTCCGCTCCAGGCAGCTCGCGGCCGCGGCGTCTCCGTCTCTGTGGCCGATCCGGACGAAAACATGAGCTGGGAATTGAAGGTCATCGGCCGCACCGTCGACGAAGCCACCGACGAGGTTCAGAAATTCCTCGACCGCGCCTTTCTCGCCGGCCTGCCGCGGATCCGCATCATCCACGGCACCGGCATGGGCGTGCTCCGCCGCGCCCTGCGAGCCTGGCTCGAACACCAGCCGCAGGTCGCCACCGTCGCCGAAGCCGAGCAGAACGAGGGCGGCGCCGGTGCCACCATCGTCGAGTTGAAGCTATAAACAAACAGCCCCTTCGGCTCTGGATTTACCGCCGGCAACGGTGCTATCGTGCCTCACGGAGACACAAGCGCCCGTTTTGCAGAAGACCGACGATTCCAGTCGGGCAGACTCTGGCTTTGAAAGGGGTGGGCTTCAGCCCAACCGTAAGTGCGGCGAATAACGAGCGGCTTTAGCCGCTGAGGGATTGCCGGCCGGACCTACAAACAGACTTTTTTCCGCAGCACTGTACCAGCATCGGCATCGTACGACAGGGAGAAGCAAACCATGGTCCGCATAATTACCGTCGAACGCGAATACGGAAGCCAGGGTGCGGAGTTTGCCTACCACCTCGCCAACCGCCTCGGTTGGAAGCTCATCGATCACTGCCTCATCGAAGAGATCGCCAAGAAGGCCGGCGTCACCAAATCCCTCGCCGAACAATGCGACGAACGCCTCGACCCCTGGTACTACCGCTTCGGCAAGGCCTTCTGGCATGGCAGCATCGAACGCATGCCCGCCGTCCCCGAAACCAACGTCTTCGACAGCGAACGCATGGTCACCTTCGTCCGCGACTACCTGCATAAAGCCGCCGAATCCGGCAACTGCGTCGTCGTCGGCCGCGGTGCCGCCTGCGTGCTCTCCACCATGCCCGGCGCCTTCCACATCTTCGTCTACGCCTCGCGCAAGCGGAAGATCCAGTGGATTGAAAAGAACTTTCCCGAACACGCCAAAGACGCCGAACAGGAATTGATCGAAACCGATACTCGCCGCGCCGCCTACGTTCGCCGCTTCTACCAGATGGACTGGACCGACCGCCGCCTCTACCAGATGATGATGAACTCCTGCATGGGCTTTGAAGCGATGGTCAACGCCACGATCCATGCCACCGGCCTCGCCGCCCGCATGCCGCTCCCGGCAGAACCCGCCCACCCAGCCGCCGCCAACGTCAGCTAGTCCCCGCAGCCGGCTGGCCCACCATCCTGTTCACAGTTACCTTCGCTTCAAAACAAAATCCGGGTGCCCCATCCTTCGCGTTTTTTGCGAAGGGTGGGTTCCACATCGGATCGCCAGACCCGCACTCGTGTCGAACCAACCACCGCCGCCACATGCGCTCACCACACCCTGAATTGTGCGGGCAACGACCGGTCACTCCGTGATAACGCGATCGGCCCACTCCACCAGAGAAACGAAGATCGGCGGGCTGCCAAACTTCGCTCCCCACGGATCCAGATCCGTCTGCAGAACACTCCGTGCCCGAGAGCAGGCACCGCAGGCATAAATCTGAACCTTCCGGTCCGCTACTTTCTTCATGACCTCTCCAAGGGGCGGCCATCCTACCGGCACCACCGCGGCCGCCACAGACGACCGCATCAGCGACACTGCTTCGCCCAGCAGGAAGATCTGCACCGTATGCCCCGCCTCAGAAAGCGCGAGCCCGTGAAGAAAAGGAAACGCCGCCTTGGTCGGATCATCCGATCCCCAGGCACTCTTCATCATGATGTTCAGTGATTTATGCGGAGTCCCCTGGCCGAACGAAGACGCCACTCCAGCGAAAGGTACCGCCACTAACTGCCGAAGAAAGGACCGCCGCCCCATGTTAGAACCTCACGAAAGTGGGCGAAGTATAACATCGGGTCCAATCGGAGAATCATGAATTGTCCCACTCTGCAGTTATGCAGCTGGCATCATTTCTCTCCATGCTTATCTTCACGAAGAAAGAACGCGCAGGGTACCCCATCCTTCGCGTCTCTTGCGAAGGGTGGGTTCCACATCCCCAAACCCGCACACGTCGACTAAACCCGATGGGCGGGTGCCCCATCCTTCGCGTTCTTTGCGAAGAGTGGGTTCCACATCCCCAGACCCGCACACGTCGACCCAACCCAGGTGCGGGTGCCCCATCCTTCGCGTCTCTTTGCGAAGGGTGGGTTCCACCCTCATCGCCAAACACCCATCCGAGGAGAGTGGAGCACCCCACGTATCCACGAGTAAGTAAGTCGTAAAGGACCGCGCCCCGCCCTCAACCCGCCTTCACCGGCACCTGGATCTCCGTCACATACGATTCGTCATCCTGCCGCACCGGCTGCGAACACTTGAGGTACAGCTCCCGGATCGGCCCCGCCACTTGGTATCCATTCGACCCCACCCACCGCAGCAGATCGTCATACGCCTGCGTGAGCCGATTGTAGGCGCCCTCGTGAATCGCGCTCGCCACCTTCACTGCCGGCAACTCATGCACCTGCACCTTCCCCTTCGCCGCCACCGGCTGCTTCAGATAAAATCCCGCCTCGGCATCCACATCGTGCTCCTTGAACTCCGCATCGTGCCAGAGCGCCACCGGCAACCCGCTGCAACCGTTCAGATCCTGCAACACCTGCCCGTACAGTTGACCCACCGAAGGGTAGTTCGCAATCACCGCCCGAACCGAAGCGATCCACTGGGAGGGAACGTCCTTCACGACTACATCGCTGTTCATGCTCTGCTCCTTGTCAATCAGGCTCAAACGTGCGCGCAGTCTCGTCAGCCGCGACTGCTCCTCCTCCACCCTCTCCTGCTGCTCGGCCTGGCGCAGCAGAAACATCCCCCGCAGCTGTTCGCCCGTCACCCCTTGCTCCAGCAGCTGAGCGACCTGCTCGAGCGAAAAGCCCAGGTCCTTCAATGCCAGAATGCGATGCAGCCGCGGCAACTGTGCCACCGAATAGTACCGGTAGCCCGTCTGCGCATCCACGTGATCCGGGCAGAACAAGCCCATCTCGTCGTAGTAGCGCAGCGTCTTGACCGAGATCTGAGAGAGGGAAGAGAAGTCGCCGATCTTGAGCATGAATTGGTTATCGAGCCTCCAGTCACAGGAGAGTCAAGAGCATCGCAAAACTTTTTTCAAACGCGGGCAGCGTTGCCCGCCCAACCCCAAAGGCCACGGCTCTGTGTGGCTTTGTCTTCTCTTTGCCTTTGCTCTTGCGCGAAAGCGCGATCCGCCGTGCGCGCAGCACCGCCGTGTGCGCAGCACTGGCGTGCACGTAGCGTTCTAGTGTGCGGGGACGTCGAGAAGCTTATCCACTGCATCCTCGATCTTCGTGAATGGTTCTCCCGGTTCGGGAAGCGGCTGTAATTGCCCATTGCGATCCACCAGGAACAAGGTCGGGTAGCGCACGACATCCCGGTAAAAGTCCGGAACTCCCTGGCTCATCGTCAGCAGCGGATAGCTCACAGGAACCCTGGCAACGAAATTCTGCTGCGTCGCGCTATTCTCCGCAGACAGGCCAAAGACGACCAGCCCGCGCTCCTTGCGCTCTTTGTACAGGCGATCGAGTTCCGGCATCTCGATCCGGCATGGTCCGCACCAGGTGGCCCAAAGGTTGATCAGCACGACCTTGCCTTTCTGGTCGCTCAGCCGTTGAACGTTTCCCGCAATGTCCGTGGTCTCAAATGTGGGCGCGGCCACGTCGTGCAGCGCCATGTTTCTCTCCTGCCTCGAACGAAGGAGTCCGTCATGCGCCGGCATAGCCACCAGGCCCAGCGTCACCGTGGCAAGGATCAGTCCCACCGCCGACAGTTTGGTTAGCTTCTTTCGCCTCACTTGCCGGAACGCCAGCGCAAACGTCAACAGGCTGGGCAGCGTCATTGCAAGGCCGCCAAGAAAAAGCCGAAACGCCCAATCCCGTTCCAGATCATGGCTCAACCGCGTCGTTACCGAATACACCAGCACGTACAGCAGGAGCGCTGCAAAGGGCGCCGTCAAACCGGCCACAAACACGCCATTGACCGTTCGTCTTTCCATGGTGGCTGAGTCTAGTGCTTTATATCCGGAAACACCACGAGTAAGTTAGTTGCCGGGTTCGTGCAGAGCCCCGAGGCTTGCGCTGCGTTTGCTCTCGCTGCGCGCCTCTACCAGTTCGCGGCGTGCGGGCTCATCGGCGCGCTCCGTCACTTTAAGTAACTGCCGAAGATACGTTTGTTGCGCGCGTCCATCGCCTCCCCGCTTCGCTGCCTGCGCCGCGCCATACAACGCCCAGAATCGGTTCGGCTCTTTCTTCAGCGTCGCTTCATATTCTTTGAGCGCATCCCCTGCCCGCCCCATCTCCAGCAGCATATCTCCCAGTTGTTCATGCGCAGGCACCAGCGGCCCCGGAGTGACCGCGCTCTTCTCCGTCTTGTCCTCCCATGCGGCTGCCTCTCGCATCTTTGCGATTGCGTCCGCAGGCCCGCCTTCCGCCAAAGCCAGCCACGCGAGAACCTCCTGCCGCTGGATCTGGACCTGGTTGGCCCAGTAACTCTCGTTCTTTTTGTCCAGCCGATCGTGGCATTGCTCCAATGCTTCAATGGCAGCGTGTGCCGCCGGGCTATCTTTCAAATGTGCCGCCCCCAGCCCTCGCGCGAATTGGGTAATCGCCTCAGTCTGCGCAAATGGGCTCGCCGTCGGCTCGAGCTTGCTCGCTTCCTCCCACGCTCTTCGTTCCAGCGCATAGCGCGCAGGAATCGCCGCATGTGCGAAATAGGCCGCCTGCGGACCGCCCGCCCCGCCGACTTCGACCGCTGGATTGAAGCGCGAGAAGATCTCCGCTGCCGCCTCCACTCCACGGCGAGCCGCCCCATCCTGCGCGGTCTGCAAATACGCGTAGACCTCATAGTCCGTCGCGTGCAGCTCATCCGCCGGCTGCCCTGCTTTTCTCGCGGCTACAGCCGAAGCGAGGTTCGCATCGATCGACGCCTGCCACTCTCCAAGCCGTGTGAAAATGTGCGACGGCATATGCAGCGCGTGCGGGCTCTCCGGCGCGATCTCGCTGTAATGCTTCGCGGCTCCCTCTGCCCTGGCCGCCAGGGCCGGAGCGTCATACGCATGAATGATGTAGTGCGCCAGTCCAGGATGATCCGGATACCGCACGTACAGCGCCTCCAGAATCCTGCCTGCCGCGGCTTGTCGTGCATAGCTCTTATCGGCGGGATCGGCGGCCGCGGCCATGGCGAGCGCGTAGAAAATCGCGGCTTCGGTGTCCTCGGGGTACTTCGCATGAATCGCGGCCATCGCGCTCTCATACGCCAGCACGCGCGTCCTCTGATCCTGATTCGGAGCCGCGATAAACAGATGCGCGACCGCCTCAATATACGCGGCCTCACGCTCCGTCTTCGGTTTGGCAGCCCGCGCCTGCTCGACGGCCCTGCGTCCCTGCTCCACTTGCCGTTCCGATTTCTGTCCGGCCGCGAACGGGTTCCCCCAGTTACTCAGCGCAATGCCCCAATCTGCCATCGAACATGCGGGGTCCTTCGCAAGCACCGCCTGAAAGCCCTCGATCGCTCTTGCAAATTGGAAGGAGTGCATCAGCGCCACCGCGCGGTTGAAGTCCACCTGCACCGCCGGGCTGCACGACGTATTGAAGTTCACAGTCCCCAGCTTTTCCTGGGATGATGGCCGTTCCCGCGGAACAGCCTGAGCCGCATGGGCCTGCGCCGAACAGGGTATTGCAGACCAGAATGTCGGAGATGAGGGCAGTGCAGACCACAACACCATCGACCCGGCTAGAAAAACGAAAGGCACTCGCATTGGCTAAAAGTCCTCGAATAGGGGAGTGAAGAAACCGGTCTCGACTACACCGCCGACCCGATACAGGAGCCGAACTGACTCCCGTTCCACATGCAACGAATTCTAGCCCCTGCTCCTCCCGTCCCCGCACTCTCCATCCAGCCAACAAAAAAGCCCACCCCGGAGGGCAGGCCTTTTGCATCTTTTCTTGCTCTTGTCCTTTGCTTTGTTCCTTTGCTCTTGTTCCTTTGCTCTTGCTTTGCTCTTGGGCCGAAGGCCCGATCCGCCGTGCGCGCAGCACCGTAGCACCTCAGATGCGCATGGGCATGATGATGTAGCGGTACTTGAAATCATCCGAAGCATCTTCCGGCCGCATCTGCCCGGCCGACTGCGCGTCTTTGAACTCCAGCCGCACTTCGCCTGCGCCGCCCACTGCCTTCAGAAAATCGATCAGGTAGGCCGAGTTGAATCCGACCACGATGGGATCAAAGCTGTACGGCGTCTCGATCGTGTCTTCCGACTCGCCCGAATCCGTGGAAGACGACGAAATCTTCAGCTCGTTCTGCTCCAGACGAATCTTGATGGCGCCCGACCGCTCATCGGCAAACTGCGCCACGCGCTGAATCGAACCCATCAGCTCTTCACTGCGCACGATGACGAATTTGTTGTTGTCCCGCGGCAGCACCGCCTCGTAGTTCGGGAACTGGCCGGTCAGCTTCCGCGTCGTCAACACGCGGTGCCCGATCCGGAAGAACAGCGTGTGCTCATCGTCTGAAAATTCCAGAAACTCTTCATCCGTATTCGCGAGCAGCGACTGCAACTCCGACAACGCCTTGCGCGGAATCAGGGTCTTCTTCTCGCCGCTGATGTTGGCCAGCGACTCACCCTGCTTCTCGATATGCGCCAGCCGATGACCGTCCGTCGCCACCATCGCCAGGCTCTCCGCCTTGAAGATCAGCAGTGCGCCATTCAGCGTGTACCGCGATTCTTCGTTCGAAATCGAAAAGATGGTCTTGCTGATCATGCCCTTCAACGAAGCGGTCGGAATCCGCGTCACTCCGCTTTCCGGGAATTCTGCCACTTGGGGAAAATTAGCCCGCGCCATGCCGACCATCTTTGTGTTCGAACGGCCCGAGCGGATCTGCACCCAATGGTTCTCCATCAGCTTGATGCTGATATCTCCTTCGGGCAGCAGTTTGATGTAGTCGTACAGCTTCCGTGCCGGCACCGTGCACGATCCCGGCTTCTTTACCTTCGCTTCACACGAAGTTTTGATGCTCTGGTCCAGATCGGTCGCCGTAATCGTCAACCGGTCCTCCGCGGCCTCCAGCAGAAAATTCGAAAGGATCGGGATGGTGGTCTTGCGCTCGACGACACTCTGCGTGGCGGTCAATTCCCGCAGCAAATTCTGCCTGCTTACGCTGATCTCCATGGCTGCTGTGCTTTGCGCCAGCGGTTTCTCCTGCTCTACTCCGACGCCAGGCATGCTTTAGCCCCCCTGCTTCGATTTCTACTTCAATTTGCCACACTCTACACTACTGGCCGCTGTGCCCTGAAGCCCACAATAGTGCCGGCTTCATTCTAGTGACAAAAGTCAATTTATGCTCTGCGGAAAAGTAGTCCGCCCAGTGGAAGACCCGCCCGGCTTCATCCCACGCAAACCTTTCCCCGCCAGTCGATCCCCGTAGCCATGGTTTTGCAAGGGCTTGGCTTCAGCCATGCCGTAGAGTCATGCCGATCTACCGGCTTTAGCGGCCGAGGCAAGGCGTCTGTTCCAGGAATACGTTTGTAGGCACCCCTGAATCCCTGCCAGTAATTGCCTGGATTCCATTCACTTCGATCTATGCCGGGTAAGCGGCCGGTTCGAATAGTGCTGGTACGGCTCGACGGACACTTGGTCTGCCCAGTCAGCCACAGAGGTGGGCGGAGCTGCATCCACCCGGAAGATCCACATGCCCTTCGATCCCAGACAAACAATCCGGTTGGCGATCTCCTCGGTGCTCGCCGGGAGTCTTCCTTCCAACGTGAATCGTTCCTCGTTAGTAGACGACAGGATGCTCCATGCAAAACCAACCTTTCGGTCAACTGTGGCCCTAATCCACATGGTTAAGGCAGATCCCAGCTCAACCATGGTCTGATCCTTCCCCGGAACAAAGTCGGCATACCGATGCAAAAGCAAATCCTTCTGGCGAGGACTGAGATCGCCGGCAGTTAGCACCAGCACCTTGCCATCTCGCTTCAGCGTGTAGCCGGTGCCTTCGATCGCCTTCCTCAACGCGGTCTCCGCGCTTACATCGACCAAGTCATACGAATGGATCGGTCTCGACAGCCGATTGGGATCCGTGCCGAGCACCACACCGATCGGTCGCCGTGACTGTCTCCCAGTCGCTCGTATGACATCCAGTGGAGAGGCTCGATCGCATTGGAACGTCACCCTCGCGCCAACATTGCTGACCAGGACGGGAGCGAACTTTTGAGTCGCTGCACATCCCTGCGTCTCACTGCTCTGCGCGCTGAGACATGTAGGTGCACTCGAGGCCAGAACCACGATTGCCGCAACTCTCCACATGGCCGACGCTCCCACCGCATTAGACACCGCGGTCGCCTGCTTTGGCCCACCACCCAAAACAGCACTACGACTCCAAGACCTACCCCTCCCCGTGCCTGCCCACGCGCGGCATTCAGCGCCGGGTCATGGGCCGGTTCGAGTAGTACTGGTACGACTCGATAAACACCTCATCCGTCCAATTCGCCGGCGGTGCATCCGGATCCACTCGGAAGATCCACATGCCCTTCGATCCCAAGGAGACAATCTGGTTCGCGATCTCCTCGGTGGTCGCCGGAAGAGTCACATCCAACGTGAATCGTTCATCGGTGAGACAAGTCAGAATGCTCCCTCCATAACCCGGCTTTGGGTCTACAACCATCTTCATCCAGATGCTTAGACCGACTCCAAGCTCGAACATGGTCTGATTCTTCCCCGGAACAAAGTCGGCATACCGATGCAAAAGCAATTCCTTCTGGCGAGGACTGAGATCGCCGGCAGTTAGCACCAGGACATGGTTTTCTTCCTTGAGCGTGTAGCCGGTGCCTTCCGCCGCCTTCCGCAACGCGGTCTCCGCGCTTACTCCAACTAAGTCATACGAATGGATAGATCTCGACAACCGATTCGGATCCTTGCCGAGCACCACACCGATCGGCCGCCGTGACTGTATCCCCGTCGCTCGTATCACGTCCAGAAAAGTGGCTTGCTCGCATTGAAAGTCACCTTCGCGCCGGGGTTGCTGACCAGAACCGGAGCATTGTCCGTACTCGCCGTACATCCCTGGGTCTCACTGCTCTGCGCGTGCACGAAACCAGCGCCACATCCCGCGAGAACCACGATCGCAGCAACTCTCCACATGCCGCACGCTCCCACCGCATTAGACACCGCGGTCGCCTGCTGTGGCACTCCACCAAACACCACGACCACTACAAGTACTTTTCTCTTTCTTAGTCTCTTTAAAGACAGTAGTAGTAACCGTTCAGCGTGGAAAAGTGGATACATGGTCCAAGTGCCCACCCTTCGTGGGATTGCCATCGTCCCCGTTTTAGAAAACCCGTCCCGGAGAATCGCAAAAGCCGGAAGACCGGTACACCTGCCCGCTTCTCCCCACCCGTTCTCCGCGTTCTGCACACCGCCCAGTTTTCCCTATGTGGATTTCCTCCGCCCAAAGTGGAAACCACGCTCCCATCCAGTACCCATGCGCCTCCCGCGCATACCCTCTTTCAACAGCAACCCGCTTTTCCTACTCTTCCTCATCCGTGCGAACCCCCTCCTCCCTGTCGCGCGCGACCGCTGAGGAGAGCTCGCCCGACCAGGACCTCGCACCGGAACCAGGCACAGTTCGCGCCACCGCAAAGGCAAATTGCTTTGCGAAGGACCTGCCCGCTCCGACTTAGCGCGTATGCTTGTGACCTGACTTGAACCGACCAAGGCCCGCGAACTTTCCAAGAGCTTGCCGGGGAGCGAGGTATCCAGTGAAAAGCACTTGGCTGCTGGCCACCATCTTTGTCGGATACTCCCAACTCGGCTTCGCCATCTACGGCCCGTCCCTGGTTCGTGCGGAGCGCCCCATAGCAGTGCTCGCCTGTCGGCAAGCCAGGTTCGATCACGACCTGCAAATTCTTCAGGGGATGCGAAACGCCAGTACAGCTTTGATTCAAAGCAGTCTCAGCGGCGCTCTGCAGGAACTACGGAACACTCCTTCCACCTCCGCCCTCTATCCGGCCAGGGCCTTTTGCGTCCACGAATTGGTGCCGAGCGACCTCGCCGCACAAGGCGATGGAGCGGCGCGCACAATACCAACTGCCGAAGTGAAAGGGTTCAGCGCCCTGGGAATTCACTATTTCTACTACGAACCTGACGCACGCTGGATCCTCCAGAAAGATCCCGTCGACTTAGGGGAACTCGCCACGACGCACCTGGATTCCAGGTGGGGTCGTCAGGCCTTTCTCATGATGACGCGCCTTGGTTGGAGCCAGGGTTCGTGCCAGGAAGGCCCCGACCAGTTTCGAGAAGTGATCCGCCGCGCAAAAAGGTTCCTTCAGGAATATCCGGCGTCTGAAGTTTCCGACAAGGTTCGCCTCGAAATGGCAAACGCGTATGCGACCTGGTGGAACGTATCGCGGGTCGTCGCGCGGAACGATGCCAAATACGCGAACGGCGCCGCGGAGGCGAGAGAGTCAGCGATCAAGCTCTACCAGGCATACCAGCACTCACTCAAAGTACCCAGCCGCCGCGTGGAACATCGGATCAGGCAATTGCGAGACAATGCGAAAGGTTCAGGAACGTCCGATTATTACTGCCCCGATTACGAAGATTAGCTCGATCACGAAGCTTAGCTAGCCACAGCCATCCCAAGCCGGCGTCTCACCCTGCCGTCGCTGCCGTCACCGCTTCTTCTGCCAGTGCTCTTCATGCCGGTCGTCGCGAAACAGAATCCCGCGCACCTGCCCCGAGCCGTCCTTCTCAAACACCACCCGCGGAGACCCGCCATGCGGATAGAAGAACGTCGTCGCGTTCTCCGGCAACAACTCTGAAGTCTGCCCGATCCGGTTGCGCGCGAACAAGCCATCGCCCTGCCGCAGAATCGTCACCTGCGTCACGCCCGCATCCATGTACTCGCCCACATACGCGTCGTAGATGGCCGGGTTCACCGTCGCCGGTACCGGATGCACCGGCACGATCGTCCGCTCCGCATATACGGGATTCAGAGCCGAACGCGCGAGACTATGCGCCAGCAGCCAGCGTGGCAGATCCGGCTCGCATACGCCTTCTCCCACACGTTGTGCTGCCACCCGGCGTACTCCCACAGCCGCACGTCGCCGTGCTCCGCCTTGATGGCTTCAAACATGATCTCCGACTGCTTCGGCGCCACCACCGGATCATCCAGCCCGTGAAACATCCATACCGGCGTGCGGCCAATCGCCTTCGCATATTCTTCTGCCAGGCCCGGCTCGTGCCAGCGATCCGGCGCGTACGGACCAGAAGATCCCGCCGCAGACCGGCACAATGGCCGCAAAACGGCCGGGCCGCGTGCGCGCCAGCTCCCACGTCCCGTAGCCGCCCAGCGACAGGCCCGTCAGATACACGCGCTGCGGATCGCCGCGGAATTCCTTCACCTCCGCGTTCAGCGCCGCCATCGCCACTTCCATCATGTCGGGATCGGTCCAGTGATGGTGGCTGAACGGCACCTGCGGCATCACCACCACAAACGGCCATCGTTCCGGATGCGCCCGCAGCGCCGCCGGGAGCCCTACCTGCGTCTGGTCCAGTCCATCGGTGCCGCGCTCCCCGGAGCCGTGCAGAAACAGAATCACGGGCCACCTCTGCCGCGCGTTCCACTCCTCCGGCAGGTAGACATCGTATTTGTAAATCTGGCCGCCGATGGCGATCTTGCGGTTTAGAAATCCGGTGTCTTGCGGACGCGAGCGCGCCGCCGCCGGAAGGGCTGCGAGTGCCATCACCATCGGAAAAAGCCAGTGTCGCCGCATCGAAATCGAGCATACTCTACCGCAAATACAAACGGCCCCATGAAGAGGCCGTTGCACTTGCAACATCCGATGTGGCTCTCGGATCAGCCGTTCGCCGGACGTGTATCCGGCTATCGGCGGCAGCGAAGCCCGCATTGCTCTCGAGGTCTTCGCCTATCTCGCCCCGCTCTAGTTGCTCAGCTTCTCCTGCAACTCGTGCAGCGTGCGCGAAAGGTTCTTGTCCGAACGGCTCAGCTCGTCGATCTTGCTGATCGAGTGCATCACCGTCGTGTGGTGCTTGCCGCCAAACTGGCGCCCGATCTCGGGCAGGGAAGCCTCGGTCATCTGCTTGGCCAGGTACATCGCGATCTGCCGCGGCACCACCACCAGGCGCGAATTGTTCTTCTGCTTCAGCTCCGCCACCCGCATGCCAAAGTTCTCCGCCACCGCGCGCTGAATCGCCTCGATCGTCACCTTGCGTACCTGCGTGTCGATGAACTGCTTCAGGCACTGCTGCGTCGTCGGCAGCGTGATCTCCATGCCGTTCAACCCGCACCACGCGATCAGCCGCGTCAGTGCCCCTTCGAGCTCGCGCACATTGGTCCGCACATTCGAGGCCACAAACAACGCCACATCGATCGGCAGCGTCACGTGCTCGCTCTCTGCCTTCTTCTGCAGAATCGCGACCTTCGTCTCCAGATCCGGCGGTTGAATGTCCGCGATCAGTCCCCACTCGAAACGGCTGCGCAGCCGGTCTTCGATTTCCGCCAGCTCCTTCGGCGGCCGGTCAGAGGCAATCACGATCTGCTTCATGCTCTCGTGCAGCGCATTGAACGTGTGAAAGAACTCCTCCTGCGTGCGCTCCTTCTGCGCCAGGAACTGGATATCGTCGATCAACAGCAGGTCCACCGAACGAAACTTGTCGCGGAAGCTGGTCATCTTGTCGTAGCGCAGCGAGTTGATCATCTCGTTGGTGAACTTCTCGCTCGATACGTAGCAGATCGACGACTGCGGCAGACGCTGCTTCATCTCGTGCGCAATCGCGTGCATGAGATGCGTCTTGCCCATTCCGACTCCGCCATACAGAAACAGCGGGTTGTAAGCCTTCGACGGACGCTCCGCGACTGCCTGTGCCGCGGCCCGCGCAAACTGGTTGCCGTTGCCGATCACGAACGCGTCAAACGTGTACCGCGGATTCAGCTGTGCAGCCGTGCTCCAGTCGAAGCGTGCCTGCTGCGGCGCCACCGCCGGTGTGGTGCTGCGTGCGCCGTTGCTCTTCGGCGCGTTCGGCGCATGCGAAGGCAGAGGAGCGAATCCTCCATCTTCCCGCACTCGCGGTGCAGCCGGATTATCTTCCGGGGTGACGAAGGTGACGTCGTCCAGTTCCAGCGCGAGCAGATCAATCGCTTCCTGGATCAGGTCCGCGTAGCGGTCGCCAATCTTCTGAAACTCCGGCGTCGGTACTCGCACAAAGAGCATCTTGCCGGTGACATGACTGTATCGCGTCGGTTTCAACCAGGTGTCGAACGACTGCCGGTTGACCTTCTTCTCGAGCGCCCCGAGGATTCGCACCCAGGGATCCACGGTGGCTGTGGCCGTAAACACAAAAGACATACTATTCCTTGCTCAACGTCTGCTGCTCAAATCGAAATTGTCCATGCACGCCTTAAGAATAAATACAGACGACACACTTGGCAGATGCGGGCGCCAAATGCTGGTACAGGCTCTCGTATGCTAGGAGCGGCTTCGGAACGCTCAGGTTCGTCAGCACTGGATCGATCTCAAAATTCTGTGCAGCGGGACGTGCAGAAATCACTCTGTAAACGCTGCTCAGACTAGCACAGTTGCGTGCCGTCGTAACGTCTCATTCACGCAAAAAACGCAATTGCACTTGGGTTGCACCATGCACTGTGAAAGTTCCAAAATGGGCCTCGGATTTTGCGGCGTAACCGGCCATCAGCTATACTCAAGACTTGCCTCAAAGGCATCGATTTCGATACGAAACTCTAGGAGCGCAGTGTCATGCCCAAGCGCACATTTCAACCGAACCGCCGTCATCGTTCTAAAACGCACGGCTTCCGTACTCGTATGAAGACCAAGAGCGGTGCAGCCGTTCTTTCCCGGCGCCGCGCCAAGGGCCGCCACCGCGTAGCCGTCAGCGCTGGCTATCGCGACTAGTCTCCCTCTCCTTCATACCAATCACAGCGATTCATTTCAACCCCAACGATTCGGAATGAGCGGGCTGCGTCCCCTGCGCAGCGCTCTTCCTCCGTTATGCACATACCCGGAGATTCGCGCCGCTTTCACCGTGCAAACCTTCGCCGCCGCTAACCTGAAACCTTCCGTCATTCCTCCGTTGAATTGCGGCGCGCGCGGTACGAAGGTTCCATGATTTCTAACGGCCATCCGGGTCTAAAAAGATTCAGAACCGCACGCGCGATTGCCTCAGGAGACTTGCCCTGCTTGTCGGAACGAAGCTACAAGGCGGACGCTCCCCACGCGATCAGCGGTTGGACGCGCGATATACGCCTGCGCAAACACGCTGACTATCAACGCGTCTATCACCACAGCCGCAAACAGTTCTCCGCGTCCATGAGCTACTTTTTTTCGCTGCGCCCCAGTCCCCCAGACACAGCGAGCAATGACACAGCGAGCCCAGACACAGCCAGCGTGACCGCAGCGCGGACACAGCCGCTGCGAAGCGCATCGATACTGAATCCGGCCGCTCCTCACCGCGGCCCGCGCATTGGCCTCACTGCCGGCCGCGTCATGGGTAAGGCCGTCGATCGCAACCGCATCAAGCGCAGAATGCGCGAAGCCGTCCGCCTCCACATCAGCACGCTCGCGGCCGACGTCGACGTTGTCCTCCACCCGCGCCGCTCCGTGCTGACCATGGAGTTCTCCCGGCTTGAAAAGGAAATAGCCCGCATCTTCGCCTCCATTCAGGCCGCCATCGCAAAAGGGACGCGCCCATGAGCCTCGCCCGTCGCACCGCCGCCCTTCTGTTCTCCATCTACAAGCACGCCGTCTCCCCGTGCCTGCACGCGCTTACGCCCGGCGGATGCCGCTTTCAACCCACTTGTTCTGAATACGCCGCTGCTCGCCGTCACCCATCACGGCCCGCTCCGTGGAACCTGGCTCGCCACGCGTCGCGTGCTGCGCTGCCATCCCGGCTGTGCCGGCGGTTTTGATCCTGTGCCTGGAACCTGGGCGCCGCCTGCTCCGTCTTCTACCGCTGGGATGCACAGTTCTCCCGGCGCCAAGTACCATAGAGGAGATTGCGTCCTCGTCCTTACCCCACACGACTGTCGATCATAGGAAGTACTCTTGGCAGAAATAAAAAATCCGAATCAGCAAGGCGGCGGTCAGGACTCGCGCTCCATCCTGGCCATGACCGCGATCTTCGTGGTCGTCTTTCTCGGGCTGCAATACTTCATGCCCAAGAAGTCGCAGCAGTCCGCTCCCGCACAGCAGCAGCAACAGCAAACCCTGGCCGCCGCCGCTTCCGGCGCCACCCAGTCTCCTGTCCCCGGCCCAGCCGCCTCCTCCGGTGCCGTACAGGCCTCGGCCGAGAGTGAGACCGTCGTTGAAAATGAGCTCTACCAGATCCGCTTCGTCAATCGCGGAGCCCAGGTCAGATCCTGGATCCTGAAAAAGTACAAAGACGACGCCGGCAAGCCGCTCGACCTGGTCAATGCCGCGACCGCCTCCCGCTTCGGCTACCCGCTCTCGCTCTATACCTATGACGCCGGCCTGCGCGACCGCCTCGAACACGCCCTCTTCGTTCCCTCGAAGACCGGAACTGTAACCGCACCAGGCACACTTGCCTTCGACTACTCCGATGGCGGCCTGGTCGTCCACAAGACCTTTACCTTCGACGCGAGCTACGTCATCCACGCCACCGTTCAGGTCACGCAGAACGGCGCGCCCGTAGCCGCCTACCTCGCCTGGCCCTCCAGCTTCGGCGATCAGGACTCGCTACCCGCTTACGCCAAGTCGCACTTCGACTCGATGCAGAACGGCAAGGCGAATCAGGAAGCTCCCAAGAAAGTCGCCGGCGGCGCCACCCTCAACGGTCCCTTCGATTGGGCCGGCGTGAGCGATCTCTACTTCGCCAGCATCTTCCTTCCCGATCTGCCGCAGCAGACCGCCGTCGTCAGCCTCCATAACGAATCCACCATACCCAAGAATCCCAAGCACCCCGATCCCAACCAGACAGAAAAGGTTGAGGTTCTCGGTGCAGCCGTCGGCGATCCCAACGGCCACACCAGCCTGCGCCTCTACGCCGGGCCCAAGTCGCTCGATGTGCTGCGCTCCGTCCACGCCACCGCCGCCGATGGCCGCGCCACCGGACCCAATATCGACGCCGTTGTCAGCTTCGGATGGTCGGGCGTCATCTCCAAGCCGCTCTTCATCATTCTTCGCTGGGTCCACTCCCATGTCGTCTCCAACTGGGGCTGGGCCATTCTGGTCCTCACGCTCATCATCAACCTGGGCATGCTTCCAACCCGCATCCAGATGATGAAGTCGGCGCTCAAAATGCAGCGCATTCAGCCGCAGATGGAGGCCATCAAGGAGAAGTACAAGAAGTACAAGGCCACCGATCCGCGCAAGCAGGACATGAACAAGGAGATCTTCGACCTGCAGAAGCGCGAAGGCGCCAACATGTTCGGCGGCTGCCTGCCCATGCTCATCCAGTGGCCGCTGCTCTACGGCTTCTACAGCATGCTGTCGAATGTGATCGAGCTTCGCCAGGCGCACTGGCTCTGGCTGCCCGATCTCTCCGCGCCGGACCCGTACCACATCCTGCCGGTCTTCTTCGTCATCTCCATGTTCCTGGTGCAGTTCCTCACGCCCTCGCCCGGAGTCGATCCCGCGCAGCAGCGCATGATGGCCTTCACCATGCCCGCGGTCTTCGGCTTCATGACCTGGAACGTCGGCTCCGGCCTCGCTCTCTACTGGGCCTGCGGCAACATCATCGGCGTCATCCAGCAGGTCGTGATGAATCGCACCAGCCTCGGCCGCGAGATGCACGCCATCGCCGCCAAGCGCGCCGCCAAGCGCCTCGGCAAACCCGCTCCCGCGCGCCGCTGACCGTTCCCGCTCGCACCAGTCCTCATGTCTGAAAGGCCCGGCTCGCCGGGCCACATGAGGATCCGGCTTTAGCCGCCGAGGGAAATCGTTCGCTCTCAAATTGAGTTCGCGTTCTCTCTACACAACGTCCGTTGCCGAACAGTCTTTGAAAGGGCCCGGCTTCAGCCGGGCCACCCAGCCAACCGAAGGATGCGGCTTTAGCCGCCGAGGGAATCCCTCCTCCGAACAGAATATTTATCTCCACCCTCGGCATCGTTCGCTTCCGGAGAACTCCCACAAGATCCTCATGTTTTGAAAGGGCCCGGCTTCAGCCGGGCCATGTAGCCAACGAAAGGAATGCGGCTTTAGCCGTCGGGGAATCCCTCCGTCCGAACAGAATATTTATCTCCACCCTCGGCATCGTTCGCTTCCGGAGAACTCCCACAAGATCCTCATGTCTTTGAAAGGGCCCGGCTTCAGCCGGGCCACCCAGCCAACCCAAGGAATGCGGCTTTAGCCGCCGAGGGAACGCTCCGCAATCCCACTAACCATGGTTACGAATCTCCATCCTGCGAATCAGCCCGTCCTCGATCCAGTACACATGCTCCACCCTCTGATCGAGAATCACCTTGCCCTCGAGATCGCGCACAACCTGCTCGACCGCCACCGTCGTCTCTCCACCCTCGCCCGGCGTAAATCCCACCGGCTCTACATGCGGATCGATCATTCCCCACTGCCGCGTCCAGTACGCGCGCACGCCGTCATGGCCATGCACCCGGCCGCCCTCCATCCCATTCGGCCAATCCACCTCCGGGTGCATCCGCGCCAGCACAAACTCCACGTCCCGCCGATTGAATGCCGCATACACCGCGGCCAGCAACTCGCGGTCACTCGCCATCGCGCACCCTCCCTCGGCGAAACTCCCTCTCCATCGTGGTCACCGTCTATTTACTTCCAAACACCTTGCTCAGAATCGGACCCACGGCCGCGTCCTCCAGAACCACCCAGTCCCTCATCTCCAGCACATCCGACCACGCGCTCGACAGTGCATAGAGAGTCGTCGGATCGTCCGTCTCATACAGGCTGAACCCGCCGCTGCAATCCGTCTTGTGCCATCGCCCGAGCAGGGTCAGCCCTTCGCCCGGCTCCGCCTCTCCTGCGAGAAACCGCTGCACGGTCTCCTTCACCACTCCCGGCCGCACACTCCAGGTCGCCATCATCTTCATCCGTCTTCCTCCAGGTCCGCCCTTACCCTCAGCGAACAACCGCGCCATTATCCTCCACCCCGCAAACCCCCGAAAACATCTTTCTTCCCGCCCGAATATTGCTAACACGCGCGCGGCCGAAGACCCCGCAATCCCCACAGCACCATACCCGAAGCCCCTGCGCCCTTGGCCATGGGGTCCAACACTGATCAACCTCAAAATTCCACCGGGATCCTCTAAACGTGCGGTTCGGACACGCATAATACAGCTCTATGCGAAGAGTTTCTCTAGGCCTCGCCCTGTTGCTTGCTTGTGTTCCGGCCTTCTCGCAGCAAGCTCATTCGCTCGTTAACGGTGCTCCCATACACCTGAGCGGCGTCGTTACCTCTAAGTCGCGAGGAAATCGCGCGTTCATGGTTCTAGAGCCTGGCCGGCCCTACATAGCAGTCTTCGACGCTACCGATCGGCGTACCGTGAAGGAGATCGGGCTCACGCTCGAAGGCCAATCGGATGCGCTCAAAGCTCTCGTTGGCCAGAAGGTTTTTGTCTGGGGAGTGATTCAGCTTGAGCCCAACTCCCCCTACTATTGGAATGGCACGCTCATCGCAGCGAAAACGATTCGCATTGCGAACGGCAAAACCTTGACCCCGAAACAGGAGAAGCCGGTCGGAGTTCCCGACAGCGTCACCCGGTTCCATTCGCTTGTCACGTTTGCGCCACGCGCGTCCCAACGATGGGATTACCAGACGTGGGATGATCAGGGCCACCTGCTCTCCGGCTCGCCGGATTACTTGACCTGTGCGCTCAATGGTCCTGGAGACGTGATGAACTGCTACTGCCCGGCGGGATTCTCCTTCACCGCGACCGGAACAATCAGCACCGGAAAGTTCAAGAGAGCTGCAGGGCCGCAGGACGGCTTAGGTTTCGCCCAGTTCTCCATATCCGACCCAGTTTCCCGAGCCATCGCCGAAGCGGTTGAGTGCACCAGAGACAATCACCACTGATCTACGGCCTGATTTAAAAAGCCGCTCCAACTCGACACACGCGCTAACCTCATAGTGAATTCACAAGCCGCCGCACCGAGAGCGTCCCATGCCCACCACCCGACCTACCCTCGAAGCCATCTCCCCCTTCTTCATCGTCAGCAACGTCGATCGAACCATCGCCTTCTACCGCGACACCCTTGGCTTCGAAGTCCGATTCCAGCAGCCCGAACAGGACTCCCTTCTTCGCCATCCTCGGCCGCGACGGCGCGCAACTCCTGGTCAAGTCCGACAGCGACGTAACGCGCCGCTCCCCAACCCCGCGCGTCATCCCGACATGCGCTGGGACGCCTTTGTCTACACGCCCGACCCCGACGCCCTCGCCCGCGAATTCGCCGAACACGGCGCAGCCTTCAGCGCGCCGCTCACCGACACCCACGACGGCTTGCGCGGCTTCGAGATTCGTGATCCCGACGGTTACGTGCTTTTCTTCGGCCGCCCAAGGTAACCCTTCGCCCCAAATAGCCTCGGAGGAAACCCCATGATCCGTCACATCGCGCCGCAGTTCTTCACCGCCGACATGCCCCGCACGCTCGCGTATTACCAGGAGAAACTCGGTTTCGAGTGCCTGAGCACGTGGCAGGATCCGCCCGTCTACGCCATCGTGGCGCGCGACCACCAAGCCATCCATTTCCGCTGCGCCGAGCCGCCCACCGCCAATCCAGACAAATATGAGGACGAACTGCTCGACGCCTACCTTCTCTCGCATCCGTAGAAGATACAAATACACTGCACGCCGAATACGCAGCCCACGGCGTCGAGTTCACCCGCCATCTCGCCGACACTCCCTGGCACACGCGAGAGTTTGTCGTGAAAGATTGCGACGGCCGCCTGCTGGCCTTCGGCTCCGCCCTGTAGCGTGTCCTCGTCAACACGCGTAACCACTCGGTCAGGCGTAACGAATCAGTCAGGAAAGAGGAACGGCAATGCCACATCGGATGTGAACATGCACCGGGCACTATGGCCGCAGTACGGCACAACCACTGCTTTGTGCTTCTCGCCGTGGTGCTCGTTCGCATACCTGCTGAAGGCGAGACCGCGCGCCAGGCGCGTGGGGCCCTGGGCCATCGCCGGGCAGGATGTATCGAATACGCCGAGCGGCAGGATATCCGCCTCTCCCAGCAGGTAGGTGGTCGTCCGCGCCGCAAACTGCTTCTTCAGCTCATCGTCCGTCAGCCTCGATGCGTAACCGACACGGTTCTTGAGCCCATACGGCCAATGGTCAAATCCCACGCAATTTCTCGCATCGGCGTACGAAACAAATGCCGGAGGCAGCACAGCAGGAGCGGTCGGTTGAAATCCCGGTGCCGCCGCCGCGACCGTCTTCGGTATCGCCGTCGAGGTAGGCCGCAGGTCATCGACATAGGGATAGGCGGCGGCATTCGAGACCACATACGTCATCGGAACAGAGATCGAATCGTGCACCCGGTTCGCCATCTCGTAGCGAATGACAAACTGGCCTCCCGCGGAGTGACCGGCCACCACAATGCTCTTCAAGTTAGGGAAGATCTCTTTTCGCGCCACGCGCCGCACAATCTCGTCCATGTAATCAAACGATGTGAGTTTCTCATTCCCAATCTCGCCGCCACCGAACCGCCAACCGTCGACCCGCTGTGTCTCACATGCCCAGTTCGCTTCGTCGCCCGCCAGGGCGTCGTGGCAATCGCCCACCTCGTTCCCGTGCACACTGCTGTTGGAGGCGAAACGTGGCGCAATGATCAAGGTGTTCTTTAAACCGTCTGCCAGAAACGCCGCCGCCAGCGCGGTGCGGAAGTGATTATCCCCATCCCGGTTGATACCGTGCACGAAGATCAGCGCACGCGTGATGTTGTCATTCTTCGTGTCCAATGGATAATTTCGGTAGATCAGCAGCCGCGATGGCTGTCCGGCCGGCATGATCCACTCGGTGCAGTGCGCGACTTCCGTCGTGCAGGGCCCGCCCAACACCGTGGCCGCAGCCACTAGAAGTCCGAAAATCATGCCAGGACCATACCACACCGGCCCCCGGTTTCCGCCGCCGGTACGCGGTCAGCGCGGCATGTACGCACAAACGTGCCCAGCGGCGATCCTGTCCACTGGGTCAACTGCATGGGCGCGGAAAGCATCCACACCCGCTCCGCAAATTCGCCTCCCGGTGCGATACTGAATCGATGCCAATCGACGACTACGCAGCCGCGGCCCAGAAGATAGCTGCCTTCCTGAAGATCCTTACCGGGAAAGGCGGGTTACGCCTCAAGTATCGAATCACCGCCGGCGGTGGCGCGGCCGACCCCGATGGCCTCGAGGCTCGCGAAATTTACGTCGAGCTCGCCGGACCCGACGCGGCACTCCTTACCCAGCGCGGCGGCGAACTCCTCCGCTCCCTCGAACATGTCGCCGCCAAGATCATCCGCCTCGAGTCGGAAGAACACGACAAAGTCTCCTTCGACGCCAACCAGTTCAAGGCCATCCGCGCTCGCGAACTTCGCCTCGCCGCCGAGACCGCCGCCGCCCGCGTCCGCACCACCAGCCAGCCCTACAGCTTCACTCCCATGAGCTCCCGCGAACGCCGCATGCTCCACCTCGCCTTCCGTCCCTATGAAGATCTCGCCACCGCCAGCAGCGGCGAAGGCCTCCATCGCTACGTCGTCGTCTATCCCAAGGGAGCAGCCCCCGCCAAGCCGCAGTTCACTCGACCCTCCGGCCGGCGTCCCTGATCTGTCGTGCAGCCGAATCCTGTTTCCGCCGAACGTGAGTTCGCGCCCAACGAAACCATCGTCGCCATCTCTACCCCGCCCGGCCGCGGCGGCATCGGCATCGTGCGTCTCTCCGGTCCGGACGCCGTCTCCATCGCCACCCCCATGCTGCGCCTTCGCAACCCGCTCGCGCATGCCCAGGCCCGTTTCGCCGACATCCTCGACACCGCTCCAGCCGCCTCTGCTCCCGCCGCATCTGCTCTTGGTCAAACGCCCCCGGTCCCCGATCACGTGGCCCTCGACCAGGCCGTCGTCACCTGGTTTGCCCGGCCTAACTCCTATACCGGCGAAGACGTTGTCGAGATTGCCGCCCACGGCTCCCCCGTCGTCCTTGAAGCCGTGCTGCGCCAGGCCATCGCTGCCGGCGCGCGCCTCGCCGAGCCCGGCGAATTCACCCAGCGCGCCTTCCTCTCCGGCCGCCTCGACCTCACCCAGGCCGAAGCCGTGCGCGACCTCATCGAAGCGCAGACCCTCTACCAGGTCCGCGTCGCCGCCCGCCAACTCGGCGGCACCCTCTCCCGCCGCATCCAGCCCATCAAGCAGCTCCTGGTCGAGCTCATCGCCATCCTCGAAGCCGGCATCGACTTCGCTGAAGACGACATCGACGTCCTGCCCGCCGGCGAAATCCTCACCCGCATCGCCGCCATTCGCGATCAGCTCCAGCCCGTCGCCGCTTCCTTCGCCCACGGACGCATCGTCCACTCCGGCCTGACTCTCGCCATCATCGGCCGCCCCAACGTCGGCAAATCCTCGCTCTTCAATCGCGTCGTGCAGCGCGAACGCGCCATCGTCACCGCCACCCCCGGCACCACCCGCGATCTCGTAACCGAGAGAGTTTCAATAGGCGGCATTCCCATTGAACTGATCGATACCGCCGGCCTGCGCGAATCCTTCGATGAAGCCGAATCCATCGGCATCCGCAAGATCCCGCGAAGCTCTCGCCGAAGCCGACATCGTGCTCGTGGTGCTCGACGCCACGCTCCCTCTCAGTGAAGAAGAAGCCGAGTTGCTCGCCGCGCTCTCCTCCCGCCCCGCCATCCTCGTCCGAAACAAATCCGACCTGGTCCCCACGCCCGCCCGCACGCTCCACCCGCCGCCTCAGCCGATCAGCCCTTCCGTTCGCACCCACGGCGCAATCCCAGGAATCCGCATCGCCCTCCGACTCCGGCAATCCGCCGGTCGTGTTCACGTCCGCGCTTACTGGCGAGGGCATTTCAATACTGCGCGAACAGATCCTCACCCTCGTCCGCGGAACCAGCACCGAAGAACAAACCGGCATGCTCACCAACCTCCGCCAGCATCAGGCAGTCACCGGATCCATCGACTCCCTCTCCGCCGCAGCCACCGCAGTCCACCAACGTGTGCCCCACGAAATGCTCCTCCTCGACCTCTACGCCTCCCTGCGCCACCTCGACAACCTCACCGGCGAAACCACCCCCGACGACGTCCTCAATCTCATCTTCTCCACCTTCTGCATCGGAAAATAGCCTGATACCGCGCGGCCGCGGCCCCGATGCCTGCCGGCAATACGCACCTGCTGCCCGTGCTGTATCTCCGCTTCGACGACGGCCCCAAGAACGGGTCGACCCTCCCCAAGAACTCCGCGAAGCCCCACCCGCCCTGCTTACTTGCATCCTTCCGTGAAGCACAGATTCTTGCTGAAGAATGGCAGCACGTGATTCTGAAAACGGTCCGCCACCGCACTCGTGTGTGTTCCCGAATAGATCTCGAACGCGTTCGCGATTCCGTAGTTCTCCAGTACCTCATGCAGCTTGCCTGCATCCACGCGTAGCCCGTCCTGGTCTCCCACGTCCATCGCAATGGCGCGATACTTCTTCAGGTTGCCGATGTATTGATCCACGAAAACCAGCGGCGCATTGGCGGCAAGCTTCGCCATCACCTCCGGCTGAGGAACGCCGTCTTTGGTCGAGAGATCAAAGTACAGCGGAGGATTCTTTGGATTGGGTGCCCACGCCGCGGCCGTTGCAAACTGCGCCGCTGCGAAGCCGGGCGACTGTGCTGCCAGCTCGGCTGGAGACTTGACCGCTGCCACCTTCTTCTCGCTCGCGATCGCGCGGTCCTTCATCCCGTCACTCGGGCCCGGTCCGCCGCCGGTCATCGGCGAAAGACAGCAGGGACTCATGATGTACAAAGCTCCAAACACATCGGCGTGTTTCATGCCGATCCTGCTCGCACCGTACCCACCCATCGAGTGACCCACCAGCCCTCGGCTCGCGCGTTCAGGAATCGTCCGGTAATGCGCATCGATATATTCCACCAGGTCGTGCGCAATGAAGTTTTCAAAGTCGCCCGTCGTCATCGAGCTTGAATACATCGAGCCTAGATAGATGGTCTTCGAATCGGGAAGCACCACGATCATCTCGTTCGATCCTGTGCCGAATGCGCCCTCGATTGTCTGAGGCACGTGGATCTCGTGGCTCCATTGCTCGGCGCCGATAAAGTATCCGTGCAATGCGTAAACCACCGGGTATCGCCGATGCTGGTCTTTGGCATAGCTGTGCGGCAGGAAGACGATCACGCTCCGGTCTGCGGTTTCGCCCTCCAGGTTGCCCTCGATCGACTTGGAGTGGACCTTGATCTGCTCGACCGCCACCGGCTTCGCTCCGGGCACCACCGGAGGAACGATCGTCTGTACCTGAGCCGAAACTTGGGGCCCCACTGCGAACGCCATCAGCACTGCCATCAAGCCCATCCGTTGCCTTGTCATTCTCACCCTCCGGAACCACCCCACTATACAGAGGCAATTTGGGAAGCGACAAGCTGGTTAAATCGCTTTATAAGCACCCAAACGAACCTATGCACCCAAAATTCGGCTTTTCCTTTGGAACTCCGCCAGCGTACTATGCTCATGCTCGTCCAAACCCACACAGCATCGAGCCGAGGCCAAACCGAATGAAGTCGATCGCCAAAACCATCTTGCTCTTCTCCTGCGCATTTGCTTTTGTAACTACCGGTTGGTCCCAGGATTCCGGCGATTACAAGCCCGCCTCGACCAACGTCCTCGATGCGCCGTATCCCCGTGTCGACAGTGCTTCGCGAGCCCAGTTCCGCATCAAGGCTCCGGGCGCCACCAGCGTGCGCCTCAACTTCTGGAGCGGCCCCAAGCTGGACATGGAAAAACAGCCCGATGGATTCTGGACAATCACCACGCCTCCTCTCGTCCCTGGCTTGCACTACTACACCGTCATCATCGACGGCGCTGAGGTTAGCGACCCCGCCAGTCATGCCTTCTACGGCGGCAGCAAAGACGCAAGCATGATCGAGATTCCGGAAGCCGGCGCAACTTACTACTCCGTCCAGGATGTTCCTCACGGACAAGTCCGCGAAATCTGGTACCACTCCAACGTGACCGGCACCTTCCGTCACGCTCTGGTCTACACGCCGCCGGGCTACGACGTTCAGACCCAGGTCCGCTATCCCGTCCTGTACCTGCAGCACGGCGGCGGTGAAGATGAGACCGGCTGGATTCGCCAGGGCAATGCTAACTTCATCCTCGATAATCTGATCGCCGCCGGAAAATCCAGGCCGATGATCATCGTCATGGCCAACGGCTACGCACGTCGCGCAGGCTGGACGCCTCCCGATCTCACCGGCAAACCCTTCGGTTCTCCGGAGATGATGAAGGTCATGCAGGAGATGGCGAAAACCTTTGAAGACGATGTGACGCAAGCCCTCATCCCCTTCATTGATACGAATTTCAGAACCATCTCCGATCGCGACCATCGCGCCATGGCCGGCCTGTCCATGGGCGGCATGCAGACCTTCCAGGTCACCTTCGACCATCTCGAATTGTTCTCTTACATCGGAGGATTCAGCGGAGCCGCCGGCGTCATGGGTAACCAGGCATTCGACCCCAAAACATCTCTCAACGGCGCGCTCGCCGACCCCGCTGCGTTTGCCCGGCGAGTCCACCTGCTCTGGATCGGGGTCGGTACCGAGGAGCCCGCGATGATGAAGACGGGCATCGAGAAACTCCATACCTCGCTCACCGATGCCAAAGTCCAGCACGATTTCTACGAGTCGCCCGGCACCTCCCACGAATGGCAGACCTGGCGTCGCGATCTCAACCTGTTTGCGCCCAAACTCTTTCAACCCGCCGATCGGTAAACCCAGGCCGGCCTGCTGTTCAACTCGATTCCCAGTGAAAGGCGGGCCGTTCTTACCGGCCCGCTTTTCTGTAATCGACCTTCCACGGCGTCTGGGTTTTGTACTCGGGCGTAGCGGTAATGGTCTTCTTCGAGCAAGCAATCAGCTTGCGTTTCAGCAGCCAGCCGATTCCTGCTTGTGCCGCGCTTTTCGAAATGCCGATACTCTCCGCTAACTCGCTGTAACTGATCGCGACCGCCTCGCCCCTGCGTTGTTCTTCTCCGAGCAGCCACACGTACACCAGAAACGACGCTGGCCGGCGGTCGTGACCAACCAGGTCACGCATCAGTGCGTCTACAACGTATTCGTCAAAATGTACCATCTATAGTAGTGGATACTATAGCACTGCGCTGACTGATTGCTATCTCCCAAGGCAGGTTCTATCTTGCGAGTAGCTCACAAGGAGACCGGCGACATGATACAAGGCGTGGACATCATCAGCATTCCCGTGCGGGATCAAGAGGCGGCCCTCAAGTTCTACACCGAAAAACTTGGGTTCAAGGTGGCCACCAACCAATACTTCGGCGATGGCAAGCAGCGATGGATCGAACTGCTCATTCCCGGCGCAGAAACCCGGCTCGCGCTCTTCACTCCAGAGGGTCATGAGAACAGGATCGGCGGCTTCCAACCTCTAACGTTTCGTTGCGACGATGTCTTCGCCACCGCCGAGGCCATGGTCGCCAAAGGAGTTACTCTGGCAGCGCAGCCTAAAAAAGAGGTCTGGGGAATCATGGCCAAATTTCGCGATCCAGACGGGAATGAGTTTGTGTTTGCCAGCAAATAGCAGGCTCGCTCTGCTGTCGATGGCAGCAGCTACGCCCACGAACTGAGTTCAACCGATTCAGCCAGCCAGCCATCCCCGTTGCGGAATACTTCGCTGACGAGAACTCGGCCGTTGTGCCAACGGGTGTCTCGCTGTGATTCACGCGTTGCGTCTGAAAGGATCTATTCCGGCCTTTTTCGTAAAGCACCTCCCCCCGCTCTGCTCATCTCGCCCGGCTCTCGCAAGGTTCTCCCAAAGCCCTGACCCAAAAAACTTCCGCCGGCCCGGATGGAATCTGCGATGATGGCTCTCACTCCCAAAAGACCAACGGCAGATTTCCGGTACGCTCTGCCGTTGCTGGAGATCCCCCATGCCCGAGCCCATCCTCGACATACCCCGCGCTATTTCTGATGCCCGCAAAGACAAGCAGACCGTCTCCCCTCACGGCCAACGGCTCGACCCGAGAATCGATGGAGTGATCATCGACTACCGCGAACTGCAAGAGGACGAACGCGGCGAGTTACAGGAGATCTACAATCCGGCCTGGGGCCTCCATCCCGATCCCCTCGTCTATGCCTACTTGGTCGCCATCCGCCCGCGCCAGGTCAAGGGCTGGGTGGTACATCGTCTGCAGGACGACCGGCTCTTCTTCGTGAGCGGCGTGATTCGCGTGGCGCTCTTTGACGACCGTCCCGAGTCGCCGACCTGCGGCATGCTCAATGTCTTCGTCATGAGCGAACACAAACGCGGCATGGTCATCATTCCGAAAGGCGTCTTCCATGCCTTAAAAAACATTGGTACCAGTGACGGATACTTTATCAATCTGCCCACCCGGCCCTATGACCATGCAGACCCTGACAAGTATCGGCTGCCGCTTAAGAATGACCTGATCCCTTTCGCCTTTGAAGACGGCCTCGCCGACTAGAAAAGGATCGCCCATGCCAAAGGTCACCGTGATCGTCGCGGCCTATAACTGCAGCCACACACTCCGCTGCGCCATCGCGTCGATCTGCGATCAGACCTACGCGGATTTTGAAGCGTGGATCGTCGGCGATGCGTGTACTGACGATAGTCAGCAAGTCGTCGCCTCCTTCGCCGATCCGCGGCTCCGCTGGGCCAACCTGCCACACCACATCGGCTCCCAGAGCGGCCCCAACAATGAAGGATTGCGCCGCGCCCGCGGCGAATACATCGCCTATCTCGGCCAGGATGACCTCTGGTTCCCCTGGCATCTGGCGAGCCTGGTGGACACCATCGAACAGGCCGACGCCGACTTCGTACACGCTGTCGTCGCGCTCCGCTTTCCTCACCAGCCTCCACAAGCCGTCGGCGCTCCAGAACTGCACCGTTCCCACGCCAATCGCTTCGTGCCTCCTTCCGGTTGGCTGCACCGTCGAGGCATCCTCGATCGATCTGGACCCTGGCCCGATCCCGCAGCCCTGATCAACGGTGTCGATTTCGTCCTGCAGCGTCGCGCCAGTCTCGCCGGGTATCGCTTCGCCGGCTCCGGCCAACTCACCGTCCTCAAGTTCCCCTCACCCAGTTGGAAGACCTACGCCCGCCATCAGCAATTTCCGCAATCTGCATCTCTCGCCGATATGCGCTCCGATCCTCTGCGCTTTCATGACCGCCTGCTCACCGAACTTGTTGTCGCCGGCGCAGCCCGCGAAGAAGATCTGCGCGTTCGCCCAGCCCTTCGTCACGCGCTCAGATCCATCTACTACGGTCTCGTCGAATGGTATGGCCTCGATCGCTGGCCGCTGGCTCGCTACTTGTCCTGGAAACATCACCGCAGACGCAGGCGCGCCTTCGTCGATCGCGGACTCTCCGCGCTACCTCTATCCAACCTGGAGCAGGGCCCTTCCGATTCGTAACCGGTCACAATTACAATAAGGGCTGGGCCGCCCTCTCCGCGTAAAGTAACAAAGTGTGTTACGTTATAAGATTGCAGCCTTGTTCTAAGCAGGCCTTGCGCCGCCCAGAAAGCTTCCCACCCCGCGCACTGGTAAACTAAAAAAACGCCGCGCGGAGGGATGTGTGAGCGGTTGAAACAGGCGGTCTTGAAAACCGCTTTACCCTAACGGGTAACGGGGGTTCGAATCCCTCTCCCTCCGCCATTTCCCTCAGACCTTCTAGCGACTTCCAAACCGCCCCAACTCACTCCCCGGTAATCGCCGCCAGCAGCGCATCGAAATCTTCCAGCCGCCCGTACTCGATGATCACCCGGCCCCGGCCCTGCTTATCCTCGATCTGCACCTTCAGCCCCAGCGACCGCTGCAGCCGCTCCTGCGCCTCGCGCACATTCGGATCGACGCGCCGGCTTCTTCGCCTCATCCTTCTGCCGCTTCTCCGGATTCAGCAGCCCCTGCACATACGTCTCGGTCTGCCGCACCGACATCGACAGCGCCCCCACCTTCTGCGCCGCCTTCAGAATCGCCTCCGGCGAATCCAGCGCCAGCAGCGTCCGCGCATGGCCAAAGCTCAACTCGCCGCCCTCCACCTTGCCCTGCACCTCAACCGGCAGCCGCAGCAGCCGCAGAAAATTCGCCACCGACGCGCGGTCCTTGCCCGTGCGCTGCGCCATCTGCTCCTGCGTCATCTTGAACTCGCGGCCCAGCCGGTCATACGCCCGCGCCTGCTCCATCGGGTTCAGGTCCGCCCGCTGCAGGTTCTCGACGATGGTCATCTCCATCGCCTGCTCGTCCGACACCTGGCCGAATCACCGCCGGAATCGTCGCCTTGCCCGCCTGCTTCGAAGCCAGCCAGCGCCGCTCGCCCGCAATCAGCTGGAACCGCCCATCCGCTACCGGCCGCACCAGGATCGGCTGCACCACCCCGCTCGCTGCGATCGAGTCCGCCAGCTCCGCCAGCTGCTGCTCATCAAACCGCGTCCGCGTCTGGTACGGATTCCGGTCAATCGCCTCAACGGGAATCTCCCGCGGCTTCCCGCTCTGCTTCGCCAGGTGCGGGCGAGGGCGCCTGCGGCAGCGGCCGCCGGCTTCCCCGGCAAGCAGCGACTCCAGTCCCTTGCCCAACGCGCGGCGCTTCGAAGATTCCGCCACTGTGCTCATACGTTCCTCTTCCCTCTAGATCGCGGTTCGGGTGCACTTCCAGATTCTATTGCGAATGGCCGGCTGCCGTCGCGCTTCCTTGTCGCTGTCGGCCAGCCTGCCTAACGTGTTGCGATCTCAGCGGCAACTCAGCCGTAAGGCCAGAACCGGACCCGCACTTCCGGCGGCGCCTTGGCCGCCGCGAGCTTCGCTCAGCTTGGCCTTGGGGCTCTCCAGATCATTCCGTCGCCAGCAGCTCCAGCGCCAACTCCCGGTAGCTCTCCGCCCCTCGCGACCGAGGATCATACAACGCGACCGGCTTTCCATAGCTGGGCGCTTCCGCCAGCCGGACATTCCTCGGAATCACCGTTTTGAACAGCTTCTCCTTAAAATAAGCCCGCAAATTCTCCGTCACCTGCTGCGCCAGGTTCGTGCGGTCGTCATACATGGTCAGCAGCACGCCTTCGATCTCCAGTTCCGGGTTGAACGCCTCCTGCACCCGCTCCAGCGTATTCATCAGCTCGCTCACGCCTTCCAGCGCAAAATATTCCGCCTGCATCGGCACCAGCAGCCGATCGGCAGCCACCAAGGCATTCAGCGTCAGCAGGTCCAGCGCCGGAGGGCAATCCAGCAGGATGAAGTCATAGTTCGTTGCGGACCTTGTCAAGCGCATCCCGCAGGCGAAAGGCCCGACGGTCCATCTGGATCAGCTCCACATTGGCGCCAATCAGGTTTTTGCTTGAGGGCAGAAGCTTGAGCGTCTTGGGAGTTCCGTGTCGAGGGTCGCTCCGGCGATGTCCGACTCGCCGACCAGCACGTCGTAAATGGAGCTCCGCTCCTCGTCCCGGCTAAATCCCAGTCCCGCCCGTGGTATTGGCCTGCGGATCGGAGTCGATCAGCAACACGGAAAGCTCTTCCATCGCCAGGGCAGCTGCGAGGTTGATAGCGGTGGTGGTTTTCCCCACGCCACCCTTCTGGTTCACGACCGCTAAGACCTTGCTCATGACTTCAGTCAGACTACCGGGGAGCTCCGCCCCAGGCAATCCGCAAAGCCCTGTGCAGAACCAGTCCCCGATTGTGCAGAACTTTTCGGCGGCAGACCACGTGCCGGCGCAAACTCGTGAGGCGAAACAGGTTAGCGGAGGAGGCGGAATACACTATTTCGAGGGCTGAATTAGCGTCCGCAGTGGAAAACCCTATCGAACGATCCGGGAATTAACACCGAAAAAGCTTGACGGAAGGTTGTTCCACGTGGAACATACAAGATCACTCGCAGTGGTCCACTTGATTCAGGGCCCGCCCGTTCAGCCTCAGCTCAAATGCTCGCTGAGCCGCTACTGTGTTCCACGTGGAACATGCCGCAACACCCTCAGCTCGCGCCTTGCACTCCCCGGAATCGGCGCAATCCGCACCACCTCGAACTCAGGAAGCTGCCGCCTCAAGGCCCACCTCCGCCCCGTCCGTCGACAGCAACACCAGCCAACCCCCATCCGTCACCCGCACCGATGCCGCCGCATCGCCTCCTCCATCTTGTCCACCGCCCGCATCGCGACCACGTCAAACATGCTCCCGGCGCCATCGTCTCCACCCGGCTCCCAAACACCTCTGCCCGAATCCCCAACGTCCGCACCGCCTCCCGCAGAAACGCCGCCTTCTTTCCCTGCGACTCCGCCAGCGTCACCTTGATCTCCGGCCGGCAAATCGCGATCGGTATCCCCGGAAAACCGGCACCGGACCCGAAATCCAGCAACGTGCCAGCTCCCACCGGAAGCTGCTGCGCACAAAAGATGCATTCGAGAAAGTGATGTTGCAGGATCTCTGCCGGCGTTCGGATCGCCGTCAGGTTCATCTTCGCGTTCCAGCGAAGCAGCAGCTCCGCATACGGCGCGAATTGGCCGCCGCTTGCGCCTCGATCGGCTCCAGCCCAGCCTGCCGGACCGCCTCTTCGATCTGGGCGGCTCCCAGCGGTCATTGGGCGAGCGATTCCTGTATCGGCTGCGGCCGCCAGTACCCGCGACGCCGCCACAAATGCCTGAAACAGCGTGCGCGACGACGCGCTGATACTGAAGCTTCGCTCAGGATGCCACTGCACACCCAGAATGAAATGCTCCGGGTTCCTGCCCTCGATCGCCTCAATCACCCCGTCGCCCGGGCAACGTGCCGCGATCGCCAGCCCATCCCCCGGAACATCGACTGCCTGGTGGTGGCTTGAGTTCACTGACGCCTCCAGATGACCGTCCACGTGCTCCACGCCCCGCGTGTTTGCCAGGATCGTGCTCAGCAGCGACTTGCCTGCAATCTCCACCGTGTGCGCCTCGTGGATGGCCGGCCCGGGATCGTGATTCACGTTCGAGGTCTGCAGATGCTGAATCAGCGTGCCGTTCTTCCACACGTTCAACGACTGCAGCCCATAGCAGATTCCGAAGATGGGCTTGTGCAGGTTGAAAGCGTCCTGCAGCAGCAGCTCCTCCACTGCCTCCCGCCCCGGGTCAGCCGCCGCGCACTCCCGTACTGCCTGCTGCCCATACTTCTGCGGATCGAGATCCGCCGGGCTGCCCGGCAACAGGATTCCGGCGCAGCTGGATGCCAGCCGGGCCACATTGGCCTGCGTCTCCCACAACGGAATCGGCACCGCCACGCCTCCGCAGCTCTCCAGCGCGTGCGCGTACTGCGGCCAGCACCGCTGGTTGTATTCGGGATGTTTGCTGGTTGGCTCCGGTACCGCGATGCGAACTGGGGAATTAGTCATGAGTGGCGATCTGTGGCTCTTGTTCCTGGATGGAAGGCGGTGGTTCGCGGTGAGAATGCTCGTAGTAGAGCCGCGAGATCTCCCGGCTCAGCCGATCAGTCAACGGTTCGATGCTCTTAGTCGTGTACTCGGTTGTCGCAATCGGCTCACCTACCGCCAGCGTCAACGGCCGCGGATAAAAATGTCGCGTGTGAATCGGCAACAGCTCGTAGGTCCCAATGATCGCCATCGGCACCAGCGGCACCTGCGCCTTGACCGCCATGTAGGCCGGCCCGCTCGCAAAGAGCCCCGGATGCCCGCTGTCGGCCCGTCCGCCTTCTGGAAACACCACCAGCGGCATCCCGCTCTTCAGCGCGCGCACTCCGCCCAGCAAGCTCGAGATCGAGGCCCGCGGATTGTCCGTGTTCACTGGGATCTGGCCCGACCGGTTCAGATGCCATCCGATGAACGGCACCTTCCACAACCCCTGCTTCGCCAGAATTCGAAACTGGAAGGGCAGCCCGCTGAAGATCACCGGCGTGTCCATGTACGACGAATGATTCGCCGCATACACCGCTGCGCCGCCCAGGTTCTCCGCGCCCACGACCGTCAGCGGCGAAGCTGCGATCCATAGCGAAAGTTTCGCCCATGCCTGCGCAATCCGGTGCTGCATGCGGCCGTCCTTCTCAAAAAGAGATGCCGTCAACGAAAGCGTTCCCATCCCCGCCGTCGCCACAAAAAATACCTGGTGCCTGGATCAGGTTCCCCACCAGGCGATATCGCAGTGGCAGCGGGTCGGGCCGCTCGAGCGCGTGCGTGGTCATGAGCGAGAACCTGCGGAGCCGCCGCCCCCGGATGGATAGCCGGAGGACCGGCCTTCAGAGGAGCTTTCAGACCGGCCTCGCGATCGATCCCCTCCTGATCGATCTCCTGACTGGTCCGTCGTCGACTGCGCCTGCTCAATCGCCGCCACGTGCCGCAACTTGCCCACCAGGTACACCGACCCGCTCACCACCACCAACCCCTCCGCAGGGGTCTCGTCCATCGCGACACGCAGCGCCGACTCGGCGTCGTTCGCAGGTTCGGCCGCCGCTCCCGTCGCCGCTGCCGCCGCCATCATCTCTTCCATGCTCGCCGCCCGCGGCGAATCGACCTGCGCCAGGATCACCCGGTCAAACAGCGGAAACAGGATCTGCGCCATCTCCCCCACCGCCTTATCCCGCAGGCAGCCGAACACCAGCGTCAGCCGCCGCGAATCCCCGCCCACCAGCCGCGACAACGCCGATCGCAATGCCCACGCCCCCGCCGGGTTATGCGCCACATCGAACAGCAGATCCGCGCGCTGCCCATACCCCGGAAACATCTCCAGCCTTCCCGGCCAGACCGTCTCGCGAATCCCGTCTTCAATGTCCAGTGCGCTGATTTGGTAACCGTGATTGTTACGTAATTCCACTGCCGCCGCGATCGCCAGCGCCAGGTTGCGCTGCTGGTGCTGCCCGCTCAGCGGTGAATCGATCTGGATCGCCTCTCCCAGCACCGACAACGGATACCGGTTGCGAAAATACTGCTCCGGATGATTGTGCACCGGCATATACGTGGCCGCATTGATCCCGCGCACGCCCAGTGGCACTGCGATTTCGCCGATCGCCTGGTTCGCCTCGGGATGTTGCGGCAGCGTCACCATCACCCCATCTTTGCGCAGAATGCCGGCCTTCTCCCGCGCAATCGCATCGATCGTCTCGCCCAGCCACTCCGTGTGGTCGAGCGAAATATCGGTCAGGATCGACAACAGCGGCTCCACCACGTTGGTCGCGTCCAGCCTGCCGCCCATGCCCACTTCCAGTACTGCAATGTTCACTCCACTAGCCGCAAAGTGGAGCAGCGCCAGCGCCGTCATGGTTTCGAAGAAGCTTGGGTGCGCCGGCAGCCGGTTCTCCTCGACCAGCCGCTTCGCTGCCTCGTCCACGCGAAAATACAGCGACGCGAACTCGCCATCGCCGATCCACTTCCCGCTGATCTGCACCCGCTCGTTCACGCTCCACAGGTGCGGCGAGGTGTAGAGCCCCGCCCGATAGCCGGCGCTCGTCAGGATGCTGGCCAGCGTCGCCGCCGTCGACCCTTTCCCATTTGTGCCGGCAATGAGTACAGATGGAAACCGCCGCTCCGGATTCCCGAGCGCCTCCAGCAGCACCCGCATATCGTCCAGCCGGAACTTCCGCCGAGCCACTCCCGGCGCGGCGTGCAGCTCTGCCGCCAGAGCAAACAAGCTGTCGATCGCCGCCAGGTAAGACATGCCTAGATTCTAGTGCAGGACAAAACTGGCTGCCCCATCCTTCGCGCGGGTGCCCCATCCTTAGAGCGGGTGCCCCATCCTTCGCGCCGTTTGCGAAGGGTGGGATAACAGATCTGTCCCGGAGGCGGAAGCGCACCCTCCACACAGCCCCGACAAGACTGGATACGAATTTAGGGGTGCGGGTGCCCCATCCTTCGCGCAGTTTGCGAAGGGTGGATAACAGCTCTGTCCCAACGCGGGTGCCCCAGCGGGTGCCCCATCCTTCGCGCCCTTTGCGAAGGGTGGGATAACGGCTCTGTCCCGAAGGCGGAAGCCGACCCTCCTCACAGCCCCGACAAGACTGGATACGAATTTAGGGGTGCGGGTGCCCCATCCTTCGCGCAGTTTGCGAAGGGTGGGATAACAGATCTGTCCCGAAGGCGGAAGCTGACCCTCCTCGCAGCCACGACAGGGTGAGATCACGAATCTGTCCCGAATCCCATCCAGTACACTCGCACCATGCCGAAACAACTGAAGCGATACTACGGAGGCAAGGACCTCCACTTCCTCACCTTCAGTTGTCGTCACCGCGAACCAAAACTCGACCCCGCACCGCGAAAGCAGCTTTTCCTGGAGACACTCGAACGCGTAAGACAGCGGTATCAATTCCCAGTGATCGGATACGTCGTGATGCCCGAACACGTCCACCTTCTAGTCGGCGAACCCCAAATCGGAGACTTGTCCGTCGTCCTCCAAGTCCTGAAGCAGACGGTCTCTCGCCACGTCTCCCGCGAAGACAAGCCCGAGGACAAGGAGTCCTTCTGGCAAAGCCGGTTCTACGATTTCAATGTCCGGACCGAACACAAACGGGCAGAAAAGCTTCGCTACATGCATCGCAACCCAGTCACCCGAGGATTGGTCGCAAGCCCAGAGGACTGGCCATGGAGCAGCTTCCGCCACTATGCATTCGGAGAGGCCGGCGAAGTGGAAGTAGATTCAACATGGCTGCAAATCTGGCAAGCCGACATGGAACCCACCCTTCGCAAACACGCGAAGGATGGGGCACCCGCCATCCGTTTGGACTGTAGATCAATGTGACGAGGAAGCGAGACCGCCCCGGTTCCTTGAGCGGTCAAATCTCGTTTCAACGAGAACATTCGCCGAAACACTGTAGGCGGCCGGGTAACCCACCCTCTTCCCAGCCACTAGAAAGATGGGTGCCCCATCCTTCGCGCCTTTGCGAAGGGTGGGATAAGAGACCTAGCCCGAACCCTTTCCATGACACTCGTCCCATGCCGGGTAACCCACCCTCTTCCCAGCCACTAGAAAGTGGGTGCCCCAACCTTCGCGCCTTTGCGAAGGTTGGGATAACCGATCCAGCCCCTGAGTGCCCCTCGAAACAACCATCATCTTCCAGCGCAAATCGCCGATAACCCCAAAGGGGTTTCCGTCTCTAGCATGTCTGGGTGTGAGCCGAAGCCTCCAAAAGCGCGCCCGCAAAGGAACCGGCGATGCCCAACCTTCACTCCCGCCGCCACACCCGCTATTCCTGTGAAGGAACCGCCAACGTCCGCGTGCTCCGCGTCGAATCCCGATTTCAAGGCCGCATCCTCGACCTCAGCGCCACCGGAGCCTTCATCGGCTTCGATCAGCCCTTTCGGATCGAGTTCGGTCATCGCGTCGAACTGGAAGTCGTCATCGCCGGCATTCCGTTTCGCGCCATGGGCTGCGTGCGCGTCGTCGTACCCGCCCGCGGCATCGGCGTCGAGTTCACCGACATCTCCGACCGCGGCCGGCGCCAGCTCCAGCAGATCCTCTTCGAACTCCAGACCGTGAACCCGCCGCCCCTCAGCCCTTCGCCACCATAAAATCCAGCGCACGAATCAGGTAGCTCTTCATGTCCCGCCGGTGCACCACCGCGTCCAGCATCCCGTGCTCCAGCAGAAACTCCGACCGCTGAAATCCCTCCGGCAGCTTCTGCCGAATCGTCTGCTCGATCACCCGCGGCCCCGCAAACCCGATCAGCGCGCCCGGCTCCGCAATATTCAGATCGCCCAGCATCGCAAAACTCGCCGTCACTCCGCCCGTCGTCGGATCGGTCATCACCGAAATGTACGGCATCCTCGCGTCATCCAACTGCGCCAGCCCGCTCGAAATCTTCGCCAGCTGCATCAGGCTGGTCACGCCTTCCATCATCCGCGCGCCGCCCGAAGCCGCCACAATGATCAGCGGATGCCGCGTCTCCAGCGAACGGTCAATCGCCCGCGCAATCGTCTCGCCCACCACGCGCCCATGCTGCCGCCGATGAACGCGTACTCCATCGCGCTCAGCACCACCTCGTGCGGCCCCATCGATCCGATCGCGTTCACGATCGCGTCGTTCAGCCCCGTCTCCTTGCGCGCCTTCGCCAGCCGCTGCTTGTACGGCTTCAGATCCACAAAATCCAGCGGATCGGTCGACTTCAGCTCCAGGTCCACCAGCTCGTACCCCGGCTCCAGCAGGTTCTCCACCCGCGCCTTCGCCGAAAACCGGAAGTGCCGGTCGCACTTCGGGCACACGTTCAGATTCGCTTCCAGATCCGCCTTCCAGATCGCCTGCCGGCAACCCTCGCACTTGATCCAAAGCCCCTCGGTCCGGACCCGCTTCTCCGAAGACTCCGCTCCGTTGTCGATTTCGTTTTCCTGCCGCTTGAACCAGGTCATTCCCCATCCTTTATACGCCGCCAGCGCCTAAACGCCCCGGGCGCCGGTCTACAGCCGCACTCCCGGAACTCCGCCCCGCCGCATCACCCAAAGCAGCCGAACGTCCAGCCGCCCTCTCCACCACCGGCACGCACTCACCCGTCCCGGCCCCTGCTCAATACTCGATCCCCCGCTGCGCCAGGATCCCAGCCTCATACGCATGCTTCACCTGCCGCATCTCCGTCACCGTGTCCGCAATCTCGACCAGCGAAGGATGCGCATTTCGCCCCGTCAGGATCACGTGCACCATCTCCGGCCGCTCCTTCAACGTCGCCGCCACCTTCAGCGGATCGAGCATACCGTATCCGATGGCGTAGTTGATCTCGTCCAGAATGACCATATCCCACTCGCCCGACAGAATCGCCGTCCGCGCCTCCTCCCACGCCGCCTCTACCAGCCGAATGTCCTCCGGATCCGTCTCCGCTCCCCCGACCTTCACGAACCCCCGGCCCATCTGCTTCAGCACGAAGTTGTCCCCGAACGCCTTCACCGCGTCCAGCTCCCCATAGTGCCAGGAGCCCTTCAGAAACTGCAGCATCAGCACCCGCATGCCGTTTCCTACCGCCCGCAACGCCGTCCCCATGGCCGCCGTCGTCTTGCCCTTGCCCGGGCCCGTGTTGATCAGGATCAGTCCCCGCCGCGCTTCCGCCATATATCGCCAGTCCGCCGTCGCTTCAATTTTGTTGTGGAGCCGCTCGTATACCAGGCACTCGACCCGGAAACCCCCAGTCTACTTGGAACCAGCCGCGCCAGCCCGCCCCACCTCGCCCAGCCCGGCGCGCCATCAACAAACGCTGGCCTCTCCCTCCGTCCCGTCACTGCAGGGCCACTCGGTGCCGGGTGCCCCATCCTTCGCGCTCTTGGCGAAGGGTGGGATCACGAAGCTCAGACGCATACTCGCGAAACCCGCGACCCCCCGGACTAAGCCGGGTGCCCCATCCTTCGCGCTCTTTGGCGAAGGGTGGGATCACGAAGCTCAGACGCATACTCGCGACACCCGCAACCCTCCCCGGAATAAGCCGGGTGCCCCATCCTTCGCGCTCTTGGCGAAGGGTGGGATCACGAAGCTCGAGACGCATGCTCGCGCACTCGCGACCCTCCCCGGAATAAGCCCGCTTGCCGGGTGCCCCATCCTTCGCGCTCTTCGGCGAAGGGTGGGATCACGAAGCTCAGACGCATATCGCGAAACCCGCAACCCTCCCCGGAATAAGCCCGCTTGCCGGGTGCCCCATCCTTCGCGCTCTTTGGCGAAGGGTGGGATCACGAAGCTCAGAAGCATACTCGCGCCACCCGCAACCCTCCCCGGAATAAGCCGGGTGCCCCATCCTTCGCGCTCTTTGGCGAAGGGTGGGATCACGAAGCTCAGAAGCATACTCGCGCCACCCGCAACCCTCCCCGCGACGCCCCGGCGGCCGGCTCACCACCCTGCCGTCCCAATTTCCAGAACTCCACCCCGACGTCACGCGCGCCTTTCCCCCAAACCTCAGCTGCCTCGCGCCCCTCAATCCTGGAGCCGTCCACGAGCCCGGCTGCCGGTCCACGAGTCTGGCTGCCGGTCCATACGACCAGCCAGTCAGCAGTTCCTAGCGATGTCCCGTGTGGTAGGGATGCCCCGCCAGAATCGTGAACGCCCGGTACACCTGCTCCGCCACCACCACCCGCGCCAATTCGTGCGGCAGCGTCATCGGGCCTAAGGACAACAGCAGCCCCGCCCGTCCCCTCGCCGCCTCCGACCACCCATCCGCCGGCCCGATCGCGAACACCAGCGTCTGCTGGCCCCCATCCCGCTGCTGCCCGATCCACCCCGCCAATTGTTCTGACGACAGCATCTTTCCCCGGCCATCCAACAGCACCAGTCCAGCCTCGGTTCGGGCCCTCCGCTTTCCTAAATGCTCAAACAGCGCCTCCTCCGTCCGGAACCGAAGGCTCTCCACCGGCGCATACGGTGCGATGCGCTCCAGGTACTTTGTCGCCAATGGGTCATACCCATCCGACCGGCCGCTCCCAGCGATTGCTGCTATCAAAATCTTCACGCGAAGTGCAGTGTACCGCGCTATTTACCGCAACTGGCGATCTCCGTCCATCCCTGGAAATCTACCGCTCGTCCCAGCCGTCGTTCTGCCTCATTCCCCAGGCAGTTTTGATAACTCATAGAGCAACAGCAAGAGGCTATGGTTTTACGGATTTCGCGTTCGAATCTGCGCCCCTCCGTCGCCACCTATCCCTCTCTGGGGTAGTTCGCCTGAACCAGAGTGCAAACCGTCCCAAAACAGAACGGGATCGCCTGAAACCCTCAGCCCACACGTATTTAGGCGCTCCACCGCGCCCAACCGCACGCCGGCTACTTCAATGGATTTCTCCGAACTCCTCAAAATGGAACGCCACATGCTTAGAAAAGGGCTAATCGTTACGGTCAAAGAGAGAGATCCCTTCGCCCTTGTCGTGACTGAAACTTTGGCAACACACACCACTACAGCCCTCCCGGGCGAATTCCAGAGGATGGATGATGAATCGAATTACTAAACTCTTATTGGTGCTTTTGGCTGCCGTTTGGATTGCCGCCGGTTCTCTAGGTATGGCGCAGAATGGCACGATTACCGGCCGCGTCGCCGATGCGAGCGACGCCGTAATCCCCAAGGCCACCGTGACCGCTACCTCGGAAGCGACCGGCATCAGCTTCTCCGCCGTGACCACCTCCGCCGGCTTGTATAGCTTCACCACCCTGCCGCCGGCCAGCTATACCGTTACGGTCGAGGCTCCCGGGTTCGACAAGGCGACCTACCAGCACGTCGTTCTCACCGTCGCTCAGACGCTCCCGCTCAATGTGACCCTCAAGATCGGTGCCGTCAGCACCACGATCGATGTTGGCGGTGCGACCACCAATGCCGTCGAGACTGACAACTATCAGCTCTCCACCGTCATCGATTCCCGGCAGATCAACGACCTGCCCTTGATTCTCCGCGATCCCTACCAGCTGGTGCTCCTTTCTCCCGGCGTGGTCGTCGCCTCCGGCAACGAGGGCGGATTCTCGGTGAATGGCCAGCGCGAGCGCAACAACAACTTCATGCTCGATGGCGCCGATAACAACGACACCTCGGTCCCCGGCACCCAGGGCGGCATCGTTTCTGGCCAATCCAGACTCCGCCCAGGAATTCCGCATCATCACCAACAACTTCGACGCGGAGTTCGGCCGCAACACCGGCGCGATCATTGACGTCATCACCCGCGGCGGTACCAACCAGTTCCATGGCGATGCTTATGAATTCGGCCGCTATAGCGCCCTCGGCGCTCGCGACTGGTTCAACACCAAGGCCAACGGCCCGCAGGATCCTTACGTCCGTAATGACTTTGGCGCCTCGGTTGGCGGTCCCATCTGGAAGGATCACTCCTTTTTCTTCCTCAATGGCGAAGTCCAGCGCTTCCGCACTACCCGCACCGGGCAACAGACCGTCCCCAACGCAGCGTTCCGCACCGGCGTCTTTACCTATATCGACCCACAGGGCGTTGCCACCCCAGTCGATTTGACCACGCCCAATCCGAACAACCAGTCGGGCCTGCCCTTCAGCCCCACCGTCCAGAGCATCCTCGCTGTCACCCCGCTGCCGCAAACGGACGCCGGCGACGGCATCAGCGGTACCTACTTCTTCCCATCGCCTGATCCGCTGAATGGCTACCAACTCACGGGCCGCTTCGACCACAAGCTGAGCGATCGTCACCAACTCACCGTCCGCTATAGCTACAACCATAGCGCCGAGGCGAATCCCTCTCACGACGAGGTTCTTCCCGGATACGGCAACACCTCCTCTGTGGGAACCGAACACAGCGGCACCATCGCCATTGCCTCGACTCTCGGTTCGACCATGACCAACCAGCTGCGCGGCGGCTACAACCAGAACAATGCCGGCTTCTTCTGCAATCACGCCGGCTTCGATCGCATCACCGGTACCGACTCCTTCGGCAACGGCCGCGACATCACCCTGCCTTATTTCTTCGACTTCGGCTGCGCTTCGCTGGTCGCGAACGGCCAGGGTCGCCTCAGCTCGACACTGAATGTCAGCGACACCTTCTCCTGGGTCCACGGCGCACACACCATGAAATTCGGCGGCGAGTGGCGCGATATCAAAGATTCCAGCGATGACAACTTCTACCAGCGCGAACAGCTCGCACTCAATGTCAACAGCGACTTCGGAATCGACGCCTACACCTATAACGGCGACCCCAACCAGGCCAGCTACTCGACCTTTGAAGACATGGTGTTCGGTGCGCAGGGTGCCATTGCGAACGAATACGAGTACCAGTTCTTCGACAAGGCCGGCAATCGCAAACCCAACGATCTGACCCGCTTCGTCCAGCGCGAGTGGGCCGTCTTCGGCCAGGACTCCTGGAAGGTTCTACCCCGCTTGACCCTCATCGCTGGCCTTCGCTATGAGTTCAATGGCGTGCCCTTTGAATCGGGTGGCAACTTCTCCAACTTCTTCGGCGATGCCTCCGCTCCCGTACCTTCCGTCGGCTACTTCTCCTTTACCAATGTGGGCCCGGGAACTGGCCGTCAGATGTTCCAGGACAACTGGGGCCTGATCGAGCCGCGCATCGGCTTTGCGTATGACGTGTTCGGCAATGGCAAGACGGCAGTCCGCGGCGGCTATGGCATGTTCCATGATCGCGTCTTCGACAACCTCTTCGGCAACGCACGCTCCAATCCGCCGTTCGAGGCCCAATTCAACAACTATCCGTTGCTCACTAGCCCCGGCTACCCGACTCTCGAAACCGAACCGGCCCCGGGCGCGCTCATTCCCACCGCTAACATCTATCCCGGCGATTTGCTTGAGCCCGTCACCATCGATCCCAAGCTGAAGATACCCGGAAGCCAGAGCTGGAACCTCGGCGTGCAGCACCAGTTCGCGCACGACATCACCGTCGAAGCCAACTACGTAGGCAGCCACGGCACCCACCTGCTTCGGGAGATCAACGGCAACCCGCCCCAACCAGGGCTGGTCGCCCAGTTACTCGCCGACGGTGTGTCGAACTCAGCCTTGCAGCGCACCAACCTCTATACCGGCGTCACCGATCCCACCACCGGCAACACTGCGCTGGCGGTGAACAACAACGCCTTCTTCGAGGTGCTCGAGCAGTCCAGCATCGCCAGCAGTAACTACAACTCACTCCAGTTCAAGGCTAGCGAACACCTGCGAGGCCTCTACCTGACCGGTAGCTATGCCTACTCCCACTCGCTCGACAACGGCTCCGATCCGCTCGCTCCCGGCAACGGCAACAGCGGCCTGCCCCGTAACAACTACAACCTGCTTGAGGAATACGGTAACTCTCCCTTCGATGTGAGACACCGCGGCACAGTCTCTGCCGTCTATGAGCTCCCCATCGGTCATGGAGAAGCGCACCTCAACAGCGGTTTCCTCGGGCGCATCTTCGAAGGGATCCAGATCTCCGGTATCCAACAGGCCCAGTCCGGCCTGCCCTACGATATCCGTGGAACCCGCGACAACCAGCACACCGGCCTGAACAACCGGCCCCAGCAGATCAGCGCCAACCCGTTTACCTCCGGCCGCACCAGCGACTTGGGTAAGGTGACCGGACCTGATCCTGCAGCCTTCTCCAACGCGCCCTACAACACCACTCCCAACGTCTCCCGTAACAAGTTCTACGGCCCCCACTACGTCGACACCGATGCGGTCTTCCAGAAAACGACCTCGCTCACCGAGCGTGTCAAGATGGTCCTCCGTGCCGAAAGCTACAACGTCCTCAACCATCCGAACTTCGGATCGCCGGTCGCCGGATCCAATTCCATCACCTCTCCCTACTTCGGAGTCTCCATCTCCCAGGTTGGTCAGAATGATGGAACCACCGGTGCACGCCAGATCCAGGGCGCAATCAAGCTGATCTTCTAACCAGCACCTGAACCCAAAACAAAAGGGCGCTCGCGAGAGCGCCCTTCGTTTTGTAATCCAAATCACACCAGCTATTACCCTCTAGCTAACCCACAAGCCAGAAGTTTACTGACTAGGCCACAATTTAACCGGCCTCTAGCCTGCCAAAAACTGCCAAACTAGCACGCTATTTTGTGCCGGAAAACCACCGATTCGGCGCTGCATTCGGCCCTGCCGGCACGCCTACTTTGCCGATTTTGCCGCTGCTTTTTTCTTCGCCGGAGCCTTGCGCGTCGCTTTCGTTACAGGCGCAGTTACTTGTTTCCCGGCATCGGAATCTGTGCCCGCCGCTGTTGCTTTCTTCGCGGCCGTACCCGTCTTCTTCGCTGCGACCTTCTTGCGCACCGCCTTCACCTTCTCCGTCAGCGCTGCCTTCAACTCCTCCAAGTCCACGGCCCGCGCGGACTTGCGCAACCTTTCAATATCGTAGAAGGCCCGCTTCTCCGTCACAAACACGTGCACCACGAAGTCGATGTAGTCCATCAACACCCACTCGCCCTGCCGCCGGCCCTCGACCGAGTTCGGGTACGTGCCGAAGTCGCGCTTCAGCCGCGCCTCCACTTCATCGGCAATCGCCACCGTCTGCCGCTCGTTGTTGCCGCTCGTGATCAGGAAAAAATCCGTGAAGCTGGAGTCCATCGGATCCAGTTCCAGAATGCGCGTATCTTCCGCCTTTTTATCTTCGCAAGCCGCTGCCGCAGCCAATACCATCCGGCGTGTTTCTGTTGTTGCCATTCTGTAGGGAGCCCACTCCTTCGCTCTTATCCAATCGTAGCGCATCGGCCCGGTCGCAGGCCAAGACCACGCCCGCAAAGGGTTCTCAGCGGTACAGGCCTCGACGCTCGATATACTCCACAACCTGCGGCGCCAGCAGCGATTTCGCTGCTGTGCCATCCGCAAGCGCCGCGCGAATCTGCGTAGCCGAAATATCTACCTGCAGATCCGGCAGGATAAACAGTTCGCTCAACCCACCCATCGGAGACACCAGCGTGAATGTCTCGCGCTCCGCACTCACCTCCGCTGCGCGGCCCGCGATGGCAAGACCTCGCGGCAACGCGGCCGCAACTTCTCCCAGCCTGAAACCAGGCCGGCCAGCAACAATGAAACCGCAGTTCAGCAGCAACTCGGCCGCGCGATACCACTTCTTCAAGGTGAGAAACGAATCTGCGCCAACCAGGCAGAAGAGCCTGTCCCCGGGCTCCAGGCCGTCCCTGAGCCGATGGATTGTATCGATGGTGTAGTTGGGCTTCCCGTCGCTTCGGGGCGCATCGATCGTCGATGCTTCGATCCCCGGTTCGTCCGCAACCGCCAGCCGCACCATCTCCAGCCGCTCTGCGTAGCTCGCAGTCGTCTGTAGATCTCGCTTCAGTGGCTGCACGCCCGCAGGCGCCATTAGCACCCGGTCCAATCTAAGCCTTGCCATTGCCGCGTGCGCGATTGCAAGATGTCCGCGATGGGGCGGATCAAACGTCCCCCCGAAAAGAGCGATTCGCATCGTACCTGATCCTATCGCGGAGTGATCGTTTGGTGACAAGCAATCGCTGTCGTCCCTCTATACTTGAGACTGGCCCGCAACCATGAACGCAACTTCGGAATCCGTATCTCTGGCGCACACCGCGTACATCGCGCTGGGCTCGAACCTCCCTGGTGAGATGGGGGATTCCGCTGCGATTCTCGATTCGGCGATGCGTCGCCTCTCTTCGCTGGGCCGGCTGATTTCGGCCTCTTCCTTGTATGAAACGGACCCGGTGGGCTATCGGGATCAGCCTCCATTTATCAACGCGGTGGTTGCTTTGCGCACCAGCCTCGAGCCGGAAGAACTCCTCCAGCAACTGTTACAAATTGAAAAGGAGTTTGGGCGCAATCGCAGCCTCACTGCACCCAAAGGACCTCGCACCCTCGACCTCGATATCTTGCTCTTCGATGATCGAGTGATCCACTCGCCCGGCCTTGCCATTCCTCACCCCGCGTTAGCCGAGCGAAGATTCGTTCTTGCGCCACTCGCAGAGATCGCGGCGGGCGTCGTTCACCCTCTGCTCAGCCGCAGCGTGGGCCAACTCCTCACCGCCTTACCCGACTCCAACGAGAATGAGATCGCCTCGGTGCGACGCGTGCGCCCAAGCGTCCTCTCGCTCACCCGATCCTGATCCAACCAACGTCTACAGGTGTATTGCTATGTGCGCTCAGCGAACTCTGGCTCTTCTCATCTGCGCTCTGGCTGTATGCCTCCCCGGCCTGGGGCCGGCACCCGCACGCGCACAGTCTTCCACCGCGCAGGCCGCCCTCTATAGCGGAGTGGTCGTTGACAGTGAAGGAGCGCCAGTCTCCGGCGCGCATATCTTCGATCCGAGCAAGACGAGCCTCGCCATCACCGGACCCAACGGCCAGTTCACCGTTACGGAACAAGCCTCTCTTCCGCTCGCAGTTCAGATTCAAGCCAGGGGCTTCTCCTCCGCGACCGCCAAGCTCGAACCCGGCCGCACCGTGACCATTGTTCTTAGACCCGAGGTGACTCGCGAAACTGTAGTCGTGACCGCGTATCGCGAACCGCTCGCGCAAGCGGCAAGCCCTGCCAGTACGCGCGTTCTCTCGACGGAAACGCTGCAGGAAGCAGCCTCGCCCTCACTCGATAACAAGTTGCGCCTGGTTCCGGGACTCGAGCTTTTTCGCCGCTCCAGTTCTCTGGTGGCCAACCCAACCTCGCAAGGCCTGTCCCTTCGCGGCTTGGGCTCCACTGCCGCCAGCCGCACTCTGCTGGTCAGTGACGACGTTCCGTTAAACGATCCCTACGGCGGATGGATTCACTGGAACGAACTGCCCGAGCTGAGTGTCCGCTCCGTAGAAGTGGTCCGCGGCGGTGCTTCTGATCTCTATGGATCGAGCGCCATCGGCGGGGTCGTCAATCTGCTGCCTGTCCGTCCTACTGGCAATTCGTTCTCCCTGCTAAGCAGCTACGGGTCAGAAAACACGGCCGACGACACTGCGCAGGCAACCGGCACACACGGCCCATGGAGCGCACTGGCGAGCGGCGGCATTTTGCGCACCGACGGTTACATTCTGGTGGCTCCGTCGCAGCGAGGCTCCGTCGACATACCGTCCAACGTGCATTCGCAAAATGGATTGCTCGAATTGGATCGCTCCCTCCTCTCCTCGGGCCGCGTCTTTCTCCGCGGCAATGGTTTCAACGAAAGCCGCAGCAACGGCACGCCGCTGCAAACCAACGGCACGCGTCTCTGGCGCTATTCCACGGGGGCCGACCTGCCGTTCTCCCGCGGAGATTCCCTGGCTCTCCGCCTCTTCGGCAGCGAAGAGCATTATCGCCAGAGCTTCTCGTCCATCGCCGCCGGCCGCGCCTCCGAAAGCCTCACGCGCCTGGAGCGCACGCCGGCCCAGGAGTTGGGAGCCTCCGCACATTGGAGTCGGCCATTGGCCGCGAATGCGCTTGCGCTCATCGGTGCCGACACGCACGATGTGCGCGCGAACGACGTGGAGCCGAGCTTCCAGCGTGGAAAGCCCAGCGGCTTGCTCGATGTATCCGCGCGACAGCGCCAGACCGGTGTGTATGGCGAGATACTCTGGACACCGCTGCGCTGGACCCTCAGCGGATCGGGACGAGTCGATCACTTCTCCAACTTCGACGCGGTGGAGTGGACGGGCCTCCTTCCTGCAAGAACAGCTTTCGCTGATTTTTCTGAGACTGTCTTCGATCCGCGCATCGGCATCGCGCGCCGATTCACCGACAGGTTTTCGCTTACTGCTTCCGCCTATCGCGCCTACCGTGCGCCCACGCAAAACGAACTCTATCGCACCGGCCAGGTTGGTCAGGAGACCACGCTGCCCAATGCCGCGCTCCGCTCGGAGCGCGCTACTGGTTGGGAAGCCGGCGCCGTTCTCTCTCAGCATTCGACCGTGTTGCGTGTCAGCTATTTCTGGACGCAGGTCAACCGACCCATCACCGCTCTAACTCTCAACGTCACGCCCACGCAGATTCTCGACAAGCGAGAAAACCTCGGCCAGATCGAGAGTCGCGGAATTGCGATCGACGGAGAAAGCCATCCCCTCGTCTGGCTCAGCGTCAGCGGCGGATATCAGTTTGCCGATGCAACCGTGATCCGCTTCCAGCCCAACCCCGCGCTGGTTGGCAAGTGGATCCCGCAAGTCGCGCGCAACATGGCCACTGGCCCAGATACGAGCAGCAAGACCCGCGTGGGGCACGCTGAACCTGCAGGCCCGCGTGAGCGGCCGCCAATTTGACGACTCGAATAACTCATTCCTGCTGCATGGCTATTTCCGGCTCGATGCTTACGGCAGCCGGGATCTCGGGCGCCACGTCACCCTTTTTGCGTCGGCAGAAAACCTCTTCGACCGCTCCATCGAAGTCGGCAGAACTCCGACACTCACCTTGGGAACGCCGCTGGTCGGCCGCGCCGGCATTCGTATCCGTCTGGGCGATTAGGCCACGCCGATGCGCAAGCGTAAAGCTCCCGATCCCATCTCGCGAACGCACGTAGTGCTCAACGTTGCGATTGCAATCGTGGGTTTCAGCGTATTCGTGCGCCTCTCCAGTTTTCGACTGGATGCCTTCAGCGCAACGCAGACCTTCCTCTTTGGATTGGGGCTCGGTCTCATCACCTCGGGCGCCGTGTTGCTGCAACTGCGCCCGACACGGCCCTACATCGGAATCGTGCAGGGCTGCGCGGGCCTGCTCGCCTTCGCTGCTTCGCTCCTCTGGATGTAAGCCGAATCTTCTTCGACGACTCTTCCGAACGTCGCGCGGCCATTCACCTGGGCGAACCAGCCGTAGCCTCCACCCTCAGACGATACAATCGACGAAGTGTCTCTACGCTTTGACATTCACCAGGTGAGCGACAGTGGTGCGCGTCGTGCAACCATCACGCTGCCTCATGCGGCAGTGGAAACGCCGGCCTTTATGCCCGTGGGCACGGTCGCCTCGGTCAAAGCGCTTCCGCAACACTTGCTCGAAGAGCTGGACGCGCGCATCATCCTCGGCAACACGTACCACCTCTACCTGCGTCCCGGTCATGAACTCATCCGGCGCATGGGCGGGCTGCACCGCTTCATGAGTTGGCCACGCGCGCTGCTTACTGACTCAGGCGGATTCCAGGTCTTCAGCCTCAACGAACTTCGCAAGGTGAGCGAAGAGGGCGTCAAGTTTCGCTCGCACATCGACGGCTCCTCGCACTTCTTCTCGCCGGAACATTCCATGGACGTGCAGATCGCGTTGGGCGCAGACATCGCCATGGCCTTCGATGAATGCACCGAATACCCGGCCGACCGCTCTCGCGCGCAATCGTCCCTCGACCTCACGCTCCGCTGGGCCCGCCGCAGTAAGGACTACTTCGAAGCGCATGCGCACGAAGTGCCGTGGTCCGATCAGCCAGACAGCCGGCGACGACTCTACCAGAGGCTTCTCAGGGCCTCGTACCAATGCCGGGCGAGACGCCCAACCTCTTCGGAATCGTGCAGGGCGGCATGTTTCCTGACCTTCGCCGCGAGTCCGCCGAGCGCCTGGTCGAAATGGATTTTCCCGGTTACGCCATCGGCGGCCTCAGCGTCGGCGAGCCCCGCACCCTGACGCGCGAGATTATCGAGGCTACTCTCCCTTACCTCCCTGCGGACAAGCCTCGCTACGTTATGGGCGTCGGCTATCCCGACGAGATCGTGGAGTACGCCGCCATGGGCGTGGACATGATGGATTGCGTTTTGCCGACGCGGGCGGCACGGCACGGCCTCATCTTTACTTCGGAGGGCCGGCTCAATATCAAAAACCGCAAGTTTGCGGAAGATCCGGGTCCGCTCGATCCGCATTGCCTTTGCCGCGTCTGCCAGCGCTACAGCCGGGCGTATCTGCGGCACCTGTTTGCTGCCCAGGAGCCGCTCGCGTCGGTGCTCAATACGCTTCACAACCTGGCGTTCTACCTTGACACCATGCGGTCGGTACGCGATGCTATTGAGCTAGGCACCCTTCCGGAACTGCTGACCCGTGTACGCGCGCGCGAAATCGCAGGCGCGGCGGGCGAAGCCTGAAAGGTTGCTGTCGCAAGGAAGCAGCAGGTAGTTGGGCGAGCGCCCTCCTTCCAGCCCTCTTACCCCGCAGATATCCTTCTAATCAAAGGAGTTGAGCGGATGAGCCGGGGCCTTCCGCTGTACAAATCCATGAAACGTCTGGAGAGCGCCGGTGCGCGTGTGCCGGAGAGATCTCTTGACGAAAGGATCGCGTTTTGACGTTTGTCTCTATGTTGCTCTTGCCGGCCATCTCCCCGGGCGTGGCTCAGTTTCTGCCTTTTGTGCTCATCATTGGTGTTTTTTATATGTTGCTGATCCGGCCGAACCAGAAGAAGCAGAAGCTCTGGCAGGAGATGCTCAACAACATCAAGCCGGGCGACAAGGTCACGACCACCGGCGGCATTCGCGGCACCATCATTGCGCTGCGGGACGACGCCGTTCAGCTGCGCGTTCCCCCTGATAACTTGAAGATCGAAGTCGTGAAGAGCGCCATCTCCGCAGTAACTACTCCCGAGGAAACTAAATAATGATGTCCTGCCAGGCTCATCCATCCGAACCACTGGCCGCCCATCCTGATTGCGAATGCCATGCGTAAGAATCTAACTACAAAAACTATCCTGATCCTCGCAGTCCTCGTCGTCTTCATCTTTGGCATCTTCGGCATCCCGAAGGGCATTTCACCCAAGGCATGGAAAGACGCACTGACGCAGAAGATTCACCTCGGGCTCGATCTCCGCGGCGGCACCCACCTTGTCTTGCAGGTGCAGGTCCAGGAAGCCGTGAGCGCTGCCACCGATAACGATGCGGCGCGCATCCAGACAGACCTGCAGTCGAACAATGTGGCGGCCACCAGCGTTCTGCCGGATCCGCAGCACCCGGATACGATTCAGATCGCGGGGACTCCTCCCGATCGCGCCGGCGACATTCGCACCTTGTTGAACAATAAGTATTCAACGCAATACGACGTGAAGTCGGGCGCGAATAATACCTGGACCCTCACGCTGAAGCCCTCGGTCGTGCAGCAGATGGAGACCTCGGCTCTGGAGCATTCGATCGATACGATCCGCACCCGCATCGACACGCTGGGTGTGAGCGAGCCGGTCATCCAGGAATACAACCTCGGCAACAATCAGATCCTGGTCGAGCTTCCCGGCGTCGATGACCTCGCCCGGGTGCACGAGATTATTCAGTCGACCGCGCGCCTGGAGATTCACCAGGTGCTGGGCGGACCCTACCCCACCGACGAAGCGGCTACTCAGGCCCTCGGCGGCTCCGTACCGTATGACGCCGTGCTGGTGCACGAGATGGCCGGCACCGCGGGAACCAACAGCCCCGACCAGGTCTACGAATTGAAGAAGGTTCCTGAAGTCGCAGGCACCGATATCCGCGACGCGCAGACCAACACCAATCCCAATACCAATGAGCCGCAGGTCGTCTTCTATCTCACCCGCGCGGCTGGCGACCATTTCGCCGAATTTACCGGTGCGAACATCGGCAAGAGTCTCGCGGTGGTCTCTGAACAACAAGTTCAGGAAGTCGCGAACATCAAGGGCCAGATTCGCGATGAGGGCACCATCTCCGGCGGCGCCATGGGCGAGCAGCAGGCCAAGGATCTGTCCATGCTCCTGCGCACCGGCGCGCTGCCGGCCTCGATCCACTACCTGCAGGAAAGCACCATCGGACCCTCGCTCGGCGCGGACTCGATCCGCCAGGGCGTGTTGGCCTCCGACCGTCGGCATGATCGCGGTGATGGTGTTCATGCTGGTCTACTATCGCGGCGCGGGCATCAACGCGGATCTCGCTCTGTTTCTCAACCTGGTCATCCTGCTGGGATTCATGGGCTTTACCGGATCGACGTTGACGCTGCCTGGAATCGCGGGCGTGATCCTCACCATCGGTATGGGCGTCGATTCCAACGTGCTGATCTTTGAGCGCATCCGTGAAGAGCTGCATGCGGGCAAGTCGCCGTCTGCCGCGGTAGACCAGGGCTTCGCTCACGCGTGGACCACAATCGTGGATACACACGTCACCACCATTGTGTCCGCGGCGATCCTGTTTATCTTCGGGACCGGGCCGGTGCGCGGCTTTGCCGTGACCCTGACCTTCGGTCTGCTCGCCAACCTGTTCACCGCGGTCTTTGTCTCTCGCGTGATCTTCGAGGCGAACTTGAACCGCAAGCAGCGCGGCGAAGCGCTGTCGATCTAAGGTTGAGCGAACCGCCTACGGGACGATGTCGTCCGGGCGCGGTTGATATGGCTGGAACCAGTCGATGAAGTAGCAAGGTGCCCCTGATACCGCACCTTGCCCTCGTCGCCGGCTGGCGCAGATTCAGAAATTTCTGAGCCGAATATGGCTTGAGGAGCAGGCAACTTCCGTGGAACTGTTTCGGGACGTAAAAATCGATTGGCTTGGGAAGAAATGGTATTTCCTCGCCTTCTCTCTCATCTTCAGTGTGGCGGGCGTTCTGTCGCTTCTCTTCTGGCATCACTTGCCGCTCGACGTGGATTTTCGCGGTGGCACTCAGCTGCGGGTCAAGTTTGAGCAGCCCCCCGACGTGAACCGGATTCGTTCGGCGGTGGATCGCGCAGGCATTCACGACGCCACCATCCAGTCGTTCGGACCGGCTGCCGCCCACGAAGTGGTCATCGGTCTTCCGCAGCGTGAGACCAGCGAGTCGCAGCTGGATGTCGGCCGCGCTACGATTGTGCAAGCCTTGGATACGCATTACTCGCAAACCAGCGCAGCCAACGCCGGAAAACTGGACCTCGATAACGCCGGCCGCGAAGGGCTGGCGAGCTTTCTGGCGCAGAAGGATCCACTGCACCTGGCCGGCGGAGATGCTGCCCAGCAGCGCTACACGCAACAGGCAAGCGCCATCCTCGCCTACCGCGACACGCAACGCGGCGGCATCCTGAGTTCCATCGATGAGCTGAGCAGCGTGGCAGATCCGGCTGTAGTGGGCGAGCTGAAGCAGAGCGCCTATCTCTCCGGGTTTTCCATCCGTAACGTCGAGATCGTCGGACCGCAGGTCGGAGCGCAGTTGAAGAAGCAGGCCCTGCTGGCGACGCTCTACTCGCTGCTCGGCATGCTGGTATACCTGTGGTTCCGCTTCGAGTTGATCTACGGCGTGGCCGCCGTTGTCGCTGTCTTCCACGACACGCTCGATCACCGTGGGCGCCTTCAGCTTGGGCAATCGCGAGATATCGCTCAACGTCATTGCCGCCATCCTCACGCTGATCGGCTATTCGATGAACGACACGATCGTGGTCTTCGACCGCATCCGCGAGAACCTGCGGCTGTCGCGCCGCGAAGATCTGGCGACCGTCGTGAACCGCAGCATCAACCAGACGCTGAGCCGGACCGTACTTACCTCCGGACTTACCTTCCTAACCGTGCTTTCTCTGTACATTTTTGGCGGAGAAGTGCTGCGTGGGTTCTCCTTCGCCCTGGTCGTCGGCATCCTAATTGGCACATACTCGTCGATCGCGGTAGCCGCGCCGATGTTGGTGGCCTACCAGAACTGGCGAGCCGAACGTGGAAAGTCGGCTGTGCTGCCGGCAGCGAAGCGGGCCAAGGCGTAACTCGAAATCGGCGCAATCCGCGAAACATGGCTGGAGTTGGCGACTTCCTATAAGTGTGATGTAGAATCCTTTTTCCGCAACGCCGTGCAGAATTTCAGGAGGCGGGAGCAAAACAGAGCTGCGCGGTGTCTATATAGGAATACTAACGATAGCTCGTCCGAGGTAGGCCATGTTTGAAGACAGCCTGATGGAATCCGGCGGCAGGATCAAGACCAAGAGCAAGTACTACACCATCGTCGGTCTGATCGTGAACGGTTCAGTTCTTATCGCCCTGATCTTGTATCCGCTGATCTGGCCGGAAGCACTGCCGAAAGCGATGATGGCTACACTGCTCGTCGCGCCTCCACCGCCGCCACCCCCTCCACCGCCACCGCCGCCCGCAGCTCCGATCAAGGTGGTCAAGATCCAGTCCGAGATGCTGAACAATCAGCTCACCGCTCCCAGCAAGATCCCCAAACAGATTAAGCAGATCTCTGAGTCGTCCGCACCACCCGCGGCTGGCCCTGGAATCGCCGGCATGGAAGGCATCGGCGGCAGCGCTGGTGGCGTCATGGGCGGCATCCTCGGCGGTATCGGCTCCGCACCTGCACCGACCGTGAAGGCGGCGCCGCCCAAGAAGGTCAACGTTTCCTCCGGCGTTATGCAGGGAAATGTGCTGGTAAAAACAACGCCTCAATATCCGGCCATTGCGAAAGCAGCCCGCATCCAAGGAACGGTGGTGTTGCAGGCTACGATCTCCAAGACCGGCACAATCGAGAATCTGCGCGTTGTCAGCGGCCCCGCGATGTTGCAGCAGTCGGCGCTCGACGCGGTGAGGTCCTGGCGCTACAAGCCCTACCTTCTGAACGGTGACCCCGTCGAAGTAGAGACACAGGTCAACGTGGTCTTCAGCCTCGGCGGTTGATGCCTGTCCTGGCCTCTCCGGCTTTTTCTTCGGAGAGGCTGTTCACTCTGAATTTTGAGTTGCACCTTTCAAGCAGTTACTCCTTAGGAGGAAAGATCCAAGTGATTCTCGCTCATCTCACGCACCTCACAGCGCACTCGGCAACAGCTCTCGGCATGTTCTTTCAGGAACAGCAGGTTGGTTTCAGCCCCCTCGATCTCTGGCACAACATGGGCAACCTGGCCAAGGGCGTGGTCGTCATTCTCTTCATCATGTCCATCTGGTCGCTGGCTGTGATCATCGATCGCGCACTTTACTTCAGCGCAGCCCGTAAGCAGTCGCGCGAATTCGCTCCCCGCGTTGCCGGTGCCCTGAAGGAAGGCAAGCTGGACGAAGCCATCAAGGTCGCCGACCGCAACAAGAAGTCGCACCTTGCGGAAGTCGTAACCGCCGGCCTGCAGGAGTTCCGCAACTATGGCAGCGGCGGCGCCGTAACCCCCGAGCAGATCGAAGCCAGCAAGCGCGCGCTCGAGCGGTCGGAAGCCATCGTTCATGCCAAGCTGAAGCGCGGTCTGGGCGGACTGGCTACCATCGGTTCCACCGCCCCGTTTATCGGACTGTTCGGAACGGTCGTCGGTATCTTGAACGCCTTCCAACAGATCGCTACTCAGAAGACCTCAGGTATCGGCGCAGTCGCCGGCGGTATCTCTGAAGCGCTGGTCACCACCGCCTTCGGTCTGCTGGTCGCGATCCCGGCCGTTATGACCTTCAACTATTTCACCAACAAGGTCGAAGCCTTCGACGTGGAGATGGACAACTCTTCAAGCGAATTGGTCGACTACTTCATCAAGCAGAGCGCATCCGCCGCTAACCGCGGCTTTGGTCTGAGCGGAAGTACCCACGAGCGGGAATCCTCCGAAGGCGGCGGGACGGTCTGAACGGCCGTCCCGCGCTGGCCCGAGGTCAGGCTGGTGGTCAACCGAAGCGCTCATCGTTGGTCAATCGGAGCACTGGAATGGGAATTGTAAAGAGAGACGAAGGCAAGAAGGTCAACTCCAATATCAACGTCACGCCCATGGTGGACGTGATGCTGGTGTTGCTGATCATCTTCATGGTCATCACGCCCATGTTGCAGAACAAGGTCAACGTGGACCTGGCGCAGACAGAGAATCCTACGGCCATGCCGGATGCCGACAAGGAAGATGCCATCGTCATCGCCGTGACGCGCGACAGCCGCGTGTTTCTGGGTCAGGATCAGGTCTCGATGAACGACCTGGCTGCCAAGGTTCGCGACAAGATGGGTGACAAGGATAAGGAGAAGCCGATCTTTCTCCGCGCCGATGCGCGCGCTAAGTACGGCACCGTCACTGAGGCCATCGACAATGTGCGCTCAACCGGCATCAGCGAAGTCGGTCTATTGACGGAACAACGGCAGAACAAGGTGCCGGGTCCGCCTGCGAAGGCTGGCCAGTAAGCGTTGGCTCGGGCGCTGAGCCTGTGGGCCGCGGAAGACAGTTCCAGGCCGCAGGTGTAAGAGCCACTGCCAACGTGCGATGCACCACCAGATCGCTGACAGATCGAACAAGTTTATAAGAATGAGGAATTGACTTATGGCAATGTCAAGCGGTGGGGGACCTGGAAGTCTTAACTCGGACATCAATGTCACCCCGATGATCGACGTGCTGCTGGTGCTGCTCATCATCTTCATGGTGATCGTGCCCGTGACCCCGAAGGGTCTCGACGCGCTGGTACCGCAGCCTCCGAAGAATCCAAATCAGGACAATACCAATGACCGGACCATCGTGGTGCAGGTGACCCACCGGCCAGGCGGTGGCGTTCCGGGCTATAAGATCAACCAGGATGATGTTGCCAAAGGCGACCTCTTACCCGGCTGACCGCAATCTACGCAACCCGGGCCGAGCGCGTGATGTTCGTGAAGGGCGATGACGATCTGAATTTCGCGGATGTGGCCGATGTCATCGACATTGGGCATGCTGCGGGTGTAGACCATATAGGGTTGATCACGCCGAAGATTGCGGAAGGACAGTAAGCAGACCCCGCGGCCCGGCGACGGGGAGCGGCTTGGCGATCGTGCGGCAAATGTAATTCTGGTAATCTTGGGGCGTTGTTACAGGGCAGAAACGAATTTACAATCACTGCGCAGAGTGAATTGCTTTCCTGCCGGCAGGGCATCAAGTTGGGCTGGGCGCAAGCTGGCGATCGAAGGAGATAAAGAGCAGAATGAATCGAATTGCACGTTTGCCGGTGCTTGCAGCCGCAATGCTTATACTGCTGGCTCTTCCAACCGGGTGCCGTCGCCTCGCGGCCCGCGACCACTTGAACAAGGGTGTCCAAGCCTACAAGAGTCAGCGCTACGAAGATGCCATCAACCATTTTCAAGAGGCTGTGAATCTGGATCCGAAGTTGCCCATGGCGCGTTTGTATCTCGCAACGGCGTATGCGCAGCAGGTGGTTCCCGATCTCCAGACTCCTGAAAATCTCAAGAACGCGCAACTGGCGATTTCCGGCTTTCAGCAGGTCCTGGCCGAAAAGCCCGATGACGTCAGCAGCCTGAAGGGTATCGCCAGCCTCTATCTCAATACGGGCAAGTACGATCTGGCCAAGGAATGGCAGAAGAAGGTGCTTTCCGTCGACCCCAATGATCCTGAAGCAGCCTACACCGTGGGCGTCATCGATTGGACGCTCGCACGGAAGAACGCTGTGAAGGAACTCTCTGCGGTCGGCATGCAGGATGCAGGCGATGGCAATCCCAAGGCTCCCAAAGCCGTCTGTCAGAAGCTGGTCGACGAGAATACGCCCTTGGTAACGGAAGGCATGGACTACCTGCAGAAGGCGGTCCAGATTCGTCCGTCGTACGACGATGCCATGGCGTACATCAACCTGATGTATCCGACGCAAGGCTGACCTCGAGTGCGGCAACGATGCAGCTCGCAAAGCCGACCTTGCGCAGGCAGATCAGTGGCGCGAAAAAACCATGGGAACCCGCAAGGCGAATGAAGAGAAGAAGAATGCGACGCCGGGTGGAATCGTGATGGACTCCAACGGCAACACCAAGTAAAGCTAATCTTGTAACCACAGCGGAGGCCTCCGAATCTCGGGGGCCTTTTGCTTTGTCCAGCAATCGCAATGGGACACGCCGAGCGCATTCAGCGCCTCTCCACTCGCGTGCGGCTATCCCTTCTGCGATACTTCTGATTGCCGTGCCGAAGATACACAAAGTCCTGATTGCGAACCGAGGCGAGATTGCGCTGCGCATCCAGCGCGGATGCGCGGAGCTCGGCATTGCCACGGTCTCGGTCTACTCCGACGCGGACCGGGCCGCGCCCCACGTGCTCGAGGCGGAGGAAGCGTATCGCCTTGGGCCGGCGCCGGCGCGCGACTCGTATCTGCGGGGCGATCTCCTGCTTCGAGATAGCGCATCGCAGCGGCGCCGACGCCATTCATCCCGGTTACGGCTTTCTGTCGGAGAATGCCGGCTTCGCGCAAAGCTGCGAAGAAGAGGGAATTCAAATTCATCGGGCCCTCCTCGCATGCGATGCGAGTGCTGGGATCGAAGACCAGCGCACGCGAAGCCGCGAATCTCGCCGATCTCCCCCTGCGTTCCGGGCTCCATTACCGGCCTCAATGACTTGTCCGAAGCGCTCCATGTAGCTGCCCAGATTCGGTATCCCGTCATGCTCAAGGCTGCTGCCGGCGGCGGTGGCAAGGGAATGCGTGCCGGTCTTCTCGCCGGCCGAAATGAACAGCGCCTACGATGCGGCACGCAGCGAAGCGGAAGGCGCCTTCGGATCCAGCGAGGTGTATCTTGAGAAGCTGGTCGAACGCCCGCGCCACATTGAGATTCAGATCTTCGGCGACGAACATGGCCATTGCGTCTATCTGGGCGAGCGCGAATGTTCCGTCCAGCGCCGCCATCAAAAGGTGATCGAAGAGGCGCCTTCCGCCAATTGTCGACGAGGAACTCTGCGTCCGCAGAATGGGCGAAGCCGCGGTGCGCCTGGCTCAAGGCGTCCAGCTACGCCAACGCGGGGACGGTCGAATTTCTGGTCGACGAGGAACGTAACTTCTACTTCCTGGAAATGAACACACGCCTTCAGGTGGAGCATCCGGTCACTGAGTTGGTCACTGGTCTGGATCTGGTCCATCTCCAGATTCACGTCGCGCAGGGCGAGCCGCTGCCTTTCTCGCAGCAGGACGTGCACCTGCGCGGCCATGCCATCGAGTGCCGCATCTATGCGGAAGATCCTGCCAATGGATTTTTCCCGTCGCCCGGGCGCATCACACGCCTGCTGCAGCCTGCCGGGCCCGGCATTCGCGAAGACAGCGGCATCTACGAGGGCTGGACCGTGCCCCTCGACTATGATCCGATGCTGTCGAAACTGGTCGCCTATGCTCCCACCCGCGAAGCTGCCATTGCCCGCATGCAGCGCGCACTCGATGAGTACGTCATCGGCGGCATCCGCACCAACATCTCCCTCTTTCGCCGGATTCTCGCGCGATCCCGAATTTCGCTCGGCCGAGATCGACACCGGCTACCTCGACCGCCTGCTCGCCACCCCAGAAGCCGCCATCGATCCGCCGGAACAAGTTCACGCGCGCAGAAGACGTGGCTGCCATCGCCGCGGGTCTGGGCGAGGCCTTGAAGGCGGAGTCACAAGCCGCGCCCGCAGCAACGGCGTAGCCGGAGGTCAGCCGGTGGAAAGCCGCTCGCCAGGCGCGAGGCCCTTCGGCCATGATCCTGCTGGTGGAACTGAACGGACGGCTTCGCCAACTGGAGTTGAGCTCCAACGGAACTGCCGGGTCTTTACAAAGCCAAACTCGACGGGGAAACCGATCGAGGTGCAGGCGGAACAGCTGCAGGCCGGGAGTGTTCTCACTACTCATCGAGGGCCGCGCCTATCGGTGCGTTCTCGACAGTTCGCGCTGAGAGACCGCGGTTCACGTCGAGGGTCGGCGATTCCGTACCAGGTCTATGATCCGCGTTCGCTCACATCAAGGCGCAGCCATGCAGGCGATGCGGCCGGACCCAAGGCCATCAAGGCACCAATGCCCGGCCGTGTGGTGCGGATGCCTTTGCGAACGCGGCGATGCGTCGAGGCCAATCAGCCCGTCATCGTGATCGAAGCCATGAAGATGCAGAATGAGCTGAAGACTCCCAAGGCAGGCACCGTGACAGAGATCCGCGTCGTTCCTGGTGAAACGGTGAGCGTAGGTCAGGTGCTCATCATCATCGAGTAGGAGCTATCCTCGGGATCGAGCGGGAGGAATCAACTGCCGCGTCCCAGTGCGCCAGCTTCGATACGCGGCATCAAGAATGTGCTGGTTGTGCAGGCCATCCTCGAGAGTGGCAAGGTACTGCCCGTGTCCTTCGATCGCTGCGGTAAAGCTGTCCAACATGCGGCTGTAGCAGTCTGCATTCGAGACACGTACCGCCTCCACGACTTGCCCGCTTTGCAGCAGTTCGACCGTCACCGGGTGATCTACGGTAAGAGCGTCTTCGCAGCGCACGCACTCCATTCTCGCCCGTGACCTCCAGCAGAGACCGGTAGGCTCCCCGTGTCGTCACGCTCACACTGCCCGAGCGCTCCCGATTGAAATTCCGCGAGCAAACACGCCGTGGCTCTCCACTGCGCCCGAGTTCGCATCCTTGATGCGCAAGCGTGACTACTGAAGCCACGTCGGAAGAAAGTACAAACCGCAGTGCGTCGATGCAATGGATGCCCACGTCGCCGATCGGTCCGCCGAGAGCCAGCGTCGGATCGTAGATCCATTCGCGCGGACTACCTCTCTGCCGAGTAGCAGAATTGAGAGTGCGCCAGCAACGGCTTGCCGATTCGGCCTTCGCCGATCCATTCGCGAATCAACTGCCCGCTGGCTTCGTACCGCATGTTCTGCGCTACTCCAAACGGCACGCCGGCTTGCCGTGTCGCGGCAATGAGTTGCTCCACCTCGGCCACGCTCATCGCCAAGCGGCTTCTCGCATAGCACCGGCTTGCCGTGTTTCAAAGCGAGCAGTCCATCCTGCAGATGCAGAGCGTCCGGAGAGGCAATGAACACCGCATCGATTTCAGGCGAAGCACACAAGGCCTCCGCGGTAGGGAACACGGCGACGCCAAGCTCGCGTGCGTTGACCTCTGCCTTGCTCTGATCACGCCGCCATAGGCCCGCAAGCCGCGACTTCCTGGCGCCCGGAAAGCCCGGAACCATTCGCTTTGCCGCGTGGTGACCAAAGCCGAGAATCCCGTATCGCTTCATGCTCAAGCCTCGCTACTGCGCGTTCTTGAAGATCTCTTCGGCGAAGTAGTTTTCGATATGCGACTGATCGCGCAGCATGTCGTAATAGGCGTTCTTCAATAACTGCGCGCGGCCGTCGCGCAGGCTTTGACGAATCGTCTGCTGTACGCGCGGGTCATTGAGCTCGCGCTGGCCCGCTGCATCTTTCGAGATAAGTTTGTAGATCGCGTAATTGGTGATCCGCTTGGTCGCAGGGTCCATCGAGGGCAGCACGTCGGTCGTCTGTCCAGGATTGAGTCTCGTGATGGCCGAATAGAGCGCCGGCGGAATCGAGCGCATCTGCGACTCCGGAATCATGCCCATGTCGCCGCCATTCGCCGAGGTGGAGGGGTTCTCAGAGAAGTTGCGCCGCCAGCATCCCAAAATCGTCGCCGCTCACCAGCCGCGCATGCAGCATCTCGATCTTCTTCTTGGCGTCCGCATCGTTGGTGGCTTTGCTGTTCTGCAGATTGCCTACCTGCGGCGCCGGTGTCGGCGTAACCACAATCTGCGCCAGGTGATACTGCGGCTCCACGATGTTGAAGTCGGCCTTGTGCGCGTTGAAGTAGTTCGTGATGTCCGAGTCCGTCACATTGATCTTGGAGTTGATCTCACGATTCAACAGCTTCTCAGTCGTAAGAGAACGGCGGACATTTCGCCGCAGATCCTCCATCGTGAGGTTCATCTGCTGCAGCCGCCGGTCAAACTCCTCCTGCGTAAATGGAGCCTTCTGTTCGCTGATCTTGGCATCCACATCCGCGTCGGAGGCCACCAGGTTCAGCTTGGCCGCACGCTGCTGCAGGATCTCGTCATCGATGAGCTGCCGCAGAATGCTCAGGCGCAGAATGTCCGACTCTTCCTTCGAAGGCTGCTGGTGCGACTCACCCAACTGGCTGCGGTAATACTTCTCCATCTCGGCGCGCTGAATCTCTTTGCCGTTCACCGTGGCCACTACATCGGGGCCATGCGCTCGCTTGCATCCAGTGGAGATGACCCCGCACAGCAGCGCGAGACCGACCACCGCCATCAGCCGGGAAGATGAGTTGAGGGTTTTCAGGGCGTTCCACTCAGGCAAGCGTGCGACGTGCGGTTCCGATTGCAACAGAATCTCTCCTTGAGAGGTGGACAACTGCAATGCATTTGCAGGCGAGCCGGCTCTCGGCAGGCTTGGCGGACCAAGCCTGTCCTTTCAGAATACTTGGCGCGTCAGCCTCTGAAAAGAAATACCGGGCGGCAGATGAATCTTTCCCTTGGCGATGAGCGCCGGGAAAATGTATTTCTCTTGAGCGGGGCTCAAGGCTTCTGCCCTCGCGTGATTTTCTACCTCGGCCTCGACCGAGCAGTCTCCCTAGTCGTTGCCCGCGGGCTTGGTGCTCGCCGGCGCACCTGCGGGCGGCTGAATTCCAGCTGCCATCAGGGCGCGATCGATCACGTACCACAACTGCTGCGTCGGCATGGCTCCGGTGATGCGCTCCCCGTTGATAAACAGCGTTGGGGTTCCATCGATATTCGAGTCCAGCCGCTTCTTTCATCGATGCCTTTACGACGCTCTCGTCCTGCTTGTCCACGCAGGCTTGCAGCTTCGACTCGTTCAGTTTGTCGCGGCTACCCTGTTCCACGGCCAACCGATCCAGCGTCTTGCCAGCCTTCACGGGGTCCCGGTCCGGACCGCTCACCTCGTCCCCGTGAGCATGCAGGTAATCCACATATGTCCAGTAGGAGGCCGGACTCTGGTCCGCCAGGCAATTCGCGTCTACCGCGGCATGCAGGGCCCATGGATGCAGCTCGACCAGCGGATCATCCTTATAGACAATCTTCACCAGGCCTTTGTAATGCTCAAGCGTCGTGGGAAACAGCTCCTGATGCATCCGCCCGCAATACGGGCACTCCAGGTCGTCGAAGTTGACGATGGTTACCTTAGCCGTCTCATTGCCGCGCACCGGCCGGTTGGCAGTCGTTACCGAATCCGCAGGATTCTTCGTCAGGTCGTATTTTTCAAATCGGGCCAGCGTGTTTCCGTCCTGCGACAACAGGAAATTCACGGTGCTTTCTTTCGCCCCCGGCTTGTTCGGACTGGAAAACGTGATCGGCACGCTGTCATACCCCGGCGTGTCGCTCTTGGTCCGTGTCCCAATCGTCACCGTGATGTCGGGCGGCACCTGGAACTGCGAACGCACCAGGACCTCGATCCGGCGGTTGATCTGTGCATTGTCCGGGCTGGTTTGCGCTCTGCAGCCAGCAGCCAACGCGACCAGCAGACAGCAAGCAAGTGTTCTCGTACGGTACAAACGAACCACCTTTCGGAGCTGACTCTTTGATTATCGCACCCTGGCCCGGGGCCGCAGGATGGCTAATTCGAGCCACTTCGACTGGCTAAAAGATTCTTGCAGCCCGTCGCAGGTTCCCCGCCGTCCCGATGCCGGCCAGCGTGAAGTTGTAAAGATACTGGTTCTCATTCCGCGCCGAGCCGAGCGCAAACCGGCGGTACTCGATGCTGACCCCGCAGCAATTCCAGTTGTACGAGGTCTGAATGCCGCCAAACTGAAGCGCATTGAAGCCCAGGTCGTAACCCGCATTAGCGCCCGCGCTGAATCCCGAGCGGCCGGTATTCCCATACGCCACCAGGAAGCGCAGCTGATTGTAGTTGGACGTCGCGGCCGCAAGATTGGAGGCAGAGGTCGGCGACACGGTTCCTTCCGGGGCATTGAGCCGTGCATGACTCACCGCGAAGGAGTAATCGTCTCGGCGGTAGGTAGCAAAGATGTTGCTGGCCGTTACCCGCCCCAACTTGGTGTCGTAGTCCAGGTCCCACTCCAGGTCGGTTGCCGAAGTGCTGCGCAGCCGAAGCCGGGAGATCACCGGAGAGGTGTACCGCGGATTGATCAGGAAGGCGACGCCGGTAAGGTCAAGCGTAGTCGCCAGAACATTGCGCGTGCCCGGAACCACGGCGTGTCCAAATCGCGGGTCAAAGAAATACTTTTGCGCGACTTGCCACGAGAGCCAGTTGCTCGTGCCTCCTCCGCAGGTGCCCTCGGCCGTCGGCATCTCTCCCTCTTTGCAGGGGTGGCGCTGCAGGTGCCGCAGGAAGAGTCGCTGCGTCAGCGAATATTCCACCTCGTTCGTGTCGCTCACAATGTCGGTATCGTCGAACCGCAGCACGGAGCGGAAGTTGTGAATGCCTCTCACGAAGCGGTAGTTCGCGTCTGCTTCCACCGTGTGTCGCAGCTCGCCGCCCACCAGCCGAGTCAGCCAGGGAGCTCTGAAGTCTCGCTCCAGCACCGGCGGATGCAGCTCGAATCCGCCCTCGAATGACTTGCGGTTAAGGCTCGAGTCCCGCTGCGTGGGAACGCCGGCTTGAAGATTCTCCGATTTCGAGTAGAAGGTATCGCGAATGGCAACTTCCGGCCGAAAGTTCCACCCGCCCAGGGAAAGCGGCAGCACCAGGCGGGGATACAGATCCGTTCGCGCCACCAGCGGAGAGGTTTGCAGTCCCGGCTCGGAACGGGAGAGACCGCCCGCCGCTGCCTCAAATCCCCACATGAGCCTCGAACGCGGAAGCATGTGATCGGTGGCCTCCACGCTCAGTGTCGGCGTGTGAAGAATACGCACCTCGACCGGGGGCAGCTGGCTCTCGAAGCTCTGGTAGCGGTCGAAGCGGATGTTCTCTGAAACGCCTCGGTAGGAGCGAGTCAGAAACGCCTGCGATTTTACTTCGGAGCTGATGGCAATCGCGAAGTTCTCTTCGAACGCCTGCCGGTACAGGTACGAGCTGAGGTATTCCAGGTCGACAACCGCGCGTGTATGCGGGCTGAAGTCATAGCGCCCATCAACGATGAGGTCGAGGCCGCCTTGGTTGGTAGCAGCCGGCGCCCGGTCCAGCAGACTATGAAACCGCGCATCGAGGAAGTTCTGTCCCGCGACCCACCGAGCGAAAGTGCCCCCGGGGTGCGAATCCGCGCTTGGAGTAGTACTCCGTCCCCAGCGTGAGGTCGGTGCTGCGATTGATCGCCCAGTAAAATTCTTCGCCAAGAATCGTGCCCTTGGTGGAGGAGGTGGCAAAGGTCGGAATCAATACTCCACTCTGGCGGCCTTCCGAGTTCACCGGATGCGTGACGTAGGGAAGATAGAAGACAGGCATTCGCAGCAGGGTGAACAAGGTGTTGTGCGCGGTTGCCTTGCCGTTGTCCACCGTGATCTGCGATGAGAGCAGCCGCCAATCTGGTTTTGGCAAACGGCATGAGGTCATGGAGCCGCCGATCACCCGGTATTTTTGCGGACCGTCTTTGAAAACCTCGCGCCCGGTAAAGAGAAAGGGATTTGGGGTGGCGTACAAAACTCGTGAATGAGGGACTTCGCGCAGACCGATGGTACCGACTACCTGATAGAAGTGGCCGGTCTGATTATCCAAATCGATGGAGCCGTGGTCGGCGGTCACGTGTTCGTCATCGGGGCCACCGTCGAGCTCGAGGTGTCCGGTCGCTTCTACCATGCTGGTTGCGTTGTTGTACGTCGCGCGATCGGCGCGCACGATGTAATCCTGATAGCGGATCTTGCACTTCGCCGCTCAGGGTGTACACGTCGCCTTGCTTCGACTGTCGTTCGGGACGAGAGTTGAATCGGCTCGCCGTTCGCGGATTCGGGCACAGCGACCGGCAATGGGAAGATCGGTCGCGAGACTCGGCTCGTCGGGCAGGGCCGAGATGCCCTGCGGCGCGGCTGCGCGGGGCGCGTTCGCGGCCTCCCCTGACCTCTGGGGAAGCTGCATTGTCAACGCCTGCGACCAAAGCTGCGGATGACACACGAACAGCACCGTGATACACAAAACAAAGCGGGTTTTCATTATGTGCAGGGCACTCTCAGCATAACAAAGCCCTGACCGGTGAGAGCGCCGCGGCTCTGGCTTGACAACCCGTTCTCTCGCCCACCCTGGAGAGTTGCCCATGGCCGAAAGTTGCGTGTGCCCGCTACCTCCGTTCCCCTCCCAGCGATCAGCAACAGAGACAAAGTAGAGACGCCCGGCAATCGTGGATGGTTGCGATTTCTCGCGGCTCTGCTGTAAGCCAGAGAAACGAGGATTGTCGTGAGTTCATCATCGCAACACCTGCAAGTGGATTCCTCTGCCGAGGCCGTGCCGTCGTGGAAGCAGGAGGTGAATGAGCGGCTCGCTGCACACCGCACCCGCCATACACGCAAGACCGACAATCATCCCCGCCTGCCGCTCGGAGACGAGAACGAACAGCCCGAGCAGGAACTCGCTCCCACAACGGTGGCAGCTCGCGTGGCTGCACGCTACGCCAAGGCTCCCACTTACAGCGAAATGATCGCCGCCGAAGCCAGGGCGGCTGCCGAAGCTGCGGAAGCCGCCGTCAAAGCGGCACAACTCGCCCAGGCTGCGGCCCAGGCCATTCTTGTTGGGTTAGAGATGTCGGAGCAGGCGCCAGCCGAGACGGCGTCCTCCAGTGCGGCCGTTGAAGCCAGCGCAGAAGAAGAGATCGTCTACGAACAGCCCAGGGCCACCGCGCGTCCCGGCATTGCCTATGGCCATGCGCCCGCCGAGGCTTGGTCCGCACCGCGCCACCAGGATTCTTTGCGCCCGATCGTGGACCCTTTTGAATCCGCCATGATCACGCCTCCGCAGCCTCTAGCTGCGAATCTGATCGAGTTTCCCCGGGAGCTGATCGCTGCGCGCAAGGCCAGGCCTCGGTTCGCCGAGGGCCCCCTGCGCGAAGATGCTTCGGCCGACCCGGAGCGTTCGCAATTGCGCATCTTCGAAGTGGAAACCGAATCGATCTCGAGCGAAGCAGCGGTTGAAGCGGTCAGCACCGAGTGGTCGTCCATCCGGCTTGATGCACAGCCGGCACGGCCCACCGACCCCCACGTGAACCACAACGGTCAGCACCGAACCCATTTCGATCTGCCATTCCAGACCGCGCCCATTGAAGACCGCGTTATGGCTGCCATCGTGGATATGGCGCTCATCATGACGGGCTTTCTCGTATTCGTCGCAGTCTTTGTGGCCTGCACCACGCATCCCCCCACCGGCAAGCCTGCTCTGGCCGGTGCGAGCCTGGTTTTTGCCGCTTTCTCGCTGCTCTATCAGTTGCTGTTCTTCACCTACTCCGAAGCTACCCCGGGCATGCGCTACGCCAAGATCGCGTTCTGCACCTTCAACGACGAAAATCCCACCCGCAAAGCCATGCGCCGCCGCATTCCAGCCCTGGCTTTATCCCTCTGCGCGGTAGGACTTGGCTGCGCGTGGGCCTTCTTCGACGAAGACCGCCTGAGTTGGCATGATCGCCTGACTCGTATGTACCAGCGCAGCTATCGCTGATCCGAGAGCGAGAGTGAACGACACCTCTACTCTCATCCTTGACGGGCCACGGTAAAAGGCAGCGTCCTGGATGGCAAGAGAATGCGCGATTGGCCCTCAGATAAACTGAAGCAGTGCAGCCCTTCGCAACAAGCCCAAATCCGGAGAACCAGAAGCCCGGAAAGCTGCCAGCCCCCATCCAACATGGGTGTGTTGCTGACGGCTACGGAGTCGCGGGTGCAAATGGCTTCGCAATTTCACCTATCAAACCAACCCAAGACTAACCCGACCCACCAACGCCAACGAGAGACGCGATGAGTTCAGTACCAGTCTTCGACCCTGGCAGTCGAATACACTAGGAGCAGGTTCGGTTTTCTCGTGCAGTGTGCGCGCGTGCCCGAAGCCGTGATTACGAGGTGATGGTTTGCGAGTGAGTTCGTTGCTTTGGAGCAGCCTTCTGTTGATGGTTGTTCCCGTCTTGCATGCACAGGCGACACAACCCTCTCCGGCTCCGCCCGCAACCATCGATCCTGTTCTCGAACTTGCACATGAAGATGCCGCGTATGGGTCATCCTATATTCCGCTGGATAGCTGGATTTATCCGGCCATGATGCGACTGCAAGGCCTCGGTTTTGCAGATAGCGCCTTCCTCGGACTTCGCCCCTGGACGCGCCTTAGCGTCGCCAACATGCTCGCGGAGACATCGGACAAGCTAAACGATCAACCCTCGAATGAAGAAGCGTGGTCGCTCTTTCAAGCCCTCACACAGGAGATCACTCCCGATCTGCGACAAACTCTGCAGAGTGGGCACGTCGCGAAGATCAGCGAAGTGTATACCCGCGTGCTCGGCATCGGCGGCACCCCACTTCGCGACAGCTTCCATCTAGGGCAAACGTTGATCAACGATTACGGACGACCCTACCAGCAGGGCTTCAACAACGTCACCGGTCTCGCCGGGCGCGCAACCTGGGGCAGATTCTCTTTCGATGCCCGTGGTGAACTGCAGTACTCTCCCTCAGGAGATGGTTATTCGCCCGCAGTCGCGCAGACCCTTTCTGCCATCGATGGAGTTCCCTACGGTCCCAATCCAGGCGACCATTCCTCAAGGGCCCGATCGCTTCACGTGCCGACTTCCGCCTGGTCGAAGCAAGCCTGTCCGCCCACCTGCTCAGCCACGAGTTTTCCTTTGGCAAGACCGATGAGTGGATGGGGACGGCGTATGGCGGCGGCATGGCCTGGAGCAACAACGCGGAAAACATCTATTCTTTTCGCGTGAATCGCGTCGAGCCGCTCTACATCCCCGGGCTCTCGAGGGTCACTGGACCCTTTCGCTACGATTTCCTGGTAGGCAGTCTTAAGGGGCACACCGATCCAAATGCTCCCTGGGTCCACGCGGAGAAGATCAGCTTCAAGCCGACGCGGAATCTCGAGATCGGATTTCGAGCGCACCGTCATCTGGGGCGGCAAGGGTCACGTTCCCATTACCCTGCATACCTTCCTGAAGAGCTTCTTCAGCGTGCAAAACGTAACCGCTGCAGAGAAGTTTTCGCGTGCCGATCCGGGTGCGCGCTTTGGGGCGCTTCGACTTTTCCTATCGCCTGCCGTTTGTACGGAATTGGCTGACCCTCTACAGCGACTCGATCGCGCATGATGACGTCAGCCCCGCCAGTGCTCCGCGGCGTGCCTCCATCCGTCCAGGTATTTACCTCTCTCACTTCCCGGTCATCGAGAAACTCGACTTTCGCGCGGAGGCGGTCTCGACCGATCCCCCGACTGCGCGCAGCAATCGAGGCCAGTTCAACTACGACGAGGCGGTCCAGGTCCAGGGCTATACGAACAAAGGCCAGATCTTTGGCGATTGGATTGGGCGCGAAGCGAAAGGCGGACAGGCCTGGCTCACGTATCACCTCAGCCCCAGCGAGCGGATACAACTGTCCTACCGAAATGCCAAGGCAGCTAAGGACTTCATTCCCGGCGGCACGACCCAGCACGATATCACGTTGCAGGTCGTGAAGCGGCTCCGCCCTGACGTCGAACTAAATGCCTGGCTGCAAGCCGAACAATGGAAGGCGCCACTGCTCAAGGCGGGATCCCAGCACGATGTAAGCACCGCGGTCCAGATCACCTGGTATCCGAAAAATCTCGAACACTAAATCAAGCCTCTCGATCCCCCACCCGGCAATTCTTGTGGGCCGGAGCGAAGCATCCCGAACGCAGGCACGATGCATCGCCGCCGCCACTGCTCAGGCTCTTACGTGCTCCTCAACGCCAGTTCAGAAGAAGACGCTCGCCCCGCCCAACCATCTCGCCGAAACTCTCGTCCCTGAAGCATGGAGACTACGACTCACGCCCAGTCGCCTCGGCAGCACACGGTGCTGCGTTCTCTCGGCCTGGGCCTCATCACAGGGGCGGCCGACGATGACTGCTCCGCGATCGGAACCTACGCGCAGGCCGGCGCGCAACTAGGCTACAAAGTTCTCTGGACTGCTCCCGTCACCTTCCCCATGATGGTGGCCGTCGTTTACCTCTCGGGCAAGCTGGGCCAGGTGACCGGTCAAGGCCTCTTCTCTGTGTTGCGTAGCGAATGCCGGCCATGGCTGCTCTATTCGATCCTCAGCGGCGTCATTTTCGGGAACCTGATTGAGGCAGGCGCGGATATCGGAGGGATGGCCGCCGCCATCGGCATTTTGATTCATGTTCCGCAGTGGCTCATCCTCGCGGCCATCACCCTTGCCTCGCTCGTTCTGCAGGTCTGGGGCTCATACGGGCTCATTCGGAATATCTTCCGGGTCCTCGCGCTTTCATTGCTCGCCTATGTGGCCTCTGCATTTTTCGCTCATCCAAACCTCGCTGAGGTTGCGCGCGGAACGCTTGTGCCCACCCTCCATCTCGACCGCAACACGCTTTCCATCCTCGTCGCCATCATCGGTACGTCTCTCTCCGCCTATCTCTACACCTGGCAGTCGAACGAAGAAGTGGAAGAGAAAATTGCCGTTGGTAAACGAACCATGCGGGAACGTCGCGGCACTACCGATGCGGCCTTGAAGACGAGTCTTTGGGACGTGGTCTTCGGCATGCTCTTCTCAAACATCGTGATGTATTTCATCATGCTCTCGACGGCGGCGACATTGTTCATTGCGGGTCGCCACAACATCGAGACTGCGGCCCAGGCTGCGCAATCGTTGCAGCCGCTGGCCGGTAAGGCCGCGGGCATGCTCTTCACTCTGGGTATCATCGGCGTCGGCTTTCTCGCGATCCCCGTCATGACCACCGGCGCCGCCTATGATCTTTGCCAGAGTACCGGCTGGGTCAACGGATTGCACCACACTCCCGCGAAGGCGCCAAAATTCTACGCAGCCATTGCCGTGTTCACGCTCATCGCCATGGGCCTGAACTTCACCGGCATTAATCCTATGCGCGCCCTGGTGGTTGCCGGTATTGTGCAGGGCTTTTCCACGCCACCGCTGATGCTGCTTATCCTGCTGCTTACCAATCGCCGTTCACTCATGGGGGACAAGGTCAACGGCCGGATGATCAATATCCTCGGATGGACAACCACGGTTACGATCTTCTCGGCCTCAGCCTTCCTGTTGTTCAGCTACCTGCGCCACTAGAACAGATCCGCACATTCGCCGCGCATTCGAAACAACGCTGGATGTGATTCTTCAACTACGATGAATGGCCTGCCGGCTGTGTGCCGAACACAGCCGCTTCCGGCAACGTCTCGGGGGCCGTGGTTCGAATGGTCCCGAGCGGGGTTTGAATCTCAACGTAGGTGTCTGCCTTTGACGAGGCCGCTGGGGCCGCTACTTTCGGCTCCATGCAGTTGTCGCAGGTGCCGCAGGGTTCGCCCTCCGGTTCGCCAAAGTGCGCCCGCAAGATCTGCTTGCGGCATCGCGCCGACTCCGCATACCGCATCATGTCGTCGACCCTTTGCTTGTCCGCCGCTCGCCTCTCTTCGTAGCCGGCCATCAGGCGCTCCAGTTCGGCTTCGCTTTGTACCTTCTGATTCAGGGTGAACCCCGCGCGGGTTCGGCGAACCACGCCCGCATCGCGCAGCAGGTGCAGAATGCTCGACACCCTGCGTCGCGCAACTCCGGAGCGTTCCGCGATCGTAGTCAGGTTCGTCTCGCCCTCGATCGCCTCCAAAACCCTGCGATACTCGCCCACTGCGGGATAGCGTCCGAGCTGAAAGAAGGTCTGAATGCGCCGATCTTCCAGGCGAAACAGCAGCACCGCGCGGGCCGGTTCCCCATCGCGCCCCGCACGGCCGGCCTCCTGGTAGTAGCTCTCGAGAGAATCAGGAAATTCATAGTGATAGACAAACCGGATGTCGGGCTTATCAATGCCCAGGCCAAATGCCTTGGTCGCAACCAGCACTTTGAATTTGCCGGCCATGAAGCTGGCCTGGACCGCCTCCCGCTCCCTGGTTCCGAGCCGCCCGTGGTACAAGCCTGCCTCGATATCACGGCCCCGCAGAAATTCGAAGACCGTCTCCGCGCTGCGAATACTCGCCGTGTAAACAATCCCGGTGCCCGTTTCCTCTGCGATCAGCTGTTGTAACCGCAACTGTTTGGCTTGATCGTTCACGGTGTTGTGCACGCAGAACGATAAATTTGCGCGCTCGGTTCCCGTGTTGACGATGACTGGCTCTGTCGCACCAATCTGATTCAGAATGTCCTCAATCACGCTCTCGGTTGCGGTCGCCGTCACAGCCAGTACCGGCGGATCGCCGAGCCGCTGGCGCGCATAGCGCAGGCCCAGGTAGGCGGGCCGAAAATCATGGCCCCACTGCGAAATGCAATGAGCCTCGTCCACCGCGAAAAGACTCACGCCCGTCTTCACCAGGTTGTCTAGAAATTCGGTGTTCTCCAGCCGCTCCGGCGTAACGTACAGAAGCTGCGGAATGCCCGCCTGGATCAGATCTTTGACCTCGGAACTCTCCGCCGCCGTGAGGGTGGAATCGAGTTTTTCCGCAACGATTTCGGCGTCCTCTGCCTTGCCTTGCTGGTCCTGCATCAGCGCGATCAAGGGGGAGATCACCAGCACAGGTTTTGGCAGGAACAACGCAGGAAGCTGATAGCAGAGGCTCTTTCCCGCGCCGGTCGGCATCAATGCCAGAACGTCTCTGCCTTCAAACACAGCTTCGAGCACCTCGCGCTGCCCCGGGCGAAAGTGCAGAATGCCAAAACGATTTCTCGCCTCAGTGTGAAGCGCCTCCCATGGCGCCTTCTCCTCGCCCGAAGCGGTTCGCTTTGCCGCGATGGGAGGAATTGCGCGATCCTCTTGCGAGTGGCTTTTGCTTTTTGTGCAGCAAGCTGCTGTGAAGCAATACGGTTGAGATTCATGTTCGATTCGCTTGACCCTCGTCCGCGACGCTGGTCCCGCGCTCACGAACTGGGGCCCCGAAACGACAACGGAGGAATGTTCTGCCTATAAGAGTGTCGCTTGGCGGAGCCCAGTTGTACGGGCGACGGGCGCGGGAACAAGCTACTCACCATGCCGCCAAAAACGGTTCAATCGGAACGACGGGTCCTGCCCGTACTGGCTGGCTGACCCGGAAACAAAGACCGCAGCCCTCGAGGCCATCCCTGAGGGCCCGACATAAATTCCGAGTCTTGAGGAGGCACGCCCTCCAAGACTATCTGTCTGCGCTGATTCGCTATCGAATCTCGAACTGGTCGATTTCGAAAGTGAATTTTCCCGGTTGCTGGGCGCGCGTGAAAGCTATGCCGGACAAATCACTGCCGTCCGTATCAAACCCTGAGAATGGAAAGGTGTACTGCTTCCACTCGGGGCCTGCAGTGAAGGTTGTCATCGCCGGCATCTCGCCCGATTGGCCGGACCGTCTCTGCGTGAGAACGACCAGCGTATAGGCCTGGCCATCTCCCTTTGCCCAGAACCGAATCTCTTTCTTGCTCGACAGATTTGCGGGTTGCATCGGCGCAGAGCCTGGAGCAAACAGCACTCCGGCCCAGGGGAACTGGCCCCCGCTTGCAACTTCACCTGTCACCTGCAGCGCGCCCTTCGAACTCTCCGCACCCGGCTCTACAATCTTGATCGCCGAGGTCGATTTGCCGCCCTGCATGGAGTCGGAGCCTGCCACCCAGGCGCCATACTTCGCGGAGGGCTGGCCCTCATCGAAGTTGCTGACCATCGATGCCTCAGAGCCCGCCGGCGGAGGTGGGAGCGGCGGCTTCGCTGCATCTCCCTTGCGCACCGACCCGAAGATGCACCGTGGAAGTCTGGTCGCTGCTCGGTCCCACCATCAGGTCGAACACGCCGGGTTCGACTACGCGATGCATGTCCACGTTGAGCATGGAGAGATCATCGGGAGTGACGGTGAACTCGACCGTTCTCTTTTCGCCGGGCTTCAAGGTGACCCGCTGGAATCCGCGCAGCTGCATCACCGGCCGCGTCACCGAAGCGATCTGCTGATGCACATAGAACTGCGCGACCTCATCGCCCTCCCTGGCTCCGGTATTGGTCACATCGACCGTTACTTTTGCAGTGCCCCCTGCTTCAATCTGCTCCGGCTCGATGCGAAGATTGTCGAAATGGAAGGTCGTGTAGCTCAGGCCATAGCCAAACGGATATAGAGGTTTGCGGGTGCTGAAGGCGTAGGTTCGATTATCCGATGGTTTGTGATTGTAGAAATCTGGCAGGTCGCCCACGGAATGCGGGAACGTGATCGCCAGCTTTCCCCTGGATTCACATCTCCAAACAGGACACGCGCCGCGGCCGTGCCGCCTTCCTGCCCCAGGTACCAGCCCTCTAGAATGGCGGGCACGTGCTCCGCGATGTAGTTGATTGAGAGCGGCCGTCCATTGATCAGCAGGACTACGGTCGGCGTGCCCGTCTCGACGACAGCCTTCACCAAATCGTTCTGTGCGCCTAGCAGGTCGAGCGAGTCGCGGTCGCCCAGATGGTTCTCGGACCAGGCTTCACGATTCGTGCTTTCATTTTCGCCCACCACCAGCAGGGCCACACTCGCCTTGCGTGCCGCGGCCACTGCAGCCTGGATGCTCGCCGTCTGTGCCTTGGGATCAGCCAACTGCACGTTGTTCTCGTACCACCCCTGCCAGCCTTCTTTCGCAGTCGTGATCTTGCAGCCTTCCGCATAGATCACGTTTGCGCGCGACCCCACATAGTCGCGAATGCCCTGCAGAATCGAAACCCCATGCATCGGCTCGCGGCTGTACCCGCCCAGGTGGACATCCGCCGCATTCGGCCCAATCACCGCGATGGTCTTGGTCTTGGAGAGGTCGAGAGGCAGCAGGTTCTTCTCGTTCTTGAGCAGGACTACTACCTTCTCCGCCACCTTCTCCGCCAACTCGCGATGTTCCGCGCTGCTGGTGACGCGCTCGGTATAGTCAGGATCGACATAGGGGTTCTCAAACAGCCCCAGCCGAAACTTCGCGGCAAGTACCTTGCGAGACGGCGCGATTTAGATCACTCTCCGGTACGATTCCTTGCTTCACCTGCCATAGCAGGGTCCGAAATGCGGAGCCATCCGACAGATCGTAATCGACACCCGCACCAATCGCCAGGCGCGCGGCAGCGGCATTGTCGGCCGCCACGTGGTGCGTCTGCCACAGCATCTGAATGCCGTCGCCATCGGAGGTGATATAGCCGCGATAACCCCACTCTTGTCGCAACACCGTGTCCAGCAGCCAGTGATTGATATGCGAGGGAATGCCATCGATCTCGTTGTACGAGGCCATCACGCTTCCCACGTGAGCTTCCTGCACGGCGGCCTGAAATGGAACCAGAAAGTTCTCGCGAATGATCCGTTCGGAGTAGTTGGCGGGTGCCGTATTGGTGCCGCCCTCCGGCTGACCGTGTACTGCGAAGTGCTTCGCCGTCGCCAGCACGTTGTGCCGCCCGATCATGAAGTTATCTCCCTGCAGCCCGGTCACGGCCGCAACGCCCATGCGCGAGACGAGAAATGGGTCTTCGCCGTAAGTCTCTTCCGTGCGCCCCCAGCGAGGATCGCGTGCGATGTCGAGCACCGGTGTAAATGCCTGCCCCAGGCCGCGCGATCCAGCCTCATCCGCAGCCGCGGTAAACACCCGGTGAATGAGTTGCGGATCCCAGGTGCTGGCCATCCCGATCACTTGCGGAAAGCTGGTGCTGCCATCTTCCATGAAGCCGTGCAGCGACTCACCCATGAACAGCGCCGGGATCCCCAGCGGCGTTTTTTCCTTCTGAAAACGCTGAACCCCATTCCGCAAAATCGCCATCTGCTTCGGCGTAAAGGTACTCTTTACGTCTCTGCGGCTGCCGAAAGACAGCGCGTGCCGATTCCGTAGTGAACGTGCCGGTCGGATCGATCTACCTCAATCTTCGATTCCCAACCGCCGCTGATCTCCTGTACCTTCTGTTCCAGCGTCAAGCGCGGCAACAGGTCCGCGACCCGCTCCTCGATTGTCAAATTGGAATTGCGATACGCCGGCGTGGCGGCGGACGTTCCCTGGTTGTCCTGTGCCGAAGCCAGGGCTGTGGCCGAGAACAGGGCCCCTAGACAAATCGATAGCAGCCGATCAAACGTTTGAGTCTTCATATTTGCGACGGTAAACTCCCTTGGAAGTGGCGCAAATCATCCTACTCCAGATACAAGGGCGAGGCGGTGATTTTCGTTCAGGTCGCGTTGGAAACTTCGCTGGCGAGGAATTTGGCTGCCATACCACGACTGTCGAGGAACCCCGGGATTCGGCGCCGAAAAAGCGATAAGCTGAAGATCAACCAACGGAGATACCTATGCACGCCATTCCTCTGTGGCTTTTGTTCTTCTCCCTCTTCCTTCCACGACTCTCACTCGTATGCGCCTACTTCGTGCACCAGGTGCCTTTCGCCCAACTGCCTCCTTTGGCCGCACTGGCCATGTGGGCTTTCATCCCACGCGTTCTCATGCTGGTTTACATCTATGTCAACCTGGGCTTTGGTGCCTGGTTTCTAGCTCACCTGGTCGCGCTCATCTGCGTCTGGGCAGGCAGCGGTACCACGGCCGCAAGGCGCCGCGGCTGATACAGAAGCAGCATGCTCGAAATCTAGTGAAGAAGCCGGTGGCCGGCGATCACTGCCTGGCCCAGCGAGAGCCCGCCGTCATTGCAAGGCACGGCTGCATGAAGGAAAACCTCGAACCCGGCGGAACGGAGCCCAGGCACGACTCGCTCCAGCAGATACATATTCTGAAACGTGCCTCCACTCAGGCAAACCCGCTGCAAACCTTCGGTTGTACGTAGCTGCGTACACACTTCAACGATGGCCGCGCTCAGAGTGTTGTGAAATCGAGCGGCGATCACCGAAACTGCAATGCCCGCGACGGCGTCCTTCACAATCGCAGCGATCATCGGCCGAAAATCGACCTCCACGGGCTCGCTGGGACTCAAAGAAAAATCGTAACAGTCTCTGATTTCCCTATCTGCCCTTGCTTCGAGAGCGATCGCCGCCTGCCCCTCGAAGGTGACGCTCTCACCCAGCCCAAGTATGGCCGCAACCGCGTCAAAGAGCCGGCCCGAGGACGAGGTCGGCACCGTGTGAATTTTCTTGGCCAGCATCTGCTCAACGACGTTGACCTCTTTGCGGTCGAGCTTTGTCAAAAACCCGAGATCGCCGGACACACTCTCGCCCAGCGCGTCCCGTAGATAACTCAGAGCCATTCTCCACGGGTGACGAACCGCAGCGTCGCCGCCCGGTAAAGCGACATACCGCAAGTGCGCGCGCCGCTCAAATTCATTCAAATCCGCAACGAGAAACTCACCGCCCCAAACGGCTCCATCCGTGCCATACCCGGTGCCATCCCACGCAACCCCGATCACCTTCCCCTCCAGGTGATTCTCTGCCATACAGCTGGCAATATGCGCGTGATGATGCTGAATACCGAACGACTGTTCCAGCCCGAACTCAGCGGCATATGCCAGCGCCAGCCGCGTGCTCATGTATCCCGGATGCAAGTCGTAGGCGACCGCCCGCGGATCCACGCGGAACAGCTTCTTCAAGTTGCGAAGCGTCTCCTCGAAGAACACCATCGTCTCGTAATTCTCGAGATCGCCGATGTGCTGGCTTAGGATGGCATACCGGTCCTTCAGCAGGCAGAGCGTGTTCTTCAACTCGCCCCCAAATGCGAGTAGCTCTCCATACGGGCGGTTTAGTTCGATGGTCTGCGGCACATACCCGCGAGAACGTCGTAATACGCGCTCCTTGCCTTCAAAGGTGCGCGATACAGAGTCATCCGCTCGCATGTAGATCCCGCGATTGTGCGATAGAAACCAATCGGCGACAGGGCGCAAGCGCGCCCAAGCCTCTTCATTCGAGGTAACGATCGGCTCCTCACTGAAATTTCCGCTGGTCATCACCAGCGCCTGAAATGCCGGCTTCTCTTCGGGCGTATCGCTGAAGAGCAAGTAATGCAGAGGCGTGTAGGGCAGCATCACTCCCAGCGTGGCGTTACCCGGCGCGAGTGCCTCAGGCAACGTCGTCCCAGGTTTCCGCCGCAGGATCACGATGGGTCGCCGCGAATGGAGCAGGGCTCTCCGCTCCTCTTCTGAAACCAGGCAGAATGTCTCGACCGCCGCCACATCGCGGGCCATCAATGCGAACGGCTTCTCGCTTCGCCGCTTTCTCGTACGCAGGCGTTTCACCGCATCTTCATTGGTGGCATCGCACGCGAACAGGTAGCCACCCAACCCCCTTACTGCAAGAATCTTTCCTTCCTGCAGCAGCGCCCGAGCGCGAGACGGGACATCCATGCCCGGCTCTCCGCCGGAAAAGTCAACTGTCGGGCTTTCATCAGAGGAATGGATGAGCCTCAAAGATGGCCCACACACAGGGCACGCGTTGGGTTGCGCATGAAAGCGCCGATTCGCTCGGATCTTCATATTCCGCCTGGCAGTCCGCGCACATGCGGAATAGCGACATCGTCGTCTTGGCGCGATCGTACGGAATATCTTCGATGATGGTGTAGCGCGGTCCGCAGTTGGTGCAGTTTGTGAACGCGTATCCGTAACGGCGATTGCTACGATCCCCAAAGTCGCGCCAGCAATCCTCACAGGTGCCCACGTCGGGCGAGACCAGCACGAACTCTCCCTCTTCGCGCAGACTCTCGCGAATGACGAAAGTCTCTTCGCCAAGCGGCTCTATCTGTTCCGTGCGAATGTCTGTGATCTGTGAGAGAGTCGGCGGATGGTCTCTCAATGCCGCAACAAATTGGTCTACCGATTCCGCTTCGCCTTCCACTTCGATCGTCACACCGGATGAGGAGTTGAACACATACCCCGCCAACTTCAGCGATTGCGCGAGGTTGTACACGAAGGGCCGAAAGCCAACTCCCTGCACAATTCCCTTGACCTTGATATGAATGCGCGAAGAAGAGGTCTGAGGGGCCATAGCCGTTCCAGCTTACCCGAAACGCGGATGCATCGCACTCAGACTGACTCGAATGCCTGACTCCACTTACCGGGTTAGTGAGAAGCGGCTGCCACCGACTGCTGTATCCAGCCGAGAAGAGGACTGGGAACACAGCCCAACAGCAGCACCGCAGCCGCAATCACGCACAGCACGATCTGCTGGGTCAGGGGAACACGAAGATGCCCAGCGCCCGCCGCCATGTCCTCGACGTAGACCCTCTTCAACACGCGCAGGTAGTAGTAGAGCGAAACTGCGCTCATCGCAATCGCCACGATGACCAGCCACAGGAATCCGCCGCTGGCGTTGAGTGCCGCCGCGAATAGATAGAACTTGCCGAAGAAGCCGGCCAGCGGAGGAATCCCGGCCAACGACAGGAGAAACACCAGCAGGCAAAGAGAGAGCGCTGGTGCTCGCCGGCTCAGTCCATCAAAGTCAGCGAGAGTCTCACCCTCGCCGCTGCTCTCCACCGCCGCCACTACGCCAAACGCACCAATGGTCGTCAATCCGTAGGTGAAAACATAGTAGAGCAACGCCGCCATGCTCTGCTGCGTGTGACCGAGAATGCCCAGCAGGATATAACCCGCATGTGCCATGGCCGAGTAGGCCAGCAGGCGGCGCATACTGCTCTGCGCGATCGCGGCCAGGTTGCCAAACAGCATCGAGGCGGTGGCAATGATGGCGACCACCGGTATCCACCCAGGCGCATAACTGTGCCAGCCCGCATGGCCTTCGGCTCCCGCGAACCCGATCGTCAGCACCTTGGCGAGCACGAAAAAGCTGGCTACCTTCGATCCCGACGCGATGAGCGCGGCACTCGGCGCCGGTGCCCCTTGGTAGGCGTCGGGCGCCCACAGATGGAAGGGCACTGCCGCCACCTTGAAACCGAAGCCGATGACCGTCATGACCAGCGCCACGATCAGCAGCGGATCGAGCCCGTGCCCGTGAATAGCGCCCGCGATCCCCGTCAGGCTGGTCGCTCCCGACATCCCATACAGCAGGCTGAGTCCAAACAGCATGAAGGCAGCCGACATACCGCCGAAGAGGAAGTACTTCAGTCCAGCCTCTGCTGAAAAAATGCTTTGCTTGTTAAACGCGGTCAGAATGTAAAGCGACAGGCTAAGCAGTTCCAAAGCCAGGAAAATAATCAGAACGTTCTCTGAACTCACCAGGAACATCATGGCCGCTGTCGCCATCAGGATCAGCAGCAGGTACTCTCCCACGTGCTCAGTGAACCTGGCGTCGACCGTCATCACCACCGTCAAGAGCGTCAGCACCAACAGGCCTACCTGCACCAGCTGCGTGAGCGGGTCCACGATCAGCATGCCATCGAGAACAGAAGCGGATTGCGGCGCCAGCAGAATTCTTCCAATCGCAACCGCACACCCGGAAGCGGCAAGCACTGCGCCGACTCCGAATCGGGTTTTCAGGTGAGCATTCTTCAGCACAGCGCGGTCCGCCAACAGGACCAGAAAAGCCGTGATCACCACGATGCTTTCAGGAAGCAGCAACTTGAAAATATCGCCGTAGCCGATGCCCATCACCGCCAGCTCCCTTTGCGCAGCCCATCAAACAGGGGCGAATGAAGCGCCGGGATAATCAGATTGAGCAGCACCTGGGGAAACAGCCCTGCGGCAACTGTGGATGCCAGCAGGATCAAAGCGCCTGCGCGTTCCGGCAGCGTGATGCCCGAAACCGGATCTGGGTGCAGATCGGCAACCGCGACCGCGTCCGCGAAAAAGGCCTTCTGCATCGCGCGCCAGGTGTAGGCAATGCCAACCAGGATGCCCAGACCGGCAAACAGAGCAGCCACTGATACAGATTGCCAGGCACCCATCAGTACCTGCAGCTCCGCAACAAAACCGCTGAAGCCCGGCAGCCCGATCAGACGCCATGCTGGCCACTACGAACGTAAACGCAGCAAAGGGAATCTGACGCCCCAGTCTCATTGGGCCAAGTTCATAGAGGTCGCGTGTGTGCGTACGGTCGTAAACCATCCGGCCAACCACTGCGAAGAGAAGTCCCGCAATCACCCCATGCGAAAACATCTGCAGGACTGCGCCATCCAGGCCGAGTTGATTCAAGGTCATCAATCCCAGCAGCACAAATCCCATGTGACTCACGCTGGAGTAGCCGATCACGAACTTGAAATCCCTCTGCACCAGCGCGACCATCGCGCCATACACGATTCCAATGACCGCCAGCAGGGCAAAGACACTGCGCCAGGAGCCGAGCCCGAGTACGTGAAAGCCCCACGGATCAAGTCCGCGAGGGAAGAGCGCCATCGCGACCCGCAGGCAGCCGTACGCGCCCAGTTTCATCACGACGCCCGCCAGCAACATCGACGCGCCCGTCGGTGCCGCAACGTGTCCGGTCGGCGCCCACGTATGGAAAGGCCACAGACCGGCGAGGATCCCAAAGCCCACAAACATGAGCGGGAACGCCCACATCTGAAAGTGCACCGAAAAGTTCGCCTGCGACAACTCCAGCAGCCCCAGCGTCTTTCCGCCGGCCGCCACGTAGGCGGCAATCAAGGCCGATGAGCACCATGCCGCTACCCACGAAGCTGTAGATCGCCAGTTTCATCGCGCCGTATTCGCGCCGCGTCGATCCCCAGGTGGCAATCAGAAAATACTTCGGAATGATCGCAATCTCGTAAAACACAAACAGCAGAAACAAATCAAAGCTGAGAAACACGCCATACACGCCGCCAATCAGCGCGAGGTAGAAGGCGAAAGAATTCCTTTGTTCTGTGCTCGATATTCCACGAAAACAAGATGCCCGCGGTGGCCACGATTCCCGTGAGCAACAGCAGGGTGAGGCTGATGCCGTCCGCTGCCAGAGAGTAGCGAATGCCGAGCGAGGGGATCCACGGCACATTGGCGATGGTCTGCAACTCGCCGCCGGGATGACGGTACCAGCCCATCAAGCGTGGCCGCAAGCCCGGCAAGTGCAGTGAGCAATGCAAGACTGCGGGACGCGCGCACGGATCTTCCCGGCAGCAGCATCTGCGCAGCCGCTCCGAGAAACGAGATGTAAATGGTCCATGCCAACATCGCGCGCTAACTCGCCTTCACGTCAAAAACCAAGATTCTTCACCAACTGCATCACCGTGCCGTTCACTTCACTCAAAAACAACTGCGGATACACGCCAATGACAAACATCAAACCAATCGCCGGCGCGAGTGCCACCCGCTCGCGCACCGTCAAGTCGGCAAATCCAGACCAGCGCGCATTGAGCGGCCCTGAGAACACTCGCTGCAAGATCGTAAGGATCACAATCGCTGTTACCAGTAAGCCGAGAACCGCGAGAGATGCGGCCCAAGGTGCCAGCGGAAATACACCTTTGAAGATCAGGAACTCGCCGACAAATCCATTCAATCCAGGCAGCCCGAGGGACGAGAAGAGCGCAATCCCCATCAGTCCGCAAAACACAGGAGCCACCTTGCGAAGCCCACCAAAGTCATTCAGTCCGCGCAGTCCTGCTCCGCGCTTCTCAAGCAGCGCGACGAACCAGAACAGCGTGGCAGCCGTCAGTCCGTGATTGAACATCTGCAGCATCACGCCATCCAGCGCCGCTGCTTTCTGCAGCGCGTATGCCGGATCGTTTCCGGTGAAGCGAACGGCAGCGAAGATTCCCAGCATGCAGTAGCCAAGGTGATTGATCGAGGAGTAAGCGAGAATGCGCTTCAAATCCCTTTGCGCAAACGCGGCGCAGGCACTCAACACGATCGTCGCCACTGCCATCCATAAGAGTGGCGTTCGCAGCCACCCCATCTCCTCACCAAAGAGCGGCAACATCACACGCAAAAAACCATACACGCCCATCTTCGACATCGCCCCGGTGAGCAACATGGTGGTGCCGGTTGGCGCTTGTTCGTAACTGCGACGGAAGCCAGGTGTGGAGCGGAATCAGCGGCACCTTGACCGCAAACCCCAGAAACGCGCCGGCAAAGATCAGCAGGCCCACCCGCCGCGGCACCATGTCCCAGCTTCGCGGTAAGTGCCGGAAGCAGGTGACCAGTGCCGCGCTAAGTCGGCTAACTCCAGAAAATCGAACTTACCCGTCGCCAGCGATATCGCCAGAAAGGCGAGCAGCAAGGCCACGCTACCCACCATCGTGTAGACAAAAAACTGCGTGGCGGCCGCGGAGCGCTGCGCTCCTCCCCAGAACTTGATGAGAAAGAACGCCGGAATCAGGCTCAACTCCCAGAAGAGGAACCAGTGAAAGAAATTCAACGCGGTAAATGTTCCGAAGAGTCCGGCCTGCAGCAGAAGCACAAGTGCGAAATACAGCGGCACGCGATCCACGATTTGCGACGAAGCAGCAATCGCCATGGGCACTACGATCGCCGACAGCAGCAGCATCAGCACACCGAGCCCATCTACGCCTAGGTGATAACTCGCGCCGAGCGACGGAATCCACTGGTGAAATTCCTGGAGCGCTACCTGCCCCGAAGCGGAAGGGTAGATGTGCCACACCCACAGCGTGATGGCCAGGGCCGCGAGGCTGAAGACCATCGCCAACCCCCGCGCCCAACCCCGCGCCTTCTCACCCGCGAGCAGAATGACCAGGGCCCCGACAATGGGCACAGCGGTAAGAATCGAGAGCAGCGGCAAACCATTCATCCTCGGCTGCCCCACAGCAGGAACAGCACCAGGATTACGAAAGCGATTCCCAAAACGCGGAGATAACTTTGAGCCTGTCCGCTCTGCAGGCGCGAGAACAGCCGGCCTCCCCAGGAGACGCGCCGGCAGCCTTCGTCAAAGCCCGCGTTCACTACATACGTATCTGCAAAGCGATTGACCCACGACGCTCCGATGATCAGGTACGACACAGCCTGCACCGCGCCATTCCAAACCCACCGGTCCAGCCAATCGGCAGCGCGCGCCGACCAGGCCTGAAAGCGAATAACCGTCCACCCGTAGAACTCATCCACGTAGACCCTGTCACGCAGTGCATGAAAGATCTGCGGCTGCATCCTCTCAAGCGGGTCGTCGGCCTCGGCTCGCAACACCGGGTTGCGCCCGTAGAACCACCAGCCCAATCCCAGCCCGGCGAAGACGATCAACGACGATGTCAGCATGACGGAAACGATGCCGCCCTCCTGAAATCCCGAAAGGCTGAATGTCGCTCGTCTCGCCTCTCAGGAACGCGGAGAACCACGGCCAGGCCGGAGTACCGATGACCGACAGCAGGACCGCACACGCTGCGAGAATCAGCAGTGGCGTCGTCATTGTGGCCGGGCTTTCGTGCGGCTGCCTTGGCCTCGCCGGCATCCTGGCCACCTGCGCTGCGTCTCCGCTTTCCCGCGAACCCTGCAAATCCCCACCACTCCTGAATGTGCCAAAGAATACGTAACAGACCTGGCGCGTCATATAAAACGCAGTCAACAGCGCGCCGATTGTACCCAGGTAGAACGGCACCTGCGAGACGCTCCAGCCATGGGCCGCATGCAGAATCGCATCCTTGCTCCAGAAGCCGGAAAAGAACAATGGAAATCCGCACAGCGCCAACATTCCGATGGCGTACGTCGCGAACGTGATCGGCAGATACTTGCTCAGGCCGCCCATCCTGCGAATGTCCTGTTCCTCATGGCAGGCATGAATCACGGATCCGGCGCCCAGAAAGAGCAGCGCCTTGAAGAAGGCATGCGTGATCAGGTGAAACATGCCCACTTCCACGCCGCCCACGCCGAGCCCCATCATCATGTATCCGAGTTGCGAGACGGTGGAGTAGGCGAGAATGCGCTTGATGTCGTTCTGCGCGACGGCAATGCTGGCGGCGAAAATCGCCGTGATCGCTCCGACCCAGGTCACCACCTGCAACGCGCTGCTGGTCGCCTGTCCGCCGCACCCGCGTGCACGCTCATCAGCGGAAAGACTCTCGCCACCAGGAAGACGCCCGCAGCCACCATCGTCGCGGCATGAATCAGCGCGCTCACCGGTGTCGGACCTTCCATCGCGTCCGGCAGCCAGACATGCAGCGGAACCTGGCCCGATTTTCCGGCTGCGCCGCAGAAGATCAGCAGCGCGATCGCCGTCGAGACGGCCATGCCCCAGATCGTGGTGTGCGCCACCATGCCGGCAAGCGCAGATTGCTCCAGGCAGCCGCGCCCATGATCGTAGAAGAGCAGCGTTCCCGTCTGCGCATAGAGCCACACCATGCCCAGCAGAAACGCCATGTCTCCAACGCGCGTGGTGATGAACGCCTTCTTCGCCGCCGCCGCCGCGCTGGGCCGCTGATACCAGAAACCGATCAACAGATACGAGGTGAGTCCAACCAACTCCCAGCAGATGAAGAGCAGCAGCAGGCTGTTCGCGATCAGCACGCCCAGCATCGCTCCGGCAAACAGCGACAGAGAAGCAGAAGAAGCGCGCGAAGTTCTCGTCGTGCGCCATGTAGCCAACGCTGTAGATGAAAATCAGCAGGCTGACAAAGGTGACCATCACCAGCATGACGGCGGTCAGTGGGTCGAGCAACCAACCCAGTTGCAGCCACTCGCTGCCAAACTGCAGCCATCCGAAGTTGAAGAACTGCCTCGGAACCTCACCGTGTCCGCTCGACATCAGCACATGAGCAAATGCCGCGAGCGAAAGTAGCAGCGACAGCACCATGGAGCCAATGGCCAACGCCGCGGCGAAGTGACGGTGCCTCTGCTTCGCCAGCGCGCTCACTCCCGCGGCAAACATCGGCATCGCGGGTATCAGCCATAGGTTTTCAACGATCCAACTCATGCGGTTCCAAAGTACTTCAAAAATGCATTCTTATCTTGGTTTTAAAAAACAGGAACACTCTGCGCAAACATCATCATCAGGCGCTCTCTCGTGCGGCCGCCTATCCTCTCATGGCATCGATCTTGTCCAGGTTGGTCGTCTTGTAATAGCGATAAATCGAAATGATCAGCGCCAGCCCCACCGCCGCTTCTCCTGCGGCCACCGCAATTGAGAAAAGGACAAACATCACGCCCGTCAATGCCTGCGGGTTTGGCCCAAAGCGCCAGAAGGCGATGAAGTTCAGGTTCGCGGCCGCCAGCATCAGCTCGATGCCGATCAAGGTGAGAATCGCGCTTCTCCGCGTGATCGCCCCGGCCATACCGGTCGCAAACAGGATCGCCGAAACCATCAGGTAACTCGTCAGGGAACTCACTTGGCCTCCTGCCTGTCATCGATCGCGATGATCACGGCCCCGATCAGCGCCGCGGTCAGCAGCAATCCGATGAGCTCCAGCGGCAGCACAAAGCGCCCCATCAACGCATCGCCAATCTGGCGTACCGTGATCTCCGGTCGCGGCGCAACCTCATGCCGGATCCTGGAACTGGTCGCGATCGCCCACGCCAGCACTGCGAAGACAGCCGCGGCTACAGTCGCGTTTCTTACCCAGGTCGACGTCAACATCGGCCACGAAACCGCATCCGCTCCCTTGGTCAGCAGAATTGCGAACACCGTGAGGATCGCAACCGCGCCGATATACACCATCACCAGCGATAGTCCCACGAACTGCGCGTCCAAGCTGGAGAAAGAGCGCCGCCATTCCTGCAAAACTCAGAGCCAGCGCGAGAACGCAGTGCACCAGGTTGCGCAGGCTCATCGCCGCCAGGGCTCCGGCAATCGTCAACACGGCGAGTATGGCGAACGGCAGGCTCATCTTTTTCAACACTGCAACGTGAATTGTTCGTTCGCGGCAAAGTTGCAGCACACGCAAACTCACCCGCTCACACTTTCATATTCGAATGTCGACGCGATGTGACTTGCGTCACCCGGACCTATTCGGCGAACCGGTACACCCGCTTCTCCAACTGCTTGCCGCGGAGTAGTCCGCGTCCCAGCAAAAGGTAGGGTGCGACAACCAACATACTGCAAACTCCCCAGCGCGTGAATCCCGGAGTCATAAACTTCCACACTCCGGCACAAACGATATCCATCAGCGCCATCGGCAGCATGAAGGTCCAGGCAAAATCCATCAGCTGGTCCATACGAAGACGCGGCACCGTCCCCCGTACCCAGATAAATCCCACAATCAGCGCCAATAGCTTGCCAAAAAACCACACATAGGAGGGAATCCAGGTCAGGAAGGAAAACGGAGCCGACCATCCGCCCAGAAATAGCGTAATCGCCATGCCGCTGATGGCGAACATGCCCAGGTACTCGCCCAGGAAGAACAGCGCAAACTTGAAGCCGGAATACTCGATGTAATAGCCCGCGATGATCTCCGACTCGCCCTCCGGCAAATCAAACGGCGAGCGATTTGACTCTGCCGTCGCCGCGATCATGAACAGCAAAAAACCTGCGGCTCCCCACGGCGTAAACAGATACCAGTGCGGCCAGATGCCCGTATAGCCCGGCCTGCCGCTCGACCATGGTCACGGTCGACAGCGTGCCCGCCGTCATGATGGCGCCCACCGCCGACAGAATCAGCGGAATCTCGTAGCTGATCATCTGCGCGATCGCCCGCATCGCCCCCAGCAGCGAGTATTTGTTCCGGCTCGACCAACCAGCCATGAACACGGCCATCTCGGTCATGGAACCGGCGGCAAAGAAGTAGAGAATGCCGGCATCCAGATTCACCGCCACCATGTTGCGTCCTACCGGCAACACGGCATAACCCAGAAAGGTAGCCATCACCAGCATGATGGGCGCCAGCAGGTGCACGGGGTGATCCGCCGCCAGCGGCACGATGTCTTCCTTGGTCAGCGTCTTGAGTCCGTCCGCGATCGGCTGGAAAAATCCATATGGCCCGACGCGGTTTGGGCCGTACCGATTCTGAATGCGACCCAGTCCCTTGCGCTCGAGCACCGTCGTGATCGCGAACAGCAGCGGAAACCCAATCAAGATCGGGCACGATGGAAATCACACCCGACGCGATCGGCTCGCAGCGGCGCTGGAACGTGAACCATCAGCCAGTGCTTGAGCAGCACGAAAATCTGGTCGAGTCTCTCAGCCACGGCTTGTCTCCTGCCCCGGAATCGCTGCGCCTGCGCTCGCTGCCATCGTCCCTCGGGTCTTGCCCCTCGCCAGTTTCATTTCGAAACCAGCACGCCGGAGTCCGTCTCCGGCCCCGCGGAACTCTTGGCCTGCGCCGCAGCCTTGGCGTCTGTCGCGGCCTTCGCTTTCGCGCCGGCCTTGGCCTGTTCTGCCGCCAGTCGCGCATCCACGGCGGCGGCCTCCGTCGGATGAATGTGTGTGATAGTGCTCGTTGGGCTTCGCCAGTTGTTCCTTGGTAAAGAGCAGGCCGCCAAACCGATCGTCGGTGCTCAGCTCAAACTCGGTGTCCATCTTGATGGCTTCGAACGGACACACCTCGACGCAGATCTGGCAGCTCATGCAGACGGAGATATCGATATTGAACACTGCCGGATAAAACTGCGCCTTGCCGGTTGCGTCCGGCTTCTTGTCGGCGCTTTTCTCGATGAAGATGCACTTCGGCGGGCACTCTTTTTCGCAGATCTGGCAGGCTACGCAGCGCAGCCCCTTCTGCGGATCGGCCCCGTCGTAGATCAGGATCGGGATAGTCCCGCGAAGCCTCAATCTGCGGCAACCGCTCTTCCGGGTATTGCACCGTGGTCAGCCGTTCCGGGCTGACAAAGCTGCCCAGGAAATTCCTGGCCGTCTCCGCCAATCCTTTCACGATGCCTTCACCCAGCATGAACCTTCCCTTCGACCTGAAATACCGCTGGCACTCGCGATGTGCCTATCGGTCTACTTCCCCCAGCACAATATCCACACTGCCCAAAATTGCAACCGCGTCGGCGACGTTATACCCGCGGCACATATCTTCCAGCACCGTCAGGTTGATCAGACTCGGCGGCCGCACGCGGTACCGGTAAGGATTCGGCGATCCATCGCTGATCAGATAAAATCCCAGCTCGCCCTTGGGAGCCTCGATGCGCCCGTAAGCCTCTCCCGGCTTGGGACGAAAACCGCGAATTTTGGTCTTTACATCGATGATCGGGCCCGTCCGGGATATCACGCAGCGCCTGCTCCAGAATGTGCAGCGATTCGCGCATCTCCAGCAGCCGGATCATGTAGCGGTCGTACACATCGCCGTGTTCCCCCAGCGGTACGCGGAACTGGAAGCGGTCATAAATGCCGTACTTGTCCACCTTGCGGATGTCGTAGTTCACGCCCGTGGCCCGCAACATCGGCCCGGTCACGCCTGCGCTCACCGCCAGTTCAGGCGACAACACGCCCACACCCTGGGTCCGCGCCATCAGGATTTCGTTGCTGGTCAGCAGTTGTTCAAACTCATCCAGGAAGCGCGGCGACTCATCAGCAACCTTCTTCGACTCCCTGCAACCAGCCCGCCGGCAGATCGACCCGGCATCCGCCAAATCGCATGTAGTTACACATCATGCGCGAGCCGGTCAGCGCCTCGAACAGATCCAGAATCATCTCGCGCTGGCGAAAGGCGTACATCAGCGGCGTGCCGCTCGCCCCCATGTCCTGCACCAGGAATCCGACTGCGCAGGCGTGATTCTGCAGCCGCGTCAGTTCGGCCGTGATCACGCGGATGTACTCGGCCCGCTCCGGTACCTGCACGCCCGCGAGTTTCTCTACCGCCAGCGCGTAGCCCCAGTTGTTGGTCAGCGAACAGAAATAGTCCAGCCGGTCGGTGTAGGGCATCGTGCCCAGATAGCTGATCTGCTCGCCGATCTTCTCGTGGTTGCGGTGCAGGTAGCCGAAGACCGGCTTCAGCTTCACCACCCGCTCGCCATCGAGCACCACATCCATGCGAAACACGCCGTGCGTCGACGGATGGTGCGGCCCCATGGAAATTTCCAGCAGGTTGCCTTCGCCGCTGTTGGCGTTCGGCTTCAACTCGTACTGGATCACTCCGCCGCTCATTGCCGCTCATGCTTCTCCTACGCCCGCGCTGGTTTGCTGGGGCGCGGTGTGCCAGGTCGGCTCGTACTCGTGATCGTCCGGCGCCACGTAGTCCCGCCGCATCGGATGGTCTTCAAAGCCGTCCCACATCAACAGGCGCCGCAGATCCGGGTGCCCGTCAAAGACCACTCCATACAGATCGAAGATCTCCCGCTCCTGAAACTCCGCGCTCCGCCATATCGGCGTCACCGAAGGGAGGTGAACGGCGTCTGTTCGATTCTCAGTTCTGGCCCGCAGGATCAGCGGCCCATGCTTCTTCTCCATCGAGATAGAGGTGGTACACGACTTCGAGATATCCGGGAACCCGAACCTTCTTCAATCTCTTCGACGTGCTGCTCCACTCCATCGACGAGCTTGGTGACCTTCACCTTCTCCAGCGCCTCTGGATTCGGGCCAGTCCACCCCGGTCACGTTCGAGCAGAAGTCCATGCGCAGTTCAGGGTCATCGCGCAGCCATGCAGCCACGCCCAAGCAGGTGCGCTGCATCCACCAGCAGGGAATGCTGCGCCGACGGGCTCTCGTTGCGAATGACCCGCAGCCGGCAGCCGGGGACCGCGATCTCCGCCTTCGTCTGAATCGCTTCCAGATCCAGGTTAGTCATTTCCGGATCCCGGCACCGCTTTGATCTGGACCAGCTTGGGAGCCTGCCAGACATCCGGATTCAGCGGCGGCTCCAGGTCATGCGCGCCGTAATCCGGCACCGGATACTCGCCGGTTTCGGCTGCGTTCAAGTGCCGCGGCCGGTCCTCGCCCGTCAGGTGTTGCGCATCGATCTTCTTCTGCAACGTGATGAACGCGTGAATCAGCGCCTCCGGCCGCGGCGGGCATCCCGGGAATGAACACATCCACCGGAATGTAGCGGTCGATGCCCTTCAGCACGTTGTAGCCCTCTTTGAATGGGCCGCCCGAGATCGCGCACGCACCCATGGCGATCACATACTTGGGCTCCGGCATCTGGTTGTAGAGCCGTACCACCAGGGGAGCCATCTTCTTGGTCACCGTGCCTGACACGATGATCAGGTCCGCCTGCCGCGGCGAGGGGCGAAACACCTCAGCGCCAAAGCGCGCCAGGTCATACCTCGCCATGGTGGTGGCAATCATCTCGATTGCGCAGCACGCGAGTCCAAAGGTCAGCGGCCAGACCGAACTCCTGCGGCCCCAGTTGTAGAGCTCCTCCAGGGTGGTGGCAAACACTCCCTGCTTGCCCAGTTCCAGCTTGAGTTCCTGATCCATTAGAAAATTCCCGGTTGCCGGTTGCGGCTCGTCAGACCCAGGCAACGACCCCTTTCTGGCACGCCCAGACAAGTCCCTCAACCAGCAAAAAGAGGAAGATCAGCATGGCAATGCAGGCTCCGGCAGACAGGCCGGTAAACGCCACAGCAAAGGGCAACAGAAAAACCGCTTCCACGTCGAAGACCAGGAAAATGATGGCGTACAGATAGTATTCGGCTCGGAACTGCGCCCACGGCCCACCGCTCGATTCCATGCCGCATTCGTAGGTGGCCGTCTTGTAGTGGTTTGGCTTACGCGGGGAATAGACCTTCGACCACACCCAGGCCAGCAGCAAGGGAGTCACCGCAAAGCCGATCGCCGCAACCAGCAATAACACAATGGGCAGATATATCCCGCTCAACATAGAGTTCCCAAGTCGTTCCGGATCGACACACCACGGTAACACTCGTTATACGGCATGGCCAAATCCCTGTTTTGCGCTCGTCAATCCTCGCCGTCTCTCTGCTTGGACGGTCGGGCGAATCGAACGCAATCTGATTGTGGGGGCTGGGCTGAAGATGTTGCTGTGATACGGATCACCTTGGGGATGCTGCAGCCGCGAGCCGATGTGGAGGGGGGTCGGGATCGAACCCGGGGTCAGATTCCCGAAGCAACGACTCGACCGTGTCGGCGCTAAATGCCTTCGCCCATGCTGACGTAATCGCTGAGCCGGATCTGCTCTTCGCGGTACTGGCTGCGCTCCTCATCCTCGGACAGGAGCGAACCAGCAGCATCCTGTGGCACACGCGAGAGTTGCCCATCCAGCCGGTTCACCCGCGCCTTGAGCTCCTTCAGTTCATCGGAAAGCGCGACGATCACCCCGGAAACCGGATCGTTGATGTCGTGCGGATCGGTGATCAGCACCCGCTTTCCTTCCCGGTAGATGATGTGCGCGGGTACGCCCACCACCGTCGAGTCGGGAGGAACATCCCGCAATACCACTGAGCCGGCCCCAACCCGCGAATTCTCGCCGATGGTGATATTGCCGAGAATGTTGGCATTGTTCCCCACGAAGACCCGATCCCGGAGCGTGGGGTGCCGCTTGCCCTTCTGCTTTCCCGTGCCGCCAAGGGTGACGCCCTGATACAGCGTGACATCGTCGCCCACGATCGTCGTCTCGCCGATCACGACGCCGATTCCGTGGTCGATGAAAAGACGGCGCCCAATGCGTGCACCCGGGTGAATCTCCACCCCGGTATAGAAGCGGACCATCTGCGAGAAAATCCGGGCCAGCAGGCGCAATTTGCGGCACCAGAGCCAGTGATGGACCCGGTAACCCCAAACCGCCCACAGCCCCGGATAACAAAGCAGGACAGCCAGCATGGAGGTGGCCGCGGGGTCGCGTTCAAAGACCGACCCCACATCCTCGCGTATGGACCGGATCAGGTTCACGCCTGCCTCCGAGCCTCACCCGTCAACCACCGTCCGTCCGCTGCCCCGGTCCCCATCGGCTATCGAGCCGCCGGCGCGGTCTCCGCGATTGGAGATGCCACCATCTGCTGTACTTCCTGCCTCAGGGTGTCAAACATCGCAGTCGACAAATACCGTTCGCCGAAGCTGGGAATAATGACGACGATCAGCTTGCCGGCGTTCTCCGGCCGCCTTGCCACCTGCAATGCGGCGTGTACCGCCGCGCCGGACGAAATCCCGACCAGCAAACCCTCTTCCTTCGGAAGCCGCCGGGCCATGGCAAACGCCTCGTCGTTGGAAACCTGAATGATCTCGTCGATCAGGTCGGTCTTCAACACCTTGGGAACAAAGCCGGCCCCGATGCCTTGAATCTTGTGTGGCCCCGGTTTGCCGCCCGAGAGCACTGCGCTGTCCGTCGGCTCGACCGCAATGGTCTTGAAACCAGGCTTCTTGCCTTTGATGTATTCAGCCACGCCGGTCAGTGTTCCACCCGTGCCTACGGCCGACACGAGAATATCCACCTGCCCATCGGTGTCGTTCCATATCTCCGGCCCGGTCGTTGCCAGGTGAACCGCGGGGTTCGCCGCGTTGTCGAACTGCTGCAGGATGTACCCGTTCGGCGTCTTTTCCTTGATCTCTTCGGCCTTGGCGATCGCGCCCTTCATGCCGTTTGGCCCGGGCGTCAGGACGATATCGGCTCCAAAGGCGCGCAGCAGGATGCGGCGCTCGATGCTCATCGTCTCGGGCATGGTGAGGATCAGCTTGTAGCCTTTCACCGCCGCCACAAAAGCCAGCGCGATGCCGGTGTTGCCGCTGGTCGGCTCGATCAGCACGGTTTCGCCCGGCTTGATACGGCCTTCCTTCTCCGCCGCTTCGATCATCGCGTTGCCGATGCGGTCTTTTACGCTGCTTACGGGGTTATGGCTTTCCAGTTTGGCGACAACTCGGGCGACAGCGCCTTCTGTCACTCGATTCAGTTGAACGAGCGGGGTACGACCGATCAAATCGGTCACGCTACCAGCAATATTCATGACTTTTCTCCAACGACGGTGTTTCTAAAGATTGGATGGCGGAGAAGACGAAGGAATGCGTCGACCGCCGAGGAAGGAGTCTAGCGGGGACATCGAAGCGAGGGAACGTGGCTTACGCGGCGAGAACGCATCGGAACGTTCAGTGCAACATGGATGAGGAAATCTTGCAATACTTTCCTCCAGCCGGTTTCCCACCCACTCCGGGAAACGGCAGGCTCAGCCATCGCGTAACGTAGATGTTGCATCACACCTTCGCATTCCCCGCTCCTGACATGAACGACCCAAAGACTCGTGTTAACGCCCTGATCGTCGCGTTCTCCGGTAAGCTTGCCATTTTCCTGGTGGGTCTGCTGCTGCTTTCCCCCGGCCGCGCGGCCGCTTACTCCGTGCTTTCACACGAAGCCGTGGTCGATCTGACATGGAACGACCAGATTTCACCGCTGCTTCAAGCGCGCTTTCCCAAAGCTACCCCTGACGAGCTCAAGCAGGCTCATGCTTATGCGTACGGTGGCTGCATCATCCAGGATCTTGGCTACTACCCCTTCGGCAGCCACTACTTCAGCGACCTGATGCACTATGTCCGCACCGGCGACTTCGTCACCAATCTGCTCAAGGAAGCCTCCGACGTCAACGAATATGCCTTTGCCCTGGGCGCCCTGGCGCACTACACCGCGGACAGCTATGGCCATCCAGCCGTGAACATCGCCACCAGCAAGGAATATCCCAAGCTGCGGCAGCGCTTTGGCAAGACCGTGACCTACGACGAAAACCCCACGGCCCACCTGCAGACGGAGTTCGGCTTCGACGTGATCGAGGTGGCGCACAATCGGTATGCGCCGCAGCAGTTCCACGATTTCATCGGCTTCCAGGTGTCCAAGCCTTTGCTGGAACGCGCCTTCCGCGACACCTACGGCTTTGAAGTCAATCAGGTCCTCACCCACGAAGATCTCGCCATCGGCACCTATCGCAGCACCGTCAGCGGCCTGCTGCCCAAGATGACGCGGGTCGCTCTGGTCAACTACGGTAAGCAGATTCAGAAAGACGATCCCAGTTTCGACCGCAAGAAGTTCCTGTATCGCATCAAGCGCGCCGATTACGAAAAGGAATGGGGTCGCGACTACCAGCGGCCCGGGTTCGGCTCCCGCGTCCTGGCTTTCTTCATGAGGATTCTGCCGAAAGTCGGTCCGCTCAAAGCCCTGAAACTCAAAATGCCGGATGCTGATACGCAGAAGACCTTTGACGCAGGCATGAATGCGACCGTCGACCACTTCAATCAGACCGTGACAGAGCTCCAGAAGGAAGGTCTGGTCACGGAGCAGTTCGGGCTGCCAGACCGCGATCTGGACACTGGGCAGCCTACCAAACCGGGCGAATACCGCCTGGCTGATTTCACCTACGCCAAGCTACTCGACCAGATGGTGAAGCACCCCGAAACACCCATCCCGCAGCGCCTGAGAGCGGCCGTACTGGGCTTCTACGACGCTCCAGGGCAGAACTACGTCGCTGCCAAGCCAGACGACTGGCAGAAGGTCCAGGATGACCTGCAGAAGCTGAGGAACGCCAAGCTTCAGCCACTCCAGGTCGCCGACGAGCCGACCAGGCAGCAAGCCGCTCCAGCGGGAACGCAATAGGCGCGGGTGGCGGCCTAGCCATCCTTACCCTACTCTGTCCGAGACTGCCGCAATGTGGGTGCCCCATCCTTGAACTGGCATCATCGGTTCAAGGGTGGGTTCAACTCCAGTCCGCTCATCCATCCGTTATTATTTCTGTCTTTCTCTGTCGCGTGTGCCCACCCATCCTTACCCCTGCTCTGTCCCAGACCGCGATATGTGGGTGCCCCATCCTTGAACTGGCATCATCGGTTCAAGGGTGGGTCTAACTCCAGTCCGGTGTTTGATGGTCTTCAGTCTTTGGGTGGCTAAAAGGATGGGCACCCGCCCGCTTCTCCTCCCTTTTGCAGCAGGCCAATCAGACCGCAGTGAGCGCCCCAAGGCCCCCAACAACGGCCCAAATCCCTCCTGCTGGTAAAATGAAGAGACTCAGGAAGTTCTTGCTGCTTCGCCCGGCCATCGGTTCCCAGCCAGGAGCATTTACGCGAGGCAATCTGACAAGCTACTTGCTAGAAACGAAAGAGGAAAACTGCGCCCGTGAGCACCGCTATCCGTAACATCGCCATCATCGCCCACGTAGATCATGGCAAGACCACGCTGGTCGATGCTCTTCTGCGTCAGGCTGGAACCTTCCGCGCCAACGAGGCTGTCGCCGAGCGCGTCATGGATTCCAACGACCTCGAGCGCGAGCGCGGCATCACCATCCTGGCCAAGAACACGGCAGTCTTCTTCCACGACACCAAGATCAACATCGTCGACACGCCAGGTCACGCCGATTTTGGCGGCGAAGTCGAACGCGCCTTGAAGATGGTCGACGGCGTCATGCTACTGGTCGACGCCTCGGAAGGCCCCCTGCCGCAGACGCGCTACGTGCTCTCGAAGGCCCTCGAGGCGAAGCTGCCTCCCATCCTGGTGATCAACAAGATCGATCGCCCCGACGCCCGCGTGCAGGAAGTGCTGAACGAGGTCTACGACCTCTTCATCGATCTCGACGCCCACGAAGACCAGTTGGATTTCCCGGTCCTTTACACCAACGCCAAACTCGGCACCGCAACGACCGACATGGCCGTTCCCGGCGTGGACCTGCAGCCACTGTTCGAGTCCATCGTCGCTACCTTGCCCGCCGGCCAGCGGCGATCCCAATGGCGCGCTGCAGATCCTGGTCACGAATCTCGACTACTCCGACTATCTCGGACGCCTCGCCATCGCCCGCGTCTTCAATGGGACGCTGCACACCGGCGACGAGGTCATGATTTCCAAGCGCGACGTCTCGCTGATGAAGACCAAGATCACCAAGCTCTTCAGCTTCAGCGGACTGCGCCGGACGGATATTGAACAGACCGAGATCGGCGACATCGTCGCCATCGCCGGCGTCGAGGGCATCACCATCGGCGAGACCATCACCGGCATCGAAAATCCCGCGCCGCTGCCGCTCATCATCATCGACGAGCCGACGATCGCGATGCAGATGTCGGTCAACAACTCGCCCTTCGCCGGTCGCGAAGGCCAGTACGTTACCTGCCGCAATCTGCGCGAGCGCCTCGAAAAAGAGCTGCTCACCAACGTCTCCATCCGCGTGGAAGAAACCGGCAGCCCTGACAGCTTCAAGGTCCTGGGCCGCGGCGAATTGCAGCTCGCCATTCTTATTGAAATGATGCGCCGCGAAGGCTTCGAACTGATGGTCGGCCGTCCGGAGATCGTCACCCGCGAGGTCGACGGCAAGGTGATGGAGCCGGTCGAGCACCTGACCATCGACGTTCCCGAAAACTTTCATCGGCGTAGTCATTGAAAAGCTGGGGCCGCGCAAGGGCGAGATGGTGAAGATGCACAATCACGGCTATGGCCGCGTGCGCCTGGAGTTTCGCGTTCCCAGCCGCGGCCTGATCGGCCTGCGCAGCGAGATGCTCACGGAGACGCGCGGCACCATCGTGATGAACACCATCTTCGACGGCTACATGCCGCACCAGGGCGAGATTCCGCAGCGACCCACGGGGGCGCTGATCGCGGATCGCGCGGGCACCACCACCACCTACTCCCTGAACAGCCTGCAGGAACGCGGCACGCTGCTGCTGGGTCCCGGCATCGAAGTCTACGAAGGCATGGTCATCGGCGAGCACTCCCGCGACAACGACCTGGACGTCAATGTGGTCCGCGAAAAGAAGCTGACCAACATGCGCGCCTCGAGCGCCGACGAAGCCATCCGGCTGGTGCCCTTCAAGGCGCTTAACCTCGAGCAGGCCATCGAGTTTATCGCCGAAGACGAGTTGGTCGAGGTGACGCCGAAGAGCCTGCGCCTTCGCAAGAAGATACTGCAGGCGAATCGCCGGCCCAAGCGCCAGTTCGCACCACCGACTGAGCCGTCGCCAACGCCAGTCCGCCAGCAGCGACGACCGCCAGAGGATGATGTGCTGTGTTACTTTTGAAGTTCTACGCGGTCCGAATTTCGGCCAGCGTCATTCGAGAGCAATGTTGCAACAGCCGAACCTGTATTCGATGGAAGCACCCGACGGTTCGGCCGAACCGCCAGCAACCAGCGCCGGAATCCAAGCCGCCCAACGCCCGGTCTGGCTCCGACGGTCGAGCTGTTCTTACGGGTTACGGTTCGGCTCTACCTGGGCATGCTGGTGGTCCTTGCCGTGGCTGCATCAGTGGGTCGACAATCGCTTCTTCAACTTCTGGCCGCAGCTGGCCTCCCTGGCCGCCAATGGCGCGGTGCGCGGGGTCGTCTCCGGCCTCGGCCTGCTGAATATCTGGATCGCCATCTCCGACGCGATTCATTATCGCGATTCGGAGTTGTAGAACTGGTAGGCGAAGCTCGACCATGAGCAGACTGGATGCGATGAAACCCAGCACCAGCACCATACGAGGAGCCTGCCTGATCCGGAACCCCTGGAACGCGCGCCCTTCGCGTACGAGAACTCTGCGTTTCTCAATGCCCCGGACGGCCGCATCATTCGCATCCTGTCGGAGTACTCCGAGCCCCTGGCCCGTTTCCGTCGAGAGCGAATTCAGGACACGGTAGTCTTCTTCGGCTCGGCCCGATTTCGTGCGCTTCGACGAGGCCAACCAGCAACTGGAACTGCTCGAGAACACCGGCTCCTGCGAACCTGCTCCCCAGGAGGAACAGCCCGCCAGCGCGGCCCAGCTCGAGCAGGGCACTGCGAGCGAGCTGCAACTGCGGCGTGCCGAAGCCGCCGTCGAGATGGCGCAGCTACTACGAGGACGCGCGCCAGCCTCGCCTTCATGCTTACCAAGTGGGCGCAGATCGCTCAACTTCCGCCGCCATCGTTTCGTCGTCACCTCCGGCGGCGGCCCCGGCATCATGGAAGCCGCCAACCGCGGCGCCTTTGAAGCCGGCGGCAAGACCATCGGCCTCAATATCCGCTTGCCCTTCGAACAGCAGCCGAATCGCGTACATCACTCCTGCGCTGAATTTCGAGTTTCATTACTTCTTCATGCGCAAGTACTGGTTCGCCTACCTGGCAAAAGCCCTGGTGGTCTTTCCCGGCGGCTTCGGCACCATCGACGAAATGTTCGAGCTGCTCACGCTGGCGCAGACGGAGAAGCTGGCCAAGAAAATCACCATCGTGTGTATGGATCCGTACTGGAAGCAGGTGCTGAACCTGGATGTCCTGGTCGACAAAGGAGCGATCTCTCCCAAAGATCGCGACCTGTTCCACATGGTCGACACTCCCGAAGAGGCCTTTGAAGCGCTCAAGCACGGTCTGACTCAGAATCATCTGGAGCCGGAAGCACGGCGGGCGCAGGAGCAGGCGGCAACGGACGATGAAACATCTTGGGTCCTGAGATCGCGCGCACTCGAAAATAACTCGGCGCTCTATGCATCCGGACTAACACCAAAGTGGCACAAAGCCGCGCATCTCTGGGCGATGCAGGCGCACCTTCCCGTTGACCAGTCGGATTCCCTCAAAATTTGAAGCACCATTTTTGTTGCAGTAATCGCGTTGTTCACGGTGGAACCGCGATACTGGAGGCGAAAATAAGCGGAGGACCCAAATGCCTGCATCCCGGATTTCCTACCTGTGGAAAGACCCAGCCGCCGCGGGCGAGTTTGCATCCGGGGTTTCGCTGCACAGTCACACCAATCAATCCAAAGAGACTCTGGATTTCCTGGCCAACCTGGGAAATGAATATCATCTGCTGCGTCCCTTTATCGCCAAGGCGGAGAGGCGATGCAAGAAGCGCTATGGACTGTCGCTGAATTTCGCAGCAGGTTACTGGACGCCTCCACTTACGCCGCGTCTGGCCTTCGACCTGGAGAGCCGGCAGATTGAAAAGCTGAATCTGATGCCGCTGGTTTCGATCACCGACCACGACAACATCAACGCTCCCATGCTGCTGCGCACCGTCGCATCGGCCCGTCACATTCCGGTCTCGGTCGAGTGGACTGCGCCGTTCGGCGGCGACCAGGCCTTTCATCTGGGCATTCACAACCTGCCGTCAGACAGCGGCGTGTCGTGGATGCGCACCTTCGAGGAATTCACCGCATCGCCCTCTGAGAAGCGGCTGACTGAGATCCTTGCCGCGCTCCATGCACTTGCCCAACGTGCTGATCGTCTTCAACCATCCGATGTGGGACCTCTACCTGATCGGGGAGCAGAGGGCCAAGGCGCGGGTGAGAGTTTCATGCATCAGAACGGCCAATTCATTCACGCGCTTGAGCTGAATGGCCTGCGGCACTGGGAAGAGAATCGTGCCGTCAAGCGAATGGCGGGAAGCGTGGAAGAAGGTGCTGATCTCCGGAGGAGACCGTCACGGCATGCGAACCAAATGCCAATATCAACTTGACCAATGCGGCGTGCTTCACCGATTTCGTCGCACGAAATCCGATATGAGCAGCGCAGCAACGTGCTGTTCATTCCGCAATACGCCGAGCCGTGGAAGCATCGCATCCTGCAATCGACGCTCGACGCCATTCGTGACTATCCGGACTTCCCGCACGGCTCGCGCTTCTGGGATGAGCGGGTCTTCCATCCCGACAGTAACGGAGTGGTCCGGCCGCTCAGCGAATTGTGGGCTGAAGGGGCACGCTCCGTTTTACCTGCAGTGGATCATCCAGGCAGTGCGCATGATGGGGATGCACCCCGTGTCTTCGAGCCTGCGCATGGCGTGGGACGAGTCGCGCGAGCTGCGATTTGCACTCGGCGAGTAAGAAAGGCTGACCAACGATCATCGGCACGGGCTTCGCCGTCGGCAAAAACACTCCGCTATGTCCCCCGGCTATCCTCGGGTGGCCTACTTTCCCGACTCCTTCCACGAGGTGAACGGAGTAGCGCATACCAGCCGCCACTTTGAAGCATTTGCGCGCCGCAGAAGACTGCCCTTCCTCAGCATCCGTGCCGGGACCACGTCTTCAGCGTTACCTGGCCGAGGATCGAAGTGCGAAGCCTAGAGCTGAAGCGCGGCTTTTTTTCCTTTCCGCTCGACAAGGATCTGCGCTTCGACGTGGGATTCCTGCGCCACCTGCCGCTCATGAATCGTACGTTGAACGAGTTTCGTCCCGACATCATTCACATCACCGGGCCTAGCGAAATTGGGCATGCTGGGCGCGTGGCTGGCGCACGACATGGACGTTCCGCTGGTCGCGTCGTGGCACACCAACGTGCATGAATATCTGGCGCGCCGGTCGGATTGGCTGTTGCGGCTGCTTTCGCGAGAACGATCTGTCGCCGCCGGACGAAGCATCGAGGAAAGCACACTGGCGGTGACGGCGCGTTTCTACCGCGGGCGCGAATCTTATTTGCTCCGAACGCGATCTCTGCCGTACGCTGAGAACGGGCTACCGGCCGCCGGTGCTTGCTGATGCCCCGAGGAGTGGATACCGACTTGTTCTCGCCGGCGTACCGATTGCCGTTCCGCGGAGGAGCCATTCATCCTGGGATTCGTCGGCCGCCTCTCGGTGGAAAAAAATGTCACCATGCTCGCCGATGTTTATCGCCGTCTGCTGGAGCTCGGAATCTCGAACATACGATTTCTGATCATCGGTCAGGGAGCGGAAGAGCAGTGGCTGCGCGAAAACCTGCCCGCCGCCGATCTCCCGGGCGTTCTGCGGGGCGTAGATCTCTCCCGCGCCTATGCCAACATGGACCTCTTTGTGTTTCCCTCTCACACCGACACCTTCGGCAATGTAGTTCTGGAGGCTCTGGCTTCCGGAGTTCCTGCCATCGTCACTCCCGATGGGGGCCCGCGCTACATTGTTCGCGAAGGCGAGACTGGATTCGTTGCCGAAGATCGCGACTTCGCGGCCGCCGCGGCTCGCGTGCTCAGCGATGGTGCCTTGCGTGAGCGTATGCGCAGGGCCGCACGCACATACGCCCTCACCGCATCATGGGACGCGGTCTTCGAAAGCGTGTACCAGGCTTATGCCGGAGGTGCTCGCCGGAACAGCGCCGAACGGGAGCGTCGCACAGGCGGATGGTTGATCCGCCTGCGTCCCGCGCTTTGCAAACCAGAGGCTATTGCACCTCGCCAATGTAAACGCCGTAGGGCACCAGCTGTACAGCATCGAGCGAAGCAGGGTCGCCGCTGCCCGGCGTCTTCATAAGCGTTTTGACCTGCTTGCCGGTGATGCCCTGCGGCGACAGATCGAACGAAACCTTTTGGGCGCGGTCGGTAAAGTTGCAAGCTACCACGACCGCCGGGCTCCCTTTACCTGCCGCAGCCACGACAGCACATTGTTGTCCGAGGTATTGAGCATGACGTTCGTGCCATCGTGAATGCAGGATTGTCGCGGCTGCAACTCCGCCAGCTGCTTGTACCAGTTCAGCATGGAGTTGAAATCTGTAACTTCCGATTGCACATTTACCAGGCGAATAGCTGGCCGGAACCGGCAGCCACGGCGTGCCCGTGGAGAAGCCGGCATTCGTGCTGGTCGTCCCACTGCATCGGAGTGCGATCGCCGTCGCGGCCCTTTTCCTTGGGCCAGCCGGTAACTCCGATCGGATCCTTCACATCTTCCTTGCGAACCGGGGCGTCGTCTTCATCCCGATTTCGTCGCCGTAGTACATCAGGGCTGTTCCCCTGGTCGTGAAGAGAATGGTGGCCAGCACGCGTCCGATGTCCAGTGTTGTGGATACCGTCGCCATACCGGTCCCAGCGAGGATTGTCGTGGTTGTCAAAGACGATCAGCGGCTGGTTGCCGTCGAGCATGGTCTCCGCCTCGTTAATGTGCTGGCGGAACAATCGCCACGTCGAGCTTGTTGATGAATCCGATCTGCATGTCCATGGGCAGCTGCAATTCGTCGTTGTGCTCGCCGTAGGTCCTTCCGCAGGTCTTCGACGTTGTTGAAGTAGGTTTCTCCGATCAGCACATGCTGCCCGGGCGCGCCATCGGAGACCTTGCGCAGAGCCCGCAGCACTTCGTGGACCTTGGGAAGATTGTTGGTCTTGGTATCGTCGAGTTTGGGATCGCCATAGGCATTGGTCTCCGCCTTTCCCGCCGCGTCCTTCACCACGCCCTCATCGGTCAGGTTCGGATCTTCAAACAGCGTGGGAATCGCATCGAGGCGGAAACCAGCCACACCGCGCTTCATCCAGAAGCGCGGCACATCAAACATGGCCTTCTCCACCTGCGGGTTATTCCAGTTCAGGTCGGGTTGCTGAATGTAGAACTTGTGGTAGTAGTACTGGTTCGTCCTGGGATCGAACTGCCACGCCGAGTGGCCGAAGTAGGACTCCCAGTTATTGGGCGGCTGGCCCGGACCCTTGCCATCCTTCCACACATACCAGTTGCGCTTGGGGTTGGTTTTGGAACTTGCCGATTCGATGAACCATGGGTGTTTGTCCGAGGTGTGATTCATGACCAGATCCATGATGATGCGGATGTTTCTCTTCTTCGCCTCGGCAACCAGGCGGTCGAAGTCCGCCAGCGTTCCGTACTTGGGATCGATGTCGACGTAGTTGGAGATGTCGTAGCCGAAGTCGACCTGCGGCGAAGGATAAATCGGGCTCAGCCAGATCGCGTCCACGCCGAGCACCTTCAGATAGTCGAGCCTGCTGGTGATGCCGTTCAGATCGCCGATGCCGTCGCCGTTCGGAGTCCTGGAAGCTTCGCGGATAGATCTCATAGATCACCGCATGCTTCCACCACAAATCGTCCGCCGCTGCTTCGCTTTCGCATGCGGTTGTCGGCCTTCGCAGCGTGCGTCTCCGCGTGCATTGGCAAGCCGCAATGCGATGCCGGCCGCGAGCAGCAATCCCCCCGCAATCATCTTCTCGAAATACAGTTCATTCTTCAGCTCTCCCTACAAGCTTCCCGTACTGTACATATCAGGTGCGAGGCAGACAAGCGTGCCCATCACAGGATGCGCACGGGTGGAGAGCAGGCGCGGAAGATCCGAAGCCACCGATTGCGAGCTGGTTTCGAGTTGCCGGCGCGCTGATGGGCGATGGTTCTATATCCGGCTTGGTCACGATCCCGCGATCCCGGCTGCCAGTCCTTCGACACCTTCGTTTCAGTGTCATCATGGTGTCCGAAGTCGAGACCGAAATGCGGCTCCGAGCGGGTGCCCGTGACCTTGATGGGCACCTCGGTGCCCGCTCCGTTCTTGGCGAAGAAGGGATCGATCGGTTTCAGCAGAATCGATTTCCAGCCGCCGACCATCTCCGACAGATGCGCGTGCAGCCGGGCCTTGCCGTGGAAATCGAACACGTCGCCGTTCATGCTGTAGACGCCGTCCATCTGAATCTTCGCGCCCTGCACATCGAAGTTCAGGTCCTGCAGGCTCAGCTTCTCTGACGGCGAGCTGAAAGTTGCCCTGTCATTTCCGAGCGCACGTTGTCGGGAATATTGTCGTGCGCCTGCTTCGGCTTTCCCTGGCCGATCATGCTCAACTCGTCTACCTTCGCCTGCACCTTGTCGTTGGTGAAGCGGACGTTGGATACGTCGAAGTTGCCGCGCAGACGCAAGCGCGTGGAGACATCCTCTTCGCCCGGGCGTGATTTCCATCTTCGTCTTCAGGCGAACGGCGCCAGTCATCACCGGCGGATCCGTCCGGACCCCGAGCTTCAGCAGGTCCTCGATGCGCGCCTTATCCACCACCACGTCGAGCGCGATGTCGTGGCCCTTCTTTCCTGCAACCCGAACCACTTTGCCGCGCGCGATCAGATGGGAGTGCAAGAATGGTGGCATCGACCGGATCGAGAACCGTGTCTCCATTGGTTCCATCGACGATCGCGTGAAACTTGGTGTGCAGCGGCACCGGATGGCCGCTGATCCGGATGCGGAAGTCCGGCGTGTCGGTTTCGCCATTCACCACGATGTTGTCGAGCGTACCTTGATACTGGCCGGTCGAGGAGAGAATGCCTGCAATCCCCTTCAGCGTACTCAGGTCCGCGTGGTCAAAGGTGTAATCGCCTTTCACCGGCGTGTCCCCGGGGCTGTCTTCATGAAACGGGCCAAACTCGCCGCTCGACTGAATCTCTCCCTTGGGCTTGGGGTTCACCAGCGTGGCATCGAAATGCATCGGCTCAAGGGCCCCAACGGTCTTCAGCTGACCCGTGCTGATCTGGAAGTCGAGAGGGATCTTCCGCGGATCGCTGGTTCCAAGCACCAGCGCGGCGTTCTGGATATCGATCTCCCTGACATAGATCTTGATCTTCGCCGCGGCCCTTTCCGTTCAGCTTGGGCAGATCGTGCCTCTCCTGCTTGGGCGGCAGATGAATTCTCAACCCGTTCACCCCCACATGACCTACGTGCATGGGCGTCTTCAGCAGGTTTGCCCAGGTCGTCCTGAAGCCGAACTCGTCGGCGGCGAAGAGGGGCACATCGGAGGAATAGGCGTTCGGATACAGCTTCAAGCCGGCGCCTGAAACCTGCAACCCATTCACGACCGAGACGTGGAACTCCGCGAGTTCTACGCGGCTGTCAAACCTGGCTGCCAGCGTCTCGATCACGCGCTCCCGTAAGATCGGCTCGGCGTTGTGCAACAGGTACTGGGCACTGACAAACACGCCAACGATGAGGATCAGCGAAACCAGGCCGACCACAAGGAGAATACGGCGGCCTCTCCCGCGTCTACGGACGGGCTGCTCCTGCTGTAAAACGGGCTGCGGTCTTCCTGCCACGTCGTCAACCTTTCAATGGGGGCTGCTCAAAGTTGGATGAGCGACCCGGCCTGCGCGTTGTTTCGTCCATGACTTACAATGGTCAACGTTTTGACCGCTGCCGGTCGCCGCTCCAAGACGCTTCACCTGGGGTCGTTATGAAAACTGTTCGTAGGCTTCTCGCCGCATGGGGAACACTCCCCGTTCTTCTTTGCTGTTGCGCTCTGGCCCAGAACACCGCGCCTACGCCCCCATCGGCTCCGCGGCAGACCTCCTCTGTTACTGACTACATCCATAAGGCGTGGGATACACTTTCTCGCTCCATGACGGATTGCCATTCCCTGGCCGATCCCAAGCTGAACGGAGCTCCCGCGATCCTCTACCTGCCGGCCGAACTGGCGGTGCCGCCCGAGGTCCAGGCCCTCAAGTCGCAGTGCAACGTCCGCATCGAACATCTGCCCCGACCCATCCACCGTCTCGGCGACGTTCGCGTCTCTGAAATCTCGACCCCCGGCCTCCTCTACCTTCCCAACAAATACGTGGTGCCCGGCGGCCGCTTCAACGAGATGTATGGGTGGGACAGCTACTTCATCATCCTTGGGCTGGTGCGCGACAATCGCATCGAACTGGCCCGCGGCATGGTCGAAAACTTCTTCTTTGAAATCGAGCACTACGGCGCTATTCTCAACGCCAACCGCACCTACCACCTCACTCGCTCCCAGCCACCCTTCCTCACCTCCATGGTCCGCGCCGTCTATGAAGCCGACATCGCAGCCAATCCCTGCGGAGAACCGCAAGCGAGCCGATGCCTGGCTGGCCCGTGCCTACGGCTACGCGCAGCGCGACCATGCCCTGTGGGAGACCCAGATGCACCGCGCGGGAAACACCGGGCTGGCGCGCTACTTCGACATCGGTCAGGGCCCGGTCCCCGAGATGGAGGACGACAGCACCTACTACGCTGACGTAATTCGCTGGCTGCTCGCTCATCCCAACATCCACACCGACTACCTTGTCGAAGGACCCGACGAGCCGAACCAGGTGCAGCAGGCCCGCCTCACGCGCGTCAGTTGCGATCCTAAGCTCGTTCCCGCCTGCGGGCGCGCCCACTTTCAAGGTCATTGGCTCAGCCGCGATTTCTACGTCGGCGATCGTGCCATGCGCGAATCGGGCTTCGACCCCAGCAATCGCTTCGGCCCCTTCAGCGGCTCCACTCACCACTACGCGCCGGTCTGCCTCAATAGCCTGCTCTACAAATATGAACTAGACCTCGCCTGGATGGCCGCCCGGCTCGGCAAGCCCGGAGCCCAGTGGAAGCAGCGAGCCGCAACTACGGCGCGCCGCGATGAACCGCTACCTCTGGAACGCCAAAGAAGGGCATGTACTTCGATTACGACTTCACCCAGCACAAGCTTTCCAATTACGTCTACATCTCGGCTCTCTATCCCCTGTGGGCCGGCGTCTCCGACGCGAAGCAGACTGCGTCGCGTCGGCGACCACCTCTCCTTGCTCGAGCAGCCGGGTGGTATCGCCATGAGCGCCTCGAACACGGGTTTGCAGTGGGATCTGCCCTTCGGCTGGGCGCCGACTTCGTGGGTAGCGATTCACGGTCTCGACCGGGCCGGTTTTCACGAAGATGCCCGTCGAATCTCGCAAAAATTCAGCCACACCATCGAAGAGAACTTCGAACGCGATAAGACCATCCGCGAGAAATACAACGTGGTCAGCAGTTCATCCGACGTGCAGGTCGCCACCGGGTACAAGATGAACGTCGTCGGATTTGGCTGGACCAACGCCGTCTACCTCGAGATGCAGCACCTGCTTGAGGACGGGGCCGCACAGAGTGCCAAGGCGGAGCAATGAACTCCGCATCGCAGCCCAAATTGATTGTCGGTATCGGCGAACTGCTTTGGGACCTGCTGCCCGCCGGCCAGCAGCTCGGAGGCGCCCCGGCCAACTTTGCCGTCATGTCCTCCCGGCTGGGCAATCAGGCGATCATCGCCAGCCGGCTCGGAGTCGATCCGCTTGGCGAAGAAGCCCGGCACCTGCTCGCAGCCGCTCCCGGCCGATGCCACCCAGATTCAAAGCGATATCGAGCATCCGACAGGCACCGTCTCGGTGGACATCATCGGCGGGCAGCCGGAGTACATCATTCACCAGCCGGTGGCGTGGGACTTCCTCGAATTCTCGCCCGAGTGGCAGGCCCTCGCTCCGCGTGCCGACGCCGTCTGCTTTGGCAGCCTGGCGCAGCGGAGCAAAACCTCCTGCGACACCATTCACGCCTTCCTTGCCGCTACCTATCCGGAATGTGTGCGCGTGTTTGATGTGAATCTGCGCAAGCCGTTTTACAGCGCCGAGGTGCTCGACCGGTCGCTGCAGTCTGCCACCATTCTCAAGCTCAACGACGCCGAGGTGCCGGAGGTCGTTGGACTTCTCGGCCTGGGCAGCTATCCTCGCCAGCCCGACAATGCCGAGCCCGATCAGGCCCACCTGCTTGAAGCGGCGCACGCGCTCTTGTCCACTTTTCCGCTGCAGTTGATCTGCATCACCATGGGAGGCTACGGCAGTCTGCTCGTGTCGCGCGATGCCTTCGATCGCCACCATGGCTTTCCTACCAAGATCGCCGACACCGTGGGCGCAGGCGATGCCTTCACCGCCGCCATGGTGGATGCCTACCTGCAACAGGCGCCGCTGCGCGTGCTCAACGAAGCGGGCAACCGCTGGGGATCGTGGGTCGCCTCGCAAAAAGGCGCCATGCCCGTGCTCCCTGACTCGGTGCGCGCATCGATTGCCGCCGACGTTCAGCGCGTCGCGCGCGATGCCGATCCCGCTTGAGTTTGCCGCCGATTCTGATTGGGAGTAGAGTCAGCCAGAGATAAAGGATCATGCACTCGCTTCCGACTTCGCAGGAACGCCGCGCGCTTGGGCAATCCCGCCGTAAACAAGCTTCGCCGGCAGGATCACAATCGCTGGCGGCCGCAGGATCGCCGGCATGACCCAATGAAGCTGCTCGCGGCCTCCATGCGTGGCCGTGTTCCGTCGCTCGTGACGGTCAAGTACGAGCGGATGGCCTGTTCGCCCTTCGGATTCTTTCGCGGCGCCGTGCCCATCATGGCAGCCGATCTTGCCGGTCTGCCCAACACCGGCATCGTCAACCAGATCTGCGGAGACGCCCACGTTCGCAACCTTGGCGCGTATGCCGGACCCGACGGCCGCCTCGTCTTCGACATCAACGACTTCGACGAGACCACGCGCGCGCCCTTTGAATGGGATCTCAAGCGCCTCGCCACTAGTCTCATCCTTGCCGCGCGCGAAGTCGGAGAGAAGGCCTCGGTCGCGGAAGAAGCCGTCCACACCTTCGTGGCCCAGTACAGCAAAAGCGTCCAGGCATTCTCGCGCATGCCGGTCCTCGAAGTGGCTCGATTCCAGGTTCACCGTTTGCAGCGCATCGCTCCGGTTTCGCAGGTGCTCCTCAAGGCTGAACGCGCCACGCCCCAGCATTCGCTCGAAACTCTTACCGAAGTGCCAAAGAACGGCAAATCCGCCGAGCGAGTCTTTCGAACAGAGAAGCCGCTATTGTGGCGCCTCTCGCCCGCCCAGTCGCGTCCCATTCTTGCCTCGCTCAGCGCCTACCGCGAGACTCTGCTGCCGGAGCGTCAGCACTTCTTCGCACAGTACCGCCCGTTGGACGTCGCCTTCAAAATCGTGGGCACCGGCAGCGTGGGCTTGCGCGACTATGTCATCTACTTCGAAGGAAACGGCCCCGGGGATCCGCTCTTTCTCCAGATGAAGGAAGAGCCCGCATCCGCCTACGCGCCCTATGTCGAGACCCGGGGGCAGGCGCACCACCAGGGCCGCCGCACGGCCGAGGGACAACGCGCCATGCAGTTCCAGTCCGATCCCCTGCTGGGCTGGACCACCATCGCCCATCGCGACTACCTCGTCCGCCAGCTGAACGACCACAAGGGCTCCATCGATGTGGAAGACCTCAAGGGCGAAGGTCTGCTCGAATACGCGCGGATCTGCGGCGAACTCTTCGCGCGCGGCCATGCCCGCTCCGGCGATAGCTGCATGCTCAATGGCTACATCGGCACAGGCGGCAAGTTTGAAGAAGCCATCGCCGGGTTCGCGCAAGCCTATGCGGACCAGACCGAAGCGGACTGGCAGGCACTCGTCGATCAGCTAAGGGCCGGTCAGCTAAAAGGCGGTCAGCTAAGAAGCGGGCAGCTAAGACGATAGCAAAAAAGGGGTCAGCGAAGCGCAGCTAAGGACGGCGAAAGCGGTCAGCAAAGGAGCGGTCAGCAAGAGCGTCAGCAAAAGCGGTCAGCAAAAGAGCGATTAGCGAGTTAGCAAGTCAGCGAAAAAGCACATTTGTGCAAAGGGCGCGCTAGAGAGTTGTCGGGGCAGCCGGAAAGAAACGTTCAGATAGACATTTGGCAACTACAAGACGGCCCTTGCATTAGCACCCCACGTCTTCCTTGTTTGCTCTGCTGCTAACTCGCTAACTCGCTGACCGGTTCTTTGCTGACCGCTTTTTAGCTGACCGCCTTTTAGCTGACCGCTCCTTAGCTGACCGCTTCTTAGCTGACCGGCCCTAGCTGCTTCCCGGCTGCCATTAGAATAGAACCATGCTCTCTCTCTCCGGCGCAGGGAAGCGCTTCGGTCCCAAGCTCCTCTTTGAAGATCTCAACTGGCTCATCACGCCGGAGGAACGGACTGCGCTTGTCGGAGCCAACGGCACCGGCAAATCCACGCTGCTCAAGATCCTCGGCGACATGGACTCGCTCGACTACGGCACGGTGCAGCGCACCAAGGGCATGAGCATGGGGTACCTGCCCCAGGACGGCCTCTCCCTCTCCGGCCGCACCGTCTTCGACGAGTGCCTCTCTGTGTTTGAAGAACTCATCAGCATGGAGAAGGAACTCGAATCGCTATCGACCGCGTTGGCCGAACTGGACCATGAAAGCTCGCAATACCAGGCCGCCGCTGCTCGCTTCTCCCACATCGACTCCCATTTTCGTGCGCACGACGGTTACGCTCTCGATGCCCAGGTAGGCTCGGTGCTGTCAGGCCTCGGTTTCAGCAAGGAAGACTGGTCCCGACGCACCGAGGAGTTTTCCGGCGGCTGGCAGATGCGCATTGCGCTTGCCAAACTGCTGCTGCAGAAACCCGACCTGCTGTTGCTCGATGAGCCCACCAACCATCTCGACCTCGAGACGCGCAACTGGCTCGAAGACTATCTGCGCAACTATCCAAAGGCCTTCATCCTCATCTCGCACGACCGCTATTTCCTCGACGTGACCGTGAACAAGATCGTCGAGATCTGGAACAAGGGCCTGCACGTCTACCACGGCAATTACGAGAAGTACCTTTCCCAGAAAGCCGAACGTCTCGCGCAGCTCGAAGCCGCTTACAAGAACCAGCGCGATCAGATCGAACACCTCGAGTCCTTCATCAACCGCTTCCGCTACCAGGCCACCAAGGCCAAGCAGGTGCAGAGCCGCATCAAGGAACTGGAGAAGATTGTCCGCATCGTGATTCCGGAAGAGGAGAAGGCCATTCACTTCAGCTTCCCGCAGCCGCCTCCTTCCGGGCGCACCGTCGTCGAAGTCACCGACGTCTCGAAGGCTTACGGAGCCAAGCAGGTCCTCAACAACGTGAGCTTCACCATCGATCGCGGCGATCGCATCGCCCTGGTCGGCGTCAACGGCGCGGGCAAGTCCACGCTCATTCGCATGCTCTCTGGCGAGGAACCGCCCTCCAGCTGGAACCCTCAAGCTCGGCCATAATGTTCGCGCCGAATACTTCGCTCAGGATCAGTACAAGGTGCTCGATCCTACCGCGCGCATGCTCGACGATATCAGCCGCACCGCTCCGCGCGTCTCTGAAACCGAGTTGCGCAGCCTGCTGGGTTGCTTTCTCTTCTCCGGCGACGATGCCTTTAAGCCGCTCGGCGTACTCTCGGGCGGCGAACGCAACCGTTACGCACTCGCGCGCATTCTCGTCAGTCCGGCCAATTTCCTTCTCCTTGACGAACCCACCAATCACCTCGACCTTCGCGCCAAAGACGTCCTGCTCGAAGCGGTCAAAAATTTCAGCGGCACCGTCATCTTTGTCTCCCACGATCGCTACTTCATCGACCGCATCGCCACGCGCGTGCTCGAGGTCGAGGGCGGCCATGTCCACGTCTATCCCGGCAACTACGAAGATTACCTCTACCGCAAGCAGGGCCTCGCCGCTCCCGCGCAATCGAATGGTCACCTCGCCGTCTCATCGCCGGCCGTTGCCTTGACTTCGATCGCGGAAACTCCTGCGGCGTCTACCAATGGCGCAGGCGAGAAGACCCGCCGCGTCAATCCCGATCAAGTTGCGGCAGATGCAGGAGAGATTTGCCGTTGTCGAAGAAGAAATTCCCCGGCTCGAAGCGTCCATCGCGCAGTCAGAGGAGGCTCTCGGCAACTTTGTCAGCGTGGAGGAGACGCAGCGTGTCACGCGTGTGCTCGAAGACCTTCGCGTGCGCCACTCCGTGCTTCTCGGTGAGTGGGAAGACCTGATGCTTCAGCTCGAAGAACAGTCCGCCTCGCAGTGAACCGGCTGCATCCAAAGGATCGGTTCGCAGTGTGCCATAGTCACAGTTACGAAATGTATTGAGACCCGCCGGCGCCCTTGCAGGCGCCCTCCAGGAAATATTCGCATGGCTGACTTTGACGCAGTGATCGTGCCCGGTGGAGGTCTTCGGCCCAATGGCGAATTGCCTCCCTGGTTTACCAACCGCCTCGACGCCGCGCTCGAACTGGCCCACGGAGCGCCGATTCTCACGCTGAGTGCCGGTACTACCCACAAGCCGCCGCCTCTCGACCGGAACGGACGGCCCATGCTCGAGGCCTTTGTCGCGGCCCAGTATCTGCTCGATCGCGGATACCCGCACGATCGGCTGCTGGTCGAAGCGGCCTCTTACGACACCATCGGCAACGCCTACTTCGCGCGCACCGTTCACACCGACCCTGCGGGTCTTGCGCAGGCTGCTGGTCATTACCTCTGAATTTCACATGCCGCGCACCGCCGCGATCTTCCGCTGGGTCTTCAGCGCTTCACCCGTTGCCCCTGCTTACGAATTGAGCTTCCATACCGTGCCCGATGTCGGTCTTCCAGACGACGCACTCACGGCGCGTCGCAGTAAGGAGCTCGCCGGGCTGGCGTCCCTGCAACCGATCATTCGCGCCCACCCGACCTTACCTTTGATCCACCAGTGGCTTTTCAGAGAACACGATGCCTACGCGGCAGGGCGCCAGTCGCAATCGGTTCCCGTCTCAGGCTCTGCGCTCGATTCCTACTGAGATTTTCAATTCCGCATCACGCTCAACCCGCACGCCACAACTTCAACAAAGGCCCCGAGCTGCCGCTGACCGGATCGCTCTTGGGAAACGGCAGCCGCTCCATACGCTCCTGGTCCGCCGGCGATCGGAGCTTTGCGGCAGATGTCCCATTGTTGATCGGGAGGATACGCACCCACCACCAGGAAATCCCCACTGGCCTGGAGGCGGCAATGTCCTGTGCCGGTCGGCAACACCGCCACGTCCCCGGCATGCACTACGACTTCGTGCCCGTTTTCACCGCCCAGCATCAACCGCGCCTGCCCTCCCGCGAATCCCAGTACCTCGTGCGCCGTGGAATGGTAGTGGTGGAAGTCGAATACTCCGTTCCGCCACTGCGGCGGCCAGCCGTTCCCCTTGAACATGGCTTCAAAATGCGATGCCGCATCCGCATCTCGCTTCGGGTCGGTGACGCCGCGGTACAGCAGCACCGGCAGGTGCTCGTTGTTCGGCATCCAGCCATTTCGCGAAAGCTGCAGCACTTCAGGATCCGTACGGCGAGCTGAGGCATAACCTTCTCCGGCTCGGCCCAGGCTCAGGGCGGCCAGCATTGCGTTGAATCGTCGTCGATCGACAGCAGCCACTCGATCCTCCTCTGTGGGGAGATGAAGAATCGGATCATAGGGTTTCAGCCGCCCGCGTCGCAGCCCCACAATCCGCAGAAGCACATCGTGCATAATCGAGAGACGATGCCACCTCTTTGGAAGCCGGAAAACTGGTCCGCTCGTCTCGCTGAACTGGAAGCCCGCGTCGGCGATCTGAAGGAAGCTCCCCTGCGCCGCGATGTTCGCTCCCTCGGCATGCTGCTCGGCGATGTGCTGCGGGAGCAGGAAGGCGAGAGCCTCTACACTCATGTCGAAGAGCTCCGCCAGGCCGCCATTCGCCGCCGCGAAGCGCAGACCGCCGGCAACATCGCCGAAGCCGAACTGCTCATGCAGCAGGCAGTCTTTGACGTAGACAGCCTTGGCGTCGATCAGGCGTATCACCTCACCCGCGCCTTCGCCTTCTACTTCGAACTCATCAATCTGGCCGAGACCAATCACCGCAAACGGCGCCGTCTCTCCATCCAGACCACCGGGGATACCACTTCGCAGCGCGGTTCGCTCCGGGGAACCTTGCGCGAGATGAAGCGCGTCGGCATCTCTGCCGAAGAGGCGTACGACTGGCTCCGGCGGGTCGTGGTCATTCCCGTCTTCACCGCCCATCCCACCGAGATTGCCCGCCGCTCCGTCATGATCAAGCGCCGGCGCATCGGCGAGTTGCTTGAGCATCTCGACCGTATTCCCGTGCCGGACGAAGAACTTGCCCGCCTTCAGGAAGAACTCACCGCCGAAATCACCGCCCTGTGGCAGACCGACGAAGTGCGCAGCCGCCGGCCTACCGTCGCCGACGAGATCAAGATGGGCCTCGATTACTACGACGTCTCCATCTTCGCCACCTGCCAAGCCTCTACCAGGAGGTGGCCGACGCCCTCGCCAGCGAATACAACCTTGAGATCGATGTTGCCGAATTGCCCCTGCTCCTCAGCTTCGGTTCCTGGATCGGCGGCGACCGCGACGGCAATCCTTTTGTGACGCCTGAGGTCACCCGCGAAGCCATTCGTCTGGCGCGCGGACATCTGCTCACCTGGTATCAGCAGCAGATCCAGCTCATCGTCGACCGCCTCACCAGCTCCGCCCAGCAACTGCCGGTGAGCGACGAACTGCAAAAGCGGCTTAATGACTACGTCTCCCGGCTCCATTCCGCGGAAAGCCAGATCTTCGGTGCGCAGTACGAATTCGAGTACTACCGCCGCTATCTCATCTGCGTCCGCGCGCGGCTTGAAAAGACACTGGCTCACCCGGAACAGAGCCCCGGCAACGACGCCGGTCATGCCCTTCACCATCTCGCACTTTGAGAACCCCGCCCTGGCCGCGCTTGACGCGTATGGCTCGGCTGCGGAGCTACTGGACGACCTGGCGGTGTTGCGCGCGTCTCTCGCCGAAAATCGTGGCGTGCGCCTTGCCCAGACGCTGATCGATCCACTGGTTCTCAGCGTCCGCACCTTCGGGCTCCACCTGCATACTCTGGACATCCGCCAGCACGCCCGCATTCATGCCAAGGCTCTCGAAGAAGCCTCAGCCTGGTGCAGCGAAGCGTCGCGCAGCGGCATCGTTCCAGAGGCCCTCACCGAGGCCACCTATGACGTCATCGAGACCTTGCGGGCGGTTGCCGAGGTGAAGAAGGGCTGCAGCCCTGAGGCCATCACCAACTACGTCATCAGCGGCGCAGCGACAGTCGAAGACATCACCAACGTCGCGTGGCTGGCACGCCTCGGTGGCGTCGAGTGTGAGGCGAAGGACGGCGATCCCGGTCTCATGCCGGTGCCGCTGTTCGAATCCATCGAAGACCTCCGGACCGCTCCCCAGGTCTGCCGCACGCTTTGGACCTCGCCTGCCTATGAACGGCTCCTGACCTCCTGGGGACGCCATCAGGAGGTGATGCTGGGCTACTCCGACTCCAATAAGGACGGCGGCATGCTGACCAGCACCTGGGAGATCTTCCGCGCCCATCGCGCTCTCCACGAGGTGGCTCGGGAATGCAACATTCAGCTGCGCCTCTTCCACGGTCGCGGCGGCACCGTTGGCCGTGGCGGCGGACCCACGCATCGTTCGATCTACGCGCAGCCCGTAGGTGCGTTCTTCGGCCAGATCCGCATTACGGAACAGGGCGAGGTCCTCAACTGGAAGTACTCTGACGAAGTTCTCGCCGAGCGCAATCTGGAGCTGATGATTGCCGCCTCCCTCGACGCCCTCGCCCGCCCCAATAGCCGCGACCCGCACGGCCACCAGACCGGTAGTGCTGCTGCCGGAGTGGGAGACGGCCCTCGACGAACTCTCGGCGACCGCCTTTGAGTTCTACCGCACGAATATTCAGGATGATCCCGAGGTGCTCAGCTACTTTGAAGTGGCTACCCCGGTCGCCGAACTCGAGCACGCCAAGATCGGCTCTCGTCCCGCCCGGCGCAGTGGCAAGCGCACCCTCGCCGACCTTCGTGCCATTCCCTGGGTCTTTGGATGGACACAGAGTCGCCAGTTGGTGCCCGCGTGGTTTGGCGTAGGCCACGCCTCTCGCTCTATGCCGAAAAACCAGGCGGAGCCGCTCTGCTGCGCACCATGATGCAGGAGTTTCCCCTGTTCATCGACCTGGTGCGGAACGTCGAAATGGCTCTCGCTAAGGCCGATTTCGGCATCGCTTCGCTGTACGCTTCCCTGGTGCCCGATGTCGGCATGCGCGAGCGCGTCTTCTCCAAAATCGAAGCCGAATTTCAGCGGACGCTCGTCCGCCATCCTCGCCGTCACCCACCAGAAGGAACTGCTCGAAACCAACCCGGTGCTTGCCCGCTCCATCCGGCTGCGCAACCCGTACGTCGATCCCATGAGCCTGATTCAGGTGGACCTGCTGCGGCGCAAACGAGCCGGAGACGATAGCGAAGCCATCAACCGCGCCATTGCCGGCACTATCAACGGCATCTCTGCCGGACTGCGAAACACCGGCTGATCGCGTTGCCTGCGCGGCGGTCCTCACCGCGGGCCGAACCATCACCAGCGGGTAAGGAAGGCGATCGGGAAGTCCGGCTGACAAGGGCTTGCCAGTCAGGACTTTCCCGATCACTCGCTACAATTTAGTGAGGCTGATCCTGATGGTCGTCATGGTGTTCATCGTGCCGGTCGTCGTGCCGCATGTTCTGATCGCCGCCGCCCCAGGCCGTCTGGTAGCCCATGTCATACGCCCGCCGATCGTCATCCGACCGGAAATGATGATTGTGAGTCTTGTGCCGGTTGCGTTGCCGATCCTGCTCGCCTTCGCGTTGGCCCATCTGGTAAAACCGGCTGTTCGCGTAATTGCCCTGCTGCTGGTGATCCCGGTCGTCGTGCCGATCCCGGTCATCGTGGCGATCCTGGTCCTGCGCCATCGCGACCGCCGGCATCAGATTCACTCCGGTCGCGCCGACTGCCAGCGCGGTGATCATCGCCATGTTCCTGAATGTGCTTCTCATGTCTGTGCACCTCGTCGTTGTTGCTCGTGATTAGGATGCATTTCCGCTGCCCTGCAGAAGCAGAAATGAGAGCCGTAAAACATTGATGTTACAGGCATCCTTTCGCCGAGTAACTCCTCTAGTTAGCCCGATCAGACTGAAGTTGTATTGCCCGGTCGTTTCTCAGCCCGTTACTCTCCAGTCAATTCACCAGTCACCTACGCCCGACGCAGATGAATGCCGTGAATGCGATTTCAACGACAGGAAACGATCCTCCCCGCTATGACCTATCGAATTGTGACTGCCACTCTCGTTGTGAAAGATGAAGACTCCGACGCGATCGCCGAAGAGCTCAATTGCTATCTGGATCGGATTGAAGATAGCTACACGCTGTACTCGTCCGCCATCACCGAACGCGGCACCGCGTTCCCGACCAATGCAAGTGAGATGGACGCTTAGAGGGCCCAATTTCCGGTCCGGGGCGGGAGTTGGATGCGGCCGCTCCAAATTCACGTTTCGCTTTTAATACCTTTGTGCGATGCTTCCGTTGGCAACGGCGGCGATGGTTTTTCCCTGGAGTCGGAGCCGATGCTGCTTTGCTGAGCTCACGCAATCGTTCCCGGCATCCAGTTCAGCTACTCCGGCAATCGTCGCAAAGGCTCATCGTTGTTGAGGATTGCAGAGTGTCTTGAAAAATTTGGTGCCGTGTCTGAATCCATGCGCTCAGATTCGTCGTACTCCTTCAAGTCACTGTAACGGCTACAAAAACATTCATACCTGGGTGTATGGCAATTTGCCTGACCCGTGTCAGAATACTCACCAGCACGATGCGATTGCATCTAGGCTAGGGAAGACAGCCGGTATCGAACCGCCGATTGCGTTTCGCGCCGCTTACGTCGACAGGCATTGCTATGTACAAGATCATCATCGCTGACAATCAGGCCATCTACCGGGCGGGAATTGCCAAGCTGCTGTCGACCGAAGACGGAGTTCACATCGTGGCCCAGTGCCCCGATTTTGCCCGCCTTTACCATGCCGCCGAAACCTTCCGCGAAGCCATCATCATCGTCGCCTCCGCCATCAAGCCTGATGTTTCCCGCCTCATGGAGATTGCCAACCTCTCCCGCAGCCGGGTCATTATCGTCGCCGAGAACGTCGAGCCCTATCTTCAGTACACCTCGCAGGGTGCCAGCGGCGTCATCTTCCGCGGGTCTACCAGCGCCGTACTGATTGAATGCGTTCGCCGGGTTGCGGCCGGAGACACGGCCGTTCCTCCCGTCGGCGCGCAGTTGGCTCCCGATCAGGAAGACCTCGTCGGCACCAACGTCCAGGCACGCCTTACGCCCAAAGAACTCAAGATTCTTTCGCTCATCGTGCAAGGCATGAAGAACAAGGAAATCGCCTCCCGCCTCAATACCACCGAACAGGTAGTCAAGAACTACCTCCGCGTCATCTTCGACAAAACCGGCGTTTCCGATCGTCTCGAACTTGCCCTGTTCACCATCCATCACCGCGTCTTGGCGGCCGCAGCGGCCGAAGCCGCCGCCGAGATGGAGTTGGAAGCGCGAAAGGTCTAGGCTGCCCGAGTTCAAATCCGTCTCGATCGCAGCCGCCCGTACCACCGGCCTGGCTGTTCTTCCCATCGGCGACGCTCTTCGCGTTAACTCGGGCTCGTAGCCAAATCCGCCTCCTCTAGAATCGGACACTCGCCCGCTATGGCCAAGACCGCTATCCTGCTCATCGACTGTCCCGACCGCAAAGGCCTGGTCGCCGCAATCGCCAATTTCCTCTACGACCACAACGCCAGCATCCTCCACGCCGATCAGCACCAGGACAACATACTCGGCCTCTTCTTCATGCGGGTTGAGTTCGACCTCGAGGGCTTTCGCCTCGACCGAGGCTGAATTCCCGGCCGTGTTTGCTCCCATCGCCGACACCTACCGGATGAACTGGCAACTCGCCTATCGCGAACGCAAGGCCAACGTCGCCATTTTCGTCTCCCATTACCTGCATTGCCTGGCCGACCTTCTTTACCGCTACCAGTCCGGCGAACTGCATTGCAACCTCGCCCTCATCGTCAGCAACCATGAGAATGCGCGTGCTCTCGCCGACTTCCACCACATTCCGTTCCACTTTCTCCCGGTCACGCCCGATACCCGCGCGCAAGCTGAACAACAGCAGCTGGACCTCCTGCGCGAACATTCCATTGAATTGGTGATCCTCGCTCGCTACATGCAGGTGCTCTCCGGCGAATTCGTCCATCGCTACCCCCGCCGCATCATCAACGTGCATCACTCCTTCCTGCCGGCGTTTACCGGCGCCCGCCCCTATCACGCGGCGTATGAACGCGGGGTGAAGCTCATCGGTTCGACCAGCCACTATGTCACTGAAGTGCTCGACGACGGCCCCATCATCGAGCAGGATGTAACCCGCATCTCGCACAGCGATCAGCTCACCGATCTGGTCGCGAAAGGCCGCGACCTGGAGCGCCTGGTACTCTCGCGGGCCGTGCGCTGGCACCTGGAGCATCGCATCCTTTCCTTCGCGAACAAGACAGTGATCTTCGACTAGCAGGCCTTCGTCTTCCTTCGGTCCCACGGTTCGATTTCAGGGAACCTTCCGTCTGCCGCATCCGTAAACTTGCCACAGGAAGGTTCTCGCCTTCCGGAGGCTGCTCATGCGTCGTCTTCTCTCGCTCGTTCTCGCGCTCGCCGCCGTGGCGTGCCTCCCCTTTCGGCACGAGCTCAGGACGACGAAGTGCATGCCGGCTACAGACGGCCAGGACGTGGTTCACTTCGCCTCGACCGTATCGTCATCCGCCCGGGGCAAGAGGCTCGCGACGTGGTCTGCATCCTCTGCTCGGTCGAGGTAGACGGCACCGTGGATCGCGATATCGTCGCAATCCTGGGCAGTGTGCATGTCCGGGGCACGGCCGCTCACGATGTAGTCGCCATCGCCGGCAACGTCTCGGTTGCTGATAACGCCAGCATCGGCCACGACCTGTCGTCGTCATCGGCGGTTCACGCCACCTGGCCTCAACGGCGGTCATCGGTCACGAGAGCGTCATCATCATGCCCATCGTCGATCCTTCTGCCGTTCCTGGTGGTGGCTTTGATCATCTGGATGATCGTGCGCTTCTTCCGATGGCTCTTCTATCGCAACCGCCCGATGTACGGCCTGCCCTATCGCTAACCGCGCAGCCGCACCCGGCGTTCACTGCGCTCCTGTATGCTGATGCGGACCATGCGGAAAGTCGTGTTGTTCGTTAACCCGTTCCTCGAACAAAGACGCCGCCAGCAAGCCGCCATCCAGAAGGTCATCGCCCTGCTCCGTTCCAACCAGCTGCAGGTCGAGTTGCAGAAGACACTCTCCGCCCGCTCGGCCGGCGACCAGGCTCGGGAAGCCATTGCAGCCGGTTTTGACACCATCCTCGTCTGCGGTGGCGATGGAACCATGTTCGACGTAATCCAGGGCGTCGCCGGCTCCGACACTCCGGTCGGCATTCTGCCCTTCGGAACCGGCAATGTTCTCGCGCAAAACCTGCGCCTGCCGCGCAACCCGGTGCATGCCGCACAACTGCTGCTTCGAAGCCAGCCTCGGCAGGTCCGCCTTGGAAAACTCACCTGCCAGCGTCCCGGTCATCGCACCCCCGGCACCTGGCACTTCCTTTGCGTCGCCGGACTCGGCACCCATGCCTACCTGATGAACGCTGCGGAACAGTGGGGCAAGCGCTTCAGCGGCCGCGCTGCCTATTACTTCGCTGGCATCGACCTGCTCGTTCGCCAACGCATCGAGCTCTTCGAAATCGACATCACCACCGCCGAGGGCCAAACCCATGAGGCGCAACGTCTCCGAGGCCATCGCCACCCGGATTCCAGAATTGAACCGCTGGCGGCCCGGCGGCTCACTCGACGCGCCCACCCTGCGCCTTGCCGTCTGCGAAGCCACCACCCGCGCCGGCCTGGCGCAGGCCAGCTTTCGCGCCCTCACCCGGTCTTCCCACCCCAGCAACCACGGCCCGCGCGTGGAATATTTCGACGCTGTCCGCGTCGCCTGCCGCCCCATCGCCGACGCGGTGTACGAACGCCCGGTTCTGGTCGAGGCAGACGGCGAAGTTCTCGGCGCTTCCGAATCGGTCATGACCGTCTCCGATCAGACCATCCACCTGCTCTGTCCCGACCCGCCGGCTACCTGACTGTCTACTTCCAGCGCATCCAAACAGACCACGACGATTTAGCATCCTCTTCGCCCCTCCCGCTATCTGTGTTAGCAGAGCGACGAAGCGTCACACTTTCAGGAGTTCGCCACGATATGCACGCACATACCTTTACCCGCTCCGTTCGCGCCGCCGTTCTCTTCACGGCCACCCTTGCCGACCAGTTTTGCCGCGATTGCCGAAACTCGGCAGATCTACTCCGATACCGCCGACGCCCATGCCGAAATCCAAAGCGCCCTGGCCACTGCGGCCCGCGAACATAAGCGCGTCATTCTGGACTTTGGCGGCAACTGGTGCGGCGATTGCCAGGTGCTGGACCTGTACTTCCATGATCCGGCCAATGCCGGGCTGCTCAACACCAACTACGTGCTGGTCCACGTGAACATCGGCCGCTACGATCGCAATACCGATCTGGCCGAGAAGTACCAGGTCCCCCTGAAAAAGGGCGTACCCGGACTCGCAGTCCTCGACGCGCATGGGCGTGTCATCTACAGCCAGAAGAATGGTGAGTTCGAGGCCATTCGCAAGATGGAATCCACCTCGGTCACCGACTTCCTGATGAAGTGGAAGCCGAAGCGCTCCTGATTCGAATGCGGCGGCAGGATGCGTCCGTGCACCCTGCCGCCGACCCGATCGCAGCAGCCTCGATCTACTTGGTCACCTCGAATTGCGCAGACTGGGTCGCATTGGAATCTCCGCCTACCCAGACCTGCACGGTCGTCGGCTCCATCACGCGCTGCAGGTCTACGTTGTAGAACGACAGATCCTCAAAGCTCAGCGGGAACTCGACATGCTTCTGCTCGCCGGGAGCCAGCGTGATGCGCTCAAAGCCCTTCAACTCCCGCAAGGGCTGTTCCACGCTGGCCACCGTCGTCCGCACATAAAGCTGCACCACTTCGCTGCCAGCCACCGCCCCGGTGTTCTTCACATCCACTGCGACCTTCAACAGCGGCGTCTGCGGCTGCGCTGCCGCTGTGCCGGCGGACACCTGCTTCTGGCTCAGACTCGGCGCGGAGTAAGAGAACCGCGTGTACGACAGCCCCCAGCCAAACGGCCACTGCGCCGTGTTCGATTCATCGATATAGCGCGACAGATACTTCTCCGCATTGTTAGCCGGCGGCCGGGTTACATCGAGATCTCCCGACCGGACGCCCGGTCGGAAACTGCGCGTAGAACAACGGCTCCTGCCCCACCGAACGAGGAAAGTCGAGCGGCAGCTTGCCGCTCGGGTTCGCCGCGCCTGTGAGCACGTTCGGCCAGCGCCGGCCCAGCCTCGATTCCCGGATACCAGGCCTCGAGGATCGCGGGCACATGTTCCGCAGCCCAGGGCAACGCGAGCGGGTGTCCGTTGAACAAGCACCAGCACCACCGGCTTCCCCATCCCAACCACAGCTTCGAGCAATTGCTCCTGATTGCCGGGCAAGTCCAGGTGCGCGCGAGAAGAAGCCTCCCCTGTCATCTCCGGCCCGCTCTCTCCCAGCGTCATCACCACCACGTCTGCCTGCCTGGCCGCTTTCAGCGCCTCGTCGAACCCGGCCTTGTCTGCCGTGAGAATCTCCGTTCCCTTCGGCATAAGTTCACCTTGCCCTGCTGGTTCCCTTGCAGTGCTTCCTTCAGCGTCACCACGTCTTCGGGGTTGCCGTTGGCGATCCACGAACCCAGCATCTCCGCCTTGCGCATCGGCGAAGGGCCCAATCAGCGCAATCGTCTTGCCCGGCTTGAGCGGCAGTACCCGCCCCACCCCTTCCATCGGCTCATTCTTCAGCAACACGAAGCTCTCTTCCGCCGCTTTACGCGCCAGTTCGCGCTTCTCTGCCGTCGCCTTGTAGGGCGCGCTTTCTTCCACGTACGGCTGATCGAATAATCCCAGCGCGAACTTCACCCGCAGCACGCGCCGCACCGCTTCGTCGATCACCGTCTCCGCCAACTCGCCACGCTGCACCGCTGCCGTTAGACGCGTCCGGTAGAGGTCGCCTTCCATATCCATGTCCACGCCGGCGGAGACGGCCTTTCTCGCCGCATCGGCGCCATTGCTCACCACGCCGTGGTTGATCAGCTCCGCCACCGCCGCCCAGTCGCTCACCACCATTCCGTTGAAGCCCCACTCCTGCCGCAACACCTGGGTCATCAGAAAAGGATTCGCGCTCGCCGGCACTCCATTCAGCGAATTGAAGGAACTCATCACCGTGGCCGCGCCCGCGTCAATGGCCGCCCGATAGGTCGGCAGGTACGTCTGGCGAAGTCGCAGCTCCGACATATCCACGGCATAGTAGTCGCGCCCGGCGATCGGCGCGCCATAAGCCGCGAAGTGTTTCACGCAGGCCGCGACCGCTTGCGCACTCTTCAGATCGCTTCCCTGGTAGCCGTGAATGTAGGCCCGCGCCATCGCGCTGCCCAGGTAAGGATCTTCGCCTGCGCTCTCCACCGTGCGTCCCCAGCGCCATCCCGTGCAATGTCCACCATCGGCGAAAACACCCAGCTGATTCCATCCGCCCGCGCTTCTACCGCAGCCATATGCGCGGTCGCTCTCCACTAGCGCGGGATCGAAACTCGCCGCCAGCCCCAGCGGCACAGGGAAGATCGTGCGATTGCCGTGAATCACGTCCAGCCCAAACAACAGCGGAATGTGCAGCCGCGACTTCTCCATCGCCATATGCTGGAACTGGTTCGTCTTGGCCGCGCCGACGACATTCAACAGCGAGCCGACGTCGCCCTTCTCCACCATCTCGCCGTAGTCGTCTCGCCCCGTGCCCGGCCCGGTTGGCGATCCTGCGGAGTATTGGCTTAACTGCCCAATCTTCTCCTGCAAGGTCATCTTCTTCAGCAGAGACTCCACCCGCTCGTTCATCTGCTTGTCGGCTAACTGCGCATTCGTCGGGCTCGGCACATGAGCCCGGCTCGCCTTTGCGCCATGCAACCCGCCATGCGCCTCCTATGCCGGCCATCTGGTTCGCATCCTGCGCACTCCCGCTGGCAGCCGCGAAACCCAGCAACAGCGCAGCCAACCCCAATCTTCTCCACTTGCCCCCGCAAACCTGCTGCATGAATCTCCTCTTGCTCCTTCAACGTTGAACTTCGCTCCCTTGCAGGCTACTCGCCCTGCGAGAGGGCGCACAACCTGTTGGCCCGTGCGCCTGGCTGAGTTAGTCTGCAAGCGTATGCTGCGCACGTTCCACCAATTCCGAAGAGCCTTATGGAAGGGGATGTCGCACGATAATTTCACCTACGCCAAGGCCGCGGCATACTCTGGCATCCTCTGCCTGTTTCCGGCCATGCTGGTGTTCACCACCGTCGTCGCCGTTGCGCCGGATGCGCAGGTCCTGCGCGGGGAACTGCATTCCGCCTTCGACCAGGTCATTCCGCCGGAGACCATGACGCTGATCCAGTCCTATTTTCAGGATCAGCATCCGCCCACCTTAAAGCTGATCTGGTCCGCGATCGTCGTCACCCTGCTTGGCGCCATGGGCATCACTCTCACGTTCATGGAGGGCTTCCGCCGCGCCTATCGCCTCCCTCGCGGCACGTGGGGATTCTGGCACACCCGCATCATGGCCTTGAGCCTCATTCCCGGTCTGCATCGTGCCGATGACCTTCGCCACCCTGCTGGTCGCCTTCGGTCACCCGATCGAGAACTGGATGGTGCTGAACGCGGATCATGAACTCCGCACCTACGTCATCTTTGCCTGGAGAATGGTGCGCTGGTCGATCGCGCTCCTCTGCGGGATCACCGTGCTGGCCGCGATCTACCGATTTGGCACACCGCACATCCGCAGTTGGCGACACGTTCTGCCCGGCGCCGCGATGGCCACGATCACCTGGTTTCTCGCCACCCTGGCCTATGGCTGGTATGTCACCCACGGGCAGTACACGCTGGTCTACGGATCACTGGCGGCCACCGTCGCCACGCTGGTATGGCTGTACATCACCTCGCTCAGCGTGCTCATCGGCGCGGAGTTCAATGCCCAGATCTTTCCCTTCGACCAGGCCTCCTGCTGCCAATCACGATCCGAATGAGCGTGAAATTCTGATAACTTCCGCCGAGCCGAAACATCCTTAAGCGGTGTGCTTCCGTTCCCGAGTTAAAATAGGGCTGACAATCATTAGGAAACTGAAAGTAGTTCTGGGGGATTGATGAGCTTTTTTCTTGCTGAAGCTGGCACAAATCCATCGGCCGGGCAACGCCGGGCCAAAATCGTAGCCACGCTCGGCCCCGCTTCCAATACTGAAGCTGCCTTTCGCGAACTCGTGCGCGCCGGCCTCGACGTAGCCCGGCTGAACTTTTCTCACGGCACGCAGCCCGAAAAACAAAAGCTGATCGACATGGTGCGCAAGGTGTCCGCCGAAGAAGGCAAGCCCATCTGCATCATGGGCGACCTGCAGGGACCGAAGATCCGCACCGGCCGCCTCAAAAACAAAGTGCCCGTGCAGTTGAAAGCCGGACAGCGACTCACCATTACTCCCAAGGATGTCGCCGGCACCGCAAATCTCGATCGGTACCACCTTCAAGACGCTCGCAGAGAATCTCGAAGCCGGCGCACGCATCCTGCTCTCCGACGGATTGATCGAACTCCGCGTCGTCGAGGTCGACGGCGAAGACGTCGTGTGCGACGTCATCAACGGCGGCATGCTCGGCGAACATAAGGGAATCAACCTCCCCGGTATTCCCGTGCGTGTGCCCTCGCTGACCGCGAAGGATGAAGAAGATCTGGAGTTCGCCATCAAGGCCGGCGTCGATGCTGTCGCCGTCTCCTTCGTTCGCACCGCTGAAGATGTTCGGCTGGTCAAGTACCGGATCGCCGCGCTCGGCGCCGACACCTGGGTCATCGCCAAGCTTGAAAAGCCGCAGGCCATCGAACATCTGGAAAGCATTCTCGAAACCGCCGACGGCATCATGGTCGCGCGCGGCGATCTCGGCGTCGAGGTTCCGCCTGAAAAAGTTCCCGCGATTCAGAAGCACGTCATCCGCCGCGCCTCTGAATACCGCAAGCCCGTCATCACCGCGACCCAGATGCTTGAGTCGATGATCGAGAATCCGCGGCCCAACCCGCGCCGAAGCCAGCGACGTCGCCAACGCAGTCTACGACGGCACCGACGCCGTCATGCTCTCGGCTGAAAGCGCCGCCGGCAAGTATCCGGTCGAAGCGGTAAAGATGATGGCCAAGATCGTCACCGAAACCGAGACGCAGATGCGCGATCTGCCTCCGCTCGATACGGTTCATTCCAAGCACGTCCGCCTTTCGATCGGCGAAACCATCTGCGAGTCGATGGCGCACGCCGCCGAGGATCTCGACCTGAGCGCCATCGCCGTCTTCACTGAGACCGGCACCACCGCCCGCCAGCTTTCGAAGTACCGCCCCCGTCCGCAGATCTTCGCGCTCTCCAGCGTCGAAGCGGTCATCAATCGCATGACGCTCTTGTGGGGCGTCCATCCGCTGCGTTGCCAGAAGAACTACACCGCCGAGCAAATGGTCGACACCGCCGAACGCCTGCTCGAAGAGGGTGGCCACGTTCGCCCGCACGAGATCGTCGGCATCGTCGCCGGCACCCGCACCAAGAGTGGATCGACCAACTTCCTTCGCCTGCACGTGATGGGAGATCGCCTGCCCGCAGGCCACCAAGCGTCGGACTGTCGCCGTTCCAGCACCGGCGCCCAAGCGCAGCGCCGCGGGCCGCCGCGGGAAACTCGCACGCGCATCGAAGTAGCTGAACCTAGACAGCGGAGCCACGGCAGACCGAAACAGGTCCCGTGCCTCCGCTGTTTCTCTTTCGCCTGCGCGCTCATTCCTCCTTGTTCTCGCTTGCACGCCGCCCCTGCTAAGGTGAGTTGAGATGGGCCGCATCCGCATCCTCTCCGACCAGGTTGCCAACCAGATCGCCGCCGGCGAAGTGGTGGATCGTCCCGCGTCGGTGGTCAAGGAGTTGCTCGAGAACGCCCTCGATGCCGGTGCAACCCGCATCCGCATTGAAGTCGAGGCCGGTGGCCGAAAGCTCATCCGCATCGCCGACAACGGCCACGGCATGGGCCGCGACGACGCCATGCTTGCCTTTGAACGCCACGCCACTTCCAAGATTCGCTCCAGCGACGATCTGCTTTCGATCGCAACCCTTGGCTTCCGCGGCGAGGCCCTGCCGTCCATCGCCTCCATCTCCCGCCTTGAACTGCGTCACCCGGATGGCGGACGAGCCGGCCGGCACCGCCGATCGAAATTCTCGGCGGCAAGATGCTCAGCGTGCAGGATGCCGGCGTCACGCCCGGAACCACCATCGCCGTCCGCGACATCTTCTTCAACACGCCCGCGCGGCGCAAATTTCTCAAGGCAGAAAACACCGAGCTGTCTCACGTAACCGCTTTGGTGACACATTACGCGCTCGCTCATCCCGACAAGCATTTCGAGCTTCATTCCTCGACCCACGCGCTGCTGGTTGCGCCGCCGGTACAGCAGGCCTCCGAACGCATCTACCAGATCTTCGGCAGCGAAACCCTCGCGCCAGTTGGTGCCGGTGGCGGCGGAGATCCACCTTGACCGCGCCGGCCTGCCCGAGCCTCCGCCCTGGAAGCGCGACGCGGACTATCAGGCGCCCATCCCGGGTTTTCTGCGGCTGAGCGGCTTTCTCTCCAAGCCGGAACTGCAGAAGCTCAATCGCAATTCCATCTACGTCTTCGTGAATCGCCGGCTCATACGCGATCGCCTCATCCTCCACGCAGTCAGCGAAGCTTATCGGAACATACTTCCGCCAACCTCCTTCCCCGTCATCCTGATGTTTCTCGAGATGCCGCCCGAAGAGGTCGACGTCAACGTTCATCCCGCCGAAGACTGAGGTTCGCTTCCGCCAGTCGAGCTTCGTCCACGACTTTGTGCGAGACAGCCTGCGCAACGCGCTGATGAAGGCGCGGCCGGCCGCCGCATTTCTCGCCGCGCTCACTACCAATGCGAATGCCACCCCGGCCCTCATGCCCGATGTGTCTCCGATGCCCGGCGAGCCAGATGGCAGCCTTCCCCGCCGCGGAACAGGAGTCGTCCCCGCCGCCCAATGCCGCCGATGCTGACGAGTTTCGCCTCACGCCCCAGGAGCCGGTTCCAGTTCCCGGCAAGTTGGAGTTCCCGAACGTCAGCCCGCTCTCAGGTTTCAGCGATGGATCTCCCCGGCCTGCCGCCTATTCACAACTGCGCCTCGCAATCGCCGCTTGATGACGCGCCGGGTCTTGCTGAATCGCCCAGCCTGAACTCTCTGGCATCTCTCAAGGCCTCTGGGCCAACTGCGCGAGTCCTTCATCCTGGCCGTGAATGACGAAGGCCTCTGGATCGTCGATCAGCACGTCGCCCATGAGCGCGTGCTCTTTGAAAAAGTCTGCGCGAGCGAGAAGTGGAGCAGGTGCAGCGCCAGCGTCTGCTCATGCCCATGCTGGTGGAACTTCATGCCCCAGCAGATGGTCGTCTTCGCCGGCATCGCGGACGAACTGGAACGCAACGGCTTTGAAGTGGAGCCCTTCGGCCCGCGCACCATCGCCGTCAAGGCAGCGCCCGTCGGGCTTCAAGGCAAACACCTGGAACGGATGCTGATCGAGGTGCTGGAACAAACCGAACGCGAGACGCAATCGGAAAATCTGGAGCTGGCCCGAACCCGCATCGCTGCGTCGATCGCCTGCCACGCCGCCATCAAGGTCAATACGCCCCTCGATCCGCTCCGCATGGAATGGCTGCTCGCCGAACTCGCCAAAACCGAGCACCCCACCAGTTGTCCGCATGGCCGGCCCATCGCCTTGCGGTATGCTTGGAAGGACATCCAGCGCGCGTTTCAGCGCATTTGAGCGTTCCACCTCCCTTGGTCGCTCCGACTTCGCACGGATGATCCTCCGGCGCTGGCCTACGGAATTCGCTCGAATCGCAATCCCTCAGGGGAACAACGCAGTAACCAACGCTGAGAAGAAGGCTTCTTTTGACATCAGAACAACTACAGGCATCACGCGCGCCTACGCTGGCGCCAGAATTCACAACCGATTCTGACCGAGGAAGACGCTCAGAGCCTGGCTGCAGCAGTCCGGCCTTTGCCTCTTTCTTCCTCGCCGGGCCCAGATTCCCGCTCCCGCTCCTTCGTTTGTCGAAGCGACGCTCGGCGAGTCCAACGCCACCCCGCCGCGCGCCGCCATCGAGACTTCCATGCAGTTGTCGCCCGGCTCATCGAATCGAACGCCGCCGTGCCGCTCAACCTGTTTGGAACTACCGCCGATCATCCCGATTTCATCGTCAGCCCCGACACACTCCCGTTCGTCTACGCATTGCGCGGCGATCGGGACTGGAAGCATGCGCCCGGCACCGCCGGCACGGCTCGCGTTTCGCCTCTGGTCTCTGAAGTGTGGAAGCTGCTCGAACGCCGCGGCGTGCTCACCGCTGGCGAGATTCAAGACTCGCTCGGCAGGGAATTGACCGAGGCCGCCGTCGTCCGCGCGCTCTACGAGCTCTGGGGATCGCTCCGCGTTACCCCGCTCTACCAGCTCGACGGCGAACCGACTCTGTGGGAGGCCCTCCAGACCCGCCATCAAAAGGCGCTTCAGTCCGCCATCAATATGTCGCAGGTGACGGCCCTGTCGGTGCTGGCGTCGCTCTACTTCACCACCGCCGTCGCCGCGACCAGCGAAGATGCCGAGATTTTCCTTTCGCCGCTCTCCTCGCGCTCCAAGGTGCGCGAAGTGATTCGCGGCCTCACCGCCACCCGCCAGCTTTCGATGACTACTCTCGATCGCGAAACCCTGCTCTTTGTCGAAGGCTCTCTGCCCGAGTTTGAAGAACCGGTCCGGTGGAACGCGCTTGCCCCGGTTGGACGTCGCGTTCCTCGCCGCGCCTTGGTTCCGGATCCGCGCCAAGGTTGCGCTTGAGAGCCCGACCCTCGACATCCGGCCTGTCTCCGAACGCCCCATCTTCGATCGGCACAAGGCTGCTCAAGCCGACCTCCCGCCCACCGGCGAAGCCAGCGCCCGAGCGGACACGACCCACACCACGGCCTCGCCGATCGCTCTGAACGTCGACCGGCAGCGCGCAGTTTCTCGCCGCCTGCCACGTCGGAACGCGCACCACGCCGCGATCGCGCGCCCTGCGCGTCCTCCCTGGAAAGACAAAGGCAAGCCCGGATTCTCCAAGTCGCCCTCGGCCAGAGACCCAAGGCCAGGTGGCCGCGGGAAGGTCGCTACCGCTGGCTTCCTTTAACGCCGCGAACGCCAGCATCCGATAGAAAGCCGTATCTCCGACCGTTCCGCTTCCTCAGCGACCCGTCCCCCCAGCGTCGCGAAGATCGTGGCGAATTTCGTCCGCGGACGACCGGCCGAGTTCAGGACCTTCGACCCGGCAAGAGCGAGGCGCTCTCCACCCCCGGAATCCGGGTTTCGCTCCGCGCAGCCCCCGTCCCGGCCGCGGCGTGCCGGAGCAGCGCGCCGCCGCCCGTCGCGAAGGCACCTTCCGCCCGGCCGCGAGCAGCGCCGGGAAGCTACTGGCCGTGCCGCCGACCGTCACGCCCATCCCGCACCGGCGACTCAGCCCCAGGAAGCGCCGGCGACCGGCCAGCCAGTCGCGAATTCGGCCGGGCGACCTCGCCGCAAGGCTTCAAGCCGAAAACGATTCAGCCGAAGGGTGATTTCAAGCCCAAAGGCGATTTCAAAGACTTCAAGCCTCGAGGAAGACTGGCGAATCGCAGCCGCCCTCCGGAGCGCGCCCGAGTTTCCGCCCGCTCGGCCCGGCGGTGCACCCGGTGGCAGTCGCTCGTTCAGCACCCGCGCTGACGGGCATCGTCAGCCAGTGATCGCCCCTCCGGGATCGACCGTCCGGGGATCGGCCTTCAGGCCCGCCCCTCCGGCCTCAAGGCCAGCCGGAGCCCGAAATCCGGCCCGGGCCCGGCGGGTCCAGATGGCCTTGCCGGCCCGGCCGCCAGGTCCGGGCCCAGGTCAGGACGCCCAGGCTTCTCTCGAACACTCTGGAGACAGGCGGCTCACGCGCCGCCACGTCCATCCGGCCCGCGCAGCTTCGGCACCAGCGACGTCCGGCCCCACAGTGACGCCCGCCCCCGTACGCCCGATGCCGACCGGCCCGCCTCCAGGTCCACAAGGGCTCCCGGCAAGCCTTCTTTCGGCGGCGAGCGCCCTTACCGGGGCAGCTCCGGCCCTGCTGGTGGCGAAAACAGGGCTGGGCGCCCGTCCAGCGGCGGCTTCAAAAAATCCGGAAAACCGGCCTTCGGGAAGCCCCGCAGCTCCGGTCCGCGGGATGATTCGGCGCGAGCCCAGCCGGCCTCGTTCGACTGGAGGCCAGAGTCGGTCCTCGAGCCGGCCACCGGGCCGTCCACCAGGCCGCAACCCTGGCCGACCCTCCGGAAGACCGCCCGGCGGTCCCTAAGCGGAGACCTGAGTGAACCGCCCCTTCATCGTCGCGATCGATGGACCCGCCGGCGCCGGAAAGAGCACCGCTGGCGGCCCGGATAGCCGCACGCTTCGGGCTGCTCAATCTCGAGATCGGGAGCCATGTACCGCGCCTTCGCTCTCAAGGCTCTGGAACACCAGATCCCCACCGGCGATGAAGCAGCGCTGGCCCGGCTGGCCGCCGAAACCACTATCCGCCTGCAGCCCGCCGAGAGCGGCAATCGCGTGTTTCTGGATGGAGAGGATGTGACCCAGCGGGTTCGCGAGCCCAAAGTCACCGAGGCCGCATCGCAGGTCAGCGTCCATCCAGCCATTCGCGCCTGGATGGTCGAACCTGCAGCGGCAACTTGGGCAGTCTGGCGGAGTGGTGATGGAAGGCCGCGACATCGGCACCGCCGTCTTTCCCGATGCCGACGTAAAGATCTTCCTCGACGCCGCGCCCGAAGTTCGCGGTCAGCGCCGGTATCAGCAGATCGGCCCGTCTGAAACCACCGCGCCCGAGACCGTGCTGCAGGAGATTCGCGAACGCGATCAGCGAGACCGCACGCGGGCGCTGTCTCCGTTGAAGGCATGCGCCCGATGCTGTCGTGATCGACTCCACCCACCTCAGCTTCGAAGAAGTGGTGGCCCGCATGGAAGCCATCATTACTGAACGGATGGCTGTGCCGGAGCGCCCTTAGGCGTACGCAGATGCTTGGCGCTTGCCGGGGGTCGGTGGCGGGGCTCCGGAGCTGCTGGAGCTCCGGCCGGCATCATCGCCGCGTTGTCGCCTTTGCGCACCCGAATGTCGCCATGATCCTGGTTCACCTCGATCTTGACTGCCACCCTTGCCCACCTGGCCGGAAACGTTGTGCCGATTGTCTGATCCGTTCACGTTCAGCGGGAAATCGGTCTCCACGTCGCCTTCATTGGTGTTGCCATTGATGGTGAAATTCGCATTCTGCGGCAGGGTCAGCGTGACCGGCTGATTCTTGTTGTTCACCACGATGTTGCCCAGCGGGTTGACCGCGACGATGTTGACCTCGCCGTTGGTGTCCTCGATGTGAATATCGCCCGAGATCTGCGTCGCTTCAATGTTCTTCGAACGGGTCACCACTCGCACCGGCCCGCGCTGCCTGCGTGATGTGCAGGTCGTCGGAGTCCATCGTGATATCCCCATCCAGCCTGCCCAGTTCCAACTCCGTGCGGCTGGAATGGAAATGGACGTTCTGGCTCACATGCTCCAGGTGCGTATCCCCAAAGAAATCGCCATTGAGCATAGCCTTGCCCTGCACATCGGAGATGGTCACGTCGCCCAGATGGCCCTCGACCGTCAGGTCGCCCTGGATCGAATGCGCCGAGAAATCGCCCTTGCTCATATGCGTGTGGACATTGGCGGTCATCCCGTCCAGCTTCACATCGCCGTGCGACGCGGACACGTTGGCCGCGCCCTTCAGTCCCTCGAGGGTCACGTCTCCATGCCCCGCGGTGATGTCGCTGGTCGCATCCGCCGGCAGCTCGATGGTCAGGTCGGAGTGGCCCTCGTTCGATACCATCGACTCGAATCTGCGCGCTGGTGCCGTTCACCGTGATCTTTGGCTCCAGCTGATGGAAAGATGCGCTTCGCGTCGTTGTCCGAGGTGGTCCGCACCACCTGGTGCGACCGTACGTGCATCTGGCTATCGCTCGAGGCGGTCACCGTCACGCTTCCATGCGGGTTCTGGATCAGCACCGCCGAGTGCGCCGGCAATTCGTTGGCAGCTTCGCTGTCGTTATCGTGTTCCTCGCCCATGAAGGAGAAGAAGTTGTTGTCGTCGTCGGGAGAGAACTGATCGCGCAGGGGGCCCCAGAAGTGCCAGGAATGGCCCACAAACGCCAGCAGCAGGATCAGCACCACCAACCCGCCGCCCGTGTGTCTCCGCACGTAGCCCTGGTTGCGGTCGAGATACCACTCCAGCAGCGAGACCACGCCGATCAGGATCAGCAGCAGTGGCCACCAGCGGCCATACCAGTCCCAGAACGCCATGCCGTTGATCTTGCCGGTTTCGAGCAGTAAGCGCCACGACGCCGATCAGGATGAGGACGAAGGGCCCGGTAATCGACGGACGGCGCATACTGCGCCAGTAGTCGCGGTTCAGGCGGGCGGCGTCGCGCTGGTACTTCCAGTTGTCGCGTGCCTGGCGCCGCTGATCGCGCGGTGAAAAGGGTGGAGGTGCGGCCGTCATTGCAGGCCTCCCTCGCCGGCGGTCGGGCCGGGAACGTTCGGCACGATCGGAGGTGGAGCTGGTCGCGGGAGCGGCTGGCGGTGGAACGGTCCCGTTCCCGGCGGCACCGGGCCGCCGCCTGCATGCCAGGGCTGCGCGTTCCGCCAGGCTGATAAGCGCCCAGCAGGATCAGGTAAAGAGGCCAGCTGCGTCCGAAGCCGATCACGTGCCATTGGTCGAGCAGCGCGGTGACGCCGAAGAGCAGCACAAACGCCGGGCCACGAAGACGCCGGATGAGCAGCCAGCTGGTTCATTGCCCACCTCCTTGCGGGGTTTCCCGCGTCCGCTTCATGAACATCCAGATGCCCACGCCGATGATGATCACCGGCCAGCCCGCGCCCGATCCAGTCGAAGTGGAAGATGCCCAGGGTCCCAAACAGGAACAGCAGTCCCAGCCCGATCAGGACGATGGCGCCTACCGGCTCAGGTTCGCCGCACGGCCACCTCGGGCGCAAACGGCGCAGCCGGATTGACCGGGGTAAACGGCACATAGCCCGGAGTAGGCGCGAAGGGCTCCGCATATTGCGGGTTACTCGTAGCTTCCGCGGTCGAAGAGGTGGCGGATTCGCGGCAGTTGCTGCCGGCTAGGGCTGGCCTGCGGCTGCGTACGGCTGACCCGCTGCCGCATACGGCTGGCCCGCTGCGCACGGCTGGCTTGCGCGCCGGGTGGACGCTGTCCAGGGGCGGCGTAGGGAGCCGCCGTCGGCGCGCTCGGGTGCTGAATTCCCAGCCGATGGCCCAGCTCATTCAACCCAAACGGGTCGGGCAACGGCAGGCCGTCTCGCCGTGCCTTCGCGGTCTGGTTCGCGTCGAAAACCTGGTAGAAGCACCCAGGCCGCGATAAAGAGCCCGAAGATGCCGTGCTCGTCCGTAATCCCAATGAGCACCACGAACACCAGCACATGCACCAGCGCCTTGATGAATTGGCCGTTGTACATGGCGCCCACGCCGGGAATGAACCCCAGCAGGGTAGCCAGCGCAGGATTCGGCGCCGGAAGCCGGCCCACCCGACGGCAACGGGTCCCGTCTCGGTGTATTGGGCACTGGCCGCTGTCGCCTACGTTACCGTATAGGCTCCCGGCGCGACTGCCCGGAACTCCGAGTTTGGCGGCAAGGCAAGGTTCACAATAGATGACACCCGGCAACCGAACGAACACACTGGCTGCATAGAGGCTTTCCGCAATTCTGGCAGTAGGCCGAGACCGCAGATGTCCGGATGATGAATGCAGTTCATGCCAAGCTCCTTCCTGCTTGGTCTGCTTCAGAGAGACCCGCGTCGTGCTGGTTGTGCCGGATTCATCCTCCGGGAATGAGTTGGATGGCTCAAGGCAGAGAAGGAGTGCCGGGTGCAGCAGAGGCAGGCTTCTACCGTACGTCCCCAGATCATTGCCCTTGGCTCGGCATTGCGAGGGCTTTCCGACTTGCCGCCGTTCTTGTGCGCGCTTCCTTGCGGCGCCGGGACTGGTGTAGACGACTGCGGAGTGGCGTCCTGCGACTGCGGCTTCTTGTCCTGCGTCGGCTCGTCGTTCTCCGTCGCACGCCGCAGTTCGCGCATCTTGGCTTCCATTTCATAGACGAACCGCAGGTTGTCGTAGTACCGCACCACGCTGGCCTTGGAGTTCACCAGCTGCCGCGTCAGGTTGCTGCGGATCGCGGTCGGCTTCAGGTCGCTCACCCGCACCGCGGTCAACCGCACGCCCGCCAGGTTCAGGGTCAAGGCGATCGAGAAGAAGGCCATCGCCGCGGTCATCATCAAGCCGGGGCTCGGCCAGCCGGCGCATGGCCGGAGGAATCGGCATCTTCTTCCAGAAGGGAAGCACCGCCACTGCCGGCCGCGGCTGAATCAGAACGCCGCCCACCACTCTCGGTCCCCACCGCGCCCGTCGTACTGGCGAGGATCCTGGTTACCAGATCCGCCGGTATCGCCGGCTCCGACATGCAGAAAGTGCAGCCACTCCTGCCCTTGCTTCGCCCGGGTCAACAACTCCATGCAGGCAACGCAGGATTCCTGGTGGTTCTGGAAGGCGGCCGAGTCGCCGGGCGGCAAACTGCCGTCCAGCGCGTCTGCCAGCAATGCCTCCCACTCTTCGCATTGCAGCGTCCGGGCGGAGCCCGGCGCTTTCGGTTGGAATGGATTACGCTCTGACATTTAGACCACCTGCTTCTTATTACGTTCCAGGAGCCGCGCCAGTTCCGCGCGTCCCCGGCTGATCCGTGATTTCACTGTGCCTTCAGGGATCCTCAGAACCTGGGCGATTTCCTTGTAGTCCAGATCCTGCAAATCGCGCAGAATAACCGCTTCGCGCAACTCAGGCGAGAGCTTGGTCAGCGCTTCCTGCACCATTCTTTCGATCTCGCGCGATGCGGCCCGATCGTGCGGCGTGGGCTTGCTGTCCGCCAGCCGATCCGACGATTTGCTGCTCTTCGCGTATCGTCCCAGCCGGCGTCGATCGAGTCCGTCACCCGCTGCTGCCGGCTGCGCCGGAAGTGATCCACCAGCAGGTTGCGGGTCAAGGTCGTGATCCATGTCTGGAAGCTGCCGCGCGTCAGGTCGAAGCTGGCCAGATTTCCGTAAATCTTCAGGAAGACTTCCTGGGTGAGATCCTCGGCATCGTGCGGCGAGCCGGTAAAGCGATAGCAGAGGCGTGTAGACGCGGCGATGATGCGTCTTCACGAGCTCAGCCCATGCGGCCGAGTCCCCGTGCAGACACCGTGCGACTATCAGGCCCGAATCCGCGTCCAACCGTCTCTCCTCGACTCGTCTCCGGCGGGCCCCCGCTTCGAGGGTGCTCCCGCGATCCGCCAAGCCTCCGCCTACGACGTCAAGCTCGCAGAGCGGTTTCGTTCGGCGAGGCATTCCGGCTTCCGGCACATGCTATGCGGCCACGGTACCTCTCCACGCGCTCCAAGTCCGCCCCACGCCAATGTGCCCGCAAAGCTCATGAACAGGGAATACGCTCGCGCATTCGGCTTTGTTCCAGCTGCTTTTTCTCAGCCGGAACCAGCGGTCTCATGAGGCGAACAGTAAGCGGACGCTTGTGCGGCAGAATACAGCAGATGATGACGAACGCGAACGATTGCGAAGATCGCCGCGCTGAGTGGAAGCGCCGCAGTAGCAAGAAAGATGCCGGGCGAATGTCCGGAGCCTGGCAGGACCCCTCGAGGCGCCTCCCTGCTTTCGACCTCAGCGCTGGGGCAGGAAATCGGACGCGACTGGGTTCTCGTAGAGCGAGTAATCCCGGGTCACCACGGTCAGTCCGGACGGCGTCACGAAGTAGTTTCGCCGGTCTTCGTTGTGGTCGTAGCCGATCACGGTTCCCTCGGGAATATGCACGTCGCGATCGATGATCGCGCGCCGGATCCGGCAATGTCGGCCTATGCTGACGTGCGAGAAGATGATGCTCGAGTCAACCTCGGAATACGAATTTACGCGGACATCCTGCGACAGCACGCTGTTGCGCACCACGGCGCCGGAGACGATGCATCCCGCAGAGATCACCGAATTGATGGCCATGCCGGTCCTGCCCGGCTCGCCAAAGACAAACTTCGCCGGCGGATATTGCCGCACCCGGGTGCGCATCGGCCAGCTCGCGTCGTACAGGTTGAAGATCGGCGAAACCGACGCCACGTCCATGTTGGCGTCGTAGTAGGCGTCCAGCGTCCCGACGTCGCGCCAGTAGAGCGCTTCCTGCTTGTTTTCGTCCACGAAGTTGTAGGCGTACATCTTGTACTTGCCGAGGATGGCGGGAAGAATGTTGTGCCCGAAATCATGCTTCGACGACGGATCCTCTGCGTCCTTCATCAGCGCCGGCAGCAGCACGTCCGTGTTGAAGATGTAAATGCCCATCGAGGCATCCACCATGTTCGGGATTGAACGGGGAACGCAGCTCCGTCGATTGCGGCTTCTCGAGAAAGCCGATCACCTCGCCGCTCCGCGCCACCTCGACCACGCCGAAACGCGGACACGTCGGCCGGCTCGATCGGCAAGGTCGCAAGGGTCACATCGGCTCCCGAATCCTTGTGGTGGTCGAGCATCTTGCCGTAATTCATCTTGTAGATGTGATCGCCGGAGAGAATCAGTACGTGCTTCGGCTGCTCGGCGCCGATCGAGTAGATGTTCTGATAGACGGCATCTGCCGTTCCCATGTACCAGTTCGCGCTCACGCGCTGCATCGGCGGCAGAATCTCGATGAACTCGCCCAGCTCCTGCGCCACAATGCCGGTCCACCCTTCGCGGATATGGCGATTGAGGGACAAGGCCTTGTACTGGGTGAGAATGTAGACCCGACGCAGGTCAGAGTTAATGCAATTGGAGAGGGTGATGTCGATAATGCGGTAGTTGCCACCGAAGGGGACTGCTGGCTTCGCCCGGTCCCGCGTGAGGGGGAATAGGCGTTCTCCCGCCCCGCCTGCAAGCAGTACACCAAGCGTGTCTTTCATTCTGCTGCGACATCCCCGTACGCCGGTTTACGGCGGATTTCCTCACGATCAGGGCACGGTCTATGTGCCTGCGGCCCATTCAGGATCGAACGGGCGATCCTATCACACAGACGATGGAGAGTCGTGAAGGCACGACGCCAAGCCCACGACCGGCACTTGCCTTACTCCACCGGTTCACCGTCTACCGCGATACGCAGAGACTTCAGGAAGCTCACATCCTGCTGTCGAAAACGGCGCGCCCTCGGAATCGTCTCGCCTGCCTCGTTCGTGATCTCCGACAAGACTGCCGGCTGTTCCTCGACCTCATTTAACCCGATCGTCGCTTCCAGCATCAGCAGGACGTCGAATCCCTGCTTCCGGATATCCTGCACTACTCCGGCGATGTGTTCGGATTCCGAAACGGATTCATGGATCGCTTCCCCCAGTTGACGGATCAAAGTCCGCAATCTCGAATTCAAAGGCTGACCCCATTTCCGCGCGGGACCCTTCCGGCTTCCCGCGGAGCAATTTTTCAATACCTTACTTGTGATGTCCCGGCACGGCAATTCGAATCGCTTCCACTGATAAACTTTTCACCATGAAGCCAAAACCGATTGGGCGACTGCTCGGCATCGGGGTGCGCGTCGCCGCCCAGAGGGTCCGTCAGCAGATAGGAGGGATGTCGTCTGGAACCGCGGCTCCGGCTTCTCCACACACCGGCCAGGTGCCTGCGCCCGGTCCACCCAGACGGCTGGTCGATCCCCAAAAAGCTCGTAATCTCGGCCGTGCATCCAAAAAATTCGGCGAGGCCGTCTGGGGTCCCTTCCTTCATCTCGGCGGTGTTCTCTGGCTGGAGATTACCGGCCTCTTCTTCGTTCTGTTCACCCTGTTCTTTGCGCAGAATGTCTACCGCCTTCGATACGCCTGGCATGCAGGTGCGGATCACCAGAGATTTCTGCTCTACTGTCGCGTTTACGCTGGTCTTTCTTTATTTCGCCGTGAGTTCCTTCTATCGCGCGCGCCGCAAGGAACGAAGCCAAAAAGCGTTAGGAAGGCCTGGCTTCATGCCGCAAAAGCCTCCCAATTCGGAACCGCCAACGGCTTGCCAGCAAACCCTGTGGGCGAATCCAAAACGCACTACACCCTCGAAGGATCCGAACGACGTCCGGCTTTGACCCCATCAACACTCTTGGATTTCCCGGCCAGTTTCCCTTTACCCGCGGCGTACAGCCCACCATGTACCGCGGCCGCCTGTGGACCATGCGCCAGTACGCCGGCATGGGCGATGCCGAAGAGAGCAATCGCCGCTACAAATTCCTGCTGGCCAACGGCACTGCCGGCCTCTCCGTCGCCTTCGACCTGCCCACCCAGATCGGCTATGACTCCGACGACCCGATGTCGCTCGGCGAAGTCGGCAAGGTCGGCGTGGCCATCGATTCCATTGAAGACATGGAGCGGCTCTTCGATGGCATTCCACTCGACGCGATCTCCACCTCGATGACCATCAACGCGACGGCCAGCGATTCTGCTGGCGCTTTATGTCGCCGTAGCGCGCGCAGCCGGGCGCCGATCTGCGCAAGCTCAGCGGCACAGTGCAGAACGACATCCTCAAGGAATACATCGCACGCGGCACCTACATCTTTCCCATCCCGCATGCCATGCGCATCATGACCGACATGTTCGCATGGGCGCAGACCGAGGTGCCGGAGTGGAACACCATCTCCATCTCCGGTTACCACATGCGCGAGGCAGGCTCGACGGCGGCGCAGGAGGTCGCCTTCACCCTCGCCAACGGCATGGCCTATGTGCAGGCCGCGATCGACAGCGGGCCTGAATGTTGACGAATTCGCGCCGCGGCTCTCCTTTTTCTTCAACGCGCACAACCAATTTTTTCGAAGAGGTGGCAAAGTTCCGCTGCGCGCGCCGCGTCTGGGCGCACATCATGCGCGACCACTTCGGGGCGAAGAATCCGCGTTCGTGGATGCTCCGCTTTCACACCCAGACTGCCGGCTCAACGCTGACCGCGCAGCAGCCGGAGAACAACATCGTTCGCACTGCGATCCAGGCACTCTCCGCCGTGCTGGGCGGCACGCAGTCGCTCCACACCAACGGTTACGACGAAGCGCTTGCGCTGCCCACCGAGGAAGCCGCCCGAATCGCGCTGCGCACCCAGCAGATTCTTGCCTACGAGTCGGGGGTCGCGCAGACCGTCGATCCGCTGGCTGGGTCCTACTACGTCGAATCGCTGACCAGCGAGATAGAGCCCAGGTTCACGAATATCTTGACCGCATCGAATCGATGGGCGGCATGTTGCGCGCCATCGAACGCGGGCTGGGTGCAGCAGGAGATTCAGAACGCCGCCTACGAATATCAGTGCGCCGTCGATCGCGGGCGAGGCGGTCGTCGTGGGTGTGAACCGATTCGCCCGCGGAGGGCGACGAGCCCGCCATCCCCATCCAGCGCATCGATGAAGATCTGGAACGCCGGCAGGTCGAGCGTCTCCGCGCCTTGCGCCTGCGCAGGAACGCGATTCCAGCCGATGGGAGACCGCGCTCCGCAAGAGTCGCCGACCATGCCCGTTCCAGTGCCAACCTGATGCCCGCCATCCTCGAAGCCGTGGAGAGCCTACGCCACCGTCGGCGAGATCGCCGGAACGCTCCGCGCGTATTCGGCGAATACCAGCGAAACCATCGTCATCTAAGTCAACGGACCTTGGATCGCATACCGATCAATCCTCCTTCGCAACTCAAGCCCAGAGCCCCTCCGACCGTTTGCTGTACATTTTGGCCATGATCACAGGCCGCCTGCTCGCCCTCCTGTGTATCTCTGCATTCCTGCTTACTCAAAACGGCCTGCTGCCGATTCAGCCGCGCCGCCACTTCCGAGACGGCTGACTCCGTACGCCCACCGTGGCCGATGCACAGGCCTTCATGGACAAGGCCGAAGAGGAGCTGCTGGCGCTGACCAACATGGCGGCAGCCGCGCCGGCTGGGTCGCAGGAGACCTACATCACCGACGACACGGAGCTGCTCGCCGCGAAGGAGAATGAACGGCGTCATCGCCCGCACCACCGAGCTGGTCAACGAAGTCAAGAAATTCGAGAGCCTGCAACTGCCGCCCGACCTGAAGCGCAAGTTCCTGCTGATGAAGTTGAGCCTGCGGCTGCCCGCGCCCAACGATCCCAAAGCTCCGCGAAGAGCTGACGCAGGTGGCCGCATCGCTCGACGGCAGCTACGGCCAGGGCAAGTACTGCCCCGGCAACGATGAATCGAAGTGCCTGGGCATCGACGCCACTCGATGTGCTCATGGCCAAGAGCCGCGATCCAAAAGAGATGCAGGATCTCTGGGTGGGCTGGCACAAGGTCGGCGCACCCATGAAGCAGCGCTACGCCCGCCTGGTCGAGCTCTCCAATCAGGGCGCGCGCGAGACTGGGCTATCGCCGACACCGGCGTGCTGTGGCGTTCGCAATACGACATGACCCCGGAGCAGTTCAGCGCCATGCTCGAGCGGCTCTGGAAGCAGGTCGAGCCGCTCTACCTGGAGCTGCACGCCTACGTGCGCAAACGGCTGATCCAGAAGTACGGTGCGGTCGCAGAGCGCCCCGACGGCATGATTCCCGCTGATCTGCTGGGCAACATGTGGGCCCAGGAATGGGGCAATACCTACGACATCGTGGCGCCGGCCTCGGCGCCTGCCGACTTACGATCTTGGCCAGATTCTGCAATCGCGGCAACACCGACGCGCAGCCAGATGGTCCGCTACGGCGAAGGCTTCTTCAAGTCGCTCGGCTTTGAAGCCTGCCCGACCACTTTCTGGCAGCGCTCCATGTTCACTCGTCCGCGCCGACCGCGACGTGGTCTGCCACGCCAGCGCCTGGGACATCGACAACGATCAGGATGTCCGGCTCAAAGTCTGCCTGCATCCCGACCGCGCGACGACTTCATCACCGTGCATCACGAACTCGGCCACAACTACTACCAGATGGCCTATCGCAAGCAGCCCTTCCTCTTTCGCAATGGCGCCAACGATGGCTTCCACGAGGCCATCGGCGACTCGATCGCGCTCTCCGTCACGCCCGAATACCTCAAGAAGATCGGCCTGATCGAGCAGGTTCCGCCGCCCGAGGCCGACATCCCGCTGCAGCTCAAGACCGCGCTGGACAAGATCGCGTTCCTGCCCTTCGGCCTGCTGATCGACAAGTGGCGCTGGGAGGTCTTCTCCGGCAAAGTGAAGCCCGCGGACTACAACAAAGCGTGGTGGACGCTGCGCGAGCAGTACCAGGGGGTCGCGCCGCCGGTCGATCGCACCGAAGCTGACTTCGATCCCGGCGCCAAGAACCACATCCCCGCCAACGTGCCCTACGCCCGCTACTTCCTTGCCCGCGTCTACCAGTTCCAGTTCTACCGCGCGATGTGCCGCGCCGCCGGATACAAGGGCCCGCTCAATCGCTGCTCCGTCTTCGGGTCAAAGGAGGCCGGCGACAAGCTCAATGCCATGCTGGAGCTGGGCGCGTCCAAGCCCTGGCCCGAGGCCCTGAAGGCGATGACCGGCGAGGACGATGCCGACGCCTCCGCCATGGTCGAGTATTTCCAGCCGCTGCTCGACTGGCTGAAGCAGCAGAACAAGGGCGAGAAACTGGGCTGGACCGCCGCTCGCCGACCCGTTGAAGGCCAAGCCCTGAAATCGTCCAGGCACTGAATTCTGACGATCGTGGAACACAAAAGCCAGGGAGTATCTTGATTTCATGCTCCTGGTTCTCGCGGAGCAGCGAATGACGGTATCCCTGGCCTGGCAGATTATTCACTGTAGGGATGGCTGGCGTCGGAGATCTTCATCGCCATTCGCTACTCGAACCCGGCGCGCGGCGGGCAATGTCGAAGGATCGCGGATCGATGCTGATGCTGTGGCTGATGATCATCGCCTCGATCACTGCCTGCAATGGATCGCCGGTGCCCGCGGCCCGAACCTTCCCGGCTCTGCTCACGACTGGAAGTTTGCGGGCTGGTGCTGCGTCATCGCCGGCTGGCCTGATCCTGCGCGCCGTCGCGATTTTCAGCCTGGGCAAATCCTTCAGCGCCAACGTCGCCATTCGGCACACCCAGACTATCTATCGCGAAGGACTCTACCGCCTCGTCCGCCATCCTTCCTACTCCGGATTGCTGATTGTCTTTCTTGCCATCGGAGCTGCACACTCGCGGAACTGGCTCGTCTGCTGCAGTCGTCTGCTGCCGCGACCACCGCCGCACTGCTTTACCGCATCCAAGTCGAAGAAGCGGCCCTGCAAGCCAGGCCTTCGGTCCGATGAATACGACCAGATACATCTCGTGAAACCAAGCGGCTGATTCCCAGGATCTTTACTGACCCAGCCTCTCGCCCGGTTTCCTGACTCCAATCGCCGCTGCTTCCAAATTCCTGCGTCCCGCTCGGCATGCGCCAGCCCCGTTTGACCCCCTGAAAAATGCGGGTGCTACCGTTAAGGAGTACCGACTTCCGCAATGAAGGATTCACCCTTGTCCACCGCTGACGCCCGTGCTTCGCAAAACTGCACTCAATTCTGTTCACCGCCAGCTGGGAGCGAAGATGGTCGACTTCGGCGGATGGGACATGCCGGTCGAGTACTCCGGCCTGATTGCGGAACACATGGCCGTGCGCACCGCCGTCGGGCTCTTTGACGTCAGCCACATGGGAGACATCCAGCTGCGCGGCCCCGGCTCGCTGGCCGCCGTGCAGGCCATCTCCATGAACGACGCCTCGAAGCTGGCCATCGGCCAGGCGCACTACTCCGCGCTGCTCTATCCCCAGGGCACCTTCGTCGACGACATCCTGGTGCACAAGTTCTCTGAGAACGACTACCTGCTGGTGATCAACGCCGGTACCCGCGAAAAGGACGTCCAGTGGGTCCGCTCGCAGGTCGGGCAGGTTCCCCGGCGTGCACGTCAGCGATTACAGCGACTACTACACGCAGCTTGCGATCCAGGGACCCCGGGCCGCCGAAACGCTGGCCAAGCTGACCAAAAAGGACCTCTCGCAGCTCAAGAACTACTGGTTCACCTGGGGCACCGTCTGCGGCCTGCCCAATACCCTGATCGCCCGCACCGGCTACACCGGCGAAGATGGCTTCGAAATTTACATCCCCTCCGACGAAGCGACCAGCCAACGCGTGTGGAACGAAATCCTCGAAGCGGGCAAGGAGTTCGGCATCTTGCCTGCCGGGCTTGGGCGCCCGCAACACCCTGCGTCTGGAATCGGCGATGGCCCTCTACGGCCACGAAATTTCCGAAGAGATCAACGTCTTCGAAGCAGGCCTTGATCGCTATTGCAAGCTCGAGAAAGGGCCGTTCGTCGGCTCCGAAGCCCTGCAGAAGATCAAGGCCGCCGGCGGCCCGCGAACGCAAGCTGGTTGGCCTGGAAATGATCGACCGCGGCATCGCTCGCGACGGCTACGCCGTCTTCGATGAAGCCGGCAAGCAGATCGGCATATGTCACCAGCGGCTCGCCCGCGCCCTTTCTCAAAAAGAACATCGCCCTCGCCTACGTGCCGCGCGACTTGCGCCGCCCTCGACACCGAAGTCCTCGTGCAGGTGCGCAACAACATGGTGCGAGCCCGCGTGGTCCCGACTCCGTTTTACCGCCGCCCGAAAAAGCAGACGTAAACTTCATCGGGAACGAAAACCATCGCACGCCCGGGACAAACCGCCGGCCCGGACCTCCGCAAACCGTAAAATGAAAGAGAGACTTATGTCCTATCCCGCGAGCTATCGCTACACCCGCGAACATGAATGGATTGAAGTAGACGGAATCGAGGGCACCGTCGGCATCACCGATTATGCGCAGCATTCGCTCGGCGATATCGTGTTTGTCGAACTGCCAAAGGTGGGTGCCAAGCTCGAAAAAGGCAAAGTCTTCGGAAGCGTTGAGTCGGTCAAGGCCGTCTCGGATCTGTACTCCCCGGTCAGCGGCACCGTCACCACGGTGAATGAGGAACTCAACGCGCGCCCCGGAAAAGATCAACACCGACGCGCACAGTGCCTGGATTTTGAAGCTCGAGATCTCGAATCCCGCCGAAGTCGAACGCGCTGCTTCCGGTCGAGGACTACGAAAAGTACATTGCCGAAGAGATCGCGCATTGAGCGTGTCTCTTCCCATCGCAGCCGGCTGAATCCTCGCACGCTGCACGGCCATCTAGACTCTTTAAGGAAGTCACCCATGCGCTATCTGCCCAAATCGCCAGCCGACCGCGATCGAGATGCTGCGCGAGATCGGCGTTGACTCCATCGACGATCTCTTCGCGACCATTCCGGCAGAATATCGCCTGGACCACGACCTGAACGTACCTCGCCAGATGGCGGAGTCGGAGATCATCGGCCATTTCAAGCAGGCCGCCGCCCGCAATGCCGTGGGCTACACCAGCTTTCTCGGCGCCGGCGTTTACAGCCATTACCGCCCGGTCATCATCGACACGCTGGTACAGCGCGGAGAGTTCCTCACCTCCTACACGCCCTACCAGGCCGAAATCACGCAAGGCACGCTGCAGGCCATCTTCGAGTTTCAGACCATGATCTGCGAACTCACCGGCATGGACATCGCCAATGCCTCCATGTACGACGGATCGACCGGAGCCGCCGAGGCCGTCATGATGGCCGTGCGCATCACCGGCCGCGGTGGCGTCATCGTCGCCCGCACCGTGCATCCCGAATATCGCGAAGTGATGCAGACCTACGCGCAGCACCAGGGGCACACCGCCTCTGAAGCTATCTACGGCGAAGATGGCCGAGTCGATCTCGAAGCCCTCGACGCAGCCGTGACTGATCAGACCGCCTGCGTGCTGGTGCAGTCCCCGAACTTCTTCGGCATCGTCGAAGACATTCCCGCCATCGCACGACATCGTCCATAAGAAAGGCGCGCTGCTGATTGTCTCGATCGCCGAAGCCGTCTCGCTGGGCATCGTGCGTCCTCCGGTCGAGGCCGATATCGTTTCGCTCGAAGCGCAGTCCTTCGGCGTCGCTCTCAGCTACGGCGGCCCCTACTGCGGCGTACTCGCGGCCAAAGAGAAGTATGTGCGCCAGATGCCCGGTCGCCTCGTCGGCGAAACTAAAGATACACAGGGTCGCCGCGGCTTCGTGCTCACGCTCTCCACCCGCGAACAACATATCCGCCGCGAGAAGGCTACCTCCAATATCTGCACCAACCAGGCTCTGGTCGCGCTGATGACCACCATCTTCCTCACCGTCTACGGCAAGGAAGGCATGAAGGAACTCGCGCTCCAGAACCTCGCCAAGGCGCAGTATGCCGCGAAAACGCTGGCCGCGTTCCAGGCTCCAACCTGCTGTTCGCCTCCTCGCCGCGCTTCCACGAATTCGTGCTGGAGACGCAGGAGTCTGCCGACCAACTGAATGCGCGTCTGCTCGAAAACAAGATCATCGGTGGACTGTCGCTGGCGAAGTGGTATCCGGAACTGGGCAACGCCACCCTGTGGTGCGCTACCGAACTCACCACCCGCGAACAGATCGATCGCGCCGCCGCCGATCCTCGAAACGCAGCCCGAACCCGTTCCCGCCGAGTCGCACGCATAACGTAACCGAATCAGGGGCAAATACCATGGCAACTACGCCAGCATCTACCGAAACCGAGCGGACGCCCTTCGTAGGCACGCGGCGCAAGGTCTCCGCGCACCTCACTCAGAACGAGGCGCTCATCTTTGAAAAGTCCTCGCCCGGCAAGAAAGGCTACAAGCTGCCGCCGCTCGATGTGCCCGAAGCCGATGCCGCTGCATTGCTTGGCGATGCTGCCCGCGATCACGTCGGGGAAATGCCCGAGCTGAGCGAGATTGAAATCATCCGCCACTTCACCCGGCTTTCCACCTGGAACTACGCCATCGATCTCGGCATGTATCCGCTCGGCAGTTGCACCATGAAATACAATCCGCGCGTCAACGAATTCGTCTCGCGCCTCGAAGGCATCGCCGAAGCGCATCCCTACCAGCCCGAGTCGCTCTCGCAGGGCGCGCTCCAGATTCTATCGCTGCTGCAGGACTGCCTCATCGAGATCACAGGCATGGACGCCATCACTCTGCAGCCGGCAGCCGGCGCTCATGGCGAATTCACTGGAATCCTGCTGGTTCGCGCTTACCATCAGTCCCGCGGAAACCCACGCAAGACGATCATCATCCCGGATTCGGCGCACGGCACCAACCCTGCGACCGCCGCCAGCTGCGGCTACCAGGTCGCGAACCTTCGCTCCAATTCGCTGGGCATGGTCGACGCCTCGCAACTGGAACAGATGGTCACCGACGACACCGCCGCGTTGATGCTCACCAATCCCAGCACCATCGGTGTCTTCGAAAGCGAGATCCACAAGATCGCCGACATCCTCCACGCCAAGGGCGCGCTGCTCTACATGGACGGCGCCAACATGAATGCGCTGGTGGGCAAGACTCGTCCCGGCGACTTCGGTGTCGATGTCATGCACCTCAACCTGCACAAGACCTTCTCGACTCCACACGGCGGCGGTGGTCCCGGCTCAGGCCCGGTCGCCTGCAAGCAGATCCTCGAGCCGTTCCTGCCCACACCAGTGGTGGCGGAAAACCCCGACGGCACGCTCCATCTCAACTACGACCGTCCGCAATCGGTGGGCCGCGTTCGCATGTTCTACGGCAACTTCGGCATGTTCGTTCGCGCCCTCGCCTACATTCTTGCGAACGGTCCCGACGGCCTGCGCCAGACCACCGAAGATGCGGTGCTCAACGCGAACTACATCCGCAAGAAGCTCGAAGACGTTTATGAATTGCCCTACAAGACGCCGACCCTGCACGAGGTGGTCTTCAGCGATCGCCGCCAGACGCAGAAGGGCGTGAAGACCGGCGACCTCGCCAAGCGCCTCATCGACTACGGCTTCCATCCCTATACGACTTCGTTTCCGCTGATCGTTCCGGGCGCGTTGATGATTGAGCCCACCGAGAGTGAGTCGAAAGAAGAGCTGGACCTGTTCATCGATGCGATGCGGCAGATTGCACGCGAAGCGGATGAGAATCCGCAGCTGATTCTCGATGCCCCTCACTCCACCCGCATCTCGCGCCTAGACGAAACCACCGCCGCCCGCAAGCCGATCCTGCGCTGGAAGCCGAAAGCTCAGTAGCCTGCACAACTCCGAGACCGCCGGAGACGGACTGCTCCGGCGCGAACTCTTCTGTCGCTAGTACCGGGCCGGCAGAAATCCCAGCAGTGCCGCACCTGACATGTGAGCAGGCCCCGACCATGCCGGCACGGTGAACGGTCTCTTCGAGTGTGCCGATGCTCCGCGATGATGCATATGCTGCTGCGCCAGTTCATTCATCACCATCTGAATGGAGTTGGGCTTCTCCGCATCCGCCTTGTGGCTCCACGCCAACGTAAAGCGCGCTCCGCAAATCGTGCATTCCACATCAGTGTCTTCGTGCGAAGGGATACAAAGAGCTTGCATTGGGGGATCTCCGCTTACTGGTTGGTTTGGATGTTTAATCCGGACCATACGCCTCGTCGCCGCCACGAACAATGTTGCTTGCGTCTTCTGCACTACAACTTCCGGGGCTTTCCTGCGCCCAACGCAACTGAGTTCCCCGGGATGCAACCACTGTGGGAAAATGTCTCGACCCAGATTTGCTGCGTCGTTTGATATGCCGCCCATTTCCCAGACGCGGCCCTGCGGCAGTTCGCCGGAACCATGACGCGCCCGGAGACGTATGAAATCAGCTATGGACACTGCTGTGAATGCATCCAGCGCCCGATCGCCCAACGCGGGCTTCGCCATTCAGGCGCAGGACCTCGTCAAGACCTATCCGAATAAAGTCCGCGCACTCGATGGGCTGAGCTTCGCCGTCGAATCGGGCATCATCTTCGCCCTGCTCGGGCCGAACGGGGCCGGCAAGTCGACCACCGTAAAAATTCTGAACACGCTGTCTCGTCCCGACTCAGGCTCCGCCTCCGTCTCCGGCATCGATGTCATTCGCGAACCAGCGCGCGTCCGCTTCGCCATCGGCAGCGTCGCGCAAAAGTCGGGAACCGATGTCGAGGCCACCGGGCGCGAAAACCTCATCCTTCAAGGCAAGATCTACGGCCTCTCCGGTTCCGCGCTCAAGACGCGCGCCGGCGAGCTGCTCGAACGCTTCAAACTCGGCAACGCCGCCGACCGCCTGGTCCGCACATACTCCGGCGGCATGCAGCGCAAGCTCGACATCGCCATGGGGCTTATCCATCGTCCGCATGTGCTCTTTCTCGACGAGCCCACCACCGGCCTCGATCCTGAGGCGCGCGCCGAAATGTGGGAGGAAGTCTCGCACCTCGCCGCCGAAGGCCTCACCGTCCTGCTCACCACTCATTACCTCGAAGAGGCCGACCGCCTGGCCAGCCGCGTGGCCATCGTCGATCGCGGCCGCGTGGTTGTCGAGGGCGCGCCCGAACAGCTCAAGGGCGAACTCTTCGGCGACGCCGTCCACATCGACCTCACCGAACCTGCAGCTGAGCCCCGCATTCAGAGTATTTTTTCGCAGCTCGAAGGCATCAGCGAAGTCGCCGTCACCGGCGCCTCCATCCGTGCTCGCGCGCAACAAGGAGCGACCGCCGTTCCCACCATGCTTGCCGCTCTCGAATCGCAGGGCTTGCGCGTGGTCTCCGTCCGCGTCAGTCGCCCTTCGCTCGATGACGTCTACCTTCGCCACACCGGCCGCAGCTTCAGCCAGGCCGAACAGCAGGCAGAAGCCCAGGCCAGCCAGGCCAAAGGAGGTTCGCGTTGAGAACCCTGCAGCATTGCCTATGGATGGCCGAACGGCAGATCCGCGGGCTGCTTCGCCAGCCGTGGTACATCGCCTTCACTCTGGTGCAGCCCATCATGTGGCTGCTGCTCTACGGCCAGCTGTTCAAGCGCGTCGTCGAACTGCCCGGCTTTGACGCGAGCTCCTACATCAGCTTTCTCACTCCCGGCGTCGTCATCATGACCGCGCTGTTCTCCGCCGGCTGGCAAGGCATGGGCATGATCGGCGACATCGATCGCGGCACCCTCGATCGCTTCCTCGTCTCGCCCGTCAGCCGCGTTGCGTTGATCGGCGGCCGCCTTATCTCCATGGCCGTGGTCAATACGATTCAGACCATCATCCTGCTGGTGCTCGGGTTCATCATGGGCGCGCGCTTCCAGGGCGGCCTCTCCGGCATTCTCGTGCTGCTCGTCTGCGCGGTATTGCTCTCGATGCCCATCGCCGCTCTTTCCAACGCGCTCGCCCTGGTCGTGCGCAAAGAAGAGTCGGTCATCGGCGCGTCCAACTTCCTTCTCCTCCCGCTTACGTTTCTCTCGCCCGTCTTCATGTCGAAAAACGTGATGCCCAACTGGATTCGCCAGGTCGGCAGCTTCAATCCGGTGAACTGGAGCGTCGAGGCCGCGCGCGCCGCTCTCGGCGTCAACCCGGATTGGTCGTTCGTGCTGCTGCGCGTCGTCTTCCTCATCGCCTTCGCCATCTTTGGCGCAGCGCTGGCCACTCGCGCCTTCCGCGCTTATCAGAACTCCGTCTAGCCGCATCCCCGCGCCTTGTCATCCCGACCGGAGCAAAGCGAAGTGGAGGGACCTGCGTTTCCCACCGCGTCCCCAAGCGGTTGTCATCGAAGTGCAGCGCAGTGGAGCGCCCCACTGTTCCCGCCCAGCCAAGGTTGTCATCCCGACCGAAGCGCAGCGCAGTGGAGGGACCTGCGTTTCCACCGCATCCCCAAGCGGTTGTCATCGAAGTGCAGCGCAGTGGAGCGCCCCACTGTTCCCGCCCAGCCAAGGTTGTCATCCCGACCGGAGCAAAGCGAAGTGGAGGGACCTGCGGTTCACCGCGCCCCCGGCGGTTGTCATCGAAGTGCAGCCCAGTGGAGCGCCCCACTGTTCCCGCCCAGCCAAGGTTGTCATCCCGACCGAAGCGCAGCGCAGTGGAGGGACCTGCGTTTTCCACTTCCGACCTCACCTCCATTTCACTCCACCCACTTTCACTCGGTCGCAAATCGGGAACGCCACTCCGCATCTCATCCCGACTCTCCACCAACCTCGCCACGCACCGCCGTAGAATCGAACCAACGCTAGTTCGAAATCGAGCCTGCCTCCATGAGCACCAAGCTTCTGCCCATTCGTGACATCGCTGCCAAACTGCAGCTCCCCGAGAAATACGTTGAAGTCCTGGGCCCGCACGGCGCCAAGCTCAGCCTCGACCTGCTCACCGATCCGGCCTTTCCCCGCCGCGGCAAGCTCATCCTCGTGACCGCCACTACACCGACCGTCTCCGGCGAAGGCAAAACCGTGACCGCCATCGGCCTGGTGCAGGCGCTCGAACGCCTCGGTCAACGCGCGCTCATCACCTCCCGCGAACCATCGCTCGGCCCCGTCTTCGGCATGAAAGGCGGAGCCACGGGCGGCGGCGCTTCTCAGGTCGAGCCCAGCTCCCGCATCAATCTCCACTTCCACGGCGACTTCCACGCCATCACCTCGGCCCACAACCTGCTCGCCGCGCTGCTCGACACGCATCTCTTCCACGGCAACGCTCTGGATATCGATCCCGGTCAGATCTACTGGCCGCGCACCCTCGACATGAACGACCGCGCGCTCCGCAACATCGTGGTCAGTGTGGGCAGCAAGAAGCCCGGCGCCGATCGACATAGCGGATTCGTCATCACTGCCGCCTCTGAAGTCATGGCCATCCTCGCGCTTGCGGCGAGCCGCGAAGATCTGCGCCGCCGCCTCAGCAACATCGTGGTCGCCACGACGCGCGACGGCCGCCCCGTGCGTGCGGCGGATCTTGAAGCCGTCGGGGCCATGATGGCTTTGCTCAATGACGCCCTTCTCCCCAACCTGGTGCAGACCACAGAGGGAACGCCCGCCCTCGTGCACGCCGGGCCCTTTGGCAACATCGCCCATGGCACCAGCAGCGTGATCTCGCAGCGCATGGCACTTCAGCTCGCCGACCTGGTGGTCAACGAAGCTGGCTTCGCCGCCGATCTCGGCGCGGAAAAGTACCTTGACATCGTGATGCAGTCTTCTGACCTGCGCCCCTCCAGTCGCCGTGCTGGTCACCACCGTGCAGAGCCTTCGTGCGCAGGGCGAAGGCGACCTCGACCGCGGATTCGCCAACCTTGCTCACCACATCGCCATCCTGCGGCGATTTCGCCTGCCCATCGTCGTCGCCCTCAACCGCTTTCCCGGCGACACCGACGCCGAGCTCGCGCACATCTCCGCTTATTGCGAAGCGCAGGGCCTGGCCAGCGCCGTGGCCGAATCGTTCACTCGGGGAGGTGAGGGCGCTCTCGAACTGGGCCGACGCGTCATCGAAACACTGGCCTCTGCCGCGGGCTCCGAGGCAGAGGCGGTCTATACGCTGGCGGAATCCCTCGAGCAAAAGGCCGAAAAGGTAGCTGTCGAGATCTACGGAGCGCAGGGCGTGCGCTTCAGCGACCAGGCCCGGCGCAAACTCGAGCAATTTACCGCGTGGGGATTCGGCAATCTCCCCATCTGCATCGCCAAGACGCAGTACTCGCTCTCCGACAATCCGCGTCTGCTTGGCGCGCCCACTGGCTGGACACTGCAGATCACCGACGCCTCCCTTTCCGCCGGCGCCGGCTTCATCGTGCTCATCGCCGGCAACATGATGCTCATGCCCGGCCTGCCCCGCCATTCGCGCGCCGCCGAGATTGACGTGAACGCCGAGGGCGAAATCATCGGCGTGTAGCAAAAACCCGCCACACTCCGGTGCGATCCCAAAACATACTCCGAGAACATCCGCCGCGAGACCGCTATTGCGGACGTTCCTTTTGTACCCGTAGCTGCGCCTTGGCATACAGCCGCACATAGCGCTCCGACTTTTCCTCGCGCAGCGAATCTTCCAGGGCCTTGCGATATCCGCCGCTGTAAATCGAATACATCACCGCCAGCGAACACCCGGCACCCAGCCCAAATCCGAAAAAGAATCCGATGATCGCGCTCGTTATGAATCCCACGTTCTACCTCAAAGTTCCTCGCTCAGCCTACGCCCCGGGCCCGTAACTCTGACAACCTTCTTACAAGTCCTGGATAACCGTGTGACAACTGCGCCCCATTGTGGCGCTATCGTCATGCCTGCTAGAGCTTGAATTCCAGCGGGCCTCGCGATCCGATCGCGCGCCCACCCGGGATCGCTGCACGTGCTTCAGGAGTTCGTCATGATCACGGTCTGTCGCATCACGCTTTTTATCCTGCTGCTTCTCTCCGCCTCGTGGATCTTCCGCACGCCTCTGGCACACGCAGCGGCACTCCACAATCTCATCGACCCAGCGGCGCTGCCACGTCCGCAGGGATCGGCACCTTTGTTGTGTGAATTTTCCCGCGCACATAATCGATCTTTGTCGACGGCGCGACCCGAAGTCTCAACCTGCTGCACTCGACCGTGACCGCGGTCCCCTTCCTCAATGCAGCGCACGCAGGGCCGGAAAGACGTCATCAGACCCGTCCGGCCCTGTCCCGCCTTCACACACCCGCTGTCCTCAACTCCGACCATCACGGAACCGGCCACCGCTGATCTGCGTATCCTATTGACAGACTTCTCTTGGAATGGGAGCAAGACCATGGCCGCGTTTCAACCCATGTATCCAGGCATCATGAACGATCAGCAGCGCGCTGCCTTCTACACGCAGTTCTCGCTGATCCAGAAAGACGAAGTCGTCGGGGTTCTGCTGGCGGTCTTTCTCGGCGTCTTCGGCGCACATCACTTTTACCTGCGCCGCAACGGTCTCGGCATCCTGTACTGCGTGTTGAGCGTGACCGGCTTCTCCGCTATCGCGGGCCTCATCGAAGCATTTTTCATGCCCGGGCGCGTGCGGCGGTTCAATCAGGAACAAGCCATCGCGATCGCGACTCACCTCGGCGTCTTTGGGCCGGCCGATCCGGCATTGCCCGCATCGCCTCAGGTTATCTGCGCCGGCTGCGGCCACTCGAATCCGACGACCGTCAACTTCTGCGGCAAATGTGGCAAGGCTCTCGTGCACTAGCCAGCTATCCTATTTCCCAATAAAAAAAGGCCAGACGGCAGGATTAACCCATCCTGCTGCCTGGCCCTTTTTCTTCGCCTACATGTTCGTGTGGCCGGCCCGCATCTCTTCGTTGAATGTCGGCTTGGTTGTCGCCAGTGCCGATTGCAGTTTGCTCTTGTACTCTTCCGCTCGCTCCATCAGCTTGGGGGTGGCCGCCGCATAATCATCCTTGAGCGTCAGCAAGCCCTGCTTGCCAACCTCGCCCGCCATCTGCACCAGCTCCTCCGCGGTCGTATTCAGATACTGTGCATCGCGCGGATCCGCAACCCACACCGGCTCGCTCCCGCCCAGTACGCCCGACAACCAGTACACCTTCAGCGCCAGGAACTCCGCCCGTGTCTCCGGAGTCGTATCGGCGAAGAAGAACTTCTTCTGCCAGCGGCTGTAATAGCGCGTCGTGACGGGAACAGGCTGCCGGTTGCCGCTCTTCAGCAGCTCCAGCTGCCCCTGGTCCAGCGTCTTCCGCACCGCGTTGTAGATGAACGTCTCGGCGTACGGCTGCTCCGGAGCCGGCACGATCTCCGCAAACGTAACCGTCATGCTTGCAGAAAGCTTCGCATGCAGCACCGCCGGTCCGCCATCTTCCAGGTGCGCCACTCCGTGCACGATGTATGTGTCTGAACCCGAGGTGGAACGATGGAACGGCCATTTGAAGTCGCTGAAGCTCAACGGCAGCCCGGCCAGCGTCACATACGCATCCGGCCGCGGATTTTTGAGCCGCTTGGCCGCCTCGCGCAGGTGCGAGGTCATCGCCGGCATCAGGTCGCTCTTATGGAAGTCGAAGGCGTCGCTCAGCTCAAGCTGCAGCGTCTTCACCGGCGGTGCGTCGGGGCTCAGCGCGAGTCGAAAACTCGCTGTCGGCTTGCCGTTGTAATCGCTGCCGGCGTCGGCGGAGAGGACCACGAGTCCCGCATCGCGTGCGGCTACTCCAATGGCTTCGGTCAAAACACTTTGCAAAGGTGTGCTCATAGTGTGCAGAGTCTCGTCTGGCTCCCGATCTCAATCTCAGGCCCAATCTCGATTCTACCGGGCGGGCTGTCCATTCGTGCAATCTCTCCCCGGCCAGACCCTGCTTCGGCGCACTGAGCCGCTATTTACAATGGCCCAATGGCACCCCGGTCCTTCCGAACCGCAACCCCAGTCGACTATCCCGCGCTCATTGCCCTTATCAATCGCGCATTTATCGTGGAGCGCACCTTCAAGGCGGGAGGCGATCGTATCGACATGCCGGAATTCGAAGACCTCGCCGGCCGTGGAGCCTTTCTGATCGCGGAAGTCGACGGCGTCCCGCAAGGCTGCATGTTTTATGAACTGCGCGGCGAATACGGCTACCTCGGCCTGCTCGCTGTCGAGCCGGCGTTGCAGGGGCAGGGGATCGGCAGCGCACTGATGACCGCCGGCGAAGCGCTTCTGCGGGACGCGGGCTGCCTCGCCGCGGAGATTCTCGTCCTCAGCCTGCGTCCCGAATTGCTGCCCATCTACCGCCGCGCCGGCTATCGAGAATTGGGGAGGGAACCCGTCCACGTCGAGTCGATTACCGTCCCCTCCGAATTTGTGAGAATGAGAAAATCGCTGGTCTAAGCCGATCCGATGCTATCCGGCTCATTTATCCAGCGCTCTGCGGCGCCAGGTTTTGCACCGCCGGCGTATCGCCACCCAGCCAGTCCGGATGCTTCGCCGTCGTATCGAAGTGCGAAGTGGTCTTGAATAGCTCGTACTGCCCCGTTTTCGCCACCTCCTCTGTCTTCGCAATCAGTGCAGCCACCTGCTGCGGCTCCATCAGCTTGAAGCTCTTCACCGCTTCAAACACCTGGTCCAACCGCTCTGGCTTGTCGATCCCCGTAATCACTACCGACGTCGGAAGATTCAAGGCGTAGTGCAGGCACTCGATCGCGCTTGCGGTGTTGCTCTTCAGAATGATGCCGTCCCCGCCACCCATCGGCTTCATCCCCAGCACGCCGATCTGCTGCTCCACCAGCTTCGGCACCACCAGTTGCGCGAAGCTCCGGAAGTGCGCATCCATCACGTTCAGCGGCATCTGCGCCGTGTCGAAATGAAACCCATGCTTGGCCGCTACTTCCAGCATGTAGAGGTGCACGTGCGGATCCTTATGCCCGGTAAATCCGATGTAACGAATCTTGCCCGCCTGCTTGGCCGCCAGCACTGCCTCCATCGCTCCACCCTTGGCGAAGATGCGATCCGGATCGTCGAACCGCAACACCTCGTGATGTTGCAGTAAGTCGATGTGATCGGTCTTCAATCGCTCCAGAGAATCTTCTATCTGCCGCGCGGCCACTTCCTTCGTCCGGCCATCGATCTTGGTCATCAGGAATGCCTTCTGGCGGTAGCCGCCCTGCGACAAAGCCTTCCCCATGCGCATCTCGCTCTGGCCTTCGTTGTAGTCCCACGAATTATCCATGAAGTTCAGGCCGCGATCGAGCGCCGCCTGGATCAGCTTGATCGTGGTCGCCTCGTCAATCGAGGGCTTCGCTACGTGCGACCCGCCCAACCCGATAGCCGATACCTGCTCGCCCGTCTTCCCCAACTGGCGGTAGAGCATGTCGCCCTTCATTACGCCGGCCGATTGTGCTCGCGGCAGGTTCGTCGGTTCGGCTGTGGTGGTCGTCTCTTGCCCGGTGGGCCATGCTTTCGCCAGGGGAGTCGCCAAACCCGCCGCTGTTATTCCTGTTAGAAAATGCCGCCGCTCCATATCGCACCTCTCCTGGCTCTTGAGATGCGACGGTGCAACTGCCCTGGTTGTCCTCTAATTTCTCCGGTCTCGCCGTCGACTGTAACTTCCCAGCGATCGCGTGGCGCCTTTTGTAACAGTACACAATTCTGTATGCGAATTTGTTGCCCGCGCCAAAACTCGTACCCCTCAACACGGCAGGATAACGCAAATGTTCGTCCTCCCTGTTCAGATCAAAGCGCTCGTCCCGCCGCCGCGCCCGAAGCCCATGCCCACTGGAAGTTGAAGCCGCCCAGGTGCCCCGTTACGTCCACCACTTCGCCAATGAAGTACAGCCCCGGCACGCGTGCGCACTCCATCGTCTTCGCCGAGAGTTCCTTCGTGTCCACGCCTCCAGCGGTCACCTCCGCCTTCTCATAGCCTTCGGTGCCCACCGGCAGAAACTCCCAACGATGCATGCGCTCTTCCAACTCCTCCACCGCACGATTGCTCCACGATCCCGGGTCTGCCATATCAACCAGCCGGTCTCCCAGTCTGGCCGAAAGCTGGCTCCGCAGCGCCAGTTTGGCCGCCGCTCGATCCCGCCCGGCCGGTGATTGCAGCAGGTGTCCGAACAAGCGCTGCTCCGGCGCCCAATCGATCACCACCCGCTCCCCTTGCCAATACGAAGAGATCTGCAGGATCGCCGGCCCGCTCAGTCCACGATGCGTGATCAGCAGCTTTTCTCGAAATCTCCGCTTGCCAACCGCAGCCGTCACCTCCGCCGACACACCACTCAAATCGCACATCCGCTTGCAGTCCGCTGCGCTCAGCAAGAGTGGAACCAACGCCGGTCTGCACTCTCGAATCGCAATGCCGAACTGTCGCGCCACCTCGTAACCGAATCCGGTGGCGCCCATCTTCGGTATCGATAACCCGCCAGTCGCGATCACCACTCGCGGTGAACGAAACACCTGTTGCTCGGCCCGCAGCGTGAACCCGTCTCCCTGCTCCACCTCGCGCACCGCCGTGTGCAGGAACAGCTGCACCCCTGCCTCAGCGCACTCGGCCAGCAACATGCTCACGATCTGCTGCGCTGATCCGTCGCAGAACAGCTGCCCCAGCGTCTTCTCGTGATAGGCGATGCGGTGCTTCTCGACCAGCGCGATGAAGTCCGCCGGCGTGTATCGCGCCAGCGCCGACTTGGCAAAGTGTGGGTTGCCGGAGAGGAAATTCTCGGGCCGCGTGTGCACGTTGGTGAAGTTGCAGCGTCCGCCACCCGAGATCAGAATTTTCTTGCCGGCCCGTTCGGCGTGATCCAGCAGCGCAACCCGCAGTCCGCGCGTGCCCGCCTCCATGGCGCACATCAGGCCCGCGGCACCGGCACCGATCACCACGGCGTCAAATTCTGCCAAGGGCAGAGACGTCATGCAGCCGACACCTGCTGGAGGGCCATCATGCCTGGCTGTGGTTCTGAAATCGCTTTGGAATCCTCACCGTGAACTCTGCGCCGCGTGCGTGCCCCGGTGCCGGGCTGGTCACCGTCAACCTGCCCCCGTGCTTCTGCACAATTCCCTGGCTCACCCACAACCCTAATCCTGTGCCGTTCGCTCCCTTGGTCGTATAGAACGGGTCGAAGATCCTGCGCTGAGACTCCTCCGCGATCCCCGGTCCGGAATCCACGATCGACACGCAAACGATACCGTCGCTCTCCTCCCCGCCCTCGATCCAAACTTCGCCCCCGGCTGGAACTGCTTCGATCGCATTGCGAATCAGGTTCGAAAACACCTGCCGCAACTCGCCTGGGAATCCCTCCACCTTCGAACCCGGCGCGAGGTTCAGATGCGCTGTGAGCGATCTACCCTGGATTTCCCGCTCGTAGATGTCGAGAATTCCGCTTGCCACTTCATGCAGGTCCACTTCGTGCGGCTTCGAAGTCTCGCGATAAAATGCGAGCGTCTGCCGCGTTATGTGAGCCACGCGCCGCAGCTCTTCCTGGGCCTTGGCTGCGTATGCGTGCAGTCCAGGATAGGGCTGACTCTCCATATCGATCAGGTACAGCAGATTCATCACCGCTTCGAGGGGATTGTTGATCTCGTGCGCAATCGCCGCGGCCAAACGTCCCGTGGCGGCGAGCTTCTCTGACGTGCGCAACGCCTCTTCGGTCTGCTTCTGCAGCGTTACGTCTCGCCCAATCGTGGCCGTGCCGACCAGTTCTCCCGATGCGTTATACACCGGCGAAATCGTCAACGACACATCGATGGCCCTTCCGTCCTTGGTCATGCGCCGGCTTTCGACATGATGCAATCTCTGCCCTGCCATCCCGGTTCCATCGGCCAGCTTTAATTCATCTTCCTGGCCAGGTCCCAGTGCCATCGACTTGCCGATCACTTCTTGCGCCGAATAGCCATACAGGTTCGTTGCACCGCGATTCCAGCTGGTGATCGTCCCCTTCAAATCGCGCGACACAATCGCGTCGTCTGAAGAATCGACGATCGATGCCAGCAGCATGCGCGCCTCTTCCGCTCGCCGCCGCTCCGAAATATCCCGGAAGATGAGAATCACCCCAGTCAGCTGTCCCGCACCGTCCAGTATCGGCGCGCCGCTGTCGTCGATGCTGATCTCGTGTCCGTCGCGGCGAATCAGCAGCGTGTGGTTCGCCAACCCCACCACCTGCAACGAACGTCGCACCTTGGTCACCGGGTTCTCGACCGGCGCGTGCGTCTCCTCGTTCACGATGTGAAAGACATCGGTCAACTGCCGTCCCTCTGCTTCGTGCAGGTTCCAGCCGGTCAACTGCTCGGCGACGCCATTCATGAAGGTGATGTCGCCATCGCCATTCGTGGCAATCACCGCGTCGCCGATACTTCGCAGCGTGATCAGCAGGCGCAAGCGGCTGTCTTCCAGCTCGCGGTTGCGTGCCGCAATATCGTAGGCAAGCTTTTCGAGCGTCTGGCCCTGCGTCTCCACCTCGCCCTGCAACACGGCTTGCGCGGACTCCAGTTCCATCCGCCGCCCCTCTGAGAGCCGCGCCGAATGCAATACCCCGAGAATGGAAGGCAGCAGCGCAGGCAAGGCCACTGCCGTGCTCAACGACGCAATCGCCGTCACCACCTTCACGTTCGCCGATAGCCAGTAGACCGGCTTCCACAGCGTGATCACTTCCATCAGGTGCGTCGCGCCGCACGCCACAATGAAAGCTCCAAACGCCAGAAACATCCAGCTGAATGGAATCTCTCCGCGCGCCTTCACCACCAGCACCGTGAGCGTAGTTGAGATCGCGAGGTAGGAGAGGGCAATCACCAGATCGGAGATCAGGTGCGTTAACAGAAGGTTGCGATTCCACAGATAGCAGAATCCGTGCGGCAGGTAGGTCGAGACAAACGAGCGGCCCAGCGCGCCCGTGATCCACAACGTTGCCAGCGTCAGCAGAAACAGCCCGGGAATCCAGAACTTTGTTGCAGACGAACTCGTCGACTCCCGAAATAATGGGTGGGTCGCCATTAGAAGATCCTCGCAAACCTAAGAGTGAAGTGCTCTACAGGGGGAGCCTCGAACAGTACCCGCTACCTGCAAAATCATACCCGAACGAGGCGGATACTTTCCGACATCGCCGTGCAGTTTGTTGACCAGACTGTCAGTCCAAACAGCGGACCTCTTCGAAAACGACATTTACCGGATTTCCACCAATGCCAGGCCACTCGAAGGTACCTTGAGTACGAAGGCCTGGCCTGCCAGTGGTAACTCCTCGGCAGGCCCAGCTTCGCCGCTGCTCGCAACTCGCCGATCTGGCTTTGGGTTGGATAACGTGGCCGCCCCATTCGGTCGTACGCGCCCAGCGTATCCCCATGCTGCGCATCCACGCGTCTCACTCGCGCATGGGCGCCCTGCGTCGCTCCCGCGTATCTCGATCCGAATGGTCTTTTCTTTCCCCTCCGTCTTAGGCTCCACCAGGTTCCACGCAGCGATAACCAGGGTTCCATCCTTGCGCCTGGTCACCAGCACATCCTCCTGCGGCACCGGGATGCGCGTCTCTCCCAACCCATGCAGTAGCTCAAACACATCGAACGCCGGCTTCGGAATTCCACCCGCCGCGATCAACCCATATCCGCCATAGAACGGCTGCTTCACCGGACCCTGCTCTTCAAACACATCGGAGAAGGTCCAGTACGACATCATGTTGACCAGCCCGTCGCACTGCCGGATCGTGTTCGCCATCCATGGCCCCATGTAGATCGAGTCCGTCAACTCCGACTCGTTCATGTAAGTCGCATTGAATTCGCTCCAGAACAGCGGCATGTCTGGCCGGGCCGAGGCCTTGATCTGGTTGTGAACCTTGTCCACCGCCGCGCACACCATCTGGTGCGGTGCCACCGGACGGTTGTCGCCGAACACATCTTTGGACGCATCGTTGCCATAGACGTGCGTCGAAACAAAATCGAGCGGCACGTGTTTCTCCGTCGCATGCGCGATCATCGCGTCCACCCACGCCGCCTGCGCCGTGGCCGGCCCGCCGACGCGAATCTTCTGGTCGACCGCTTTCAACGCCTTCGCCGTGTGGTCGTATAACTCGAAGTAAGTCTCCTGCGCAGGACGCCCTGTCCAGAAATCGATGTTGGGCTCGTTCCATACTTCGAAGTACCACTGCGAAACTTCTTCAATTCCATAGCGCTCGACCAGGTGTTTCGCAAACGCAGTGATCAGCCCATCCCACTTCGGGTAGTCCGGCGGAGCCACCACCTGCTTGTACCAGAACGCGTGCAGATCCAGACGCGTCGCCATCTTGCGCGGCGTGAAGCTGATCTCCACATACGGCTTCACCCCGTTCGCCAGCAGCCCGTCATAGATCTGGTCCACATACGAGAAGTTGTAGAGAGGATGACCCTGCGCATCTTCGTCATACACCCCCAACTCATCGTGAAAGATGGCGTGAAAGCGCACATACTGAAACCCGGTGATCTGCTTGGTCGCGCGCATGTCGTTGCGGTAGCTCTCGCGCATCGCCAGCTCTGCCCGGCCGGAGCCGAACATCTGCTCCCAGAAATGCGGAAAGGGCCTTCCCGCTACTGTCGCATCCACGGTTACAGTCTCTTGCGCGGCCTGCCCTTGAGAGACCAGCGGCACGCCCAGGCACACGGCCAGCACAACACCAGCCCATCCAGTAGTCATCCACAATCTGCGCATCTTCGCCTCAGCCCAGCTTCTTCCGTGAGATACGAGTGCCGGGCACACCGTGAGATGCAGCCCGCGGCCTCATCGCAATCAGTGTAAGTGCTGCCCGGCCCTCAGGCTCCTGCGGTATCATCGCTGCGATGCGATCCTGCCCTTACCGTCCCCCGCGCAAAATCCGGCCAGCCGTCACCCGCCCCGCTCCCTCTCAGCCACGGCGTACTCTCCCTTGGCTTGCAATGCTGCTCTTGCTGGCCGGTGCCGCGGCCTTCGGTCAACAAGCCCCAGCTGCGCCTCCCGCCATCACTGATTGGAACCGGGTCCCTCAAGCGGAATGGGAACGCGCCCAGCCCGAGTCGCTCGGCTACTCCAGCGCTCGTCTCGAAGCCCTGCGTACCTGGCTCAAGACCCAGCAGACCACCGCCATGATGGTCATCGTTCACGGCAAGGTCATCTTTGAATATGGCGACCTCACGCTCTCGAGCAAGATCGCCTCCGTTCGCAAGAGCGTGCTCTCGATGCTCTACGGCAACTATGTTTTCAGCGGCAAGATCGACACCGGCAAGACCGTCAAGCAACTTGGGCTCGACGACAAGCAGCCCTTCCTCCCCATCGAGGAGCACGCCACCCTCGACATGCTCATGACAGCGCGCTCCGGAATCTATCTTCCCTCCGGCAATCCCGAACTCGATGCACTCGCCCCCAAACGCGGCAGCGAATACCCCGGCACCCACTTCGACTACAACAACTGGGATTTCAACGCTGCCGGGACCGCCTTTGAAAAGCTCACCGGCAAGGACATCTTCGACGCGCTCGACTCCGACCTCGCCCGCCCCCTCGGTATGCAGGACTTCCATCGCGCCCAGCAGAAGAAAAACTACGATCCCCTCTCCGTTCATCCCGAATACGCCATGTATCTCTCCACCCGCGACCTGGCGCGCCTCGGCCTGCTCATGTCCCGCATGGGCAATTGGAATGGCAAGCAGCTTGTTCCGGCCGATTGGGTCCGCTACACCACCACCCTCGTCACCCCATTCGACGAGTTGAACCCCACCGGCCTGCACGTGCGCGGCCGCTTCGATCGCTGGGGCTATGGCGTCTTGTGGTGGGTCTGGGACGCACCCGTCTTTCCCGGCAACATCTACAACGGTCCGCTGCAGGGCGCCTACAGCGCCATGGGCACCGGCGGCCAATTCCTCACCGTGCTGCCTCAGGCCGATATGGTCATCGCGCACAAGGTCGACATCGACAAGGATCCCACCGCTTCCGTCGATGCCATGGGCTACGACGCGATCCTGGCCATGGTCATCGACTCCAGATGCCCGGGCGGAGAATGCAAAAAGCCCTGAACCAGTCAGGCTCAGGGCTTAGAGATAAGTACAATCAGGTATCGAATCCACGCTCGTATCAGGCGCCGTTCAGCAGTCCCCATCGGACCAGGCTGCCTTCCAAATGGCCGGTCAACGCACCGTTCGTTTACTTGGCCACCGAAGCGCCCGGCCGCATCACCTTGACGTTCTTCGCCAGTCCACAAATCTCCAGCAGCTTGATGCCCCAGTAGTTGATGTCCACCTCGTACCAGGCCATTCCGTGACTCGCCGAAACCGGGTGCGCGTGATGATTGTTATGCCAGCCTTCGCCGCCCGTCAGCAACGCCACCCACCAGTTATTCGTAGAGTCATCGCGAATCTCGAAGCGCCGCGAACCCCACATATGCGTTGCCGAATTGACCAGCCAGGTCACGTGCAGGCCGATCGTCACCCGCAGGAAGATGCCCCACAGTACCCACGAGAGCCCCAGCCTCCATCCGCCGATCGCCGTGCCCGCTCCCAGCAATCCCACGCCGACCAGGGTTACCGGCAGCCAATGCCACACCGCCAGCCACTGATAAAAACGGTTCTTCTGCAGATCGGGCGCATAGCGCGAGAGCATCGTGGTTTCGTTGTGCAGCGAGCCATACAAAATCCAGCCCATATGCGACCACCATGCGCCGTCGCGCGGCGAATGCGGATCGCCCGGCTTGTCCGTGTACTGGTGATGCATGCGATGGACCGCCACCCAGTAGGTCGGGCTGCCCTGCAGCGCCATCGTTCCGCACACCGCCATCGCGTACTCCAGCCAACGCGGCGTTACGTAACCGCGATGTGTCAGTTGCCGGTGATAGCTCATCGCGATGCCCACGTTCTGTCCCAGCAGCCACAGCACCAGGAACACCGCCACCGAAGACCAGCGGAAATAGAACAGCGAGGCGACCGCACCAATGTGGAATGCCGCAATCACGACGAAAAACACCCAGTTGAACTCGGTCGATTTGCCCTGAACCAGGGGCTCGGCTGTCGGGATACTCTGTGTCTTCGACGTATCTGCAGTAGTGGTAGCCATCAATCTCATCCTCACCACCAGCCTAACGTCTCGCTCCCAAGCTGACGACTCCCCCGCTGTAAGACTTCAGTAATATCTGTAACCGGCTCCATCGCCAGCCGTGCAGGACCCTTCCCTAAACGGTTGTCATCCCGAGACTTCGTGTCCTGGTCCCCTGAACCATTCTCTAAAACTGTGTCATCTCGACCGAGGCGTAGCGAAGTGGAGGGACCTGCGCACTGAGTCATCCCGACCGAAGCAAAGCGAAGTGGAGGGACCTGCGAACTGTTGTCATCCCGACCGGAGCGAAGCGAAGTGGAGGGACCTGCGAACTGTGTCATCTCGACCGAAGCGAAGTGGGGGGACTGCGCACTGTGTCATCCCGACCGAAGCAAAGCGAAGTGGAGGGACCTGCGGTTCCATCGCTCAATACCAAGTTCACAACCCAACGACTTTACGCATTCCGACGCGACATTACCGCCACTTACAAGACGCCTCTCGCAACTCCCGGCCGCCCGTTGCCTTCTCCGCACTAACCTGCGTCTCCAGCGGAGCCGCAGGTTCCGCGGCAATCATCCCGTGAAACGGCGTGCCGCATACCACACACGCTTCAGCCTTCAACTTGATCTCTGCTCCACAGCATGCACAAAAAGCCGCCATCGTGTTCAGCCTCCAGTCCAGGAATTGCTCTTTCGATGAATCTGCCTGCACCAAAGATTCCCTTCCTCGCCCTCCGCGGCCCAGTTCTCGCGCCGCCACGCGACCATTTCCGGTAATGTCAGAGGAACGTCGTGTTCAAAAAACTCTCTTCCCTCGAATTCGGTCGCCGCTTCCTTATCGCTGCTCTTGGCGCCATTCTCGTCGCGTTGGCCATTGGCGGCGTCCTGACCCAGGGTGGCGACCCGACTCTCGAATACAACGCGCCGCCGGCTCTGCCGAATACTTCAGGCCTCGTCGACCAGTCGCCGCTCCAGACCGCCCGCGCGCTCGCGTCGCAGGCGGCCACGGAACAAGAGCGTCAATATGCGCAGCAGGCCCTGCACTCCGCAGATCACGAAGTGGACCAAGCCTTTGCTTCCGCGCTCCGCGACGCGACGGAGAACGCGCCGCCGCTCACCGGCACCGCTCTCGGCTATCAGCAGCGCGTTGACCGCCTCACCCAGCGGGTCAAGACCGAACAGCAGCAGATTGCCGCGCTCAATGCCGACCAGTCCAAGGCCGGTGACTCCGGCACGCTCGGCCCCCAGATCGCCCTCGCCCAGGCGCAACTCGATCTCGATATCGATGCACTCGACGATCTTCACCAGGATCTCGTCCGCGTCGACGGCGATCGCCGCGCCCGCATCCAGCAGGCCCTCGATGAACATCGGGCTATTCAGAAGCAGGCCGACGCCATCCCGGAACGCACCGTCGCCGCCGGCCTCGAGTCACCCGAACAACTCAGCACGCTGCCCGGCAAGCTGCGCGCCCTCGCATCTCTCCGCTCGCGTCACCGTGACCTGCTCCGTGCCCGCGCTGAAACCTACGCCCTCGCCGAAAAGCTCACCCGCGAACACGACGCCCTCGACCACGCCTCCGAATCGCAACCCTCCGACGCGAACGTCCCATCGCGCCGAAGCTACTTCGCCGCTCCGGCCGCCCTCCACTGCGAATCAGGCCGCCACCCTCGCCGGACTCCATCTGCTCACCCAGCAGCGCAAGAACCTCGCCGAACTCAACTCCCGCATCCATGACCTGCAGCTCGTCGGTCAGGCGTACGAGAACTGGGACAAGACCGTTCGCCTCCAGCAGCGCACCATTGTTCACCGCATCGTCCGCGTCTTCACCTTCATCGTCTTCGTTCTGTTGCTGACTCTCCTGCTCGGCTCCCTCATTCGCAACGCCTTCCGCAAACAGTCCGGCGACCTGCGAAGCATTCGCCACATGCGACTCATCGCCGAGCTGTCGATCCAGGTCGCCGGCTGGCTGCTGATCCTGCTGGCCATCTTCGGGCCTCCGCATCAGCTCTCGATCTACCTCGGCCTCGCCACCGCCGGCCTCACCGTCGTGCTCAGGGACTTCATCGTTGCCTTCTTCGGCTGGTTCGTCCTCATGGGCAAAAGCGGTATCCGCGTCGGCGATTGGGTCGAGATCAACGGCGTCGGTGGAGAAGTTGTCGAGCTCAGCCTCTTCCGCACCGCACTGCTCGAGACCGGCGACTTCGCGGACGTCGGCCACCCCACCGGCCGCCGCATCACCTTCCTCAACAGCTATGCCATCGAGGGCCGCTACTTCAATTTCTCTACCGCCGGGCAATGGCTATGGGATGAGCTGGTCGTTACTGTTCCGGCCGGTGAAGAGGCCTACGCCAAGATTGATCGCATTCGCGAAGCGGTGGCGCAGACTACTGCCGAAGATGCCAAGATCGCCACCCAGGAATGGCAGAAGGCCACGCGCGGCTATCCCGTGCAGGATATCTCCGCCGAAGCCGCAGTCGACCTGCGTCCCGTCGCGGATGGCATCTCCGTGCGCGTCCGCTACATCACCCGCGCGCCGGGGCGCTACCAGATGCGTGCCCGCCTCTATCACGATGTAATTCAGATTCTGCACTTCGCGGCATCCAGCGAAGCGCTGGCTCCTGCAGCCCAGCCCCAGCGCCTTAAAACCGGCCCGCCAGCTCGCAAGCGCTGACGATTCAGTGCCCGGAGATCTCCCGCACTTCGCCCGCCACCGTCCGAATCGGCTCGGGCCGCGGCGCACCATCTTCCACCCTGCCAAAGATCATCTTCCCCGAAGCGGTCTGCAGCACCGAGGTGACCGTGATCTCCACCGAACGCCCAATCAGCCGCCGCGCGTGATCCACCACCACCATCGTGCCGTCGTCCAGGTACCCCACGCCCTGCGTGCTCTCCTTACCCTCTTTCAGGATCAGGATTTGCATCTTCTCGCCCGGCAGCACCACCGGCTTCAGCGAATTCGCCAGGTCGTTGATGTTCAGCACCGCCACGCTGTGCAGATGCGCCACCTTGTTCAGGTTGAAATCATTCGTAACAATCTTGGCGTCAATTTCCTTGGCCAGCTCGATCAGCTTCAAATCCACTTCGCGAATGTTGGGGAAATCATCCTCGACAATCTGAATCGTGAGCAGCGGATTGTTCTGCATGCGCTGCAGGATATCCAGCCCGCGCCGCCCGCGCTGCCGCTTCGACCCGTCCGCTGAGTCCGCCACCAGCTGCAACTCGCGCAGCACAAACTCCGGAATCACCAGCGTCCCTTCCAGGAAATCCGGTGTCCGAGATGTCCGCGATCCGCCCATCGATGATCGCGCTCGTATCGAGAATCTTCAGGCTGCGCTTGCCCGTGCGCTCGCCAGTGAACAGGTCGCCCAGCGCCGCCAGGTTCAGCAGGTCGCCCTTGCTCGTGCCCACCACCAGGCCCACATACGACATCAGCAGCAGCACAAAGATCTGCACCAGGCTGAGCGTGTTACTCCACGGCACGCTGTTGTGCAGCACCAGGCTGAAGAGGAACGCGCCGAAGATGCCCAGCACGCTCCCGATCACCGCGCCAAACAGCCGCTTGAGGCTTAGCGCCCGCACCCGCAGCTCAAACACGATGACTGCGCCCGCCGCCATCGCCCCTGCCAACGCGGCAAGCTCACGCGACAGTCCAAAGGGTCGAAGAAAATAACTGGCTATGGCAAGAATGAGGACGAAGACAACACGAATCAAGATGAGGTCCATACCGAACTTGAAACTCCCTGCCTGCCCTGGCTGCGCTGCGTGTCTGCGATTGCTTTCCCGGTCAGGTCAAGGGGAGTATACCGATACGCTTTCGCTCCCGGCAAAGAAAGAAAACGGCGTGCCTTAGAAGCCCGTCGCCTGAGGTAATGAAAGCTTGTGGTTTGAAAGCGCCCGGTTCTTGAAGGGATCCCATTCTTTTGAGAAGTCCCCGATTGTTTAAAGGGAGCCGGTTGCTTCGAAAGGGCTCGGCTTCAGCCGTGCCGCAAATGCCGTGCGAAGGAAACCGGCTTTAGCCGCCGAGGCAATGTTTCCCTCTCAGAACCAGCTCGTCACCAATGAAAACGGCGTGCCCTTGGAGCACGCCGTCTTCACCTGATTCATCAAGCTTGCCCGCAACCTCAGTACTTCGGCACCTTCGGGTCCACCTGCGTCGACCACGCGTCGATGCCCCCAGCCAGGTTGTGCACCTTCTTGAACCCCGACTGCTGCAGAAATTCAGCGGCTTTTTGGCTGCGGCCGCCCATCTTGCAGTGCACCACGATTTCCTTGCTCGGGTCCAGTTCGCCAGCCCGCTTCTGCAGGTCGCCGAGCGGGAATCAGGTGCCCGCCGATCTGGGCAATCTGAAATTCGTGCGGCTCGCGCACATCCAGCACAAAAATGTCATCGCCGGCATCGAGCTTCTGCTTCAACTCGACCGGCGTCATCTGCGGAATTCCGTTGTTCATCGTAGACATGGTTTGCGGCATGATACCGCAGAACTGCTGGTAATCGATCAGCTCTTTCACCGTCGGATTGCGTCCCGCATACCGGGCACTCCGGATTCTTCCGCAGCTTCAGCTCGCGAAACTTCATCCCCAGCGCGTCCACCAGCAACAGCCGTGCCAATCAGCGGATCTCCCTTGCCCAGGATGAGCTTGATCACTTCCGTTGCCTGGATCACGCCCACCAGCCCCGGCAAGATTCCCAGCACGCCGCCCTCCGCGCACGACGGCACCAGCCCCGGCGGTGGCGGCTCCGGATACAGGCAGCGATAGCACGGCCCTTCCTTGGTCGCGAACACGCTGGCCTGTCCCTCGAAGCGGAAGATGGAGCCATACGCATTCGGCTTGCCGCTCAGCACGCAGGCGTCGTTCACCAGGTACCGTGTCGGGAAGTTGTCCGTCCCGTCCGCGATCACGTCGAAGTCGCGGAAGATCTCCATGGCATTCGAGCTGTCCAGCATGGTCTCGAACTTCACGATGTTCATGAATGGGTTCAGCGCCTTCAGCTTCTCTTCCGCCGAGTCGAGCTTGGGCCGCCCCACGTCCTTCGTGCTGTGCAGGATCTGCCGCTGCAGATTGCTCAGCGTCCACCACGTCAAAATCCACCAGCCCCAGCGTGCCCACGCCCGCCGCCGCCAGGTAAAACGCCAGCGGCGAACCCAGTCCGCCCGTGCCCACGCACAGCACCCTGGCCGCCTTCAGCTTTTGCTGGCCTTCTACCCCTACCTCCGGCAACAGCAGGTGCCGCGAATATCGCTGCATCTCCTCGTTGTTCAACGAAGGAAGCGCTGCCTTCTCATCTGTGAGAGTCGCCATTGTCTGTATCCTTTCTCTCTATCTTAAGCGTCCGCGCGCCGTCCAGCCTGCCGCGTACTCGATCTGCAATGGGGACGGGCACAGGCAGCCCGTCAGCAGGCAAGCATCAACAACAACCACCGGCAATCGAAGGAATAATCGACAGGGCGTCGGCTTCCTTCACCGGCGTATCTTCCTTCTGCGGAAGATAGCGGATGTCTTCATCGTTCAGATACACATTCACAAACGCCCGCAGCTTCCCCTCGCCCGTGTACAGGTGCTTCTTCAGGTCAGGATGCTTCGCCGTCAACTGCTCCAGCGCCTCGCTTACCGTGCTGGCCGCGACCGTCACCGTGTCCTGCTTCTCCGCATAGACACGCAATGGAGTCGGTATGAAAATCTTCATGCTTCCGTGTTCCCCAGTCTTCCTCGCAAAAATGTTTTTCGCATTGCTAGAATGGCTCTCGTCTGATCCTTAGTCTTCTGTCACCAGCTGTATCGCCGCAATCTCTTCCGCAGTCATCGCGTTCTGTTCGGCTCCGATCGGCGCCGACTCGATCACAATCTCTTCGTTCACAAACGCCTTGTCCTCTTCCGTCGTGCCCGTCAGCAGAAACGAATTCGTCTGCTGCGCCTTGCCCTTCGCCACCGCCGTAATCACGTACGAACAGCCAATCCAGTGCGCCTCTGCGAAATCCGTCTGCGACCACTGCGCCGGATGATCCGGATGCGAATGATAGAAGCCCACAATGTCCAGACCCTTCTCGCGTCCCTGCCGCTGAAACCTTACCAGCTCCTGCGGCGCGATGTGGTATCGGTTGTGTGCCGAGTCGGTGCGCGTATTCCCCGCGCGCAATGCCTGCTCTACCGCGTTGCCGCTCTCCGTCGCATGCCCCAGAAACACGCCGCAGCACTCGTGCGGATAGGTCTCTTCGCCGTGCTTTCGAATGGCCTGGTACACTGCCTCGCTCAGCTTCAGCAACTTACTCCTCCCAGAACCGTTCGCTCAGGTACTTATCTGCGGAGTCGCACAGAATCGTAACAATCACTGCTTCTTTCCCCAGCGCCGCCTGTTCCTCTGCGATGCGCAGCGAAGCAGCCACCGCCGCCGCTGCCGAAACTCCTACCAGCAGGCCCTCTTCGCGCGCCAGCCGCTTGGCCATCGCGTACGCCGCCTCGGTCTCCATCTCCACATTGCGGTCGGCAAGGTAAGGGTTGTAGATGGCCGGCACGATCGCCGATCCCATATGCTTCATCCCTTCCAGCCCGTGAAACGGGGAATCCGGCTGCATCGCGATGCACTCGATCTTCGCGCCCGTCTCCTTCAACCGCCGCGTCGTTCCCACAAACGTGCCGCTGGTTCCCAGTCCGGCGACGAAGTGCGTGATCTGCCCCTCGGTCTGCTGCCAGATCTCCTTGCCGGTGGTGTTGTAGTGCGCCATCCAGTTCGCGTCGTTTGAATATTGGTCCGCATAGTAGTACGCCCCCGGGTCGGCCCCCGCCAGTTCGCGCGCCTTGATGATCGCGCCGTCCGAACCCAGGTCCGGCTCCGTCCACACCACCTGCGCCCCATACGCCGCCAGCATCTTCTTCCGCTCCGGCGAGACATTCGAAGGCATGCACAGCGTTACCGGAAATCCCATCGCCGCGCCCAGCATCGCGTACGCGATCCCAGTGTTGCCCGACGTTGCATCCAGCAGATGCTGGCCCTTCGTCGCCGGCGTCGCTCCCAGCAAGCCGCGCGAACGCGCCTCCGCCACAATCGCCGAAGCCGCGCGGTCCTTCACTGAACCGCCCGGGTTCGCCCACTCCGCCTTGCCCAGCAATTGAATTCCGGGCAGATGTGCGGTGATGCGGTCCAGCCGCACCATGCGGCGTGTTGCCGATTCGCTCCAGAATCGAACTGCCTAACTTCGTCGAGGAAATCGCCAAAACTCCGCCCCTTTGTCCCTGATCTTTATCAGAAAGCTTTCGTTCTCGAACTTCCTGCCGTCACTCGGAATCGCCCGCTGTCTCAACCAGAACGTCCACCGCTCGCGCGTTGCGCGCAACGTCCCGCTATGCGACAGTTAAAGAGTAGCTTGTCGCGATCCCAGAGAGCGATCCGGCTCTTCGCCACCATGCCCATTCAAAAGTACAAACCGCGCAGCTTCGACCAGATCATCGGCGACCTGCGTACCCATAACTTTGATGTGCGCGAAGCACCCGGCGTCGCAAATCAACTTCTGGTTGAGAAGAATCGCGTCGCCGCTCATCTCACCCGCGGCCCTAAGGGTGAGCCCCTGCTCGTCGCCCAGCCCGGCGTGCTCATCGGTGGCGAGATCTCTCGCCTTCTCGACCGCGGCTTCCAGAAGTTCCTCAAGACCAGCAAGCAGGAAGTGCCCGCCACCGCCGACGCTCTCCGCGCCGTGCACGAATTCACCGAAGAGTTGAAGCACATCCTCGGCGATCCCAGCCTCTACAACCAATCGCTGGGCACCGTCAGCAATCGCTATCTCTACGACCGCGTCAAAGGCCGCGACCTGCCCGAATCGCAACGTCCCATTCCCGCCTGGGAACGCCCCACCGACACCGAGTAGCTGCCTCGTCCTGCCCGATTCAGCCAACTATCGCTTCGCCTTCTCCCGCTGCCACTCCCGATAGGCCTCGCTCTTTGACATCCCGCGCTCGCGCGCCACGCGCTTCAGAGCGTCCATCTCCTCCAGTCCCTCATCTTTTTTCAGACGCCGCTACCCGCGCCACGATGCTTCCACCCGGATCGTCGCTGCCCGCTGCGCGCCCACGCGCCTCGACCAGCAGCGTAATCTCTCCGCGAATGCGCTCCCGCCCCGCTAGTTCCTGCCGCACCTCTGCCACCGTGCCGCGCAGAAACTCCTCATACACCTTGGTCAACTCGCGCGCCACCACCACCCGGCAAGCGCTGCCCCAGGTCGCTTCCACATCGCTCAGTGTCTCTAGAATGCGGTGCGGCGCTTCATAGAAGATCAGCGTCTCCGCCTGCTCCGCTCCCACTGCCGCGGCCAGCCGCTCCAGCTCCGCACGCCGCGCCCCGGCCTTCGAGGGCAGAAATCCGAAGTAGTGGAAGCTCCCCGTCGGCAGTCCCGAAGCCACCAACGCGCTCAGCGCCGCGTTCGCCCCGGGAATCGGAAACACCGCGATCCCGGCAGCAATCGCCGCCGCTGCCAAGCGTCATTCCAGGGTCGGAAATCCCCGGCATCCCCGCATCCGACACCACCGCGATCCGCGCCCCGTTGCGCAGTTCTTCCACCAACTCCGCGCGCGCTCCTGCTCGTTGTGTTCATGGCAACTGATCGTCGGAGTGGCGATGCCGTAGTAGTGCAGCAGCTTCTGCGTCTGCCGCGTGTCCTCGCAGGCAATGCGGTCCACGCTGCGCAACACCCGCAGCGCACGCAGAGAGATGTCTTCAAGATTGCCGATCGGCGTTCCTACCAGGTAGAGCCCCGGCGCCAGCGGCTTCCCGCGCTCTTGCCGAATTCGCTGCCGCTGCCAGCCGCCAGAGTCCGCGCCGCAGCCGGCGTCCTCCGGTTCATCTGTAAGAGATTCTGGCTCTGGTCTTCCGGCAATCGCTCGCTCCCGCTACTGCTCGCGCTGCACCTTGCGATGTTCCGCCAGCAATCCCATCGAATGCATCAGGTTCTGCAGCGTCACAATGCCCACAATCTTTTCGCCTTCCGTCACCGTGATCAGCGAAAGCCCGCGGCCGCCCGTGATCCGCCGAATCATCGCGCCCAGCGAATCCTCCGGCTGCGCCACCTGGAAGGCCTTCGACATCACGCCCTGCACGTAGCCGTTGCCGTCGGCCCGCAGCGCGTCGAGAATCCCCTGCTTCGACACAATGCCCACCAGGTTCGTGCCGCGCACTACCGGGAAATCATCCTGCAGGCTGTGAATCGCCTTGTACAGCGCGTCCTCCAGCGTGTCGGAAGGAGACAGCGTCGAGAAGTCCGTCAGCATCACGTCCTTCATCTGCACCGTGTCCACGACCGACTGGAACAACACGCCCTGGTCTTCCAACTGCGCGCCGATGAAGACGAAAAATCCCGCCATGATCAGCCACGGATTGCGCAGTGCGATCCCTGCCGCAAACACCACCAGCGCCAGCACCTGCCCGATGCCCGACGATGCGCGCGCTCCCTGCGTCGCTCCCCGCGAACGCGAAAATCCGCTGCGCAACATCCGCCCCGCATCCAGCGGATAGGCAGGCAGCAGGTTCAACAACCCCAGCAGCAGGTTCAGCCACACCGTGCTGCGCATCAGGTGCGCCGGCGTAATCCACGGCTTGGCCAGCAGGCTCACCTCGGGCGATGCGCCCACGATCATCCCGCCCAGCACCACCGCAAACCCGATGTTCGCCAGCGGGCCCATCATCGCCATGCGCGATTGAATCTTGGCGTCCTGCGCGCGCTCCGCGCTATCCGGACTGGCGTAGGAAAACAGCCCGCCAATTGGCAGCAGCAGAATGCTGCGCAGCTTCAAACCGTAATAGGCTGCCGCGATCAGCCGCGCCACCTCGCGCACACCGACCGCCGCCAGCAGCATCAGCCACAACATCACGCCGCGCCACACCGCCACATTGGTCGCGCTCGAGCCGAAGATGCACAGCCCCAGCAGCAACACGAAGAACATGTGGATGCGCACATCGATGCCCATCCATTTTCCCAGCGGAAATGACCAGCCGCGCATCTTGGGGTTCCTCGTTTCCTTCCACCCGCGCTTCCTGCCCGCGCCGGCCATCCTTCAGCCAATTGTAGAGGCTTGGTCCCCAATCGCACGAATCGCCGTTCGCTGCCCTGTTCTCCGGTCCTGATCTGCGAGTGCATCTCCGCCCAGATCCGGCGCACGATCTCGGCCTGATTTCGGCTCTGACGTGCACCTGCTTCTTCGACCCCGGCGATTCCAACTGCGATACCCGTGACGAACGCTTGCCGCACGCTTCTGCCTACGTTACGATGGACTGCGTGCGCGTCATCGCCGGCACCTATCGCTCCCGTGTGCTCTCTGCTCCTCGCGGACTCGCCACCCGCCCCACCGCCGACCGCCTTCGCGAGACGCTCTTCAACGTGCTCGCCCCGCGCGTTCCCGGCGCCGTCTTCGCCGATCTCTACGCCGGCTCCGGCGCCAACGGCATCGAGGCGCTCAGTCGCGGAGCAGCCCAGGTCTTCTTGGTAGAGAACGCGACACCCGCGCTCGCGGCCATCCGCTCCAATCTCAAGTCTCTCGCCGTCACCGAACACTGCACCGTCGAGCCGCGCAGCGTATCCGCCTTTCTCCGCCGCATGGTCAACGATCCTCGCAAACTCGACATCGTCTTCCTCGACCCGCCCTACGAGAACCTCCGCGAATACGCGACCACGCTACTGGCACTCGGCACAGATTGCGCCGCAGCCCTCGCGCCCGACGCCATCGTCGTCGCCGAACACCGCCGCAAGCAGCCTCTCGACGAACACTATGCCGCGCTCACCCGCTACCGCGTGCTCGAGCAAAGCGACGCCGCCCTCAGCTTCTACCGTCTGCCGGCGAAGGAGTCGCCCGCCCCAGGGCCCGCGTAAATCTCGGCGCAGCAGACTCCCCAGTCCGCGGCCAGCAAAGTAGAGCGGGCAGTCAACGGGGCGTGGAGGACGCTTTCAATCCTCGCGCGCGCCGGCCTCCAGTGCCGCCAGATCCATCTTGATCATCCCCAGCATGGCTTCCATCGCCTTCGGATGACGGATCAACTCGCCGATATTGCGCGGCACCACCTGCCAGCACAATCCGAAGCGGTCTGTGAGCCAGCCGCAGGCCATCGCCTGGCCGCCATCCATTAACTTGTCCCAGTAGCTGTCGATCTCTGCCTGAGAATCGCAGCGGATGAAGAACGAGAACGCGGGGGTGAGCTGGTGCGCGGGGCCGCCGTTGAGGAAGACCATCTCCTGGCCCTCAAGCTCGATCGTGATCACGGCAAGCTTGCCCGCCGGCCACGGACCGACCCCGTTCGAACGCACTTCCTCAACCTTGCGCGCATGCGGAAAGACACTCAGGTAAAACGCAGCAGCTTCTTCCGCGTTGTCACGAAACCAAAGGAACGGCGCAACTTTATTCATGGTTGGCATACTACCCGATCTTGATCCATGAGTTCGCCAGCGCAAAGCAGTCTGCATCACCCGCGTATAGCGAGATCACCAGGCACGGCGAGGCTCAGGTACGGCGAGCTCCCGCAGAGACCGAGCACGCGCCAGCCAATACAGTGCCACCACATGGGTGATCATCAGCATCGGCACATAGAAGACTGGAATCACATAGGCCGCGCCCAGCTGGCCTGCTTCATTCGGGAGACCCAATCGAACAGCGTGATAATAAGCGAAAAGCAGGTCGGTCGCGCCCACCAGATTGAAAGCGATCACGAAGAACCAGAACAGCGGACGAATCTTCGCCGAGAGCAGCGCCATGAGTGCCAGCAGTCCGGTCGCCAAGTCCCCATAGGCGGCAGCCACCGCGAAGCCAGCCGGCAGGTGAGACCCGACGACTCCGGGAAGAATGAACACCAGCCCGAAGAAGCGGAAGCTGTGAATCGTGGCAATCACGCGCTGCGCGCGAAAGCGATCCATCGACCTCAGCCGGGGCAGAATGTAAGTGCTGAAACAGAGCAGACACGCGACATACCCGAGGACGAGGTGCGTTTGAAAGATCAATTGCGGTGACATGTTCGACCCTCCTGACAGAATGGAATTACAGCCATCATCCATTGCCGCCAAGCCGAGACCGGCCGAGCGACGCCGGCGTCATTTCGAAGGACTCTTCCAGAGAGCAGTCCTGCCGCATAGGATTACAACGATCATCCAATAGATTCGAACTTTTCTCCAACCCGTCCGCCGCTTGCATCTTGAGATGATCCCGGGCATCCTATGGGAACCATGCGGTACTCACCCGAACACAAAGCGCAAGTCCATCAGCGGATTGTGAAAGACGCCTCGCGTCGCGTGCGCGCCGAGGGCCTCAACGGCGCGGCGGTCGCAGCGGTTATGCGCGACACCGGTCTCACTCACGGAGGCTTTTACAAGCACTTTGAGAGCAAAGACGAACTGCTCCTTGCGTCCCTGGGTGAGGCCTTCCGCGAAATAGGCGACACCCTTGTCCGTGTGGCTGTAGAGGCGCATCCCGCGCCGGCATGGAAGGCCATTGTGAAGACCTATCTAACTCTGGAGTTCTGCGATCACGCCGAGCGCGGATGCCCACTGCCGGCACTCGCCCCGGAGCTGACGCGGGTCGACAAAAAGATGAAGAAGCAGATCTTTCCCCAACTGGTGAACTACAAAGACCGCATGCTCCCCTTCATGCCCGGCCGCCGTACAGCGGACAGAGAGAGCGCCTTCTTTCAAATCTTTTCTACGATGATCGGAGCCACAGAGATCGCCCGCATGCTGCCCGAGGCCGCCATGCGAGAGCGGGTGCTGGCCACGGCCAGAGATTTTCTCTTGTCCAGCTTCTGACTCGGCTTCGCGGACTACAATGGGCACCGGAGGCCGCCATGCTGCGTCGTTCGTGCCCGCTTCTTCCCGTGCTCCTGTTGCTTACCCTGGCTGCTGTAGCGCCGGTCGCAGCCAAAGACAAAAAGAAGCTCATCCTGCCCTACGACATCCTCCAGGCCCGCACCGTCCTGGTCCTGATCGATCCCGATGCCGGCCTCAGCCCCACCGATCCCAATGCCAATCGCAACGCCCGCGACTCCGTCGAAAAGGCCATCATGAAGTGGGGCCGCTTCAACCTCGTGCAGGAGACGAACACCGCCGACCTGGTCATCATCGTCCGCAAGGGTCACGGCAAAATGGTCGAGCCCACCATCGGCACCGGCCGCGCCAACGATCACTCCATCATCCTCGAACCTACTGAAGACGGTGTTCGCCTCGGGGGCCGCACTCCCAACGGGCCCAACGGCACCGATCCCGGCGGGGTGGGCTCGCAGTCCCCCAGCCCCCGTGCCGAAGTCAGCAATGGCGAAGATAGCTTCCTCGTCTACCGCGGCGTCACCGAACATCCTGACACCGACAATCCTCTCGACTCGCCTCCGGTCTGGCGCCTCATCGCCAAGGACGCCCTCGCGACACCCGGAGTTCCAGCCGTAGACGAATTCCGCAAGGCCATCAACGAAGCCGAAAAGCAAGCCAGCAAAAAAGGCCCCTAGACGGAGGGGTCCTTGCGACGGAACTGTAGGAACCAGGTCCCAACCAACTCCCCCGCACAACCACGCTCCAACGCCCATCACTGACGAGAAGCCGACTTCACGGTACTAACCGGCTGCGCTAGGCTGAATCATGCTCGATCTTGACAGCCCGGAGTGGTCAACACTTCAGCACGCATACGGCAGTGCCACTGATATTCCTCATCTTTTGCGGCAGTTGGAGTCCTTGCCGAACTCCGAGGGAAATACTGAACCCTGGTTCTCGATTTGGAGTGCACTAGCGCATCAGGGTGACGTCTATACGGCTTCTTTCGCGGCGGTGCCTCACGTTGTTAGATTTCTTGCTTCCAATCCATCTGCAGCATCGTCTGTCTATTTCCAGTTTCCCGCATGGATCGAGATATGCAGACAAAGGCGCGGGATAACTGTGCCAAGTGATCTGGCGGGCGACTACTTCGATGCTCTCAAGAGGCTCGGAAGCCTTGTCTGCGCGGTGATTGACAAGACTTGGAATCGCGACTTCTTGGTTTGCGCTCTCACGGCAGTGGCAGTCAGCAAAGGATTCTCCCTACTAGGAGAGGCGATCCAAGAGCTTGACGACTCTACTGCCGAGGCCCTTCTCAAAAACATTCGCGGCTAGGCGTAGCAATAACTCCCGATAAACGCCCATCTCGTCAGTTGAAGATCACTGACGCTAAGCCGACGTAACATTCCCAGTCGAAGGGAACCGTGACGCGCTCTGTTGCCTTCGCCTTCACATGACGCGCGACACCGTCAGGATTGTTGCGACCGTTGCTGCCCCTTTGCTCCTACATTGGACAATCCACGCCACGCCCTCACTGTAGTTGCCGATCCTGAAGTAGGTTGGCGGTACAACAATTCGCCCCGTTCGGTCGCCCCGCAAGCATTCCAGCGATCTGATCTATGTCGAGAAGATCCGTTAGCTAACGAAGACCAGTGGGCGCGAAGCTCTTGACGGACGCAGTAAGGAGGTGAAAGCTTCGGGGAGGAGTCAGATCACGAAGCAGGCCTTCTGCACAAGGCTGCATCGCCTGCGATTTAGAGGGTCATGAGATTTGATACGGGAGAGTGGCGCGAACCAGTCTCGGCAGCCGAGCAGACCGCGAGCTACCGTGTTGCGGATGCGGACCACTCCTCGCCACCAATGTCCCGGTCTCCAACTATGCCCGCAATGGTCTTGATGACTGCACTCTTCTTCATGTGCGGCTTCTTAGCGACCCTGAATGACATACTGGTTCCCCACCTGAAAGCCATCTTCGATTTGAACTATGCAGAGGTTATGCTGATTCAGTTCAGCTTCTTCTCTTCGTTTCTGATCTTCGGCTTTCCATCCGGCAAGTTGGTGGAGCGGATCGGGTACCAGAACACACTGATCGCTGGTCTCATCACGATGGGCACAGGTGCGCTGCTTTTCGTACCGGCGGCGGTGACGCCCTCGTTTGGGATGTTCATGAGTGCTTTGTTGGTATTGGCCGCGGGAGTAACAGCCCTACAGGTCTCGGGGAACCCCTATGTTTCCGTTCTGGGGTCGGCGAGAACAGCGTCCAGCAGATTGAACTTGGTTCAGGCATTCAATTCCCTCGGGTCCACACTGGCTCCGGCTTTCGGCGGTATTCTGATTTTGGGAGCCGCTTCCGCAACAGAGTCGGTGAGTGCGTCCCGCTTATCGGGATCCCTGTTGTTACAAGCCTACAGGGTACGGCAAGCCTCCTACGTCAAGGGACCATATCTTGGGATTGCCATCGCCTTGTTCGTGCTCGCCGCTATTGTTGCCTCTTTAAAGTTTCCCCGTATTCACGAATCACGGAAGTCACACCGGGGAGATTTGCGTCTGCCCCCGATTTGGCGCTATCCGCAGGTCGTCTTCGGCACTGGAGCCATATTCCTGTACTGCGGAGCTGAAATCACGATTGGCAGCTTTCTGGTGAACTACATTAGCCAACCCCTCATCGGATCGATGGCGCCTGCCTCTGCCTCAAAGTTTGTTTCCATCTACTGGGGTGGTTCCATGTTAGGGAGATTCGTCGGCTCAGGGGTGCTGCGACGAATGAGTACGAACACGCTGCTTACCATCAACTCGGCTGTGGCTTTGAGCCTCGTCGCAACTTCGATAGTGTCACACGGCAAGGTGGCAATGTGGTCGATTCTGCTGGTGGGCGTCTTCAACTCGATCATGTTCCCGAGCCTGTTTAGCCTGGGCATTGCGGGGTTGGGAGACCTCACCGGAAAGGCCTCGGGAATTCTGATGTCGGCCGCGGTTGGGGCGGCTGTTATTCCAGTGTTGCAGGGAGCCCTCGCAGACAAAATAGGCATCCACCACTCGTTCATTGTTCCAGCGGTGTGCTATGTCTATGTTGCCTTCTACGGGCTGCGAGGCTACAAACCTGTTGCATTCGGATCGCCGCATGGTGGGATCGATTTTCTGAAGTGAGACCGAGGTCCTCAGTCTCTCCATATCCGCTCGGATACGCGCACTCCAGACCGAGGGCCGGCCAGGGCTGAGCAATTTCAAGCAATCCATCCGATGGGATTCAGCATCATTTTGGACCACGATCCCGGCTCCGAGATACTGTTACCACTGCCTGCGCATCATGATGTGATTGATGTTCAGCACGGTGATGAGTTTCTGGGTTTTCCGAGTGGCGGCAAGGTCTTGCCACGGTTCCTCAATCTTTCACCACAAACACCGGACACGCCTCAGGTGTCTGTATTCACTCAACTGATGGACGGTGGCCACTCAGGCGGATTCTGTACCCGGTTTCCTTAGCTTAGCTGAGATGCATCGTTTACTCCTGAGAAACGCCCTTCTCTTCAGCTGAAGATCGCTGACGCTAAGCCAACTTATGAGGACTAATCCGGTTGAGAGATTCTTTTCGCCACGGCTAGGAGGCCGTCAGCATGGCGAAAAGAGCGAAGAAGCCCAAGAATGTTCTGAAACTCCCCGACCTTGACTATTCCAAATCAGCAGTTCTCAATAGCCTTCCATCTCTAAACTCGCGACGATCTTATGATCACGCCATACGCGACTTTATCGAGTGGTACTGCTCCGAACCCCGGCTTGCGTTCAACAAGACTGTAGTGACTCGCTATGGGATTGACTTGGAGCAGCGCAGGTATGCTCCTTCGACCATCAATCTCAGGCTCGCTGCGGCTCGGACGCTCGCTTATGGGGCTTCAGATTGCGGACTGCTCAGCCCCGACCTCGCGGCCGGCATTCGTCGAGTCAAAGGAGCGAAGCGCCTAGGCGTTCGTGTTGGGAATTGGTCGACCGCAGAACAGGGCAAGAAGTTACTTGCCATTGACACTGGCAAACACCTGCGAGACCTGCGTAATCAGTCGTCGATGCGTGGACAGATGCAGCAAAGCTACAGGATGGAACGGTCTTCCGCGCTATTGGAAAGACCGGACTAGTTCAAGGTAGAGGATTCACGGCGAAGGTGATTTGGTCCATCGTTCGCGAAGCGCCATGAACTGCGGAATCGGTCTAGTCGCTCCGCACGATCTTCGTCGAACCTGTGCCCGGCTTTGCCACCAAGCTGGTGGTGAGCTTGAGCAGATACAGTTCTTACTCGGCCACGTCTCGGTTCAAACCACAGAGCGTTATCTTGGGTGCAAACAACGCCTCAAGAACGCTGTGAATGATGGTATTGGGTTGGAGCTCCATTGACCGTAATTGCTAAGCAGGATCATCTTACGGAGCGTCGTACAGGCGAACCTTCTTGCCTTTCAAAATAGCGATCTCTCGGCCGGACGGGGAAAGCGCTGAGGATACAAAGGCGCCCCCGTCTACCTGACCAATGATGTTGCCTGTCGATACATCAAATAAGACAGCGTGGCTGAAGCCGAAGATACTGTCGAACATTCCATCTGAGTACCAATGAGTCCCCACGCATGTTGCCAAAAATCGCTTTGGCGATGCCTCTGAAAGCTCCCCACCACAGCCCCCACCTTGGTTCCCGACGAAGTCCGTGGGGCTGACGAGAGAGTTTCGCCCATCCGCTCCAACGCGGGTAAGGTGACCGCCCTTGAAAAGCCAGTTCTCACCCTGAGAGACTTGCCAAATGCCGACTGCAACGCGGGTAAACGGATCGATTCCAGCTGCGAACGATTCTTGGCGAACTTTCTTAGCTGGCAAGCCAGTATAGAAATCACAGACCCGGTGCGTTTGATCAGAAGCGGAGCACACTGCAAATTCCGCGTTTACGGCTGAAGACCGATTGAGGCTGATTCCGCAGTTCTTCACGTCGTTGGGGGCAAGGAATTGTTTGCACGCTCTTCAGCGTGCCGTCCAAAAGGTCGATCGCGCCATCCTGAAGAGCAGCAACGGTACCATGCGGACCGTTTGTGTACATGCTTGCGTGACTATGTGCAGTCGCGAGGGTCGCCCCTCTCACATCGAAGAGCACTACTTCCGTTTCGTACTTCTTCTTCGGATCAGAAGCGGTCGCGTCCCCGCATTGCGCCCAATATGTGGAAGCCAACATGCGAGAGTCGTCTAACCACTCGATATTTGAGAACCCAGTGGGCAGGCTCGCCTTGCAATCGGTCCCGGCGATCTTGACCTGCGTGAGGTCAATCACCTTGCTGGGCTTGAGAGATTGAGCAGTCGCGTTAGAGACGAACGAACATCCTGCGACGACTCCGAAAGCGCATGCCCTGACCAAAGTCAATCGAAACTGGAGCGTCCTTCGCATTCGAATAGTTTACAAGCGGCGATTAGCTCCTGAGAAACGCCGTTATCGTCACCTGTGATTGTTCGCTGAGCGGCTGGATCTCGCAATTACCGATTGACATTCTTCCGTAATCCACTACCATATGGTTGTGGATAGGTTGGGTACAACATTTGCCGCTCTGTCGGATCCCACCCGTAGAGCGATGGTCGAACGACTCTCTCGTGGGCCCGCGTCTGTGCATGCCTTGACGGAGCGATTTTCACTGTCGCAGCAGATGATCTCGAAGCATGTTGCCTACCTGGTGCGGGCCCGGCTTGTGGTCAAGACGAAGCGTGGGCGGGAGAGTGTGTGCACGCTCAAGCCGGAGGCGATCAAGACGGTCAGCGACTGGGCCATCAACTATCGCCGGCTCTGGGAAGAGCGTTTGGACAGACTGGATGTGGTCGTAAAACAAATGAAACAAGAGGAGGTCAGGGATGACAAATAGCACGGTTAGCGAGACAGAGCGGATGGTGATCACACGAGTTTTTGATGCCCCACGCGAACTGGTTTGGAAGGCGTGGACCGACCCGAAATACGTGATGCAGTGGTGGGGACCGAAGGGCTTTACTGCGCCTGTGTGCAAGATCGATTTTCGAGTGGGAGGGAAATTTCTCTGCTGCATGCGAACGCCGGATGGGCAGGAGTTCTGGAACGCCGGTGAATACCACGAGATTGTTCAGCACGAGCGGATTGTTTCCTCCATGTACTTTTCCGACTCAGAGGGAAACAAGATTGAGGCAGCGGACTTAGGAATAGAACATGAGGCCATTGAAGGTGCGTACGACGTGACTCTTTTTGAGGACTTGGAAACGGTCAAACCAAACTCACCTTCATCGGAAATGAACCCATGGAGAGCGCGAAGAACAGCGGGCAACTCGAGGGTTGGAACCAGATACTCGACAAGGTTGCTGATGTTATTGCGGAGTTAGCGAAAGTTAACTAAGCAGCGACCATTTTCCCAAAGCCATGCAAAACAGCGCGCTGACGGCGGAGGCCCGGTTGGAACCGGGCTTCTCGCCGGTTGGCCCTCGCCGGTTCGCCTAAGAGTCATCCCTCCGGACAGTCGACGTTAGCGAATCCTCTTCGCTCCCACAATCCGAAATGTCAGGACAACCCAATAGCGACGGCTTAAAATTCCCAGGCATGGCCCTAAGCCCGACTGTCGAAGCAGTTCTCACCGGCCAACCGAAGCTGATCACCGATGAGCGAGGAACATGGCAGTCGTCCATCTTTCGCGAACGCACGGACCTGCCTGTTGCGATTTCCTTCTCAGGTCTTGCCGGAGACAAGGTGGCCCAGCCCTACCACGGCGGTCCAGGCGCGGCGATATGCGTTCACCTCGCTGACCACTACGCATTCTGGAACTCGCGCTTTCCATTAGCGCTGCAGGCTGGTTCTGTCGGCGAGAACATCACCCTGCAAAACATCACCGAGGATCAGATTTGTGTAGGCGACCACGTCCGCCTCGGAACATCGATGGTCCAGGTCAGCGGTCCCCGCATACCTTGCGCAAACCTCGCCCGACGCATCGGACGTCCCGATTGGGTGAAGCTGACCATTCGTGAGAACCGGACGGGCTTCTACCTGCGCGTGCTGGAGCCGGGCGTTGTTCAGGTGGGCGACACCTGGTCTCTCCAGCAACGCCTCAACGAAAGCGGCTCGATCACCGCGATCAATCACTGTATGTATCTGGACTTCGATCCGAGTTACGCCCGCGCCGTCCTCAACATGCAGGGACTCGACCCATGGTGGAAGGACCAGATCCGCGAAAAGCTCAGACGCCAGGAGAAACATTGGACGTCAACCATGAAAGATGGCGACCCGAGCTAGCCTCGTCTGGCTCTCACCATCCGCAAACTTCGGCCAGTAAGAGGCGCTCGCATTCACCTCTCCTTCCAATCCGAATTCGTAACAACGGCATTCCTCCGTCAAAGGTGTCGCCCAGAGAAAACGCTTGGCCCCAAGCAACTCGGTGCAGGACCCCTAGCCCGCGAGGCTGTGCAGGTGCCTTGCTGCCGATCCGTCACTATGAATTGTGAATCGGTTATCTTTTGGTAGATAGATCCCTGTGCAGCGAGCATCCAGCAGTTCGGCGACGAGTGGGGCTAGCACCCGGTAGGCCTGCTCTTTCGGTATTTCCCGGTTCATCAAATCAAATGCGGCCCACGCACGGTGCTCGCGCCAGGCCGCTCCAAGCTGGGGATCTTTGAATCCTTTTGCCACATCGTCAGGCTCGCCAAGATAGGGCTCCCTTACCGCTAATACCTTAATCACCGATGAACCCGCTTTCACGATCGTCAGGGCCGGGATCATGCACCACGAAGTACATCTCTTGCGAGCCGTCATATGGGAGCTTGTAAGCCCTACTCGCTGCCGTCTCCAGAACCTCTTTAGACATCGTGAATGGGCTGCGAAGGAGCATGACAATTGAGAAAGGCATGTCATCGTCATCTTGCTTCTTGCGGAAGATGCTCTCGAGCACTTTGAGAAGACCCATCCACAAAACATAGCGCACCGCTCATCTGTTGCCGCAACCTTTACGGATAAAAAAATCGCGCTGAAGTTTCAAGTGCTAACGCCACGGTGCTCGGAACGCGCAGCATTGCACAATGGCCGAATGAACGGGTGCGTCTTTGATCCGGGTGGGAAGGGATGCACATCGGCTGCTCCTTGCAATTTCGACCACGGCAAGGACCGCGCTCCCTCCAACTCCCCCTGCTAATCCAGTGTCCCCCGAGCCGGTGTGGAAAGGAACCTGCGTTTCAGCGCCGCAGGGACCCGCGTTGCATCACCCCATGCCGCCCGTATGCTCCCCGGTGCGCAAATCCAGTTCAAACCCGAACTCCCGGTCGGTCCGCAAATCCCATCCCGTCCCCACCAGCCGCCATCCCTCGATCTCCACAATGCGTACGCCCTCTGACGACAGCCGCCCCGATTGCCACGCCCTTCCCTCGCGTCCCCACGCCAGCATGGAGTAGTGCCCCACAAACAGCAGCAGCCCCTGCTCCTTCAACGCCCTCACCTCGAGCACCGGCCGGTATTCCACCTGCTCAAACCGCTCCGGCCTCCGCGTGTCGATCAGGTACGCATACCCGCCGGCCACCGCGCACATCCACGCCGCATCGGGGCAACTCCACACACCCGTAGGCACCAGCGGATCAGCGAACCCCAGCGCACAAGTGGCCAGGAACTCCGCCGCCCCGTCCGGACGCACCAGCACCTCCAGCGCACCCCGCTCGACCTCCTCGGCCTCGCGCGGATACACAAACTGCCGCGCCGGCAAAATCAGCGGCCGCTCGGCCAGCACCTCGGCCGTCCACTCATGCGCAAACGTCAAATCGGTCATTCCTCACCCCACTCGCCGCCGAACGTACGCATCCTGTGCCTTATTCGCCCGCAGAAACCAAGTGCATTGTCATCCCGACCGAAGCGGAGGGATCCGCGTGCCTTGTCCTCCAACCTGCGGTCTGCCTGGTTGCTCGAGTGGCCACACCCTCGCCGCAACCGTTAAAATCAAAACCGCCGCAAGCTGCGCCCAAGGAGATCCCCATCAAGCCCGTCTACACCGCAACCGTTACGTCCACCGGAGGCCGCCATGGCCGCGCCAAAAGCTCAGACGGCGCTCTCAACGTGGAACTGATGCCGCCCTCGCCCACCGTCCAGAATCCCAAGCGCACCAACCCCGAACAGCTCTTCGCCGCCGGCTACTCCGCCTGCTTCGCCGGTGCCATGGAGTACGTCGCCAAGCAGCGCGGGGAAGATCCCGGCCTCATCACCATCATCGCCAACGTTGCCCTCGGCCCCAACGATGCAGGCGAGTTCGTCATCGCTGTCGACATGGACATCACCGCCGCCAACCTCGATCAGCAGGCCGCGGAAACCCTCGTCGCCGAAGGCCACAAAGCCTGCCCTTACTCCAAGGCCACGCGCGGCAACATCGACGTCAAGCTCACTGCCCACGGCGGCAAGTAAGCCTGGCCCGCAGGTCAAGCTCACGGGCCGGCACTCGAACCGGCCGGGCTCGGCAACGCCAGCTCTAAGCCGCCAGAAATCCCCGCACCCGCTCGCGCACGCTCAGGATGTGCGCGGGCAGATCGAGCCGGCTGCCTTCTTCGATCAGCGGGATCAGCTTGTCAAACTCCGGCCCCGAATGCGACCCGGTCAGCACGATCCGCACCGGGTGAAACAGCTCTTTCCCCTTCACCCCGGTCTCCGCCTTCACCTCGTTCATCCACGCCTTGAATCGTTCCGGAGTGATAGGCTCCTCATCGGCCAGCACCCGCGCTCCAAATGCCTCCAGCACCTTCTGCGCGCTCTCGGTCGTCAGCAGCGCCGCGTTCTCCTCATTGCCTCTCACGACCTCCGGCTTCAGCTCGAAGAGAAACCGCGCCTTCTCCGGCAACTGCTCCAGCCGGTCCACTGCCGGCACAAACAGCCCCAGCAGCTTCTCAAACCAGGCCACCGTCTCCGCACCGGCTGCGGCTCTCTCCGGCAGCAGCCCCGCGAAATAGGGCCACGCCAGCTCCATCACCCGCTGCGGTTCCGCCAGCTTCAGGTAGTGCCGGTTCAGCCAGTGCAGCTTGTCAAAGTCGAAGATGGCAGGGCTCGCCGTCACCCGCTCCAGTTTGAACTCGCGGCTTCAACTCCTCGAGCGTGAATGTCTCTCGTCTTTCCGTCCTCGGCGCCCCACCCCAGCAGCGCCAGGTAATTCACCAGCGCCTCCGGCAAGATACCCATCTCGCGGAAGCTTGCGATCGACGTCGCCCCGTGCCGCTTCGACAGCCGCTCCCGGTCCGCTCCCAAAATCGTCGACAGGTGCGCGAACTCCGGCACCTTCCACCCGAACGCCTCGTAGATCGCCACCTGCTTCGGCGTATTCGAAATGTGGTCGTCGCCGCGAATCACGTGGGTGATCTCCATCAGCGCGTCGTCCACCGTCACCACGTAGTTGTAAACCGGCACTCCGGCCGACTCGCCGATCGCCGACCGCACCAATATCGGATCGCTCACCGTGTCTGCGGCAAACTCCACATCCCCGCGCACAATGTCGTGAAAGCGCAACGGCCGGTCTGGAATCCGCAGCCGCACCGCGAAGCTCTCCTTCGCCGCTCGCGCCTCACTGTCTGCAATCGCCCGGCACCGGCCCGAGTACACCTGCGGACGATGCTCCGCGATCGCCTGCTTCCTCTCCGCCTCAAGCTCCTCCGGCGTACAGAAGCAGCGATAGGCTTTGCCCTCCCGCAGCAACTGCTCCGTGTGTCGCCGGTAGATCTCCAGCCGTTCCGACTGGCGATACGGCCCGTGTGGACCACCCGCGCGAATGTCTTGAAACGGCGGACCCTCGTCCCACTCCAACCCCAGCCACCGCAGGTCTTCCATCAATTGCGTCTCGTGCCGGGCTTCGCTCCGCTCCAGGTCTGTGTCTTCAATGCGCAGCAGGAATTCGCCGCCCCGATGCTTGGCAAACAGCCAGTTGTAGAGCGCCGTGCGGGCATTGCCCACGTGCAGCAGGCCGGTAGGCGAGGGCGCGAATCGAACGCGCGTTTTCTGGTTTTCGCGCTGTTCGGTTTCCATGATGAGACTCATCCTACCAAGCACGGCGCGTGTCCTACTTCACACCGCGAGAATCGAACTCGGCCAGCCCCGCCCCGCGCCGCCCCCAAGTACCATCAGCGAGAGCCCTGGAAACTCTGAGAGCACCGGAGATGCTTGTGGTTGAATCGGCGATCGTGCTCAACATGCCCGCGAGAGCGGCTCGGACTCGGCGGCGACTGCCGCTTTGTGACCGCTCAAATGCCGGCCGTTAGCATTCGAACCAGGGCTGAATGCTTGCATCTCCGCGAGCTATCGTTCCGCAGTGGCTGGCGCAACAGCCGGAATCGGCGCGTCTCTCTGGACCAACATAATGCGCCTGATCCGATTGCGATCGATGTGCTGAAGACTGCCGCCCACCCGAATCTCAATATCCATCCCGGAGACTGAAACAAGGTCGCCGTTGAGCACACTTCCGTCGCGTAGCTCAATGGAGTCGAAGGCTGCGGCCCCGAGCTCATAGGTCATCGACCCTCCGGCGACATCATCCCGACCGATTTCAAGTGGGAACTCTCCTGTCTTAAATCCTTCTTTGCTGAAGGTCAGAATGTGCTTGCCAACCCCAACTTCGACCAACCGTGGTGTGGTGCCGCCCTGTACTCCGTCTACCTTGACCATCGCACCCTGCGGCGACGAATTCACCGTGAGCGTAATGCGCTTTGGCGGCCCTGAGTTTTCCAGAATCGAGACAGATACAGGCCGACCTGAGGTCATGACGGTGGTCTGGAATCGCACCGTTTGCCCGGGGCCGACGTTGCTGAGCTCGATTGCATCTTCGCCCACCCGCACCTTTTCTTTGTCGAAGAGGTAGACCGAGAAGTGGGCTGCAGGGATCACACGCGCAGAGAGATTCTCGGCGGTGGTATCCATGACATAGCCATGCAGGCTCCCCATTTCAGGCAACGCCTTGAACTTTCCAAAGGTAATTCGCACAACGGGAGTACCGCTCGCGGGCCAATCAATGACGGCAAGAGGTGTTTCCTTGGCGAGGGCAGGCATTGAAAGCGCAAGTGTCATCATGAGCGCGGCAACGCGTCTAGCAGAGAAAATTTTCGTGTGCATGGCGCGCCCATCATACGCCGACAGGTTGTAAGAACCCTTAAGCTTTTTCACACTCACCGGAAATGCTCCCACCCCTCCGGCTCCAGCGGACGCCGCTTGCCATCCTGCACCAGCGCAACCACCGGCCGACCTCGTCCTCTCGCCAACATTCGCCCGATTGCGCGCACCGGCACGCCCGCTACCTTCGCCGGAATCCGCGTCCCCGGGGCACAGGTGAACAGCAGTTCGTAATCCTCCCCGCCATGCAGCGCCAACTCCAGCCCGTCCTGCCCTGCGGATCGGGCCAGCCCGTGCACCGGCACCTCTTCGGCATCCACCTCCGCCGCCAGTCCTGACTCCTCGCACAGGTGCCGAAGATCGGTCGACAACCCATCGCTCAGATCGATCGCAGCGGTCGCCAGACTCCCCGCCACCAGGCGCCGCCCCACGCCCACTCGCGGCTGCGGAAAGAGGTGCGGATGCTCCCCGCCGGCCGTGACCACCCTCCGAAACCGCCCCGGCGCGGCCTCTAACCGCTGCAACTCCGCCGCCGCCCCGCCCAGCGCCCCGGTCACATACAGAATGTCGCCAGCCCGCGCTCCGCTCCTTCGCAGACGCACGCCCGCGCTCCACCCCGCCGACCAGCACGATATCCGCCGCCACCAGTCCCCCGGCTGCCTCTGCCGTATCGCCACCCGCCAGCGGAACCTTCCAGGCCTCGGCCAACGCCAGCAGCCCATCGAAGAACCGCTCCACCCAACTCGCCGCTCCCGCCCGCCGGGTCGTCAGTTCCCGCGGCACCGCCAGCGATAGAAACGCCGCCACCGGCCTCGCCCCCATCGCCGCCAGGTCGCTCAAGCCTCGCGCCAGGCACCGATGCCCCACCGCCTCCGGGGTATGCCAATCGCGCCGGAAGTGCCGACCCTCCAGCGACAGATCGGTCGTAATCGCGATCTCCTCGCCCGCTCGAGGCCGCAGCAGCGCGCAGTCATCCCCAATGCCCAGCCGCACCTCTCGGCCCGGCGCTTTCACCCCCGCGAGCTCGCTGCGCGCCCGCAGACCTTCAATGACCCCTAACTCGCCTGTTGTATCTCTGGTGTTACCGGTCGGTTTTCGCCTTGCTTTTCTCCGAACTCGCCTCAACTTCCACTCCCCGTCTGCGGCTTCTCACTCTTTCCAACCGTCCAAACAACTATGTCGCCGCTATTCGAGTCCCACTTTCGGGGCCAATCGTCAGCCGCCAACGCCCTGAAACTTCGGTTGACCCTGCCGAATGCCTCTGGTACGGTCAGTGGAGACCACCTGATCGCTGGATCGTGCTGTGTGAACCCTGAGTTGGTCTCCCGTGAAAGTATCGGAAGGCCGCACTGCCGTGTCACTGGCAAATTCCGTGAATGTGGATGGAACGACATTGCGTAAACGCTACTACATCATTTTCGTATCGCGCGAAGCGGATGGCCGGGTCAAGAAGATCCCAGTCCCGCTTCACTATGCATACGTCTTTGTAGCAGCCGCCATCGTAGGCGCTTTTACCATCACCGGAATGGCGGGCTCCTACTCGCGCATGCTGCTCAAGACCTCCCACTTCAATGAAGTGCGCTCCCAGCGCGAAGCCCTTCGCAAAGACTATCTGCAGATGGAGCAGGTCGCCCGCGAGAAAGACGTTCAGGCCGCATCCCTCGGCTCTCTGGCTAGCGAAATCAGCGCCCTCTACGGCCTGAAGCAGAATCATCTGAACGCCGCCAAGGCTGCCGCCGCGCCCACACCCGCGCTCACCAACACCTCCGCCGACCAGCTCTCCGACACCACCTACCGGCAATCGCTCGACCAGTTCTATGCGTTGCGTACGTCGGTGATCTCGGGCCGCCTCACCCGCGCCCTTGAATTCGGTCGAAGCCTTCGTTCCAGCCCGACCGACCTGCTCCAGCTGGCCGACGCTCCTTCCCTCTGGCCGGTCGTTGGGCCCGTTACCAGCTCCTTCGGCGAACGTGAAGATCCCTTCAACGGAGAAGGCGCCTTCCATGCCGGCATCGACATCTCCGCCAGCTTTGGCGAGCCCATTCACGCCGCCGCCGATGGCGTAGTCGAGACCGCCGGTCTGGCCAACGGCTATGGCCGCGAAATCATCATCGACCACGGTCATGGCATTCACACCCTCTACGGCCACCTCTCCGGATTTGCCGTAGCCTCCGGCCAGGAAGTCACCCGCGGCCAGGTCATCGGCTACGTCGGGTTGTCCGGCCGCAGCACCGGTCCCCATCTTCACTACGAAGTCCGCATTCAAAACACGCCGGTGAACCCGCACAAATACATGCGGACCACGATGCAGCAACTCGCCGCAGCGGGCGGCAATACCCCCGTAGCCGGCGGCTCCTCAAACTACATCCGTTCCCAGCAGACCACAAAAGGCCGCCCTCAGCGGCCTTTCTCGCGTACCAAATCGATCGCTGCCGGTTCCTTCTGCGTACCAGCTCCTTCCGCGTACCAACTCCTTGAGAGTCTTTGAAAGGGCACGGCTTCAGCCGTGCCGCCAGCCCTCCCAACCATGAGACGGGGCTTCAGCCCCTGAGGGAAAGCAAGCTAAGCTCCGGGCGCGGCAGTTTCCTCGCCGACCACTCCTTCGTCCCAATGCCCAGAAACTTCTTTGAAAGAGCACGGCTTCAGCCGTGCCGCCAGCCTCCCCAACGAGAACGGGGCTTCAGCCCCTGAGGGAAGCTTGAGGATCGCACGGCGCGCCGTCCTCTTGCAGGCCGCGCCTTCCCACCGCGTCACCCAGCTTCTTTGAAAGGGCACGCATCAGCCCATCTCACCAGAAAGGGGCTTCAGCCCCTGAGAGAAACCCTCCGCAGACGACAAAGGCCGCCTTCACAAGCGGCCCTTCCCGAACTAACGCAACTTATTTCCCCGTATAACTCACCCGCCAGATCGACCGCGAACCGTCATCGCTGACGAACAACGACCCATCCTTCCCCACCGTCACGCCCACCGGCCGTCCCCATACCTTGCCGTCCGCCGTGACAAATCCGGTCAGGAAGTCCTCATACTCGCCCGTCGCCTTCCCGTTCTGCAGCGGTACGCGAATCACTTCGTACCCCGCCCTCTGCGCGCGGTTCCACGATCCGTGTTCTGCGGCGAATACGTCCCCCTTGTACTCGGCAGGAAACTGCGAGCCCTCGTAGAACAGCATCTCCAGCGACGCGAAGTGCGGCTGCAACAGCACATCCGGGGTGATCACCTTGCTCTTCAACTCCGGATGCTTGCCCGCATGCCGCGGGTCCTGCGTCCCGCCCATGTAGTACCAGGGCCAGCCATAGAATCCGCCCTCCTGCACGTGCGTGATGTAGTCCGGCACCAGGTTATCTCCCAGCGCATCGCGTTCGTTGGTGGAGCACCATAGCTCGCCGTCGGCTGGATTGATGGCCTCACCCACGCAGTTACGAATTCCGTACGCATACACCTTCTCGAACTTGCCTTCCGGCGTGAACTCCAGCACGTCCGCCCGGTGAAATTCCTCCGGATGCGTATCCGGGTCGTCCACGTTCGAGTGCGACCCCACCGACACGAACATCTTCGTCCCGTCCTTCGAGAACACGATGTCCCGCGTCCAGTGCCCGCCTCCCCGCAGCCTGCCGCCGCCCGGCAGATCCGCAAGCTTCTGTGCCGCGCCGCGCGCCTTCAGATCGCCATTCTGATATGGAAACCGCACCACAGAATCCGTGTTTCCCACGTAGATCCATTTGGGATTCGGCCCAGCCGGATAAAACGCGATCCCGAACGGCTGCACCAAATCCGTTGCAAACTCGCCCTGCTGCTGCGCCTTCCCATCCGGTCCCACTCCGCGAAACACCAGGATCTTGTTGGCCTGGCTGTCGGCCAGGAAGATGTCGCCGTTGGGCGCGGTCATCAGCAGTCGCGGATTGCCCAGATCGGTCGCATACAACTCCACCTTGAACCCCTGGGGCGCTTGCGGCCACGCGTCCTTGGGCCGCTCAATCATGTTCCTGGTCCCGTCCGGGCCGTTGTCCGAGGAAGCCGTGGCGAACGGAGCCGGCAGGTCCGCCACCGTCAGCTTGCGCCGGGTGCCCGGCTTTTCTTTCGAGTAGTCCGTGAACGCCGCTTTGCCGGTCAGCGTGGGCGCGTGCGAAGGGCCATCGGCCCACATCGTGTTTCCAGCCATACTCAAAACCGACACCGCGATCATGGCTGCAGGGTATTTCAGAAACATGCTTCCTCCGTCGGATCTGTGGGGTCCGTGCTGGTTGGATGTAAAGAATCGGACGGATCGATGCTGGAAAATGCTTTTACTTCTCTGCTTTACCCTCTGGCCTCTCGGGCAGGCCGGTCCCTGCCTCGCCGTTCTCGGGGGCGCTGACTAGCCGCTGCATCAGCGCTGCCGGCAAGGTTGCCGTGATCACCGCCCGATTCCGTCGGTGTTCAATACTGGTGCTGTTCAACAGCGTCTTCATATCCGCGCTGCTCCCGGAATCGGGCATCGTGCCCTGGGCCATGCGAAAGGTCGTCACCAGCGATTGCATGGAACTCGCCGCCGCCGCTGCCTCTGACTCGTTGACCGTGATCTCTTCTACCCGGACCCGCAGCGACCCGCGCCATTCCACCGACGCCAGAAAAGTCGCATCCACCGGGAACGGAATCGACAGTCCCATGACCTTCAGCGCGCCGTTCTCGCCCAGTGGCAGCCCGATCTTACCCATACCCCACGCAATCGCCAGCAGCGGCATCTCGTGGTAATGCTCTGAAAGCAGGGTCGATCCCGCAAACGGCAGCCCCGCCGTTCGATACCGGTCCAACATCGAGTGAATCTGCTCCGGAGTCGGCGTATTCGACACCGCCACCATGTCGTACCCCAACAGGGTCACCCGGTCGACCCGCCCATCGTTGGGAATGTTGTAGATGGTGTGCGCATCGTACGTTTCGGTGGAGTTGGCGAGGCTCTCCAGATACCGCGACAGCCGCTTGCCATCGAATCGCCCCTCGAAGACGGTCGAGAACGCAACGCCCCCGTTGGGTCCGCTGGGGTTTGCCATCCGGTGCAATGCGAACGCGACCACGTCCAGGTCCCGCTCCGGCTGGATCCCCGTCGCGTCGATGAATTTTTGATAGTCCGCGTCCAGAGGCACCGGACGCTGATCGAAATGCGTCGAGGCCCGCAGCGGCCGCAGATTCAGGTACACAATGCCATCGGATTCGGGCAGCAGGCGCGCCGCCTCGGGAGGTGCCTTCTTGCGCAGGTAAACCGCCCCCGCCAGCAGCAGCAGGATCACTCCCGCGATCAGAATCGTCGTCTTGGTCCGCTTGCGCATGCAGGGTTCGTTCCAGCCCTGCATCGCTCAACCACAACGACGCCGACCGCAAACGAAAGGAGCCTCGCGAATAACGATGTCGATCATAGCATTCCGCCGCCGCCGCTCTCGGCGCCGGTTCGCCCTTCCGTCCTGCTCTAGCGCGTGAAGACACTTAGAAGGTGCCGCGCCCACCCAGGCGGATGCCCGTTTCCCACTGCACCAAATACGCGGCAGCCGCTCATGCCAGGCCTCGCCCGCGATTGCAGCCAGGTCTTCGCTGTGATACTCTTTCGTCTTGTGACCCACCTTTAGAGGAAGCGTACTCGTGTCTTCTCGCGGTGGGTTGCGTGGCGTTTCGGGCTGGCGTAGCTCAGCTGGTAGAGCATCTGATTTGTAATCAGACGGTCGGGGGTTCAAGTCCCTTCGCCAGCTCCAGTTTCTTCAGTTTGGCACACCAGCTTTGCAGCAGGAGTAAGTGCGCTTCAGGCATCGCCCGCCGCAGTGACTCCACATCCAGCGTCTTGTGTTCGACCGGGTTTTTCCTTGCCTGGGACTCTGGTGTGTCACTTTGCGCGGCCAATCCCTCCAGCGTGGGCTCATGCAGGATATGCACAGGTGGCCGAGTGGTTAATGGCAGCAGACTGTAAATCTGCCGCTCTCCGGAGCTACGGAGGTTCGAATCCTCCCCTGTGCACCATCACTGATCTCCGGCGCATCGCCGAAGGCCAGGGCAAGGCAACAAAGGCCGGCAAGGAGACTGGGATGCGGACAACCACGCGGATGTGGATCGCGCTCCTTGTGCTCGCAGCACTGGCCGGAGTGGCATGGATCACCCTGGACCCCGGCAGAATCCGGCTCCTGGTGATGGTACTGTTGGGCGGTTTTGCATTTCGTATCGTGCTTACCGCGGCTCGTTCGCGGTACGATGAAGACGAAGGCTGAAACGCGGCAAATTGCCGCAAAATTTGTAGGCAGGGCTGATGGAACTTTAGTCGGTCCTCCCTTGGTAAGCTGAGCGGCAGCGGCGTAGCCGCGTAGACCGCGAAACGGGGAAGCCGTCACCGAGTGGCCTCTCCCTGGCGAAGGTTTGGTACAAGTTTATAGGCAGGGCTGATGGAACTTCAGTCGGTCCTCCCTTGGTAAGCTGAGCGGCAGCGGCGTAGCCGCGTGACCGCGAAACGGGGAAGCCGTCACCGAGTGGCCTCTCCCTGGCGAAGGTTTGGTAGCAGAGTTTTAGGCAGGGCTGATGTAGCTCAGTCGGTAGAGCACTCCCTTGGTAAGGGAGAGGTCACCGGTTCAATCCCGGTCATCAGCTCCAATATTTGAAAGGTCGCTGCCTCGCATAGGTCCGGCCTTCTTTGAAAGGGCACGGCTTTAGCCGTGCCACCCAGCACCAGGCAGGAACGGGGCTTTAGCCCCCGAGGTCAAGCGGGAGTAACTCAGTGGTAGAGTCACAGCCTTCCAAGCTGTTGGTCGCGGGTTCGATTCCCGTCTCCCGCTCCAGGATTTAAGCAATACCGGCCGCGGCCTCGTCGCAACGGCCGAACCAGAAACAGGGCACCATGTTTGAGCAGCCAGTCCTTCCGATCCAAGATGAAGCCACCTTCGCTGAAGTTCTGCGCGAGGTGGAGCAGGCCTTTGCGGTCGCGAGTGTGGACCGGTTTCTACGCAGGGTGGACCAGTCGCGCCTGCGCGTTCGGAACTTTGAAGGAGTTCTGGCCCGGGGCCTGCTGGGAACGGAAACGTCCCGGCACTATGCCGCGCTCGGTGACTCCGACCGCGGCCAGGTCCGCGAACAGTACCTGCGGCTGGTGGAGCAGGTGGCACCGGAGTTTCGTGCCAGATATTTGAAGGTGTACGCGTATTACTGACGTCGATTTACCCTTTTCCGATGCGGAGAGCCTGCACGTCGTAGTGTGGGAGTACGAGGTGAAGTCTGGCTGCGACCAGCAGTTTGTCTCCGCGTACGGACCGGAGGGAACCTGGGCCCAGTTTTTCCGGCAGTCGCCGGAGTTTCTCGGGGTCGAATTGACGCGCAGCGTCGGCCACCCGTCGAGGTTCTTTACCTTCGACATGTGGGCTTCAAGGTCGGCGTTCAACGCCTTCTGCGAACAGAATTCCGCGGCCTATATGGCCCTGGACCAGAAGTTATCAGGACTGACGGAGTGGGAGCGCCGTGTAGGCGCCTTTCCCTCCGAGTAAACGAAGAGGAGTTGCACGATGGCGAAGGAGAAGTTTGACCGGTCAAAGCCGCACGTGAACGTGGGGACGATCGGACACATTGATCACGGCAAGACGACGTTGACGGCGGCGATCACGAAGGTGTTGTCGAAGCACAACCCGAAGAACTCGTTCCGTTCAGCTTCGATTCGATTGACAACGCGCCGGAAGAGCGGGAGCGCGGCATCACGATTGCGACCGCGCACGTGGAGTATGAGACGGCCAACCGGCACTATGCGCACGTGGATTGCCCGGGCCACGCCGACTACATCAAGAACATGATCACCGGCGCGGCGCAGATGGACGGCGCGATTCTCGTCGTCGCGGCGACCGACGGTCCGATGCCGCAGACCAAGGAGCACGTGCTGCTGGCCCGCCAGGTAGGCGTGCCTTACATCGTGGTGTTTCTGAACAAGTGCGATGCGGTCGAAGATCACGGAGCTGATCGACCTGGTCGAGATGGAAGTGCGCGAGCTGCTGTCGAAGTACAACTTCCCGGGCGACGACGTGCCGGTGATCCGGGGCTCGGCCCTGGGCGCACTGAACGGCGAAGCGCAGTGGGAGAAGTCAGGTTGACGAGCTGATGGAGGCGGTGGACAAGAACGTGCCGCTGCCGGCGCGCGCGATCGACCAGCCGTTCCTGATGCCGATTGAAGACATCTTCTCGATCTCGGGCCGCGGCACGGTAGTGACGGGCCGCATCGAGCGGGGCAAGGTGAAGGTGGGCGAGGAGAGCGGAGATCGTCGGCTTCCGCGATACCCGCAAGACGGTCGTGACCGGCGTCGAGATGTTCAAGAAGCAGCTGGACGAAGGCCTGGCGGGCGACAATGCCGGCTTGCTGCTGCGCGGCATTGCCAAGGAAGATGTGGAGCGCGGCATGGTGCTGGCCAAGACCGGCTCGATCACGCCGCACACCAAGTTCAAGGGCGAGATCTACGTGCTGTCGAAGGAAGAGGGCGGACGTCACACCCCGTTCTTCAACGGCTACCGTCCGCAGTTTTACTTCCGCACCACCGACGTGACCGGAACGGCGAAGCTGCCGGAGGGCACGGAGATGGTGATGCCGGGCGACAATGTGCAGCTCGAGATTGAGCTGCATACGCCGGTGGCGATGGAGAAGGGTCTGCGGTTCGCGATCCGCGAAGGCGGACGCACGGTCGGCGCCGGCACCATCTCGGAGATCTTGAAGTAGAAGGTATAACCGGCAACGGAGGCTTCGGTGGTTAGTCTGAACCGCCAAAGTTGCGATCAAAGGTTAGAGAAGGCTCAAATCTGCACTGGAAGCGGTGCAGATTTGAGTCGGAAACATGCAGAATTCGACCAAAAAGCGACATTAAGTCGAATCAGTTAGGATAAAAAGATGCGTGAAATCGTGACATTGCAGTGCCCGGTCTGTAAGGAGCGCAACTACTCAACGACGAAGAATAAGAAGACGACCACTGGCCGCCTCGAGTTTTCGAAGTTTTGCAATCGTTGCCGCAAGCACACCGATCACAAAGAAACGAAATAGTAAGTTAGCGAGTTAGCAAGTTAGCTGACGATTTGGACAAGCTAACTCGCTCGAGCGCGAAGCGATCGCTAACCCGCTAACTCGCTGCACTTAGGGGCGTAAGCTCAACGGTTAAACTGTCGGTCTCCAAAACCGAACTTGGGGGTTCGAATCCCTCCGCCCCTGCCAGTTTTTTGTATAGAGCGAACGTGGTACGTCACAGTAGTTGGTACGTGAGAGCGGTACATACATCCAGCGTTGGCGGAGTCCTGCTGGGCAGGCTTGTCGCAGGAGGGCCTAAATGCCCGTAGTGGAAAAAGGGAAGCACATGGCGAAGACAGTGGCATTGACCGGCGCGGAAGGTGGGGGCGGCAATCGGCTTTCCGGTACCCTCACGCGGAGCAGGGACTTTCTCAAAGACGTGCGCGGGGAGATGCGCAAAGTGGTCACTCCCTCCCGCAAGGAAGTGCAGGCAACCACCACGGTGGTGATCGTCGCCGTCTTCGCCTTCGCGGCATATTTCTACGTGGTGGATGGTGTGATCCAGTACGGGGTCCAGCACCTGCTGCACTCGCTGGGTGGCGCGCAATAAGCGCCGGAAGAGGAATGATGGCGGAAGATATTGACGGCGGAAGCCCCGGAACACCGGGCCCGGAGCAGCTCGGGCCCCCGGCCAACGAGAGCTTCAAGTGGTACATCATCCACGCCTACTCGGGCTTCGAGCGCAAAGTGCGCGAGTCGATCGAGGGGCGTGTGCAGGCGTTTGGCCTGCAGAACAAGATCGGCCGCGTCATGATTCCCACCGAGTCGGTGACCGAGATCGTCAACGGCAAGAAGCGCACCATGGAACGCGTCTTCCTCCCTGGCTACGTGCTGGTTGAAATGGATCTCGACAACGACCTCTGGCACATCATCAAGAACACGCCGCGGGTTACCGGCTTTCTGGGAACCGGCGACAAGCCGGTGGCTCTCAGCGAAGAAGAGGTCAGCTCCATTCTCTTCCGCTCCGACGTGTCCAAGGACAAGCCGCGTCTCAAGATCAAGTTCGAAAAGAACGAGTCGGTTCGCATCACCGAAGGGCCCTTCGCCAACTTCAATGGCGTGGTGGATGAAGTGAACGAGGATCGCGAAACGCTCAAGGTGATGGTCACCATCTTCGGACGGTCCACGCCGGTTGAGTTGGAGTTCGGTAAGGTAGAGAAGGTCGTCTAAGTAGAGTTGTAACAACCGGGCTCAGTTACTTTGGCGCGCTAAGTGCGCGTAAGTCGAGAGCGGCGCCCGGGATGAATGAGAGTTTTGGAAGAAAGGTTTATTGAATCATGGCACCGAAGAAGATACAAACACAGGTCAAGCTCCAGATTGAAGCAGGCAAGGCGACCCCTGCGCCTCCCGTCGGCCCGGCGCTCGGTCAGGCTCAGGTCAATATCATGGAGTTCTGCAAGCAGTTCAACGCGCGTACCCAGACCAAAGAACTCGCCGGCCTGATCGTGCCGGTCGTGATCACCGTCTACGTGGATCGCTCTTTCACCTTTGTCACCAAGACCCCGCCGGCCGCGGTGTTGCTGAAGAAAGCGGCTGGTCTTGCCAAGGGTTCTGGAGTGCCGAATAAGACCAAGGTCGGCACGGTGACCGAGGCCCAGGTGCGCGAGATTGCCACGCAGAAGCTGCCTGACTTGAACGCAGCGTCAGTCGATGCGGCCATCAAGAGCATCAAGGGCACCGCTCGTTCGATGGGTATCGAAGTCACGGCCTAAGCCGCAACGTCGCAAACTGCGGCGCTCATCCGCATTTTGTGAGTAGCGGACGGCTGGCGCTGTGGCATAATCATAGATGCGCCTGGCGACGATGTTAGGCGCAAGTCAACCGGCTAACTGGAAGTTAGCTACACCACGGCCCGGCAGAACATAGCCTGTGCGGTGGGAGACGAGGAACAATGGCCAGGAAACTCAGCAAGAATGTCGCGAAGGCGCGCGCGCAAGTTGAAAACCGCCCCTATGCACTGCCTGAAGCAGTGACCCTCCTGCAAAAAGTTAAGTTCGTAAAGTTCGACGAAACCGTCGATCTGACCCTGCGTCTCGGCGTAGATCCCGAAGCACGCAGACCAGATGGTCCGCGGCACTGTTGTTCTGCCGCATGGGCTCGGCAAGACCAAGCGCGTCGCCGTCATTACCTCGGGCGATCGTTTGAAAGAAGCCCAGGCAGCCGGCGCTGAGTTTGTCGGCGGCGATGATCTGGTCGAGAGGATCCAAAAGGAAAGCTGGACGGACTTCGACGCGCTGATCGCAACTCCCGACATGATGAAGTCGGTAGGTCGGCTTGGTAAGGTGCTCGGTCCCCGCGGACTTATGCCTAACCCGAAGACCGGAACAGTTACCAATGACGTGGCTGCGGCGGTGAAAGAAATCAAGGCCGGTAAGGTCGAATTCCGTACCGATAAGACCGCCCTGGTGCATGTTCCCGTAGGCAAGCTCTCGTTCTCGCCCGACAAGCTGGTCGACAACGCAACGACTGTGATCAACAGCGTCGTTCGCGCCAAGCCTTCAGCCGCCAAGGGCAAATACATTCGCGGTATCACGCTCAGCTCGACCATGGGGCCCGGCGTTTCGCTGGACAATGCGGTTGCCGATCTGGCCGCCAAGGCGTAACGCGAGCAGCTCTCAGCCTCTAGCTTCTAGCTGCTAGCAGGACACGAAGAGAGCGGGTGCAGTGGGCGCATCGAGTGCGCGGCACCAGAGACTAGCAATCGGCTAGTAGCTAGAGGCTAGGAGTTTTTCAAGATATGCCATTAACAAAAGCAAAGAAGGCAGAGCAGATCGATCGGCTGGCGAAAGAGCTTGAAGGCTCGACGAGCGCGATTGTCGGCTCGTTCGCCAAGCTCACCGTCGCGCAGGACTACCAGCTTCGCAAGGTTGTCCGCGGTGCGGGCGGTCGGTACCGGGTGCTGAAGAATAAGCTGGCGGCTCGTGCCGCCAAGGGCACCGGTATCGAGAATGCGCTGCAGGGTTTGAAGGGCGTTTCGTCTGTTGCTTACACCAGCGGCGATCCGGTGGCTCTGGCCAAGGCGCTCTCGACCTGGGTGACGGATAACGCGGAGTTCAGCTTCAAGCTGGGCATTGTGGATGGCAAGGTGATCTCGATTGAAGAGATCAAGCAGTTGGCCACCATGCCGGGCAAGGAAGAAATTTATGCGAAGCTCCTGTTCCTCATCAATTCGCCCGCTCAGCGGTTGGCGACGGTGATCAACGCGACCGGACGCGATCTGGCCGTGGTGATCAACCAGGGTGTGGAGAAGGGCAAGTTTGGCGGCGCGGCCGCTCCGGCTTCGAGTCCCTGCCGCTCGAGCGAAGCCTCGGTCGAGCTTCCGCTGGCTCGGAAGCTCCGGCGGCTGCGGAAGCTCCGGTTGCGCAAGTCGAGGCTCCCGAGTCGCAAAAAGAGCAGGCTACGGAAGTTGCTCCGGTAGAAGGACCAGCCGAAGGGGTGAGTGGAACCCCGGCGGTCGGCGAGCCGGAAGCTTCGGCCTAAGTTTTCATGCAGTACGGTCCGCTGGTATGGCGGTCCGGCAGCACATATTCGTCGCGGCAAACCTCAAGGGGTGCTTGGTCTGGGCACAACGGAAACCTTGAGACGAACGCGGCAACCGGTTCGCTGATCGCGGGCCGGAGGCAAGAAAAATTCAGACAAGTATCACGTGGAGAGCAACATGGCGGATCTGCAGCAGTTAGAAGAATCGATTGTCGGGCTGAGCCTGCTGGACGCGGCAGCCCTGGTGAAGAAGCTCGAAGAGCGCCTCGGCGTCTCGGCAGCAGCAGCAGCTCCGGTTGCGGCAGCGGCGGGCGGCGGTGCGGCAGCAGCCGCTCCGGTCGAGGAAAAGACCGAGTTCACCGTGATCCTCAAGGACGCGGGCGCGAACAAGATCAGCACCATCAAGGCCGTACGCGAAGTGACTTCGCTGGGTCTGAAGGAAGCCAAGGACCTGGTCGACGGTGCTCCCAAGCCTCTGAAGGAGAACATCAGCAAGGACGAAGCTGAGACGATCCGGAAGAAGTTTGAGGGCGTCGCAACCGTCGAAGTGAAATAACCAGGAAAGTCAATAAGGCAAGTTGCATGCCAAAGCAAGACGCGCTATCTTAATAGAGGCGCGTCTTGTCTGGCGGGCATTTGCCCCGGCCACTCGACGCCACGTTGGCGCGGACGAATTTAAGAACTCTGCCTGAAAAATCGTTTTCGGGAACATGCGGTCGGCCAGATGTATCGGCACTTCCGTGCGGAGTCTTCCATCCGTCGCGCTCTGGCTCTTTCGGCACATTCGTGTCGGCATGTTTGCAAGGCGGGCGGCGGATTTGCAAACAAGGCGAACCATCAGCGGTAAGGCGGCATACACGCTAGTTTGGAAGCGACGGGAATCGGACATTCTGCTTTTGCCAAGTGCACAATTCGGTTGTGGCGCTCGTGGGACGTCCTGTCTCCGCGGGCTTTTGGCTTTTGCGTCCGTGGTTCTGCGCGTTTCCAGCCTCCTTGCCTCTCCACTGCCCCGCCTCAAACCATGCGTGGCCGAATTGTAACTCGGTCCACGCACTGCAGTCCCCCGTAAGAGACGCCAATTTCGGCGGGGGTTGTCCCGGATTTGGCAACACGTTCCGGGAATGCTGAACCGGGAGAGGTGCGCGTCAGCTGTCGCGTGCTCTCACGCTACGAACGATTTTCGGACGGCCTGCATTTCATCGCGGCAGTCCCTTCTGCAATGAAGCGCTGTGTCCTGCTCGTACGAGGCGGGCGAGACACACTCAAGCGCTGCTCGCGCAAGACCCGGATCTGCCGCGCGACTCGGGCAGCAGATCATCTTCCGGTTCTCTCATGCCGGAACCTCGCGTTTACGAGTCTTAGGAGTGAAGCATGTCGAACGAGAATCGCGCCATCCGCAGCCGTCTCGATTTTTCTAAAATTCCAACCGCCATCCAGATTCCTAACCTGATCGAAGTTCAGCGTCGCTCGTACGAGCGCTTTCTGCAAATGGACAAGCTGCCGGCCGAGCGCGAAGACAATGGCCTGCAGTCCGTATTCGTATCCGTATTTCCGATTACCGACTTCCGCAATATTTCGCAACTGGATTTCGTTGACTACTCCATCGGCAACTGGGAGTGCAAGTGCGGACACCTGAAGGGCCTGCATCACCTGCGTACCACCTGCAGCCATTGCGGCGCCATGGTGATCACCGACCCGTTTCATCCCGGGCGATGTGCTCTGCCAGAAGTGCGGCACCTACAACAAGAACACGCCTGACTTCTGCAACAAGTGCGGCGACCCGGTCGGCCTGCAGCTGAAGTACGACCAGGCGGAGTGCGAAGAGCGCGGCATGACCTATTCCGCGCCGCTGAAGGTCACGGTACGACTTACGATTTACGACAAGGATCCGGAGACCGGGCGCCAAGTCGATTCGCGATATCAAGGAGCAGGAAGTCTTCTTCGGCGACATTCCGCTGATGACGCAGAACGGCACGTTCATCGTGAACGGCACCGAGCGCGTGATCGTCAGCCAGCTGCATCGTTCGCCCGGGCGTCTTCTTCGAGACGGCCAGCAACCGCACCTATTTCCTGGGCAAGATCATTCCGTACCGCGGCTCCTGGGTCGAGTTCGAATACGACCAGAAGAACACGCTCTACGTCCGCATCGACCGCAAGCGCAAGTTCCTGGGCAACGATCTTCCTGCGCGCGCTCGGCCTGCGTTCGGATGAGGAGATTCTCAAGACCTTCTACACCGTCGACACGATCGCGGTGCAGGATGGCAAGCTGCAGTGGAAGGTGACCGACGACGCGACGAAGCCCACGCACCTGCTGGGCGCGAAGCCCGCGCACGCCATCCATGCCAAGGGCGAAGAGATTGCTCACTCCGGCCGCAAGGTCACGCCGAGCATTCTGAAGGACGCTGCGCGCCAACAAGATCGAACAGGTCGAGATCGAGACAGCGGAACTCGACGGCGCCGTGACGGCCGCCGACGTGGTCGATACGACCACCGGCGAAGTCTTCATGGAAGCCAACCAGGAGCTGACTGCGGACAAGCTGCACAAGATCATGGAGAGCGGCGTCACCTCGTTCGAAGTCTTCTTCCCGGAGCGCGACGACGTGGGCAACATCATCACCAACACGCTGCGCCGCGACTCCGTCCGCAAGCCGGAAGAGGCGCTGATCGAGATCTACCGCAAGCTGCGTCCGGGCGATCCGCCGACGCTCGATACCGCGACTGCGCTGTTTGAAGGCATGTTCTTCGATCCGCGCAAGTACGACTTCTCGCGCGTGGGCCGCCTGAAGTTCAACATCAAGCTCTACGAGAACCAGGATGCGACCGCACTCGACAAGCGCACCCTGACTCCCGAGGATTTCTACGGCACGATCCGCTACCTGCTCAAGCTGCGCAAGAACATCGGCGTGGTGGACGACATCGATCACCTTGGCAACCGCCGCGTCCGCGCGGTCGGCGAACTGATGGAAAATCAGTTCCGCATCGGCCTGGTCCGCATGGAGCGCGCGATCAAGGAAAAGATGAGCGTGTATCAGGAGATGTCGACGGCGATGCCGCACGACCTGATCAACGCCAAGCCGGTGATGGCGGCGATCCGCGAATTCTTCGGATCGTCGCAGCTGTCGCAGTTCATGGACCAGACCAACCCGCTGTCGGAGATCACGCACAAGCGCCGTCTGTCCGCACTTGGGCCGGGCGGTCTGAGCCGCGAGCGCGCCGGATTTGAAGTGCGCGACGTGCACCCGACGCACTATGGCCGCATCTGCCCGATTGAGACGCCGGAAGGTCCGAACATCGGCCTGATCAGCTCGCTCTCGTGCTTTGCGCGCATTAACGAATACGGCTTCATCGAGTCGCCGTATCGCCGCGTGCGCAATGGCCAGGTGCTCGACTACGTCCAGATCACCAATGCCGGCGAAAGCGGTCTGCGCGTCGGCGATCATCTGGAGAAGCTGGAGGCGATCAAGCTCAACGACAAGCTGCGGCACGACAACAAGCGGCCTATCGATTTCGAGCCGTTCTCCTTCTATCTCTCCGCGTGGGAAGAAGACCGGCACACCATCGCCCAGGCGAACATCGATCTGGACGACGGAGCTGCGCCTGACCGAAGAGCTGGTCAATGCACGGCGTACCGGCAACTTCGTTCTGGTCAATCGCAGCGAAGTGGACTACATCGACGTCAGCCCGAAGCAGCTCGTCTCGGTCGCCGCATCGCTGGTGCCGTTCCTGGAGCATGACGACGCCAACCGCGCACTGATGGGCGCGAACATGCAGCGCCAGTCGGTTCCGCTGCTGGTCGCCGAAGCACCGCTGGTCGGCACCGGTATGGAAGGCGTGACGGCGCGCGACTCGGGCGCCGTCATCCTGGCTCGCCGTAACGGCGTGGTCGATTCGGTCGACTCCGAACGCATCATCGTCCGCGTCGAAGGCGAACATCATCCCACGCAGCTGTCGCGTGAGGTGGGTTCCGACATCTACCAGCTGACCAAGTTCAAGCGTTCGAACCAGAACACCTGCATCAACCAGAAGCCGATCGTCCGTCAGGGCGACCGCGTGATCAAGGGGCAGGTGATCGCGGACGGACCTTGCACCGAGCAGGGCGAGTTGGCGCTGGGCCGCAACGTGCTGGTCGGCTTCATGCCATGGCGCGGTTACAACTTTGAGGACGCGATTCTGATCTCGGAGAAGCTGGTTCGCGAGGATTACTACACCTCGGTCCACATCGAAGAGTTCGAGATCGAAGCGCGCGACACCAAGCTGGGGCCGGAAGAGATCACCCGCGACATTCCCAACGTTTCTGAGAATGCGCTGCGCGATCTGGACGACTCGGGCGTGATTCGCATCGGCGCGAAGATCAAGCACAACGACATTCTGGTCGGCAAGGTAACGCCCAAGGGCGAGACCCAGCTCACGCCGGAAGAGAAGTTGTTGCGCGCCATCTTCGGCGAAAAGGCCGGCGACGTACGCGACGCTTCGCTCACCTGCCCTCCGGGTATCGAAGGCACCGTGGTCGACGTCCGCATCTTCTCCCGCAAAGGTCAGGAGAAGGACGAGCGTGCGCGGCTGATCGAGGCGGAGCAGATTGCCAAGCTCGAAAAGAACCTGGCAGACGAGATCCGAATCCTCACCGACGAGCGCCTCAAGCGTCTGGAAGGCATTCTCGGCAACAAGGTGGTGCTGGCTGACCTGCACGACGAGCGCACCAACAAGCGCCTGCTGGTGAAGGACAGCGTTCTCGATCGCGATGCCATTGAGCGCATCTCGACCAAGAACCTGAAGCGCATCCGCTACACCGATAAGGATCCGCGCGTAAACGAGCAGATCGACGAGATCGAAGAGATGACCTCGCGCCAGATCGACGTGCTGCGCAAGATCACCAACGAGCGCATCGGCAAGCTGCAGAAGGGCGACGAACTGGCACCCGGCGTCATCAAGCTGGTCAAGGTCTACGTCGCCATGAAGCGCAAGCTGTCGGTCGGCGACAAGATGGCCGGCCGCCACGGCAACAAGGGCGTGATCGCGCGCATTCTGCCCGAAGAAGACATGCCGTATCTGCCCGATGGCACACCGGTCGAGATCGTACTGAATCCGCTCGGCGTTCCTTCGCGTATGAACGTGGGTCAGATTCTCGAAACGCATCTTGGCTGGGCGGCACATCAACTGGGCGAGAGGATCGCCGAGATTGTGCAGCGTAATCGCGATGCCAACGAAGTGCGCGAAGCGATCAGCGTCGGCTTCAAGGACACCGCAACTCTTCGCCAGCTGCTTGAGCTGGACGACGAGATGCTGCTCCGCGTCGCTGCCGGCATGAAGCGCGGCATCTGGTTCGGAACCGCGGTCTTTGATGGCGCGAAGGAGAGCGAGATCAAGGCATTGCTGGCTTCGGCCGGACTGCCCAGTTCGGGCAAGACGCACCTCTTCGACGGCATGACCGGCGAGCAGTTCGAGCAACCGGTCACGGTCGGTTACATTTACATGCTCAAGCTGTCGCACCTGGTCGATGACAAGATCCACGCTCGCTCGATCGGACCGTACTCGCTTATCACGCAGCAGCCGCTGGGTGGCAAGGCGCAGTTCGGTGGACAGCGCTTCGGCGAGATGGAAGTGTGGGCGCTGGAAGCGTACGGCGCGGCTTACATCCTGCAGGAACTGCTCACTGCCAAGTCCGACGACGTCTATGGCCGTACCAAGATTTACGAGGCCATCGTCAAGGGCGAGGCGGCGATCGAGCCGGGTGTGCCGGAGTCGTTCAACGTGCTTATCCGCGAACTGCAGTCGCTCTGCCTCGACGTGGAGTTGATCAAGCAGGTGGACAACAAGAAGGTCATTGTCCCGACGCTCGCAGCCGCGGACTAACGTTCGTCTCTGCCGGATGCGAGCGATCGCGTCCGGCAGAGAACACGCAAATTTGTTTTGAGATTCAGGCCCTGTCCCATAGAGCAACCGCTCCCGGGAAGGACAGGACCGAGAACATAGTATCCCGGGAACGTAGCCGGCCACACTCCGCAGAGATCAGCGGAGACAGCCGCCAAGGAGGGTCATCTTGTACCGTTCCAGCCCGTTTGAATTAACCAGCCCTATTACCGATTTTGACGCCATTCGCATCTCCCTCGCTTCGCCGGAAAAGATCCGCAGCTGGTCGCATGGGGAAGTGACCAAGCCGGAAACCATCAACTACCGCACCTTCAAGCCGGAGCGCGATGGACTGTTCTGCGCCCGCATCTTTGGCCCGGTCACCGACTGGGAGTGCCTCTGCGGCAAGTACAAGCGCATGAAGCACCGCGGCGTGATCTGCGATAAGTGCGGCGTCGAAGTTACTCTCTCCAAGGTTCGCCGTGAGCGCCTGGGCCACATCGAGCTGGCCTCGCCTTGCTCGCACGTGTGGTTCTTCAAGGGCTTGCCCTCGCGCATCGGCCACCTGCTCGACATCTCGCTGCGCGATCTCGAAAGCGTGCTCTACTTCGAGAGCTACGTCGTCGTCGATCCAGGCGACGCGCCGGTTCGTGAGCGCGAGATCATCAAGGATGAAACCCGCTTCCGCGAACTGGACCAGCAATACCGCCCCTCCGGCTTCAAAGGCATGATGGGCGCGGAAGCCATCAAGGAACTGCTCAAGCGCGTCAACATAGAAGAGCTTTCGGTCGAACTGCGCGAGCGCATGAAGGCCGAGAGTTCGCTGCAGAAGCGGCTCAAGTATGCCAAGCGTCTCAAGGTGGTCGAGGCATTCCGCAAGTCCGGCAATAAGCCACAGTGGATGATCCTTGACGTGATCCCGGTCATTCCGCCTGAGCTGCGCCCGCTGGTGCCGCTCGATGGTGGCCGCTTCGCGACTTCCGATCTGAACGATCTGTATCGCCGCGTGATCAACCGCAACAACCGCCTCAAGAAGCTCATGGATCTTCATGCGCCTGAGGTGATTGTGCGCAACGAAAAGCGCATGCTGCAGGAAGCTGTCGATGCGCTGTTTGATAACGGCCGCCGTGGCCGCGTGCTGCGCGGCGCCAACAACCGTCCGCTCAAGTCGCTCTCCGATACGCTCAAGGGCAAGCAGGGCCGCTTCCGTCAGAACCTGCTCGGCAAGCGCGTCGATTACTCCGGCCGTTCGGTCATCGTGGTCGGTCCGGAACTGAAGCTGCACCAGTGCGGGCTGCCCAAGAAGATGGCGCTCGAGCTGTTCAAGCCGTTCATCTATCACCGCCTGGAACAGACCGGCCACTGCACCACCATCAAGCAAGCCAAGGAGATGGTCGAACTGCAGGAGCCGATCGTCTGGGACATCCTTGAGGAAGTCATCAAGGATCACCCGGTGTTGCTGAATCGCGCTCCTACGCTTCACCGCCTTGGCATTCAGGCATTTGAGCCGGTGCTGGTGGAAGGCAAGGCAATCAAGATTCACCCGCTGGTCTGCACCGCCTTCAACGCCGACTTCGATGGCGATCAGATGGCCGTGCACATCCCGCTCTCTCCCGAAGCGCAGGTCGAAGCCAGCGTGCTGATGCTTGCTTCGCACAACATCCTGTCGCCGGCCTCCGGTCAGCCGATCACCGTTCCTACGCAGGACATGGTGCTCGGTCTCTATTACCTGACCAAAGCCAAGGTGGGAGCCAAGGGTGAAGGCCGCGTGTTTGCGAACACCGATGAAGTGCTGATGGCGCTCGAAGCGAAGGAAGTGGAGACGCTTACTCCGATTCGGCTGCGCTATAGCGGCGCGGTGCTCGACATGACCAACGCCTACGACGATCAGGACCTGACCCACACCGAGCCGGTGCAGTACGACAAGCAGTACATCGCAACCACCGTCGGTCGCGCCATCCTGAATGACGCACTCTCCGACGGCATGCCGTATGTGAACGGCCTGCTGAAGAAGAAGGGCATCGGCCAGCTGGTGAACTACTGCTACCTGAACCTCGGTCTCGAAGTTACGGTCAAGATGCTCGATCGCATCAAGGACCTCGGCTTCAACTACGCGACCCGCAGCGGTCTCTCGGTCGGACTCGATGACATGGTCATCCCCGACTCGAAGGCTCCCGTGGTGCGCGATGCTGAAAAGCAGGCAGTGGCCGTGCAGCAGCAGTATCTTGACGGTGCGATCACCAACGGCGAGCGCAACAACAAGGTCATTCAGATCTGGTCGGCGGTTACAGAAACGGTTGCCGACGAGATGTTCAACAACATGAAGAACGCCGACAAGGCCGGCACCATGAACCCGATCTACATCATGGCCGACTCCGGCGCTCGTGGTTCGAAGCAGCAGATTCGTCAGCTCTCAGGTATGCGCGGATTGATGGCCAAGCCTTCGGGCGAAATCATCGAAACGCCGATCAAGGCGAACTTCCGCGAAGGCCTCACCGTGCTCGAGTACTTCATCTCGACCCACGGCGCACGTAAGGGTCTGGCCGATACGGCACTCAAGACCGCCGACTCGGGCTACCTCACGCGTCGTCTGGTCGACGTGGCGCAGGACGTCATCGTCAGCGAGAACGACTGCGGAACGGTGGAAGGCATCTACGTCGGACCGATCGTCGAGTCGGGCGAAATTATCGAACCGTTGCGTGACCGCATCGTCGGCCGCGTTTCGCTCGAGCGTATCAAGGACTACGAAGGTCAGCCGATCGTCGAAGTGAACCAGGAGATCACGGAAGACCTCGCCTCAGCCATCCAGGCTGCGGGTATTGAGAAGGTCAAGATTCGCTCCGTGCTCACCTGCGAATCGCGTCGCGGCGTCTGCGTTCTTTGCTACGGCCGCAACCTGGCCTCGGGCCGCCTGGTCGAACTCGGCGAAGCAGTCGGCGTCATCGCTGCGCAGTCGATCGGCGAACCGGGAACCCAGCTCACCATGCGTACCTTCCACATCGGTGGTACCGCATCGCGAGTTTCAGAGCAGTCGCGGCTCGACGCCAAGAACAACGGCATCGTGCGCTTCATCAACCTGGTCACCGTGCGCTCGAAGAGCGGCGACCTCGTTGCCATGACGCGTTCGGGTTCGATCGCCGTGGTCGACGAACGCGGCCGTGAGAAGGAGCGCTACCAGGTCGTGTACGGCGCCAAGCTCAAGGTGGAAGAGGGTGCGCACGTCACGCTTGGCCAGTCGCTGGTCGAGTGGGATCCGTACACCTTCGCCATCCTCACTGAGATTGGCGGCACGGTGCAGTTCAAGGATCTGCAGGAAGGCATCACCCTGAATGAAGAAGTCGACGAGGTCACCGGCCTCTCTCGTCTGGTCGTGGCGGAAGCCGCGGACGAGAAGCGCCAGCCGGCCATCGTCATCAAGGGTGCGGGCACCGGAGCCAAGGCTCAGAAGCGGTACCTGATGCCGTCGCGCGCTCACCTCATGATCCAGGACGGCGACGAGGTCTTCCCCGGAGACATCCTGGCGAAGATCCCGCGCGAGACCACGCGTACCAAGGACATCACCGGCGGTCTGCCGCGTGTCGTGGAATTGTTCGAAGCCCGCAAGCCGCGCGAAACCGCCATCATCAGCGAGATCGATGGTGTGGTGAAGTTCGGCGAAGTCTCCAAGGGTCAGCGCAAGATCTACGTCACCGCGGACAACGGCGAGGAGAAGGAATACCAGGTGCCGCGCGGCATTCACGTCAACGTTCAGGAAGGCGAACGGCTGCACGCCGGCGAGCCGCTCATGGACGGTCCGCTGAATCCGCACGACATTCTCGCAGTGCTCGGTGAGAAGGAACTGCAAGGCTACCTGGTGAACGAGATCCAGGAAGTCTACCGGTTGCAGGGCGTGACCATCTCGGATAAGCACATCGAGACCATCGTTCGGCAGATGCTGCGCTGGGTGAAGATCGAGGAAGTCGGCGATACCAGCTTCCTGCTCGAACAGCAGATCGACAAGTTCCGCTTCCGCGAGGAAAACGAACGCGTCATCGCCAACGGTGGCCGTCCCTGCGTCGGTCGTCCGCTGCTGCTCGGCATCACCAAGGCATCGCTTTCGACCGATTCGTTCATCTCGGCTGCGTCCTTCCAGGAGACCACGCGCGTCCTCACCGAAGCTTCCATCAACGGTGCGGTCGATAACCTGCGCGGCCTCAAGGAGAACGTGATCGTCGGCCGCCTGATCCCTGCCGGAACCGGCATGGATTACTACCGCAACATCCAGCTCTCGCCGGAACTTGAAGAGGCGGCTGCGAAGGTGCAGCAGGAAGTTACTGCTGCCTTCGAAGAAGCCGAGCGCGAACTGGAACTGATGCGGCAGGAAGGCGAAGCCGAAGAACTGGCCGCCGAGTAAGGACTCGCCGTCCAGGCAACTGCGCTTCGGCGTGAACTCTAACAAAAAAGCCCCTCCGCGAGGAGGGGCTTTTCTTTGCTGCCGGCTTTCTGAATCAGTAGTGTCGTCCCAATGAACTAAAAAAGTGCCGCGATTCAGTTCATGGCGCGTTCCATTTGCCCGGAGTCTGGCTCAGCGCGCTTACTCCCGATGAAACTCCACGTTGTGTTCGCGATCGAAGGCTTCGGCCCGTTCTGACTTGACCTCCGCATCGACCTTCGCCGCACGCGCTCGATCGATCAGAGCATCCCCGGCATCCTTCACATTGCCCCAGGCCTCGCGCGCTTCGCCTTTGATCTGATCTTCCTGGCCCGCAGCTTTTAAGTTGGCATCGCCGACGAGTGCACCCGCCGCTTCCTCAATGTGGCCACCGACCTGCTGCAGTGCGCCCTTGATCTTGTCCCCATTCATAGAAAACCCTCCGACCAATAGGGTGCCCGCCGTGCCGATCCGGTTGGCTGCTCGGCGGCTGCCATGCTGCCGCCGATTGCTTTCCTCAAAGAGATTCCATGGCGTTGATGCTGGCGCCAATTTTGAACGCGAGTTGGTTGAGGCTTCCCGAAAACAGGCTCCGCTCGCGTGCGGGAAGTTCATCGAGAAGCTCCGCGTAAGGCGAAACCTCGCATCCCTGGAACGCTGGGAAGCCGACCGCGTCTGCCATCTTGCAACTTACGCGCACCAGGTCCGGCAGCAGCCAGGCATCCAACCGTCTGCCGGAGTGGTGATCGAGCACGACGGCTTCAAACTCCGGCGGAAGCTTCCATTCGCGAACGACATGAGCGCCTGCGTGACAGTGGTCTTCTCCGAAGAGTGACTTTTCACGAGCCAGCATGCTCTGCGGCGTACCCACGTGCTGCTCAAGCAGCAGGACGTATTCGGCGGGCCGAAGCACAGCGAATGCGAGCCGCCCCAGGTCGTGCAGCACGCCCGCCGTATAGGCAGTATCGCGATCGAGTTCCCCTCCCAACGCAAGCTCCCTGGCGATGAGAGCCGTGGCCAGGTTGTGACGCCAAAGCGCTCGCATGACAGGATTGCTCAACGCCTGACCCAGATAGGCTCTTACACCCACGGTGAGACACATGCCCTTCAAGTTGTGAATGCCGAGAATCGCGACCGCCTGCAACATGCTCGTGACCGGATACTGTGGCGCATAGAGCAGTGAGTTCGCGATGGTCAGCACTTCGCTGCAGAAGGCCGGCTCAGACGAGATCACCTCGCTGAGTTGCCGCATCGACACAGCTTTATTCCCAGCCAGTTGCAATACGCGAATCGCTACTTGGGGAAAGGGCGGTAGCCGAAGATGCGCCCACGGCACCGCGGCTGTTCCTGCGCCCTGATCTTCCGAGTGCATCGTAGTGACTCCTCCCGCAGCAGCAAGTGGCTCAATTCGAAGCAGGCACACGAGGGGGGCTCGCGACGCCGTGTTTTACATCGACTCCTCATTCATCGGCGCAGGTGCCGCAGGCAATATGTTGTGCCGGCTGGAACGCTCTCCAACTGCCCAGATTGGTCCTGGCCTGGCGCGCAGGTTCCCTGCGATTCGGTCCATCCCGGCGGCGGCGGATCCCGCTGCTATACTTCCGGGGCTGGCCGAAGTGCGGGTAAACGGCTCGGATGATTGGCCGTCGATAGCTTTTCAGAGCAGGGTTACGGTAGCGATAAGGAGATCGAATTGACACGTGTTTTTCAACTGGCCACGGTATGCAGCCTGGCAGTGGGCATCTGCACAGTTCCTCCGCTTCAGGCGCCGCTTCTCTTTGCGGCCCAGACCTCGAGCACGCCTGCGGCTGCGGCCGCACAGCCCGTTTCTCATCCGCCCCGGCCAGCCCCGCCGACTCGCGATCCTCATACGCCTGGTTACGTCGATGCCAAAGAACTCCCCGATGGCGCCAATGCACCGGCGGACGCGGATGGGAACTTTATCCTCGGCCCGACACATCGTCCGGCACCAGAGGCGGAGACACACGCGAACGTCCCGCAGGGAAACGTAATCGAGTTCACCATGAGCTCAGCGGAGAGTAAGTTCTATCCCGGCATCGCGCGGGAACCGAACACGTTCGGCACGCCAGATCCGAGCGACCCTGCGAAACTGCTGGTGCCAACCAGTCATCCTGCGCCGTACACCCGGCGAGTCACGGTATATGTCCCGAAACAATACGTAACCGGAACGGTGGCGCCCTTTATTGTTGGGGCAGATGGGCCGGATCATGACCTGTTCACGGTCCTCGACAACCTCATCTCCGAGCGGCGCCTGCCCGCGATGATTGCCATCTCGATCAGCAACGGCGGAGGCGATGCGCAGGGCAGCGAACGCGGCCTGGAGTATGACACCATGTCCGGCCGCTATGCGGAATTTGTGGAGCACGAAGTGCTGCCACGGGTAGAGGCCGAAGCGCATGTAAAGCTGACCAGAGATCCGGAAGGCCGCGCAACCATGGGCGGCAGTTCGGGCGGATCCTGCGCGCTGATCATGGCCTGGTATCACCCCGAGTTATACCATCGCGTACTCACTTACTCGGGTACTTATATCAATCAGCAGTGGCCCTATCATCCCGACAGCCCTCATGGCGCATGGGAATTTCATGAGCACCTCATCCCGAATACGTCCGGCCAAGCCAATTCGCCTCTGGATGGAAGTGGGCGACCGGGATCTCTTCAACCCAAATGTGATGAGGGATCAAATGCACGACTGGGTGCTTGCCAACGAGCGAATGGCGAAAGTGCTGGCTGCGAAGGGCTACCACTACCAATTCGTGTTCGCGCGGAATGCGGGACACGTCGACCACGCAGCAAAGTTACAAACTCTACCCGAGGCGCTCGAGTATGTGTGGCAGGGCTATCCCTTGACGCATGGCGCTAATTGAAATGCAGCTAACGAATGAGTAATCCAGCTGCCGCTCCCCGCGATGATCTATTGCGGAGAGCGGCCCGAGTGGACTATTCGACGGTGACGGACTTCGCCAGGTTGCGAGGCTGATCGACATCGCAACCACGCCGAACCGCGAAATGGTACGCAAGCAGCTGCAGCGGTATGGTGTCGAGCACCGGCAGCAGCAGCTCCGGAGCAGTTGGAATATAGAGAACGTGCTCGACCAACTGCTTGATGTGTTCGTCACCCTCGATTGCAACGGCAATGACTTTTCCAGAACGTGCCGTGACTTCCTGAATATTGGAGAGCGTCTTCTCGTAGCGTAACTGCGAATCGTGATTATTGGGGTCCATGGTCGCCAGCACGACTACAGGCAACGTCTCATCGATCAGCGCGTTCGGCCCATGCTTCATTTCGCCGGCGGGGTAGCCCTCCGCGTGAATGTAGGAGATCTCCTTCAGCTTCAGAGCGCCCTCGAGAGCAATCGGGAAGTGGATGCCTCGGCCAAGATAGAGGAAGTCGCGCGCAGTGGAATAGCTCTTGGCCAGTTGCTCGCAGTCGCGATCTACCGTGCGAAGGATCTCCTCGACCTTACCCGGCAAGCGGCTCAATTCATCGGCCAGTGCGGCGCTTTCTTTTTCCCCGATCACCTGCCGCTTCTGCGCGAGGTGCAGCGCAAAAAGAAAAAGTGCCACCAACTGTGACGTGAATGCCTTGGTGGAAGCGACGCCGATCTCCGGCCCCGCATGCGTGTAGATGGTGCCATGCGCTTCGCGAGCGACCATTGCCCCGACCACGTTGCAGATCGCTACCGTCTTCGAGCCCTTCTGAATCATCTCCCGCTGCGCAGCGAGAGTATCGGCGGTTTCGCCCGATTGTGTAATCAACAGACCGATCGCTTTGGGATCTGCGATCGGATCGCGGTAGCGAAATTCGCTGGCGTAGTCGACCTCCACCGGCAACCGCGCGAGCCGCTCAATCATGTATTTGCCCGCGAGGGCCGCATGCCAACTGGTTCCGCACGCGGCGATGTTGATCCGGGTCGCCTCGCGAAACTCCTCATCGGCAATCTTCATCTCGTCGAGAAAGACCTGGCCGGTTTCGACAGAGATTCTACCCAGAGTTGTGTCACGAATCGCGCGCGGCTGCTCAAAAATCTCCTTGAGCATGAAGTGCTTGTAACCGCCCTTCTCCGCCTGGATCGGATCCCAGAGAATGCGTTGCACTTTAAGCGGAAGAAGATTGCCGTCGAAGTCGGAGAGCGTCACACCCGACAGGGTAATGACGGCCATCTCTCCATCGCCGAGGAAATACAGGTTGCGCGTGTGATGCAGGATGCCGGGAACGTCGGAAGCAATGAAGTACTCGCCTTCGCCCAGACCAACAACGGCAGGCGGTCCATTTCTCGCCGCCACGATCTTGTTCGGTTCGTCTGAGGAGATGATGCCGATGGCGAAGGCTCCCGTCAGACGCCGCACTGCCCTGCGCACGCCCTCTTCCAGCAGCATGGTCTTGCCGGACTCCGCTGCTGAGGCCAGTTCCTGCTCGATCAGGTGCGCGATGATCTCCGTATCCGTCTCAGTGACGAATTTGTGTCCCTCGGCCTGCAGCTCGCGCTTGAGGGCAAGGTAGTTCTCCACGATACCGTTGTGCACCACGACGATGCGTCCCGTGCAGTCACGATGCGGGTGCGCATTCTCTTCCGTGGGGCGGCCGTGAGTAGCCCAGCGCGTGTGCCCGATGCCATAGCTGCCTTCAATGGGGTGTTCGCGGATGACCTCTTCCAGGTTGCGCAACTTGCCCGCCGCGCGCCGAAGTTCGAGCGGGCCGTGGCTCCCGTTGCCGACCGCGATGCCGGCTGAATCGTAGCCGCGGTATTCCAGTCGACGAAGCCCCTCAATGATGACAGGGACGGGTTTTTTCGGGCCTACATAGCCGACAATTCCACACATGCGCTTTTAGTCGCTCCATTGTTGCTTATTCGTCGAATACCTGAAGGTGGATGCGCATTTGCGTTTCCTCAGGCCGGATACGCTACTCTTCCAGGCGGAATGTATATTCCTCAATCACGGGATTGGTGAGAACCTCGCGGGCGATGCGCTCCACTTCGGTCTGAGCCGCCGCGCGATCGAGCGAATCCTCCAGCGTGATCTGGAAGTATTTTCCCTGCCGGACGTCACCGACGCCCCGGTACTGCATCTTTCTTAGGGCGCTCTGTATGGTCTGGCCCTGCGGGTCAAGGACCGTCCGTTTCAGCGTTACATAGACATGAGCCTTCATTGTGCCCGATTATAAACTCTAGGCCCCAAAACCCCGGCTTAGGCTGGGCGTGTCGTCATATTTCCCTTACTAGACAGGATAGACATGATTAATTATCTCGAGCTACCGATTGGCGATAAAGTCCCTGAAGTGATCAATACGGTCATCGAAATTCCGCTCGAAGGCATTAACAAGTACGAATACGACAAGAAACTGCACGTGTTTCGCCTGGATCGCAATCTCTACTCGCCAGTGCACTACCCGGGCGATTATGGCTTTATCCCCTCCACGCTCAGCGACGACGGAGATCCGTTGGACGTCCTGGTGCTCGTGGATGCCCCCAGCTTCTCAGGATGCGTGATGGAGGTTCGGCCAATCGGCCTGCTGGAGATGCTCGACCAGGGCGTGCTGGACGAGAAGGTGCTGGCCGTCGGCAAGAATAACCCGCGCTACAAGGACGTGTGGAACTATTCCGAGATTTATCCGCACATGCTGAGGGAGATCACCCACTTCTTCTCCATTTACAAGGACTTGGAGGGTAAGCGAGTGGAAATCAAGGGCTGGCACGACGCTTCCTATGCTCGCGACAAGGTGCTGGTGGCCGCCCAGGCTTTCAAAGACAACCAGATCCCGACGCCTGCACTGATTGAAGCAGGGAAAGCGCTGAAGAAGTAAGCAGCGATCAGTCTCCGCTTACATCGAGGACGGCGACCTCTTGCCGAGGTCGCCCGCCCCAAATCCTTCCCGACATCCAATAGAAGCCCGGACCCGCACTCGCCACCAGCAGCGCGAATAGCAGGGCCGGCATCCCGGCCATCCGCTCGTCGCGAGCCGCATACATGGCAAAGACAATCATGGCGGTTGGTCCGATCCCCATCGCGATGGCCATCGCCAGGTTGCCGACGCGGAACGGCCTCTCCAGCTTCGGTTCCTTAATGCGCAGAACGACGAGGGCAATGAACTCCAGAATGAGGCTGGCCCCATAGAGCATCAGGTCGATCGAGATCAGTCGCTCAAAGGTGAAGCGCAGTGCGAGGGCCCACGCAAGACCGCAGATCCCGATGGCCAGCACGGGAACACCGCGTCGATTCTTGATTGCCATCCATGAGGGGAGCATACCGTCTTCCGCCAGGGTGAGCGGCAGGCGCGTATATGACAGCATCAGCGCGTTGAACATGCCGAGCCCGCTCAGGGTTCCGCCCAGCACCACGGCAACTCCTAGCCACGGTCCGCCGAGCGTGCGCGCGGTGTCGGTCCAGGAACCGGTGGTGAAGTTGACCGGCGAAAATCCGCAAGCCCGAGCGCTGCCAGCGGCAAAATGTAGCTGAGAGCCACCATCAGCGTGCTGAGAATCATGGCACGCGGATACGTGCGCTGTGGGTTCTCGACCTCTTGCGCGACGGTCGAAGCATTGTCCCAACCCATGTAATTCCACAGCGCGACGAGAATCGCGGTCTCAATGCTCGCGCCCGGTGGGGAACCCAACGACACGCCGTGGACCGGCGCATGCCACGCCCTCCACAGCGCAAGTAACACGATGATCAAAAAGGGAGAAGTCAGCGCGAGAAAGAGGCCGACGGATCCGTCGCCGACTGCGGGCGCGCCCCACAGGTTCCACACGCAACATACCGCGACGACCGCCAGGGCCCACAAACCCGCTCGGGGTCCGGCTGTCCAGGCAGGAAAAAGCTTGCCCAGGTACAGAACAAAAAAAGTGGGGTAAATCGCCATGTCGAAGATGCTGGCGGTGAGCGAGAGCCAGGCCTCTTGAAATCCCCAAAACGGCCCCAGCGCACGGCGAACCCACACATAGAAGCCACCCTCTGCGGGGATGGAACTGGCGAGCTCTCCAATCATCAACGTGGTAGGCAGGCACCAGACCAGCGGCAAGACCAGCAGGAGAATGAGAGCCTTCAAATAACCAGCGCCGCCCAGAATATCTTCAATGGCGTAGGGGCCGCCGGAAACCATGAAGTAGGTCGCCGCGGCGAGAGGGAGCATCCGCATTTTGCGGAGATTGCCAGATCGCCTGGGTTGAATTCGGATCAGAGGGTTTACTGGCCTGCTCCTTCAAGTTACTTAGGAAAATGTATCTGAACCAGGCGAAATCTCGAAACGGAATCCGTTCAAAGTGAGAAGCGGCTTTGCCTCAAGCAAAACCGCTTCTCGTGCTGCTCTAACGTTTGACTCACGTGCGAAGCCAACAACGCTCAGGAGGCTCGGCGGTTGGTGTAGTCCGGCGCGTTCTCCTGCCCACGATACGAGCGCAGCAGGCTTCCGAATAGCTCCACGCGGCCTGAGCCCGATTCGCTTTCCGAGTACCCGCTGTCTCCCTCAAGTGCGTCTTCATGCCGAATGCGCGCATGATTCTGCTCCAACACCCGCTCTGCCTCACTGACGCGCAGACCGGCCATCACGGTCACGATTGCGCCGCCTCTGCCCAGCTCGCGGGCCAGGAACCGCGCGCGCTCCGCGGGAATGCCCATACTTGAGAAGGAGTTCTCAAACTGCAGCCCGGAGTACTCGAAGTCGCTCGACCCTGTCCTGATTGGGGAGGTTGGTTCGCTTAGGTTCAGGTGCCCCTCTCCGGTCCCGAACTTTTTGCTGTCGGCATCGCGGTCGCGCTCAGCCGTCAAAACGGGGTCCGAAGAATCGCTGTGCCTCTCGTCATCCCCTGCTCCGAACACATGCTTCAGCTTCTCCCACCAACTGCCGCCATGGTGAGTACTCGTTTGGGCGCCCGAGGTGTCTCCTTGCAGAAATCCCTCGCTCCGTTGAGAGTAGGCGCTGTCCATTTCGCGAACGCCTGCCTCGGTATCCGCCATGGGAATGCCGGCGCTCGAAGTGCCGGACTGCATCGGCGACACAGCCGGGGGCAAGCCCGACGAAGTGCCCGGAATCTCCGCTGAGGACTGTATTGGGGCAGAGTCTGTTTGGTGGATTGCATTGGTAGGGATCTCGGGAATCAGGCGGCCAATGCCGGTCCGGGGGGTGCCTGAGCCCGGCGAAAGACCAGTCGCGGTGACGGTTGAGGTGTCTGAACCCGCACCCGCTGCTCCTGAGCCCGCCGCGACTGTCCCGGCGTTGCGGTTGCCCCCGATCTCTTTACCCGCTTGGGCCATTTCGCCTGTCTGGCCCATGGAGCCTGAACTGCCGACTCCACTGGTCGTTTGGCTGCCGCTGAATTCGCGGCCCGAGCCGCCTTCTGATTTGAAGGCAGCGCCAATCTGGCTCGCACTAAAGCCTTCTGACTGCAACTGGAGAATTGCCTGGTGCGCGTCCTCTCCTGACTGAAACAACCCCACGACGACTTCGCTGTTTTCCGCTGCGCTGGAACCCTGTTGTTCGCTGCTCCAATTGTTTGGTGTCATTTCTCATCCCCTGCAGCCGCAGGCGTTGTTCTCATGTGGCGGGGTAGAGCCCCGTCGCCTGGTTAGCCGGCCACAATTGTTACGATGCGCAGCCCTTGAGGAAGGGGTAGCCGCGGCCCGCGCAAAACGCAAGCGTCGCGCGCGGGCGACGCGTAGAATTTGGTCAGCGCGAAGCGGCTTCGGCTATAATCCGAGCAGCGTAGCCGGAGAGATGGCCGAGTGGCTGAAGGCGGCGGTTTGCTAAACCGTTGTAGGGGCTAACACCTCTACCGGGGGTTCGAATCCCCCTCTCTCCGCCAGTTTAACAAGCAAATCCTGCACAATCAAGATAAAGAACTCAATCTGAACTAGTTACGCTTGCCAACAATCGCGCGTGGCGTGCGTCCAAATACGCCGCGTCCTGGCCAAAAACCTTAACATGGCGCGATCACCTTAACACGGACTTCTAGCTTCGAACGGGGGTTCAACGTGGACCTGCGCACAACTTTGAACTCGCTCAAAGTTGTGACGGTGAGATCGCCCAACACCTGTCAACTGTCCAATTTCCAAATTGGAGTGGTCTCGACAATCGAAATCAACCTGTAGTGCACAAGACGGGGCGAGGCGTTTGGGCAGGGAACGCAGCGCAGCGCGAAAACTTGCAACGTAAGCGTCTTCGATACTTGTGGTGTGGAGCGGCCATTCAAGGGGGGACCCATGGTGAGCAGCTGAAGAATGGGAGCAGATCTAACGAGCAGTCTTCCTGCGAGAAACCGCCACGTGCTTCTTCCGTACTCGACTCTTCTGACCCATCCTGACGGAAAGGTCGATTAAAGCCTTTGCCTCGGCGCGCGCCTGAGCCGCTTCACAAGACGTCCGTAGCCACATAAACGTGTCGCCATCCAGCTTTTCACCGATTATCGCTGCGAGTCGATCTGCCTCCGCACTGCGGCTGGATGCCCAGCCTTCGAGGTTTTGAGCAGAATGCTTCATGAACTCCACACACGCGCTCTGGTCTCCGTTCATCCACGCGAGATAGGCGATTCGAAGAATGGAGTCGATGTCCTTGGGACTTGACTCGAGTTGAACGGACAAACCGTCAGTGAGCGCCTTCGCACCTTTGGTTGTAATTGAAAATCTCCGACTTCGACGAGCACCTTCTTCCGATCCTTTGATGAGCGCGTCCTTCTCAAGGCGGGCTAGAACTGGCACAGTGCTTCCAAGAGATAGACCTGCCTTGGCCTTTAGCTCATGAGGAGTGGCAAGGCCTTGCTGCACCATCGTCAGGACAAATAACTCTAGGCTCGTTCTCATAGATAAGTCTGCGTCGATATATCAGCACTACATCTTAGTGTATTTGAGCATTAAGAGTAGAAGACTAGCGAGAGCCAGGCAGAGATTTACATCGTCCAGATGGAAACGTGCATTGCCCTGAAGTCGTCAGTCGAGAACACTTGAACACCCTGCTCACATCCAGAGTTGACAATGCCCTTCGGTTTTCGACTAACTTGTTCGGAGCTTTGTCCGCGGAATAAGTCACCTCCATGGGCATTAGGCGGCCCATTCAACGAATCGGCGGTTGTGATGGCGATGGGGGCGACCCTGCGCTACTGGGCGATGTACACCCTTGGTTCGAGTTACACCAGGATGCTGACGGTGCAAACCAACCAGCGCGTGATTCAGGATGGTCCTTTTCGCTACATCCGTCACCCTGGGTATGCGGGAATGATCTTGCTTTGGCTTGGTGCGGCACTGACCACAGGCCGCCTCACCGTCGAAGCCGGAGTTCTACTTACAATATTGGCCGGATACTTTTTGCGCATTTGTCACGAAGAACGGATGTTAGCCTCTGAACTTGAGGGCTACGAGCAGTATAGGAGAGAGACGGCAAGACTTATGCCCTGGGTAATCTGACCTTGGTCATGCGTGGTTGGATTGGTTAAACACTCACCCCAAAGTGATCGGCCTAGGCTGCCTCGTAATTTCCCTCACTCAGGGAACGCCATTGTGGATCGCTTTAGGGTCATGTTTGGTCCTGATCGGAGCGTTCGCTGCTTTGACTTCCTCACAAGTCAACACATATTTAGTGCAACGAAAACCACACTTAGGAGAAACCTCGAAAGGTGAACCAGCGTCGGCATCGGTGAACATCGAATGCCGAGCAGATGACATAGCCCCGAGACGGTCTGTCCGCAATAGAGGCGCTTCGACGCATAGTTCGTGACCACTTCCATCAATTGGATTGCACAACCGCCTTATGCACGAGGTGAATTACGATGGAGCCTTCACCAACCGCAGATGCCACGCGCTTCACATTGCCTGATCGGACGTCCCCGACTGCAAAGACGGCAGGAAGACTGGTTTCGAGCAGTTCGGGAGTATGATTGTCCGACCATCGCGGGTCGGCAAGATCTTCGAGACTGAGAGTGCTGCCAGTCTTCACGAACCCTTTCTCATCCAATGCGAGACAGCCAGTGAGCCACTTCGTATTCGGCACTGCTCCGGTCATCAGAAACACGTGCTCAATTTCTCGCCGTTCGATGGATTTACTCCGGTTGTTGCGCCAGGTCACGGCCTGTAGGCAGGCGCCTCCCTCAAGCGTTTCGATCTCCGTGAAGGGATGCAGCGTGATCCTTTCGCTCTCCTCGATGCGGCGAATCAGGTAGCGCGACATGGTGTCTCTGAGTTGGCCAGAGCGGATGAGCACATGCACATGCTTCGCTGTCTGAGCGAGAAAGATCGCCGCCTGCCCCGCCGAGTTACCGCCGCCCACGACGATGACCTCGTGATTGAGACAAAGCTGCGCTTCTATAAGGGTCGCGCCATAGTAGACGCCGGCACCTTCGAAGCGCGAAAGATTGTCCAGCGAAAGTTTGCGATACTGAGCGCCGGTGGCAATCACGATAGAACGCGCTATGACGTAGGTGTTGCCATCGAGTTGTACCCGGTAGGGCTTTTGGTCGCACTCGATCCGGGTCACCTCTCGCGCAATCATGATTCTCGCTCCAAATTTCTGCGCCTGGGCATACGCGGAAGTGGCAAGCTCTTGGCCCGATATACCGGTCGGAAACCCAAGGTAGTTTTCGATCTTTGAACTGGAACCGGCCTGTCCACCTGGCGCGACGATTTCAATGACGAGAACATCAAGTCCCTCCGAGGCTGCATAGACTGCCGCAGCCAGACCGGATGGCCCAGCGCCAATAACAATGACGTCGCGGACCTGGGACTCGTCGATGCCTTCGTTCAGTTCCAAACAGTCGGCGATCTCCCGGTTCGTGGGGTTACGAAGCACGTACTGTCCGCGGCAGATGACAACTGGAATCTCGGCTGCTGTCACGCGGAAATGATCCAACACTGGCTGTACACCCGACTCGCCGTCAATATCGACATAAGAGAAGGGATGCCCATTCCTGGACAAGAACTCCTTGATCCGAAGAGTTCCCGGCGAAGTCTTTGAACCGAGTAGAACCACGTCGCCCCATCCGTTCGCAATCAGTTCGAGACGCCGAAGAATAAAGGCGCGCATGAGGATTTCGCTCAGATTGCTATCGTTTTGTACCAACTCCTGGAGCTTGGCGCGGTCGATGCGTACCAGGCTGCCGCCTTCCTTCACACGAACATCGACCAGACTCCGACGACCCGAGAGCATCCCCACGTCCCCGAAGAACTGGCCAGGATAGTGTGTCGCGATCACCTTAATCTCTCCAGCCGTCGGCCATAAGACTTCGATAGCACCCTCGATGACGAGCAGAAAAGGCAAATCACGTTCACCCTGTTTGACGACGATCTCCCCTTCTCGCATTTCGCTCCGGTGGCCTAGTTCGGTAAACCGGGCGATCTGGCGAGCATCCAACGTGGGAAAAAGCTGTTCTCGATATAAGTCCCTGCCAACGCTATGAGTATGCGTGATCACGATGCCTCGCTTGTGGCGCAATGTTCTGTTTTGTCGGTTCAATCCCGATGACAGGGACGGGCGAGGATTAGACTCCGAGAGCTTCAATGACTAAACGCGCAACTGCCGCACCGCAGTATTGTTGCTGCCCTGTGATAAGGTTGCCGTCCCGCACAGCGTGGGACTTGAAGCGGCCGGAGACGATGAAGTTGGTATCGGTCAATCCCTTCGCCTCGTCCTCAATGCGAAAGGGCTGGATGCGCTTGCCCACAAACTCGTCCGCGTAGTCCTCCTCCGAGTTTGCGAAGCCTGTCCAGGTCTTACCGTGCACGAGCAGCTTGCCATTGAGCTTGCACTTGAGCAGAATGCAGGTGGCATGGCACAGGACGGCCGTGATCTTCCCGGCTGCACAGCACTGAGTAGCAAGGTCGTGAACTCGTTCATCCTTGTAGAAGGTGTACATGGGTGCTTGTCCGCCTACGAATAAGATCGCATCGTAGTCTGACAAGGTTATTCGGCTGATGGGCCTGCTGTTATCAGTGAGTGAGACATGCTCCGGTGAATTCAGGAAGCCGAGTGAGATGAGGTCGTGTGAAGAGTACTTGCTCTCGTCTCGCGGATCGCTCCAGTTGTCGGCTTCGAGCTTGCCTCCATCGGGACTGTAGATATCCACCCGATATCCATGTTCGATGAATTCCCAGTAAGGATGTACCAATTCGCTCCACCAGAATCCAATCGACCAGCCGGTCTGTTCGGAGACGGCCGGGTTGGATGCGATGATCGCAACGCGCTTGGGAGCCTTCGGATCCAAGATATCGACTGCCGCACTCATGGAGTTCCTTTCAGATGTAAGTTGCTTTGACTTGCGTCGCGCAGCAGCCGACGCAACCCCAGTGTAGAAAGGCGGGACCTATTGCTGCTTCCCCAGAGTGGCCAGGTCATTGCCTACCCGATTAGGTAGGGGAACACACGAATCTTTAAGGCATCGAAGTGGCATAATGCAATTGAAAGGGCGATGGCCAACTGGTTGTGCCGTCGCAGTGGATGTGGTATCCATGGCGCAAGCGCGAGGACGAAGCGTCGCCTTGATGCAGCCGGCCTGTGCACGCTCCTCCTTGGCGCGGAAGGCGCGGCTGTTCGCATGTTTGTTCTTCACACCGTTCCTGCTTGCCCCGCACTTCACTCGCGCGGCGATGGCGCAGGAGCGATCTCTGGCGCAATATTCAATGCGTGTCTACACGACCGAGCAGGGACTACCTCAAAACGAAGTACGCTCCATGGCTCAGACGCCGGACGGCTATCTGTGGTTTGGGACCCGAGACGGTGTTGCCCGTTTCGACGGAATGAAGTTCACCGTCTTCCGTCAAGAGACAACTCCAGGCATCGGGCACAACATGTTCGGAGCGATGCTCGTGGATCGAGCCGGCCGTCTATGGGTCGCAACCGGGGACGGCCTTTCTTGTTTCGAGCATGGGCAGTTTCGACGCTACACAGAACGGGATGGCCTTCCCGCCAACGCAGTGCATTCCCTGTTCGAAGATCGTGCAGGAACGCTATGGATCGGAACGTGGAATGGCCTTGCGGCCTTCGATGGCACGCATTTTCGGAAGTTCGCACGTCAGGACGGTCTTCCCGCGAACTCCATATCCGGACTTGCGGAGGATGGCACTGGTGGGCTATGGGTGGGAACGTATGGCGGTGGACTGGCCCACATGACCAATGGAAAGATCAGCGTGCTTACAACCCAAGAGGGCCTGCCCGCGAATTTCATACAGACGGTCTTTCATGATCGATCCGGAAATCTCTGGATCGGGACACAGAAAGGAAGTGCGTTATTGAATCCCGCAGGCAGGTTGCAAATACTTCATGATCTGCCGGGAAAAACCATCTGCTTCTATCAAGATCGCGAAGGCGTGATTTGGGCAGCCAGCGATAAGACCTTCGGGAGGTATCGAAGTGGCGCCAGTCTCGTCTTTGAACAGCAGGAAGGTCCGAACCAGGATGTGGAAGCCGTATTCCAAGATCGTGACGGGAGCCTCTGGGTGGGTACGAGCGGTGCCGGCGTAGCTCGTTATCGATCCGGTCCGTTCGTTCCTTACACCACCAAGGAAGGCCTCGCCGACGACAGAACGAACACGATCATTCAGGATTCGAAGGGAGACCTCTGGATCGGCGGACCTCACGCACTAAGCCACAAGACGGCAAGCGGAATATGGAAAGTCCCTCAAGAGGACTTTGGAGGTGGGGCCATTCGTTCCGTCGCGGAAGATGGAAGAGGCGAGCTCTGGGTCGGCACATCGAAAGGAGTTGCGCGATTTAATCAGCGACACTGGAGCAACTTGGGCCCTCGCGACGGCATTCCCTTGGACGTTCACGTTCTCTACGCTGACCGTGCCGGCCGCATGTGGATTGGTTCACCCGAAGGAGTGACGATCTGGGACCACGGCAGGACCTCAACTCTGAGCCAGAAGCAGGGTCTGCCGGGCAACTATGTTATGTCCATCCTTGAGGATCGTCGAGGGTCGATTTGGATTGGCACGATCACTGGACTGGCGCGAGTCGATTCAGGGTCAATTACGAGCTACACCACGGCCAATGGCCTGTCGAGTAACTATATTCAATGCCTCTACCAGGATGCGAAGGACACGATATGGATATGCACGCCAAGTGGACTCAATCGGCTTCGGGACGGACACTTCTATGCGTTCAGCACCAAAGATGGGATGATTTCTGACAGTACGCTGCAAGTGTTGGAAGACGAACAGAAACACTTCTGGATTAGTTCGTACAGGGGTATTTTTCGGGTCAATCGCGACGATCTTAACGCGCTCGCGACTGGTGCAATCGGGAGAGTCGATGCGGTCTCTTATGGTACGGAAGATGGGATGAAGAGCATTGCATGCGCTGGATTAGGGACGCAGCCGGCGGGCTGGAAAGCGCGAAATGGCACGTTGTGGTTCCCTACCGATACTGGCGTCGTCAGCATTAAACCTTCCGCACTCCCGCCGCCTGAACCCGCGCCGGTGCCGATTATCGAAGCTGTATTGAAGGACGGTGTCGACTCAACCGGTGCGATCGTTGGGCCTAATGTCCATCGAATCGATTTTGCCTTCTCCGCGCCGACATCCGTTGGAGCAGAGACGCTCGAGTTCCGCTATCGCTTGCAAGGCTACGATGGCGAGTGGCAGGACGCAGGCACCATGCGCCGTATCTCTTTTACAAATCTGCATCAGGGCAAGTATCGCTTTGCAGTATCG
>CAVVJK010000013.1:0-348087 GCA_963748555.1 uncultured Acidobacteriaceae bacterium
CTGCCCATGGTGGATGGCGTGGCCGCCGGAAGCGCCGCCGAGGCGGCCGGGTTTCAGCAAGGCGATCGGATCGTTTCGATCGGCGGGATCAAAGTCGATAGCTTCGAGGACATGCAGCGCGTCGTGCAGACCGCCGAGCCCCAGACACGGAGCTGGTTTTCAGCGTCGATCGCGGCGGCAACTTGGTGCAACTCGTCGCGACGCCGCGTCGACGCCGACGTGGTAACCCCTTTTGGCACCACGCGGGTCGGTGTCCTTGGCGTCCAATCCAAAAGCAAGCCGGAAAATTGGCATATCCAGAACTATGGTTTTGTCGATTCGGTTAAGCTTGCGGGTCGGAGACCTGGTATGTCGTGGCGCGAACCGGCAGCTATCTTAAAGGCTTGGTGGCCGGGGAGGAATTCACCGAACAACTTTCGGGGACCGATCCGGATCGCCGAGGTGTCCGGGGCGATGGCCAAGATCGGCCTTGCGGCGTTGCTCAACCTTGCCGCAATTCTGTCGATTTCGGTCGGAATGTTGAACCTCTTCCCAATTCCGCTCCTCGATGGCGGTCATCTGCTCTATTATGCGGTGGAGGCGGTTCGCGGCAAGGCCATGAACGATAAACTGCAACAGTTCGGCTTCAAGGTCGGCCTCATGCTGGTGACAAGCTTGATGGTCTTCGCCACCTATAACGACATCCTTCGCCTAACCCGCCAATGGATGCATTTGGGATGATCCCCTGAGGGTGGATGGAGTTGTCGGCGTTTGCTTCGAACACTGTCTTTATCTAAATAGAAGCAAAGGGTTAACCGTGTTCCTTTAGGGATTGGTCACCGCGTTGCGTGTCTTGCCTGCCACGCTCCCGCGAAATCGCTACAATGCAACGAAACTTGATTTGCGGGGCATGCCAAAGCTTGTAAAAACAACGCTCGGCGGAGACTGGAGGAAGCTTTATCTATTCCATTACAGCAAGTTGCGTCAACCAACCAGCGCCAGATCCAACGAGCGCCAGGTCTGGAGTTAGCGTTCGTGGATGAGGGAGCCGGTCTTACAATGCGAATTAAGCGTATATTTCAAGGCCGGTTCGTGGTTGCAATCGTCGCGTTGGCTTGGCTTTGCGCCGGTAGTTTCGCCGCTTTCGCGGAAAACGTCTTGGTGCAAGGCAACAAGCGTGTCGACAGCGAAACGATTGCCGCGTATTTCAGCGGCTCTGATCAGGCTTCCATCAACAAGGGTGTCAAGGATCTCTACGCCACCGGCTTGTTTTCCGACGTCAAGGTGAGCCGGGTCGCTGGCCGGGTCGTCATAAGCGTAACCGAGAACAACGTCATCAATCGTGTCGCCTTCGAGGGCAACAGCAAGGTCAAAACCGAGACGCTTACGGCCGAAGTCCACTCAAAATCGCGCGGGCCTTATAGTCAGGCCATGGTCGATGCGGATATCGAGCGGATCAAGGATGTCTATCGGCGTTCCGGCCGCGCGGCAGCCAAGGTAACCGCACGGACTGTCGATCTGCCAAACGGCCGGCTCGATGTCGTCTTCACCATAGACGAAGGGGAAAAGACCGGCGTGAAGACGATCAATTTCGTCGGCAACCAAGCATATTCCTCCGGCAAGCTGCGCGATCTCATGCAGACGACGGAGATGAATTACCTTTCGTTCTTCAAGACGTCGGACGTCTACGACCCCGACAGGATCGCCTCCGACCTCGAACTTATCCGCAGGTTCTATCCTTGAGCACGACCCGCAGCGTGTTGCCTTCGACCGTATGCGAAAGATAATGCAGCACCAGGTCGCGATTGCCATCCGGAAAGGTGATCTTCAACGCCGGCTCTACAAAGAGTCCCGCTCCCCACCCGGCAAACTCCTGAGGCGTGGTGGTCGAGGTCAAATCGAACGAGGCATGCTCGGGCTTGATCTTCGCCGGCGCGAGCGCATCGCCTGATCCCAGCTGCCCGCCCCAGAAGAGCGGCTGCAACTCGCCCCGCTCATTCACGCCAAAAGCATAGGTTACGTTGGCCGCGTCCAGTCGGAAGACGTGGCTCTGCGAATCGTAGTGGATCGAAACTTTCCCCTCGTCAGCCGCTGATACGAACTTCGTCAGTACGCCAAGGGTGATCAGGAACAGGGCAATGCGCGTGGTTTTCATGGCGCCTACGAGTGTAAACGCTTGCCGCGAGTTTGGAATTGCCGTACGCATTGGCTACCCGAATTCCGCTGCATCCCGTTCGCATTCGGCATGGCTGCTTCTTCACCCAGCGCTCAACTTGCGGGTAAGCTGTCCTCATGACGGAATCCGCTCGAATCATGAACAACTCCTCGAACCCGAACGGAGCTTTCCATGCCTGCTGCTGAGCACTCCCGATTCCTTGAAATGGCCATTGACCTGGCCACGAAGAATGTCGAAGAGGAGCGAGGAGGCCCGTTCGGAGCCGTGATCGTCCGCAACGGGGAAGTGCTGGCAGCCGCGGCCAACCGCGTTAGCCTCGATAACGATCCCACCGCGCATGCTGAGGTGGTTGCCATCCGCGCTGCCTGCCGCCAACTTGGCGTCTTTCAACTCGTGGGCTGCACTCTCTACACAAGCTGCGAACCGTGCCCCATGTGCCTCGCTGCCATCTACTGGTCTCGTGCGGATGCGGTCTACTACTGCAACACACAGCAGCAGGCCGCCGCCGCAGGCTTCGATGACTCGCGTATTTATCGCGAAATCGCTTTGCCCATGCAGCAGCGCTCGCTTCGCATGATCCACCTCGCGAACGACAAGGCAATCGAAAGCTTCAATAAGTGGCAGACCAGTCCCGCGAGGGTCGACTACTAGAGCCTCAGCTTGCGCCCATGTAGACGAACCGAGCCAGGAAGAGCAGGGCCAGCACATACAGCAGCCACTCCTCCTTGCGAAACCGCCGACTGGCCACGCGCAACGCGGCATACGAGATGAGTCCGAATCCCAGGCCGTTGGCGATGCTGTAGGTCAGCGGAATCATGATCACCGTCAGGAATGCCGGGAACCCGATAGTCGGCTCTGACCAGGGAATTTCGCTGATGTGCGAGAGCATCAGCGAACCAACCACGATGAGGGCCGGGGCAGTCGCCGCCGAAGGCAGCACGCCCACGAAGGGCGCCAGAAAAAGAGCCGCGAGAAAGAACAGACCGGTCACGATCGCCGTCACGCCGCTGCGGCCGCCTGCAGCCACTCCTGCCGCGCTCTCGATGTAGCTCGTCACGGTGCTCGTGCCGGCGAAGGAACCAGCAATCGTCGCCGTGGCATCGGCCAGCAGAATGCGGTCCACCCTCGGGATTTCGTGATCTTCGCCGATCAGCCCTGCCTTCTTGCTCACCGCAACCAGCGTCCCGAGGTTGTCGAACAGATCCACAAACAAAAAGACAAAGACGATCTCGAACAAGCCCACGTGGAGCGCCCCGCGAATATCGAGCCGAAACGCCGTCTGCGTGATGCTCGACAGCTGGTAGGGTGCCGGCGTCCAATGCACCAGCCCCAGCAACCATCCCAGAATTGTCGTGCCCACGATGCCGAACAGAATGGCTCCGCGCAAGCGCCACGCATACAGAATCGCTACCAGCAGCACCCCAAACACGGCTAGCGCAGTCTGTGGCTGTCGTAGATTTCCCAAGGCCACCGTGGTCGAGCTATTGGGCACGATGATGCCCGCGTTCCTCAAACCGATGAACGCGATGAAGAGCCCAATGCCGCCCGCGACTGCCGGATACAACCCCTACGGAATACTCTTCAGAATCTCTCTGCCGAAATCCCACCAGGGTCAGCAGCATAAAGATCACGCCAGACAGAAATACCGCGCCAAGGGCCGTCTGCCATGGAATTCCTATCCCCTTCACCACCGAGTAGGTGAAGTAGGCGTTCAAGCCCATACCCGGTGCGAGAGCGATCGGGTACCGCGCCATCACTCCCATGAGGATGCTGCCTATCGCCGCGGAGAGGCAGGTCGCCGCCGTCACCGCCGCCAGCGGCATCCCGGTTTCGTGCAGAATGGCAGGGTTGACCACCACGATATAGGCCATCGTGATAAAGGTCGTGAAGCCGGCCAGCGCCTCGGTGCGCCACGTCGTTTGCAGGCGTGAGAACTCGAAGTAGCCTTCCAGCTGTTTGCGCATGTGACTTTTTGAATACCACAGCCCGGCAGAGGGCCGAAGCAAAATCCCCACTTTGCGCGCCTCTACTCCGAACCGCCACCGCGCCCACAGGGGGAGCCACTCCTATGCAGGCGGTCTCAGAGCGTGAAGACTATACTGGATACCAGGCGAAACCATGCATCTGGAAAAAATTCTCGTCCGAACCCGGCAGGATATAGCGGAGCGCAAACAGCGCCAGCCCATGTCTGCCCTGGAGTCGCTGGCCGCTGCCCATCAACCTCGCGGCTTTGCCGCCGCACTTCGCAAGCGGGCGCAGCATGGGCCCGCCATCATCGCCGAACTAAAAAAGGCTTCCCCCTCAAAGGGCTCATCCGCGACGAATTCGATGTAGGCGACCTTGCGCTCGGTCTCGGCTTCCGGCGGGGCCGCCGCGCTATCCGTTCTTACTGAGGAGCACTTCTTCCTGGGCAGCCTGCGGAACCTGGAAATCGCCTCCGATGTCACCACGCTTCCGTGTCTGCGCAAAGACTTCATCCTCGACGAATTTCAAATTCTCGAGGCCCGCGCCCACGGGCCGACGCCATCCTGCTGATTGCCGCCGCCCTTGCCGACCAGCAGTTGCTCAACCTCACCCGCGTAGCCCACGGCTACGAACTCGACGTGCTCTGCGAAGTGCACACACGGGAGGAACTCGACCGCGTCGGCGCGCTCGGCTGCGATGCTTATGGCGTGAACAACCGCAACCTGCATACCTTCGACATCACGCTCGACACCTCGCTCGCGTTGGCAGAACGCCTGCCCGCCGGTGCCGTCCATGTTGCCGAGAGCGGCATCCACACCGCCGAGGATCTGAATCTTCTCCGCAATGCCGGCTACCACGCCTTCCTCATCGGCGAATCGCTCATGCGCAAACCCCATCCCGGCAAGGCGCTGGGCCGCCTCATCTTCGAATCACTGGAAGCCCAAGCCGCCTTAGCTGCGAAAGAAAACTAGCGCCGATGTGGATCAAGATCTGCGCCAACACCAGCCTGGCCGACGCGCAATTCGCCGCCGCGACTGGAGCCGATGCGGTCGGCTTTGTCTTTGCCTCCAGCCCGCGCCAGGTCACCGTCGACCAGGTTCGTCCGATCGCTCCATCGCTGCCGTCCAGCATTGAGAAGATCGGCGTGTTCGTCGATGCCGGTTTTGACTCCATCGTCCAGGCCGTCATCGCGTGCACCCTCACCGGGATCCAACTCCATCACACGGAAGATCCAGCGCTCGCCACACGGCTCAAGCAGCACTTCGCCACGCGGCCTGGCGCACCGGTCCGGATTCTTCAGGTCGTGCACTACGGTCCCGATCTCGGCGAGCGGGTCAAGGCTCTTCGTCTGAACTCGGACATCGACGCCATTCTCGTCGACTCGCGCACGGCCAAAGCTGTCGGCGGCACTGGAATCGCCTTTGACTGGGAGGCAGCGCAAGAACAGCTTCTCCGGTTCGCCCGCGCGTATGGTCGTGGCTGGTGGACTGAGCCCCGAAAATGTAACCGAGGCTATCGAAACCCTGCACCCCTGGGGGGTCGATGTCGCCAGCGGGGTCGAGGCCTCTCCAGGCAAGAAAGACCCGGAACGCGTGCGCGCCTTCATCGCCGCTGCCCGGGCGGCATCTGTGCAGGCGGTCAAAGCCGGACGCTGAAGCGGGTTGGGTCCGCCCGCGCAATCACGTAAGCTAGAGGTGCAGAGGATTCTTGTGAGCACAACCGTCAATCCCAATCAGATTCACTCCAAGGTCGGCCGCTTCGGCGCCTACGGCGGACGCTATGTCCCCGAAACCCTCATGGCCGCGCTCGAGGAACTCGAGTTCGCCTACGCCCAGGCCGAGGCCGATCCCGCCTTTCACTCCGAACTCGATTCGCTGCTGCAGGACTACGCCGGCCGCCCCACGCCGCTCTTTTTCGCCACACGGCTCACCCAACAGCTCGGCGGCGCAAAGATTTATCTCAAGCGCGAAGACCTGCTCCACACCGGCGCGCACAAGATCAACAACTGCATCGGCCAGGCGCTGCTGGCGCGCCGCATGGGCAAGCGCCGCATCATCGCCGAGACCGGCGCCGGCCAGCACGGCGTCGCCACCGCCACCGTCTGCGCGCTGTTCGGCATGGAATGCGTGGTCTACATGGGCGAAGAGGACATGCGCCGGCAGGAGCTCAACGTCTTCCGCATGCGCCTGCTGGGCGCCGAGGTGCGCGGCGTCGATTCCGGTTCGCGCACGCTGAAGGACGCCATCAACGAAGCCATGCGCGACTGGGTCACCAACGTCCGCACCACCCACTACCTTCTGGGCAGCGTGCTGGGCGCGCATCCTTACCCGACCATGGTGCGCGACTTTCATCGCGTCATCAGCCGCGAGATGCGCGAGCAGATCCTGGAGAAGGAAGGCCGTCTGCCCACCGCGGTGATCGCCTGCGTCGGCGGCGGCTCGAACGCCATCGGCGCGTTCTACGAATTCATTCCCGGACAAAGATGTGCGGCTGATCGGCGTCGAAGCCGGCGGTCGCGGCTCCGCACTGGGCGATCACGCGGCGCGCTTCAGCGGCGGCGTCGCCCGGCGTGCTGCAGGGGACCTATTCCTACGTGCTGCAGGACGAGGCTGGACAGATCTGCGCTGACGCACTCGGTCTCGGCTGGGCTGGACTATGCCTCCGTCGGCCCGGAACACGCCGCGCTGCACGATCAGGGCCGCGCGGAATACGTCTCCGCCACCGATGCACGAAGCGCTTGCAGGCGACGCGTGACGCTTGGCGCGGACGGAAGGCATCATTCCCGCGCTCGAAAGTCGCGCACGCCGTTGCCGAATGCCTCGAGCTTGCCCCCACGCTCAGCCCGCGTGACATACTGATCGTCAACGTCTCAGGCCGCGGCGACAAGGATATGGGAATCCTGGCCCGCGAACTGAAGCTCAAGGGAGCGTACAGGAAATGCCCATTCGTCTGCGAGCCAGCATGACCGATGCTCGCAGGTCTGCACTTCGCAGAGCATGGCAAGCCGGGCCTGGTCGCCTATCTCACCGCCGGCGATCCCGACCTGAAGACCACGCGCGAGATCGCGTTGGCCGCGATCGATGCGGGCGCCGACGTGATCGAGCTGGGCGTGCCCTTCAGCGATCCGCTGGCCGATGGTCCCGTCATCCAGCGCGCCAGCGAACGCGCCGTGGCTCGCGGACGCGGCTCGAAGATGTGCTCGCGCTGGCCGCGGAGATTCGTTCGCAGCGCCCGCAGGCCGGGCTGGTCATCTTCTCCTACTTCAATCCCGTCTTGCGTTACGGTCTGGAACGTTTCTGCGCCGCCGCCGAACAGGCCGGCGTCGATGGCGTCCTCGATCACCGACATGATCGTCGAAGAGGCCGACGAATATCTCGAGACGCTGCAACGTCATCATCTGGCGCCGATCTTCCTCGTCGCTCCCACCAGTCCCGACGAGCGCCTGCGAGCGCATCGCCGCCGCGTCTGCAGGGCTTCGTCTACGCCATCTCGCGCATGGGCATCACCGGCGCGCAGCAGAGCCTCGCCTCCGATGCCGAGCAGTTGGTCGCTCGCCTGCGCCGCTTTACTCAGCTCCCCATCGCCGTCGGCTTCGGCATCTCACCGCCGAGCACGTTGCGGCGCTGGGCGAGTTCGCGGACGCGGCGGTCGATCGGCAGCGCGATCGTTGCGCTCATCGAGCAGTCCAGTCCCGCCGAAGCACCGGATGCCATCGCACGATTTATCAAGGGTCTGCGCCACATCAGCTGCGCTGAGCCCGTTAAATCGCCGATCTGCGGCATCCTTGCCGTATCATACGATTCAACTCCAGCGTGCAGACTTGCGTGCAACTCGCTCCGTTGACGCCGAGCCGCGCGGAGATCTGAGGAATGCATGGAAATCGAAGAATTGCGTCGAAGAATCGACGAACTGGACCGGCAGATGGTGGCGCTGATCAGCGAACGCGCTCGCTGCGCGCAGCAGATCGGCCAGTTGAAGCGCGCCACCTCCTTGCCGGTCTATGAGCCGAATCGCGAGCGCGTGATCTACGAAAACGTCCGCGCCGCCAATCCGGGCCCGCTGCCCGACATCGAGCTGACGCATATCTACGAGCGCATCATCGACGTGATGCGCGCCCTGCAGCGCGACGAGTTGGCCTCGCGCAAATCCGCCTCTGCCGAAGGGCAGAGCGCGAACGAGAGCGCGCGTCAATCCGCAGGACAGGAAAGGAATCATGATCGTTGCAATGCAGGAACACGCCACCGAAGAACAGATTCAAGACGTCATCGAGCGCCTGATGGCACTGGGCTTCAATGTGCATCGCACCACCGGAGCGGTGCAGACCATCCTCGCCGGCGTCGGCACGCCCGTCTCATTTCGACGTGAAGGAATTCGAGGTTCTCGCCGGGGTCGCCGACGCGCATCGCATCTCGTCGCCCTACAAGCTTGCCGGGCGCAGCTTCCGCCCCGAGGGCACCGTCATCACCTTCCCCAACGGTGTCACCGTCGGCGGAGAAGAGGTCGTCGTCATGGCCGGACCATGCTCGGTCGAGAGCCGCGACCAGATCGCTCTCAGCGCCGCCATCGTCAAAGCGGCGGGCGCGAAATTCCTGCGCGGCGGAGCCTTCAAGCCGCGCAGCTCGCCCTACTCCTTCCAGGGCATGGGCCTCGAAGGGCTGAAGCTGCTGCGCGAAGTCGGCGACGCGCACCGGACTGCTGGTCATCACCGAGGTCATGGAGATCTCGCAGATCGAAGCTGATGATGCCGTACGTCGATGTCTTCCAGGTCGGCGCGCGCAACATGCAGAACTTCAACCTGCTGCGCGAACTTGGGACGTCCGCAAGCCTGTGCTGCTCAAGCGCGGCATCGCCGCCACCATCGAAGAGCTGCTGCTCTCGCGCCGAGTACATTCTGTCCGGCGGCAACTACGACCTGATGCTCTGCGAGCGCGGCATTCGCACCTTCGAAACCTACACGCGCAACACGATGGACATCTCCGCCATCCCGGTCGTCAAGAAGCTGTCGCACCTGCCGATGCTGGGCGATCCCTCGCACGGCACCGGCCGGCGCGACAAAGTGCCTGCGATGGCGCGCGCCGCCGTGGCCGCCGGAGCGCGACGGCCTGCTCATCGAGGTGCATCCCAATCCCGACAAGGCGGTCTCCGACGGCGCCCAGTCGCTCGTTCCCGGACAATTCGAAAAGCTGATGGGGTGCTGCGCGTGATCGCTCCGGCCGTGGAGCCAGGATGAATCGGCATGAGATGCTATGGCGCGAGCGCCGTCGCCCGATGGCCAGTCGCGCATCACCATCCTCGGCACCGGCCTCATTGGGGCCTCGGTTGGTCTGGCGCTGCGCGCAGCATGGGTTCACGGGAACGATCATGGGCTGGGACCGGGATCCTGCGACAACTGCATGTCGCGTTGCGCCGCGGGGCCATCACGGTCATCGCGGACGATCCGCTTGCCGCGGCTGCCGAAGCGCACCTGATCCTGCTCGGCGGTCCGGTCTTCACGATTCTCGAATGGCTGGATCAACTCGCGCCGCATCCTGTGAGCCCGAGCAGTTGGTCACCGACGTTGGCAGCGTGAAGAGGCCATGTGTGAACAGGCGCGCGGCAGTTCAACGGCCCTGGCCAGCCTGCGTTTCCTTCCCGGGCATCCGATGGCGGGCAAAGAGGTCAGCGGCGCCGAACATGCCGACGGCGAGCTTGTTTCGCGATGCGGTGTGGCTGTTCACTCCATGCCGGTGCCGGCCGAAGGCGGCGCGCCGGTGCGAAAGCCCTCGCGATGAGAATGGCGCAGCTGGGTAGCCGATTCGGTGCTCGCGTCATCGATCTCGATCCGGCTCGCCACGATGAACTTTGTGCCTGGGTCAGCCATCTGCCGCAGTTCGTTTCGACCGCAATCTGCGCGCTGCTCGAAGATCGAATTTGCCGCCGATGCCGATCTGCGCGCCATCGGCGGACGCGCGCTTGCGCGAGATGACGCGCCTCGGCGCCAGCCCGTACTCCATGTGGCGCGACATCGCCCACACCAACTCCGAAGCCATTGCGCGGCCCGCTTGCTGGCACTCGAGCAACGCCTCGCCCACATCCGCGAGAACTCAAGACTCCCGAACTGCGCGATGAGTTCGAACGCGCGAATCGGTTCCGTCTCCGCACTCGGTCACGTCATCCGCTCAAGAAAGCCGGAGCCAGATCCAGCCGATCGCTAGAGTTATCGCCGTAACCGGCACTCCGACGCGGAGATACTGCCAGAAGTCATCGGCGATCTTCCTTGCGCGCCGATTCCACCACAATAATGTTGGCCACCGAACCCGTAATCGTCAGGTTGCCGGCAAGCGTACTGGCCATGGCCAGCAGCAGCCACGTCGCGTCGGGGTTACCCTGTTGCACCACGATCGGCTTCAGTAGCATCACGGCGGGCACATTGCTCACCAGGTTCGAGAGCAGCGTAACCACGCCCGTGAAAATCAACGTGTTTTTAAGGTTCAAGTGTTCGGCCAGCGCGAGTAGCTTCTGGTTGAAGCCCGCAGCCTCGCCCCCGGCGAGCACAACGAACAGCCCAATGAAGAAGACCAGCAGCGCCACATCCACCCTCTCAATCAAAGCTCGGGGCTCGATCTCTCCGGCTCAACAGCAGCAGGCAGCCGCGGCACCCAGCGAGCACGCGGCCGGGTTCATCCCGCATCAGTCCGACCAAAACCAGCAGCCCAACCAGCAACGGCCAGAGCATTCGCCCGACGCTACCGTTGGCCGAACCGAGCGGCGCTTCCATGGCTACTACATTGCGGTCTCGCGGAGTCTCCGGACTGATTTGTTTGCTCAGCAGTTTGCTAAACAGCAACCGCAGCACTCAGCCAGTCGACAAACAAGCCGATCAACGCCACCGGTCCAAGGTGCGCCACAAAATTCAGATAGCTGATGTGCGAGACCGATGCGATCAGGATGTTCTGCGGGTTGCCAACAATCGTTGCCGTGCTGCCGATGTTCGAGGCCGTAGCCAAGGCCAGCAGATAGGGCAGTGAATGCCTGCGCATCCGGTGCGCCACATTCAGCACCAGCGGCGTCATGATGACACAGACCACGTCGTTCACCAGCAGTGCCGAAAGAATGCCACCGCTGAAGATCACAGTCGGCAACAGATGCCGTGCATGGACATGCGCGATGATGTGTTCGGTAATCCACTCGAAGAAGCCTGCCTCTTCGAGCGCCCCGGCCAGCAGCATCATGCCAAACAGCAGCACCAGGGTAGGGAAGTCGATCGCATCGAGCGCCTGCCGCGGTGCCAGCACGCCAAGCAGCACCATGAGCGCCGCGCCAATCACCGACATGGCTGTTCGGTCGACCTTCGTTCCTGGAATTCGCCCGAACGCGAATACCAGGTAACTGGCACAAAAGATAACTGTGCCCACCGCGTGAGCCTGATTCATGTCTAGATGCGGCATGCTGTTTCTTGGGCCTGAGCTTTAGGTCTCGGGCTCTCGCTCCTTGGATGCCGCAACAGCCCCGCCGCCCTCGCAACCTGCGAGTGCCCTTGCCCGTCCTGGATTGCAGGTGAAAAGTCTGCGGTCTACTATGTTGCCATGTCGCAAGACCCCCTTCTTTCTTCTCGAAACTGGTTCTCCTTTCCCGCCCTTGCTTTCACTCTTTTTCTCCTCACCGGCTCGGTGTGGGCCCAGCGTCCGACGACGCTTCTAGTCGACATCGATCATCGCCCGGCTACCAGTCTCAACGGCCCGTGGCACTACATCGTCGATCCCTACCGGAACGGCTGGGGCGATGACCCCTCTAAGCCCAATCCGAAAGGCTACTCCCGCAATCTTCACTGGTCCGGCGGCAGCGAGTTGCTCGAATATGATTTCGCCAAATCGCCCACGCTGGCGGTTCCCGCCGATTGGAATTCGCAGCATCAGGACATCTTCTTCTACGAAGGCTTGCTGTGGTATCAGCGCGACTTCGACTGGCATCCGCAGCCTCATTCCCGCACCTTCCTCCACTTCGGCGCAGCCAACCAGGCCGCACACGTCTTCGTCAACGGCATCTACTCTTGCCAGCATGAAGGTGGCTTTACGCCCTTTGATTGCGACATCACGCCCGATGTGAAAGATGGCTCCAACTTCGTCGTTGTCGCGGTCGACGATCAGCGGCACACCGAAACCATTCCCGCGCTCAAGACCGATTGGTTTAATTACGGAGGTCTCACGCGCGAAGTCTCCCTGGTCCAGGTGCCTGACTCGTTCATCGATGACTACTCCCTGCAGCTCAAGCGCGGCACCACCGCTCAGCTCGAGGGCTACGTTCACGTGGAAGGCGCTGCCGCCGGAACCTCGGTTGCCCTGAGTATCCCCGACCTCAAGCTCGCCACCACCGCCACTACGGGTGCCGACGGACGCGCGAGCTTCGCGCTCACCGCCAAGCAACTGCAGCTTTGGTCCCCAGACACTCCCAAGCTGTATCGCGTCGAAATGAAGGCCGGCAGCGACACTCTTACCGACGACATCGGCTTCCGCACCATTGAGGTGAAGGGCGATCAGATTCTGCTCAACGGCAAGCCCATGTACCTGCGCGGTGTTTGTGTCCATGCCGAAGCGCCAATGCGTTCTGGCCGCGCCTGGTCTGTGCAGGACGCGGAAACCCTGCTCGGCTGGGCTCACGACTGCACGCGAACTTGTTCGCCTCGCTCACTATCCCCATGACGAAAACATGACCCGTGTCGCCGACAAGATGGGCATTCCCGTATGGTCTGAGATCCCGGTCTACCGGGCCATCGACTGGAAGAATCCCAAGACGCTCGACACGGCGAAGCAACAGCTTACAGAGATGATTCGCCGCGACCACAACAAGGCTTCCGTGGTTCTCTGGTCGGTCTCCAACGAAACACCGCGCACGCCCGAACGGCTGACCTTCCTCAAAGCCTTGATCAGCCAGGCTCGCGAACAGGATCCGACTCGCCTCATCACCTCCGCCATGCTCACCCACATGGACGGCACCAACGCCATCCTCGACGATCCGCTCGGTGCCGAGCTCGACGTCCTCGGCTCCAACGAATACATCGGCTGGTACCAAGGCAAGCCGGACGACGCACCCAAATATAGCTGGAAGAATCCCTACAACAAGCCGCTCATCATGAGCGAATTCGGTGGCGGCGCCAAGGCCGGCATGCATGGAGAAGTCACCGACCGTTTCAGCGAGGAGTTTCAGGAGAACCTCTACCGCCAGCAGGTTGCGATGTTTAAACAGATCCCATTTCTGCGCGGCACCAGTGCCTGGGTTCTCATGGATTTCCGCTCGCCCGTCCGGCAACTGCCCGGCGTGCAGGACCTCTACAACCGCAAAGGGCTGATCTCGAATGAAGGCGTCAAGAAGAAGGCGTTTTCCGTCCTAAGCGACTACTACGCCTCCATGCCGCAATGATCCGGGCCGATGAGCGGCGGCAGGCGCCTTCGGTCGGCAGATCCCAATCCTCCTCTCCCGGAGGCTCAGTGACTTTCGTTACGTGTGCAACTCGCGGCCGTGCCGTGAAATCGCCGCGGGATGTGGCAATCTAACAGTAGCGGTAACAATGAATCTGCAGGCCTTTGCCACGATTCGAAGGGCGGCCCCGGTGCTTCGGCATTTGGATTTTTCCTGCTCTGTTCGGACTTCAGAGCAACGCAAGATCGCTCGCCGAGCAGCGGGAGTGTAAGTGCCCGGCCGGAACTGCAGTGGTATGCTGGTTGCCACTGAAGGTAAGTACCTTGCCTGTGTTGCCGCATCTAGCAGAGGTAGAGGTCTGATCCTCACCCCGCCGTGCTCCGTTGCAGGCGAAGCAAATTCACCAGCAGCACCTCTGGTGAGTCACTCAGTTGCAGCGCCCTCGGGCCTGGAGGAATGTTCGGCGTCGATGAGCGAGGCCAAACCATCCACAGTGGTTCTGGGAATAGGAAATCTGATGCGTTCCGACGATGGCGTGGGCATGCATGCTGTCTCGCGTCTGGCCCGTGACCCTCGCCTGCCCAACGGCATCCGCGTAGTCGAGGGTGGAACGCAAGGCCTTGAGCTCGTCTATCACGTGCAGGATTCCCGATGTCTGCTCGTGCTCGATTCCATTGATGCGAGCGAGGAGCCAGGAACCGTGATGCGGTTCAGCGGCGAAGTCGTCTCGCAAATGCCTCCCAACAAGAGCGCCCACCTGCTCAGCCTGGTGGACCTCTTGGAAGCGCTGAAAATTCTGGGCAGTTCCCCAACGAAGTCGTGCTGCTGGGCGTGCAGCCCAAGTCAACCGGCTGGGGCACTACCCTCAGCTCCCCCGTGGAATCGGCTCTTGACTTCCTCATCGAGTCGGCCGTCCTGCAGCTTTCGTTGTGGCCAGGCTCCTCCGCCAAGCCGCTGACCCGGCACCACACCTTCTGATCGAGCGCGCTCTTCGAGCCTGGTATCAGTCCGGGGCGCTCAGCCTCATCCAGGATCAGCTTGTTGAGATAGACTGCACTCAGCCCCAGCTTCTGCCTGGGATCCCCAAAGGATGGTCTCCTCACAATGAAGATGCGGCTCCTCCGCTCTCTCCTGCCTGTTTTGACAATTGCCCTGCTGGCCTCAGGCTGTCTGGCCCAGGATGCCAAGCCGGCTGACAGCAAAGAAGACTACGTCAAGGCCCACTACACCAAGTACGAATACCGCATCCCCATGCGCGACGGCGTGCGGCTCTTCACCTCGCGTCTACGTGCCCAAGGACCTGTCGCAGCCCTATCCCATTCTGATGGACCGCACGCCCTACAGCGTCGCGCCCTACGGCGAAGACCAGTACAAGAAGACTCTCGGGCCCTCGGACGAGTTCGAGAAAGCCGGCTACATCTTCGTCTACCAGGACGTGCGCGGCCGCTATCTGTCCGAAGGCAAGTTCGTCGAGATGCACGCCGCACATCGACAACAAACACTTCGCCACAGGACGTGGACGACAGCTCGCGACATGTACGACACCATCGAATTCCTGCTCAAGCACGTGGCGAACAACAACGGCAAGGTCGGCATCTGGGGCATTTCCTATCCCGGGCTTCTATACGTCGGCCAGCATCATCGACTCGCATCCCGCCCTGAAGGCCGCTTCGCCGCAGGCTCCCATGACCGACCTCTTCCTGGGCGACGACGCTTACCACGGCGGCGCCTTCATGCTCGCGGCCAACTTCGGCTTCTATACGTCCTCTTCAAGCCGTTCGCCGAACCCGCTATGCCGCCCAAAGACCGCTCAGCCATTTCGAATTCGGCACGCCCGACGACTACGAGTTCTATCCTCAAGGCCGGCATCGATCGCGAATCTCGAACAGCTATATCTCAAGGGCACCAATCCGCTCTTCAACGATCAGATGAACCACGACACCTACGACGACTACTGGAAGGCGCGCGACCTCTCGCCCGCACATGAAAACGTCAAGTGTGCCGTGCTGACCGTCGGCGGCTGGTTCGACGCCGAGGACCTCTCCGGTCCCTTCAAGACCTACGCGCCGATCGAGCAAGTTCAATCCCGGGCACGGCCAACATCGCTGGTCATCGGGCCCTGGGTGCACGGCGGCTGGGCGCGAAGCGAGGGCGACCATCTCGGCGATGTCAGCTTCAACGCCAAGACCGCCGAGTACTTCCGCAAGAAGATCCAATTCCCGTTCTTCGAGTTCTATCTAAAGGGCAAAGGCGCAGCCGCTGCCCGAGGCCTACGTCTTCGAGACCGGCACCAACGTGTGGCGAAGCTACGCCCAGCTGGCCGCCGCCAAGCGCTGCAAGCCGAAGACGCTCTATTTCCACGCCGGCGGCAAGCTGTCCTTCGACGCGCCGGCCGAACAGCAGGACTCCGACGAGTACGTCAGCGATCCCGCGCATCCGGTGCCCTTCGTCGGCTACACCACCGACACCGTGCCCCAGCGCTACATGGTCGACGATCAGCGCTTCGCATCGCGCCGTCCCGACGTGCTGGTTTACCAGACCGAGCCGCTCGAAGAGGACGTGACGATCGCCGGGCCCGTCTCGCCCAAGCTAAAAGTCTCCACCACCGGCACGGATTCCGATTTCGTCGTCAAGCTGATCGACGTTTACCCCAACGACTATCCCGATCCCGCAACCGACGAACAGCGGCAAGCGCGTGCTCGGTGCGCCGCCGCTCCGCATGGGCGGCTACCAGCAGCTCTTGCGCGGCGAGCCGATGCGCGGCAAGTTCCGCAACAGCTGGGAGAACCGGAGCCGTTCGCGCCGGGCAAGATGGCGGAAGTCAACTTCGCCATGCCGGACCTCGAACCACACCTTCCGCCAAGGCCACCGCATCATGGTGCAGGTGCAGAGCTCCTGGTTCCCGCTCGTCGATCGCAACCCGCAGACCTTCATGGATATTCCGCACGCCAAGCCGGAAGACTTCACAAGGCCACGGAGCGCGTCTTTCACTCGGCCGATGCCGCGTCGGGCGTCGAAGTCTGGTGCTGCCGCAACCCTGAGTGCCGGGTTCTGTGTCAGAGCACGTCGTTCGGAGTCAAGAGAGAATGGCCACAGAGTCTGTGACGACGGAAAAGAAAAGCCAGCGCAACACCCCATGCGTTGCGCTGGCCCCGCTGAAAGCCGCAGTGCAGCCGGGCTCCACCCCCGCGCACGTGGCTTTCCCAGGTGCATTCCCGATCGCGCCCCTCAGCACGCATAGGTTCGCCCTCCCCGCGGATTGGAAAACGGACAAATTGATAGAAATATACGAACCACACCAAAGCAAAATCGAGCCAACACCACAAATGCAAATTGGAAAAACGATAACCGCATTCCCGTGATCAGCGGGGCACGGGATGCACTCCTCCGTCCCCGCCTCGTCGCGGATCCCAACCGCATCTCCTGGCCGCCCTCCCTAAGGGCCGTACTGGTTTCAACTGGTCTTGATTTGATGACCTAAGATTAATCGAGCCCACGGCTGCAACAATACCCGAAAGGTCGTTGAAGGCTACTTTCAAAGTACAGACGTAATGACACCTAAGTGGTATCGTACGCGCTTACTCTTGCAGATGCTCGGTTACTGGTAACTCCGTCGCGCCTAAGTTCCCAGCCGGCCCAGCCCGATGCCGATCACATACGTAACCACTCCTTCGACCGCTCCGACCAGGGTCATCTCCATGCCGCTGCTCCACCACGAACGCACGGTGATCAGGATTTGGCGGCGCCCACCGCGAAGTGCGCCAGCAGGGAGATAATGGCCGACGCAATCACGGCGGCATAGCCGCTCACGAAGAAGAAGGGAATGATCGGGAAGAACGCTCCGACCGCCGTGGACAGCGCAGCCGGATACGGCGGAGGTCATGGGTTTGCTCAGCGCCTCTTCTGTGGTGTTCAGCCGCTCGGCGGCCAATGCGCGCAGTAACTGTTCCGGGTCTTTCGGCAGATGTGCTCCACAACTCGATCGGCATCTTCGTGGGGCAACGCCTTTACCTGGTAGTAAAGCGACAGCAGTTCGCGCGCTTCGGGGCCATTCATCTCGATGGCCTGCGCGCTCACGCGCTGAATTCCGCCTCGTAGATTCGCGCTCGCTCTTGGCCGCCAGATAGGCGCCCGATCCCATCGAAGGGCGCTGGCGATCATGCCCGCGATCCCCGCCAGCAGGACGATACTTGCTATTGCCCAGCGTCGCGCCTGAAACGCCGGACACGATGCCGAAGATCGCGCCCAGGCCGTCGTTGACTCCGTAAATTGCGTCGCCGATCCACCTGCGGCCTGCTTACCGGAATTCCGCGCTTGGCCAGCAATCCTCCAATCACCGCCTGAGGATCTTCCGCTACTGCGCTGGCGGCGGCCACCGGGTAATGTTCTCGAATCAGGCTACTCAGTTCGCGATAGTGGTCCTGCTCATCTTCGATCACCGGTGCAGAATGGCGACGCTGGGCTCGTCGCCAAGTTCCCTCAGTTGCTGTCCATAGCGCGCGATATCGCGGCTCTCGTCGATCTCGAGCCGCCGCAGGGCCAGACCGGGACCGCCGGCGCTGAACTGCAGCGAGTCGGCATCCCCGGTTGGTTTGCCGTCATACTTGGGTCGTGCCGCCAAGCTCGCGGATTCGCTTGGCCCATAGCGCCGCGTGCTGGGCCTCAGCTTCGGCCATCTTTCTCAGGATGCGCTTGCGAATCGGATCTTCGTCTCGCGAGAGAGCGTCTGGTAGGTATAAAATCCACGCATTTCGGCTTGCCAGTTCTGCTCCAAAGCATCCAGTAGCTTCCGATTTTTGCCCTGGTCTGAAGATGAAGGTCAAGTCGTCGATCCTCCCAGTGGTGCGCACCGCCGCGGAGCCCGCTCAGAACGCCGGCAGCTCCGATTGAAGCTGTTACTGGAGCAAAGGCAGGCCCGCTTCTATTGAAAGCAGATCTCGCGGCGCACTGCAGACTATTCGCGGACCTGATAGCCAAAGGTAAAGCGGCCAATCTGGATGAAATATTTCTCTCCCGGCGGGTAAATCCGAAACGACTCAACCCGGTTGATCGAACCATTTCTTGTCGCCTCCACCGTGCGCACCGGTTTGCCCGAGGATGCCTCATAAAACCGCACGGTCAGTGAATCTTCCTGGTGTTGCCACCCGATCATATTGTCCCGGCGCCAGGGTCACGTCGCCAATGCGAACTGGCGCCTGCGTCATAAAGAAATGTGAATACTTGCCCTCGGCCGAATATCCCGCTGTAATCAGTACCACTCCTGAACACAAATCTGCCCTTGCCGTCGGTGATGCCGGAAGCAGTTCGCAATTCGGTCTCAATGCGTTCTTTCTCAACGGGCGCTCGGGGCGGAATCAGCGCCTTCAATTCCCGCTCCGTGGCCGAGCGCCATCCGGCAGAGCGGGTCTCCTGGCCGGAAAGCGGAACACAAAACAAAACGATCAGCAGAACAAAACAACGATGTATTATTCGATTCACAATTTCCTATTTTACAGTGTCTAATCCATGTGGACGATGCCGCGCTGCAATGCAGTAGTCGCGGCTTGTGTGCGGTCGGTTACGCCCAGTTTGCTGAGCAGGCTGTTGATGTGCGTCTTCACCGTAGCCTCCGAGATGTTCAGCACGTTCCCGATCTCCTTGTTGCTCATGCCCGCGACGATCTGCTTCAGCACATCCAGTTCGCGCCCCGTCAGCGCTGGACCGCCCATGCGCCCGGCCAGCCGCTCGGCCACAAACGCCGGGATGCGCGACTTGCCGGCATGCACCGCCCGAATCGCCTCCATCAGCTCATCGCTATCCATACCTTTCAACAAATATCCGCGGGCCCCTGCCTGCAACGCCCGGTAGATATCTTCGTCACCATCAAAGGTAGTAAGGACAATGATGCGCGCCGCCGGAAACTCGTGCCGGATCTCGTGATCGCCTCGACTCCGTTCATCACCGGCAATCGCAAGTCCATCAACGTCACATCCGGCTGATGCTGCCGAAAGAGCGCGACCGCCTGCTTTCCGTCCGATGCCTCGGCAACGACGTCCAGTGTGGGCACTGTCTTGATCAGCGCCACCAATCCCTGCCTCACAACATGATGATCATCCACGACCAGAATCCGAATGGCCTCGCCATTTGTCGTCCCCAGCCTTTGCGGCTTTAGTCGAGAGATACTTCCACAGACACCCGAGTACCTTCTCCGGGCGCGCTGTCCAGCGTCAGCGTGCCGCCAATTTCGGCGGCCCGTTCCCGCATCCCGGTCAGGCCAAAATGCCCTCGGGTCCGGAGGACTTCGGATGAGGCTGTCCCGAAAATCCGCAGCCGTCGTCCTCAATCGTCAACCGCAATTGGCGGACCGCAAAGCGCAATTCCAGGGAGATATGGCGCGGATTTGCATGCCGCACCGCGTTGGTCACTGCTTCCTGCGCGATTCTCAACAACTCTGACTCTACTCTCGCAGGCAGGGGCCGGTATGCGCCTCCAACTTTCGATTGAGTTTTGATCGAAGTGGAGGCTGTGGCTCGAGTTGCCATGGCCGTCAAGTCGAGTGGCCAGGTCTTCGCCCTGGCCACGCTCTGGGAACGCAGATCCCAGATCGAGCTGCGAGCTTCGGTCAGGCTGTTGCGCACCAGGATTCGGGCTTGATCGAGGTGCTCTTTTGCCGATTCGGCCGAAGAGGTCGAGCAACCTCGAGACCAGCTCAAGCTGCACGGAAATTCCCACCAGGCCTTGCGCAAGCGTGTCGTGGATCTCGCGCGCGATGCGGCTGCGCTCGGCCAGCACCGCATTGAACTGCGACTCAACCCGCGCATCCGGCGGTAATAGACCAGGATAGCGCGCAACACCAGCAGAGAGATAAGCATCAGCAGATCAAACAGCCACGTCTGATAGAAATGCGGACGCTTGAAACGCAGATCGGTAGCCGCACTCTCAGTCCATACTCCGTCGTTGTTGCAGGCGAGGACCCGGAAAGTGTAACGGCCCGGCGGAATATTCGTATAGTAGGCGGTGCGCCGCCCGCCAGCCTCCACCCAGCCGCGGTCAAAACCTCGAGCTTGAAGCTGTACCGAACTTTTTGCGGCGCGACAAAGCTCAGGCCGGCATATTGGATGGAGAGGCGGCCATGTCCGGGCGGAATGGAGAGCGAATCTGTCGGTGGAGCGGCTGATCGTCAACCGTAAGCTGCTCGATGACCACTTGCGGTGGCAGCGAATTTGTCGGCGCGTGTTCGGGATCGATAACGCTACGCCTTTTAACGTCGCAAAGGCCAGCGAACCGTTCCTCAACCTCCACGCGGCCGGATGTCCGCCACTTGAGGCCTCGCTGATGCGCATGCCGTCGGCTGTGCCGAAAACTGCTGGCGTGATGGTATGCAGCGATCCGCTGGCGAAGCTATCCAAGTCCTGGTGCGATACCCGAAAGACGCCCTTGTTGGAACTCAGCCATAGACGCCCCGCGGCGTCTTCGAGAATGCCGTACACGTTGTCGGGCAGACCGGTCTTCGCGCCCGGATAGGAGGCGAGAACTCCTTGCCGCAGCCGGTTCAGACCTCCACCGTTGGTGCCGATCCACAAAGTTCCCTCGGCGTGCTCGTGCAGCGCCGTCACCACGTTGCTGGTTAGACCATCGCGGATGGTCAGCGTGGCAAACTTGCCCTCGCTCAGCCGGCTCAGACCGCCCAGCGTGCCGATCCACAATGTGCCGTGCCGGTCCTCAAGCAGCGCGCCCACCAGGTCGCTGCCCAGCCCATCCATGCGCGTGTAGGTGGTGAACATGCCGTTCTGCAGATGAGACAGTCCGCGCCGAGTCCCGATCCAAAGCGAGCCATCCCTCGAGGCGTAAAGCGAGCGGACAAAATCATCTGCCAGGCCATCCGCTGAGGTCAGCGTGGTGATTTTGCGATCCTGTATTCGCGCCAATCCGTCGGGCGTGCCTACCCACAAGTCGCCTGACGGATCATCAGCCAGCGCAAGGATAATATTGCTCGGCAGCCCATTCGCAGCTCGTGAGACTGCCGTGACGGTCCCATTTGCAGGCGGTTTAGCCCACCGCCGCTGGTGCCGATCCATAACGTGCCTTTTCGCATCCTCGAAGACCGCCGCTGACCAAGTCATCCGTCAAACCGTCGCGACCGAATAGCTGGTGAACTTCTGATCCCGCAAGATGTTGAGGCCGCCGGTCTCCGTGCCCAGCCACATACTGCCTTCGCGATCCTCAAACATCGAAAGCACCAGGTCGCTGCTGAGCCCGTTATTCGAAGTGAAGGCTTCCAGGTCTCCATGGAGCATGCGTGCCAGCCCGCGACTGGTGCTGATCCAAACGCCGCCCTCGCGATCTGCGTAGAGGGTCTCAATGCGATCTCCCGGCAGTCCTTCCTTCACGCCAATTGTGGACCCGGCCGTTCTCTTCCACTACCAGGCCGCTGGCTGTGCCGATCCAGACTCGCCCCTCGGCGTCTGCCATCAGGGCGGTGATCTGCTCGTGGGCAGCCCCTGCGCATTTGCACGAACAACGTCCCCTTGCCTGCCTGAAGCACGCGCAAGCCGGCCCGGGTTCCCATCCACACACGTCCATCGCGGCTGGTACACAGTGCCTGCACCTCGACGACCTGAATCGGCCGCGCCTTCGGTCAGTTGCCCACCTTTCAGTTTCGCCACGCCCGCATCGGTGGAGATCCAAAGCGTTCCATCCGCGGCCTCTGCAATGCTGCTGCTGCTGGACAGCCCAGCGTCGATCGGTAGCCGCGGAAGTGCTCTCCGCCGAACGACGCCAGTCCCGCCGACGTAAGCGCCCACACGGTTCCAGCGCGATCCTGAAAGACCGACCACACGCTGTTGCTCGGCAGGCCCTGTTCCTCGGTAAAGGTGTTGAACTGGACACCCCGGCGGCGGGTGAGTCCGTTCGCTGTTGCAATCCAAAGCGCGCCAGACCGGTCTTCGAAAAGGCTGTTGACGGAATTGCTGCGCAGCTTCGCCGTGCCGGCACTCTGCCCGCGTCGTAGACCACAAACTGAACGCCGTCGAAGCGGACCAACCCGCCTTCGGTAGCCAGCCAGATAAATCCATCCGAGTCTGCAGCACCGCATGTACGGTGTTTTGCGGAAGACCACTGTCCGTCTGCCAGGACTGATGACCGTATTGGTTCAAGGTGCGCTGCGGATCGAGCGCTCCAGCCGCGGGCACTATCGCGACACTCAAACCCAGAGCGATCGTCTGAAGCAAACGGAGGCTGCCGAGGAGTGTTTGCATCGGGTACAGGGTGCCTCCATACTACACACCCGCACCCCATCCTATGCCAGAATGCCTCGCCATCCGTCCCACCCCAGGTCATGTTTTCGCTTGCACATCGGCCTCTCTTTTGTAGAGGATGCCTGCATGTTGAACAAGCCTGTACACTCCGTGCTTTTGCTCGTTCTAGCGTGCACCTTCGTCTTCTCCAGTGCCGGTCGGAGCCAGCAGTCGGCACCGCTGTCTATCGAGCGGAACGTTGCCATGAAGACTCGCGACGGCGTGACTCTGCGCGCCGACATGTATCGCCCGGCCGGCGAAGGCAGCGTTCCCGGTGCTGCTGCAGCGCACCCCTTACAACAAGGACAACGCGGCGGAATTCGGCCGGCGGCCGTGGCTGCGCGGATTCATGGTGGTCGTGCAGGACGTGCGCGGGCGATACGAATCCGAGGGCGAGTGGTACCCTTCAAGCATGAGAGCGATGATGGCTACGACACCGTGGAATGGGCCGCGGCGCTGCCCGGCTCGAACGGCAAAGTCGGTATGTTCGGCGGATCGTATGTGGGCGCCACGCAAATGCTCGCGGCCATCGGACATCCTCCCCATCTGGCAGGCATTTGCCCGGTCGTCACGGCCAGCAATTATCACGAGAACTGGACCTACCAGGGCGGCGCCTTCGAGCAGTGGTTCAACGAATCGTGGACCTCCGGGCTGGCGCAGGACACGGTCGAATCGCGCCGTCACGCGACGGACAGCAATGCGGTTGCCGGCAGCACGGTACTGCCGCTGAAGAAGTATCCGCTCTACAACATGCAGTCGGATCGCGGATCCGCACCAGTTGGACGGCGCGGTTCGCGCCTTACTTCCTCGATTGGCTCGCTCATCCCGCCTACGACAGCTATTGGAAGCAGTGGGCCATCGACGAGCAATACGCCAACATCCAGGTTCCTGCGCTGACGATTGCGGCGTGGTACGACATCTTTCAAGGGGGTTCGCTGCGCAACTATGTCGGTCTGCAGAACGGGCCGGCAACGAAGCGGCGCGCGCAAGGGTCAGCGTTTGCTGGTCGCGATCGGCGGCCACTCCGGCTGGCGCGCGGCACGGTCGGCACCATCGATTTCGGGCCCGCAGCGCGCCAGTTCGACGAAAATGGCGTCACGCTGGCGTGGTACGAGTATCTCTTCCAAGGCAAGCAGAACGAATTCGCGACCGACAAGCCAGTAAAGCTCTTCGTGATGGGCGAGAACAAGTGGCGCTATGAGGATGAGCTGGCCGCTTGAACGCGCCAAAGAGACTCGATACTTCCTGCATTCCAGCGGCAAAGCCAACACCGCTTCCGGCGATGGAGCGCTTCACCACGGCTACGGCGAAGAACGAGCCCGCAGACAGTTACGTCTACGATCCAGCGAATCCCGGTGCCAACCGTTGGCGGGCCGCTTTGCTGCGATCCGCAGCACCTGGCCGCCGGGCCGCGCGATCAGAGCGACGTCGAGAAGCGCGGCCGACGTGCTGGTCTACTCCACCGCGCCGCTCGAGCAGGACATGGAAGTCACCGGCCCGGTCAAGCTGGACCTCTATGCCAAGTCGTCGGCGGTAGACACGGACTTCACTGCCAAGCTGGTCGATGTGTGGCCGAACGGATTTGCGCAGAACCTCACCGAAGGCATTCTGCGCGCCCGCTACCGCGAATCGCACGACCGAAGGCGAAGCCGCATCGACGCCTGGAACAGATATACGAGTACAAGATCGACATGTGGTCGACCAGCAACGTCTTCCTCAAGGGTCACAAAATCCGCGTCGAGGTGTCGCAGCAGCAACTTTCCCGCGGTTCGATCGCAATCTGAACACTGGAAAGAGCGCCGCGGAAAGTCAAGCAACAGTGCAAGCTACGAATAGCATTTTGCACGACGCTGCACACCCATCCTCGCTCGATTTGCCTGTCGTGCCTAGATAAGGCGAGCGGGGAGAGTAAAAACAAATGCGGGATTACTAAGAGAGGATATCGAAGTCGATTGGAAAGTCGACTCAGAGATGCTCGTGCCGGAAGTTACGAGCATCTCGCCCGACATAATCGCGGACCAACTGTCCCGACCCTTCCAACTGGTACTTGTAGGTCACCAGGCCCTCAAGTCCGACCGGGCCGCGAGCGTGTAGCTTGCTCGTGCTGACGCCGACTTCGGCGCCAAACCCGTATCGAAATCCATCCGCAAATCGCGTCGAGCAGTTATGGTACACACCTGCGGAATCCACCTCGTTCAGAAACCGCCGCGCGGTCTCGGCATCGCCGTCACGATCGCCTCGGTGTGATGGGAGCCATGCTTCTCGATGTGCTCCATCGCCGCGTCCACATCTGCAACCAATTCGATGGCCAGCACCAGGTCTGAATACTCGGTGTGCCACTCCTCGTCTCCGACAAGCTCCACATCCGGCAGTATGGCTCTGACCCGCGCCGATCCACGAACCCGCACGCCCTTCTCCTTCAACGCACGATGGACTTCGGGAAGAAACTCCGCCGCAATTCCGGAATGCACCAGCACCGTCTCCACGGCGTTGCACGCCGCTGGATACTGGATCTTGCTGTCGACCACAATGTCAATGGCCATGTGCGAGGTCAGCCGCTGCATCCACGTAGATGTGGCAAACGCCATCGGCGTGTCCGAGCACGGGAATCTGCGTGTTGTTTTGAATATGCTGCACCAGGGCATTCGAGCCGCGCGGAATCACCAGGTCGATGGTCCCTGTCATCCCCAACAACGCCTGCACCGCTTCGCGCCCATACACGCCGCAGACCGCATCGTCGGGGATCGCTGTTTCCGCCAGACCGTCTCGAATCGCGGCGAGCAGCGCGCCCATCGTGCGCTCCACTTCCTTTCCACCTTTCAACAAGACCGCGTTGCCTGACTTGATGGCCAGCGCGCTGATCTGCGTGATCGCATCGGGCCTAGCCTCGAAGATCACGGCCAGCACGCCGAGCGGACAACTGATCTTCTTGAGCACCAGCCCGTCATCGAGAATCGTGCGGTCGAGAACTTGCCCCGCCGGGTCGGCCAATTCGCGCACCGCGAGCACGCCTTCAACCATCGTCCTCAGCTTGTCTTCGTTGAGCGTCAGCCGCTGAAACAGAGCCCGCGACAGTTCGCCCTTTGCGACCAGCGCCTCGGCAGCTTTTACATCCTCTGCGTTTGCGGCCAGCATCTCTGGGGCGTGCAACTCCAGCTTCGCCGCGATCCTGGTAAGTGCGTCATTTTTTTCAGATGTGGACGCAGCCGCCAGCCGGCGGCTGGACTTCTTCGCAGCCTGCGCGATCTGGGCTACCTCGGCGTTCATGCCTCGCTCCGCACACTGGCAGGATGAAACACTGTTCCAATATCGTCACCAGCACAGATACGTTCCACGACTCCAGGAATTCGTCCGTTGGTAATCACCGCAATCTTGCCCGCCTCGACCACGATTCGCGCAGCCTCGATCTTGGTTGCCATGCCGCCGCGTCCGCGGGCCCGTCCAGCCTTGGCATACGCCACCAGGTCGGGCGTAATCTCCTCAACCTGGGGAACCAACGCCGCTCCCTCTTCGTTCGGATGATCCGTATACAACCCATTCACATCCGATAGCAGGATCAACAGATCCGCATCGACCTTGGTCAGCACCAGCGCAGAGAGCTTGTCGTTGTCGCCGAAGACGCGCGTACTGCCGCCCACATGATCCGGGCGATCGAGCTCCAACGTAGATACCGAATCGTTCTCATTAATAATCGGAACTACACCTAGCTTCAGCAGCGTCGCCAGTGTGGCATGCAAATTTAAGTCCCGTACGGATCGAGGAAGTCTTCTTCCGTAAGCAAAATCTGAGCGGTGATTACATCGAAATGCCGAAACGCATCTTCGTAGAGCGTCATCAGGCGGCTCTGGCCGATGGCCGCGCAGGCCTGTTTCAGCGCAAGTTCCGAGGGCGATTTCTCCAGCTGCAGGCACTTCGCACCGAGTCCGATCGCGCCCGACGAAACCAGCAGCACCTGCTTGCCGCTGCGCAGGATGTTGACCGCTGCTTCGACCAGCCCATACACCAGGCCAACGGCCGGCGCGCCGTCATCGCGCATGATGACGTTGGTCCCTACCTTGATCACGATGCGTTGGGCCGACGCCACTCGCTGGCGTATCTGCAGCGCGCTTCCTATCTCATGCATAACACTTCAAAGGTATCAGGTCAGCCGCCACACAGAGCCGCACAATTCCGGTATAGGGTCGGGTGACGACCGGCTGCAGGCAGGCGCAAACGCGTGTTCGCGAAACCTCTACGTCCCTCACCAATGCTGCGGGATGTTGCGTTCGCTCCAGCGCGGCGCGGTCCCAGCCGGCAAGATCCGCCGCGGTCGTGTAGCTGCTCTCGAGAAAACGAAGCAGGTCTTCTTCGGGCGAAGCAGCCGTGCGCACGTCCTCATACTTGCAAAGAAATTCCTTCAGCTGATCGCTGTAAAACGCCTTCCCCGGCGCGATGCTGCGCTGTGCCAGACCCGCCGGCTCTGGCGCTGCATAGCAGTAAAACGCAGCTTCGCCAAACCCGTTCCCCGGCCAGAATCCCGCGCTGATCACCTCGTGCGAATAGGCCTCCTGTGTGATCCGGTCCGCACCATCGCGCGGTGGGGCGGGCCTCCCGGAAAACCGGGTGACCGCCAGATCCATACTGCCCCAGAAAAAGTGAATCGGACTTGTCTTACCCAGGAAGGGCACCTGAAAGCGGCGAAACACCGAATCGCAGCGTTGCAGGACGCGCCAGAAACGCGCCGCATACTCCGGGTCGTAGCTCTTGTGCTGCTCATCCTGCTCGAATGGAATCGGATTCGGAATCTCTACCGGTGTTGTCCAGATGCGTGCGTCGATTTCCAGCTCCTTCAACACCCCAAGGTAGTCGCGATAGAAAGACGCCACCGACTGTGGCTTGAAGCTGAGCGCTGCCGTCTTTCCCGTGCTGGAGAGAAACAGCAGCCGATGATCGAGAAAATCAAACTCCATTTCGAATGGAGAGTCGTCGTACGGAATGGAGCCGGTTGTCAGACCGCGTGGCGAAACGAAAAACGTCACGTTCCACCAGTGGTTTCGCAGCGGGGTCAACGCGAGCTTGGTCTTGCCGACAATCTGCATCCACATGTGGAGCGTCTCTGCCGTATCTTGCCACTCCTGCCAGGGTAATGCGGGCCAGGCATCCTGCATACGTCACCTCGTAGTCCATCATCCTTGCACGCGCTGCTCGCCGTGTCATCCCAGAACGCAACGCCGCCTTCAGCAGATCAGGGCAGGTCTCTCTCGGCTGTTGATCCTCTTATTCGGTCATGCGCAGCGGCTTGATTCCATTACGACGCTTTTTGACCGGCGGCGCGGAGGTCGGAGGCCTATGCCGGGCCGAGTGTTGCTTGGGCTCCCCTTGTTCTTCAATCACCCCGCGCATCCAGTAGTCGCCCTCCGCGTCGACCTCGATGCCGTGAACCTCGCGCTCGAAGCCGGGGAAGCGCTTGCCGAACTCTTCCATGGCGAGGATGAGTTTGATGACGGGGCTTTCGGCGCCGCCGAGCCGTTCGCCGGGCATGCGACATGGGGATGCCCGGAGGGTAGGGAACGAGCATGACGGCGGCGATGCGGCCGGCCATCTCGGTGAAGCGGACCTTCTCCGTCCCGTTGCGTAGCAGCTTCTGATACGTCTGCGCGGGGGTGAGGACCGGGTCGAAGTCTTCGTCGCAGGCTTCATTGACCAGGCCGGCAGAGATTCAGCTGGACCATTGCGGCGTGCATCTCGTCGCTGAGAGCTCTTTGCAGGGTCACGTTGCGATAGCGGTGCGGGATACTTGGAGACGAGCTCAGGCAGGGCCTCTTCGAGCGGAGGCTTCGGTGTCGTAGAGGCGTTTGAACTCGAAGAGGTTTTCGAGCAGGCTGCCCCACTTGCCTTTGGAGGTGCCGACGGAGAAGAGGACGAGGACGGTGTAGTCGCCGGTGCGGGCGATCTCGACGCGGCGGCCGTCGAGGAACTCGGTGAGGATCGCCGCGGGGATGCCCCACTCGCTGACGCACGCCCTGCGCGTTGACGCCCGGGCATGAGGATGGTGACCTTGGTCGGGGTCGAGCATGCAGTAGTCGTCGGCGATGTCTTCGTCCTGGAAGCCGTGCCAGTCTTCGCCCGGCTTGAGCGTCCAGCAGCTGGAGCGGTTGGTGAGCAGGCCATCGGGGGCTTCTTCGAGCAGGTAGCTGTCTGTCCGTCGAGCGGGTCGAAGACGTGCTCGGGCTGAAAGAGGCGGAAGAACCAGCCATCGCCGTCTGCCGCGGCGCGCAGGCGGTGGGCGATCGAGGACATGGCCTTGCGGAAGCTGATGGCGTCCTGCAGGGTCTCGTTCATCAGGGTGGGGCCGGCGGGCTCGTCCATCATGGCGGCGGCTACGTCGAGCGACGCGATCAGCGGATAGAACGGCGACGTCGTGCCGTGCATCATGAACGACTCGTTGAACTGGTCGAAGTCGAGCGGCGCGCGCGGGCTCAGCTTGACGTGAACCATCGAGGCCATGGAGAAGGCAGCGAGCATCTTGTGCGTGGACTGCACGGCGAAGATGGCGGGGCGGTCGGGCATGTCGTCGGGAACGCCCATGGCGAAGCGGCCCGTGGTAGATCTGGTGGAACTTGGCGTAGGCGTACCAGGCTTCGTCGAAGTGAATGCGCGGGACGGTCTTGGCAAGCTCGGTGACGACGCGGTTCACGTCGTAGCAGAGGCCGTCGTAGGTGGAGTTGGTCACGACGGCGTAGGTGGGCTCTTTGGAGACGGCGCTCGGCGGTGAACGGGCTCTTCGCGATCAGGTCCTCGGATGTGCTCCGGGCTGAAGCGCTTGAGCGGCACGAGGCCGATCATGCCGTAGCCGTTGCGCGTGGGCTTGAAGTAGACCGGCCGCGCGCCGGTGACGGTGAGCGAGTGGCAGATGGATTTGTGGCAGTTGGCGTCGGCGAGGACGATGTCGTCCTGCGCGATGACGCCGTGGCCGACGATCTGGTTGGAGGTGGAGGAGCCGCCGAGGACGTAGAAGGTCCAGTCGGCGCCGAAGATGCGGGCGGCGTTGCGCTCGGATTCGCCCGGAGGCCCGAGGTGATCGAGCCAGGAGCCGAGCGGCGCGGTCGAGATGCCGAGGTCGGAGCGCATGAGGTTTTCGCCGAAGAAGCGGTGGAACTCCATGCCGACGGGGTGCTTGAGGAAGGCGACGCCGCCCATGTGGCCGGGCGCGTCCCAGGAATAGGCGCCCTGGTCGGTGTACTTCTTCAGCTCGCGGAAGTAGGGCGGGAGCAGCTGCTCGTGGTAGCGCTCGACGGCGAAGTCGACGCGGTTGGCGATGAAGGCCGGGCGTGTCGCCGAAGAGGTGGATGTACTCGTGCACCTGCTTGACGACTTCGAGCGGAAGCTCGCTGACGAGGGTGCGGTCGGCGATGAGGAAGATGGGGATCTTTTTGTTGCGGCGGCGCACGGCGCGAAGGATCTTCAGCGCGGCGCGCTCATCGAACTGGTTTTCGCCTTCGAGGTCCCAGTCCAGCAGGATGGCGCTGTACGACGGATCGGACGTGACCAGGGAGAGGCCATCTTCCGGCGTCGAGGTGCGGACGACCTCATAGCCCTCTTCTGAAATTGCGGACCAAAGCCGCTCCATGGCGCGGTCGGAGACGGAATCGGTGCCACCCACCTCACTCGCAATCAATAAAACCCAACGACCTTCGCCATACACCTACCGGATCTCCAAACGTGATTCTACAGGCAACTTTCCCGTGCAACGGCCTGCGCAGCCCAAAACTCCGCGCGTACGCTTTTGCACCTGGACAAAGTCTATGGCCGCGATGATGAATGGACTGTGAATAACGCTGGCACCTGCATGAGGACTGGGGTCAGAGCCAGCCCTTGGTGCGCGCGATGCGTGCGGCTTCGACGCGATTTGAGGCTCCCACTTTGCTGATCGCCTCTGACAGGTAGTTTCGTACCGTACCTTCTGACAAGCCTAGCTCTGTCGCGATCTCAAGCGAAGTATTTCCATCGCCCGCCCGCCACAGAATCTGGCGCTCGCGATCGGTCAGCGGGTCCTGCACCGTGCCCCACGCCTCGGCCGCAAGTTGCGGATCGACCACGCGCAACCCGCGATGCACGCGACGTACTGCTTCGGAGAGTTCGGCGGCAGGGCGGTCTTTCAGCAGATAGCCCTGCGCGCCTGCATCGAGGGCGCGGCGCAGATAGCCCGGCCGTGCAAACGTAGTGAGAATGATGACTCGCGTCTGCGGATAGCGCTCCCGCACCTCGGCCGCCAGCGTCAGTCCCGTCATCTCCGGCATTTCGATATCGGTGACCAGAATGTCCGGCTTGCACCGCGCTACAGTGGCCAATGCGTCGCGACCATTTCCGGCCTTGCCGATCACGGCGATGTCAGTCTCTGTCTCGAGCAGCGCAGCCAGCGCGCCCAGCACCATCGCCTGGTCTTCAGCGATCACGACTTGAATCTTCTTATTCACAGGAGACGGACTTCGCTTTGACCGTAGGCAGATCGATCACCAGCCGCGTTCCTCGCACCGCATCGAGTGAGAACTGGCCGCCCAGCGCCTCGATCCGCTCGCGTATTCCGCGCAGACCATTGCCCTCTGCGCGAACACCGCCCCGCCCATCGTCGGCGACGATCATGGAGCAGCGGTCCGGGTGTGAATCGAAGGTGAGCATCGCGCTGGTGGCGTGCGCGTGGCGAACGATATTCGTAACGGCTTCACGCACAATAAGGGAGAGCACCGTCTCCTCCGCGGGATTCAGCTTGGGAGGGTCGGAGTCGCAGGTGAGCCGCACGCCCGCCGCATCCAGCGTCCGTTGCGCGCGCTCGATTTCGGCTGTCAGCCCTTCTGCGCGATAGCCGCCAATCGCCTCCCGTACTTCGGCAAGAGCCTTCCGGGCAATCTGCTCCACGTCGGCCATCTCCCGCGCCGAACGATCCGGATCCCGAGCCAGCAATCGTCCCGCCAACTCCGACTTCAGCACGATGACCGACAGCGTATGCCCCAGCACGTCGTGCAGGTCCCGTGAGATTCGCTCCCGCTCCGCCAGTTTGGCCAGGTGCTCTACCTCTTCCTGCGCCATTCGCAACTTGATGTGTGCACGCTTGCCTTGTGCGAATCCCATGTTGCTGATGCCGACGACCAGTGCGATGAAGATTACCGGCATCCACGCCCAGACCGTGAGGTGCAGCAACCATGCCTCGATCGCGATGGCAGTCACCGCTCCACCGAAGATCGCCAGCACCAGCGGGCCGTACTCGATGTAAAACGGTAGGAACGCGGCCGCATAGATGAAGATGCCGATGGCTCCCGGATTGCGCGGCACATACAGCAGCCCTTCCAGGAACATCGCCCCGATCATGGCTAGTTGCAACGGCCGTCTCACATAGTCAATTCCAAAATAGAGCGCCAGGAAAATGACGAAGGCCAGGGAAAACTCAATCCAGTATCCGAGTTGGTTACGTTTGATCGGTTCAATAAAGAAGAAGGCCGTATAGAGCAGCCACACGAACCGAACCCAGCCCCCAGCCGAGAGCACTCGCCGATTCGCGCGATTTATCTTTGCTGCGGTACGTCATGGCTACTCCTGAATAGATGAGTTTAGCTTACTCCGGCAGGCAGGCTTCTCCCGCCGGAGCTTTGCTTTCCATACCTGCTACGAGCGCGAGGCGACGCGGCTGAACTCCAGCCAGCTTGCACCCAGCAGCAGCAGCGTGAATCCGGCCAGTGCCTCCCAATGCGTGCGTCATCGATCCCGGCCGCGCGTACCCCACCACGTTCAGTGCCAGCTGGGCGAAGTGATACGTCGGCAGCATCGGCGCAATCTTTCGCCAGCCAGTGCGGCAGTGCCTCGATGGGCATCCACAGGCCCGACGCGAACGACATGGGCAGATAGATCATGTTCACGATGCCCGGAGCGGCATTCGCCGGCACAAGCAGAGCCAGAAACAAACCCATCGTCGCAAACGGAATCGCTCCGCAGATCGTGATGCCCATCAGCTTCACAACTTCCATCGCGCTGATATGCACACCAGCCAGCGTGACTCCCGAGGGCCACCAGCAAGGCCACGATGATCATGCCGAAGGCAACTGCACTGAGCAGCTTCGCCAGCAGATACGCCATCGGCGGCATCGGGCTGGCCTGCTTCACCTCCAGCCATCCGTGTGCGCGCTCGTTGGCCAGACCCACGCCGACGCCGAACAGCGATGCGCCGATCAGGCCGAAGCAGCTGTAGCTGGCCAGCAGGTACTTGGCGAAGTTGAAATTGCCGGCCCCTGATGCCCCATGCTCACTCCAAAGATCAGGTAGAACATCACTGGAAAGCCGATGACTGAGAGCGAAAACGCCTTCATCCGCAGCAGCTTCAGAAATTCATACTTCGCTTCTTTAACATAGACATCGGTCGTCGATCCAAGCTCAGCGAAACGGGACTGGTCGGTCAGAACGGCAGAGGTCATAGCAGTCTCTCCTTCACTGGTTGGGTTAGTTGGCGGCCTGGTCGTCGGCGCGCGTCAGTTGCAGAAAGGCGTCTTCAAGTCCGGCACTCGAAATCTCGAGATCGTGCAGCGACTCATCGCGGCTGAGCATCTCCGCGATCACCTTCTCGGGATTGCGAGGTGGTTACGATCATCGCCTCGCGATCTTCCTGAACATCGGTCACCGTCGGCAACTCGCGCAGGAACGAGGGATCGAGTGCGGTGACGCAACGAATTCTGCGTCCGGAGACGCGGCTCTTGATCTGTGCCGGCGTTCCTTCTGAAATCACCTTGCCCTGGTTGATCACCACCACGCGGCTGGCCAGCGCGTCGGCCTCTTCCAGGTAGTGCGTCGTCAGCAGCACCGTCTTGCCTCGCGCCGCCAGTCCGCGAACCTCATCCCAAAGCCCGCGGCGCGACTCGATGTCCATGCCCACCGTCGGCTCATCCAGCACCAGCAAATCGGGATTGCCGCACAGCGCCAGCCCAAACAGAACCCGCTGCCTCTGGCCGCCCGAGAGCTTGCCAAAAAGACGATCTTCGAGCCCGCCCAGCTTGGCGATTCGTACAATCTCGGCCACCGGCAAGGGACTGGGATAGTAGCTGCGGAACAGGTCGATATGCTCCCGCACTCTCAGGGACTCGGGCACGCTCGAAACCTGCAGCATCGCTCCAATCCGCGTCCGCGATGCAGGATCGCGTGGGTCGCGCCCGAGAATGCTCGCCGAGCCGCGTTCGGCGAGATAAGCCCGAGCAGCAAACGCACCGCCGTCGTCTTTCCTGCGCCGTTCGGCCCCAGCAGCGCGACAACTTCGCCGGGATACAGTTGGAGTGAAAGGTTGTTGAGCGCTTTGGTCTCGCCGTATTGCTTGGTCACGCCCCTGAGTCCGGCAACCGCAGCCTGCGCGTTGCGCGGGAAACGCTCGTGGTTGATTCCTGCTTCGATCAGCATGCCTGCCGCCATTCGCAACCTCCACTTGGCTGGTGGATATTTCAGCCAACGAGAGACAGCTTGCGCCTGCCGCCGCTCTGATCCCAGTGGAGTGTGTCACCCATCGGAGATGACAAGTGTCATGGGGAGTGGTCTTTCGCGGCCGCGGCCCTTTCTGATGTGCCCTTGCAGTTTGCGCCCAATTTCAGTCGAGGCGCGCATTGCGCCCTTGACTGGACACCTGCGCGACCACATCCTCCGGCCCCAACCATCGCATCAAACTCTCCGTGTGAGGACCTGCGGAATGAAAAAACTGGATCAGCTCACGAAGGATTTCCTGGGCCTCGATGCGTGTGTGCGGACCCGCCATGGCCCTGCGCTGGCTCTTTCACGTGCTCACGCATTTCAAGATCGGTGGCCCGGTCCGGCAATTTGCAGCCCGCGGATCTCGCTATGGGCGAGCGGGCCATTTCAAATTCATCTGAAGCACTGCAAGTCTCCCTTCAAGGTGAAGGGTCCGCAGGTAGTGAATGGCATCCGCGAGATGTACGTCCGAGATGTCTATCTCCGGGATGGATGGCTGACTATCAAGCCTCACGACACGGTCGTCGACATAGGCGCCAACATCGGCAACTTCACCAACATGGCTCTTTCCGCCCAGCCGACCACCCGCGTCATCGCTGTCGAGCCAAGCCGGCATCTCAACTCGCTGTTCAAGCAATCTGTGGGTTTGAACGAAGGCTACCTGGAACGAGCCACGCTCGTGCGCGCCTTCATCGGTAAGGCGACGCCTCTTTCGCATGGTCTGTTGAATCGCGAGGAGTATGGCGACGCGGAATGGATCACCGAAGATCAATTACTCGAGCGTGCCGGGATCGAACAGATCGATGTACTCAAGTGCGACATTGAGGGCAGCGAATTTGGCCTGCTTCGGAAGGACAGCAAGATCCTGTCGATCACCAAGGCGCTGGCCTGCGAAGTGCACGCCAATGGCGGAGACATGAACCAGTTCATCGCGGACATCGAGTCGTGCGGCTTCAACATCGGTCCTGTCGAACGCCATCAAGGCGTGTTGATCATGGTGGCCAAGCGCGCCGCATGAACTCGCCGGCAAGCCAGTCTCTCTGAAGTGTTCCCCAGCGCCCGGCTAAATTGCAACCTTGGGCTTAGAATCAGACGTCATGTCCACGCACGTTCGTTCGCATTCCAAGATCAATCTAGGGCTCGCCATCGGCCCCGCTCGCCCCGACGGCTACCACGCCCTCACGACGCTTTACCAGACGCTCGAACTTCACGACCTGGTCACAGTGGAAGCGCATCCGAGCCAGAGTGACACCCGCATCTCGCTGACCAGCAACTCGCCGTTCGTGCCACCCAACAACAAAAACACCGCCTGGCGCATGGTCGAGAGCGCGCTGGCTGCGCTGCACGTTCATGCCGAGGTCCGCATCCACATTCAGAAAACTCTCCCGGTTCGCGGCGGTCTCGGCGGCGGCTCTGCCAATGCGGTCGCTGCGCTGATCGGTCTCGAGCGCGAACTCGGCCAACACTCCATACCGCCGCTCGACGCTTCGGAGCGCCTCCATATCGCAGCCCGGATCGGCTCCGATGTGCCCCTGTTCCTCATCGGAGGCACCGTGCTGGGCCTCAATCGCGGAGAAGAGGTCTATCCGCTGCCGGACCTGCCCGCGACCGAATGCGTCATCGCCGCCCCGGCCATCGGAGTCTCCACCCCGCAGGCCTTTCGCGATTGGGACGCCCGCCACGCAGCGCCCCGTTACCCCGCCGGCCTGTTGCCCGATCCCTTCCCCGCTTCGTTGACCGAAGACCCTGCTTTGTTTAAGATGAATAGGTTGAGTCGGTCTCTTGCTGCAGCCTTTGCAGAGCCTCACTCCTCCGGTGTCTTCTCTTCGAGAGAAGTCCTGGCCGAGAATACCCTTCTCGCGCTTGTCCGAACCGGGATCGAAAACGACTTCGAAGAGGTCGTCTTTCCTCAGTATCCCTCCCTCGGTGACATCAAGCGCATTCTTGCGGGTTCTCCCAGCCAATCGCCGGAGCAGTCGTCGCTCTACGCCGCGCTGTCAGGTTCCGGCTCTGCACTCTTCGGTCTGTACGCCACGCCAGGGGCAGCCGAAGCGGCGTATCAGCGTCTCCTCGATCACGGCGTAACCGCCTTTCGAACAAAGACGTTGCCGCGCCCGGAGTACTGGGGCACTATGGTGCAGGAAGCCTGAAAACTCCATGCACCGGGTTAGGTTACTGGGCGATCGTCTAACGGTAGGACAGTGCCCTTTGGAGGCACTTGTCTAGGTTCGAATCCTAGTCGCCCAGCCATAAGATTGTTGGACAGCACGATCTTTAGCCCCCGGCAGAAACTGGCCGGGAAAACATGCAGGACAACCAACGCAAACCAGCTTGGGAGGTTCTTGTGAGTGAATCGACGATCGAGACGATGACCCCTGTCGCAGTGCAGGACACGCAGACACTGGACGGTGCATCCCGCATCAAGCCCATCTCGGAGCGGAAACGCCCGAGCCGGTTGAGCGAAGATAAGCGGTTCAAGGTTTTCTGCGGTTCGGCCAATCGCGAGTTGGCCCAGGAAATCTGCAAACACATCGGCGTCCCGCTCGGCGAGACCAAGATGCAACGCTTTTCCGATGGCGAGGTTTACTTCCAGCTGCTGGAGAATGTGCGCGGTGTCGACGTGTTCGTCGTGCAGCCGACCTGCAATCCGGTCGATCAGCACCTGGTGGAGTTGCTGATCATGATCGACGCCCTCAAACGAGCGTCGGCCGGAAGAATCACCGTGGTGGTTCCGTATTACGGCTATGCCCGGCAGGATCGGAAAGACCGGCCGCGCGTGGCGATTTCATCGAAGCTGGTCGCTGACCTGCTCACAACTGCCGGTGCGAACCGGGCGCTTTTCATGGATCTGCATGCAGCGCAGATCCAGGGCTTTTTCAATATCCCGGTCGATCATTTGTTTGCCAGCCCGGTGCTGGTGAGCTACTTCCGGGAATTGAAGCTGCAGAACATGACGGTCGTTTCCCCGGATGCGGGAGGCGTGGAACGGGCGCGCTTCTTCGCGCAGAAGATGGGTGTGCCGATGGCGATTGTCGACAAGCGGCGCACCGACATCAACGTGACCGAGGTGATGAACGTCATCGGTGATGTTGCGGGACGGACCTGCCTGATCATCGACGACATCGTCGATACGGCGGGAACGCTGGTGAAAACGGTCGATGCACTGCTCGAAGCCGGGGCCACGAAGGTGTATGCGTGCGCCACGCATCCGGTGCTTTCGGGCAAGGCGATCGAGCGTATCGCAAATTCAAGACTGGAGCGGCTCATCGTCACCAATTCGATACCGCTGCAGGAAGAGGCACAGAGCGTGCCCAAGATTAAAGTGTTGTCGATTGCCGGCCTGCTTGGCCGCCGCCATCGAGAGCATTCACATGGAGACCAGCGTCAGCACGCTCTTCAGCTGACGCAGGGTTTTCACCTAACCCGCCGCAGAACCAAGAGCGGCGAGCAAAGGGAGCGGCTGGGATGCCGTGCCCGAAGGACAAGGAAAAATGGCTACTCAGGAAGTCGTCGCAGCAACGCCCCGTGAGGGCAAGTTCAACAAGAATGCCGCTCGCCGCGTGCGGGTTCAGGGCAGGATCCCCGCCGTTGTGTACGGAGCGAAGCAGGACGCGATTGCGATCGAAGTCGATCCTAAGCAGATTCAGCGGATTCTCTATTCCGAAACCGGCCACAACTCCATCTTCGACCTGGAGATCTCCGGATCGAGCGCCCAGACCAAGGCCATGATCGTCGACTGGCAGTATGAGCCCATTAAGGGCAAGCTGCTTCACGTCGACCTCAAGCGCATCGCCCTCGACAAGGCCATCAAGGTCGAGGTTCCGATTCAGCTCATGGGCGTACCTTCGGGCGTCAAGCTCCAGGGCGGCATCCTCGACCAGGTGCTCCGCGAAGTCGAGATCGAGTGCCTCCCCGGCGACATCCCCAGCCACATCGATGTCGACGTTTCGAACCTGAATATTGGCGACTCGGTTCGCGTGGCCGATCTGCCCCACGAAGGCAAGATCAAGTTCCTGACCGACGAAGACGCGACCGTAGCCCACGTCGTCTCGATCCGCGAGGAAGTGGTTGAGACGCCGGATGCAGTTGCAGCCGCATCCACCCCGGCCGAGCCCGAAGTGGTGAAGAAGGGCAAGCAGGATGCACCGGACGCTGCAGCCGCACCAGCCGCGGACAAGGGCAAGGGCGGCAAGAAGTAAGCTTTGGCCGAGCCTACGGAGCGAGCGCGAGATTCGCAAGGCGTGATCCTGATCGTCGGACTGGGGAATCCCGGAATCGAGTATCAGTTCACGCCGCATAACGCAGGTTTTCTGGCGATCGACCGCATCGCCGAGCAGTGTGGAGCGGTCATCAGCAACCGGCGCTGCCGCGCACTTACGGCGACCGCGCGGGTAGCTGGCAGGGAAGTGGTTCTGGCCAAGCCGGAGACCTTCATGAACCTGAGCGGCTTGTCCGTGCAGGCGCTGGTGAGGGAGTTCGACGCCGATCCGCAGCGCGATCTGATCGTGATCTACGACGAGTTGGCTCTGCCACTCGGCACGATCCGGGTTCGCGAACGGGGCAGTTCCGGCGGCCATAACGGAGTCAAATCCATCTCCGGCGCGCTGGGCACCGAAGAGTGGCTGCGCATCCGGATTGGCGTAGCACCCGCCGCTGCGGAAGGTTCGCGGCGCGGTGGCAAGGATTATTTGTTGTCCCCGTTTCGCAAGGCCGAACTGGTCGAGCTCGACGGGGTTCTGGATCGGGCAGCAAACGCGGTGGAGGTCCTGCTTACCCGGGGCGTCGCCGCCGCAATGAACGAGTTTAACCGCCGCGAGCCAAACACTCCGGCGGAGGAATAGGGCAGTCGCCCGGCAGCGGGTGACTTGCTTTGAGTAACTGCCACGGTGGCGAACACCGGATGGCGCGCGGACCTGACCCGTCCGCAGAAAAGAGAAACGGAATGCCAGTACAACGTTTTTACGAAGTCATGTTCATCGTCCGGCCCGACGTGCTCGATGAGGATCTCGACAAGCTCATCGCCGGAATCGAGGGCACCGTCACCAATGGCGGCGGAGCCATTCGCTCTACTGAGAAGCTCGGCCGCCGCAAGCTCGCCTACACCGTTCGCCGCTTCAACGACGGCAACTACGTCCTGCTCACCATCGATGCCGACGGCGTCCTGGTCAAGGAAGTGGAACGCCGCCTCCGCGTCACCGAGCCGGTGATCAAGTTCATCACCGTCCGCATGGACGAGGAAGAGAAGCGCCTGGACAAGGTTCGCGCGCTGCGCGCCAGCCGCAAAAAGCTCAGCGCCCAGCCGGTCGCTCCTCCTCCTGCCGCGCCTGCCCCTGCGCCAACGCCTGCGGCCGCGCCGGTCGAGGCCGCTGCTCCGGCGGCGCCCGAAGCTACCCCCGCGAGCGTCTAGGTTTTTGCTCGCACCGATGAGCGGCAGGCAATGTTTTCGCCGACTTCGCTCCGGTTCAACTTAAAGAATTCGATACTGCGCCGGCCCACAGTGGCTGAGCGCAGAGAAGGAAGAAGGAAAAAGATGGCTGACGAAACCAGCACACCACGGGCTCCCGAGAGCTCAGGTCCTCCCAGTTCCGGCCCCCGCCAGGGCGGTCGCCCCGCAGGTGGTCCCGGCGGCGGCGGACGCAAGTTTTTCCGCCGCAAGAAGGTCTGCAAGTTCTGCACGGAAAAGATTGACGCCATTCCCTACCGCGACGTACGCCTGCTGCAGCAGTTTGTCGCCGAACGCGGCAAGATCGTGCCCCGCCGCTTGACCGGCGTCTGCACCACTCACCAGCGGCGGCTCACGCGCGCCATCAAGCAGGCTCGCAATATCGCTCTGCTGCCGTTCGCCGCACGCTTCTAGTTCGGGCACACGCCGGCGCGGCGATCGCTTCGCCCGCCGCGCTGCCACTTTGAGTTTTGGGAGATTCGTTATGGAAGTGATTCTGAAAGAAGATGTAAACAACCTCGGCCATCGCGGCGACGTGGTGAAGGTGGCCGAAGGCTATGGCCGCAACTTCCTGCTGCCGAAGAAGCTCGCCATGGAAGCCACCCCCGCCAATAAGGCGGTTATCGACCAGATGAAGTCCTCTGCCGTGCGCCGCTCGGCCAAAGAGAAGACCGAGGCCGAAAGCCTGCTGGCGCTCCTCGATGCCGTCACCCTCACCTTCGAACGCCGGGTCGGCGAGAACGAACACCTGTTTGGCTCCGTCACCTCGAGCGACATCGCCCAGCAGCTCGAATCCAAGGGCTTCCATATCGATCGCCGCAAGATCCAGCTGGAAGAACCGCTGAAGTCTCTGGGAGACTTCCTCATCCCGGTCAAGCTGCACCGCGAAGTCACGGCTCACGTGAAGGTCGTGGTTCAGCCGGAAGCAGAAGCCGCCAAATAACCGCGACACACCTCAGGGCGACGGTCCATCTCAATCCGTCGCCCTGACGTCTGTTTGTCTTCAGGAAGCTTCGGCAATTCCCCTAGCTGCCATTCGGTCCGCCTTTCGCTGACCGGCCTTTAACCGACCGCTTTTTAGCTGACCGGTTCTTAGCTGACAGGATTCTTGCTGCCCGCTTCTTAGCTGCTAGCGCCCTTCTTTCAACCGCGCCGCCAGCCGATCCGGCAATCCCGCCCGCAAAATTCGCTCCTGTGCTGCCCGCACGTCATACGGAACCCGGCAGAAACTCACCGTCATCTGCTCATCGTCGTAGATGGCGAACGCTGCCCGCCAGTCGTGATCGCGCGGCTGTCCCACCGATCCGGGATTGATCAGATAGCGCGCGCTCGAACGCAACTGGATCTCGTATTCCTCCGCGCCATTCCGCCCTGCATAATGCGGGTTGAGCTTGAACAGCGACTCCCCGTCAGTGGCGAATCCACCCTGAAGATGCGTGTGCCCGAAGAAGTTGATGCGTGTGCGAATCTCGTGCAGCGGCCCCCATGCATCTCGCAGCGACAGGACGTACTCGTCCTCATCCATCACCGAGCCGTGCATGCAGCTTACCTGCGGGCCATCCGGCATCACCGGCCCCTGGGCCAGGTGCTGTAACCAGTCAATGTGCTCTTCGCTCAGCACCACCTGCGTCCATTTGGCCGCCCGGCTGGCAATCGGGTTGAAATCCTCAAGCGAAATTAACCCGCTGCACGCGCGATCATGATTGCCGCGCACAAATACCTGCCCCAGCCCGCGCGCCCGATCGATTACCTCGTTGGGATTCGCACCGTAACCGACGATATCTCCGAGGTTCCAGACGATGTCCCAGGCAGGGGCTGCCGCGAGCACCGCGTCCAGTGCATCAAGGTTCGCGTGAATGTCGGAGAGGATGAGGGCGCGCATCGGGAGACAACTGATCCATAGACCAATCTATCCGCAATGCGCGGGGATTCCAAGCCGGCCAGCGGATTGGGAGTGGGTCGGTTTCAAATTGATCCACTGCCAGCGGATTCGAGCGAATCCAGGCTGTTGTCGCGGAAGACTCGCGGCCCGCGTTTACCGCCGAACCCAGTGGCCCTCGCCGGCCTCCACGAGTTGCCCGCTCGCACTCTCGGCTGCGCCACTAAGCGTGGCCAGTGGGCGGTCCAGTGGCGTTTCCAGCGACGGAGCCGCTCCCAGCAGGCTGCGAGTGTAGGCATGCAGCGGATTCCGAAAGATCTGCTGCCGCGAGCCCTGCTCCAGGAAGACTCCATGCCGCATCACCGCGACCCGATCCGCGACCTGGGACACCACGGCCAAGTCATGCGAGATGAACAGCATCGATAATCCGAACTGCCGCCGCAAGCTCCGCCAGCAGCTCCAGGATTTGCGCCTGCACGGTAACGTCGAGCGCGGTCGTCGGCTCATCGGCGATCAACAGTCGTGGTCGATTCGCCAGGGCCATCGCGATCAGAATGCGCTGGCGTTGCCCGCCGGAAAACTGGTGTGGATAGTCCCCAAACCTGCGCACCGGCTCGGGCAACGCAACCGCCTCCATCGCTTCAAGAACATCGGCGCGCACCTGTCTCCGCGATCGCTCTGGGTGATGGATGCGGACCGCCTCCGCGATCTGCTCGCCGACCGACATCACCGGATTCAGCGCAGTCATCGGCTCCTGGAAGATCATCGCGATCTGCCGGCCTCGGTACTGCCGCATCTCCTCTGACCCGAGCCGCAGCAGGTCTCTTCCGTCGAAGAGAATGCGGCCCTCGACCTGCGCGGCAGGATCGAGCAGGCGCAGGATCGCCAGCGAGGTCACCGATTTTCCGGAACCCGATTCGCCCACCAGCCCAAGTACTTCGCCCGGCGCAATCGACAGGCTTACGTCCGTGACTACGGGACGCGTCGTCTCACGCGATCCAAACCAGATCGAAAGATGCTCAATCGCCAGAAGTTTCGGTTGTTGTTCGTCAGACAAACCCACGCGCTCATCGTAACGCATCCGCGGCTTGCACCAATGCGGATGAGCTCGCAATTGCCCGTGCCTCTTTCAGGCATGCTGCCGGGCGTGCGCTTTGCCTTCTCTCGACATTGACGACGCACCCTGCCCATGTTCCGATGACAGCAGTGCCGCCGACTTCCATTCTTCCCATCGACGCCCTCCTGCCGCAGATCGTCGATTCGCTGTCGCGCCACTCCAACCTGGTCATTGAAGCTGCGCCGGGCGCGGGTAAAACTACCCGCGTGCCACCCGCGCTGCTGAACCTCGTGCGCGGAGAAGTAATCGTTCTCGAACCTCGGCGCATCGCCGCACGACTCGCCGCCCGGCGCGTTGCGTTGGAAATGGGAGAGCGCGTCGGCGACACCGTCGGATATCAAGTTCGCTTCGAAGAGGCAGTCGGCCCGCGCACCCGGCTGCGATTTGTCACCGAAGGCATTCTCACCCGCCGTCTGCTCACCGACCCGCTGCTTCGAGGCGTCGACGCCGTCGTTCTCGACGAGTTTCATGAGCGCCACCTCGATACCGATCTTGCCATCGCACTGCTCAAGCGTCTGCAGCAAACCCGTCCCGAGCTTCGCATCGTCGTCATGTCGGCCACGCTCGAAGCCGATCCCGTAGCAAAGTATCTCGGGGATTGTCCGATCCTTCGATCGGAGGGTAGGCTCTTCGAGCTATCCGTCCGCCACCTGCCCTACTCTCCCCACGCGCTGGAGATCCAGGTGAGAAGCGCGCTCGAGTTACTCCTGAAGGAGAAACACGCTGGCGATATCCTCGCCTTCCTGCCCGGTGCGGCGGAGATCCGCCGAGCCCAACGGGAATGCGAACCGATCGCCCGCCGCGCCGATCTTCTCCTGCTGCCGCTGCATGGCGACTTGTCTCCCGCCGAACAGGATCGCGCGATTACGCCCGCTGCGCAACGCAAACTCATTCTCGCCACCAACGTCGCCGAAAGCTCCATCACCGTCGAAGGTGTTACCGCCGTGATCGACAGCGGGCTGGCGCGGGTTGCCACTTACTCACCCTGGACCGGCCTGCCTACTCTAGAAGTCGCTCGCATCAGCAAGGCGTCTGCCCGCCAGCGCGCCGGACGCGCCGGACGCACCGGGCCGGGCACGGTTCTCCGCCTCTATCCAGTCGAGGATTACTCCCGCCGCCCTGACTACGACACGCCGGAAATCCTGCGCAGCGATTTGTCCCAGCTCTGCCTCGCCCTGCGCGCCATGCAAGTCACCGATCTCGATTGGCTCGACGCACCGCCTCCCGCCGCCCTGCAGCATGCCGAATCGTTGCTCGACCGGCTCGGCGCAACAGCATCCATGTCACAGCAGTTGGCACGATATCCGTTGCCTCCGCGCCTCTCCCGCATCCTGGTCGAGGCCATCCAACGCGGAGTGGGCGAAGATGGCTGCGTCGCCGCCGCCCTGCTCGCCTCGGGAACGCGAATGGAGTCTACCGATCTGCTCGCCGCCATCGATCAACCGCGCGACGCTCGCCTGCAGCAGCAGATCGAACAGCTGCGCCGGATCGCGCGGCCTCCTCCACAGACACGGCATGACGACGACGCCCTCTTGCTGTCGCTGCTCGCGGGCTTTCCCGATCGCGTGGGTCGCCTGCGCAGCGGTAACCAGGTGCTGCTCTCGACTGGAGCCTCGGCCGAACTGGCCGGCCATCCTCCGCCGTATGCGTTCTTGCTTGCGGTCGATGCGGAAGACCGGCGCGACAAGCCACTCCCGCTGATACGTATGACTGCACGCATCGAGCCTGAATGGCTTCTCGATCTCTTCCCGGATCATGTTCGCGAGCAGACCACCGTCGAGTGGAACCGCACCGCCGAGCGCGTCGATACCGTCAATGCTTTGCTCTACGACGAACTGGTCATTGAGGAATCGCGCGGCGCTCCGACCGAGGCTGCCACAGAACTGCTCGCCCGCAAAGCGATCGAAGCTGGTCTGGAACGCTTCGTCGACCTGAATGCCCTCAACGATCTGTTGGCCCGCGCCGAGTTCGCCGGACTTGCGCCACCCGACCCGGAACAGCTTCTTCGGGAACTCGCGGGTGGCCTGCAAAGCTTTGCCGAACTGAAGACCGCCGCAGCGAACTTCTTGCCCTTGCTGGAGCAACAACTCGACTCGCGTATCCTCAACGAACTCGCACCGCCGCGCCTGCGCCTTCAAGGTGGCCGCCAGACCAAGGTTCATTACGAACGCGGCAAGACGCCCTGGATCGCCTCCCGCCTGCAGGACTTCTTCGGCATGCGCGACACGCCGCGCATCGGCCGGGATCGCGTACCGGTCGTCGTCCACCTGCTCGCGCCCAACAAGCGAGCCGTGCAGACGACCACCGACCTGGCGGGCTTCTGGGAACGGCTGTATCCGCAGGTGCGCCGCGAACTCATGCGCCGCTATCCGAGGCACGCCTGGCCCGAGCGGCCCTGATCTCAATCCAAATTCGCGGATCATGGCCCACCCAGAGAATTTCGAAACCCAAAGAGCCGTCTTGCCGCATCGGCCGTCTGGCGAGATCTGATAAGGGAGGCCGCAAGCTTCAGTGGGTGTTGAAGAAGGCAGGAGCTTGGAAAGAATGTGCGAGACAGCCTTGAAACAGAACGAGCCGGTCTCTCGACCGGCTCGTCCAAGTCAACTGCTGCGAGACTTACCCGCCAAGGGCAGGATCGCTGATGCTATCTCTTCCGTTCTCCACATGGCCCGCAATGTGCTGCTTGAAAGTTGGGTCAGAGGGAGATTGGATTACCAGATCGTACCAACCCGACGTCGATCTGAGAGAGAAGTACTCCTCGAAATCGTCGCCCTCTTCCACCACCCTGTTGATGGTCTGGTTGGTGTAGACATCGAGAATCGTCAGCTCGATCTCTCTCTCCCGGTGGTTCTTGATCGCGAGTTTCAGCCCGTGGCGTTCCGACTCGTAACTCGTTCTGATGTGAATATCGGCTCGGCCCGTACCCGCGACACTGCCCTTGAACTGGCGAAAGAATCCGTTCGGACCGTAGACAGAAAGATCGTACGTCGTCTGTCCGCCGCTGGTCACGGCCCACGTGTCCGACAAGGATGCGTGCGCGCCTACAGTGTACGTCCAGGGACCAGTCCCGGTGTTCGCGGAGCGTACCTGGAACACCGCCGCTGCATCTCCGGAGTTTTCGAATTGGATGCGGAAGGTGCCGGCCTCGAAGCTGGCGTGCCCGCTGGCGTTCAGTTCATACGGCAGCGCCCGAGCCGGTCGTGTGCCCTTCTCCTGCATTGGCATCTGCTGATCGGTTGGCGGCACTGGAACGTAACTGGGGTGTCTCGCATTGTCGGTCGGCTTATAGGTAACCGTGCTTGGCAGATGGACCGGAGCACTGTTCGGCGCGGCGAAGTTGAATGCAGAAGTGAGGTCTCCTGCAACGGCGCGCCGCCAGGTCGTAATGTTTTTCTCGATGATGCCCGGGTGAGTCGACCCGAAGCGCTGCTCGATAAACCGAATGAGAGAAGTGTGATCGAAGACTTGCGAGTTGACGTAGCCGCCCTTGCTCCACGGAGAAATGACGATCATCGGCACGCGCACTCCAAGGCCGATCGGTCCAGGAACGTAGTCTGAGTAGTAGGCATTTTGGGTGAAGATTTCGTTCGTGGTCTCCACCGTCGACAAGCCCTGGGCGCGTGACGCGGGAGGCGTCGGCGGCACCATGTGATCGAAGAAGCCATCGTTCTCGTCGTAGTTGACGAAGAAGGCTGTTTTGCTCCAGATCTCGGGGTTGGAAGTCAGCGCGTCGAGAACCTGCGAGATGTACCACGCGCCATAATTCGCGGGCCAGTTGGCGTGCTCGGTGTAAGCCTCCGGCGCGACAATCCACGATACCTGCGGCAACGTATTGTTCTTTACGTCCTGACGAAGAATGTCAAACAGCTTTTCACCTTCGAGGTCTCCGCCCGATGCAAGCAGGTTGGTGCCGGTCTTCGCCCGCTCAGCCAGCGGCGAACCAGCCGGCGCATTCTGATACTGGTGAAAGTAGAGCAGGGAGTTGTCGCCATAGTTGCCGATGTACGGATCGCTGCCCCAGCCCCAATAGTCTGCGGCATCCAGCCCGGCGCCCACGTCCTGGTATATCTTCCAGGAAATGCCCGCCTTCTGTAACTGTTCGGGATAGGTAGACCAGTCGTAACCCAGCTCGGAGTTGTCGAGCACCGGGCCGCCTCCCTGTCCATCGTTACCCACCCATCCAGTCCACATGTGGTAGCGGTTCGGATCGGTCGGACCGAGCAGCGAGCAGTGATACGCATCGCAAACCGTGAACGCGTCCGCCAGGGCATAGTGGAAGGGAATGTCCTCGCGCGTGAGATGAACCATGCACGTGGTGCTCTTGTTTGGAACCCACTGGTCATAGTTCCCGTTGTTCCATGCGCCGTGCGTGCTGTTCCAATCGTGCGGTGTGCCTTCTTCAAACTGCAGGCCGAGGTTCGATGCGGGCGGATGGAAGGGCAGAACGTACTCCGAGCCGTTCGGCTGATACCAGACCGGTTTTCCGTTAGGAAGAACGATGGAACGCGGATCGCCGAAGCCCCTCACCCCTCGCATGCTGCCGAAGTAGTGATCAAAGGATCGGTTTTCCTGCATCAGGATAACGATGTGTTCGACATCCTTGATGGTGCCGGTCTTGTGGTTGGCGGGTATCTCAAGGGCGCGGCTGATGCTCGAGGGGATTGCTGCGGCGAGAGCGCCAGTGCTCAGCAGTTGAAGAAAGGTGCGGCGGTCCGTAGACATGGGGTGGAGTGCCTCGCTGGTCTTTTTTCTGGTTCGATCAGCGACACTATCAGCCGGTTGTTGCGGTCTCGTGAGAGGAATGTTGCAGCAGGTTGAACATGATGGTTCCGCGAATAGCGGATGCGGCCTCACCCAGAAACCTCGGAGTTTCGTCGCGCCATTCCTGCAGCAACGGCTCGAGTCGACCACCTGCCTCACTCCTCTAGCCGAAGTAGCCGCCGCTGAAGGGGTTCCTCGGCCCTGATGGTCAATCGATAGAAATCACCTGCCTGTTTCACTGAACCTGTACGATGGCATGCGACTTGGGGTATGATCCTGTCGCTCAGAAGAACGAGCGAAGTTTCCCCATGGAGCGCGAAGTCCAGGATCAGACCCGGATCCTGGATGACGTGCCGCTCACGGCCAGATGTTTCCGGAGAGTGCGCCATGAAGACATCTCCCGCAGAATCCCCGCGAAGCTTCAGGTTCGGGACTGCAAATTCGATAGAAGTTCTCCCGTGGCTAGTACGCGCCGAACCCTGACGCTGTACGCCTCGTCGTTCGACATGCGGCGCAATCGTTATCGAAACCGGCCGTGTTACAGAAGAGACTTCCGGCCCGGGCCCCGTTCCCGACCACCCGGTCTTGAGCCCCGCCGTAAAGTGGTGCGCATTACTTGTACTCGGCTCCCGAATATCCCTGAGGAGGAAGCATGAAACGTGCGTTACGAGCTCTCTGTTTTGTCGTTCTGTCGTTCATAGGTTTCATTAGCAGCGAGCGTGCATTGGCTCAAGACACTCCGCAAGAAGAGCAGGCGGAGGCGTGGACATCCTGGGGAGGGGATGCCCGAAACACTCACAATGCGTCCCAGGAACACTGGTTAACACCCCAGAATGTCGGGACTCTCAAGCCTAAGTGGATCTACACCACCCGCGGTGACGTAAGCGCTACACCTACCGTAGAAGGGGATGCGGTGTATGTGGTCGATTGGGGTGGCTATGTCTACCGCATCAACGCAACCAATGGAAAGACAGTATGGATTAGAAAGGTGTCGGACTACACGGGCAATTCCGCCTCGTTTTCGAGAACCTCGCCGGCCATCGGCCCGGACAGGATTGTCATCGGCGATCAAGGTGGAGCAGTCGAAATTGCGATCAACAAAGCAAATGGAAATTTGCTGTGGAAGACGATCGTCGATCCTTTACCAGCAGCGTTCATCACGAACTCCCCTGTCATTGTCGGCGGTCATGTATATATAGGCGTCTCTTCGGACGAAGAGGGGATAGCGGCCAACAACAAAAATTATGTGCTGAAATTCCGCGGCAGTATTCAGTCATTGAATCTGCAGACGGGGGCCATCGAATGGAAGACGTACGTGGTTCCGACTGGCTACACCGGGGGTGCGGTCTGGGGCAGCAATTTCGTCATTGATCTGAAGAGGAACGCGCTGTACGCGGGTATTGGGAATAACTACTCGGTGCCGGCCTCGGTAACTTCTTGCCTGGGCACCGCGACGACGGTGGCGCAGCAACTTGCCTGCTTAAGCCCGGAGGACTACATCGATGGCATGCTGGCGCTAAACCTGACCAATGGATCCGTCAAGTGGTCGCACCGCTTTCAGGGTTCAGACACCTGGACCGTCTCCTGCATCGATCATCCGAGTAACGGCATCCCGTGTCCCGATCATCCCGGACCTGACTACGACTTCGGTGCCGGTACCAATCTGATGACCGTGACCATCAATGGCAAGTCCACTGACATCCTCGGTGCAGGCCAGAAGAGCGGCTACTACTGGGCCGTCAACCCAGACAATGGCAGCTTCCTTTGGGGTACGAAGGTCGGGCCGGGCGGACTTACCGGTGGCGTGGAATGGGGAACAGCCACCGATAACAAGCGTATCTATGTCCCGATTACGAACTACTACAACACCACATTCAAGCTGCAACCTACGGGCGTAAGCTGGAATGGCGGTGCCTGGTCGGCCCTCGATCCAGCCACAGGAAAGATTCTCTGGCAGACGAAGGCTACCGGACAGAACCCGCTCAACACCGCCCTGCCCGCCCGCGCTCTGGCTCCGATCTCGACGGCCAATGGAGTGGTTTTCGGTGGATCGATGTCGGGAGATTTTGTCGCCATGGATGCGGCCACCGGTAAGATTCTCTGGAAGTACAACAGCGGTGGTTCGGTGAACTGCGCACCTTCGATCGTCGATGCCACCGTTTACTGGGGCTCCGGGTATACGAATGACAAAGCTGGGACGGGAAATAAGAAGCTGTTCGCCTTCCAAATTCCTGCCAAAAATCCGAACGACGAATAGCCGGTAGGGCTTCGATGCTCAAGGCCGATCAGAGAATCGGCTGCCGGATCTGGATGAGGACATGCTCGGCGCCCGTGACTTTGCCGGCGCGGATGATTGCGCAAAATGGAATGGGCGCTCCCCGCCCGGCCAGCAGGCAGGGAGCGTATCCCTTAAGCTTTGATCTGGTCGCCGCTGCAGCCCGGATGGCCGCAATCGCACGCCAGTTCTGCTACGTCTTTGTGGTCTTCACACTGCTTGCTGCAATATTTCTTGTCCGTCACCACGCAGGTACATGATGAGTGGGCGCATTTCTTTGCATCTGCCATACGAGCATCCTCATTCTTCCAGGTGAATACGCCATCAGGCGCTACCCGGTGTGATGCCATGTGGCCCTTTGCTGGAGATCAAAGACCGGACAATCGGAGCAAGAAGGGAACTGGCCGGGCATCAAACCGCAAACTCAGGGCTGTCCATCAGCGGATCACCCAGTCATTGCTTGAAGCGGTCCGGAAACACCCTCAAATTGCTGGGCTGCGGCTCGACTTTCTGGTGCGCGGGGGCGTCCCGGTGGCTGCCCCGGTGGCTGCATTGATGAGCCGCCTCCTGCAACACGAGTGCGGCATTCGAGTCGCCGGTGGCCACGGTTTGAAAGCAGTGCAGACAGATGGAGTCGATGGTTCCGTCACCATTCTGACGGTGCGCAAACTGTGCTCCGGCGGTCATAGTTCTTCTTGCCCCTTCTTGAAATGGGCCCGGAGGATTCAACGCTAAGGATGCTTCACTCTATTCCTTTGTTGCCACTGCTCTGCTTCAAAAATGGAAAGTGGGCTGGCGATAGGAGATGGTATCTTGAGCGCGTCCCACAGCGACAAACAAGGTGGCGACATTCACTGCATCAAACCCGGGCACGGTGTACGATGATCTCCGCGGAGAGCTTTCACAGCGTTCGCCAATGGAATACGCATCAGAATGGACGCTGCGGGCCGCGATACGTTTGAAATAGAGACCAAATCTTGCGAAATCGGGGTCGGGCCTGCAACCCTGATTCGCAAGCTACATTCTCAGTTCGGGTGATCAAGGTTTTTACAGATAGGAGAGTTTTATGGATGCGGTGAAGTTTTGGGCGGTTTTCTCAGTAGGTGTGGCGGCAGGAGCGGCAGTTGCTTTAATCTACGCACCCCAATCGGGAGCGGAGACTCGAGAGCAACTGAAGCGTGGCCTGGGAGATGCCTCCGACTACATTCGCGATCAGGCAGACAACATCAGCGGCCAGGCCGACACGTTGATTCGGCGTGGCAAAGATGCCGTGAGCGGCGTAGTGGACACCGCCAGCAACGCCATCGGTGGAGTGGTGGATAGCGCGAACAGTGCCATGGGCGCGGCCAGCGACGCGGCAAAAAAAGCGGCTGGATCCGTCTAGCCCGTATCTCCGCGCACAAAAGAAAAGGCCCGATCCGTTGAGGATCGGGCCTTTGTTTTTCTTGCCTTAGTTGCTGAAGAGCAGGATGCCCTCAGCCTTCTCGTCCCCTGAGCTGGTTCCCAGGTTAGAGACCGGCCGATAGAACAGCTGGTTGTTGTCCAGGTAGACCTCGAGGAAGGCCGGCCGTTCCGTGATTCCGCCGGCGATCAACGCCTCTGAGAGCGGATCTTCCACGTAGCGCTGTAGGGCGCGACGCAGCGGACGCGCTCCGTAGGTGCGGTCGACAAGCGTCTTCTCGAGGATCCACTTCTTCGCTTCTTCGGTCACCGAAATGGTGATCGCCTTCTGCGCCAGGTTGGTATTGAGCTGCTGTACCAGCAGTTCCAGAATCTGGATCAGATCGCCATCCGACAGCGACATGAAGATGATGACCTCGTCGAGACGGTTGAGGAATTCCGGGTTGAAGGTGCGCTTGACCTCGCCCTTCACCATCTCCTCAATCTTGTCCATCACCAGGTCTTCACGGTCGGACGAGAAGCCGAGACCCTTGTTCTTCTGCAGGTGCCGCGCGCCGATGTTCGACGTCATGATGATGATCGTGTTCTTGAAGTCGACGGTATTGCCCAGTCCGTCGGTGAGCTGACCATCTTCAAAGACCTGCAGCAGGATATTGAAGACATCCGGATGTGCCTTCTCGATTTCGTCCAGCAGCACCACGGAATAAGGAGAACGCTTGACCCGTTCGGTCAACTGCCCGCCCTCTTCATATCCCACATATCCCGGAGGCGAACCGATCAGCTTGGAGACCGAGTGCTTCTCCATGAACTCCGACATATCGAAGCGGATGAGCGCCTTCTCGCTGCCGAAGAGGAAGTTGGCCAGCGTACGGGCCATCTCCGTCTTGCCGACGCCGGTCGGTCCCAGGAACAGGAACGAGCCGATCGGGCGGTTCGGAGATTTCAGACCCGGCACGCGAGCGGCGAATCGCGCGGGCGAGGGCCGAGATAGCCTTCTCCTGCGAAATCACGCGCTTGTGCAGCTCTTCTTCCACGCGCAGCAGCTTCTGTGTCTCTTCTTCCTTGATCGAGGTGATCGGCACGCCAGTCCAGCGGCTGACCACATCCTCAATGTCTTCGCGGCTCACAATGCCGGCCGTCGAGTCGTCGAGGTGATACTTGTCGCGCAGGGCACGCAGGTTCTCGCGCTCTTTGCGTTCTTCGTCGGAGTAGAAGCGAGCCTTCTCGAACTCGTGGTTCGCAATGGCGTTTTCCATGCGATGCACGATGAACTTGATCCGCTTCTGCACCTCGGTGATCTCTTCGGGAAGGGAAGTCTGGCGCAGTTTTACGCGAGCTCCCGCTTCGTCGATCAGATCGATCGCCTTGTCCGGCAGGAAGCGATCCGGAATATACCGGCTCGAATGCGAGACCGCGAACGAGATCGAATCATCGGTATAGCTGACCGCATGGAACTTCTCGTAGCGGTCCTTGATACCCATGATGATGCGGATCGCGTCTTCCTCGTTCGGAGGAGGCACCTTGACCGCCTGGAAGCGCCGTTCGAGCGAGCGGTCCTTCTCAATCGACTTGCGATATTCGGCAGGCGTGGTTGCGCCGATGCACTGAATTTCGCCTCGCGAAAGAGCCGGCTTGAGAATGTTGGCTGCGTCCAGCGATCCTTCCGCCGATCCCGCGCCCACCAGCGTATGAAGCTCGTCGATGAAGATGATGGAGTTCTGGTTCTCCATCAGCTCCTTCATGATGGTCTTCAGGCGCTCTTCGAACTGGCCGCGATACTTGGTTCCGGCAACGATCAGCGAGAGATCGAGCGCCAGCACGCGCTTGTCTGCGAGAAAGCTGGGCACGTCGCCGTCGGAGATGCGTTGCGCCAGACCTTCGACGATCGCCGTCTTGCCCACGCCGGGTTCGCCGATCAGTACCGGGTTGTTCTTGGTGCGGCGGCAAAGAATCTGCACGACGCGTTCCAGTTCCTGGTCGCGTCCCACCAGCGGATCGAGCTGATTGTCCATCGCGGCCTGCGTCAGGTCGCGCGAAAACTCCGCCAGCAGGCTTGACTCGCGATTGCGCTGCGAGGGCGGAGCCTTCTCCTGGGTGGCCCGGGCTAGTTCTTCGCGAATCGCCAGCAGCTTCAGTCCCCGCTCGTGCAGAATCTCAGCGGCAAAACATTTTTCTTCACGAAGCAGGCCAAGCAGCAGGTGTTCCGTTCCAATGTGTTTGTGGGAGAGGCGTTCGGCTTCTTCCGCCGCGTATGCCAGTACGCGCTTGCATTCGTTCGACAGTGGCAGATCGACCGAGGTTGAGACCTTTTCGCGGATCGTCGTGTGGCCTTCAATCTGTTTCCGAATGGATTCGACTGACGCATGCGACCGCAGAAAGCGATTGGTTAACGCCTTGTCCTCACGCAAAAGCCCAAGCAGCAGGTGCTCCGTCTCAATGTACGGAGAGCCGAACTGGCTGGCCTCATACCGCGCGAAGAAGATTACGCGCCGCGCCTTTTCTGTGTAGCGTTCGAACATGTTCCCCCTTCATGAGCTTGCGGTGGTTGTCGCTTGCCGCGGCTTCCTCGTCCGCGGACCTTCTATCCAGAAGGTTTGTTGCGCAATCATCGGAAGCTCTCGTCCCTACTGCGTCTCCTCAGCCGAAATCCCGGCCAAATGGGAGGAGACCTTGAGGTTGGGTGCTGAATACCAGGTCTGGTTGAACCTGGTATTCGACTCGCTCCGGAGCTGAAAAGCTCGCCCAGTGCGAGCCTTGCATCCAACCCGCCTTCCCGAATACGCTCCCGATCTTTCGGATGAACGACTCGGCCGAACCCAGACAGCGAATGCCGAATATGCATTAGACCGATTGCGGTGCTACTTCGTCCATCCTGCCTTTTTCAAGCCGTAAAACCCGGCTACATCGCCTGGCCAGCCCGAGGTTGTGTGTGACGATCAGCGAAGTGAGGCCATGATTATGGTGCAGTCGCTCGATCAAGCTAAATACCACATCGGCGGTACGCCCATCGAGATCCCCGGTTGGTTCATCGGCCAGCAGCAGCTTCGGTCCGGTGACCAGGGCTCGCGCCAATGACACCCGTTGCTGCTCGCCCCCGGAAAGCTCTCCTGCCCGGTGGGTCGCCCGGTCCTGCAATTCCACTTCCTGCAACCACATCTCCGCTGCTTTCAAGGCTTTGCCCCGGGGTTCGCCCCGCGCCAGCAGCGGCATCGCGACGTTCTCCACCGCCGAAAACTCCGGCAGCAGGTAGTGAAACTGCCAGACATAGCCGACTTCGTGGTTGCGGAACGTGGCGGCCTGCCGGGGCGATAGCAATTTCAACTGGGTTGAGGCGCAGTATACGTCACCGGCGGAAGGGCTATCAAGGGCGGCAAGTATGTGCAAAAGTGTGCTTTTTCCCGCGCCCGACTCGCCGACAATGGCCAGCAAATCACCCTGCTTCACCCCAAAACTCAGGTTCTCAAAGAGAACCAACCTGCCTCGGCCGGTCTGGTACTCCTTCGCTAAATCCACAACTTCTAACAGATATGGATGCTGCGGGGAACCATTTGGACTCAGATCGTCCTTCCAGCCCACGGCCGGAGACGGATAGGTCAGGTGCGATTCGGCTGAGCCACTCTCCATAACTACTCCTACCATTGTAGAACCCGGTTGGGAAGAAAGTTCTGCCAGGGAGCCTCGCACACTTCGATGCGGCTGCACGCCCAATGCGTTGACGGATGTCTCATAACTTGAACATTACTCGTAACGAAGCGCCTCGGCCGGAAGCACCCGCGCCGCCGAGACCGACGGATACACCGTCGCCACGAGCGAAACTCCCAGCGACACCAGCGCAACGACCATGCCATCGAGAATTCGCGGTGCGAACGGAAGGTAGTCGATCGAATACACCTCGGCGGAGAGATGGATGAAGCGGTAGTGGTGTCCGGCCCAGGAGAGAAGGTAGCCGAGAACCAGTCCCAAAATCGTCCCCAGCACACTGATCAGCAAGCCTTGCAGCATGAAAATGCTGCGAATCTGCTCTGGCCGCACGCCAAACGACATGAGCACCGCGATGTCCTTCGTCTTCTCCATCACCATCATCGTGAGGGCGATCAGAATGTTGAGCGCGGCTACGCAGACAATCAGCCCGATCACGATGAACGTGACCACCCGCTCGAGCGCCAGCGCCCGGAAGACTTCCCGATTCTGCTCCATCCAGTTCGTCGTCAGGAATCCTGGTCCGGCGGCCTCCTCGATCTCCTTGCCAATGCGATCGGCGTGATACAGGTCGTCCACCTTGAATGAGATCACCGAGACCATATCCGGTTCTCCGAACAGCCGTTGGGAATCGATCAGCTTCACAAACGCGAAACTCGAATCGTACTGATAGAAGCCGGAGTGAAAGATGCCAGCCACCTGGAACGGCTGATACTTCGGCAGGAATCCGTAGGGAGTCAGGTCGCCCTGGGGACTGATGACGTTCACCGTAGATCCCACCTTGGCATCGATCGTATCGGCCAGGTCATAGCCGATCAGGATGGGCGGCCGGGAACGCAACGCCTGATTCGCGGCCAAGGCCGGATTGAAACGTCTCGTCGGGATTGGAGTTGAGCGGAGCGGCGCTGCCGAACGGCAGGTTCGAAAACAGGTCGCTCACTGTTCGCTCCTGGTTGAGCACAATGCCTTTGATCAGCGCGCCGCCGGAACGCGCGCCCCGCGAGATCAGAACGGGCTCGTACAATCCCGGCGATGCGGCGGTCACATGGGGCAGCTTTCGCAGCCTGGCCGTGAGCTCGCGCCAGTTCCGGATTCCGTCTTGCTGTATGCGCATCAACTGTACGTGTGCGGTCGAACTCACTAGCCGGTCCTGAAGATCGCGCCGCATGCCGTTGGTGATGGCCAGCGCGACGATCAGCGAGGCGACACCCACCGCCACTCCCGCGACTGAAATTGTGGTGATCACGCCGATCACGGCCTGCCGCCGCTTGGCCCGCAGGTAGCGCACAGCCACGAACAATTCGAAGCGCATGGCTATCGCGTCTCGGAAACAATCGTCTTCGCCGCTTCCACATTGTCATAGCGGTCGTACACGCGAACCGTGACGATATGTTCCGTGGCCTTGTCACTGCCGGCTACCGGCTTCACCAGGGGCGCCGTGAAGTCGTAGTGCTCCTGCAGCGAATCGGAGAGCTTGTCGACCGGTTCGATATATTGCCACGGCCCGGCATCGATCGAATACTCCGCATGCGAGATGGCAGAGGCACTGTCTTTGGCATCGAGCGTCACGTGAATGGCCTCGCCGACCGTCTTCGCCTGCAGACTTGTCACCACCGGCGCAGTCGTGTCCAGCAGGAAATGGTCGCTCGCCTTTTCGCTTGTGAGCGCCTCGCCGGGGTTGTGTGAAGGTGCATCGCTGGCGACTATCTTCATCTGATAACGCCCATCGGGCAGCGTTGCGGAGTCGAAGGAATAGTAGCGGTCGGTGACCTTATCCTTGAGCAAGCGCCAGTCCGATTCTCCCTGGCCGCGATAGTAGACAGCAAACACCAGTTCGTCGCCGTTGTCGTCGTGCGCGGCCCAGCGGACCGTCACGGCAGTCTTGTCCCGATTGGCGCTGAGCGGACCGGTGCCCGCATTTTCAGGAAAGCTGGGTGTGGCCGGCGCGCTCGCAAAGGTGATGTTGATCTGTGCGGGTTGTACCGTCGTCTGCGTACTCGCCGCCACACGGGCTCCAGGCTGAACCGCGATATCATCCACCGACGGCGCGACATTCACGGGCAGGTAGTTGAGTCGCACTCCGTTGATTGCCCCACTGGAGTGGAACACCGCCTTCCACTGCGCGAATCGTGCCGGCGGAACGCCGATCGGCCCGTTGTTGGGCGTAACCTTTTGCCAATCGCTCCACGCACGCTGCGGGTTATCCACGTTGCCCGATCGCGCATAGAGGTCGAACTGCGCCTTGCCGTCCGCATCCACTTCGGCGCGGCCCCACCGTGATAGCAGCGTCGCATCAAAAACGTCGCTGGTGTAACTGGCTTCGCTGTCGACCGCCGTGCTGAGTGTGTAGAGCTTGCCGGTGTTGCTGGTGCCTACGTAAAGCCCTTGCGGGGCGTCGGCGAAGCCAACTGCCTGCGACGCCTGCAGATGTCCGATGTCGGCGCTCTCTCCGCTTTCCTGAATGCGATAGACGCGTCCGCGATTGCCGGTTGCCGCCAGCAATCCCTGCCGCGTGGAGCGAAGCGAATACACAATGTCATCGTGTGCGGACCACAGCTTGTGCGGCGCGCCCTCGGCCGACAACTCGTACACCTCAGATCCATCGGGAATCAGCGTGTTCCCGTTGAATGCCTGGACCGAGCCGGGCTGAACGAAGGTGATCGTCGCCGTAATCGCAACGTTTCCCTGCACCGGCAAAGGAGGAAGGGAGCTGCGATTCTTTTCGCCGACCGCCGCCGCGTAAAGATTGCCGTGCTCTCCTATCGCAATGGCGGTAATCTCCCGCTTAGGCGCGTCATAGATGACAAATCCCTTGCCATCTTTACTGATGCGATAGATCAGGCCAGTACCGTCGGAACCCGCGATCAGGTCGCCGCTCGTCTCAAAAGCCATGCACCGAATACTCTGTTCGTCGCTCTTGAAAAAAACCTCGGGCTTGGCCGAAGCCGACGCGCCGACCCGGTAAATAGCCGCGGGTGCGCCGGTCGCGACATAGAGCCGTCCTTCGCTGTCGAAGCTCATGTCCCACACGTACTTCGACTTCAGTTCTGTCTGTGCAGGATCGAACGCAACCGTCGCCGAGTTGTCGTCCACAGCGGGTCCAGCCGCCTTGAGCCGGTACACCTTGCCCGAGGGCAGCGTGGCCGCATAGACATCGCCGTTGGGCGCTACCCGCACTACCTGGACCGAAATGTCTTTGCTCTCAAACAGCTTGGTGGACTTGCCGTCGGGAGCAATCTTGAGCACCGTCGCCGGAGAACCCGTAGCCACATACGCATTGCCGCTATGATCCGAGGCAATCGACCAGACGTACGTGGATGGCGTCGTGACCACCTCGTGGAGCGCCGGGCCAGCCTCGATGTATCCGTCGCTGCGAATGGCCACGCCCTGTGGAGAGCCCTTCTCGAAATCCTCGAAGCGGGACTGGGTCCACTGCTTGGTCCCCTGGGCTGCGGCGGTCGTGACAAGAGCGGTGATGGCGAAGAGGGTAGTGGCGATCTGGCGACTGGTCATCCTGAACACGAGTCTACTAGACACGCAACCCGCCCTGATGCGGCGGGCTCAGGTAAGCCAAACGTCGTCGAAGGTCGCGGGCCGCGTTACCGGGCCAGAACCGCACGGTAGCGAACTTGATTCTTGCGTACCTTGCTGAGAGCCTCGTTCACCTTGTCCATCGGAAAGCGTTCCGTCTGTGCCTGGATGTTGTGCCGGGCCGCCACGTCCAGCATCTCGCGTAACTGGTGCGGGCTGCCGATCGGGCTGCCGGCAATCGACTTTTGCCCTCCCACCAGCGGAAACACTTGAAAGCTTGCCGGTGCAGGCGGAACCCCAACGTAGACGAATGTGCCCGTTGGGCGAAGCGCGGCGATGTAGGCGTTCAGCTCCTGCTCAGCATTGATTGTCGACAGAATGAAGTCGAAATGTCCGGCCAGATTCTTGAGACCCTTCGATTCGCGCGTATTCACAAAATGGTGTGCACCATGCGAACGCGCTTCCGCTTCCTTCGCGGTAGAGCTCGAGAACGCGGTCACCTCGGCTCCGAAGGCCTTCGCGAATTGCAACGCGAGATGTCCCAGGCCGCCGATTCCTATAATGCCCACGCGGGACGAAGGGTTCACGCCATGGGTGCGGATCGGGTTGTAGACGGTGATGCCGGCGCAGAGCAGGGGAGCGGCGTTCTCACTCTGCAGCGCCTCCGGTACGGGGACGGCAAACCGCGCGTTGACGCGAACGGCATCGGCATAGCCGCCGTTTCGCTGCACGCACACGCCCTCCATGGCCGCGCACAAGTTCTCTTTCCCCTGCCGGCACCATTCGCAGAATCCGCAGGAGTCCGACTGCCAGCCCACGCCCATGCGCTGTCCGACCTGGATGCCGACAACCGCAGAGCCCACCTGCGACACCGTACCGATGATCTCGTGCCCCGGAATGAACGGAAACTGGCTGAGTCCCCAATCGTTGTCGATCAGGTGCAGGTCACTGCGGCAGATGCCGCAATGGCTGATCTTGATCTCAACATCCTGGGGCCGAAGTTCTCTCGCGTCGTACTTGTAAGGCAGCAGTTCGGCGCCGGCGGCATGAGCCGCAAACCCGTGAATTGGAGGCATAGATCGTTCCTCGTCGCAGTGCGTGGGGGATGGTTGAGATCGGGGGGCCGAAAGCGCGGACCTATTCGATGGTAAAGGTCACCACTTCTTGTCCGGTGAGCATGGCGTCCATCGGAATCGATGTTACCGGAATTGCCGACTCTCCGTTCAGCTGAAGCTCCTGATTGGTCCGCAGCGGCTCCAGTACGTTGGCCATCGAGATGGGTAGCGAAGGAAGCGTCCGGCCGGCGAGCATTGCCTGCGCTGCTGGAGCGAGCAGGGTCACGTAGAGCTGGTCGCTGGTGTGCATGCTGTTCAACTGCGCGATGGTTGCGCCCATCTCGAGCTGTTTGCCCGCGGCGCGATTGGGCAGCGAAACGCGATCGAGCGTGGCGCCATCGCTGAGCAGCAGCCGAACCTGTCCAGGGGGCAGTGTCTCCGGCAGGGTGATCGGGATGCGGAGATTACGGGCTTCTCCGTGATAGGGCCGTACGGTCGCGTCGATGGTCACGGTCTGGCCGGCATGAACGCGCGGCGTGGCGGTTCGTGCGCTCTCCAGTTGCAACTGGCGGCGGCCGGGAATCGCTTCGATCTCCAGCTTCACCGCGCGGATTCCCGTCCGGCGGGTCGCATTGTCATAGAGGCGGCTGAACCTGTCGCCGACCACCAGGGCCGTGTTCAACGAAGCGGGCAGGGCATCGGTGGGCGCCAGCGTGGTCTCCAGCAGGACGGGCGAATAGCCCTCAAGGCTCAGGCTGCCTTTGACCCGGTAGCTCATCTCCGCGCTGTAGTTGTTGCTGGCGAGCAGCGACTGGTAGACCGAAATCATGATCGCGCCAGGAGTAATCTGCTGCTGGTCGATGACCTCGAAGTGAAGGCTTCGCGGATTCCCCACGCCGTGCACGTCTACGGTTACGGGAATCATCCGAGCCGGCGTGCCGAACTGACCCCGAATCGCAGACTGGCGGTCTTCATTGAACGAGCCCACCGTCTCCGTCGTGTTCACAATCTTGAAGGCATTCAGAGGTGAGGGCAGCGTCGCGATCACCTCAGCCTTGGTCATAGGCATAGAGATCGATCCGAACTGGGTGATCGGGTGTCCGCAGGCCAGCAACTGCTTGGGATCGACGTATGTCACCGTGCAGGTTGCCGAAATCTCGAGGTCGCCGCGAACCAGAACTGCGCTTACGGCGGAGCCCGGCACGATGGGTTCCGGCTGCTATTTGTCCGGAAGAGGAACCGCCGATGCCAGCTACAGCCGACAATCCGGTCGAGCCCATTCGCTCCTGCCAGAGCTTGATCGCCTCGGGTCCAAAGCCGCTGAAGACCAACGGCGTTTCGATGGGATGAATGACAGTTGTGTCGGAGACCGGGGTGGCGCCGGCGGGAAGCGTCGAAGCCGCGGTACTCGCCAGCTGCAGCGTGGAAGCCTGCGGCTGCGGCTGATCGCGAACCTGCAGCATCTCCTCGATCGGGGTAATGCCGCAGATCGGCTCCTTGCTGAATTCGCCGATGCGGAACGCAAGCGCGCCCAGCAGCTTGCCGTCAACATACACCGGGCTGCCGCTCATGCCCGCTACTACACCCGTATATTCAGGCTTGGTGCCGCTCAACCGCGCCAGGATCATGTCTTGCCCGGGGCCGACCGCGTTGTGCAATACGCCCAGCAACTCGACATTCATCGGTTCTGGCTGCGTTCCCTCAAAAACCGTGTAGGCTACCCCATGCAGGCCACGTCGTACCTGGTCGACCGGGAACACTCCCGCCGAAACCGAGGGCGGAGGAGTCGAACTCTGGCTCAACAGGCTCACCGGAGCCCCAAGGCCCGTTAGGATTGCGAGTTGCACGATTGCTTTTCCGAGTGTTCGCACGTCTACAGAGTAGCTGGTCGTTCGCTTGCAGCAAAGCGCCGCCCCAATGAAAATAAGGATGCAATGAATTTGAAGCAGGTGCTTATCCCAAACTTTTCCCTTTGGAACGATCGCGGGCGGCTTTTGGCGAAAGCCGCGGGTCTCGGGCTCACGCTGTTGCTCAGTGTCTCTCCCGCCCTTGCGCAGCAGACCACGCCGCCTCCTTCTCCGCCCAGCCAACAGCCCGCACCTCCGCCCGACCAGGGAACTCCCGACGCAGGCGGACCCGGCGGTGACAACGGCTCCATCGCGCTGCCGAAAAAGAAGGACAAGGACGCCGAGCCGCCTCCGCCTCCTGAGCCGAAGGTGAAGAACCCGCCGCCGCTCACCAACTTTTCGCTGCACGTCGACGTGCCGGTCGTGACCGTGGACGTCGGTGTCGTGCTGCAGAAGACGCACCAGTTTGTCCCCAACCTCAAGCAGCAAAACTTCAAGGTCTACGAGGACGGAGTGCCGCAGCCGGTCTCCGGCTTCCAGAGAATCCAGGCCCCGATCACCGCGTTGCTGCTGTGCGAGTTCGCATCCACAAATTACCGGTTCATTTATGACATGCGCTACGCGGCCTACAACTTTGCCGAGCAGTTGCGGCCCGACGATTACGTCGCGGTCATGACCTTCGACATGCGCACCCAGATTCTGACCGACTTTACCCAGGACAAGCGCGTCATCGCGAATTCGCTGAACTCCCTGATCATTCCGGGTTTCAGCGAAACGAATGTCTTCGACGCACTCTACGAAGGATTGGACCGGCTCAGCCGCATCGAAGGGCGCAAGTACATCGTGCTGATCTCATCCGGTCGCGACACCTTCAGCAAGATCACGCTGGATAAGATCCTGGCCAAGATCAAGGCCACGCCCAACGTCACCATCTTTGCCATCGGCACTGGCCAGTCGGCGCGCATCATGTCCGAGGGCCGCATGGGTCCACTCACCGAGATGGACTACCTGCAGGCCGACAACCAGATGACTACCTTCGCGCGGATGACCGGCGGCATGGCATTCTTCCCGCGCTTTGTCGGCGAGATGCCGGACATCTTCCGCGACATCAACGAGTCGATCCGCAATCAGTACGTGTTAACGTACCGGCCCACCAATCCGAAACAGGATGGCACCTACCGGAAACTGCGCGTCGAGTTGGTCGACGACGAAGGTCATCCGCTCAAGATGCAGGATGAGAAACATCACACGCTGAAGTATGACGTGATCGCCCGCGACGGCTACCGCGCCAAGCAGGAGGTCGAGTAGTTCGACCTCGAAGTGAATGCAGAGGCGCCGCGCAATCGGCGCCTTTCTGTTTTCGCGCGGGCGGAAGGGAGCTGTTGCAGCCTGCTCGTCCGGTGGCTGGGCAAATCGGCGCGTTCTTTCAAAGTTGAGGTGCGAGCAATCGCAGCAGGAAGAACATCAACACTCCGGCGAAGAAGACCAGGGCCATGCGAATGCCCGGTTCGCGATTCACTTCAGGAACAAGATCCGTCGCGGCGACATAAATCGTCACTCCTGCCGAAAGCGGCAGACCCGCGCGTACCCACGACGGCACCAGGTTCAACACCAGCACCCCGATCAATGTAGACGCCGCCAGCAGAATGGCGGAGTAAAGCGCGGTCCGTCGGCTGCGCCCGCTGGCCAGCATGATCGAGGCGACCGTGAACCCCTCCGGAACTTTGTGCAGGAAAATGGCCAGAAAAATAATCCAGCCCAGCCAGTTCGAAATCACGAATCCAGAGCCGATCGCCACGCCATCGAAGAGCGCGTGCACGCCAAGTCCGAGCACGACCGAATTTCCAGTGTGATGGCTGATGAATTCGCCGTGGTGCGTCTCTTCTCCGAAGTGGAAGTGAGGCGTGATGGTGTGTTCGAGCAGATGGATGGCGCAGTAGCCGCAGAGCGTAAGAATCGGCGCCCACCGCATCGAGAGCTTGAAACTCTCCGGCAGCATTTCCAGAAACGCCGCCGCCATCATGAATCCCGCACCCAACGCGACGAAGTACCGCAGGTACCGCTTCTCCCAATTCCCGCGCACCAGGATGATGCCGCCGAAGATGTCAGCGAAGGCGGCAACCGATCCGAGAATGAGGGACAGCGTGAAGGAATTCATGAGTCTTTCAGCGATGGAAGCGAGTTAGCGAAGCTTAGCAGGTTAGCGAAGCTGATCGGCTAAGCGCAGTGAGCCATCAGCGAAACCGAGACGAGCAGCTCGGATCCGGCGAGCCCCGTTCCGGCTTCGATATAGCATCAACCGCTGTGACGAATATGCATCACGTCCCCATCCTGCACCCGGTACTCCTTGCCTTCGAGCCGCAGCGTTCCCTGCGACCGCGCGACGGCCTCAGAACCCGCCGCCAGCAGCGTGTCCCAGTGAATCGTCTCTGCGCGGATGAAGTGCTTTTCCAGATCCGAGTGAATCGCCCCTGCCGCATCCTGCGCGCGCGAGTTCGCCGGAATGGTCCAGGCCCGGCACTCGTCTTCGCCCACCGTGAAGAACGACACCAGCCCGAGCAATTCGTAGCTCTTGCGGATCAATCGGTGCAATCCGCTTTCGGTCAGGCCGTAACCCTCGAGGAATTCCGCTGCTTCTTCCGGCTCCATCTCCGACAGCTCCGCTTCCACCTTGCCGCAGATTGCTGTCGCGCCGGAGTTCGGGCGAACCGCCACTTCTTCCAGCTTGTACTTCGACACGGCTGCGTCCAGGTCCGCGCCCAGCGTCGTGCTCTCTGAAATATTCACGACGTAGAGGATCGGCTTCTGCGAAAGGAAGGTGAATCCGCGGATCAGCTTCTTCTCGTCCGCCGTCATCTCCAGCTCGCGCAGCGGCTTCTCGGCTTCGAGCGACTCCTTGCAGCGCAGCAGCAGCGCGTTCTCTTTGACCAGCTCATCGGTCTTCATCTTCTTCAGATCTTTTTCCAGGCGCTCCAGCCGCTTCTCCACCTGTCCGAGGTCCGAGATCATCAGGTCAAATTCGACGTTCTTGATATCGCGCAGCGGATCGATCGGCCCCACGTGGGGAATCGAATCGTCTTCAAACGCCCGCAGCACGTGAATCAGCGCATCGACGTTGCGCAGGTTGGTGAGGAAGTTCGTTTCCTTGAGAGCCTCTTGCCCGATCGCGGCGACATCTGCGTATTCAACCGACGCGTAGACCGTCTTCTTCGGATTGTAGAGAGCGGCGAGTCGATCCAGACGTTCGTCCGGTACCTTGGCAACGCCGAGGTGCGCTTCGCGAGGATTGGAGTAGCCGCGGTCTTCGAGCTTTGCCCCGGTGAGAATCTTGAACAGAGAAGTCTTGCCGACCTGGGGCAGACCGATAATGCCGGTTTTCATGCGTGTCCTAAATGAAAGAATGGAGTGTGGTCCCAATCCTCCATAATACAGGGGACTGGACCGAGCCAAAGTCGGCGCAGTGAAACCGCCGCGAGTCGCATGCCGCACGCGCCGCTGCGCTACTTCTTCTCGCTCTCAGCGCGCGCCAGCAGCACCACAAAGATCAGTCCGGCGAGCATCACGCCCTCTTCGACGCGGGTTGACTCCTGGTGCAGCCGGTCAAAGGCAGCACGATTCGGGTCTTCCATCGGCACCGCGCTGATCACGCCGCCAGCGGCCACCCGATAGCTCTCCATGCGCGGAATGATGTTGTACTGCGAATACGACGTGAGCGCCAGCATGACCACGACCGCCAGGATCGCCGGATAAATGACTCGTGTGTACAAGCCGCGAACCTTGCCCGCGAGCAGCAGCATCACCAGCACCACGCCGCACACCAGGCCTTCCTTGTGCAGCACGCGAAGGCAAGCGCCGACAATCGAGCCTGCATCGTGCGTATTGCCTGCAAGCGTGCCAAAGCTGATGGCAGCCACAATGGGAAAGAAGAGCAGTCCGCCCAGCCAGACGATGATGGCCAGCAGGATCAGCGTACGAAGGAAGGTCTTCATCGTGCCTTTCGTGGTTCGAGACAAGCTTAACTTCGAACGCCGCTCAGACTGGGGCGCCCGATCAGACGTTCGATTCGTTGGGCCATCGGCGGATGAGTTGAGAATAAACCAGCGATGCCGCCGCCGATCATGGGAGCCACGATAAACAGATGCGCGGTGCTCGGCGACGCCTGCATCGGCAGACGCTTCGAATACCCATCGAGCTTCTCCAGCGCACTCGCCAGGGCATACGGATTGCCGGTCAGGTGCGCGCCCGAGGCATCGGCCTCGAATTCTCTGGTCCGTGAAACCCACAGCTGAATCAGCAACGCCGCCAGACGGCGCGAGCAGAAGCATCAGTAACGCGCCAAATCCGCCACCGCCGCGGTCACGATCGTCGCGTCCGCCATAGCCGCCCAGGATCATGCCCCATCGCGCGAAGTGGGCCAGCATGGTAATCGCGCCGGCCAGCGTTGCCGCGATCGAACTGGTCAGGATGTCGCGATTGCGCACATGTCCCAGTTCATGCGCGAGCACACCCTCCAACTCATCGTCGTTCAGCAGATTCAGTATGCCTTGTGTCACTGCCACGGTCGCGTGGCTCGGATTGCGTCCGGTCGCGAAGGCATTCGGCGAATCGGTCGGGATCACATAGATCTTCGGCATCGGCAGGTTGACGCGCTGCGTCAGCCGCTCCACCACCTGGTACACGCGCGGCAGTTGCTCCCGCGTGACCGGCTGTGCGCCGTACATCGCCAGCGCCAGTTTGTCTGAATAGAAGTAGCTGAAGAAATTGATGCCGGCGGCAAAGCAGAAGGCCAGGATCATGCCGTTTTGGCCGCCGAAGTACTCGCCGAGCAAGACCAGCAGCAGAGTGAGGGCAGTGAGGAGAAACGCAGTTTTCAAGGTGTTCATAGGAGTGCCGTCTCCTTTAGACACGGCGACTGTGGTCATTGTTTCACGTCGATTCACCCCAGAATGGCGGCCTTTCGTCCCGGCTTTGCGTAGCTAACTCCCAAAAACCATAGGGAATGTGTATCGCGCCCAACGAAAAAAGGAGTAAGCGTCGGTGTTATTTCGTTGACAACCAAGTGCTTATCAATCTAAAGAACTTTGGAATTCAAGTTGCTAACTACTTTATAAACATTCTGAGGCTTCAAAGCCTCGGGTCGGCGGGTTCCCGCATTTTTTGATCGTCATTCTCTCGTTCCACCCACCGAAAGGGGTCAGTCTTGAAGAATCTTTGGCGCAACCTTACGGCCGTTCTGGTGATCGCGCTCGCGGGTGTTCTACTCGCGCACGCTCAGCTCGAAACCGGTCAAATATCCGGAACCGTAACCGACACCACCGGCGCGGTTATCCCCTCTGCGAATGTCACGGTAAAGAACGTCGGCACCAACGCGGTGCGCACGGCCACGACTTCCACCAGCGGCACGTACACCATCACCGGTCTTGAACCGGCGACCTACGAGATTACGGTTCAGACCAGCAACTTCCAGCCATACTCGGCGAAAGCCGAAGTCACCACCGGCGGCCGCGTGACGGTCGATGCCAAGCTTTCTGTCGGCTCCAGTGTGACTGAGGTGCAGGTGCTGGCCGAAGGCGGAGCGCAGGTGAACACGCAGTCCCAGGAACTCTCGCAGATCGTGAATCAGCAGCAGGTTTCGCAACTGCCCAGCCTCACGCGCGATCCCTATGACTTCGTTGCCATCTCCGGCAACATCTCGGCGGGCGACGCCTCCAACAGCGGCAACAGCCAGACCGGCGGCAATACTCAGAATGCCACCACCCGCGGCGTCGGCTACAACATCAATGGTCAGCGCTCCACCGGCACGGAGATCCTGCTCGATGGCGTGGAAAATGTCTCCGTCTTCGGAGCCGGCGTCGGTATCCTCGTCCCGATCGACTCCGTACAGGAGTTCCGCGTGATCACCAGCAACTTCGAGCCGCAGTATGGCCGTGCATCCGGCGGCATCGTCAACGTCTCCACCAAGGCGGGAACCAACGCCTTCCACGGCGATCTGTGGGAATTTAACCGCCTCTCGGCTTACACCTCGAACACCGAGACCAACGACCAGGGAAACTCGGACTTCCGGGCAGCCGGCGGCACCGGACCGGATCCCTTTCCCAAGGGCCACTACACCCGCAACCAGTTCGGTTTCGCGGTGGGCGGTCCGGTGGTCAAGAACAAGCTCTTCTTCTTCGGCAGCACCGAATGGACCCGGGTCCGCAGCGCGGCAACCTTGACCGCCGCCGTCCCCACGCCGGAATTTCTGGCCGTCGCGGCCCCAGCGTTCAGAGCTACTTCTCCACCTACGGCAACAAGAACTTCAACTTCATCTCCACCACGCCCGCATCTTCCGTCTACACCACGGTTCCCGCGGGGCTTAGCCCGGCAACGCCCGTTTTCGGTACGGTGGCCTTCACGGCTCCTCAGAATGCCGGCGGCGGCGTTCCGCAGAACACCTACAACATCGTGGCCCGCGGCGATTACAATCTCAGCGATCGCACCCAGATGTTCTTCCGCTACGTCGACTACAAGGAACTGGATCAGAGCGGGTCGGTCTTCGCTTCACCGTACGCGCAATACAACGTCGCCCAGACCCTCGACAACCAGGCTTACCTGCTGAACCTGTCTCATGAATTCACTCCAGCCTTTGCCAGCAACACCAAGCTGAGCTTCAGCCGCTTCAACACCTTCCAGGCCTACAACACGGCGCTGCAAAACACTCCCGCCCTGATTGTTTCGGTGAACGCTACGGTACCGGGCAGCAGCACGCCCATCCAGTTGCCGGGCTTCTACGACACCAATCCGGCCAACGGCGGCCTTCCCTTCGGCGGTCCGCAGAACACACCGCAGATCAACGAAGATCTGAGCTGGCTCAGAGGCAAGCATGCCTTCCAGTTCGGAACCCAGCTCGTGTACATCCAGGACAACGAGGCATACGGAGCCTATGCCCAGGCCAACGAGCAGCTCGGTCGCAACCGCACGCAGGGCCTCAATGCGCTCTTCAACGGCAGCCTCTATGAATTTCAAGCAGCGGTCAATCCCAACGGCGCACTCCCGTGCGTCAGCGATCCTTACACCGGCACTCTGACACAGACTCCGGGCTGCTCCATCAACCTGCCGGCGAGCTCGCCCAACTTCGCACGCAGCGACCGCTTCCGCGATTGGGCTGTCTACGGACAGGACGCCTTCAAAGTCTCGCCGCGCTTCACCGCCAACTATGGTGTTCGCTACGAGTACTACGGCGTGCAGCACAACAACCATCAGAATCTCGATTCCAACTTCTACTACGGAACCGGAAATAACCTTGCCGAACAGATTCGCACCGGTCAGGTCTACACCGCACCGACCAGCCCAATTCACAGTCTGTGGAAGCCGCAGTACGGCACGGTTTCGCCGCGCGTCGGATTTGCCTACGATCTGAAGGGCGATGGCCGCACTTCGATTCGTGGCGGCTATGGCATCAGCTACGAGCGCAACTTCGGCAATGTCACGTTCAACGTGATTCAGAATCCGCCGAGCTACGCAGTCATCATCGTCAACAACACCACCGTCACCAATTCCAATGCAGGTCCCCTGGCCGGCACCTCGGGCAGCGTTCCTCTGCCGCCAACCAGCCTGCGCAACGTTGACCAGAACATCCGCACCGCACAGTCCCAGTTCTGGAGCCTGGCGGTGGAACACGAACTGCGCCCCAACACCGTGGTCTCGGTCCAGTACACCGGGTCCAGGGGCGTTCACCTCTACGACATCAAGAACTACAACGGCCTCGGCAGCGGCAACGCGCTCCTCGGCGATCCCACTTCGGATGCCGCAGGCAATACGGCCCTGACCAGGCTCAATCCGCAGTACTCCAACATCAATAACCGCGGATCGAACGGCGGCTCGAACTACGAAGGCGTCAACGTTCAGTTCCAGTCCACAAACCTGTATCACTCCGGCTTGAGCATGGTGGCGAACTACACCTACGCCCACGCGCTCGATAACCTGAGCACCACCTTCTCTGAAAGCAACAACGAGTTCAGCCTGGGATATACCAACCCGTTCAATCCCAGCCTGGACTACGGCGCCAGCGATCTTGACCTTCGGCACCGGCTGGTCATCGCGCCCATCTACAGCAGCCCGTACTTCCGCAACGCGCATCATGCTGGTTGGCCAGGCTCTCGGTGGATGGCAACTGGCAGGCATCTACCAGGTTCGCACCGGATCGCCCTTCACGTACTTCGACAGCACGAACAACGTGAGCGGCTATAACGTCGTACGGTACACGCCGGCCACGGGAACCGTGCCGAACCGCACATTCACTTCCATCCCCGGCTCGAATGCGCGTACTGGCACCAACACCTACACCATCGGCAATCTGCCTCCCGCGGTCTCCTTCGGAAATCCGAACCTGCTCGGAGCCTCGGATTGGGGTCCTTATCCTGCAACCATGACCAGCCGCAACGCCTTCCGCGGACCGGGTGCATGGAACCTGGATCTGGAGCTCAGCAAGACCTTCCCGATTCACGAGAACATCAACCTGGAGTTCCGCGCAGAGGGCTTCAACATCTTCAACCATCACAACCTGTACCTGCTGGAAGCCAACAACGACGTGGCTAACGATCCGTCAGTTCCGATCCTCGCGGCCAAGGGCGGTGTCGGCAACAACGGCGGAGCCAACGACGAACGCCGCTTTGGGCAGTTCGCTCTGAAGCTGAACTTCTAAGCAGAGCAGCGCAAGCAGCAAAAGGGGAGCCCATGTCATGTGGCTCCCCTTTCCTTTTTTCTCTGCTTAGGTCGTCGTTCCGGATTTCTTGAACAAGCGGCGAGGCAGGCGCACAAGTGAAGTGCGATTCCCGTTGACTGTTAGCTCTGCCGGGCTATCGCTCTCCGTAACATCACGTCGAGAGCGGCCTTGTGCTGCACGTACTCCTCTTCCGTGAGTTTTCCCGCCAGGCGATCGGTCTCCAGCGCGAAGAACTCCTCCTTCAAGGTTCCGAGTAAAGCCGAACCCGTTACCGGGGCCGGAGCCACAGCGGCTGGAGCATACGACGAGGATACCGGTGCATACCCTGCATTCCCCGACGATGCGGATGCTGCCGAGGCCGCGGAAGTCGCAGCGTTGTACGCGGGCGGCACGGTGCGCGGGACCGGCGGTCCACCCGTTGCTTGCGTCACCGGCGTCTTCTTGCTGCGGACCAGGAACGCAGCCGCGATCACCAGCAGAAGGCCCACGCCCGCCATGATCCACCACTTGTACTTCGAAACCCAGGTCTCTTCGCCGCCGACCGGCACGCCCAATCCACCACCGGGCCGGGTGTCTGATCCAGCCTCGGCACCGCCTGCTCCGGGCATAGCCCCGCCGCCTGCGCCCATTGCGCCGCCGCCCTGCTCAGGCTGGCCCTGCGCTTCCCGCGGCATGGAGCCGATTCCGGAGACGCTGAAGTCCAGAACCTGCTTGGGGTTGGCATTCTTTAGCAAAAACGTCTGTAAGTTTGGATCCTCAGGAATCGATTGGTACGTTGCCGTCGTGGAAGGCGTGAACGTCATGCTCTTCGGCAACTGAACCACAACGTTTTCGGTAGGCAAGGAGATGCGAGGCTTGAATGTGTAACTGCCGTTGTAAGGAATGCGATACGCCACCTGGAATCGTGTCTCTCCGGGACGAATCGCAAAGATGAATGCGAAGTGCCCGGGATCGCTCATCGGCACAGGCGCGGAGTTCACCGCCATGCCCCCGGGAGATTGCGCCGCCGAGCCTTCGACCTGCGCCTCGGTGGGCAAATAGATCTCAAACGAGTGATCGCTCAGCTGGGTGCGGGCCGGCGTCGAGTCGTTTTTGACGAAGTAGTTCTGCGTCACGTGCAGGCCCTGCTTATCTGCCTCGACGCGGGCTACCGACGCTTCGATCCTGACCCCGTTTACCTTTTCAGACACGTCGTAGATGTCGATGGCCACAGACTGCGTTCCCGGAGGCGCACTGCGGAAGTACGAAGCCTTCTGATGGTCGACGCGGATGAGGTGCGGACCGTCGGGCGTGTCGAACGAGAAGTTGCCCTTGGCATCTGTCTTGGTGCGTCCGGCTTCCTGCATGCCCGCCTGCAAGTTGATGAGGACGACATCGTCGCCGGCTGCGGGTTTGTTGGTGGTCTTATCGGTGACCGTGCCCGTCGAGTGTCGCTGCGGAGAGCGGCATAGCGAACAGCAGAACAGTCGAAATACGGGCGCAGGAGCGGAGACGTGCATAGAGGGAACTCATAGTTGTCCCCTGATTCTAATCGCGTGATCGCCGCTGACGGCACAACTTTCTGGGCAAATTGCGCCGAGATTCGGCCATCGCAGCGAAGCTTCAGCGCGGCCGGGCGGGAACCGGACCGCAGAAGCGGGTCAGATCGACACAGCCTGGGTGATTCAGGGACAAGAAGCAGGGCCCGGAGCCTAGCGGGGTTGGGCCTCGAGCAATTCGATCTCGGCGACCACGTCCGCGGCTTCGTTCTCGAGCGCGGCTCGCTGGGCGGCGTAGTCTTCTTCGGGGTATTTTCCGGCGCGGTACTCGAAGTTCAGATCGCGCAGATTCTCGTAAAGACTTCTTTGCGTTCTTCCAGAAACTCGACGCGAGTCTTCTCGTGCTGCTGCTCCACCTTGCGTTCCGGGAAGAAGATGTAGGCAAAGACGCCGAAGAGCAGGACGCCGCAAGCAACAATGGTCCAGGTCATGGCTCAGGGCTCCTTATAGGTCTGTCTCGCGGCGAATGCGCTCGCGAATGGCTTTGAATCCGGGGTTGTTGGGAATGGCAGGCATCGGCACGGTGCGCAGCCTCCACTTCCTCACCAGCAGTGCAGTGCCCGCCATACCGAGTAGCAGCACCGCGAACGGCATGATCCAGGCGACCCGGTTGAATCCGACTGCGGTGGGCGCTGCCAGAATCGTCGGCCCGTACTTCTGCGTGAACGCCTGCAGCACGATGTTGTCGCTGTCGCCCCGATCGATGCCGGCCTGCAGTTCGTTGCGCATCACCGGAGAGTCGGGACAGCTTACGTGATTGCACTCCAGCAGAACCTGGTTACAACTGCAGCTACAGATAAGCTGGTGTCCGAGCTTTTCAAACCGCTGACCGGGATCGCCCGCGCCCATGGTGAAAAGCATGGCCGCGACCACCAGCGAGAGTTGCGTGAAACGGAGGATCGGCCGCATGTCAGTCTCCTCCTTGCACTGCCGTAGCTTCGTTGATGGCCGGCACTCTTGCGCGGCTGGCGACCAGCGCTGCACTCAGGTTCGGCGTGAGGGCCACAAAGGTTCCAAGAGCCATGACGATCACACCGATCCAGATCCACGCAATCAGAGGATTGAGGAAGACCTTGATGATGGGCAGGTTGGTGTCGGGATTCTGGCCCTCATAGACGATGTACAGATCCCAGGCCAGCGTAGAGTGATTGGCCACCATGGTCTGCGGCGTCTGGCTGGCGTGATAGAAGCGCCGCTCCGGCGACATCTGCGTGACCTTGGACTTACCCCGGTACACATCGAGCAGCGTGTATTCGGTATCGTAGTTGTCGTTCGAGTCCTGCGTGTTGCTCAACGAAACGATGTGGTAGGGACCGAGATCGATGCTCTGGCCCACTGCGAGTTCCTTCTCTACGCTCTGATTGAAGGCCGAACCCGCCAGCCCGATAAACAAAAGCACGATGCCGAAGTGAACCAGGTAGCCGCCGTACCGCCGCGTGTTTCTGCGTGTGAGCTGCAGCATCGAGGCAGCAAGATTTTGCCCGGTGTGCCGCTGGATGACGCGCGCGCCTCGCGTAAACTCGGCCCCGATCGCGGTGCTCACCAGGGCCGCCAGCGACAGGCATACCAATGCGTAGAAGGAGCCTTCATCCGCCCAGGGGTGAACGCCGCCGATCATCAGCGCGATCGCCGTCACTGCGCCCACCGCGCTGGGTATCACGAAGTTCTTGCGGATGCTCTTGAACGACGAACTACGCCACGCGAGCAGCGGGCCAATGCCGGTGAGGAACAGCAGGAACAAGCCGATGGGAACGGCGACCCGGTTATAGAACGGTGCGCCAACCGTTACCTTGTTGCCCTGCACGTACTCCGAGATGACCGGGAAGAGCGTTCCCCATAGCACCGTGAAGCAGGCCGCGAGCAGACCAGGTTGTTGAACAGGAAGCTCGATTCGCGCGAGACCAGCGACTCCAGCTTGTGCTCGGTCTTCAGGTGATCGCGTTGCAGAACGAAGGTGAAGATGCAGACGGCCAGCACGAAGATCAGGAACCCGACAAACCAATTGCCAATCGAAGACTGCGCGAACGCATGCACGGAGCTCACGATTCCGGACCGCGTCAGCAACGTGCCGAGGATCGAGAGCAGGAAGGTGCTGAAGATCAGCCACACGTTCCAGTTCTTCATCATGCCGCGCTTCTCCTGCATCATGACCGAATGCAGAAACGCAGTGCCGGTAAGCCACGGCATCAGCGAAGCATTCTCGACCGGATCCCATCCCCAGTAGCCGCCCCAGCCCAGCACCGCATAGGCCCAGTGCATGCCGAGACAGATGCCGCAGGTCAGAAACAGCCAGGTCACCATGGTCCAGCGCCGGGTGATGTGAATCCACTTTTCTCCTGGATAGCGCATCATCAGCGCGCCCAGGGCGAAGGCAAAGGGAACGCTGAAGCCCACATAGCCGAGATACAGCATCGGCGGGTGAATGACCATCTCGGGATATTGCAGCAGCGGATTGAGTCCGAAACCGTCTGCCGGAATCGCTGCCGCGCCTCCCGGTACCAGCTTGAACGGCGGCGCGGCGAAGTTGAGCAGCATCAGGAAAAACAGCTGCACGCCGGAGAGAATCGTGGAGGCAAACGCGGTGAGCCGAACATCGACCTTATGCCGCAGCCGCAGAACGAATCCGTATCCTGCCAGCAGCCATGCCCACAACAGCAGCGAACCCTCTTGTCCCGACCAAAGCGCGGCAAACTTGTACGGCTTCGGCAGCGCCCGGTTGGAATGATGGAGGATGTACGCGACCGAGAAGTCGTTGGTAAACGCCGACCACAGCAGCGCGAACGAGGCGCATGAGACGGCGACGAAGCTGCTGATGCCTGCCCGGCGGGCGGTTTCGGCCAGCTTCTCGGCGACCGGCATCCACTGCGAACCGGGTTGGAGCCGCGACAGCATAACCAGCGCCACGGTTCCGGCCACAAGGTTCCACCCCGCGAGGAGCAGGGCTAGAAGAAGGGCGAAACTTCCAAATTCAGGCATAGAGGGGACTCTCGGACTCATTCTCGCAGAGCGGGCCCCGGTGGGCAACGAACTTTACAACAACTGTGATTTACGTCACGACACTGCCGCTAGTGCGGGTCTCGCACCGACACGGTGAGCGCTCCGTGGATTTCTGCCCAAGTTTTGCATTCCAACGGCCTCTTCGGGGCCAAAACGGCAGGCTTACGACGAGGTAAGAAGCCATTCAGAATGAAATTGGCATCGAGAACGGGCCGAATCTGATGGAAATCGAAGACGATCGCCCTTCGTTTGCTCCCTGAACCCATCCGAGAAACAAGTAGAAAAACTGGGAATCAGGATTGGGCGCCAACGAAGACTCATCGGACGGTGGGTGGAGCAAAGAGAAGGGAAGCTGGGAATTGAAGGAGACCTAGGCCGTCCGGCTCATCGGTTCGCTCATCAGCGACTTCACCAGGTGGATCAATTGATCGGGCGCAAATGGCTTTACCCTGTACACGATATCCAACCCCTCATATTCGGCTTCCGCATCCGGAAAGCCACTTAATACAAGCACCGGCAGGGTGGGCATGAAGCCGCGCAGGGCGGTGATGAACTGGGGCCCGTTCATCTGCGGCATGAGGTGGTCGGTGATGACCAGTCCCACCGCGGAGAAGAACTCCGGATCCTGGAGCATAGTCAGCCCGGCTTTGGCATTGGAGGCCACGAATACCGATTTGCCGGCACGCTCGAGAATCGCTTTACGAGTTGTCGCCTGCACGGCGTCGTCGTCGACCAGAAGAATACACGGAGTCATTAGTCAGAGTTACCAGTGGAGAGGATGGCTGGCCGATCACAAAAGGTTGCCTTCGTTCTGGTGAGTTTTGTACCCCTTCCCAACTGATAAGGCAATAAGAAAAAAGGGGGCAACTGGGTTCTTAATCGATTTATCGCCGATGGGATAACGTTAACTCAATTGAGCAGAGTGAGTTACGGTTCATTTGCAACTTTCGCGGGAATAACACAGTTGTTAGCACGAAATGCGCAATTCTGATTACGGCTTTGTCATTCAGGTTTAAGCCGGGCCGTAGTGGAAATGGAGTTCCTGTACGGAGGCCACAGGGACGCCATCTCGCGTAGCCGGCCGGAACGTCCAGGTGCGGACTGTCTCCAAAACTTTCGACTCCACCCCATATCCAAGCGCGTGCAAAATCTGAAGATCCGCCACCTTCCCGGTCGGATCGATGGTAACGTCCAGAACGACATCTCCTTGCAAACCCCTCGGCATCTGCGACAGATCGGGCCGCGGACTGGGCGAGTAGGTGGTCAAAGCGATTTGAATGTCCCCCGAACCCCACGAATCACTGCCGCTGTTTGCATTGGGGGACTCGGAGGCGGGGGCGCGGGAATCGGCGGAGGACTGCCGCATCGGCGTCAATTTTGGGCGGGGAGGTGCGATCAGGCTCTTGCTGGCAATCTCTGGTTCGGCGGGTACGGGCTTCTTGATCTGCTTCACCGCACTCGAGGGTTTGTCCTTTGGCTTGGCGCTCAGGCGCGGGACCGGCGCACGCCCGGGAATATACGTGAGCTCGACCGTCGACCCGAGGCTGGTTCCCGGCAGGGTGACACGGATCGGCCGCGTGTGGGAGAGATGAACCAGGGCCGCCACGACCAGCAAATGAACTCCCGCTGAGCAGGCAGCGTTCGAGGGGCGAACCCGGGGAATGGACAGGCGCTCAAACATGGGCAGGCCATGCGGGCAGCATGGATGTGGCCATGATACCGCCAAAACCGGGTGGGACGTTCAGCTGGCAGCCGTGGGATGGTAGACATTCACCTCTTGTGTGGTGATCAAGCCGCCGCGGGTTAGCGAAGCCAAGCCGGGTAACACCGGGTTCACACGCGCCGGCACATCGCAGAAGCAGATGACGGCCGGCAGATCGGTCGCCAGTTCAATCAATCGCGACGTGTGCATGCGATGATGCATGCCGAATCCCGCAAAGGCGCGAAAGCCCGTCGCCCCGGCGATCTCGTGCTTGTAAAGGTAGTCGAGAATCGCGTGCACCTGCCGTTCGTGAACAAAGACCGTAACCTGGAGAGCTTTTGAGTCGGGCTGCATCAGGCACCTCCGGTGGTCGGCTGCTCAAGCTACCAGCCTCGCTGTCGCTACGCCGAGCCACACAGCAAGGTAGCCGAGAACGACGCTGAGAGCAATGTTCAGAAAAGCGAGTCCGGCCTGGCCAGCCTGCGCCGTGCTCAGCGCCTCATACTCAAACGCCGAAAAGGTCGTGTACGCACCGATGAACCCGATGGGAACGGCGTATCTCCAGGCCGAAGGAATTCCGGTGCGCGCGTCGAAGAACGGTCGAGATCAGGCCTATCAAGAAGCATCCCGTGAGGTTGACCACGAACGTGCCATACGGGAACTGTGTCCCCAGCCGTTCATAGATCCATAGACCCACAAGATACCGCGACAGCGCCCCAAGGGCTCCTCCCAGCGAAATCCAAAGGTATTTCATCCGCACGCTCCCTGACCGAGATGCAGCCAGGCGAAGTCCTGCGCGTTCCCGGTAATCCCAATATGTTTGCTTGAGTCGTCGCGGGCAAAACACTCCCAACGAGGAACTCGTCAGGAGTCATCGGCTGCGTCGGTCCGCGTGGTCGCGTCCTCGCAGCGGTTAATCGGAATTGGATCGACCTGTTCTCGCCTCAGCAATACGTGAGCGCTATCACGGTAATTGCGACCACTTTGTTGTATTCTGCGCGTTTGCTGGCAAGAACGACGATCGTCCCGATAAGGCGAACTCCACCGCCAGCACTATTTTACATACGTCGCTTCAGAAGTTGCAGGTAGGTCGATTGGATTGCGCGATGCTCGTTGCTAACCTGGGTTCCCGGTGCGAGTCAAAGTACAAACCTGAAAAAGCACCCACGCATGACCCTTTTGTCATGCAGAAGTAATTGGCCGATTCAACCCGCTGGAACGTCGAACAGGAGAGGATCGAATCAACCGAATGAAGAGTGCCGCCGTCGATCTGAATGTCGCGTGTCAAACCAGTTATCAGGATCATGTCAATCCGCAATGGGTACGGCTCCTGAGCCTGCTCGAGATGAATGCGCGGTACGTGGATTGCCGTGGCGAGCGGTTGACCACCGACGACGGTCGTACCATCCTGGACTTCCTCTCCGGCTACTGCGTCTACAACACGGGACATAATCATCCGCACATTGTGGAGGCGCTGCACGAAGAGCTTTCGCGCAATGGGCCGTCCATGCTGCAGAGCCACGTCGCCGAAACTGCCGGGGAACTGGCGGCGGAGTTATGCCGCCTCGCGGGAGGCCGGCTCGAGAAGACCTACTTCTGCAGCTCGGGCAGCGAAGGCGTCGAGACTGCCATTAAATTCTCCCGCGCTTACACCGGGCGCAATGGCCTGATCGCTGCGCGTGCGGCCTTCCACGGCCTCACCTGCGGCGCACTCTCGCTGATGGATCATGACTTCTGGTCTGGAGGTTTTGGGCCCCTGTTGCCCAACGTCTCATTTGTAGATTTCGGCAACCTGGCGCAGCTGGAGCAGCTGCTGACGACTCGCAAATATGCTGCCCTGATTCTCGAGCCCATCCAGGGTGAGGGCGGCATCGTGGTGCCCACTCAGACTTATCTTCAGGGGGCGCAGGCTCTCTGCCGCAAGTACGGCACGCTGCTGGTGATGGATGAGGTACAGACCGGCCTCTATCGGACCGGGACCTTTCTCACCAGCCAGCAGTATGGCCTCGACCCGGACATGGTGATTCTCGCCAAGGCGCTCAGCGGCGGCCTGGTTCCGGTCGGCGCAGTGCTGATGACCGACGGAATCTATGACAGCGTGTACGGATCGCTGCGGCGCGCAATCGTGCATACCTCCACGTACAGCGAAAACAGCCTCGCGATGCGGGCGGGACTCGCAACCCTGCAGGTGCTCCAGGACGAGGCGCTTGGCCCCAGAGCGCTAAGCCGCGGCGAGAACTTTCGCAGCCAGTTGCGTGAGGCATTAGCCAAGTATGAAATGGTGCGGCGAGGTACGAGGGGCGGGATTTTTCACCGGCATCGTCTTCGGCGCTCCCAGTTCGCTGAAGCTTCGACTCTCGTTCGAGGCGTTTTCGCGTGTCCATCCCGCCTTGTTCGGCCAGATGCTGGTGATGCGCATGTTCAAGGAGTATGGGATCCTGACTCAAATCTGCGGGAATAACTTCATGGTGTTGAAGGCGGCTCCCCCGCTCAATGCAAGCGATGAAAGTCTTGACACCTTCGTAACGGGAATCAGCGGAGCCATGGAGGCCGTACATTCCTCGCGCCAATTCTGGTCCGACGCGCTTACACTGGCAACGCGAGCTGTAAAAATATAGAACGGCATTGCTTACGTAGGTCAGGTAAGCCTGGAGCGAGACAGTGCGACTGCTGGTAGTGGAAGACGATCGAACGATTCTGGAGTTTGTAACCCGAGCCCTCAGCGAAGCAGGATTTCGCGTAGACGCATGTTCGCTGGGCCGGGAGGCGGAATCACTGGCAGTAGAGGGCGTGCACGACGCCATGATTGTGGACCTGACGCTCCCGGACCTGGATGGGCTGGAGCTGATCCAACGTCTGCGGGCGCAGGGCGTGACCGTCCCGGTGCTGATTCTCTCAGCCCGGCGGTCGGTCGATGAACGGGTGCTGGGGCTGGAGCGTGGCGGCGACGATTACCTTACCAAGCCGTTTGCGATTGCCGAGTTGCTGGCGCGCCTGCGCGCACTGCTGCGGCGCAGCGCCACCAATCAACCCGAAACGACACGGTTACGTGTAGCGGACCTGGAGCTGGATCTCATTCGCCGCGAAGCACGGCGCGGCGGCTCCGAGCTGCAACTTACGCAACAGGAATTCTCGCTGCTCGAATATCTCTGCCGGAATGCGGGGCGCGTGGTGACCCGCGCCATGGTGCTCGATCACGTGTGGAAGATGCGCATCGATCCGTCGACCAACCTGGTGGACGTCCACATCCATCGCCTCAGACACAAAGTGGATCGCGACGCCGACCGGCCCCTCATACGAACGATGCGGGGAGTGGGATATGTTCTCAAAGATTAGTCAGTCGCTCTTCCGCACCTCGGCGTGGCGCCTGGCCGCGCGCAGCACCGTCGTGTTTGCTGCCGGCAGCGCGGCCGTCTTCCTGGTGATGTATGTGCTGGTGGCACAGAGCGTCCATCAGCGCAGCGATTCATGGCTCATCGGCGAGGCGCAGGTGCTGAAGCAGGTGGCGGAGACCACGCCCAAGGATGCGCTCTATACCCGCGTGGTCGAAGAAGTCGCAGAGGCGGCAACACTCGAGGTGGCTTACGACGAGAAAGGCCATCATTCCGCGGAAAACATTGTCTTCTTCGCCGAGCGCGAGCCCTCCGGCAAATATCCGCTGTGGGTCGGTCCGCAAAATAGCGAGGGCTTTGTCGATGCCCTCAATAACCTTCACTTCGACGGAATTCTCCCGGCCTCACTGACGGTCCCTGGATGGAAGACGCCCTTCCGCGTAGTGTCTGCGAACATGCAACCCGGCGGCACCGTGTATCTGGGGTTGCTCGATTCGAGCGCCGTTACTCTGCTTGAAAGTCTCTCGTTCCGGTTCTTTCTCGGCTGGGTATCGATGGTAGGCTTTGGTTTCGTTGTTGCGTTCCTCGGCCTGGAGCGTACGTTGAACCGCGTCGATGCCATCACCGGCGCGGCGGCCAGCATTCGCTCTGAGGATCTGAGCAGCCGCGTTTCCGCCGGCCATCAGAATGACGAGATCACTCGCCTCGCGAATACCTTTAACAATATGCTGGACCGGATCTCCGCTTCCGTGAACCAGTTACGCACGCTTACAGATTCCGTGGCGCACGATCTGAAGAGCCCGGTCACTTCGATCCGGGGCAGCCTGGAATTCGCACTCTCGACCGAGGATGAAGAGGTTTCCAGAGAACTGGTTGCCAAAGCCATCGACAACCTGGACCGGCTCTCGGAAGTGATTACTACCTCGCTCGATGTAGCCGAAGGCGAAGCCGGCGCTCTCCGGCTGCGTACCGAACCGGTAGAGCTGGCAGAGCTGGTGAGCCGCATCGCCACGCTGTATGCGCCCGCCTTTGCCGAACGCAAGCAGGAGCTCGAAGCCAACCTGCCTCACATTGTGGTGGCGAATGTGGATCTACGGCTGTTTACCCGTATGCTCTCAAACCTGATGGAGAACGAACTTCGCTATGCCGGAGAGGGCGCAACCATCCAGATCACCGTGGAGGAGCAGGGAAGCTCAGCACGCATTCGGGTGTCTGACGACGGCCCGGGATTCGCACCCGAGCTACTGGATCGTGTCTTTCAGCGGTTCGCCAAGGGCGCGTATTCCGAAGGACATGGCATCGGCCTGGCGTTTGTTCACTCCGTGGTGACTGCGCACGGGGGAACGGCGGCTGCTAAAAATCGCGTCCCACGAGGCGCGGAGGTCACAATCGAGGTCCCACTCGCTCCTTCCCTCAACGGAGCGCCGCAGAGCGCGGCAGGCGCGTTGGCCTGACAGCGAGTTCTTACTGAATCTCATGAAACTTTCCCGCGCCGCCTGGCGGTGGGATACAGGCTTCATGCCTTTGAGAATGCACGCTTCAAGCATCTCTCTTAGTCTGGAAAAACGTAGTCAACCGAGAATGAGCGACGAATGAGAATAGTCAGTACCGCGACGGCCTACCCGCCGTATTACTTCACCCAACAACAAGTCGTAGAGGCACTGAAAACCTACTGGGACAAGGGCCTTGAAAATGCCGCGGTGCTGGAGCGGCTCCACTCCCGCACCGGTGTCGATGGCCGCTACTTCGCGCGCCCGCTCGAGGAATACTATGCGCTCGATACCTGGGGCAAAACCAACGACGTGTGGATTGAGACCGCCGAGACGCTGGGTGAGAAGGCCATTCACTGTGTGCTCAAGACGGCTGGTGTTTCGCGCGACCAGATCGGCGCGCTGTTTTTCGTCTCCGTGACCGGCGTTGCCAGCCCTTCGATCGACGCGCGCCTGGTCAACCGCATGGGGCTTCCGCGACACCTCAAGCGCAATCCAATCTTCGGACTGGGATGCGTCGCGGGCGCAGCCGGCATCGCACGCGCGGCCGACTACGTGCGTGCTTATCCTGACCAGATCGCGGTGCTGCTCTCGGTCGAGCTGTGCTCGCTCACTTGGCAACGAGAGGACCTTACCGTCGCCAATCTGATTTCTTCCGGTCTCTTTGGAGATGGCGCGGCCGCAGTGCTGATCGCCGGTGCAAACGTCAAACTGCCAGGTCCTCGCATCGTCGCCAGCACGCAGGTCTTCTATCCCGATACGCAGGATGTGATGGGTTGGAAGATATCCGAGAAGGGATTTCAGATCGTGCTCTCTCCGGATGTGCCCAAGGTAGTCCGCGAAAATCTCGGCAGAGATGTCGACGAGTTTCTGGCGACCCAGTCCTTGACCCGCGCGGATATCGGAACGTGGATCATGCATACCGGCGGCCCCAAAGTGTTGGAGGCGTCCGCGGAGGCGCTGGGTCTGCCGAACAGCGCACTTGAAGTTTCCTGGGATGCGCTGCGCCGAGTGGGAAATCTTTCTTCGGCCTCGGTGCTGGTGGTGCTGGACGAAGTGATGAAGCATCGGCGTCCGGCGCCGGGTACGCGCAGCATTCTTGCCGCGATGGGTCCGGGATTCTGCGCCGAGATTGTTCTGCTGGAGTGGTGATAAGGGAGCGGCATTGGGGCTAAAGGTTTGGGATGTTGTTGTGGTCGGCGGTGGGCCAGCGGGTCTGGCGGCAGGCATAGCGCTTCGTCAGCAGGGCATGGACGTTCTCATTGCGGAGGCACTCACGCCTCCCATCGATAAAGCCTGCGGCGAAGGGCTGATGCCGGATTCGCGGCGCGAGCTGGCGCAGCTTGGACTGGAACTGGACGCGAACGACGGCGCCACGTTTACCGGAATCCATTTTGCGAATCGCAACTCCGGCCGGGAAGATTGCGTGACGGCGCAGTTTGGCGATGGCCAGGGCATCGGCGTGCGCCGGCTTCACCTTCATTCGCGGATGGTCGCGAGAGCCGAGTCTCTGGGCGTAGAACTGGCCTGGGGTTGCCGCGTGGAGTTGAAGGAAGGCAGGCCCGCACGCATCAGCGGCGAAGAGTGCCGGTATCGTTTTCTGGTGGGAGCCGATGGTCAGACCTCGCGCGTTCGACGTTGGGCCGGGCTCGAGGATGGAAGGACGATCAGCAAACGCTTCGGGTTTCGCAAGCATTTCAACGTAGCTCCCTGGAGCCGTTCGGTCGAGATTCACTGGGGAACCCTCGGTCAGGCGTACGTCACTCCCGTTGGTCCGGATGAAATCTGTGTCGCGACCATGACCCGGCTGCCCAACACAAGCATGGATGCCATCCTCGAACAGATTCCTTTCATCCGCGAAAGGCTCCAGCCAGAGAACAGCACCACGCGCGGCCGGGGCGCCATCACCACCACACGCCGGCTGGAGCGAGTGGTTCGCGGCAATGTCGCCTTGATCGGAGATGCCTCCGGCTCGGCTGACGCGATCACGGGCGAAGGCATGGCTCTCTCGTTCCGCCAGGCCCTGCGGCTGGCTGAGTCGCTCCAATCCGGTAGTCTGGATGGGTATGCGGCGGGGCACGCGCGAGATTCTCAAGATGCCGCAAACCATGGCGCAAATCATGCTGGCAATGGACCGCTGGCCGTGGTTCCGGGATCGAGCGATGCGCATGCTGGCTGCCGAACCCGGGCTCTTCGAACGCATGCTCGGGGTGCACGTCGGGCGAAGAGTCGCTGCACAGCTTTCTGCTGCGCCAGGGGCTGCATCTGGGTTGGAGTCTGCTCGTGCCCAAAGCCGTCACGCCGCAGATGCAAGGAAGGATCTCTTGAGAAGAATTCGTATCCAAAACAGGTACGTATGCGCTGCGGTCGTGCTCGCCGCCATAGTGCTGGATGCTCGTGCACAGGCGCAAATGGTGACCGTGCATCTCGATCCAGCGCAGAGCGAGGTGCATTGGACGCTCTCCGACACCACGCATACGGTCAAGGGTACCTTCAAGCTCAAGGGCGGGTTGGTGTCCTTCGATCCCAAGACCGGCGCGGCCAATGGCGAACTGCTGGTGGATGTCGAAACCGGCGAGAGCGGCAACCACACGCGCGACGACAAAATGAAAAAGGAAGTGCTCGAAAGCAAGAAGTATCCCGCCGCGTTCTTTCATCCCACGCGGATCACCGGGGCGCTGAAACCGGGAACTACCCAGGACTTGACCGCCGAGGGCACCTTCAACATTCACGGTGCGGATCATCCTCTGACCGTCAAACTTGCCGTGCAGCTGGATGGCACTGCCATCGTGGCCAGGACGCACTTTGTGGTGCCCTATGTAGCGTGGGGTATGAAGGATCCCAGCTTTCTGGTGTTTCGCGTCGGCAAGCAGGTGGATATGGACGTGATTGCGCGCGGCACGGTGGAAGGCTCGCAGTAAGTGTTGGAGCGGGGAAGCGGGCGATCGCCCCGTACCGCGCCCCAGGAGCTCACGCGTTGTGTCCCCAGGGCGCTTCCGGTCGTCTCCAGGCAGACTGGAAAACGTAATAGGAATCTTGCGTTATTGAAACTGGCGAACAGCGTCCCAAACGTAAATGCCAATGATCATTGCGGACATCACGCAAGTGGCACCGGTTACCGCCCGCACAAATGGCCGCAGACGGTTGACCTTCTTGCAAATGTCAGCCTGTTCTCGTTCTTGATGACTCGAGCAATCGTCGAGGAAGATCTGATCTCCCTCGTATCGGGTGATAGTTCCACGGTAGGCCAGCAGGGCTAACAACGTGACTGTAAGTCCGGCCCACACGATCCACAAAGTAAGCATGATGCTCATAGAGCACCTCGGGTTCGGTTTTGAGCCGGTCCCAGTTACCGAGGGGTCCGATCTAGCTGGGCTCGGGGGTAGAGGGGCCGTTTGCAAGACATCATAGTCCCGTCTCACGCGGTTGCATAGCTTTTGCACAGTGTTTTTGGGCGTTTTGGCAACCTATGAAGATTCAGCGCCTTCCATACATACGGATTCGTGGTGTCGAGCGGCTCACCTGTAGAACGCGCGATTTTGGGGCCATTCCAGCCCGGAGACTCACATGTACGGTAAGAGATTCTGTGGCGACTCGATTCGTTGGTGCTTGACCATCTTGCTCGCGGGCGCGCTGTGTGCGATGACGGCGTGCAGGCCTAAACCGGAGACGCCCGCGGAACAGGATCAGCGCCTGAAGGATCAGGCTGCGCAAGCCACGGTGGACATCAAGCGCGGGGCCAAGCAGGCGCCGCAGAAGCCAAGGTCGAGGCAGCCACTGCGGGACGCAAATTGGGCGCCATTGCTTCTGGTGTCAACGAGGGTCTCCATGAGAAGTCGGGAAGCGGCAAGCCCGGCGCCGGACGGATCGATCTGAATTCCGCGAGCCAGGAAGATCTGCTGACTCTGCCTGGCATCACCCGCTCCCGGGCACGCGCCATTGTCGACGACCGGCCCTTCGATTCGGCGCACGATCTGGTCGGACAAGCACATCCTTACCGAAGCGCAGTACGAAAGAATCTCCAGCCGGGTCACGGCTCGGTAGACGGTTCGAATCGAATCCTTCTGGCGAAGCGGACGCATCTATCCATTAGAGACTCTTCAAAACGCGCGCTTGTACGGGCAAGTCAGGCAGCGTAAACTCTTGTAAGAGCGTCCTTTTCATTCCGGGGAGAAAACATTATGGCAACTACTACCACCGCGCCCGTCACGGAAAACACCGAAGTCAAGCAGCCTCTTACCCTGACTCCCTCGGCCATCGTCAAGGTTCGCGAGATCATGGCGACCCAGGATCCGCTTCCGGCCGGGCTGCGCATCGGCGTCGTAGGCGGCGGATGCTCCGGTTTCCAATATTCGATGTCGTTTGAGAACCAGCAGGGCATGATGGACAAGGTCATGAGCTTCGAAGGCCTCAAGGTGTACGTCGACGCCACCTCCGCCATGTACCTCAATGGCTGCGTGGTCGACTACGTCGAGACGCTGGAAGCAGCGGGCTTCAAGTTCGAGAATCCGACCGTTAAGAGCACCTGCGGCTGCGGATCCTCCTTCAGCGTTTAGGCCACCGCCCAGCAGAACTTCGCGTATCGACGCACGAATCTCGAGACAGGAAGCGCTCCAGTAAAGAGCGCCCCTATAGGAGCGCTCTTTGCATTGCGCCCGAGACCCGCATCCAGCCCACAGCAAAAGCCCTCGCCGATTGCGAGGGCTTCTGCTTTGGTCCAGTATACGTTGGAGGCTAGTCGTGAACCGGGGTGAGTTCGAGCGGCCTGGTCAGGCTGAAGACGATGCGACGTATCGCTGGGCACGTTCACCGCCTGCGGAGGCTGAATGAGCAGGTGCGTGGTCACCACACCGACGCCCACCAGCGAACCCACCAGGGCTCCCGGGCCACCGGCAATTGCTCCGCCGGCCACCGCGCCCGTTCCGGCGCCGATTCCTGCTTCCACAGCAGCCTTCTTCATGTGAGTGCCCGGGTGAATGCCGCCCTCGTCGTCAACGCGATGTTGTTGCCGTGCGACGCGATCACCTGGGCGTGAAGCGTGTACTTCGCTCCGTCGGGAAGTACCACCGATTCTGGCTCCAGCCGAATGGTCGCGCGATTGCCGAGCCGGTGTCCCTCGGTCACCTGCACGACGCGGCCGTGAAACTCAGAGCCTTCTGGAATCATCACCCGGCCGCCCAGGGTAACCTGTTTCGAAATACGGCCACTGAAATGGGAGCCAGGGCGAGTTTCTTCGGTGGAGAGTGCCTGCGAAAGCGTCACGTGCAGATTGGTGCCCTCCGGCAATTCGTTTTCCCGCCCAGGGACGGCGGTGACGATATCCGCATCGGGATCGACGCTGCCGGAGCGCATTGGTGAAGACGAACCGGTAGCCATCATGGTGTCGGTGCCGTTCCCGCGTTCCGCAGCCCGGGTCTGCAGCCTCGGAGAGGTGGAGCGAGGCGTGGCGGCATCCGGGTCTGAACCGGTCACGATATCAGCGTCAGGATCCGCCGTTCGACTCGCGGAAGAGACTCGAGTCGACGCATACGGCTTCTGAGCAGGAACAGCGGCTGGCGTGACCTCAGTCGTCGGTGCCGGCGCGGCCGCCGGTGCAGCCACGGCAGGCGGCGTGTCGGGCGTGGCCTCAATGGTGTCATTGGCAGGCGGCGCTGATACGCCGCTATAGGGGTCTTGCGTATAAGGACTTGGCTTCGCTTGGGGCGCGGAGTTCTGTGCCTGAGCGGCCGGCAGCAGCGTTGCAGCGACGACCGCAAGAATCGCTTGATTCAGACTTCTGTTCATCACTCTGACTCCAGACTGCTATGAGCTTCTCACCTGGGCTTGCTGCGCACAGCAAGCCGAATTCTCATCGGGGCCCGGACTTCCTTACTGGAAACACCGGAGTTCGACAAAGGTTGTGGCTGGTTTCGCCTGTCGCGTGGAACCTCGGTCGAGCCGGCATACGATCCAGGCGTCCGCCTTTGTCCTTTGATCCGAGGGTAGCCGAGTCTACTGTCTGTGAGCCACAACACTCGTGATTTCTGAACCAGAAGGGTAACCTGTAATCGGGAAGTTTTCACAGCACGTGTTTGGAATCACTAAATCGTTTTACTCAATTCGCTTTGTACACTTTGTTAGAATTCCAACGACTCTTAAACCACAGTGAAGGGTGCATTGAATCTTCATGGGAAGTTTCATAGAAGTCATTGGCGGTGCTGCCGGCCAGCCTGTTCCCGTGGATCGGCGCCCGAAACTCAAAGATCGATTAAGGCACCAGATTTCGAGGAGTGATATGACCGAGATTGCGGCAATTCATGCGCGTGAAATTCTTGATTCACGTGGAAATCCGACGGTAGAGGCGGATGTGGTACTGGCAGGTGGTGCAACCGGACGGGCGGCTGTCCCAAGTGGTGCGTCCACTGGCGAGCACGAGGCCGTGGAACTGCGCGACGGCGACAAGACGCATTACCTGGGCAAGGGCGTGCTGCAGGCGGTAGAAAACGTCGAGAGCGTCCTGGCTCCCGAACTGACCGGGATGGATGCGACCAACCAGAGGCTGCTGGATGCCACCATGCTTTCGCTGGATGGCACTCCGAATAAGAGCCGTTTGGGAGCAAACGCGATTCTGGCCGTTTCCATGGCGGCCGCACGCGCCTCCGCTAACGCACTGCATATGCCGCTTTACCGCTACCTGGGCGGAGTGAATGCTTCGATCCTGCCCACGCCGATGATGAACATTCTCAACGGTGGGGCTCACGCGGACAGCAATGTCGACTTTCAGGAATTCATGGTGATGCCCGTGGGCGCGGAGCGTTTCTCGGATGCGCTGCGCTGGGGCGCCGAGGTCTTTCACACCTTGAAGGGCGTGCTCAAGAAGAATGGATACAGCACCGCAGTAGGCGATGAAGGCGGATTTGCACCGTCGCTGAAATCCAACGCCGAAGCCATTGAACTGATCCTCGAGGCGATTCAGGCGGCGGGTTACAAGCCGGGCGAAGAGATTGCCATCGCGCTCGATCCGGCGTCCAGCGAGTTCTACGACAAGGAAAAGAAGAAGTACGTCTTCAAAAAGAGCGACAAGACCGAGTTGAGCAGTGAGGAGATGGCGCGCTTCTGGGAGAGCTGGGCCAAGCAGTACCCGATCGTTTCGATCGAAGACGGCCTGGCGGAGGATGACTGGGAAGGCTGGAAGTACATGACCGAGTTGCTGGGCGAGAAGATCCAGCTGGTGGGAGACGACCTGTTCGTCACCAATACGGAGCGTTTGCAGCGCGGCATCGAGGAAGGCATCGCGAACTCGATCCTGATCAAGGTGAACCAGATCGGGACCGTGAGTGAGACCCTCGAGGCGATTGAACTCGGCCGGCGGTACGGATACACGTCGATCATCTCGCACCGGAGCGGCGAGACCGAGGACACCTTCATTGCGGATCTGGCCGTGGCCACCGGCGCCGGTCAGATCAAGACCGGATCGGCCTCGCGAACGGACCGCATCGCCAAGTACAATCAACTTCTCCGCATTGAAGAAGAGCTGGGGCAGGCCTCGGAATTTCTGGGCCTGGAGGCAGTTAACTTCGGCTAGTAGCACGGTATTCCGGGGACGCGTCGAGAGCCGCGTCCCTACCCAATTCAACGAGGATTACGATGAAGCTTTTGTTCTCTGTAGTCATGTGTGGTGTTGTGTCGGCAACAGCTCTGGGCCAGCAAACTTCCAGCCCTCCGTCCCCATCTTCGGCGCCTGCAAGCAGCGCCGCTCCTGCCCAGACTCCGGTTCACCCCGGCGCGTCGACGCAGACTGGTTCGCGCTCCGCGGCGACTGAGCCGCAGGAGAAGCCGCCCGAGCATCCCTGCACCGAGGCGCAGGTTCGGGAATACCTGGACGAAACCGGCGGCGCCAAGGCCGCGCACGTCATCATGATGAACATGGCGCGTACCTCGCGTGCCTCCGCTCCCCCGTATTTTCCGGCCGGATTCTGGACAGACATGGTGGCCGCGTTCGACAAGGCAGACATGGTTCCGATGTTCCTGCCGGTATACCAGCACCACATCTCAGAAGAAGAGATGGCAGCGGTTCTGAATTTTTACAAGACTCCCGCCGGCAAGCATTTCCTTGACGCGCAGCCGGTGATGGCGGGCGAGGCGCAGCAGTTGATCGCCCAGCAGGGCCGCGAGATCGGTCACGATGTGTACTTGAAATACAAAGACCAGATTGAAGAAGGCAAGCGGCAGTACGACGCGCAACAGGGCGGCTCCGGCGGACCGGAGGGAAGCCCGAGGCCGGCACGCGGGTCCCAAGGCATGCCGCGCTCGCAGTCTCCGAACACAGCGGCCCCGAGGCCGGCTACGTCGCCAGCCCCGAACACGACCACCCCTGCGCCGACGACCGTACCTACACCGACGACTCCCAACCCCACTCCGGATCCGGCCTCGACGCCGAAATAGGCCCGGTACGGAAGACTGCATCTCTTCGTCAAAAACCAAGCGGCGCTGGAAGGCCAATGCTTCCGGCGCCGTTGCCATCTGAAACGCAAACATCTGAATCGCGGAACAAGGGAGTCCCTATGAAACTACTATTCGCAGCCGTCTGCTGTGTGGCTCTCTCCACAGCATCGTTCGCACAAACCGCAGCGCCGGGCGGCCAGCAAGGCATCGCACCGGGCAACGTGATGGGCACACCGGAGCACCAAGCCTGAGCACCCCATCACGGTCGAGCAGACCCGCAAGATGTTCGACTTGATGAATTTCCAAAAGACCATGGACGGCATGATGAACCAGATGATCTCGATGCAGAATCAGCAGGCCCCGTTCATTCCCCAGTCGGTCTGGGACGACTTCCGCGCCACCTTCAAGGCGACGGACTTCGTATCGTTGTTCCTGCCGGTGTACCAGAAGTATCTTTCCGAAGAAGACGCGGCCAAGTCGATCGAGTTTTACCAGACGCCCGCCGGTCGGCGCATGCTGGAGGCGATGCCGCTGATGATGGCGGACATCTCCGCAGTCGCAGGGCAAAAAGGGGAAGAGATCGGGCATAGCGTGGTGGAGCGCCACATGCCGGAGATTCAGGCAGCCGCGAAGAAATATCAGGAAGAGCACGCAACGCCCCAGCCCTCAGGAAGTGCTCCAGCCACAGCCAAGCCCGACTCCCCAAGATGATTTCCGGCGTGATCTTCGGCACAAGTTCCTGAACCCTGGAGGTTGTACTCTGGGATTAGGAGCGAGCCCCTCCGACAGGGCGTTCGCGATCGTTCACAATCCAGAAAAGCCAAACAGAGGAATACCGTGTCGATTCGTAAGAGACCCCTCGTACTCACCATCCTCGATGGATGGGGCTATCGTGCAGAGACCAACGCCAATGCCATCGCGCTGGCGCGTAAGCCGACTTATGACAAGCTGCTATCCGAGTACCCGAACGGCCTGCTGCATGCGTCCGATCACTTTGTCGGCCTGCCGGACGGGCAGATGGGGAACAGCGAAGTGGGCCACCTGAACATCGGGGCCGGCCGCATCGTGCAGATGGACATCACGCGCATCGATGCGATGATCGCGAGCGGCGAGTTCTACACGCACCCGGTGATCGTGGATGCCTTGAAGCGCGCGCTCGAGGGAAACAAGGCGTTACACCTGCTCGGGCTGCTCTCCGATGGCGGCGTCCACTCCCATCAGAATCACCTGTACGCATTGTTGAAGGCGGCCAAGCTGCAGGGGCTGGAACGAGTGTTCATCCACGCATTCATGGATGGTCGCGATACCGCGCCCACCGGCGGTGCGGAGTATCTTGCAGCGCTTGAACAGAAGATTCGCGAGATCGGCGTCGGCAGGATCGCCAGCGTCTCGGGACGATACTACGCGATGGATCGCGACCGGCGCTGGGAGCGCGAACTGAAAGCCTTTGACGCGATGGTGATCGGCAAGGCGGAGGGCGGAGCGTACAGCGATCCGATCGCGCGGGTGAAAGAGTCCTACAACAACGGCACGACCGATGAATTCATCATTCCCTTCGTCGTGGTGGATGGGCATGGCCAGCCCGTGGGCCGCATTCGTGACGAGGACGTCTGCATCAATTTCAACTACCGCGCCGATCGCGCACGCCAGATTACGCGCGTGCTCACCCGGTACAGCGGGCTGACCCTGGCCGAAGGCAGGGAACTTCCCGGAGCCGAGGATCTGGACACGACGATTCCTCGCAACGTGACCCCGAAGAATCTTCACTACGTCTGCATGACCCAGTACGACAAGCAATTCAAGTTGCCGATGATCATCCTGCCGGAGTCGATGGAGAACCTCCTGGCAAACCTGCTGGCGCAGGCGAACCTGCGCAACCTGCGCATCGCCGAGACGGAAAAGTACGCGCACGTCACCTACTTCTTCAATGGTGGAATCGAGACGCCGTTCCCCGGAGAAGATCGCGTGCTGGTGCCTTCGCAGAAAGTGGCGACGTATGATCTGGCGCCGGAGATGAGCGCTGCCGGCATCGCCGATGCGGTGATCAAAGCGGTCGAGGATACAGCCTTCGACCTGGTGGTCGTCAACTTCGCCAATGCGGACATGGTGGGGCACTCCGGCCGGCTGGAGCCGACCATCCGCGGAGTGGAGACCATCGATGCGCAACTAGGCAGGATTTACCAAACGCTGAGGCGTGTCGGCGGATCGCTTCTGATTACCGCCGACCACGGGAATGCGGAGATGATGGTCGACCCGATCAGCGGCGGACCGCATACGGCCCACACCACCAATCCGGTGCCGTTCATTCTGGTGAGCGAGGATGCGGACAGGTACTCGGTTCGCACCGATGGCTCGTTGCGCGACATCTCGCCGACGCTGCTCGGCGTACTCGGCCTCGAGAAGCCGAAGCAGATGTCCGGTTCCGATCTGCGCGCGCTCAAGGCGGCTGCTATTCCGGTCTAAGCAGCAACTTTGCTAAGAAGAAAAGCCCTCACGCTTGGTGAGGGCTTTTTGTTTGCACGCTTGCATGTTTGCACCAGCAGCATTAGTACTGCTTGCTGATCTTCGGAAAATACGTGATCTGGAACGACGTGGTGTAGTCGTGCTGGGCCGTTGGCTTCAGCACCGGAATCAGGTACCGCTCCGCCTGGAAGAATGCGTTCAGCTCATACTCCGGAGTCAACCGCTTCACGATCTTGGCGCTGAAGTCGGTCTGCGTTCCTCCGCTCGCCCAGAGTGTGCGGTCGATCTTTGCGTCCCGGTATTGGAACTGGATTTGTTCCTTCGGGCTGAGCCAGTAGGTGAGCCAGCCCTGGTAGCCGGCGCTGTCCCGTCCGATCCAGTGGCCGATCAGGTAGCCCTTGTTGGTGAAGCCGTCTCGATAGGCGTGGTTGGTGTAATTGATACCGGGGTCGACGGGTTGATTGGTGTACGGAGCCTCGAAGCGAAAATCCCATTTCGGCAGAGCAGGCAAATGGGAGACATAGATGCCCGGGCCGAAGCCAGAGCGCTTCACGTTGGCCAGCGGGGAAGGATCGTCGTCCGCGTTCGAATCCACATAGACGGTTACGTACTTCTCCAGCTTCGGCAAACGCCACCGTACGTCAAATCCGCCGCGCCGATCGCCAACATCGAATTTTCTCGCTCCAGCCTGGAGGAAATCGCCCGCGCTGATGAAGCAGTTCCAAAAGGTCCCGACTGTCGCTACGCTGTAACCTTTGCCCCCGAACATGCAACTGCGCGAGAATCCGAATTCGAGATTTGCCGTCGGATGCAGGCTGATCTTGTCGCCAAAGATCCAAGGCTGCCGGGGATCGACGTGGCCCTTCACGTCGCCGAAGTAGTTATCCCAGCGAATCGGTCCGAGGAACTTGGAGAGAAACGGAATGTAGAGCGGGTCCACCATGTTGATCCGCAGAAAGTAATTGGGTTCGGCGTTGGTGCTCCACTCAAAGGCGCCGCCTTGCATCGGGTCCCCACCACATCTCGCTCTTGCCGAACGAGATTTCGTGGTGCAGCACATGGGCGGAGATGGTCGCGTCAATCAGGCGAAAGTTGTCGCGGGTGCCGAGTCCATTCACATCCGTGGGAGTCACAACATCGGAACCGTAGTTTGTGATACCGGCAAGCACGTTGGAGGGCAGCCCTGGAAATCCCGGAGCGTGCTGGTACTCGCCGCGCACGTTCAGCGGAGAAGCGGCCGGCCTCCGCTCGCACGTGAGCGCCCGCGATCGCGTTGAACCCCTGCCCAAACGGACGGCCGTCGTCATTGACGATGGTTTGTCCGAACTCGAAGCTGTTGACCAACGGCGGGTCTCCGCTGATCTCCATCGCGCGCGCATACACCGAATCCACTTCGGCGTGAATGTCCACCCTGGTAGGCGTCCGGGCCTACTTCTTTCTGCAGCGCCAAGAAGATCTGCTGCGCGTTTTCATCGCCGCTGTCGTTGACCTTGTCAGCGCTTGCCTCCAGCATTCGGGCCACACTCAACCGTGTCCAGGGCCGCAGACCGAAGAACGCCGTATCGAGAAAACCCATCGAGGAAAGCCGATCGAGCGCGGGATACATCCAGCTGTCCATGGGGATGTAGGTCGATCCTTGATCGGCGGCACTGCGCATGGGGAGAGCCGGCTTGTAGTTGGGCGGAAACTGCGGCGCCTGGGGAGCCGCCTGGGCGTTCTGTGAGGGCGCGGGCGCCATGGGAGCAGGATCGGTGTTCTGCGCGAGCGTGAGTATGGGCGATGCGGTCAAACTGGCTGCGAAACACAGGAGGAGCAGGCGATGAAATTTCACTCGGACCTCAAAATTGAAATGTGTGCGTTGACGCGTGCCGGCAGACTTCACCGCAGAGCGCAAGGAATAGGCCGTATGGATGCCAGTCACTGTAAAATCCAGCGGGACAATCGTTTGACTCAATTTTACGGCATTTCGTTCGCGGCCCCGGTTGCCGCGCCGTGGAATGCGGGGTTTGGCAACGACTGCGCGAGTGTTTCTTTTCTGAGAAAAAGCCTAACTGCGCACAGCCCGTTTGCGGGAGGCCTTGCCTGGTGGGTCGAACGTGGAATCAAGCTGTTCGCGGAATGTGGCCGCAATCGTATCCTTCCACGCCGGCGAAAACAGACCTTTCGCCGTCAGATAATTTTCCATGAAGGCGAGCGGGTCGGTGTGGTTGGTCGAGTGGCCGTTAGTGTTAGCCCGGCTGCGGGCTGTCGTGGTCCCGATTGGCGAGATCCTGGCTTCGATCAGGGTAGGGCTGCTGCCCTGGCGGGCGCGAATGAGGGACTCCTGCGCGACCCGGTACACGGCCACTACGTCGTTTCCATCCACCGGAATGACCGGGAGGCCCAGTTTCTGGCCGCGGGCGCTGTAATCGGCCGCCAGGCCCTTTCGCGAAGGGCTCTGCAATCTGTTCAGGACCACGAAGAGCGATGGAAGACTGTGAGCCGCGGCAAACTGCAGTGCTTCGATCCACGCCTCGCCGGCTTCAGGGCCGGCCTCGTGCTCAAAGAACGCCACCGAACTGGCGCGCTGGTTCCGCACCTTGTTCGAGACCGCGATTCCATTGGCCACACTCAACTGCGAACGGATGGCGGCGGATGCGGGGACAATGTTGGCGGCCAAGCCGGCTCGGTGAAAGCCGTTTGGCGACGGTTCCACTTGCGCGACGAGTTGAGACGCAAGCTGATCGAGGGGCTGGCCTTTGAGGAACGAGGCTAGTACATCGCCGGGCGCAGGGGAGAGCGAATCCTCCGGCCGCAGGTGGCTGATGACCCCGGCCAGTGCCGCTTCTGTGCCCGCCTGCGATTGCGTTCGCGGTGGGGAGCGCGGCGATCGTCTCGGCCAGCATCCGGGCCTTGAGCATCGCGGTAAAGAGCTTCTTCAGCGTCTCGTTGTTGATGAGTGGATTGCCCGTTGCCGCAGGCGATTGCTTGAGCTTGGTTGGCATGCTTGGCGATGTCCCCGGATGAGCCATTGTAGCGCAGCAAAACGGTGAGCGATGGCGGGCTGGGCGTGTGAAGACCTCTCGAAGAGGCGGGTCAGAGTGCGTGCTCTCAGTGGTCGAAAGCGTGAGCCAGCGCATGAAACGTTTTGCACAGAAATGTGAAAAAGTCTGTGCATTACCGCCGGATTGCGACCGTGAATTCCCGAATCGGCGCGGAGTTTAGCGGTCTGCACACATTTCGATGCGCTGCTCAATTGTGGTGCAGTTTTCTCGGCGGCTCCGCACAATCGCGGGGCCGGTCTAGGTGGAGTAGTCGGCGTTGATATGCACGTACTCCGCAGTCAGGTCGGTGGTCCAGAAGCGGCAGGAACTCTGTCCCAATCCGAGACAGATGCGCACCGTGAACTCGCGGTTTTGAAGGTAGGCATGAGCGGCATTCTCGTCGAACTCGGCCGCGCGGCCTCCCTCGCTGCAGATCTTCTGCTCGCCAAACCATACATCGATCTTCTCCGGGTCGATGGCGACGCCGGAGTAGCCAATGGCCGCCAGAAGTCGGCCCCAGTTCGGATCGGAACCAGCCCACGCGGTCTTGACCAGCGGCGAGTGGGCGATCGACTTGGCGACGCGAAGAGCATCGGGATCGGTGAGCGCTCCTTCGATCTGGAGTTCAACGACATGCGTGACGCCTTCGCCATCCTGCACAATCTGCTTCGCCAGCGAAGTACACAGGCGGCTGAGCGCCTGCTGGAATGCTTGGTTGCCGGCATCGACCGTGACGCCGCTCGCGCCGGAGGCGAGCAGCAGGACCGTGTCGTTGGTCGATGTATCGCCGTCGATGGAGATGCGGTTGAAGCTCAGATCGGCTGCGGTCTGAAGCATCGAGCCGAGAGCTTCGGGCAGAATGCGCGCGTCCGTGAAGAGGTACACGAGCATGGTGGCATGGGGCACGAGCTGCGGATGGATCATGCCCGCGCCTTTACAGGCTCCCGCGAGACGAACGGGCCGGCCTTCCACGTCGATGGTCAGGAACTCGACCTTCGGCCGCGTGTCGGTGGTAAGAATGGCGCGCGAAAAGCGGTCGAAGTGGTCGGGCGTATTTCCCAGCGAAGACTGCACGGCCGGAAGAGCGGCGATCAACTTGTCGCCTGGCAACGGAACGCCGATGATCCCGGTGGACGAAGGAAAGACCTGGTGAGCGGGGCAGGCGAACATCTCCGCGACCGCGGCGCAAACCTGGTAGCAGGTTTCGAGGCCGGCCTTGCCGGTGGCACAATTCGCGTTGCCCGCGTTGACCGCTACGGCGCGAACCTCGCCTCCGCTGCGCTCCAGGTGGTTGCGGCCGACAGTAATCGGGGCCGCGACAACGCGATTGCCGGTGAACATGGCTGCGGCCTGGGTGCCTTGCTCCGCCAGCACAAAGGCAAAGTCCGGATTGCCGCTGGGCTTGAGACCGGCAGTCACGCCGGTGAACTGAAAACCCAGGGGCAGCATGTCAGGGGAGAGAAGAGGTGTGGAATTCATTGCCGGCTTTTACTCTATCAAGAGGAGCGGCAAAGAATTGAGAACGCAATCTGGCGAATCGAATCAGGCAACAGCAGGGGAACGGGCCGAGTTTCTGCGGATGGAACATGTCAACGTGGCCCGGGGAGATACGGTAGTTCTCCATGACGTGAACCTGACCATTGCCAGCGGGGAACACGTGGCCATCCTTGGCCCGAATGGCTGCGGCAAATCGACGCTGATCAAGACGCTGACCTGCGAGTGCTATCCCATTGCCCAACCCGGAATGCTGGTGCGGCTGTACGGGCGCGCGCGGTGGGATATCTCCCAGCTTCGGCAGCATCTCGGCGTGGTCTCCGCTGAGCTTCCCGGCGAGCGTACGCCGAAGACACGCGGTGAAGATGCCGTGGTCGCAGGCTTCTTCTCTGCTTCGAGTTTATGGCCAAACCTTCATGTAACGGATGAGATGAGGGAGCGTGCCAGGGAGACCATGAATCTGCTCGAAGCGGGATACCTTCGCGACAAACTGGTGGGCGAGATGTCGGCTGGCGAACAGCGGCGGATCATGATCGCGAGAGCCCTGGTGCACCGGCCGGAGACGCTGCTGCTGGACGAGCCGAGCAACGCCCTGGATCTGGCGGCCCAACGCGAACTGCGGGAGGTACTGCGCAAGGTGGTGCAGCAGGGGACTGGAATTCTGATGGTGACGCATCACTTGGCGGACATTCTGCCGGAGATGGACCGGGTGATTCTGATGCGGGAGGGACGGATCTTTGCGGATGGTCCGAAGCAGGAGTTGATTACGCCAGAAGTGCTGCAGCGGCTCTATGGGGTGCCGATCGACCTGTGGCAGCGAGACGGGTACTGGTACAGCTGGTGAAGTCAGAGCACCGGGATGTGGGAGTACTGCGGGGTGCTCCTCGAAGCTGGAGGTTATACGAGCACCCGATAATGATTGGCCGCACAAGCGCGAAAACAGAATTCCGAAGCGGCCTTCTGAGCCTTCGCCAGTCTGGCTAGACAAGGAAGGGATTCAGATATTACCGCTGAAGGCAACGATCAGGAAGCCTTGAAAGTGACCTTACTTTTACACGGCGGACTGTTGGGTGCAAGGTTCCCTGGATATCTGTTCGCCCTTTGCTATAAATGCCGTACGCGCGCTATCGAAAGTGATACAGCAGCAATCCGGACCTTCTTTTCCAACCCGCAGTAGCTTGGCCGAGTACGCGGGAGAGCCAGTTTTGAAGCCACTCTTCCGCTGATTTCCGTGGCATAAACACCGCACTTGCAGCGAAGGCGCTTCCCAAGTTAGTCTGCGGTTACACGGGAAAGGAGGATGATCCAGCCTATGAAAATTGACAGTAAATGTAGTGGCAGTTCAATACGTGAGGTGACTGAGGCTTAGGGCGTCGCGCTCTAGACCTGGCGAACCTGCAATCGAACTCGCCGAGGCCCACTCCCACGTGATTTGCGAAAGCAAGATCATCAGGAAGCGCGGATGCCTCAGGTCAAACTCAACAGCTCACCGGTGATTCAGGCCCGTTGCCAATTTGGCAGCGGGCCTTTCACTTTTGGAGTCCGTCCCTCTTCGACCTTCATGTGCTGACTTCATCAGCCCGCGCCCTGCCCCATTCCACTCCCGTGAGTCAGCAAGCGAGTCAGTATGATCACGGATCTGCTGGCGCGTCTGGCGGGTGAGGAGTAGAGTTCTCATCCTTGGGCATTCCCACCCAGGAACTCTGACGCATATGGCTCGTTCCCCCCGAGCCCCGATCAATGGACTGATCATTCTGCGCAACGACGTCGTTCGCTGCCGGTGCAAGCAAAGCTATGGAGGCCGCACTGAAATGAATTCCTTCCTTCGTGTCACGTACAGAAAGCGGGCTGCTTTACTCCAGGTTGTGGGACGGATTCTCGCACTGTTTGTGCTTTGTCTTTTGGCGGACGCAGTCAACTCACCTGCGAATGCACAAACTTCCGATGTGGCTTCCAGCGCCAGCACAGAGGCGGTGACTACATCTTTACCGGGAGATTGGACGCAGCTCCTCCGGGACAACATGCAACGCTATGACCCTTATGAGGCGACGATCGGCGTCAATAACGTTTCCAGGCTGGGAGTGAAGTGGACTGTGGTCACCGATCCCCTCAACCAGGGAGGAGGTTCCTCTCCAGCGGTGGTGAATGGGGTGGTTTATATCGGTTCACAAAATGGATACGTATATGCACTGGATGCGGCGACCGGGGCCAAACTTTGGAGCTTCTCCAACCCAGCCTATATTGTGAGTTCGCCCGCAGTGATCAATGGGGTGGTCTATATCGGCGCGGCCAGCGGCGCTCTCTATGCGATCGATGCCCGAACGGGGGCGAAGTTATGGAGCTTTCTAAGCGGCAGCTACGTATTTGGCTCGCCTGCAGTCGTGAACGGTGTAGTTTATTTTGGTTCGATAGACGGCTACGTATATGCCCTCAATGCGGGCACGGGTGCCGAGTTGTGGCGGTATCGGAGCGGTGATGGAGTGTCGGCCCCGCCCGCTGTGGCAAATGGAGTGCTGTATATCTCCTCCAACGGGGGCGACATGTATGCGCTGAATGCCGCAACCGGCGCGGAGCTTTGGACCTACTACATTGGGCCGTCTGGTCCGGTTGCCGCCGCTGTGACTTCTGCGCCTGCGGTCGCAAATGGGGTGGTTTATATCGCGTCCATCTTCACCGGGCTTGTGTATGCGCTGAACGCCAACACCGGGGAGCTTCTGTGGAACGCTCCCCTCGGAGTAGATTCCTCGATCGCCGTGGCGAATGGGATCGTTTACGTGGCAGGCGGATACTCCCCTGTCGCGGGGATTTTCGAGGGCCGGCTGTATGCGCTGAACGCCATCACGGGCGCCGAATTGTGGAACTTTACAACCAGCGCCCCCGTGGAGTCGTCGCCCGCCGTCGCGAATGGAGTCGTCTATATCGGTTCAGACAACGGTGACCTCTATGCGCTGAACGCCGCCACCGGTTCCAATCTGTGGAACTATGCTACAGGAGGGCCTGTAGGTGATCCCGTAGTCGCAAATGGCATGGTGTATGTAGGGGCTACGGAAAAGAGCAACAACGCCGCTGTCCTGTTCGCATTCGCGTTGGGTGGAAACGGAGCAGGAGTCGCCGATCTTTCCCTGCGTGTGCAACCCTCTCCTACGCCAGTCAAACAGGGCGAATTATTGACCTATACCTTCCCGGTATGGAATCTGGGCGCCGGAGTTGCAGTTCATGAAGTGCTTGCCACCCACGTGCCGGCCGGCACGACTTTTGACTACATCCGCGTCTCTGGTACGCCGGGACTGGCGGCGTGCACGCATCCGGCGTATGGCGGCACCGGGTCGATCGTTTGCCATGAGAACGGCAACATGGCGCCGAACACTACCTGGACGGTGCGCCTGACCGTGAAAGTGACAGGGGCGCCGGGCACGGTCATTACCGAAAGCGCAACTGCAACAGAAGATACGCCTGACCCTAATCCAGCCAACAACACGGCCACCGTGAGCAACACGGTGCAGTGATCGAAAGAATTGGCAGTTTTGTCAGGCTCGACAAAGTACGTTGATCACTGCACTCGTGGGCGCGTACGGCAGTCTCAGGGGACCTGCCGATGAATCTTCGTTTGCAAATTCCATAAGCTCAAAAGGCCTTCGCCCCACTGCAAACCGGTTCTACAATAGCGTCATGGAACCATTGGTGATTGCGGGCAGGGCCTTCCAGTCTCGGCTGATTGTGGGCACAGGGAAGTACAAAGACGGGGCGGAGACACAGGCGGCGATCGAGGCCTCGGGCGCGGAGATGGTCACGGTCGCGGTGCGCCGGGTCAACCTGGACCGGTCCAAGGAATCGTTGCTGGATTTCATCGATCCGCAGCGCTACTTCCTGCTGCCGAACACGGCCGGTTGCTACACCGCCGATGAGGCGATCCGGGCAGCCCGGCTGGCGCGCGAAGTGGGTATCTCCGACTGGGTCAAGATCGAGGTCATCGGGGATCTGGCAACCCTCTACCCGGACGTGCAGGCGACGCTCGAGGCGACCCGGGTTTTGGTGAAGGAAGGCTTTACGGTTCTTCCGTATACCACAGATGACATTGTGTTTGCGAGACGGCTCATCGACGCAGGTGCGGCTGCGGTGATGCCGCTTGGCGCTCCTATCGGCAGCGGGTTGGGCATTCAGAATACGGCTACGTTGCGCATCCTGCGTGAGCTGATCACCGAGGTTCCATTAATTGTCGACGCCGGAGTGGGCACCGCTTCGGACGCGGCCCTGGCCATGGAGCTTGGGGCCGATGCGGTGCTGATGAACTCCGGAATTGCGGGCGCCTCGAAGCCGGTCCTGATGGCCGAAGCGATGCAGCATGCGGTGCTGGCTGGACGGCAGGCGTATGTCGCGGGCCGGATGCCGCGCAAACTCTACGCTACCGCCAGTTCTCCGCTCGAGGGAATTTCCCGGTAGCGCTCACCTGAGGCCTGGCCCGCGGCGCGCCGCCATCCTCTGCTCGAGGAGAGAAACCGAGGCTGCCAGTCATCCCGACGGGCACTGGCAGCCGTGCGTCTCGTGAATTAGACTCACAGGCGCATGCGGGTCTTCGGAATCGATTGCGGTACAGAATGTACCGGCTATGGAGTGGTGGAGTGGAGCGACGCAGGACGCAAGCCGGGCCTGGTCGCGCTGGTTTCCGGCGGCATTCGCCTGCCCAAGAAGGAACCCATGGCGCAACGGCTTGCCCTGGTGTACGCGCAATTGATGACTCTTTTAGAGATTCACAAGCCTGACGTAGTGGCGATAGAAGAGGTATTCTATTCGGCGAACGCGAAATCGGCTTTGAAGCTGGGTCAGGTCCGCGGGGTTGCTTTATTGGCTGCTGCCAATTGTGGATTGCCGATCGCCGAATATGCGCCACTCAAGATCAAGTCTTCCGTCGTGGGTTATGGATTGGCGCAGAAGGAGCAAGTGCAGTTCATGGTGACTCGCCTGTTGAATCTGGATGTGGTTCCAGAACCCGCCGATGCTGCCGATGCGCTCGCTATCGCGATCTGCCACATTCACACAGCGCAGACGCTTGCCGTGCAGGGGGTATTGCTTCGATGAGGCTTCGAAGAGTCTGGGCTGAGATTGGGCTTGAGTGCGATCGCGTGCACCTACGCGGTGTGCGCCGCCGCATGGGGAGACGACGCGAAGACTGTGGGCTCAGATATTCCGCCTGAGCGCTGGGAGCACCGCGCAGATCCGCTTCACCTTCGATCATCCGCAGATGGTGCCGAGCCACTACACCATCATCGTCAGCGAAGATGGCAGGGGTCATTATCAATCCCAGCCCGGAGGCGAGGGGCAGAAAGATGGCCAAAACGCGCTGGTCTCTCAGCCGCTCGACCGCGACATCACCATCTCTCCGCAGACACGTGATCTGCTCTTCTCGACGGCACGCAGCAAGAAGTTTTTCGCCATGACCTGCGACAGCCAGCCGGGGAAGGTGGCGTTCCGGGGCAATAAGGAACTGTCCTACCAAGGCAGGGAAGGCGAAGGGGCCTGCAAGTTCAACTGGTCGAAGGATTCGCAGATCGATAAGGTCAGTTCGATTCTGCAGTCGATCTCGTTCACGCTGGAAGAAGGCGATCGCCTGGCGGTGGAGTATCGGCACGACCGGTTAGCCCTGGATTCGGAACTTGCGATGCTGATCGACGCAGCCAAGTCGGATCGGGCGGCGGAGATGCACAACATCGCTCCGCAATTGGAGGCGATCGCCGCCGATGAGCAGATCATGGTCCGCGCGCGGCAGCGTGCACGACAGCTCCTGCAGGACGCACCCGGTCGATAACGAGCAGAGCCGATAGTCCAAAGCAAAGATACGTCGCCGACTTTGGTGCGGGCAGCAGGATTTGTTATGCCACTGGAAAGTCTCTGTGACCGGTGAGACGTATGACTACGCAAGTTACGTTATAGTGAAGGCGTCTCTGAATGGAGGTGCCCGTAATGCGCCACCGCTTGAACTTTCTTCTTGCCAGTGAGAAAGCATCCCTTTTCCGCAGTTCCCACCTAGCTTTATCCCTACTCGCACTGCTGACCGTAGCCGGGACCCAATTCGCGCGCGCAGATTCGCAAGTTCGCGCGGTCCGGCTCAGCAACGTGAGCGGGAGCGTACAGGTTGCAACCGGCGGGCAGGCTGCCTTGCAGCAGGCCTATGCCAACATGCCGCTCACAGAGGGCTCCCACTTACAGACCGGGGATGACGGTCGTGCCGAGATTCAGTTTGAAGATGGCAGCGTCGCGCGGTTGACCCCGAACACTTCGCTGACCATGACCCAGTTGCGCCGCGATGCCTCGGGCGCACCGGCGAATGGGATGCAGGTGCTCGCGGGCCTGGCTTACTTTGAGACCGCGAAGCAGAATCAGCAGCCATACGTCATCCAGTTTGCGGATGCGCAAGTGACTCCGGCGAAGGGCAGTATCTTCCGGGTGAATCTGGACGCGAAACCCGCGGAGGTGGCCGTCCTTCACGGATCGGTTCATCTCGCCAGCGGGACCTCGTATGACGTCAGCGTTCACGAAAATGAGTCAGTGCATCTGGATGCGGCGGATCCTACCCGCTACCAGTTGTCACAGGGCGTGAACGGCGATTCCTGGGACGAATGGAACTCGGATCGCGATGTGGCGCTCGCGGCAATGGCTTCTCGCGAGACGCGCGAAGCGATGCTGAACGGCGGCGGCGCAGGCTGGAGCGATCTCGACTACTACGGCAACTGGTACAACGTGCCGGGATACGGCAACGTATGGTCGCCCTCCGGCATGACTGCGAGTTGGGATCCGTACGGCTCCGGCTACTGGGGCTACTACCAGGGTCCGGGCTACGTCTGGGTCTCGGGTTATCCGTGGGGATGGACGCCGTATCGTTGCGGCAACTGGAACTACTTCAACAGCTATGGTTGGGGTTGGAGTCCGGGCGGCTGCGGCGGTGGCGGCGGCTGGGGATTTGGCGGCGCAGGCGATTACGGTTCGGGAGGCATCTTTATCGGTACACCTCCGCGGAACTATCGTGTGCCGCAGAGGCCCGGTCGGCCGCATCCGGTTGCGCCTGGATCAAACCGGCCAACATCAAGCATAATCGCCGTGAATCGCGGGCCGGAAGCGACCCGTTTGCAGCCCCGGCCGATTACCGGCACAGCGCAGCAGGCGATTCAGGTCGGCAACCAGAAGATCACGCCGATTCAAAAGACGTTTAATGCCAATGCAGGCGCTCCGGCCGGGGTAGTTCGCCCGGGACTGAGCACCTCGTTGCAAGGCGTGAGTTCGTCAGCGGTCACATCCAACCTACGTTCCAGTGATGCGTCCGGCTACGAGTCCGGTCGCGGGCACTGGTCCGGTCTATTCGCAGCGCTCGGCTCAGCCAAACCCGTCAGCGGGGCAATATCACCCCAGCGCGCCGTCGGGTGGATATCATCCCAGCGCCCCGAGTGGCGGTTCGTATCACTCCAGTGCACCAGCTGGCATGTCGAGTCCGAGTTCGGCAGGCGCAGGCTCGCGCGGGTCGGCACCTTCTGCCGGACCGTCCTCGGCTGGTCGTCCGCGATAACCACAATTGCGGTTGGGATTTCAGGGCTGCTCTTCCAACACGGAAGGGCAGCCCTTTTCATTGTGCCTTGCGGATGCCCGGATTTCATTGCCGCAGCAGCGCGAGGTGCAGGCGGGCAGCCGCTTCGAGGGTCAGCGCTTCTGCGCGCACCTGCAAGGGCGTGCCGCTGACAGCGAAGGCCGCCTGGATCTGCGCCGGGGTGTAGCCTGCGGCGCGAAGATTGTTCGCCAGGGTTTTGCGTTTCTGCGCGAACGACTGGCGCAGAAAGGTTTGAAACGGACCTGGATCTACGCCAAGGGCAGAGAACTGCGGTTGCATGGTGAGGCGCAGGACGGTGGAGAAGACCTCCGGTGGCGGAGAAAATGCGTGCGGCGGCAACGTAAACAGCTTGTCGACGCGCGCATACATTTGCGCGGTCGCTGAGAGCATGCCGTAGTCACGCGAACCGGGCGTTGCGGCCACACGATCCGCTACTTCGCGCTGGACCATGACGACAGCCTGCGAGATCAGCGCGTGCCAGGAGAAGAGCCGAAGCAGAATGTCGGACGTGAGGTAGTAGGGAAGATTTCCGATCACTGTGAGTTGCGTGCCGGGTGCGACCAGCGAAGCGAGGTCCACGTCGAGTATGTCCTGCTCCAGAATCTCGACGTTGGGATTTCCCCGCAAACTGCTGACGCAGGCGTGGGGCGAGTTCGCGATCGAGTTCGACTGCGATGAGGCGCTGAGCTCGCCCGGCGAGAATCTCGGTGAGTGCCGCTTCTCCCGGCCCGATCTCGAGAACCGTTTTGCCGGACACATCCCCGAGCGCGTCGACAATCGCCCGTATCGCAGCCGGGTCGTTGAGAAAGTTCTGTCCGAGCTTGGGCTTTCTGGTCATGGTCACGACGTCTTCTCTGGGGCATGTATGCGATGGGGCTGGAAAGCGGCTGCGCTGCCCGGGAGCCGCATTCATTGCTGCGAGGATCGCTGCCATTTAGACTACGCAGAGGCATCCCGCTTCCTTTGCATCATACGAAAGAGCATCAAGAACAGGACTGGAGTTGTGCATGCGCGTTGTCTTTGCAGCATCGGAGTGCGTTCCCTACGTCAAGACAGGTGGACTGGCCGATGTGATCGGCGCATTGCCGAGCGAGGTGGCCCGGCTGGGTCATGAAGTGACGGTTTACCTGCCCTTTTATCGGCAGGTGCAGACCAAGGTGAAGCAGCGCAACGTTGCGATTCGCAGCCTGACCATCCCGTTTGAATACTACAACCGGTTCGTAACGATTCTCGACGGCGGCAAGCAGGATGGGGTTCAGCTCTACTTTGTGGATTCGCCCGAGTTGTTTGATCGCGAGTACGTGTATGCGACGCCGACCGGCGATTACGCTGACAACTGGGAACGCTTCGGCTTATTTTGCCGGGCAGTGATCGAGAGCTGCAAACAGATTGGCGTGCCCGATGTCTTCCATGTGCATGACTGGGAGACCTCCATGCTGCCCGTATATCTGCGGACTACCTACTACTTCGACCCGGCGCTTCGGAACGCGGGCGTGCTGCTGACCATCCACAATCTCGCGTTGCAGGGCTGGTTTCCGCCGGTGACCACGCAGCGATTGCTGCTGCCATGGGATATCTTCACCATGGACAAGCTGGAACAGAACAACAGCTTCAACTTCCTGAAGGGAGGCCTGGTCTACTCTGATCTGATCGCTACGGTGAGCAAAAAGTATGCGGAAGAGATTCAGACGCCCGAGTTTGGGAATGGCCTGGACTCGATGATTAGAAAGCGTGCTGAAGACCTGCACGGCGTTTTGAATGGCGTGGACTACCGGCGCTGGAATCCGGCGACGGATGGCAACATTGCGGCGCACTACACGCCGGAGAATCTGGAAGGCAAGGCAGCGTGCCGGCGTGACCTGTTGTATGCGTTCGGACTGGAACCCGCCGATGACACCATTCCGGTGCTCGGGCGTTATTTCCCACTTCACCACTCATAAGGGATTCGACCTGATCGCGGAAATCATCGAGGACCTGCTGCGGGAAGACCTCAGGCTGGTGCTGGTGGGCACGGGCGAGCCGTACTACGAAAATCTCTTCAAGACACTGCAGGAACGGCATCCCGACAAACTCGGAGTGCGGGTGGAGGCGGACGAGACGCTTGCGCACAAGGTGGAAGCCGGGGCGGATATCCTGCTGATGCCATCGCACTACGAACCGGGCGGCCTGCCGCAGATCTACGGGCTGAAGTATGGAACGGTGCCGGTGGTGCGTGCTACCGGCGGCCTCGACAACACCATTGAGGAGTGGAATCCGGAGACCAGCGAGGGAACCGGGTTCAAGTTTGCGACTCTGAGCGCCGGGGAGTTTCGGTCGAAGATCGATGAGGCGCTCAAGCTCTTCCGCAGCGACAAGGCTGCATGGCAGACGCTGATGCGAAACGGAATGGCGAAAGACTATTCCTGGGCGAAGCCGGCTGCCGAGTATGTGGAACTTTACGAGGCCATTGCCCGTCGGAGAAGCTAGCTGAGAGCAGCGAGTTAGCTAAAAAGCAGCGAGTTAGCTGAAAAAGCAGCGAGTTAGCGAGTTAGCTAAGTGCATCAGTTAGCTAAGGGCAGCAAGTTAGCTGAGAGCAGCAGTTAGCGATCAGCGGCAGATCGCCGGCAGCCAAGAGAATCTGCTCTTGCTTTTCCGCTAACTCGCTAACTTGCTTCTTTCCGGCTAACTTGCTGCCTTGCCTGCTTCTTGATCATCCAATACAGCGGAAGGCCCAGGAGAATAATCGCGGTGCCCAGCAGGGAATTGCGAAAATTCTCCGCATAGGAATAGAACAGTAGAACTGCGGCCGCAAGCACAAACAGCGCGGGCAGTACGGGATAACCCCACACTCGATAGGGGCGAATCATCTCCGGATGTTTCCTTCGGTAGACGAATACCGTGGTGGCCGTGATCATGTAAAAGAGCCACTCCGAGAAGATCGCCAGTTCAAACAGTTGTTGAAAGCGACCGACCGCCAACAGTAGCAGCGTACTCAGGAGTCCCTGCACTACCAGGGAAGTCGAGGGGCTTTGGAAGCGCGGGTGAATGGTTCCCATCTGGCGAAAGAAGAGCCGGTCGCGTGCAGCGGCGAAAGGGATGCGCGCACCCGACATGATGGTCCCATTCAAGGTGACAAAAATGCTGAGGGCCATGCCCGCCGACACGAGCGCGGCGCCCCTGTGACCGGCTATCAGCGACATCGCAGTCACGGCAGGGCGCGGAGAAGCAGCAATCTGCGCCGCGGGTAGGATGTACTGGATCGCTGCGTTCGTAGCCATGTACAGCGCGCCAACGATGAACAAGCCGGCGATCAGGGCGAATGGCAGATTGCGTTCGGGACGGCGCACCTCCCCGGCAACCATGGTGAGATCGTTCCAGCCGTCATAGGCCCACAGCGCCGCGATCAGCGCGATCATAAATCCACCGAAGCCGCCGTGTGCCCCAGGGAAGAAGGTGCGGAAGTTCAGCAGGTGTCCGTTCGCCGAGGCAAAGCAGAATCCTGCGATGACGAGGATCAGCAGACCCTTGAGCCAGGTGAAGAAGAGTTGAAAGTCGCCGGCTTTTTTGATGCCGAGATAGTTCAGTCCCGTAATCAGCCAGGTCGCCGCAATGGCAAATATCTGCGCCCATGTAATTGGCACGGGCGAGTGCAGCGCATAGCCGTCCAGCCACGCGAAGGCTGAGAAGATGGCGAGCGTGCGCGCCAGTCCGGTAGTAACGCTGGCGATCGAAGCCGGCTTGGCAACCGAGAACCAGGTCCACATATAGAGGAAGGCGGATAAGTCGCCGTACGCGCCGCGAAGATAGACGTATTCTCCGCCAGCCTGGGGCATCATCGCTCCAAGTTCGGCATAGGTCATGGCGCCGAAGAGCGAGAGTAGGCCGCCGACGATCCAGGCGAGATACACAAGGCTGGAAGAGCCAACCGCTCGCATCATCTCCTGCGGCACGAGAAAAATGCCACTGCCGATAATGGTGCCCACCACGATGGCCGTTGCATGAGAGGCGCCCAGCACACGCGGCAAATCGCGCGGAGCGTGAGCTGGGATGTGCGCTTCGAGTTCGGGGCTGGTGGCGATGTTGTCCTCCACGTGCGATCAGGAGCGCGCTTCGAGTCGAGCGTCGGCCCGTGTTCTACAGAAGATAACCTAGACCGCCTGCTTATGCGAACGATGCGTCAAAAAGCAAAAGGCCCGCTGCCGGCGAGCCTTTGGATGGGAATGCGCGGATCGGCGACTCAAGGGCAGCTGAGCGAGGTTGCGCCCAGCAACAGGGTGGAGAACGAAACGCCTCCGCAGAATTTTTGCGCCGGCATATCGTCATCCACGATGAGTGAAGAGACGCCGGGATGCGTGGGATTGGTGACATCCAGGCCGCCATCGACATCGTAGATGGAATACTTCGGTGTCCCTGCCCAGGTCTGTCCCGCCTGGATGAGCCCCGCGATCACGCCATCGTAGTCAATCTGGATGTGCGCCAATTGCGCGGAGAAGGTGTTGCCGCTGAAGGTCAGGGGAGATGCATTGACCTGATCGAAGCTGATGGCGAAGTCCTTCGCCCCTGAGCCGGTCGAGGTGAACGAATTGCCGGAGATGGTTGCAGAGTCTCCGGGATAGAGGAACGACAGCCGCAGAGCATTGGCCTGGCACACGGTAGCCACTGCGGTGATGACATTGCCGGTCACGATCGCGCCTACGGGAGGTGCCGGAGCGCCGCCGCCGGCAGTGTGATAGTTGTCCTTGATCCGAATGCCATCGGCACCGCCCAGCTCACATCCGCCATACTCGGCATTTTGAGCAAGCTCCATTACTGTCGCGGTGTTATTCGACAGAGTTACATTCGAGGCTTCGATGTCATACCCGCGGCCGCTGGTCGGAGTACACGAGTTATTGCTGATGACTGCCCCGTTCCCGCTGACCGCAGCGACACAGTAATCGTTGGTGAAGTAGCTGTTGAAGGTGATGGTGTTGTTGTGAATGTGGGCGTTCTGATTTGTGTCGTAGATACCGCCCTGCGGTGCGGCAACAATCTGGTTGGAATAAATCTCGTCTGAGATCACTCCCGGCGCGTTGAGCGTGTCCGCCAGCCAGATCGCATAGCCATAGAGTAGATACCGGCTGGTAATCGCCTTGGGGCCAGTCGCGCCATAACTCAACTTATTGTTATAGATCTGCCAGCCGCTCAGAGAGCTATCGCCAAATATCGGATTTGCGTCGACCGCGGTGGTGTTGATGGTCAGGTCGTGGACCTTGGGCGCGGGGCTGATATCCGACGATTGGCCGACCCAGATACCGCGAGACTGCGGTGCGGCCGAAGGCGACGACTGGATGGTTCCGTTGTAAATCTCGAATCCTCCGTGAGCCCGGGTGGTGCCAGTCTTGGCCAGGCTGTAGGTGCTACCGCCCGTGTACCAGTTATCCGCCAGCAAGACGGCGGGGGTGCCGGCAGTTCCTCCGCCGGTGCCGTACGTGATGGTGTGGCCATTGAGATTCAGCGTGATGTTATTGGCATCGATGAAGAAGCAGGTGGCCGGTGCAGTAACATCCTGCGCAAGATAGTAAGTGCCACTCGAAGTAAGATCCGCGCAATCCTTGAGAGCCGTTCCACTTGGCGGCGTGTTTGGATTCGGAGGCGGAGGAGGCGGGACTCCGTTGCCGAGGAGCGCCACTGCGAGAGAGGCATTGTTGGCCGCTGTGCTGGTAAGCGTGATCTTGCCCGCTGCCGTGCCCACAGCCATTGGTTTGAATGCGAGTTGAAGAGTGATCGCTTGTCCTGCAGCCAACGACTTCGGGAAGGTAGCGCCGCTGACGGAATAACCCTTGCCCGCGAGGGCGACCGAATTCACAGTCACCGCAGTATTTCCGGAAGACGTAAGAGTAACTTTCTGAGCTGCTGAGTAACCGACGGCAACATCGCCGAAGCTCAGGCTGTTCGTACTGAACTGGATTTGCGCCACAAGCGCTATGCCTGTTCCGCTGAGTGAGACAGAGACGATACTACCGGCGCGAGGAGTCGCTCTTGATCGTAAGCTGACCGGTCGCGGCTCCTGCAGCGGCGGGCTTGAATACAACGCTGAAGGATACCTGCAAACCGGGTGCGATGGTCACCGGGAAACTTGCGCCACTTAGGGAGTAACTCGTGCCGGTTATCGCCAGGGAACTTACAGTAACAGGAGCCGTGCCGGTCGATGAGAGAGTCAGTGACAACTTGGCGGAGCTTCCGACGTTCACATTGCTGAAGCTCAGTGCGGTCGCACTTACACCCAGGTTTGGCGCGGTGGGTATGTTCTCCCCGGAGCCAGTTAAGGTCACCACCGTAGTTGTGGCGTTGGCAGCGTTACTTTTGATTGTAAGTTGAGCGTTGGCCGCTCCCGCGACGCTCGGCTTGAACGCGATGTGAACGGTGGCGGTCTTTCCGGGATCAATGCTAAGCGGCAACGCAGCACCCGAAAGCACATACACTGTGCTGCTGACTGCAATGGAGCTCACCGTGACGGCAGCGGTTCCCGTCGATTCGAGGGTGATGGATTGCGATGCCTCTTGCCCCAGCGTAACGTTTCCAAATGTCAGGGAAGTTGCGCTGAGCTTAAGTTGCGGAGTAAGCGGAACGGGCGTACCACCGGATCCAGTGAGGCTGACTATATCGCTTGGGCTGGTGGCTGAGTCACTTTGAATTGTGATCTGACCCGTAGTCGCCCCGCTGTTCACGGGCGTGAACTTCAGTTGCAGCGTGGCCTGCTGGCCGGGGTTGAGAATGAGCGGCAGGGTAGCTCCTGCAATCGAAAAATCATTGCCGCTGAGGGTCAGGGTCTTCACCGTAACCGGCGCGGTCCCGGAGGAAGATAAGGTCAAAGCTTTGGTAGCGCTGGCGCCGGGCGATTGCGTGCCGAAGTCAATGCTGGTCGCGGAGACGGTGAGTTCCGGCGAGACCGGGGTGGGCACCGAGGCACCTGATCCGCTTACGGGCACAGAGAAGGCCGGCGAATTGGTTCGCGGAGCTTCGGATCGATAACTGCGCATTGAAGGCTGGCGCGGCGGTCGGCGTGAAGTTCAATGTGAACTGGTGACTCTGTCCGGCCGCGATTTGTACGGGGAAGAGGATTCGCACTGGATGCCGAGAAGATTTGCCCAGGCAACTGCAATTGCGTGATGGTCAGTGCCTCGTCACCCCGTATTGGAGACGGTGATCGCTGATTGCGGCCGTCTGTCCCAGGGCGACGTCTCCGAACGCGACCGAGCCTGGAGAGACCTGGATGACTGCCCCGGTGGGAGGAGCTACTGGGACGATCGAATGAGATCCGCATCCTGTGAGTTCGAGAAAGAGACCAGCGCAAAGGGCCAGACAGACACGGACCCTTACTTCAGAAACGACTGCAGACTTTCCGTACACATTAAACCCCTGGCTTCGACTTGCAACGTTGCGTTCACCGTTTCGAAGGCAGGAGGAGCGAATGAGTACAAAGAAGGTCGATGTCCCGATTCACACGAATCGGAACGAACGAACTTACGGCGGAGCCGCGGTAGTGTGACGACGTACGCACAACTACAAAGCAAGAGGGCCTGGTCATTGCGCCAGGTGTTTTCCGCACAAACCTAGAAGATATCTAGTAATTCTTGTTGGAAGATAACCGGGGTTGCGTTGTTGGTCAATAACTTTTTTCGTTCAGCAGGAAAGCTTCGGGTAATTCTTAGCAGAGATTGTGTACTTCGTATGCGGAGTAACTGTGAAGATTTAGCCAATGGCTGACTGACGATCGCTTGCAATGAACGGAGCACATTCATCTGCCATTCATCAAGCAAGGTATTAACTCATATGTGATCTGAATCACATGCTCATAGGTCAGCATGCAATACACAACGCAAGTCGGACACCCGGCAAACGGAGGATGGTTTGTTGTTTCGCGGTGGATAACTCGAGCTGGCGGGGAATTAGGTGAGTAAGTGCGCGGATAAGTGGGTCAGTCCCAGTGCTTCACGCGCTGCCAGTCTTCGGCATACGGGTGTTTGCGGTGGCGGCAGAGGAAGATGGGCCGATGTTCGAATCCCATGCTGTAGGGTGTGTTGACTTGGCCCACCTGGCTTGACCGAGTCGAAGACCTCTTCGTAGTCCTGCTGGTCTCCTCCGATGGCTAGCATGAGTTCTCCGGTGTAGCCTTGTGGTCCCCACAGGAAGTAGTTCTGATGGCCGCTGATAGCGAGCGGAAGTCCGTATCGCGGGCCAAGGTAGTTAATGGCGCTCGCGTCACCGTAGTTGCCACAGAAGATGCCTACGCGCGCGCGGTCCTCAGGAGAGAGGGTGTCGTAGGCCGATCGGAAATCGGAGACAAGTTGCGGCCATCCGATCATGTCGGCGTATTGTTGCGGCAAACCTCCCGAGTCAAAGTTCTCATCCTTCAGCGGCTTCTGCCCGATCGCGCGCATATAGCGGAGCAGAACCGGAGGCGGCAGGATCGGCAGAGCCAAGGGAGCGATGACCAGGCCGGACACGATCAACGTGCGGATGCAAGCCTGCGGGAGCCAGGGTCGCCGTTCGGCAGCAAGTTCACACGCGACCGCACCTGCGGCCAAGAGCATGGGATAGATCGGCGCCACATAGTAATCCTTCGCCTTGAGCGCGATCATTGCGACCAGAAGGAACAGGTAAATCCATCCGACAAATCGCACGCTCCTCGTTCTCGGCGAAACGAAGCAGCCAGAGCAGCCCTGCAATCCACAGAGGGGCGGCGAATGGATTCATGATGAGCATTTGCCGCAGCATGAATGGCACCGGACCGAGCACGACATTTCGGTTTCCATGCTTGATGTTGTTGAGCAGTTCGTAAGTCGCCCAGTGGTGCCGTGCTTCCCATATCAGGTTGGGCAATGCGATGCCAACGATGAGCAGAATCGCGAGGAACAGCCACTTGTTCCAGAGCAGTCGCCGTTGCGGCGTGACCAGCAACGCGAAGAGAACCGCGAAGAGGAAGAACGTGGTCGAATGCTTATTCTCAAGGCCTAGACCACCGAGCAATCCAACTGCGAGCCACCAGCGAGGATTGTCTCCACGGGCGAGCAGGATCAGGGCGAGCACACATCCCATCCAGAAGACCGGCTCGAACGAGTTCATGGAGAGAAAACCGTCTGCGCCGAGATACACGGGCGCGGCGATCACCGCCACCATGGCGAGCACCTGGGCCGTGCGCCTCCCGCCAAGGGACCAGGCCAGTAGTCCTGTGAGGAAGACTTTGAGCGCACCCGCAAACGCGGAAAGCATGCGAATGCCGGCGATGGAGTCGCCAAAGAGCGCGACCGCGGCTCGGGCCTGAAGTGCGACGAGGGGAGGTTGATCGACATAGCCCCAGTCCAGATGGCGCGCGCAGATCAGGTAGTAGAGCTCGTCGCGAAAGTACCCGTAGCCAAAATGAGGCGCAATGAAATTGGTTGCGACTTGAATGGCGAGCTTGATGACTGCGAAGACGGCAGCGAGTCGCAGGGCCTGCTGCAGACGCTGGATCAGCGAGCGAGTCCCGGCTGAACTGCATGCGAGTCCCGAACAAGGTGGGACGTTCATTTGGGTATAGCTCTAGCAGGCCTCAATCCCCCTCAAGTCGAACCGGTTGGAAGAACTTCGATCATTCTGAATTCGCGAGCGCTGTGGATGGCCCTTACAGACTTACATGGTCAAGCATGCAAGGGAGACGCAACCCCTATTCCAAAATGGGGAAGGGCGTCTCCGATTCCCGTGGATGGAAGAAGCGGTGAATCGTCTCGGCTACCTTTCGTGGTACGACAGCGGTGAGAGCCTCCATGTCCGCGTTCTTCACACTGCGAAGACTTCCGAAGTGTTCGATGAGGCGTGTGCGCGTTAGGCTGCCGACACCGGGAATGGAAAGTAATTCAGAATCGCGATCACGTATCTCGCGGCGTTTGCGGTGATAGCTGACGGCGAAGCGGTGCGACTCGTCGCGGATGCGCTGGATGAGGTGCAGCGTGGGCGAACGGCGGTCGAGCACGATCGGGTCGTCTTCCTGACCGTAGAGGTAGATGATCTCTTCGCGTTTGGCGATAGAGGCGAGCGGCTGGGTGGTGAACCCGAGCTCTTCAAGCGCACTGGCAGCCGAGTGCAGCTGGCCCAGACCACCGTCGATCAGCACCAGGCTGGGCAACGGGCGGTTCTCATCTTTGAGGCGTTTGTAGCGGCGACCGACAACTTCGCGCATCGAGGCGAAGTCGTCCACTCCATCGACGGTCCGGATCTGGAATTTGCGGTATTCAGATTTTTTCATTGCGCCGTCTTCCCACACGACCATGGAGGCGACGGTTTCCGCTCCCTGAATATGGGAGATGTCGAAACACTCGATGCGCCGCGGCAGCTCGGGCAACGTGAGCAGGTCCTGCAGCGACTCCTGAATCGCGCGCTGGCTCGGCTGAAGAACACGGAATCGCTGATCGTAGCTTTGCTTCGCATTTTGCGCGGCCAGGTCGACAAGCGACCGCTTGTCTCCGCGCTGCGGAACTGCGAGTTCCACCTTGTGTCCCGAACGCTCACAGAGCAGCGCCGCAAGGGTTTCGCGATCAGGGAACTCGACCGGAGCGTAAACGCTTCGAGGAACGTACTGCTGGTCGATATAGAGCTGTTTGAGGAGCGCAGAAAAGAATGCGGCGGGTACGAAGGCAGCCGGCGCATCCTGCGGGGCAACTGGCTGGACCTTGTCGGTCGAAGGACGCGGCTCCGCCCCGTCCGCGACGTTTTCCGCAGGGGTGGTTTCCGGATCCGGAGCTTCGAGGAATTCGGGCAATTCTTCCCAGAAAAACTCCCGGCGATCGACAATCTTGCCGCCGCGCAGATGAAAGAGATTCACGGCCAGCATGCCGTTTTCGTAGTGGTAGCCGAAGACGTCGACGTCGTCGCCTTCGCTGGTGGCGATGCGCTGCTTCTCCTGTAGCTGGCTCACGGTGATGAGGAGGTCGCGGTACTTGGCGGCGAGTTCAAACTGTTCCGCGGCGGCAGCGGCCTCCATACGGTGTTCCAGGGAACGGCCCAGCTCGGCCTGCTTGCCTTCGAGAAACATCTGGGCGTCGCGAACAGCTTCGCGGTAAATCTCGGGCGTGGTGAGTCCTTCCACGCACGGGCCCAGGCAGCGCTTGATGTAGTACTGCAGACACGGCCGCAGATGATAGCGGGAGAGATCGATTTTGCAGCTGGGCAACAAAAAGCTGCGGTGAATGAGATCGACGATCCGGTGAGCCAGATTTCCGGGAAAGTAGGGGCCGTAGTAGGCGCTGCCGTCCTTGCGGACACGCCGGGTCACGAAGACCTTGGGATACCGGTCCGACAGGGTCAGCTTGACGTAGGGGTAGGTCTTGTCGTCGCGCAGCAGTATGTTGAAACGCGGCTTGCGCTGCTTGATGAGGTTATTTTCGAGCGCCAGGGCTTCGTGTTCATTGTCGACCAGGATGTAGTCGAGATCGACCGCTTCCCGCATCAGGGAGCCGGTCTTGGCGTTCGCCTGTGAGGCTTCGAGCAGGTAAGAGCGGACCCGCGAACGAAGGTTCTTGGCTTTGCCGACGTAAATCACCTCGCCGTCGGCGTTCTTGTAGAGGTAGACACCGGGGCGGGTAGGAAGCGTACGAATTTTCTCGTGGAGATCCATGCCCTATCCCGAGTTTATCTGGTTTGTGGCTGCGCGATTTTGAGGACGCGAATGCAGCGGAGGGAGTTCCGGTGTGCTGCGGAAGTCAAGGAGAGTTCATCATCCAAAGGCGGTTCGCGGCGGTCTGGGCGGCTCCGGGAGCGGTGCAGCCGCTCGGTGCATGCTCCCATCCACAGCCGAGACTGCCATGCACAGCCGACCGCAAGGCCAACATGCTATGGCGGTTCTGGCTGAACAACAAAGGCGTTGTGTTCCGATGATTCCCAATTGCGTGAATCATGAAATATTTACATGGAAAGCGTGCTGGAAGACCGGCTAAATTTGTTGGAGTGACCAGGCTAAGCCTCTTAAAATGTGGCACAAAGAGAAACCCGACTCTTTTGGCCACGGCATTGCTCATTAGTGCATCGAATCGCTGTGGGCATTGCTGGGGCCACGCTCCGGGACGCCCGTTTTCCAGATTTACAAATTCCACGCGGCCGTAAGAAGCCGCGATATACGAGGTTCGACACCATGGTTTTGACTCCCGGGAAAAGTTTGCAGGCAATTGCAGTAGCAGGGGCTCTCTCGATCCTTCTCACCACAGGGTGCTCTTCCAAGAAATACGTTCGAAACCAAACCGCCCCGATCATCAACAAGACCAACGAACTCGACGACGCGACCGCGACTAACAATCGCAACATCAAGGACGTGGATCAGCGCGCACAATCCGGCATTCAGTCTGCCCAGCAGTCGGCGGACTCGGCCACCCAGAAGGCCTCGGCGGCCGGACAATCGGCGAACCAGGCGCAGCAGGCTGCCACTGAGGCAGTGAACCGCGCGGATTCTCTGGCCAGTGTGGTTGCCAACCTGGATAACTACACCAAGGTTGCGGACATTTCCGTCAACTTCGCATTCAACAAGGCGAACTTGACCCGCTCGGACAAGGAAACGCTCGACCAGTTCGCTGCGCAACTCAATGGGCAGAAGAGCTACATTCTCCAGGTCACCGGCGGCACCGACTCGATTGGTTCGGCGCAGTACAACTATGAATTGAGCCAGCGTCGTGCGGAAGCGGTGGTGCAGTACCTGGCCTCGAAGTACAACGTCGCCCCGCACAAGTTCTACCTGATCGGCATCGGCAAGGATCAGGAAGTCGCTTCCAACAAGACCTCTTCGGGCAGGGCAAAGAATCGTCGCGTCGAGATCCAGCTGCTCTCGAACATGACGGGCGGCTCGCCCCAGGCTCCTGGATCGGTCTCCTCCGTCCGTCAGTAGTTGCCGGTCGGGAAAGGCTTTCAAAGGAACGCACTCGCAACGCAAATGGTGGTAGCCGAAGAGGCTGCCACCTTTTTTTGTCTGGAGGAAGAGGCCCGGCTGCTCGGCGTTAGAGCGCCAGGTGCCGCACGTGCTCGGCGCGGACATCATTGGCGGTGAACAGGCTGTAGAACGGCGCGCCATGCAGGGCCGCTTCCACTGCCGGCCTGCCATTCGCCTCTTCGCGCTCCACCAGGCACACTGCCGCAATCACCCGCATGCCGGATTCCCCGGCGGTCTCGATGGCTGTGATGGTGGATGCGCCCGTGGTGCAGACATCGTCAACGATGACCACCGGCGCGTCTTTCTCAAAGAAACCTTCGATGCGGCGGCCCGTGCCGTGGGCTTTTTCCGCCTTGCGCACCAGGAATCCGTGAATGAGCGGCGCATTGTGCTGCTGCGCGTAATAGGCGCTGGCCGTGGCCACGTTGGACACAATGGGATCGGCGCCCATGGTGAGCCCGCCGATGGCTGCGGGCTTGAGTTTCTGCTTGTGCAGCAGGTCCAGGACGGCCAGCCCGGTGAGCCGGCCGCCTTCGGCGTGCAGCGTGGTCGTGCGGCAATCGATGTAGTAGTCGCTGGTGCCGCCGGAGGAAAGTTTGAACTCGCCGAGTTTGAACGAAATGCGCGAAAGAAGTTGCAGAAGCTGCGTGCGGGAATCAAGGCTCATGGGCTGGGATCGATTGTAAACCTGTGCTTATCCGGCGAGCTTATCGAGATGCCGGAAGCCTCCGGTGCTCACCAGAATTCCGGCAAAGAGCGTGAAGTTGTAGGCCGAATGAACGATGATGCTGGCGGCTAGGGAATTGAGCCACAGGCGTGTCACGCAAAGACAGATGCTGACTACAGCGATGAGTACCAGCGGGCCCCAGGCGGAAGAGACCTGCGCCGCGTGCATCAGCGCGAAGGGCAGTGTCGTGAGCACGACGGCGACAGGAATGGCGAGTTGATTGGCGAGCGTGGGCGAGAGAATTTCGCGCCGGCCCATCCAGCGGAAGCCGTTGATCAGCGAGGGTAGTAGAAATCCCCGGAAAACGAACTCTTCAAAGAACGGAGCGCCCGTGGTGGCGAAGGCAAACATAAGCCAGGCGCCCATCGGCGTGCTCATCAGGTCTTTGACGATCGGCGGATCTTTCGGCATCGGCAGGAAGCTGCCGAAGAAGCTCATGGAAAATCCCAGAGCGAGGCCAACGCCGGCCAGCAGCAGGGCCCAACGTCTGGCGCTTGGCCAATTCCAATGAATGCCCTCCAGAAAGGGCCGACGCCACCAGTACGAGAACACCACCGCGGCGATGCCGAAGGTGAGTCCATAGCCAATCGCTTCAGAGGGCACAATGAATCGCGGATCCTTGGCAAGACCCGCGATGTGGTTCTTGTCATGCGTGTGCATGACCATGGCGGCAACGGCGAAGCAGAGGATCTCCGCGATAAACCAGAAGATTGCCGTCAGCACCACCAAAGCGAGTGTGTGGCCGAGATTGGGCACATCGCGGGGCGTGGCTGGCAGCGGAGCGGGTTCGTCCCACTGGAGCCTGGGCTCGGATGAATCGGATGCAGCCCATGGGTGGGCTGGTTCCAATGTCTCGGCTGCGGGCTCGACGCCTGGCTCCATCGACAATGGTTCGATCGAAAGCGGGTTCATCACCGGATCGATTGGCGGCTCCGGCGAGAGCAGGGCATTCTCTTCTGGCGAAACGGGAAAGATCTCCGGATCGACGGTCATTGAATCGTTTCCTTCCCTGGTTTGCGACCATTCGAACGCCGCTTCGGGACCTTTTGTTCGCCCACTCCTGTTCGGTTGCCGTTGGCAGCAAGCTTCGGCATGGTCAGAATGGGCCGCGGCAATTGCACTCCGCTGTGCGAATAATACCGCCGAAGGAAGTCGCCCGTGTAAGAACCTTGCACCGTCGCCACGTCCTCGGGAGTACCTTCGGCTATGATCGACCCTCCATCTTCGCCGCCTTCCGGTCCGAGATCGATCACCCAATCGGCGTTCCGAACCACGTCGAGGTTGTGTTCAATGATGATGACGGAATTCCCCAGATCGGCGAGACGATGCAGCACTTCCAAAAGCTTGCGCACATCATCGAAGTGCAGGCCGGTGGTCGGCTCATCGAGCAGGTAGAGCGTGCGGCCGGTCTGCCGTTTGGAGAGTTCGCGGGCCAGCTTCATGCGCTGCGCCTCGCCGCCGGAAAGCGTGGTTGCGGCCTGACCCAGGTGAATGTAGCCGAGTCCGACATCGACCAGGGTTTCCAGCTTCTGCCGGACATTGGGAATGTCGGCGAGCACCGGGAGCGCGTCTTCGATGGCCAGGTCCAGAACATCCGCGATGGAGTAGCCGTTGAATTTGACCGCCAGCGTTTCCTGATTGTAGCGGCGACCGTTACATACGTCGCAGAGCACGTACACATCGGGAAGAAAGTTCATCTCGATGCGCCGCTGACCTTCGCCCTGGCAAGCTTCGCAGCGTCCGCCGGAGACGTTGAAAGAGAAGCGGCCCAGGCTTGTAGCCGCGCTCCCGTCGCCTCCGGCAACATGGCGAACAGGTCACGGATTGCGGTGAAGACGCCGGTATAGGTCGCGGGATTCGAACGCGGAGTACGGCCGATCGGAGACTGATCGATCCGGATCACCTTGTCGATCTGGTCGAAGCCTTTTGCCGAGGCGTAGGTGCCGGGCTCTTCGCGGGATCCGTAGAGTTCCTTGGCCAGCGCGCGGTAGAGAATGTCATTGACCAGCGTGCTCTTGCCCGAGCCGGACACGCCGGTGACCACGGTCATGACACCGAGAGGGAAGCGTGCGGTGATGTTGCGCAGGTTGTGGCTGCTTGCGCCTTCGATGGTGACCCACTTGTCGGTGAGAGGCCGCGGCGCAAGACGATGCATGATGCTGGCTTCGCCTGAAAGATAGCGCCCGGTGAGCGATTGCGGCGCCTTCATGATGTCAGCCGGCGTGCCCTGGGCGACAACGTGGCCGCCGAGTTTGCCGGCGCCCGGGCCCAGATCGAGAACGTAGTCGGCGTGTCGAATCGTGTCTTCGTCGTGTTCGACTACCAGAACGGTGTTGCCAAGATCGCGCAGCGATTCGAGCGCCGCGATCAGTCGTTGGTTATCGCGTTGATGAAGGCCGATGGAGGGTTCATCGAGCACATAAAGAACACCGCGCAGGCGGGAACCAATCTGAGTAGCGAGGCGAATGCGCTGACCTTCGCCGCCGGAGAGCGTTGCCGCATTCCGGTCCAGCGCGAGATAGCTGAGGCCGACCGCATTGAGAAATTCGAGCCGCTCCACAATCTCGCGGCGGAGCCGTTCGGCAATCAGCGATTCGCGCGCGGTGAAGGAAAGCTGACGGGCCGCGTCGAGCGCGCGCCGCAGCGGCAGTGCGGTGAAGTCCGAAATCGAAAGCGAACCGATCTTGACGGCCAGGCTCTCGGGACGCAGCCGCCGGCCCTTGCAGACTGGGCAGGTCGAAGCGGACATGTAGTTCAGGAGCCAGTCTCGGTAGCTTTCGGACTTGGACTCCTCGAGTGAGTCGCGCAGGTAGGCCAGGATGCCGTGAAAGCCGGTGCGCGGAGCCTCGCCCTTTTCCGGGCCATAGAGCAGGATGTTCTGTTGCTTCTCGGTGAGCTGCTCAAATGGCTTGCTCAGATCGATCTTGTAGCGCGTCGCCGCGAGGTGGATCAGCTTGCCCAGGTATTGCGACGCGGAACCCGGCCCGAGACCGCCGTCCAGCAGCGGCTTGCTCCAGTCGGTGATCACCTTCGCGGGGTCGAAATCGTAGATGCTGCCGAGGCCATGACACTCAGGGCAGGCGCCGTAGGTGCTGTTGAACGAGAAGCTGCGCGGCTCCAGCTTGGGCACATCGAGACCGCAGTCCGGGCAGGCCATCGACGAAGAGTAAAGTTGCTCATCGCCGCCAGAGATGCCGATCAACACCAGCCCATTGGCCATCTGCAGTGACTTGGAGACGGAGGCCTCGAGCCGCTTCTCGACGCCCGGTTTGAGCACGATTCGATCAATCACCGCTTCTATGGTGTGGTTCTTGCGGCGTTCGAGCTGGATGGGCTCTTCGATATCGCGGAGCTGACCATCAATGCGGGCTCGAAAGCCCTGCTGGTCGAGTTCATCGATCAGGTCTTTGAATTCGCCTTTACGGCCTCGAACGACCGGCGCATAGATGGTGATGCGTTCGCCGGGCGAGAGGCTGAGAATGCGCTCGACGATCTGCTCAGCACTTTGGCGCGAGATCAACTGCCCGCAATTAGGACAGTGAGGCGCGCCTACCGAGGCGTAGAGCAGGCGCAGGTAGTCGTAGATCTCTGTGATGGTGCCGACGGTGGACCGCGGGCTGCGGCTGGTAGTTTTCTGCTCGATGGAGATGGCCGGGCTCAGGCCTTCGATCGAGTCCACATCGGGCCGTTCGATCTGGTCGAGGAACTGCCGTGCGTAGGCGGAGAGCGTCTCCACGTAGCGCCGCTGGCCTTCAGCGTAAATGGTGTCAAAGGCGAGCGAGGACTTGCCCGAACCCGAGAGGCCCGTGACCACAGTGAGCGTGTTGCGCGGAATCTGGATGTCGATGTCGCGGAGGTTGTGCTGGCGCGCTCCGTGGACCGTGATATGGGTGATTGCCATGAGGAATATGAATACCCAGTCAAAAGTAACGAAACAAAAGAAATGTCAGTCCCAAACTGGGCTGCGAGACGTAGAATCAGGGAACGAATCCTTTATGTATCTTATTTGGCAACAGAAACAGGGGTCAACGCACGCCCATGTTCTGCGAGAATGGCATCCTACGGGTGGCAGAAGAAATAAAGGCATTTCGAATGAGTAGACGTGCACCTGGGGCCATTGAGAAGACGTAGAACATAGAGGAAGCGATGCAGGATTTTGTGAGTACCATGATATTGATTTGCGCAGCAATTGCTGCACTTGGCCTTGGTGTTGTGATGGCATACGGACTTTGCAAATTTGGTTTCATTGCGCTGAAGATGCACGCCCGGTCCATGGCCCCGGCAACGCCGCGGGTAAAACCGCGCACGGCAGAGATTTAGCCTCGGTTTAGGTCTCTCCATCGTTCGCCGACCACGGTTCGATTTCTTGCTGACCTGTCGCTGCCCAAATCTTCCGGAGAGTCCATCCAGATCCTGATGCCTGTTTTCCGATCAAGATCCAGCGTCTCCGCATTGGTGACCCTCTAGAATCTTTTGTAGATGACCGGAATCTCCCCGCTTCTGGTCCAGATTTCATGGAGACTCGATTGCATCGCCGCCTGATCGTGCTGTCGCTGGCTGGTTTGACCCTGCTGCTGGCGTTTTCCGGGGCTGGGGTCACGACTTCCTGTGCTCAGGAAGCAAAGAACCCGACGGCGATCCATGTGGCAGCAACGGATCTGGACGCTTTGGTGGGCCAGTATCGATTCCAGGATGAGCCCGAGATCGTCTGGTCGTTCTCCCGCGAGGGCGACGGTTTTTTCGTAGAAGGCGCTCGGTTGCCGAAGGCTGAACTGCTGGCCCAGTCGCCGCTGCGTTTCTTCGGCAAAGACCTGCCGGGCCAATTTGTGTTTGTGCCTTCAACTCAGGGCAAGCCCGCTCAACTGCAGAGAATTGTAGATGACAGGACCGAAGTTGCTGACCGGATCAGCGAGCGGCCTGTACACGTCGCGTTCCCAAGGTACAGCAGGGAAGAAGTGATGATTCCGATGCGGGACGGAATCAGACTGCACGCAGTGATTCTGCGCCCGGAAGAAGAAAAGAAGGCTCTGCCCTTTCTCATGCAGCGTACGCCCTATGGCGTCGACGAAAGCAACTCCGCCACCATCAACACTCGCTACACGGAACTGGCTCGCAGCGGCTACATCTTCGTAATGGAGGATATTCGCGGGCGCTACCACTCGGAGGGTGAGTTTGTGATGATGCGGCCGATTGTGGGTCACAACAATGCGAAAGCCGTGGATGAAAGCACCGATGCGTATGACACAGTTGAATGGCTGCTGAAACATGTACCAAACAACAATGGGCGCGTCGGCGTCTTAGGCATCTCGTATCCCGGGTTTCTGGCCGCTGAAGCGGGCATCGACCCACATCCCGCAGTCAAGGCGATTTCGCCGCAGGCACCGATGACCGATGTGTGGATCGGCGACGATTTCTTTCACAACGGAGCGTTTCGCCAGACCTATGGATATGACTACGCGCTGGGATTGGAAACCGGCAAGGAAACGAACTTCGGCAAGTTGAACGAAGATGCGTATGAGTATTTTCTAGGCGGCTCGTTCAGCGCGGCGGAAGAGAAGTCCGGCGCGGGTGACCTGCCGACCTGGCATGCCTTCCTCGAGCACCCAAGCTACGACCCTTACTGGAGTTCGCGCGCAGTTCAGCCTCATCTGCATCGCGTGACGGTACCGACATTGGAGGTCGGCGGCTGGTGGGATCAGGAGGATTTGTGGGGCCCGCAAGCGGAATACGCCGCGCTCGAGCCGCACAATGACAAGGCTGATTTGTTCCTGGTGCTCGGTCCCTGGAACCACGGACAATGGGCTCGAACCACGCGGCACCTCGGAGCGCTGGATTTTGGCGTTGCCGTTGGCGACCAGTTTCGGCAGCAGATCGAAGCGCCCTTTTTTGCGCGCTACCTGAAGGACGAGGCCGGCTTCGATTTGGAGAACACGGCGACGTTTCAGACAGGCACCAATGAGTGGAAGCGCTACCCAGAGTGGCCTCCAAGGAAGGGGATTCAGTCGCGCAACCTCTATGCCGGCCCGAACGGATTGTTGAGCTTTGCGAGCCCCAAGACGGTGCAAGGTGCGGCGTTCACCTCGTATGTTTCGGATCCGGCCTCGCCGGTGCCCTATCGCAAGCGGTCGATTCAGGCGACGTATGCGCCCGGGTCGCACTGGGGCACGTGGCTGGTGGAGGATCAGCGGCAACTCGATGGACGCAGCGACGTGGCTTCGTGGAGCACGCCGGTTCTGGACCAGGATGTCACCGTGACCGGCGAGGTGATCGCAGACCTGTTTGCGTCGACCAGCGGAACCGATGGAGACTGGGTGGTGAAGTTGATCGACGTTTATCCGAACGGTTCATCTCAGGGCAAGATGGCGGGATTTGAGCTGATGATCGTGGATGAGATCTTCCGCGGGCGATATCGCGACAGTTTTCTGAACCCCAAACCGACCAAACCGGACCAGGTCTATCACTACAAATTCAGCTTGCACGCGGCGGATCACGTCTTCCTGAAGGGGCACAAAATGATGCTGCAGGTGCAGAGTTCGTGGTTCCCGCTTTACGATCGCAATCCGCAACGGTTTGTGCCGAACATCATGACCGCTTCGCCCGAGGACTATCAGCCCGCAACCATCAAGGTGTACTCTTCCGCGGAGTATCCCACGCATCTTGAGCTACCCGTCGCGGAAGCGGCCCAGTGACTCACCGCATCTGCAATATGTAACTGCGGAAGCTACTCTTCAGCTTTCCAGATGTACGCATCGGGTTGCGGCAGCCCGAGGTGCGCCAGGACGCGGAAGACGAATTGACGCGCCATCTCCGTGCTTTCAATCGGCCGGTTGTAAAACGCGGGAATCACGGGGAAGATCACTGCGCCTGCGTCGGCGGCGAGCGCCATGTTGCGCAAATGAATTTTGTTGAAGGGCGTCTCGCGCACGCAGAGCAACAGGGGACGCCGCTCCTTGAGGCAAACATCCGCCGCGCGTTCGATCAGGTTGCGGGCCATGCCGTTTGCGATGCCGGCCAAAGTCCCCATGCTGCAGGGAAGCACGATCATGCCACTGGAGGGATAACTGCCGCTGGCGATGCCCGCTCCAATGTCTGCTTCGGAGAGTTGTTGAATCTTCTCAGAGCCGTGGCCGAGTAATTTGTTAACGAGATTGTTGCGGCCGCCGGTCTCGAGTTCTTCGGCAAGCACGCGCAGCGAATTCTCCGACGGAATGAAATTGACCCGGCTCACGCGCTCATCGGTATCGAGCGCGCGCAGCATCTGTTGACCAAACACAGCGCCGCTCGCCCCAGTCAACGCCAACGTAAGGTTCCAGGTTTCCGGCATTCTGCTGCTCTCTCTTGCTTACGTTGAGGGTCTAGCCAAGGACGCGATCAAAAATCGCATCCACATTTTTGAGTTGGCGGCTGAGGTCGAAGGTCTGCGCCAGCTTTGCGGGGCTGAGGCGCGCGCTGATCTCCGGATCGCCTGCTACTTCATTGCGGAAGACCAGGTCCTCGTTCCAGGAGCGCATGGCATGCGATTGCACCAGCCGGTACGCGTCTTCGCGGGACATACCGGATTCGGCGAGATCGAGCAGCAGTTGGCCGGAGAAGATCAGGCCGCCGGTGCTCTCCAGATTGCGCAGCATTCTCGCAGGATAGACGAGCAGCTTCTCAATCAGGCTGGATGTTTTTTCCAGCAGGTAGTCGGTGAGGATCGTGGAGTCCGGAAAGATCACCCGCTCGACCGACGAATGCGAGATGTCCCGCTCGTGCCAGAGCGCAATATTTTCAAAGGCCGCCTGGGCATTTGCCCGCACGACGCGCGACAATCCGCTGATCTGTTCGCTTGTGATGGGGTTCTTCTTGTGCGGCATCGCGGAGGAGCCCTTTTGCTTCAAGGAGAAGTATTCCTGGGCCTCGCGTACCTCCGTTCGCTGCAAGTGGCGAATCTCAGTCGCGATCTTGTCGAGAGTTCCAGTGAGGATCGCCAGCGTGGAAATGTAGTGTGCGTGCCGGTCGCGCTGCAGCACCTGCGTTGCGACCGGCGCTGGAGCGAGGCCGAGCTTCGCACATATCTTTTCTTCATGCTCGGGCTTCAAGTGGCCAAAGGTGCCAACCGCGCCCGATAACTTGCCCACGCGCATGCCTTCGGCGGCTGCATCAAATCGCGCCAGGTTGCGCTGCATTTCGGCATACCAGTTGAGCAGCTTGAGACCGAAGGTGGTGGGCTCAGCGTGAATTCCATGCGTGCGACCGATGGTCGGCGTGTGGCGGAACTCCAGCGCTCGCGATCTGAGCACCTCGGCCAGCCGCAGCAGATCGCTGCGAAGAAGAGCAGAGGCATCCTTCACCTGCAGCGCCTGCGCCGTATCGACGATGTCGTTGGAGGTGAGGCCATAGTGCAGCCAGCGGGATTCCGGCCCGATCTTTTCCGCTACCGCTGTGGTGAAGGCGATGACATCGTGCTTCACCTCCGACTCAATCTGCTGAATGCGCTCCACCTCGAAGTCGCCGCGCTCCCGAATCGCCTTGGCTGCTTCGGTGGGGACGATGCCTTCTTCCGCCAGAGTTTCGCTGGCGGCGATCTCCACCTTCAGCCACATGCGGTACTTGTTTTCTTCACTCCAGATGTGGCCCATCGCAGGCCGGGTGTAGCGGGCAATCAAGCTTTCTCCTCCACAGGCGCCACCATCGTGAACGCGAACTCCTCATTGTAGCGTTTGGCGAAGAGTTAGTCCGCACACCAGGCGGCTCCACGGCCGCGCGAGGGATTTCAGACGAAGCCTGTTAATTCCAAATGCGAGGATGGAGAGGGACGGCGGGGATGGCCGAGTCAGGCGTTCTTTGCCACGTAGGCGCTGACCGACGCTTCGAGCAGCTGTTGGATCACGTCAGAGACAGCGATCAAATCGGAGATTAGAAAACTCATCTCCACGCTGAGCAGGTTGTGTTGAACGCAGGTGCTGACGCACTCCTGCATGATTCTGGACTCGCGGACCATCAGCGGTATCGTGTAGTTCTGCTCACGCCGTAGTTCGCCGTGCTCGCGTGCGCACTTGACCGTCTTTGGCCGAATCTTGGCAACTACCCTGCTGCGCTCGACGATCTCGTGAAGCAACTCGGGAAAGTGATCGAGCCTGCCCTCATCGGGAACATCCATTGCATTCAGTTCAGGATCGGCCTTGGTTGTCTGCAGCCAGTTGGACAAAATCTGTTCGTGGTTTTCTTCAATGATGGCTGCCACCCTCTTGAGCTGGACAGGCGTTCGCGGGATTTTGCGCGTGAGTTGTCCCTGGATCGCGGCTACCAGTTCGTCGACATTGGCGGGCTTCACCAGGTATCCATCCACCTGGTCGCGAATGGCTTTCAATGCGCTTTCAAAGGCGGGATACCCGGTGAGTATGAGACAGACGGCCTCCGGTTGCGTGCGGCGCATCGCGCTCACGACAGTGAAACCATCGCCAGGTTCGCCGATATTCAGGTCGGCGAGCAACACCTCAAATTGCGACGAATTGATCGCGGAGATCGCATCCTTAACCGTCGCAGCAGGCGTTACGTCAAATCCATGCCGGCTGAGGATCAGGGGTATGGTCAACCGAATGTTCGGCTCGTCGTCGACGAACAGAAGTCGTACCTGCTTCGGACCATCCTGCATGTAGAAACCTGCCTATCCAGTGAATTCCGCGCAGCTACTTGGATGCTGTAAAGGAGAAGTCCGTCTTCCCCATGCACCTCCATCGCAAAATTAGACATCCCAATATCGGTCTTAAACGGAGCATAGGGTTAGACTGGTCACGCACTCTGGGACATGCCCAGAATGAAATGAACCGGAAGTGAGAAGGGGCCCCATGGCAGACAAGATCGAAGAAACAGAAGAGTTTGTGACAATCGGCGAGTTTCCGGAGTTGATGGAGGCCGAAATGGCGAGGTTGCGCCTGCAATCCGCCGGTATCGAAACATTTCTTTCCGGAGAAAACTCGGCGTCGCTGGCGCCCGGCATGGGACCTCTGGAACTGCAGGTAAAACGAGGAGACCAAGAGGACGCAATGGCGATCCTGGAAGATGTCGGCGACCCTAGCCCCTCGGAGCCTGCGACGGAACCGGACGTCTCCTAAGAGCTCCGCGGATCATCGAACAGGTATCGTATATATCGTGTCACGATAGGTCGTGATACGATATATACATGGTGCAGCGACCCCACATTCGAACCGCGTCCCCGCGAGCCGCGCTCATGGAACATGCGGAACCGTCGGAGACCCTCTCGACACCGCGGCTCAGCCGATCGCAGATACAGCGGCTGGCGGAGTTTCGATTCCAGCTTCGCCGCTTTCTGCATGTGAGCAATCTCGCGGCGGAAGCAGCTGGACTGCGCCCGCAGCAATACCAGCTGCTGCAGTGTGTTCACGGCATGCCGGATGCGATGGATCCCACCATCGCCAACGTCGCGGCACGCATGCTGCTCAAGCACAACAGTGCGGTGGAACTGGTGGACCGCACGATCGAACAGGGCTTCCTGCGTCGTACCGACGATGCGACCGACCATCGCCGCATCCTATTGCGTCTGACCCCGCGAGGCGAACGCGTGATTGCATCGCTGGCCGAGTTTCACTTGCGGGAGTTGGAGCAGGCCGGTCCGGAGCTCATTCGGGCATTGCGGCAGGTGGCGGCACAACCGGCAGCATTGGCGGCCGATGAGGAGAAGCGAAACAGGGCCAGCCGCGATCGCCAGGCTACTCCAAAAGGTGGACGGTAATGGCTCCAGGCGCGCAACAACAGGCCGAAGCGCGCGCGCATCTGCGCGACTTCAGTGCCGATTCCCGCATGGTTGTGCTCAGCGGGCTTGCACTGGTTCTGGGCGTAGCGGGCGCGTTGCTGGCCTTTCTGCTACTGCGGCTGATCTATTTCGGTACCAACCTGTTTTACTTCCATCGCTTGAGCTGGCAGTTTCGCTCCCCTGCTCAGAATCACCTGCACTGGTTTGCGGCGTTGGTGCCGGTGGTGGGCGGCTTGCTGATCGGGTTGATGGCTCGGTACGGATCTGACAAGATTCGCGGACACGGAATGCCGGAAGCGATTGAAGCGATCCTGATTCACGGAGCGAAGGTGAGCCCGCGCGTAGCCATCTTCAAACCGCTATCGGCGGCTATTGCCATCGGCTCTGGCGGTCCCTTCGGCGCCGAAGGTCCCATCATCATGACGGCGGGTTCGGTTGGGTCGCTGTTTGCGCAGCTTTTCCGGTTGAGCGATGCCGAGCGCTCGACCATGCTGGTCGCCGGAGCCGCGGCGGGCATGGCGGGCGTGTTTGCCACTCCGCTATCGGCGGTGTTGCTGGCGGTCGAACTGCTGCTGTTTGAGTGGCGTCCGCGAAGCCTGGTTCCCGTAGCGGTGGCAGCAACCACTGCCGGGGTGTTGCGCACGATTTCTTTTGGGCGCAGGACCGCTGTTTCCTATGCCGCTGTCGAATGTCGCAATCGAACCGGCAGCCGTGATGGCCGCCTTGGCAGTCGGCATTCTTGCCGGAATGGCTGCGCTGATCCTGAGCAAAGCGGTATATGCGAGCGAAGATTTTTTCGAGCACTATCTGCCGATTCACTGGATGTGGTGGCCGGCCGTGGGCGGCGTGGTCATCGGGATCGGCGGCCTTATTTTTCCGCGCGCGCTGGGCACCGGCTATGACGTCATCGCCTCGCTGATCGGCGGAGATCATACGTGGGCGCTGATCGTGGGCGTACTGGTGATCAAGAGCATCATCTGGTCGTTCTCTCTCGGATCGGGTACGTCTGGCGGAATTCTCGCGCCGTTGCTGATGATCGGCGGAGCACTGGGAGCTTCGCTCACGCATGTGCTTCCCGCGATGCAGACCGGAGCATGGCCGCTGGTGGGCATGGCCGCGGTGCTTTCGGGAGCGATCGGCTGCCCATTGACAGCGGCGGTCTTGAGTATGGAACTGACCCACAACTACGGGTTGATGCTTCCGCTGTTAGCGGCTTCCGTGGCGGCCCACGGATTCACCGTGCTGCTGCAAAAGCGCTCCATTCTGACCGAGCGCTTAAGTCGTCGGGGGTATCACCTGAGCCGCGAATACGGCGTAGATCCGCTCGAAACGATGACCGTCTCCCAAGTCATGAGGACCAACCTGGTGGTGTTGCCGGTAGAGGCGCCACTGGCCGAAGTTCGAAACTGGGTCACTCCTCGCGAGCAGCCCGAGAAGACGCGGGAACGCGACTTCCGGCGCGGACAGAGACTGTATCCAGTGGTGAGCAACGACGACCGGATCGCGGGCGTCATCACTCGCCGGCAGTTGGAAGCGTTTGCCCGAAGCACGCGTGAGGCTGAGGGCACGGAAGCAGCGACGGATCGGGCGCTGCCATTTCGCGAGGCGACGGTGACGTATCCCGATGAGACGTTAAGAAGACTAGCCGAGCGGATGGCCAGCGAACGACTCTACGTGATGCCCGTGGTCGAGAGCGGCTCGCGCAAGCTGTTGGGCCTGATCAGTCTCGAGGATCTGCTGCTCGCGCGGGAGCGTTCCTTCGAACGGGAGAACAAGCAGGTGCGCATTCGTCGTCTGAGCACCGGGTTTGCCAGACCGCGTGAGGTCGCAACGGCGCAGCAAGAAGAGCCGGCGGTTTAAGACATTTTCCTGCTTACTCCGAAGCGGATGCTCATCTCTTCGTGGAGAAACCCGCGGCCGGGCCGGTAGGGCTGTACCCATTCGCCATCGATCACGAATTGCGGAATGGCGCGTTTGCCAACGTGCTGGACGACCTCGGCAGCAGCGCCCGGCGTGGACTCGATATCGATCTCGGTATAAGGAATTTGATGGGTATCCAGGAAGCGTTTGGCTTCCCGGCAGTCACGACACCAGGACGCGGAATACACAACCACATGCATGGGCCCATCATAGCGTCTGCAAGAGGGAACTGAGAAGGGCGGCGGCCGGTCCTCGGCTTGACCTCGCCAAGCGCCCTTCCGAAGGCAATGGAAGCGGCTAGTTTCCCAACGAAAATACAACGTTGATAGTCGCTTCTATGTCGACGGGCTGATCGTTGAGCAGGAAGGGTTTGTAACGCGCGACGCGCACGGCGGCGACTGCGGCGCCCTGCAGCAGGGCCGGTCCACTGGTGGCGCGAACGTTCTCTACGGTGCCGTCCCGCGAGATGGTGGCCTGGACCACGACCGTTCCCTGTACCCTGGCCTGTTTTGCAATGGCTGGGTAGACCGGACGGATGGGTTGGATCAAGAGGCCCGCCGCCACTCCTGACGAGACGCGTACGCGTTTCGGCAGCGCTGCAGGAACTACCGGCGTACCTTCCGGCCGGCCCACCAGGTCGTTCAATCCGGGAGGAAGGCCGTTGCCGAGTTCTCCAATGCTTGTTGTTGAGTTCAGAGGACCCGGACCAGAGTCGCGCACTCCGAGTGCCGGGTGCTTTGGGATGTGCGATGGAGCGGTGAGCGCGTCAAGCAGGGAGATGGTTCGTAGTCGGGAGGCCGCAGGTGCGTGCGGCGCCGACCTCGGCGGAGTGGAGGATGGTGGCGGAGGAGCTACAAGCAAGCGCGATAACGCCTGTTTAGGCAATGCCTCGGGATAAATTTCGGGAAGCAGGATCACGGCGATGAGCAGCAGGCTCTGAAGCAACAGTGATCCGATCGCGGTCCACTTACTCCTGGTCTTGATGCGACCAGCGGATTCCATCAAGCTGTCTTCAAACATGGGTTCTCTCCACGAAGTGAATTGAGGTGGCGAGAACACCTGCAATCGTTAGACACCAGCCGTCATGCGGAGTTCCCGCGATTTCGGCTCCAGAGGGAAATCGCACTATGATGCGAGCAGAGGGAATGCGCTTGACCGCTGACGAATTGAAGCTTCGACTCATGCTGGAGCCGCATCCGCGCGAGGGCGGCTACTTCGTGCAGACCTGGAAGTCAGCCGAGACCATCCCGAACTCTGCGCTGGATACGCGGTATGGTGGCGACCGGTCAGCCGGCACGGCGATTTACTATCTGCTCGAACCGGAAAGCTTCTCAGAAATGCATCGGCTGATTTCTGATGAAGTGTTTCACTTCTACCTGGGCGATCCGGTCGAGATGCTGCAACTGTGGCCCGACGGCTCGAGCCGGACCGTGATCCTGGGCCAACAACTCGATGCAGGCATGGTGGTGCAAACGGTGGTGCCGAAGCACGTGTGGCAAGGATCGAGGTTGTTGCCGGGCGGAGCGTTCGCGCTGCTCGGCTGCACCGTGAGTCCCGGATTCGACTACGAGGACTACGAAGCGATCGGTCGCGAGCAACTGATTGCGGGATGGCCGACACGCCGTGAGGCCATCGAAGCGCTTACGCGCTTTTAGTCGGGGATCGCGGAGTTTCTGCGCGAGCGGAAGAACTGCCTCAGGATTTCGCCGCACTCTTCGGCCAACACGCCGGCGGTCACCTTCACCTGGTGGTTGAGTTGCGGGTGGTTGAGAACAGAGAGCACTGAACCGGCGGCTCCGGCTTTGGGGTCATCTGCGCCATACGTCAGTTCACTCAGGCGCGCGTGAATCATGGCCCCGGCACACATCGCGCATGGTTCGAGCGTGACGTAGAGTTCACAATCCGTGAGGCGATAGTTGCCCAGCGCAGTCGCGGCAGCACGCATCGCGACAATCTCCGCATGCGCGGTAGGATCCACATCGCGCAACACACGATTCTGACCGCGCGCCACGATGCGTTCTTTATAGACGAGAACTGCGCCAACAGGCACCTCGCCCGCTTCTGCAGCGAGCGCGGCCTGTTCAAGCGCGAGGCGCAGAAAGCCTTCCTGGGTGGTCTCGTTCACGTTGACAGGATACGGTATCGGCTGGTGCGAGCGGCAGGTCCAGGTTTGAGCGCCAGTGCCGTGTGCGTTTTCAGTGCGCGGCAGGTTGCTGCTGGGTCATGCAGTGGATTGCGCCGAGGCCCCAGATGAAGTCTCCGCAATGAATGCCGATGACTTCCCGGTCCGGAAACAACGCGGCAAGAATATTCAAGGCTCGACGATCGTTGGGATCGTTGAAGGTCGGCACCAGGACGCGCTGGTTTGCGATGTAGAAATTGGCATAGCTGGCTGGCAGTCGCTGGCCATCAAAGACCACCGGAGCCGGCATGGGTAGCTCCACCACGCGGAAGGGCTTGCCGTCGGGGTTCAGGGCAGAACGCAGGCGGTCGAGATTGTCCGCCAGGGGCAGGTGATTCTCATCGGCCGGATTTGTCTCTGTCGCTGCGACAATTGTATTGGCATCGACGAAACGGGCTATATCATCCACGTGGCCGTGAGTATCGTCTCCCGCACAGCCTCGCCCCAGCCACAGGACCTGATCGATTCCGAGATAGTCAGAAAAGACGCGCTCCAACTGTTCGCGAGTCACGCCGGGATTGCGCTGTTGCACTTCGCTCAACAGACATTCTTCGGTGGTGAGCAAAACGCCTGCGCCGTTCCCATCGATGCTGCCGCCTTCCAGCACGACGCGATGTTGCCGGCCGTCAGCCATTGGAAGTGTTGGTTGGAATTGCGGCAGATGCAGCAGTTCGGAGACATGGTCGGGTATCTGGTCGTCCAATTGCCAGTTGTCGTACTTGGCCCAGGCGTTGAACTTCCAATTCGTAACCGCTATTGTGGCGGAGAGGCCGTTCTCCGGTTTCGCTTTGCGAACAAAGATGGGCCCGGAGTCTCGCAGCCAGACACGGTTGGTCGGCCAGAGATGAAAATGCACACGACCTGAGATCCGTTCCCACACGCTTCAGAAGCCCCGTGGCCCGCTTGCGTGCGCCGTCATCGTTGACCAGGATGTGCACGTCTTCGCCCCGCGCCAGGTACCGGACGATGTCGGCGTAGACCCACGCGATGGGCTGAAATCGTCCAGGCCAATCCTCGGCATTGTGAGGCCAGGCAATCCAGGTGGCCTGGTGCGTCTCCCATTCCGCGGGCATGCTGTAGCCGTTCTCACGCGGAGTGCCCACCAGTTCCGTCATTTCTCTCCTGGTCCATCGAGAAAGCGGCTGACGATGGGCTGGTAAGCATCGATGCGGCGGTCTCGAAGGAAGGGCCAGTTGCGGCGCGTGTCTTCCAGCAGTCGCAGATCGACTTCCCCAATCAGGATTTCTTCCCGATCGTGCGAAGCTTTGGCAATGACCCGTCCAAATGGATCCGCGATAAAGGATCCGCCCCAGAACTCGAGGCCGGGCCCGTCCACTCGGTCGCCGCGCACGTCTCCGTTCTCCGGGCCCACGCGATTCACTGCCGCAACGTACACGCCATTCGCAATCGCATGGGAACGCTGAATGGTCAGCCACGCATCGTATTGTGCCTCGCCGTATTGCTCCTTCTCTGCCGGGTGCCAGCCGATGGCCGTCGGGTAGAAGAGCAGGTTGGCGCCTTGCAGCGCGGTGATGCGAGCGCCTTCCGGGTACCACTGGTCCCAGCAAACCAGGGTGCCGATACGGCCCACGCCTGTGTCGACCGCTTTGAATCCCAGATCGCCCGGGGTGAAGTAGAACTTCTCGTAGTAGAGCGGGTCATCAGGAATGTGCATCTTGCGATAGATACCCGCGAGGCTGCCGTCCGAGTGAATGGTCACAGCCGTGTTGTGGTATAGGCCCGCAGCCCGGCGCTCAAACAGGGAGGCGACCAGCACAACTTTTTCTTCTCGCACCACCGCGCTGAGGCGTTCAGTGCTGGGGCCCGGGATGGACTCCGCCAGATCGAAGAGGCCTGTATCTTCGCGCTGGCAGAAATACTGCGCGCGAAAGAGTTCTGGCAGACACACCACATTCGCGCCCTCGCGGGCGGCTTCGCGGACGCGATCTGCGGCCTTATCCAGATTGGCGTCGGGATCGGGTCCACACGACATCTGGACCAGCCCGACTCGATAGTTCGGATTCGATGGCATACGTAGAGATTCTCTGCTGGTGTTGTTTCGAACACGTTAAAGCACGGTGCGGCAAAGCAGCGAACGGGCACTCGCCGGAGCCCGGCACTCGCTATTCGTCAAAGATCAGGATGGCAGCGGCAATAGTGGTGGTCCACCAGCCCCGCTTGTCGCCGATGGCCGATTGCGTGACGTTCGCGGTGCGGACGATCTTGTTGGAAATGCGGTAGATTTCCTTCTTCTCATCCCAGCTCTTGTCGGGATCGAACTCCACATTCAGCGTGGTCGCGAGCATCTCGGCCGCGAGTTCCTCGGCGTATTCGCCGGCCTGCTCCTCGGTCTCGCCGAAGCTATGGTGTTCGCTCAAGTAACCGTAGGTGTTACGATCACTCGGGATGGCCACGCCGATGCTCGAGGCTACCAGGCGGTGGGGCTCACGGGTGGAGTTCTCGGCCACGACCGCGAAGACGACCTCTCCGGCATGAAGGTACTTCAAGCCTTCCTTGCGAGTGATGAGCTTAGCCTGGGGCGGAAAGATGGAGGAGACGCGAACCAGGTTCTGGGCTGCAATCCCGGCATCGCGAAGTGCCAATTCAAACGAAGTGAGGCGTTCTTTATGTCGTCCAGCGCCCTTGGTGAAGAAGAGGCGCTTTGGGACCATGCTTTTACCCAATTTTAGAATCCTCCCGGGTACGGTGGCGCTTCGGAATGCACAACTCTTCGCCGAGGAGGTAGTCAGATTCGAATCTCCAGGGAGAAGCTCGCTGAACTTTCCGGGCGTACTTATTAAGATACGCGAGCAGGGTCAGAGGGTGCCGATTCCACGCGGCTTTTTAGATTATTTCTGAGCGACGCTGGGGCGCACTGTGCGAATGCGGGAAACGGCCGGCTCCACCTTCGCGGATGTCCTCAGGAAGCGGGGACGACCGGTCGCGATTTCAAGGAAGGCCTGCGCCGCTCGGCTGAGCGTCTTGTCTTTGCGGAAAACCAGACCCAGTTCGCGAGCCAGCCGTACACCTTCGATGGTCAAGGTTTTCAGATGGCCGGTCTGTTCATCTTCTGTGACATTGGTGCGCGGCAGAAATCCAACGCCCAGCCCCGCCGCCACGAAGCGCTTGAGCAACTCGCTGGAATCCAACTCCATCGCGACCTTCGGGTTGAGGTCTCGCGCGTGGAAGAGATGATCGATCTGTTCCCGTTGCCGGCCCTGCTTGGGCAGCAGCAGGGGAAACTGCGCTACCTCCTCGAGGCGAACCGTGCTGCGATTGGCCAGAGCGTGCTTGTTTGAGGCCACCAGCACGAGTTCATCCTTGTGAATCAGCTCGACCATCACGCGCGGGTCTTTCACCGGCAGCGTCACTACGCCAAAATCCACTTCGCGGTTCAGGACGGACTCAAGCGTGCGGATGCGTTCCGCGCGAACAATGCTCAGAGCCACACGCGAGTGCTGCTGCTTGAACTGCGCGATGACGTGGGGCAGGACGTAGAGGCTGGTGGCTTCGTTGGCGCTGATCGAGATTTCGCCTCGCGGCGAGCGCTGCATCTCGGCGACCGCCAGCAGAATGTGGCTGTGGCACTCCAGGCAATGTTCCGCAAAGGGCTCGAAGACGCGGCCAGCAGCGGTGAAGGTCACCTTGCCGCCTACGCGATCGAAGAGCTGGGCGCCGACCTCCTGCTCCAGTGTGCGAATTTGAGCAGAGATCGCCGGCTGGGTCAGCAGCAGTTTGTCCGCAGCCCGGGAGAAGCTCTTTTGACGCGACACTTCCAGGAAAGTTCGTAGCTGCTCAAAGTCCATGGGCGTTCTTGCAGTCAAGCATAAAGCCCAGAGACAAATAAATCCATGATGGCTGACGTTTGGGCCAGCAGTGATGAGCTTGCGGGCCATCGATGCGGCCCTTTTCAGACCACGCGCTCAACCTCGATGGAGAGTATGGAATAGTTGTTGGTAGAAGACCTTTTGCGGGAGAAGCTTACGTTGTTCATTCACATCTTTGCATTTCGCTGGAAGCCGGGAGTCACCGAGGAACAGATCACCGCTGCGGCTCAAGAGATCGCCGCGTTACAAGGACAGATTCCTGGACTGCGTTGAAACCCATGCAGGGCGGAACCTTTCTCCGCGTGGCGGCGGGTACACCTTCGGCGGGGTCATGAAGTTTACCGACGGCGCGGCCCTGGAAGCGTACGGCTCTCACCCCGCGCACCAGAAGCTGCTCGCGTGGTTGATGCCCCTGATCGAACCGATTGAGGTTGACTTCGAGGCCTAGTAGATCGGGGCGGTCAAAACGTCTCCTACTTCGCCGCGGTTGCCGGAGGTTGCTGCAGCGGCAGGACCGGCAAGACCGCGGTGTTGACCACGCTGGGGTCGTCCCGCAGCTTGATAAACAGCGGCGCTCCACTGGCGGCGGGGTGAGGAACGTTGAGCGTGGAGTTCACAAACGCTTCCGGGACGGTGACGGGGTGCGTGAACTCGGCGTCAGAGGCCACCGAGTCGACCAGAAATAAATTCGACCCGGAGAGCGTGCACTGCTCATCCACGGCTTTGGGGCAGCGAACCTCGCCCAGTTGCGGGATCCGTACCAAGGTGACCAGCGGCTGCCAGTCTCCCTCAATGCCGGCTCCGTCGATGGGACGGAAGCGCAGCGGTCCGAAGGCCGACAGGCCGAACGCCTTCTCCGGATCGAGCGTGGCGAACACGGTTTTGGCGTCCTGCAGCATGAGTCCGCCATCGGCAATGCTGAGCAGCGCGTGGAACGATCCGTCTTCGCTGGAGACTTCAATCTTTTCATCGCGCAGGAAGTTCGCCGGAGCGACACTTTTGAGCGCAAAGGTAAGTCTCCCATCCTGGGGCAATTCGTCTTCGATCGCCGAGGTGAACGACGGATGGGTTCGAGGAGGGCTGAACGCTCTTGGTCAGGAGCGTGACCTTGGGACGGGCATCTTTCACCACCGTGTGAAGGTTCAGGACGCGCCCGTCTTTCAGCGCGACCTTCGCCACGACCTCCTGCTTGGGCTTGCAGCGCTGAAGTTGCACCGGGTGTAGCGGCTGCCACTTTCAGCGAATCTTCCTGGCCCTCGCGGCTAAGTCCCGCCGGCTTGAATCGAACGCCATTGAGGTCGAGGCTTTCCACCTCATCGAGGCGCGTACCTTTCAGCACGCCCTCGGGATCGTCCGCGTAGAGCGTGAAGCTGTCCAGATGGCCGGCTTCGGAGTAGGTGTGCAGGGGAAGCTCGTCGGCCTTGGCGAGCCCTGCCTGGCGAATCTGCATGGTTAGCGTGCCGCCCTTGGCGTTCTCGAGCGGGACATCGACCTGGATCTCGTCGCGCTTGGTCACCTTCCAGGTGGTGTCCAGCTTCTTGCCATCGGAGTCTTTGAGCTGTATGTCGTCCACGCAGGTGGCCTGTTCGGACTGCAGGTGCAGGGTGTCTTTGCGGCCGAGAATCAGCGCACTCTGATCGCTGGCCGCGAGCGACCATTGCGCCGGACGCGCATTCTGCAGGCGGAAGGTCGGTCCATCAAACGGTTGAAAACCCCAGAACCCGTGGAGTACGCCAGTCACTTCGGAGTCGCCCTTCTCGGGCAGCGCCTTGGTGTCGACCACGAAGCCGCCGCGAGCGGGGTCGGAAACCGCCGGCAGTTCGACGCTCTGGCCGGCCTTGGTCGCGACGCGAATCGAGAGATCATGCGCGAAGGCCGTAGCGAAGGCCAACGGAGCGCCATCCACCTGCAGCACCAGCGAAGCTTTCTGGAGGCAGGAGATCTGCTTAGGATCGACCGCGCGGAGGGGTGGCAGCTTGGCCGAATCGACCGCTGGCAAGGCGACGACCAGCACCGATTTGGGGTTGTGGAACGAGGGCGGCGTATTGAGCTTGAGGTTCAGCGTGTCCTGATTGGGAATGGCGAGCGCGGGCAGATACTGAAAGGCCGCGGTATGCAGGCTGTCGGCGATGCGCGCCATGTCCACGATGGCGCCGATGTAGGCGCTGTAGGAGCCGCCTCCCAGCGTGCGGGTGTAGCTGGCCTGCGCCAGCAGGTCGCTGGACGAGCCGGACGTTAGCGAGGCAACGACCGATTGGCTATGTCCGTCGTCGAGCACCAGTTGCGAGGTATTGCCCACCAGGCAAGGCGCCTGCTGATCGGTGGGTTTGTCAAAGCACTGGTGATCCAGCCGGATATTGAGACTGCGGGCCAGCAACGTGGATCGCTCTTCGAGCGCCTTAGGGTTCAACTCGCTGGTGTCGCGAACCGTGGCCAGATACTTGTCCAGACGTTCGCGGTCCAGGCTCGCCTGGTTGAGATCCTGCGAGGCGCGGACGAAGGCACCGGGGCGTCCCCTGACCGCGTTTCTGAGCGTGCTGAAGTCGCCGCTCGTCTCCGGGGCCAGAAAGAGCACAACCTGCTGCGCATCCGCCGGCACGGTGGCGTAGATGCCCTCCTGCCGAACCGCCTTGGTCCAGGTCTCGGCCTTGATGAACCACGATTCCGGGGGCGGATTGGTCGTACCGCGCAGAAACGCAATGATGAGCAGGTAGTGGACGGATTGCTGCGGAGGAAAATTCGGATGCACCCAGAGGCGGTCGCCGGGCGCCAGGTTGGGTACGTTGGCGATGGGAAGCATCTTTCCGGCGCGGGTGACCCGGACATCGATCTGAGGGCCCGCGAGGTCAAAGGCAGGATTAGGATTGTCGGCGTGAGCCGCACGAGGCAGCAACAACAACAATAAAACCACGTTCAAAAAGCGCAAGCGCAAGGCCATGCTTCTATTCTAAGGAACTTGGGGTCGATTTGCTTTAGTTGTGAGGTAACTGCCTGCTAGATTCAGAGAACTAAAGACTGGGGCCGAACGAGGCAGGAGAAGGGAACGAAGCGGACCGGACGCAGGGTATGATCAAATCCGCCCCTGAGGAGAATCCATGTTGTTTGCTGGGAGCGCCGCCGATCCGCTGACCGTAGTCACTACGGCAGTCACCCCGGTTGTCATGGTGTCTGCGACGGCGATCCTGATCTCCGGCGTCAACTCGCGCTACATCGCGATCTCGGATCGAGTGCGAAACCTGGCGCACGAGTTCCGATCCGAGAACCCGCCGGAAGAGCGCAGAAGGAACATTCATCGGCAGATGTTGATCTTCCACCGCCGATTGGAGCTGGTCTCGTGGGCATCGCGGACGCTCTATATCGCAGTGGGACTCTTCGTTTCCGTAGCGTTGCTGATCGGCATTTCCATGTGGAGACGGATCTTCGAAGCCATCACCTTGCCCATCTTCATCCTGGGCCTGGTGTTGGTGGGGATCGCGATTGCGCTGCAGTTTTCAGAGCTGCAGATGTCGAATGCGACCATCCTGCTTGAGTCTGCCGATGTGCTGAAAGAAACACGGATCCAGGCGTAACGAGACAAGAGCTCCCTCAAGGCTAAAGCCCACGTCGTTTCGGCTGGTGGGGCGGCGGCGCGCGCGGCTTTTACAACGAAGCATGCTCCATGTGGTGAGCGAATTCTTCACCTACCGACGAGAAGCGCTCCTGAATTTGAATCGCCCGCTGCAGCGCGGCGTTGACGTTGGGTAGAATACTCTGCGGTCCGATGTGGTTTACGAATTCTGCCTGGTTGAGAAACTGGGCAGGCTGGTGGCGAGCGCCGCAGAGCAGCAGCGTGCGACCGGAGCGCTTCAAGTGGTCTGAAAACTGCTTTAGCGCGTGCAGGCCGGTGGCATCGATGGCGGTCATGTTTCGCAACCTGAGAATCACGATCTGCGCGAAGCCGGACAGATCGGAAGTCTGCTCCGCCAGCTTATCCGTGGTCCCGAAAAGAAACGGACCGTGGATGCGCAGAATGGTGACGTACGGCGGAACATATTTGCCCTGCAGACTGTGTTCCAGGCCTTCGAGGATGTACTCCGGAGTGACGGCGCTGACGGTGGTGGTCTGCGACACACGGTAGATGTAGATCAGGGCCGCCAGGGCCATGCCGATTTCGACGGCCAGCGTGAGATCCGCGATCACGGTGAGGGTGAAGGTGATCAGCCAGACGGAGATGGCCGCCAGATCGAGCGACAGGATGGTTTTGATCTCGCGCCATTCGCCCATGTTGTAGGCGACCACGAGCAAGACCGCCGCGAGCGTAGCCAGCGGAACAAACCTCGCCAGCGGTGCAAACGCCACGATGACGGCCAGCAAGGTCAGACCGTGGATGATTCCCGAAACCGGTGTTTTGGCGCCGGCCCGGTAGTTGGTCGCGGTACGCGCGATGGCGCCGGTGACCGGGATGCCGCCGATGATAGGCACGAGAAGATTGGCGAACCCCTGCGCCACCAGTTCGGCATTGGAGTTATGGCGTTCTCCGATCATGGTGTCGGCCACGACTGCGGAGAGCAGGCTTTCGAGCGCGGCCAGCAAGGCTACCGTCAGAGCGGAGGGCAGGAGCGGCAGGATCAGGTCGGGTCGAAAGCGGGGCAGATCCACATGCGGCAGACCGGACGGAATGCCGCCGAATCGGGAACCGATGGTCTCCACCGGCAGATGAAAGAGCGCCACAGCCAGGGTGCAGGCGAAGAGGGCGACGATGGTTCCCGGTACTTTGGGAAGAAGCTTTGGCACCAGAAGGATCAGCACCAGCGAACCGACTGCCAGAGCTACGGTGGGCCAGCTCGCCGTGGGAGCGTGCATGGCAAGCGCGCGCATGCGCAGCAGGAATTCGGCTGGGTACGCTGGCCAATCTTGAGACCAAAGAAGTCTTTGATCTGGGTGGAAGCGATCAGCAGGGCGATCCCGTTGGTGAAGCCGATCACGATCGGCCGGGGAATAAACTTGACCGCATTCCCGAGGCCCGAAAACCCCAGGAACAGCAGAATCACCCCAGCCATCATGGTGATCATGAGCAGGCCCGAGAGCCCATGCTTGGCGATGATGCCGGCGACGATGACCACGAATGCGCCGGTGGGGCCGGCAATCTGTATGCGGGAGCCGCCCATGAGCGACACAACGATGCCGCCAACAATGGCCGTGTAGATTCCGGCCTGGGGCGACACTCCCGAGGCGATGCTGAAGGCCATAGCCAGCGGCAGAGCGACCAGGCCGACGGTCACGCCTGCAACCAGGTCGCGAAGAAACGTACGACCGGAGTAGCCGCGCAGCGACCCGACGAGGTTTGGCTTCCAATTCGCCCAGGGAATTCGCTTCAAGGCAGACTGCAAATGATTCATCGGTGGTTGACCTTTTCTGTCTCTGCTTCCTGTTCTGCCTGCGCCAGCAAAGAACGGTTTTCCGACAGTTGCCGGTAGAAGTAGCGGCGAAGGATGTCCAGTACCTCGATCAGGGCCGAGTCGCGCAAGGAGTAGAAGACCTGGTTGCCGACCTTGCGGTTCACCAGCACCTGTTTGGTTCGCAGTACGGAGAGGTGTTGCGAGGCGTTGGCCTGTTCGAGGCCGAGTTCTTCCATCAGCTGCCCGGCCGAGAGTTCCCGGTTTCGAAGAGCCTCAACGATGGCGATTCGGGTCGGATGAGCCAACGCCTGAAAGATTTCGGCTTTGAATTGGCGCAGGGCATCTGGCATATAGCAATTATATTCGAATATTCGAATATTGCCGGGTGGTCGGAAGGCTTTTTGGCAGTACCAAGGTCACCTATTTGGTACGGGTCGCGGGAAGGTAGGCCACGAATCCTCGGGTGCAAAAACCGAGGATTCGTGTCAAACCGGACGAAATTCCCCGATTACCAGACGCTGCAGATCTTTTCCTTGACCATCGGTTGTCCCGCTTTGCAGGCGAACGCTTCGCGGAACTGCGGCATGTTCACGACCACGCCGTTGATGCGGAACTCGCCGGGCGAGTGCGGGTCGGTGATGGCCTGCATGCGCGATTGCTCGGGCCGTTCGTTTGCGCAGGCCCACTGGGCGAAGCCGATGAAGAATCGCTGATCCGGCGTGAGACCGTCGCGGGGTTCAAGGTGCTGCGCGGCGGTGGCTTTCTTCCACGCGATGTACCCGAGAATTTCGCCGCCGAGGTCGGCCACATCTTCGCCGCTGGTCAGTTTGCTGTTGATGTGCACATCGTCGACGACGACGTACTGCGCGTATTGGTCGCGGACGCACTGAACACGGTCTTCAAATTTCTTCGCGTCTTCCGGCGTCCACCAGTCTTTGAGATTGCCGTTGGCGTCAAACTTGCGCCCTTCGTCGTCGAATCCGTGCGTCAGTTCGTGGCCGATGGTGCCGCCGGTGTCGCCGTAATTCGGCGCGTCGTCGAGTTTGGCGTCGTACAGGGGAGGCTGCAGCACGCCGGCGGGGAAGTTGATGTCGTTCATCTGCGGATTGTAGTAAGCATTCACCGTGGGCGGCGTCATGCCCCATTCGCTGCGGTCGACCGGTTTGCCTACCTTGGCAAGTTGGCGCTTGTTCTCGAAGAAGATGGAGCGCTCCACGTTGCCGTAGTAGTCGTCCGGCTTGATCTCGAGCGAGGAGTAGTCGCGCCATTTGTCGGGGTAGCCGACCTTATTGCGAATTCCGTGCAGTTTGAGCAGCGCCTGCTGCTTGGTCGGATCGCTCATCCAGTCCAGGTGCTCGATCTCCTGCTGCATGGCCTGCTCGATCTCGTCGGTCATCTTGACCGTTTGGGTCTTCATGTCTGCGCCAAAGGTGCGACGGACAAACTCCTGGCCCAGCGCTTCGCCGAGATACGTATTTACCTGCGACACGCAGCGCTTCCATCGCGGGCGCATCTGCGGGATTCCGCGCAGATATTTGCTGTAGAAGTCGAACGAAGCCTGCTGGAAATTGCTGGAGAGGAAGTTCGCCTCTCCGTTGGCCGCGTGGAACCGAAGGTAGGTCTTAAGGCTATCGAGCGGCTCGTTTTGAAGCATGGCGTTGAGCGCTTTGAAGAACTCGGGCTGGGTCATGTTGACCGACTGCACGTCGCCCAGTCCCAAGTTGAGAAATACCGCTGCCAGTTGAGAGCGGGGCCAGGGCGCTGACCTGCGCAACGGTCATCTTGTGGTCGAGATTGTGGGGTTCGCGGCGATCGACGCGGGTGAGGGAGGCCGTGCCAGAGACGTCTCCAGACGCATGACGGTGGTCTGCGTCGGTCTTCGCCTGCTCGGGAGATTCGCCGGACAGCCCGAAGATCTGGGCGACGTAGTCCAGGTATTTCTGCCGAATCTCCTGCGACTTGGCGTCGGTCTTGACGTAGTAGTCGCGGTCAGGAAGGCCGAGGCCGCCCGCGTCGAGCCAGAAATCATCTTCTCTGAATCGGCGGAAATCCTGATTGGCCCCGGTGTCGAAGAGCGCATTGCCGGGCCAGTAGAGATGAGCGTTGGCCAGGAAGGCGGGCAGGTCGGTTCTGCTTCAGTTGGCAATGGCGGCCAACTGGCGTTCAGCGGCTCCGGCCTCGTCGCGTCGATGGCCGCTGTGTTCATGCAGGAGCTGAAGTAGTCGCCGATCTTCTGCTGGGTGGCCGAGCGGTTTTGTGCTTTGAGCGCTGTCTTCCAGAATGCCCCACAGCAGCCGCTGATTGTCCTGCGTAAGCTTGGCGTAGACATCCCAACTCGCTTGGTCGGCGGGCAGGGGATTGTTCTTCAGCCAGCCGCCGCAGGCGTACTGATAGAAGTCGCGCAGGGTTCACGCTCTTGTCCATCGAGGTGACGTCGAGACTGGGCGAATAAGGGATGCGCCTGGAGCGGAGTTTCGCTGCCCGGCCGGTGCCGGTCGTCGGGTTGCTGGGCATGGAGCGCGGTACTGAGAGCGAGACAGCAGGATCAAGCCCAAAAGATGGGAAACTTGGAATTTCACAGGTCACCTCAAGGCAGAGATTCTACTAGCGAGCTCTCCACACGGAGGTGACGGCGCGCGATTTGTACCAGTTGCGGCGTGGATTTTGGCATCGGGTGAGCAATAGAGCATGCCGGCGAGCGCCAGCATGCGAGGCCATGCCGGCCAGGCCCATGACGCGCAAAACGGAGACAGTGTAGCGGCCTTGCCCGGGGCTGTAGTTGCAGCAGTAGAGGAGTCACCAGGTCGCTCACGCTGCCGATGTGGTTGTTGCTGGACTCGATCAGAGCGAGGCGCACATCGCGCGACTGGTAATCGATGCCGGAGAGGTACTTGGACATGCGGCCTTCCGGGCGTGGCGAACATGATCACGCTGGAGTGCGCGAACTGGTCCAGTTTCCGTCTGGTCCGGGAACCCGAACGTAATGGAAGCCGGTAGCATTGGCGAGGTCGGTGATCGATGGCTTGATCGCCGGTGAGGAAGTGGACGCCGGCGGCGTATTCGGCGCCAAGCATGCCCACGAAGTGTTGCTTGGCTTCGACCGCGTCGGTGCGGCTTATCGGTCGGATCGATGGAGACGACGACTACGTCGATATTGATGGCCGGGATGGAAGCCGGTCTGCTTGAGCGCGGCTGCGGCTCCATGGAGAACCTGCGGGCACAGCATGCCGCATTTGAAGTACACCAGGGCCAGCACCACCGGCCGCTTGGAGAAGTATTGGCCCAATGCGACATCGGCCCCGGATTCATCGCGAAAATGGTCCGCAAGGGGTAGCTGATGGTTGAGGTTCTGGTCGATGCCGGAGTTCTTCAGATAATCGGGCCGGGATTGCGCGGCCGTGCCGATGCGGCTTGTCCGGCTGAATATTGCTGCGCATCGGCGGTCAGGATCGCGAAAGCGGCGGCAGCGAGGATCGGCAGCTGCCACAGGGCACGAAAACGTCTTCACATCCACCTCACTCTTCAGGATACTCCGTAGCCCTGACGGGCAGCGAGGACGCGAGGCGGAATTGGGCGGCGTCATATTCATTGCGCCAAAGGTGTGAGGCGCACGGTGCGCCCGGTGCGGGCCGAATCGCGGGCAGCGTCGAGAATCTGCATGACGACGATGTTGGTATCGAGCGCGGTCAGATCGCCCGCGGGTTGCAACTGCCCATTCATGACCGCGGCCAGGTAGTGCAGCGAGTCGTCGTTCGGGAGCGGAGAGTGGCGGGGCGGTCTGCTCGCGATTCCTGGCGTCGTGTTCGTGGCGACGCGCAGGTGGCTGGATTCGACGGTAATCACGTACCCGGTGGCGCCGTAGACCTCCATATCCTTGCGTCCGAAGGGCCAGTTCCACGAGGCCTGGATAATGGCCTGCGCATGGGGATAACTCAGGACGATGGTGCCGTCGTCGTCCACATTCGGGTAGATGGTGGGCTTGTCGTGCTGGGTGACGGCGGTGACGGTCAGCGGCGATTCGCCGTGCATGAGCCAGGTCATCAGGTCGGCGCCGTAGCAGCCGAAGTCGAACAGCGCGCCGGCGCCATTCTGCTGCGGGATCCGTGAGCCAGTTGAGGAACTCGGGCGGAACTCCGATCTCCTGCGGCCCATTGTGTCCGTCGTGGATGACGACCTTGCGGATGTCGCCGAGCTTGCCGGTTTCGAACCTCGTCGTAGGCGGCGCGATTGCTGGAGTACCAGGTGGTTTCGTAGTTCACCAGCACCTGGATGTGGCCGTCGCGGGCCGCGCGACGGATGGCGAGGGCGTCATCGAGCGAGGTGCAGAGCGGCTTCTCGACCATGACCGAGACGCCACGCTGGGCTGCCGCTTCGATGACGCGCCGGTGGTCGGCGATGCTGGTGTAGACCAGCAGGGCGCGCGGATGCCGCTGCGAGATCATGGCGTCGAGCTTGGGGTAGAAGAGATGGTGATCGAGCGAATAACTGCTTTTCGTATTTGAGCGCCAGCGCGGCATCGGGCTCGACGATGCCGACGAGTTGCACGTCAGGATGATGGGCAAGTTGGGACAGAAAGCCTTCGACGTGCCCGTGAACCAGGCCGACGATCGCTACCGGAAGCGGGGCGGACTGCGCAGCCGGCAAGGCTTGACAGGACAAAGCAGCCGAAAAGGCAGAGCAGGAGGAAAGGCGGAGAAACGGACACGGCGAGCGCAGGCGACAGCAGCTGTGCATAGGATGGCATCAAGGTTCCTGGCGAGACGATTTTACGCTGCCCCGGCGCACGATTGCCACGCCTCTTCAGCGGATGTTAGCCTCAGGTTGTTCTGTTCTCAGTATTTATCCATTCCGTTCGGAGATCGACATACCCATGCAGACCAGCTACAACGGCGTTTCCTTGCCGCAGGACGGCGAGGCGATCCAATTTGCCGATGGAAGATATACCGTATCCCGACCACCCGATCATTCCATTCATCGAGGGCGATGGTACGGGTCGCGACATCTGGCGCGCCTCGCAGCGAGTGTTCGATGCCGCCGTGGAGAAGGCGTACCGGGGCAAGCGCAGCGTGAAGTGGTTCGAGATATTTGCGGGAGAGAAGGCGTTTCGCGAGTTCCAGACCTGGCTTCCGGAGGAATCTGTGGCGCGGCGCGCGATCTCCGTGTGTCGATCAAGGGTCCGCTGACCACGCCCGTCGGCGGCGGCATTCGCTCGCTGAATGTGGCACTGCGGCAGATCCTCGACCTGTACGCGTGCGTGCGGCCGGTGAAGTACTACGACGGCGTTCCCAGCCCGGTGAAGCATCCTGAGAAGCTCGACGTGGTGATCTTCCGAGAGAACACGGAAGATGTGTACGCGGGCATCGAGTTCAAGCAGGGTTCGGCGGAAGCGAAGAGACTCATCTCGTTCTTGAACGACGACCTGCTGAAAGACACCAAGAAGCGGGTGCGCGACGATTCGGGCGTGGGCATCAAGCCGATCTCGATCTTTGGAACAAAGCGGCTGGTGCGCTATGCCATTGAACACGCCCTGGAGTTCGGACGCAAAACGGTCACGCTGGTGCACAAGGGAAACATTCAGAAGTTCACCGAAGGCGCATTTCGCGAGTGGGGCTACGAGGTCGCGGTTGAGGAGTTTCGCGACCGCGTGGTGACCGAGCGCGAGAGCTGGATCCTGGGCAATGCGGATGCGCACCCCAGCCTGACAGTGGAAGAAAACGCCGCGCTGATCGAGCCCGGGCTGGAGTTCGGGTCGGATGAATTCCGCAATTCGCTGTATGCCGAGGTGAAGCAGGTGTTGGATACCCTCGGCGCGACTCACGGGAACGGGCAGTGGAAGAGCAAGCTGATGATCAACGATCGCATCGCCGACTCGATCTTTCAGCAGGTCATCATTCGTCCCGAAGATTATGCGGTGCTGGCGACGCCGAATCTGAATGGGGACTATATCTCCGATGCCTGCGCTGCGCAGGTCGGCGGACTGGGCATCGCTCCGGGCGCGAACATCGGCAACGGCTACGCTGTATTTGAGGCCACGCATGGCACAGCGCCCAAGTATGCGGACAAGGACGTAATCAATCCCGGGTCGGTGATCCTTTCCGGCGTGATGCTGTTTGAGTTTCTCAAGTGGCACGAGGCAGCGAAGCTGATCGAACAATCGCTCGAAAAAACCATTCAGCAGAAGTATGTGACCTACGACTTTGAGCGGCAGATGCCGGGGGCGACCAAGGCAAAGACCAGCGAGTTTGCCACCCGAATGATCGAAAATATGTAACCGTCGCTGTGCAATGGCCGTAGCGCGAGAGAGCCAGCCCGACGAGGAGTAAAGGAGAAATATGCGGAAGAAGGTAACGATTGTAGGCGCAGGCAACGTGGGTGCTACGGCAGCGCACTGGATTGCCTCGAAGGAATTGGCGGACGTGGTGTTGATCGACGTAGTGGAAGGCGTGCCGCAGGGCAAGGGGCTTGGACCTGCTGGAGGCCATGCCGATCGAGAAGCGGGACAGCCACATCATCGGTTCAAACGACTACGCCGATACTGCGAACTCAGACATCGTGGTGATCACCGCGGGCATACCGCGCAAGCCGGGCATGAGCCGCGACGATCTGTTGCAGACGAACTACAAGATCATGTCGGACGTGGTGGGCAAGGTGGTCACCCACTCGCCCAACTGCATCTTGATTATCGTTTCGAATCCGCTGGACGCGATGGCGCAGGCGGCCTTCCGCCAGGCGAAGTTCAATCGCGAGCGCGTGATCGGCATGGCCGGCGTTCTGGATTCAGCGCGCTTCCGCACCTTCATCGCGGAGGAACTGAAGGTCATCGTCGAAAATGTAACTGCGTTTGTACTTGGAGGCCATGGCGACACCATGGTTCCGCTTCCGCGGTACTCGACGGTTGCGGGAATTCCGATCACCGACCTGATGGACGAGGCCACCATCGAGCGGCTGGTGCAGCGCACGCGCGACGGCGGCGCAGAAATCGTGAAGTATCTCAAGACCGGCAGCGCGTACTATGCGCCTTCGGCCGCGGCAGTCGAGATGGTCGAAGCGATCCTGAAAGACAAGAAGAAGATCCTGCCGTGTGCCGCTTACCTTGATGGCGAGTATGGCATCTCCGGCTACTACATCGGCGTGCCTTGCAAGCTGGGGGCGCGTGGTCTGGAGCAGATTATCGAGATCAAGCTGACCGACGACGAGAAGGCCGCGCTCTGCAGAAGAGCGCCGATTCGGTGAAGGAACTCTGTGCGGTGATCGGCGTTTAGAAGTTAGCCGAAGCATTGAACACAGAAAGAGGCCCGCTCTCAGAGCGGGCCTCGTCTTATTTGCATGCTTGAGTCGAAGACTAAACGCGCTCGATGGTCACGCTCTCGAGCACCACGGGCTTGTGCGGTTTGTCCTGAGCGCCGCGGGGCACCTTGGAGATCTTCTCCGCGATATCGTAGCCTTCGATCACTTCGCCGAAGATGGTGTGCTTGCCGGTGAGCCAATCCGTATTCGCAGTGGTGATGAAGAACTGCGAGCCGTTGGTGTTGGGACCGGCGTTTGCCATGGCCAGTTTGCCGGGCTGGCTGAACTTGTGTGGAGAGCCCTTGGTTTCATCTTCAAAGCGATAACCGGGGCCGCCCATGCCGGTGCCTGCCGGGTCGCCGCCCTGGATCATGAAATCGGGGATCACGCGATGAAAGATCGTGCCGTCGTACAGCTTGTCATTGCTCTTGCTGCGGCTTACAGGGTGAGTCCATTCGCGCTTGCCTTCGGCTAACTCAACAAAGTTGGCGACGGTCTTGGGGGCTTCTTTCTCAAAGAGGCGGGCGACAATCTTTCCTTCAGACGTATTGAAAACAGCGTAGGTGCCTGGTTCACGAGACATGAAACGATTTCTCCTCGGTGCGGGTGAAGACGTTCGTTACGGTTGCGGGATCCGCCAGAGGGCGGCGGAGTGGCGGGCGCCGCCGATGCGGGTGGCGGAGGCAGCGGCTGCCCTTCGCGAACGATGGTGATCTTGTTCAGGACAACAGCCTGCTGCGGCTTGTCCTGACCATCCCGCTCGACGCGAGCGATGGATTTCACCACCAGCACGCCGGGCTCATCGCATTGCCCAAAGATGGTGTGCTTCTGATTCAGATATTCGGTCGGAACCTCGGTGATGAAAAACTGGGATCCGTTGGTGTTGGGTCCGGAGTTGGCCATGGCGAGGCGTCCGGGCACATCGAAATTCAAATTCGGATTGAACTCGTCCTGGAACGAGTAGCCGGGGTCGCCCATTCCGGTGGCGGTCGGGTCACCGCCCTGGATCATGAAGTCGGGGATCACGCGATGAAAGGTGGTCCCGTTGTAGAGGGACTTGCCGTGCACTTTCTTGTGCGTGCGCAGGATCGGTCCAGTCCTTGGTGCCTTCGGCCAGGCCGATGAAGTTGGCGACCGTCTCGGGAGCTTCCTTGTCGTAAAGCTTGCAGGTGATGCGTCCCATGCTGGTGTCGAGCACGGCGGTGGGCCCGGTAGGCTGCAACGGGGGCGGTGTTTGCATTACGGGCGAATCGGGTAACTCGGCCGGAGGTGGCGTGGTCTGCTGAGCCGAGCGCCAAGGACGCGGCGAGCGTGAAGCGAGTGCGAAGATTGCGAGTTGATGAATAGGCCTTCATACCAGCTTCCAGACTACTGGATGGAGTACGGATTCGGCTAGCCCGGCCAGTGCCTAGGGGGTGTTGACAGGCTGACCGATCAGGCGCGGTCGATTCTCGTCCTTCAATTGCTTGCTCATCTGCTGCACCTTGCGAAAGACACGCAGAAAGTTGCCGCCGAGGATCTTGTCACAGTCCGCGGCAGAATATCCGCGCGCCATGAGCGCCTGCGTGATTTTGGCAGGTCGGCTGCGGAGTCCAGCCCTCGGGCATGGAGGAGATGCCGTCGAAATCAGATCCCAGGCCGACGTGGTCGACACCCGCGACCTTCGCGATATGGTCGATGTGGTCGATCAAGACGCTGAAGGGCGGACGGGGTATCTTCGCAGACCACTCCTTCTCGAGCGGCGCAAGCGCGGCTTCAGTTCACCGGCTTGCCTTCACTCGCGAGCTTCGCCTTGGCAGCCTCGATTGCCTTCTCGCGTTCCGGTCTCTGCGCTTCGGAGGCTTTACGATACTCGTCGCTGAGGAAGGCGGAATAAGAAGTTCACCATCACCACGCCATCATTGATGGCCAGCGCGCGCAGCATGTCGTCTGTCATGTTGCGCGGAGCCGCACAGAGAGCGCGCGACGGAAGAGTGAGAGGCGATGACCGGCGCTCGCGAGAGGTTCAGCGTCCGGAAGAAGGTCCGATCCGCGACGTGAGAGACGTCGACCATCATGCCGAGGCGATTCATCTGGTAGACCACATCTTTGCCGAATTCGGTAAGACCCTGTTCGGTGTGCGGAATGCTCTTGTCGTTGATGTCGCCGGAGGAGTCGGCCCAATCGTTGGAGTTGGACCAGGTGAGCGTCATGTAACGCACGCCGAGACGATAGTAGTCGCGCAGCAGGCCCAGATCGTTCTCAATGGAGTGGCCACCCTCGATGCCCATCAGCGCAGCCAGCTTATGTTCGCGATGCGCGGCGAGGATATCTTCCGGGGAAAAGGCCATGCGCATCTGGTCGGGATGACGGGCTGCTTGTTGATAGACGGCATCGATGAGTTGCAAGCGTGCGGTGCGCGTATTGGCCCTTATACTGCTTCGGCTCCACCCAGATGGAGAAGAACTCGGCTCCGAGGTTGCCCTTGCTTGGCTGCTTCGAAGTTCAGATGCCCGCCATTCAGCGGCTGCGGTCAGGTCGTAGTTCTCATCGAGCATGCGCTGCGTGGTGTCAGCATGCGTGTCGATCACGATGGCGGCGCGATGGACGGCGAGGGGATCCTGATGTGCGGCGGATTTGTGGCGTCAAGGGTCGCGTTTTCTCGCTGGCTTTGGAATTAGCTTGCGGATTGGTTTGTGCGGCGAGCGGCAGAGTGGAGGCGAGGAGCAGTCCGACTGCGCGGTATATCTTCATAGTTTCGTTCCAGAATGAGAAAGGCCGGTAGGCAGATACTAGCAAATCTGCATACCGGCCTCGCTGAAAACGTCTCGACCGAACGTTAGGTGGTAAACACGTCCTTCACCGCTTGCACCATGACTTGCCGGCCCACGTCAGAGATCGCGCGAGTGAGCGGCAACTGCTTGGGACAAGCCTGGACGCAGTTTTGCGCGTAGCCGCACTCCTGAATGCCGCCGTCGCCCATCAGGGCGTGAAGGCGATCTTCTTTGAGGACCTTGCCGGTGGGGTGTTCGTTGAACAGCTTGACCTGCGCGATGGTGGCCGCGCCGACGAAGCCGGTCGCCTCATTGAACTGCGGGCACACCTCCATGCAGATGGTGCAGGAGATGCAGTTCGAGAGCGGATAGGCTTCCTCCTGAACCTGCGGAGTAATGCGCTCGCCCGGTCCGAGGTCGTAAGTTCCGTCGATGGGAACCCAGGCCTTCACGCGCTTCAGATTTTCGAAGAGCACGCTGCGGTCCACGGAAAGATCGCGAACCAGGGGAAACTTCGAAAGCGGCTCGAGCTTGATGGGCTGCTCCAGCTTATCTACCAGCGCCGAACAGGCCATCCGGGCCTTGCCGTTGATCAGCATGGCGCAGGAGCCGCAGATTTCTTCCAGGCAATTGGAGTCGTAGGCAATCGGCGTGGTCTGCTTGCCGTCGACTGTAACTGGGTTGGTGGCAATTTCCATCATCGCGGAGATGACGTTCATGCCGGTACGAAAAGGGAGCTCGAACTTGTCCCAGTGAGGCCTGGCCATCGGGCCCGCTCTGGCGCTTGATTTCGAATTTGACCGTGCGCTCTGCCATGTAAAAATCTCCGGTTATTTGGCCGCGTCATAGCGACGCGGGCGCGGCTTGATGTATTGCGTGTCGACCGCTTCCCATTCGAAGCGCGGCTCATCGGCATCGGGCGCGAAGTAAGCCTTCGTCGTCTTCAGAAACTTCTCATCGTTCCGCTCCGGGAAATCCGGCTTGTAGTGTGCGCCGCGCGACTCATCTCTCAGCGCCGCACCCTGCGCGATCACTCGTGCGATCTGCAGCATGTTGTAAAGCTGGCGAGTGAAGGCGAAGCTGGTGTTGGCCCAGGCGCTCTTATCGCTCAGGTTGATGTTGCGGTAGCGCTCCAGCAATTCGTAGACCTTGGCGTCCGCTTCCTGCAGCCCCTTGTTGTAGCGAATCACGGTGGCATTCTTGGTCATGGTGTCGCCAAGTTCCCGCCACAACTTGAACGGGTTCTCTGTGCCGTCGGAGTGCAGCAGGCGGTTGTTGAGTTCTTCCTGCCGCTTCTTCTCCGCGTCGTGGCCGCCGTCGCCCTGCGCGGCGGGTAGGCTCTTGGCGTACTCTGTCGCCTTCGGTCCGGCAACAAATCCGCCATAGATGCAGGAGAGCAGCGAATTCGCGCCAAGCCGATTTGCGCCGTGGTACTGGTACTCGGCTTCGCCCGCAGCGAAGACGCCGGGAATGTTGGTCATCTGGTTGTTGTCGACCCACAGGCCACCCATGGTGTAGTGCATGCCCGGGAAAATCTTCATCGGCACGTCGCGAGGATCGTCGCCGACGAATTTTTCGTAGATCTCAAGGATGCCTTCGAGCTTGCGGTTGAGCGTTGCGCGGTCGATGTGGGTGAGGTCGAGATAGACCATCGGCTGTCCGTCGATGCCGAGGCCCAGTTCATACACAACCTTGTGAATGGCGCGCGTGGCCACATCGCGAGGCACCAGGTTGCCGTACTTCGGGTACCACTCTTCGAGGAAGTAAAAGCGATCCGCAGCGGGAATGCTCTTCCAGTCGCGTTCGTCGCCCGGCTTTCCTCGGCACCCAAACGCGTCCACCCTCGCCGCGCGCCGACTCCGACATCAGTCGAAGCTTGTCTTCGCCGGGAATGCAGGTGGGATGAACCTGGATGAATTCGCCATTCGCGTAGTAAGCGCCTTGCTGATAGAGGGCGGAGTTGTGCCGAGCCGGTGCAGACGACGGAGTTGGTGCTCTTACCGAAGATCGCGCCATTGCCACCGGTGGCAATGATGATGGCGTCCGCCGGAAAGGTGCGTACTTCCATGGTGCGGAGATTCATGGCGCAGATGCCGCGGCAGACGCGGCTCGAATCGAGTACGGCGGAGAGAAATTCCCAGCCTTCGTACTTCTGCACCTTGCCTTCGGATTCGTAGCGGCGAACCTGCTCATCGAGCGCGTAGAGCAGTTGCTGGCCGGTGGTTGCGCCGGCAAAGGCAGTGCGGTGGAAGAGCGTGCCACCGAAGCGGCGAAAATCGAGCAGGCCTTCGGGCGTGCGATTGAATGGCACGCCCATGCGATCGAGCAGATCAATAATCGCGGGCGCAGCTTCCGTCATTCCTTTGACGGGCGTTTGATTCGCGAGAAAATCGCCGCCGTAGATCGTGTCGTCAAAATGCTGCCAGGTAGTATCGCCCTCGCCCTTGAGATTCTTGGCCGCATTGATGCCGCCCTGGGCGCAGACCGAATGGGAGCGCTTGACCGGCACGATCGAAAAGAGGTCGACCTTTCCGCCCGACTCCGCGATTTTGATGACCGCGGCAAGGCCGGCAAGACCTCCGCCCACTACGATGATCCTTGGTGATGCTGCCATGCGTGCTTCCTTTCTTGCGGGCGTCGAACACGCGCCAATTCCGGTCCTGCTGCTAACTCGGCCTGTCGAGCAGAAATGAGTATTGAGACGCCGGAGGCGTGCCGCTGGCTGGCAGGCGCGGCCGGGCCGCCTTCCGTGATCTCGCGCAGGCGTGAGATCGGTGGGTGCATTGCGATACCAGGGCCCACAAACGCGTAAATGCTGGCGAGTCCGATGACGGCGAGCAACACACCGGTCGCTGCACAAACATAACCCAAAGCGGCGGCGTGCCTTATCGCCCGGCGTAATGCCCCACTTGGCGGCGAACAGCCAGAGTCCGTAGGAGAAGTGCCAGCAGGTGGCGATCATCGCGACGATATAGATGGCCAGCATCCAGGGATTGGACAGCTCGACCTGCACCTTGTGAAACGCGTCGCCGGGATGTTCCGGCAGGCTGACGCCGGAGAATCGCTGGCGCCAGACATGCTGGCCGATATAGAGCAGCGCAATCAGGCCGGTCCAGCGCTGCGTGAGATACATCCAGTTTCCCGCCCACGGGTAGTAGACGGTGTTGCTCTTGCCGCGCAGCCAGATATAGACACCGTAGAGGCCGTGGTAGAGCAGCGGGAGAAAAATGAATGCCCATTCAAGCACGCGAACAAAGGGCAGCCCATTCAGGAACTTGCACCTGCTGGGCGTAGGCTGCCGGGCCTTTCAGCGCTTCAAAATTCGATACGAGGTGCTCGATCAGGAAAGCTCCGATGGGCACAATGCCACTGAGGGAATGCAGCCTGCGAAGCAAAAACGAATGGCCCTGTCCAGCTCGAATCGGCTGTACGCCGCGTTGAGCGGGGCTGGTGGCGGTTGCCATGAGGTATGGGCTCCTTATTCTCGGCTAGAACGGCGCTGGTAAGTATCCAAGAACAGTGTGAATCTCGACCTTTTCATTATTGGTGTCAGGGAGAGGGACCGTCAAGGAACGGGGCCGCGCTGAGTCGATCCTACGAAGATTCCACGTCAGATTTGCAATATCGGCAGTTTGTCCAGCAGGCTAGCGAAAGGCGCGTCCGCGATGGCTCAGAGTGTGCTTGGTTTCGAGGTCAAGCTCGGCCATGGTGCGGTGCAGTTCGGGAAGATAAAACAGGGGATCGTAGCCGAAAGCCACCGTCACCCTGCGGCTCACGCAAAATCGTTCCTTCGACTGCTCCGCTGGCCGTCAGCAAGCATGCTCCGTCGCGGGCAAGCGCAAGCACGCAGCGATACCGGGCGGTACGCTGTGCGTCAGGGATCGAGGCGAGGTTTTCAAGCAGAAACGCATTGTTGCGCTGGTCGATCTGCTGCCGGCTCTCGGCGTGCTGGAGCCGTCCTGCGTCCGCGGCGTAGCGTGCAGATCGTACGCCCGGATCTCCGGCAAGCGCATCGACTTCGAGGCCGGAGTCATCGGCGATCACCAGCTTCCCGGGCAGGCTTTGGCTGTAGTAGATGGCCTTGTCGCGGGCATTCCCTTCAAAAGTGTCCTGCGTCTCCTCCGGGGGATCGATCCCGGCCGGAGCCAGTACGATTGCGATGTCGTGCGCGGCTGCGGCCACAGAGAAGTCGCGCAGCTTGCCCGGGTTCGAGGATGCGATGTAAAGGGTGAGCATGCATTCAGCTTACTGGTTTTGAATTTCGCGGCTGGGAGGAAGCAGGAGTCTTCGCGACTGTGCGTGCGCCCTTCTCGCGCACCCCGCGAGGCCGAGGATGAAAGGAGGACAGCGGACAGCCTTCGCACCGCGGCGCCGGGCCGCAGTGATCCTTACCGACTTGCACGATGAGCGCGTGAAACTCGTTGTAGTGCTGGCGCAGCGAGTCGGGCGCGTCCTCGGCAAAGGCGGCGAGCGACAGCTGTTGGATGTGCTGATACTTTGCCCTTTCCGGAAGCAGGCGGTGACGGGCAGTCACTCGGCGCAGATACTCGTCGACCACAACGACCGGGCTGACCCAGCGCATAGAGCAGAATGGCGTCGGCTGTCTCCGGGCCGACACCCGGCAGTGACAGCAGCTTGTCTCGTGCGATCGGCGTGCTCTCCGCCGCGAGAGTCAGCAAGGACCCGCCGTAGTGGTCGTCGAGAAACTGAATGAAAGCCTTGATTGCAGCTGCTTTCCGGATCATGTATCCCGAGGGCCGGATCATCTGCTGCAATTCGTCCTCGGAGGTATTGCGCAGACCCTCCAGCGTGAGCACACCGTGCGACTCGAGCAGCGCGATCGAGCGTTCGACACCCTTCCAGGATGTGTTCTGGGTCAGGAATGCGCCGACGACCACTTCCAGGGCGGTCTGGGCCGGCCACCATTGCTGGGGGCCGTAGCGGGCCAGCAGCGCGTCGTAGAACTCCCGAAGTTTGCGTGCGGCTTTGGGCGAAATTCGGATGGTATTGGAGCGCGACTTCATAGCTCGAGATTGGATGGTCTCGCTTCGCGCAACTGCCGTTTCCATCCCAGGAGCTTGGCCTTGGTGCCTTCCGCTTCCGCCTCGGCGATCCATCCTTTGCGTTGGTAGAGGATGGAGAGGCTGGTATGCGCGAGGGGATCCTCTGGGTCAATCGATGCGAGATGAAGAGCCACTTCAATGGCGGAGTCGAGATCGCCAGCATCCTGCAATGCGCGGATGAGGGCGTGCATGGCATCGAGAAACGCAGGATCGAGGGCGAGGCATTCCCGCAGCAGCACGACCGCTCCGTTTGCATCGTTGCCGGCGATGAGATCGAGCGCGCGCAGGTATAGCTCTTCCGCAGAAGAAGCAGGCTGCGCGTTTTCGGGAGGGTGACTGAACATGGAGAGGAGCTCTCAGACGACGAGAATCACATCGAAAAAACGCGGACCATGCACGCCTTTGATGCGCGTCATCTCAATGTCTGCGGTGGCGGACGGACCTGAAATAAAGGTGGTGGGCAGGCTGTCGGTCTGGTTTAGTCGATCGAACGACTCCGGCACCGTCTCAACCACCTGGTTGGCAAAGACCACGCAGAGGTGGTAATCGGGCACCAGCGAGAGAATGCGCGGCCCCTGTGCCGGAGCATTCTGCAGAACAATGGATCCGGTTTCAGCGATGGCTACGGTGCAGCCGGTCAGCACACCTTCGAGCCGGTCGAGGTGGTCTGCGTCGAACTGCGTTGCGTCCGAAAACTGAAAGCCCGAGGGCAGCCAGGAGGGCGGCAATCCTGCGGGAATGGCAATCCTGCTCCGCTTTCGCCCGGTAAGAATCTCGCCGATCACTGCCGCGAGATTGTTCGACCCGGTGCGGTGAACACCGGCGTCGTATTCCAGCAGGCGATCTTCAAACAGATCCAGCAGCGCCTCGGAATCGAGAGAGCTGGAACGCTTGTAGCCTCGCGGCAGAGCGGCGTATTCGGCGGCAATGTCGGCCGGCTCCGCCTGGCTCCCGAGTGCGGTTCGAATGCTCTGCAGAATGGCGGCACGCGCGTTAGAGGAATCAGGCATGGGGATGCTCCTTCGCATGCGGAGCCTTCTTCGGCTCCAACTCATCCATTGGGGCGGCCGTCACACTTGAGAACGCGACCGATTCGGCAAGTTGGACCGGATGGCCCTCGTGACCGGAGTGTTTCCGTTGCGCATGCGGCGCCTTCTCCTTTGCCCACCAGTCGCGGAAGCTTTGTGCGGGCAGGGCGCGCAGATCGCGCGTTTGCGACCAGCCGCCCAGCATCAGCGGCATCCATTCGATGAAGCCATTCTTCGAAACCAGGACCTTTTGTCCCAACTGGCCCGCATGTTGAGCGAGAGCGAAGCGACCGGCATCCGCGAAGAGGAACGCGGCCGTCTGCATTCCGATGTTCCATAGCCCGAACTTGCCACTCAACGTCTCCTGATCTTCGCGTACGACTTTGCCGCGCAGATGGATCAGCACCTCGGGAATATTGATCTTCACCGGGCAGACCTGGTAACAGGCTCCGCAGAGAGACGAGGCATAGGGCAGCGAGCGGCCCTCTTCCATGGAGTGAAGCTGCGGTGTAAGGATGGCGCCGATGGGTCCGGCGTACACACTCTCGTACGCGTGGCCGCCGGTCTGGTGATACACCGGGCAAACGTTGAGACACGCTGCGCAGCGAATGCATTGCAGCGTCTGCCGCGACTCGCGCGTCCGCGAGGATCGGGCTGCGCCCATTGTCCAGCAGGACGACGTGAAACTCCCTGGGCCCATCGCCCGGATGAACGCCGGACCAGGTGGAGTTATAGGGGTTCATCCGCTCGCCGGTAGCCGATCGCGGCAGCGTCTGGAGAAAGACTTCGAGGTCGCGGAAACTGGGAATGACCTTTTCGATACCGATGATGGAGATGAGCACATCCGGGAGCGTGAGGCACATGCGGCCATTGCCTTCGGACTCGACGATGCAGACGCCGCCGGTATCGGCAATCATGAAATTGCCGCCGGAAACAGCGACTTTGACGCGAAGAAACTTTTCACGGAGATAGGTGCGAGCCGCGGTGGCAAGATCCTCGGGCCGGTCGCCGAGATTTGGCAGCTTCATTTCGCGCTGAAAGATCTCCCGCACCTGCTGCCGATTCTTGTGCAACGCAGGAACGACGAAGTGAGAGGGACGATCTTTGCCCAGTTGGATGATCAGTTCGGCAAGGTCGGTCTCGTAGGGGCGCACGCCGTTGGTCTGCAGGTGCTGATTGAGCCCGATCTCTTCCGAGGTCATCGTCTTAATCTTGATGACTTCTTTGGCAGCCTGTTGCTGGATCAAGTCGAGGATAATTGCGTTGGCTTCGGCTGCGTCGCGCGCCCAGTGGACTTGCCCGCCGGCCCGCGTGCAATTCTCTTCAAACTGGGTCAGGTAGTGATCCAGATGACGCAGGGTATGGGCGCGGATCTGTGCTCCGGACTCTCGAAGTTCTTCCCAATCGGCAAGCTCCGCGACGACCTTGCCGCGCTTGGCCTGAATGACATTGGTGGCATGCAGCACGTTCTTGCGAATCTGCGAGTCTTGCAGCAGATCTTTGGCAGCCGTCGGAAAATCCCGGTTCGACCACGTATGTTCGGTGGTGCTCATTGGGAACCTCTTTGTCCGTGCACGCGAGGCTGAACCGAAGCCAGGATTTCGGCGCTGTGCGCCGACTTGGTCAGCGTTTGCGCGCGATGCACTAACCCATAAAGATGCATTAGACAGGAATCATCGAGAGCGGCGCAAACGTCGACTCCCGTGCTGCGAACTTGACAGCCGGAATGGCGGAGCAGATGTCCGCCGTTCAAGTGGCGGGGTCAAGTGGCTCGACCCGGAAGGTGGTTTCAAGCACGTGCGTAGCCTGAGATGGAATGACGATGGCATTGTCCCTGGCGTTTGCCGATTCGACGCACACCATGTGCGGCCACTGGTCGTCGCCGAGGTCGGGGAGAGCGGCAGCTTTCTCACTCCAGGGATTCCAAACCACGGTGCTCTGCGAACCTTTCTTCTCGATCACGATGCGGCGCTGCCAATCGGGATCTTCGATGGTGCAGATGTTCTCCGTATTGAGATACAGACGATCGGTTTCGCCCGAGAAGCGAATGGCCTCGGGAGAGCCCTGCTTGCGGACGCTATGGTCGCCGCGATCGATATATTCAGACTCCTGCGGACCGGAGACCGAGATTTGCCGCACATCCGAAACGGCGAAGTAGCTATGAAGCGCTTCCTCCACGTTGAGAGGCTCTGTCGAGGTGTTGCGAATCTCGAATTCAAGGCGCAGCGTGGTTCCGACCGTGACGCGAAATCGCAATTGAAAGCGGTCATAGCCCAAATTCTTGGTAAGCCCGCTAGGCTTCAACGAGAGGCACAAAAAGACATCTCCGCCATCGAGGACCTCGGTCTTTTCAACGTTCCAGGGCAGAATGCGCGCGAATCCATGGGTAGGACCGGGCAGGCCGTTTCCGCGTGCCGCAAACCAGGGGAAGACGATGGGAACTCCACCGCGAATCGATTTGCCGATCCGATATTCGCTACGAGGGCTGAGATACAGGACTGGATGCTGACCGGTAGGTGTCCACGTGGCAACGTGCGCGCCCTGGAGGAAGACGCTCGCCTCGCCCGCAGGAGTCGTGATCACGGCGCGCGTCAGGCCGGACGCGGTGTCCTCGAAGCGAAGCAGGGTGTCTAATTCAAACGCTCGAAGATCGGCAGCTTTTTGGCAACTCGTCATGGGAATCCTTCTTCAGGAAGACGATCTTGCTAGTCTTCATCTCCGCCTTGCGGCATGATTTCGGGTTTGAGCTCCAGGTTGAGCTCGGTGAGGTGTTCGGCGCGGAGTTGACGGTTGATTTCGGGAAGAGAAGTGGTTTTGAATTGTTCCCAGGCGAGCAATGTGCGAGACAACTCCTCGTTCGCGTGCGCGGCCGTTTGGACCTGGGCGGCTGTGGGCTTGGCGTCAGCGCGGCTCACCTGTTCGTAGAGCGCGCCTGCCTCTTCGGCTTCGTCGTCGAGACCCGGTTCATCCGGCTTATCGGAGGCCTTGTTCCCATCGAGTAGGGCGGTGAGGCTCTTGTTCCAACCGGGCAGAGAGCGGGCCAAAGCCGGCTTGGAAGTGCCGGGAACTTTTGCGAGCTGTTCCTGAATGGAGTGTGCCTGTAGAGACGCCTCCGAACTCTGGCTTACCATCTCCGCTAACTTCTTCTCCAGATCGAAGAGAGAACTCAGGTCGGCGCTGCTCGCGGGTACGCGCGGATCCATCTTCACCGTGAGCGGCGCAGTGATAGCGTGGCCGTTGACGGTCAACCGAACGGTGTAACTGCCGGGTAAGGCGAGAGGACCTTGCGGCTCACGGGGAGTATCGTGCGGCACGGCGGAGATGGGGTACTCGTAGTGAGTGGCGGTCGGTTGCGCGTAGTGCAGATCCCAGACCCAGCGATGCATACCGGGTTGAGCAGAGAGCACCGTGGGCATGCGGAGCCAGTAAAGCGGAATCAGTTGCTTGTCCAGTTCTGTGCTCGTGGCGTAGGGCTTGTCTTCACTCGAGTACTGGCGGACGATCTGTCCATGTTCGTCCGCAATGTGTAACGTAACGGCGCCTGTTACGGACTGCGGAAGGAAGTAGTCGATCGCGGCTCCGTCTGGAGGATTTTCGCCGAAAGGCTCATCGACCGGGATCGGCGTGTCGGGATTGGTGCTGCGCCGAACGCGGTAGGCATCGCCCGGATGGAAGAGAGTGGCCTGCTGCGTGTTGGCTGCGGTGAGCTGGCGCAGCGGAGAAATGTCGTCGAGGATCCAGAACGATCGGCCATGGGTCGCAACGATCAGGTCGTTGTCTTTAATCCAAAGATCGCGCATGGACGTGTGCGGCAGGTTGAGCTGAAGCGATTGCCAATGCGCGCCGTCATCGAGCGAGAACCATACACTGCGTTCTGTGCCGGCAAAGAGCAGGCCTTTTCGAACTGGATCTTCACGCACCGTGTTGACTGGCGAGTTTTCTGGGAGACCCGCGGTGATCGCCTCCCACGTCGCTCCGCTATCCCGTGTACGGAAGAGGTAGGGATGGAGGTCGTCGATGCGGAAGCGGCTGACGGAGACATACGCGGTGTTGTCGTCGAAGTGAGATGCGCTGATCTGGGTAACTTTGCTCCACGGCGAGAGGGAAGGCGGCGTGATGTTCTTCCAGTTCTTGCCATGGTCGTGAGTGATCCAGAGCAGGCCATCGTCGGTGCCGGCCCACAACGTGTCCTTGTTTTGATAGGAGGCCGCGAGGGAGTAGATGGCGCCGCGACGTTTCGCTGCGTCGGCGTCGGTGAGTGCCGGCAGAGTCGTGGGCTTGCCCGCATGTTCCCGGCTCAGGTCAGGGCTGATCGGCTGCCAGGTGCTTGCCGGAGTCGGTCGATTCAAAGAGGACGTTGGCGGCGTAAAAAAGAAGGTGAGGATTGAGCGGCGAGAAGAGAATCGGTTCCGTACGGTCGGCGCGGTACTTGTCTCCGCGCACAGGGATCGGCGTTACATTCTGCACCTGGCCGGTTTCGCTATCGTAGCGCGACACTTCATTGCGGCCCGCACCGAAGATGATGTTGGGATGAAGCGGATCGGGAGCGGCATACCCGTACTCGATAATTCCCGCCGGATGCCATTCGCGCATCGTGATGATGCCGTCGTTTCCGCGGCTGGAGATGCATACCGAACCGCTCTCCTGCTGCCCGGCGCACACACTGTAGGGGAACGTATTCGTAACAGCGACGTGGTAGAGCTGAGCAGTCGGCTGGTTATACCAGGAACTCCAGCTATTCCCGCCATTCACGGTTACCAATGCGCCCTGATCGCTGACCAGCAGAATGATCCTGGGATCGTTGGGATTGATCCAGAGGTTCTGATAATCGTCGCCTCCCGGAGCGCCGCGCAGGCTCATCCAGGTCTTACCGCCGTCGGTCGAGCGCGTAGTCACGATGCTGGCGCTGTACACCACGTCTGGATCTTTCGGGTCAACACGCGAAATGGGCAGATCGCCGCCGCCAATCTTCATTGCCGGTCTTGGATCGTCAGTTGCCTGATGCCAGGTTTCGCCACCATCGTCGGACCGGTAAAAGCCCACACCCGCCCCCGTCGCGTAGCCGCTCTCCTTGGTGGTCGAGAGCGTCGCATAGAGCCGCGAGGATTGGCTGGGAGCGATCGCGACCTGGATGTGAACCAGATTCTCCGGAAGGCCCTTGGTCAAGGGATGCCACGTCTCGCCGCCATCGGTCGACTTGAAGAGACCACCGTGCGTGCCTTCATATTGATTGCCGTCTTCCCAGGGGCCGAGGCGTGATTGCCAAAGCGCGGCATACACGATGTCAGGATGAGACGGATCGATTTCGACATCGGAGCCGCCGGTATTCTCGTCTTTGTACAGAACTTTGCTCCAGGTCTGGCCTCCATCGGTGGATCGGAAGATGCCGCGCTCCTGGTTCGGACCATACGGATGTCCAAGCACCGCCGCGAAGAGACGGTTTGGGTCGCGAGGATCGACGGCGAGCGCTGGAATCTGCTGCCCGTCTCGCAGCCCAAAGTGCTGCCAGGTCTTGCCCGAGTCGGAGGATTTGTAGATGCCGTCTCCCACGGAAAGATCGGGCCGATGCAGGCCTTCGCCGCTGGCGACATAGACGACGCGGCTATCGGATGGAGCCACAGCGATCGCGCCGACGGATTGAACCGGCTGTTCGTCAAAGATCGGATTCCACGTGCGCCCATAGTCGTCGGTCTTCCACACTCCGCCATTGACCTGGCCGATGTAGAACACGTTCGGCTGGTCGGCCACTCCGCTGATGGCGCGTGTGCGGCCGCCGCGGAAGGGCCCAATCATGCGCCAGTGTAGCTGCGGCAGAGGCGAAACAGCTTCGACCTGTGCAAGCAACAGATCCGCGGAAAAGCCGATGGTGCAGCAGAAGAGCAGAATCCCGAACGGCAGGCGAACACGAGGCATTCCTTAAGCTCCAGCGAAAGTAGACGACCAGACAGCATTGTATGTCCTCGACAGCTAGACCGTAGGCAGGCGGGAGCGGTGCGTGCAGCTGAGTTGTATTTCACGGAAAACGCTAGGGGGCGGGCGACGTCTTGGGGAGAGCCTGCAGCTGAGATGCCAGAGAGGAGGGCAGATGGTCTGTACGGGCGACTGGCTTCGCGCCCGGAGAGTCGTGTGGCACGGCCGTGGTACGCGGGAGCACGATGATGTCGACCCGGCGGTTCTGCCCGCGTCCATCGACGGTGTCGTTGCTGGCCACCGGATGGAACTCCGCGTAGCCAGAGGCGGAGAGCCGATAGGGTGCGAAATGATGATCGACGACGAAGATTCTTGTCATGCGCGTAGCCCTGGCGGTAGACAACTCCCAGTTGGAGTCAAACTGCGGCGTATGAATGGGGATGTTGTCGGTGTGGCCTTCTACCCGTATGTCGTAAGGCGTATTCGCAACAGCAGACGCGATGGCATCAACGGTGACCATGCTGTTGGGATGAGGAGTGTCGGAACCGCTGTCATAGAATCCCGCTTCGCGCAGAGAGATGATAAGTCCGTCCCGGCCCATGCGCACCGATACCACATGCTGCGCGATCTGGCCGGAGAGCAGTCCTTCGAGCTCTTTGCGAATCCGTTCGAAATCCTGCTGCACAGCCGGCGAAGCGAGCAGTTGCTCGCCCATCACGATGTTGGTCGGGCTCACGGGACCGTCGGGGTGCGGCGGTGTGCGACTCGGATCGGATTCGCGCGTCTGTTTGCTGGGATCAGGGAACAGGCCCAGCGAACGAAACGCCGAATCGATCGAGTTTGCCACCCGTGTCTGCTTTTGTTGATCCGCCTTCGAGGTGGCATAGAGAACCACGAAGAAGGCGAACAGCAGGGTAATGAAATCGGCATACGAGACCAGCCACCGGTCGTGACTGCCGTGTGCTTTCGGCCTTCGTCTCATGCCTGAGGCCTTCGCCGACTGCTTCGGCCCGGGCCGCGGCAAAAAGCTGTTCAGCTTCACTTCGATCATCCGGGGGTTCATCCCTTCCAGTATGGAGACGACTCCCTCGAGAACCATTTCTTTGAGCAAGCTTTCTTCGCGAATGCGAATCTTGAGTTTGCCGGCCGCGGGCAGAAAGAAGATATTGGCCGCGCCCACTCCGTAGATGGTTGCGACAAACGCGACAGCGATCCCCTTGCCGACCTCGTCGATCTTGTCCAGATGCTGCATGACCTGAATCAGGCCCATGACCGCTCCGATGATGCCGATGGTGGGAGAGAAGCCGCCCGCCGACTCGAACACCGCGGGAATCCGCTCATCGTCTTCGCAGTGGTTTTGAATCTCCAGCTCCATGATCTTGCGAAGCTCGGCCGGCTCTGTGCCGTCAACCGCCAGCATCAGTGCCCGTTTCATGAATGGATCCTGTATCGACTCGAGATCCTGATCGAGCGAAACGACGCCGCTGCGGCGAGCCTTGTTGGCGCAGGTGAGAATCTGTTTCAGGGTCGCTTCGCCGCCGTAGTTACGGTTGAAGAAGACGTGCGTCAGCTTGCGAAACGCGGCGACCACTACCGGGAGCGGGAACTGGAGCATCACTGCGCCCAGGGTTCCTCCAAAGACAATCATGGCCGCCGTAGGCTGCAGGATCTGCCCCACGCTGCCGCCCTCGATCAGCAGGCCGGCAATGATCCCTGCCACCGCCAGGAAAACTCCTCCAAAGCTGCTCTTATCCATAAATCCCCATCCGGCAATTCCTCATTCGGCGGATCGAATGCTTAGAACTCGGGACGACGGCGGCGCTGCGCACGCTCTTCATCCTGCCGATCGGCTTCTGTTGAAGGCCTTGATATCTGGCCGGCTCCGGCTGCCCGAAGTGAGGCCGCCGCGGCTGCCAGCCCTGCCTGAGTCACGATGGCAGCGGCCGCGGGCGACATCTGCGCCACTTCGTCCAGCAGACGAGCGCGATACGCGACCACCCGCTCGACGACCTCGCCGCATTCTTCGAGCACCATCAGTTTTTCCCCAGTGATGAGGGTCAGCACCGTGTCGGGCGAGGCCTCCGCATACTTGATCAGGTCGCTGTTCACAACCATGAGATTTCCGTTCAGGCGCGTGAGCTGAATCATCGGCCCTCCTTCCTGTGGTTCCTGTCTGTAATTTGTATCGGCGAAGAGGAGGAAACTGTGAGGTGGAGGTGCGAGCGCGCACGACGATGGGGCTCGCGAATGGGGCACTCTCGGCCGATGCGTGGGAGGACGGCTTGGATGGGAAGCTTTAACAGCAACGAAGCTGGTGCATAAAGTCTTCGCAATCGCCGCCGATGAAGGCAATGAGCAATTCGGTTCCTTCCGCAAGGTGGCCCGGGGCAAGGCAGCGATTCAAGGCCTTCGATCCTCGGTCAGGCACCCGAAGCCAGGAGCCAGACTTCAACCAAACGAACGAGGAGCAATTCCATGGCATTGGGTGTCCTGAACAATATCTCGGCAGTTTACGCGCAGAATAATCTTGCCAACACGCAGGCATCTCTGCAGAAAACACTTCAACAGTTGTCCTCTGGATCGAGAATCAACTCCGGCGCCGACGATGCGGCCGGCCTTTCGCTGGCGAATGGCCTGCAGGCCTCGGCGACCGCACTTTCACAGTCCGCGAAGAATGCTTCGCAGGGCGTCGACTTTCTGCAGGTTGCCGATGGCGCACTCTCGCAGGTCACCAACCTGCTCAATCGCGCAGTTACCCTTGCAACCGAAGCTTCCAACGGCACGCTGAATTCGAGCCAGGTGGGCGCGGCCAATTCCGAATACCAGAAGATCCTCAACGAAATCGACACCATCAACAACAACACCGAATACAACGGCATCAACACGTTTGCCAAGAACTCGGCCTATTCTGTTGCCAACGCCAGCGACAAGATCGATATCGGCAATGCAGCTTCTGGAATCGCCACGGTGACGTACGGAACACAGACTCTCCAGCTGCAGAACCACGGCGGGGGCGGCACTACGACTACCGGCGTAATCGCCAGCGGCGGCACAGGAATCTACAAGGTGGTGAACGGAACCGACACCATCTCAACTCTGGCCAACCAGATCAACCAGCAGTTTGGCGCGTCGGTTGCAACGGTGCAGGCTGGGCAGCTGGTCCTCAGCGGCGGCGCATCAATTTCGGGTACGTCGGTTTCGATCACAACCGGTGGCGGCGGTTCGACCGTCACGATCGGGAATGCGAACGATACGATCGCTCCCGGATCGGCCGGAATCACCTATACCAACCATGCCGGCGCAGCGGCAGTGCTTGCTGGCGGTTTCGGCGCCAACGGCGCGGGTGGCACGTTGACTCAGCTCGCGGCTGCCATCAATGCAGTGGATGTAGGCTCCGCGACTCTCAATGCTGCGGGCACTGTGATGACCATCGCAGCAGGCAGCGGCGGAACTCTGACCGGCGTGTCAACCGCTAGAGAGTCCGGATCCGGAGTACCCGCACTGTCAGATTCTATCGACCTGACGGCAACCGGCGGTACTTCTACTTTGACGGTAGGCAACGCAGCCGACACGCTCACTCCAGGTGCGGTTGCGATCCAGGTCAAGGCCACGGGCAGCACCGCAACTTCTCTGACGGGCGTATTTGCCGCCAACGGCACGGGTGGCAACCTGACGCAGTTGGCAGCCGACATCAACACGCAGTTCGGCTCGCTGGGCGTGAATGCGACCATCTCTGACAACAAGCTGACACTCACGGGAGGCACCATCTCTCAAACCGCCGCCAATATGACAGAATTGTCGGCCGCCAACTCCAAGACCAACAAGACTGTGGCCATCTTCACCTCCGACGGCACGATCTCGCAGTCTTACAACAACACCGCCAGCGACATGGTCCAGTCCAGCGCCAGCGCACTCTCTCTGGCCGGCACCAGCTTGACCAGCACCAGTGGCGCCCAGGCTTCCCTGGTTGCGATCAACAGCGCGATCACCACCGTAGCCGCATCGCGCGGCACCATCGGTGCCAACATCAATACCCTGACCGCAGTCGGCAACGTCATGACCACGCAGTCCACCAATACGCTGGCCGCGCAAAATGACGTCACCGCCACAGACTACAGCTCGGCAACTTCCGAGATGTCGAAGTTCCAAATCCTGTCCCAGACCGGCATCGCCGCTCTGGCCCAGGCCAACCAGGCGCAGCAACTGATCACCAAGCTGCTGCAGTAACGTTTCGCGGCGCGCACCAACGGGGAAGTTCGTCCAAACAGACGGCCTTCCCCGTTCTTCTGTGGGGTGCCTGAGAATTCCCTCATCCTTCCGCAGCGACAATGGCCACGAACGTGATCAATAACTCTCGGAGGCGCAGCATGGGTGCAGTCGGCTTGAACTTCGGCTCGGGAACCAGCGGGCAGGGATTTGACGTCACGTCCACCGTGAATCAGATCGTCACCAATCTTCAGACCGTGGAGACACCCTGGAAGAATCAGTTGACCCGGCTGACCGCACAGGACACCCAGCTCACCAGCCTCGGAACGCAGCTATCCACCTTGAGCAACGATCTCCGCAGCCTGACCGACGCGTCCGGCATCTTTGCCAGCAAGCAGGGCTCTAGTTCCGACACGAACGTACTGAGCCTCACATCGGCTTCCAGCTCGGCGAGCGCCGGAACGCACGCGATCACTGTGCAGAACCTGGCGCAGACATCCACGGCGGCGTCAGGAGTGGTTGCCGCTACGGACAAGCTTTCCGGGAGCGTCACCATCCAGGTGGGCTCCGGTGCCGCTCATGTTGTGCCAGTGGATGCAACCACACCCACTCTGGCCGGCTTGGCGGCCGCAATCAACGCGGCCTCGATAGGAGTGATCGCCACGGTGCTGACCGATACCCAGGGAGCACGGCTCTCGGTGGTCAGCGCTGCGGGAGGGCTTGCGGGCACGCTCGCCGTCTCGAGCCAGCTCCAGGACACCACCTCCAGTCAAGCTGTGGCCTTCACCCAGATTCAGCCAGGAGTGGACGCCACCATGCTGGTCGACGGCGTGCAGCTCAAAAGCGCCACCAACACGGTGACGAATGCCATTCCCGGAGTCACCTTCCAGCTGCTTTCGGTACCGGCCACTGCTGAAAGCGTGCAGGTCGTCATTACGAATGACACGGTCAGCGTCGCGTCGGCGGTGAATACGTTCGTGAATGACTACAACGCGGTGATGAAGTCTATCTCCACCCAGGAGGGAAAAGACGCCTCCGGGAATGCTCAGCCCCTATTCGGCGCCAGCGTGCTGGCGCAGCTGCAGGAGTCGCTGCAGTCCGGCTTGAATGCGGTGTTTGGCAGCGGGATGATCAGTTCCAGCTACTCGCTCGGAGTCACGGCGAATCAAGACGGCACCATCTCACTGAATACCGATACCTTGAGCGCCATCCTGAATTCCAATTACTCCGACGTATCGGCGTTTTTTCAGAACACAGGAAGCTTTGGAGCGAGTTTGGCAAACACGCTGGACAATCTGGGAACCGGCTACAGCACGGGGGCTTTGTCGCTCGCTTTGAAAGAGAACTCAAGGCAGGAGACGACGCTGAACGAGGACATCACCAAGCAGGAAGCGCTGATTGCCACTGAAAAGGCGAGCCTCACGGCGGAACTGAACGCGGCAAATCAGATCCTGCAATCGATCCCGCAACTTATCCAGCAGGTGAACGAGATGTACAGTGCCATCACCGGCTACAACAGCAATCGCAACGGTTAACCGAGGACAGGTAGATGAACAAATATCAGGCTCGCTCCCTGGAAGGAGCCTCCGGCGTGGAACTGGTCATCGCCTTATACGACGGCATCATTCGATTCATGAATGCAGCCATGGCAGCGGTGGATGAGGGGAATGTCTCGGCCCGGCGGACGGCAGTCAAGCGGGCGATGGACATTCTGATCCACTTGCAGGCTACGCTGCGGCCCGATGAGGGAGGAAAGCCGGCAGAGGCTCTGGCGGAGTTCTATGCTTCCATGTTTGCGCTGATGCTTCAGGGTTCGCAGGCAAATTCGAAAGAGAAGTTTGAGCAGGTGATTGCCTGCGTGTGGAACGTGCGCGACGCCTGGCGGCAAGTGGCCGACGACCCGGCTGTTCAACAGATGGATTTAGGTTCTGGCGGGGAGCAGCGGACGCGGTCGACGACCGGCAACCGACTGGGGTCGTTCGCGCAGGATGCGGAGTTCTCGAGCAGTTGGAGCGCCTAGCCTGCCAAAGTTCTGCATTCAATCCGGCTCAGCGGGTGACCGCAAGTTCTTCCTCGAGCAACTGCTTCTGGAAGAGGCTGGCATAGTAGCCGTTGCTTCCCAGCAACTGTTCGTGGGTGCCCAGCTCCACAATGCGTCCTTCCACCAGGACCGCGATTTGATCGGCGTGCCGGACGGTGGAGATGCGGTGCGAGATGAAAATGGTGGTGCGATCGCGCATGATGCGGCGCAGTTCGTCGAGAATCTGTTCTTCGGTATATGTATCCACGCTGGACAGCGCGTCATCGAGGATGAGGATTCTGGGCTCGCGCAATAAGGCCCGCGCAATGGCGGCTCGCTGCTTTTGACCTCCGGAGAGTGTGAGCCCGCGTTCTCCCACGAGGGTCTCGAACCCTCGGGGAAACTCTTCAAACTCCTTACGGATATGTGCTGCCTCGGCGGCTCGCCCAATCTGCTCTTCGGTCGCTGCCGGGCACACCGAAGGCGATGTTTTCACGAATGCTCTCGCTGAAAAGAAACGTCTCTTGCGGTACGAAGCCGATCGCGGAACGCAGCCGCTCCAGCGGGTAAGAGCGTATCGGCCGCCCATCGATCAGCACCGATCCTGCGGGCGCGTCGTAAAGCCGGGGCACCAGGTTCACAAGGGTCGATTTGCCCGATCCGGTCGGACCCACGATGGCCAGACTGCTGCCTGCCGGAATTTTCAGGTTCAAGTGGTGCAGCACTTCGACCGGCCGGTTTTCGCTGTCCAGGTAGGCGAAGGTCAAGTCGCGAAATTCGATTTCGCCTTCTATCGGCTGAACCTGGAGGTTCGGATCAGCATCACGATTGTCGATGGTCGGTTCTTCTGACAGCAGTTCGGCGATGCGCGTGACCGAAGCTGTCCCGCGTTCAAACAGGTTCACCACCCAGCCCAGAGCGATGATCGGCCAGGTGAGCATGAGCATGTAGGTGTTGTACGCGACGAACTGGCCTGGAGTAATGCGGTGACTGAGAACCTCATGGCCGCCCACCATCAACACGATCACCATGGCCAGGCCCAGCACAAATTCCAGTGTGGGCCAGAGCATGCCCATCAGTTGGGCCAGGCGCAGGCCGCGCCGGATGTTCTCCCGATTGGCCTCTTCAAAGGACGCGATTTGCGCCTCCTCCTGGGCGAAGGCTCGCACCAGCCGGGCGCCGGAAAAGTTTTCCTGCGCCTTCGCGGAGATCTCCGAGTACATGGCCTGAATGCGCTCAAACCGGTCATGAATCTTCCGCCCCATGGCTTGCACCAGGATGCTGGCCAGCGGTAGCGGAACCAACGCGCAAAGCGTCAGGCGCGGGCTCATGCGCAGCAGAAAGAAGAGAGCGCCGATCGAGAAGAGCAGCGTGTTGGCGCTGTACATGATGGCCGGTCCGAGCAGCATGCTTACCGCATTGAGGTCGTTGGTCATGCGGGCCATGATGTCGCCGGTGCGATGCTGCTGGTAGTAGCTGGCCTGTTGCGCCTCCAGGTGACGGAAGAGGTCGTTGCGCAGATCGAACTCGATCTCACGCGAAACGCCGATGATGATCCAGCGCGTGAGAAACAGGAAGACGCCTTTGGCAGCCGAGATCGCTACGAGCAGGCCGGCGTAGAAAAAGATCTTTTCTCGGGTAACGCCATGCTGGATATCGTCAATCGCCCGCTGGATGACCTGGGGAAACAGAATCCAGATGGCGTTGGAAAAAACGGCCGCAATCCCGCCCCAGACGAGACCGCTCCAATAGCGGCGCATATAGGGAAAGAGCGGGCGGAGTCGGCTGAACATGCTCCTCTATCTTAACTGGTCGAGCTTCGCAGCGGAATGTGCTCGCGTTCTTTACGCCGATGCGCGGTCGCGGCTAGGTCGGCGTCTTGAGCAGCAGGTACCCGCCGGTGAGCCCGAAGATCAGATCGGGGGACCAGGCCGCCAGAAATGCGGGAAGCATGTTGACATTGCCCATGGCCTCAAACGTTCCGGCGATGACCCAATACGCGATGGCCATGCCGATTGCCACCGCGATCCCGGTAAGCGAGCCGCGGCGTCCCATGGAGAGCGCGAAGGGAACGGCCAGCATCGCCATGACCAGGGTGATGAGCGGGTAAGCGAGTTTGTGGTTCAGCTGAACGCGCAGCCGCATGGTGTCAAACCCGCTCTGGCGCAGGTCGCGAATGTACCGTTCGAGTTCGCCAAAGCTCATCTCCGAAGACTGGCGGCTCTCTTTCTTGAAGTACTGCGGCGCCTCCGAGATCTCCGAAAAGGTCTTTACGTCGAAGGGTTGGTAGCTGGTGGTCGTGTCGCCGGCGAAGGTGCGTTCCCAGCCGTCTTCGAAGATCCACCCTTGCATTTGCGGCTCCCAATGGGCGCTGGCGGCGAAGATGCGGCGAGAGATCGCGAAGCTGTCAGGATTGAATTCAAACACGCTCAGATTCGCGAAGCGGTCGTGATCCGGATCGAAGAACTGGTAGTAAAAAATGCGGCCGGGTTTGCCGGGGCTCTGGGAGCCGAACATCCACTTCTGATCGGGGCGAAGAAAGGTTTGCGCGGGCTTGCCCTTGATCACGCTGCGCAGGGCTTCCTGGCGGCGGTTGGCAGCGGGCAGGTAAAACTCGTCGAACACAAAGAGGGAAATGGCCAGTATGGTGGCAATCACCAGGATCGGCACGACCACGCGATACAGGCTGATGCCCGTCGCCTTCATCGCCGTGAGCTCGTTGGTGCGATTCAATACGCCAAAGGTGACCAGCACCGCGATGAGCACACTGAGCGGCGTGATGTTGTAGATCATGCTGGGCGTCAGGTTCAGCAGGTAGTCGCCCACCGTGATCAGCGCCGTTCGATTGCGAATGATGTCGCCCAGCAATTCAAAAAAGGTGAACACCAGCATCAGCATCACGAAGCTGACCTGAACCAGGAAGAAGGTGCTGAGGAACTCCCGCAGCACGTACTCGTCGAGAATGAGCGGAAAGCGGCTTCTCCCCTGCCGATCGCGTCGCGGGGTTGCTGGCGTGCTGCGAGAGGCTCGCACCTGGGAGTTCCAGCTGGACTTGACCCAGGAGGTCACCGCGCCTAATCCCGGGGAGCGCCTCGCCGCCGCGAGCCATCTGACGAAGCAGCGCCAGTCCGAAGAACGGCAAACAGCGCATTGGCCGTCCACACACCCACAAAGGCGGAGACCTTGCTCTGCCGCGCCAGGGCAACCCCGGTTGACGACAGGAAGTAGTAAATGAAGACCAGCAGGATGGTGAGCACGAAGCCGGCGCTCTTACCCCCGCGCCGCGACGAAGTGCCGAGCGGGACGCCGACCAGCATCAGAACCAGGCACGCGGCAGGGTAGGAGAAGCGCTTATTCAGCTCGATGAGGTAGGGCCGCCCGCCGGGCTTGCGCGACCTCGCCCATAACTCGGGCATGGTCAAGGCGAGAATGGGCGTATCGCTGCGCAGCAGGTGTGTATCTTCCTGCGAGCCTAGCTGCAGCGGCAGATCGGTGTCGGCAAAGGTGGAGATGGTGTATTGGCCGGGAGAGCCCGCTTCACTCTCATGCTGTTCCGCGTTTCGGAGTCGCATGCGGACCAGCTGTTCGCCATCGTTTACCACGGTTGCCTGGTCGGCGGTAATGACTTTGGGCGACGCCGGATCGGTCAGGTCCGCAATGAACAGCCGGTGCCAGTGAGCGGCTCCAGAACTGGCCCGGACATCCTGCACGTAGATGACGTAGTTCTTGAAGTCCTCATAGAAAACACGCGGCTGAATTTCGAAGGACGCCTGCGAATTCTTCAACTCGTTTTCAAGCCGAATCAGCGAAGAAGCAGCTTTCGGAGCGAAGTAGAACGAGTTCGCCATGCCTAGCAGCCAGGCGAAGATCGCGACCATCGAAACCACACGGACAAACGTCCATACGCCGATGCCAGAGGCGCGCATCGCGGTGATTTCGCTGTCGGCGGCCAAGCGGCTGAGTCCCAGCAGTATGCCGACCAGCACCGCCATGGGGATGGTGACGGTGAACGCGTTGGGCAGCATGAAAAGGAAAATCTCCGCCACGTTGTGCAGCGAAGCGCTGTTGCGCACCACCAGTTCGAGGATGCGGCCCAGGTCTCGAATGAAGAGAATGAAGGTGAAGAGCGCTCCGCCGATCAGAGCGTGCGAGAGCACTTCACGCAACATGTAGCGGGTCAGAATGCGCACAGGTATCTATCCTCACCCAGTCTACAGTGAGCGGCGGACCTGCGGCTGGCTAGCGGGCATGCCGGTACACGAGATCGAGTATTTCGTCGTACATCGCCTCTGCTTCAGTCGAGCCTTTACGAATGGCGTCGCTGGCACAGTGGCGAAGATGGTTGCGCATGAGGTGCCTGCTCACGCCGCGAAGCGCCTCCTGTACCGAGGAAATCTGCACGAGGATGTCGGCGCAATAGCGCTCCTCCTCGACCATCTTCTGCAGGCCGCGAACCTGGCCTTCGATGCGGTTCAGCCTGCGCAGAGCAGCCGACTTGATCTCCGGCGACACGGCCAGCGCTTTTCTGTCGGACCCGCAGGCGCAGCCGGCGGCGCGATTGAGGCGGTTTGGGAGCGCTCATTTCGAGTGAAACCTCCTGAGTCGCAGGCTGTTGGCCAGCACACTCACAGAACTCATCGCCATGGCCGCACCCGCGATCGAGGGGCTCAGCAGGAGTCCAAAGAAGGGATACAGCAGTCCAGCGGCGATTGGGATTCCCAACACGTTGTAAGCGAGAGCCCAACCGAGATTCTGGCGCATAACCCGCAGCGTCTGCCGTGCGAGCAACATGGCGACCACGATCGACTCCGGATCGCCGCGCAGCAGGATGGCGTCTCCGGCTTCCCGCGCCAGGTCCGTCCCAGTTCCGATCGCCAGGCCGGCATCCGCCTGGGCGAGAGCGGCGGCATCATTGATGCCATCTCCCACCATTCCAACTTTGCTGCCCTTCGCCTGAAGCTCCCGGATCTTCGCCAGCTTCTGATCCGGCAAGAGTTCCGCCGCGTACTCGTCGAGCGAGAGCTGGTCTGCGATCTCCTTCGCTGCGGCGGCGCTGTCGCCAGTCAACATCAGCACCTTGACTCCGAGTTGCTGCAGCTGTCGAACAGCCTGCGGCAGCGCCTTCCCGCAGTTGATCCTTCGCATCGAAGGCGCCCGCATACCTGCCGGACTCGGCAACGTAGAGTCGGGTTGCGCCGTTCGGGTTTAGCTGTTCAGCCGGATGCTCGATGGCCAGGTGATTCAGCAGCGCGGCATTCCCGGCGGCAATCTGCTGGCCTTCCACGATCCCGGAGACGCCCATGCCTGGAAAGACGCGTAAGTCGGACACCGCGGAGAGCGAGATTTGGCGGTCTTCGGCGTAATCCAGGACCGCCCGCGCCAGCGGATGTTCGGACCGCTGCTCAAGCGACGCGGTAAGCCCGACCAGCTTGGCTTCAGAAAAACCAGGCACGGGAGCGACGCCCGTAATCTGCGGCTTGCCCAGAGTGAGGGTGCCCGTCTTATCGAAGGCAAGGGTGTCGATACGGCCGAGACGCTCCAGCGATTCGCCGCCCTTGAACAGGATTCCAAGCTGCGCGCCCCGACCGACTCCGACCACCAGCGCCGCCGGCACGGCGAGACCCATGGCGCAGGGGCAAGCGATGACCAGCACCGCGACCGCAATCGCGAATGCGCGGCTCGGCGAATCGAACGCGGCCCAGGCGATAAACGTAACCGCAGCGATGACCAATACGACCGGCACGAAGATGCTGCTGACCTGGTCGGCCAGCTGTTGCATCGGAGCGCGCGAAGATTGCGCGGCTTCCATCAGCCGCAGCATTTGTCCGAGAACGCTGGCGCTGCCGATGGAGGTGGCGCGATATTCGAAGGCGCCATCGTAGTTCAACGAGCCGCCAATGAGGCGATCGCCCACGCTGCGAAGCACCGGCAGCGACTCCCCGGTAATCAGCGATTCGTCGACGCTGCTGGCGCCCTTCAAAATAATTCCGTCGACCGGAATGCGCTCACCGGGGCGAACGACGACCACATCGTTGCTGACCACGGACGCGAGCGGTAGTTCAAGCTCCTGGCCCTCGCGGAGAACGCGAGCGGTCTGCGGCTGCAGCAGGGTAAAGGCACGAATCGCGTCCAGTGTCCGGCGCTTGGCCCGCGACTCAAGCCAGCGGCCCAGCAGCAGAAATCCAAGAATGAGGAGCACCGATTCGTAGTAAACATCGGGACGCAGGCCATGTCGCAGGAACAGGCCGGGAGTGATTGTCGCCAGAGCCGAGTAGAGAAACGCGGCGCCTGTGCCGATGGCCACCAGGGTGTTCATGTTCGTGGTGCGGTGGCGAAGGGCGTTCCAGGCTGCGAGATAGATGGCGGAGCCGGCCCAGATCATACCGGCCACGGCCAGCACAAGGAGCAGATACTCCAGCACAGGCACAGGAATGCGAAAGAGGATCGGCGCGACGGCCTCAAGCCAGCGACCCGCAAAACTCATCGAGGAATGAGCTGACCCCGCCATCATGAGCGGCATCGACAGAAGCATGGCGATTGCGCCCGCGATAAGAGTCGCAATGGCCCGGACCTTCAGATGACCTTCTTCGCGCAGTTCCTCTGCCTGTGCCTCCGGGTCGATCGCGGTCGTTTCCGCCGAGGGCAAGGCAGCGTCGTAGCCGGATTCGCGAACCACCTCGACCAGCGTCTCGATGTGAGTCTGAGTGGGATCGTAGACCACCTGCGCGTTGTGAGACATCAAGTTCACATCTGCCGAAACCACGCCGGGCGTACTGCGCAGGCTGCGCTCCACGTGCGCCTGGCACGCCGCGCAGGTCATGCCGATCACCGGGAAACGGGTCGTCTCCGTGGTCGTTTCGGTGGGCGCCATCTCAGGACTCCAAATGCGCTGGAAATCCAGCTTTCTGCAGCGACTCGATCAAGCTGGCAGCACCAGCTTCACTCGGCAAGGTAACGCGCGCGGCCCCGATCTGAACCTCCTGCACTTCGGCTCCAGGCACCTTTTGCAACGCCTGGGTGGCCCTGCGCACGCAAGCGCCGCAATGCATCCCTTCAATTCTCAATGTGATCTCTGACATGACATACCCCCTACCCCTATCGTATACCTTGGATGCTGGAGCAGGTATGGAAGATGCGGGCAGAGTGGTGGGCCGGGAAGGAAGGCTCGCCCCAGAGGGCCAGAGTCTGCGGAGGAAGGACGACTCAGGACGCGGTGGATACGGGCAGAAAGCGGTAGCCCACGCCGCGCACCGTTTGCAGGAACTGGGGCTCCGACGGTTCATCCTCAAGATAGCGCCGCAGCCGCACGACGAAGTTGTCGATCGCTCGCGTGTCCGTGTCTTCGTGCACGCGCCATACCTGCTCGAGGATTTCTTTTCTAGAGACGATGCGTCCGCGATGTCGCACCAGGTATCGCAGCAGATCGCCTTCCATGAGTGTGAGGCGGATGATTTTGCTCGGGGTAGTCAATTCCAGAGCGTCAAAGTCGATCACGCGGCCTGCAAATTCAAAGCGGCCCGGTTCAGAATCAGACTCGTGCGCCACATACTCCAGTTCAACCGAAGCAGCGGGACTATGCCACGCCATCCTTCGCAAAAGGCCATGCAATCGGGCGAGCAGAATCGAGAGATCGAAGGGCTTGGCGAGGTAGTCGTCCGCCCCAGCCGCAAATCCGCGCAGCACATCTTCTGGGCGTCCCCGCGCCGTCAGCATGAGGACAGGAACATAATTCTGTTGCTCGCGGAGAGTGGCCACCACTTCAAATCCATCTTTGCCGGGCAGCATCACGTCCAGCAGCACGGCGGAGAATCCGTGATCCCCGGCCAGGGCACGCAGCGCGCCTTCACCATCTCCCTCGATCCGCACTGCGAATCCCTCGGCCTGCAGGTTAAACGACAAGCCCTGCGCAAGGTGCGCTTCATCTTCCACGACCAGTATGTTTTCGCCGTCCGCCATGGACTCCTCGTGCTTCTAAGTATGCTCTTCCAGCTTGGGAGAGAGCATTCGAGGCAGTCGCAGGCAAAAGGTGGAGCCTTTCCCTTCGCCGTCGCTCAGTGCGGTTGCATCGCCGCCGTGCTGTCTGGCGATCGAGCGTACGAGAAACAGCCCCAGGCCTGTTCCGCCCCTTTTCAAGCTGGCGCGCGTGGGCACGCGATAGAACCGGCGGAAAATGCGCTTCAAGTGTGCTGGACGGATCCCCAGTCCCTCATCCTTGACGCGCAGCATGATCCAGGCGTCGTCTTCCATCGCCAACTGCACTTGGACCGGGGCTCCCGGCGGGGAATACTTGATTGCGTTGTCGAGCAGGTTGAGCACGGCGGTCTGGATATCCTCGGCATTGCCGCGCACGAAGAAGGGAATCGGGTGCTCTTCGATGTCGAGCGTAATCGCGCCGGCCGGTAGGTGGTGGCGTTGCAGTGTCATGGCGATGCAATCTGTCGCGAGGGCCTTTATCTCGATGCTGGAGCGCGCATGGTCCTTCGGTTTGTGACCGACCTCTCCCGCCTTGAGCACCTGTTCCACGGTTGCGAGAAGCCGGCCGCTGTCCTGCAGCATGATGCCGTAGAACTCCTGCCGCTGCTCTTCGGTCAAGGTGCGGCGCTGCAGAGTTTCCAGGTACAGGCGAATGGAGGCAATCGGCGTTTTGAGCTCATGCGTGACCGCATTCAGGAAGCTGTCGTGGCGTTCATTGCGACGCACTTCGCGCACCAGGAAGATGGTATTGAGGATCACGCCGGCGATCAGCAGCCCGAAAAAAGGAATGCCGAGCACCATCGGCACCAGCCGGCGCCAGTTCAGAATGATCCAGCCGACGTTGAGGGTGATGGCGAGTCCGGCCATGCACACCCCGAGCGTAATGAACAGGGCAATGGCTCGACGGCGTCGCGTAATCCGCATGGATGAGTTAGAGACGAGAGCACCCACAATCGCGTTTCATCATACTAGCGGGCGCTATCTGGATTCTGAGCAACGTCCAAGGCTGGGTCTACTTCGGGGCTGGTTGCGCCTTCGGGACTGTTGCGCTTATGCTTGGGGACTGGTTGCGCTGGGATGGTTTCCAGCGTATCCGCTCCGGCCTCAGTACATCCGTCGGACTCCCAGCAGAGCAGAACTGGAAGCCGGCCAGGGCAGTTCGCTGCTTCCGGAACAAGATATGGGAACAGAGGGCGGAAAGAACGTAGCCGTACCTCGGGTGGGCAAGCCGCTGCTCTTCCGTGAAACTGCCGGCGAAGGCATGCCCCGGATGGTGACCGGACGCCTCATGGACGAGCCTCGGATGAGGATGCTCACCGGGGCGGAAATCCTCAAAGTGGACGGCGCATTCACTTGAATGAGCAGTGGAATGGTCTTGAATGTCCCGTCTGCAAATGCGGTCAGCAAAACGGTCCGGGAACCGAGCGGAGCCGTCGCAGATGCGGCGAAGAGGAGATACCCCGTGTTGCCGTTTGCGAGGACCACACTGGCGGGATGCACGCTGTAGGTGACGCCGGGTGGCAGCCCGGCAATCACGAGGGTGACCGGCGTATGAAACCGTGACAGCGCCTGCGATGAAGAATTTGAGGCTGCCGGTGCCCCCGGGGGACAGTGCGAGGCTGGCGTTCGATAGCGTCAAAGAAAAGCTGGAGATCTGCACACTCAGTCGCGATGGAGTGCGAGACACCCGCCCCAGTTGCCGTCACCAGCAAGGGGTAGGTTCCGGGTGCGACCCGGGAAGAGACAGAGACGAAGACGGTGCTGTTGCCAGTTCCGGGCGCGGCCAGCACGGCAGGCGCGAAGCTGACGAACATGCCCGCCGGTGCACCGGTCACTGCGAACTGGACAGAAGAGGAGAAGGTGCTGTTTCCGGCGATCGCGATCCGGCTGGAAGCCTGACCGCCACTTTGCAGGTCGATCGAGGTGGAGGCGGCGCTGAGACTGAAGTTCGGGGCAGGCAGCACCGTGAGCACGAGTGTGATGCTCCGCGTCTGAACGGCGCTTGAGGCTGTGAGGACAACGGAAAACGTTCCTGGAACGGCAAGCGTACTCGAAGTGAAGTGGAGGGCGCTGGAACCTGCTCCGGGCGCGGATAACCCTGCAGGAGAAAAGCTTGCATTCACACCCATGGGCAGAGTGCTGAACGAGAAGGCGACCGGTAGATCGAATCCGCCGCTTACGGAGGTTGTAAGGGTAAGATCTGTAGTCGATCCCGCGATCAGGTTGAGAGTTTGTGTTGAGAGCGAAAGCGTCAGGGCAGGGACGGCGTTCGATTCGCTCCAATGGGTCACCAACTCAAAAGCATCCACCGAGCCAAGGCCGGTGGCCCGATCGTATCCGGCAGAGGCCTGGAAGCCCGTGAGGCCCGGGACGCTGTTATCGCCCGCAACGATATCGTGGAACACCGCCGGACCGGTGCCGGCCAGTTGTTGCGCAGCTAACCGATAGAGCGCAGGGTTTACATTGCCTTGCCGCGAATGACTGCTTTGATTCACCAATCCCATCAGGGCGGCGAACGCCGGCGCCGCGGCAGAGGTACCGCTGAAGCCGTACTTGTTGCCATTCACGAAGACCAGATAGGCGGTATGGCCCGCTGCCGCCAGAGAGACGTCCGGGACATCACGCTTGCCATCGGCCGGTACGCCAGCCGATGTCTGCCATGAAGGTTTGGCGTAAATTGCACTCGCGCCACCACCGCTCGACCACAAGCCTGACCCGCCCGCTTCATTCCATGCTCGTTCGGGAATGTAGCTTCGAGCGGAATTGCCGGTCGCATCGTTGACGCCGCTCCAGTAAAGGCTGGCGGCTTCGGTGTCGTCGAACTGCGTGCCGCCGACGCAGGTGCTGTAGGGCGTGGAACACAGCCCATTCACCGCAAGGCCCTTGGTGGCAGACGCGGCAGTGGCGGGGTCGCACCCGGCTGCTCCGCTGTCTCCTGACGAAACGACCACCGTGATTCCCTGGGCCGCTGCCTGCTGCCACAGGTTGTTGAGAAACGTGGTCTCCGCGCTGCCCAACGAAGATTCGCACAGGCCATAGCTCATGCTCAAAACGGGCGCGAGGTTGTGATCGACGGCAAATTGAGCGGACAGGTAGACTCCATCCGTCACATTGGTTGAGGCGGTGGTTACGAATTCAATGCCGGCGTTTTTCGCCACTGCTCCAGCCCACTCCACGTCGAGCGTGGCTTCGTTGAGATCGTCCCTGTCTGCTGTTCCGGGGTCTCGCCCATTGAGCAGGACGACCGGGTCTCTGGCAGGCAGACCGAAGGCGCTCCGAAACTGCCGGACATCGCTCAGGTGGAGGTTGGAACGGCCGACCACGGCGATCGATTGCCCGGTGCCATCGGTGTATTGCTGATACAAAGGACCCAGGTCGTAGATGGTGGCAAAGTCCGCAGGGGACAGATAGTGACCGCCCGCATTGGTGTAGAGCGGATCGAGCTGGCGAGCGGTATGGAGAGGCCGGGTCCGTAGATCATGCAACGAAACCACGCCTTGGACGATTCCCGCCAAAGCTGCCGGAATTTGCGGGTCGTTGGCATTGGCCAAATGACTCTGTCCTGCAACCTGATAGCGGCGGATGGGCGTATGAAAGGCTGCCTGGACCTGGCTCGCTGATCCGCTGAACACGAGGCTGTTTCGACTGCTGCTGACCAACTCCACCGTGAACCCGTGATAGCCCAGCCACGCGGTGACTTGTTGCAGATCGGCGTCGTCCACTCCGAAGCGAAGGCCAACTTCTTCCGGAGTGAGCCAGCGGTGATATTCCGAAGAAGAAGGATCCTGCTGCGCCGCAAGCAGCGAAACGAGAGCCTTCTTCTGCTCCGGGGCCGGCGAGAGGACCAGGATCATGCGCTCGAGTTGGGTGTCGGCGGAGACGGCTCCGGTCGCGAATTCTGGTCGGGCGAAAGTGGGATGATTGCCGGGAAGAGAGACCCTTTCTGTGTCATCGATAGGGCGCTGAATCCGGGCCGCAGGCCGGATGCTGAGGAGATCTTCGGTCGCGCTGGACTGGGCGCAGAGTCTGGGCAGCACAGGGCCGCGCCATTCCAATGGTCAGAAGTAAAAGAAGAATAGCCGCTGACGCATGCCAACCTCGAACGACAGAGTGGGGCGGCAAGAAGCGCACCCTTACTGCGTCATCGGTTGACCATTGGAAGATGCTGATGCGGATGAACGAGTTCTCATGAAAAGAACTTAGGAAATGTCTTACGAAGGTACTGTCCCGGACGCGCTCAGCCTGATTCCGCGATGCGCCGGCCTGATTGCGCGACGCGTTTGCCGCCCTCAGGAGCGTTCCCATGCAAACCTACTTCGACTCTGGCTTGGTGGTGTTGGGGCTGTTCACCGTATCTTTGTCTGGCTTGTGGGTGGCGAAGTATTTTTCTTCGCTCTCCTGGAGCTTCTTGGCTTCGTCGGACGTGCTCATCGCTGCTTCGAGCGCCGTCTTGCGAGCGAAATCATACGACGGATCGGCCGGGAGCGAGTTGAGCACATCGGGCCATTTCGCGCTGGCTGGGACAAGATCTTTCAGCGCCTTGCGAACGTCCGCGTGGTTCTCGTCGTAGCCGTCGAGATTGTCCTGCAGTTCATCCGAGAGGCGCGTGAACTCTTCCATCAGATTGCGCAGCTTGGCCGGGCGGTCCTGTACCTTGCGATCGCTGCCCATCTGCTTGATGGCGGCGATGCGCTGCTCAATGAACTTATGGTAGAGCTTGACCCGCTCGGCGGGCCGGTCCGCCATCTCTCGAATCTGATCGATTTCCTCGTCATTGAGAGGATCTTTGCCGGCTTGCGCGGAGGCAGTCAGCGGCGCGGACAGGAAGCGCTGAGGGCAAGAGCAAGCACGAGAAAGGTGGCGCGTCGCATGGTCAGCCCTTTGAGATGCAGGTTCAACGGCAGCCAGTCAATATACGCACTGAACATCCGCACCGAACCCGAAAGGAAAGTCGGCCAGTTAGCGCTTGAATACCTGGAGCATCAGTTCCGACTGCACCTGGTCCAGTTGCTTCAACGTCGACTTCGAGCGTGGGCCTGTCATCGAGAGCGGCCGCAGACATGATGTCCTTGAGGCGGAACGCCGTATGGCGCATCAGGATCTCAGCGTTCTTGAGGCGCTTCGAATCGTCGGCTACGCCCATGTGAATCTTCGAGGCATAGTGCTGCACTACCTGGATGGAGGCGGAGGCTTCCTGGAAATTGCCGATGGACAGCTGCTTTCCGGCAAGCTCCGTCATCTTGTGAACCAGTTCAGCGTAGAGGAAGCACTGATCTTTGGGAGCCGCCTGCGCGGCGCGTGTCTCCAGGGCTGCAATAGCTTGACTGTCAGGGGTGGACTCGTCAATCGCGAAAGCGGCGGGGACGGAAACGATGGTAAAGAGAGCCAGTACTGCTACGAACCGCATGATGCACCTCCCTGGGTGCCACGGAACGCTTGCGTTGAATTCTAATGTCTTTCAAGGGCGATCAGCCGATGTTGCGCCTGCCACTCCTGAGTCGGGAACTTACCGTGCGCGGCTTGAAGGAATTTCTTGTAGTACTCCGCCGCTTGCTTGGTTTGATGGAGGTTATCGTATGCGGTTGCTCTTAGGAAGTATGTTGCAGGGGTCTCTTCTAAATACTTTGACCGCATGGTAAGAGCTTCCAGTGTGACGGTGTTCTGCTTCAACTCGGAGGCAGCAAAGGCCAAATTGCTCCATCCGTCGCCGTCCTCGGGCTTGAGCTTGACTGCGTTTTGCAGGATCGGCAGGGCTTCGGAGTACCGCTGCTGGCGAATGAGGTTTTCTCCCCTGGAAACCAGCAGGTCCGCATCCTGGGGTGAGTTCTTGAGCAATTCCACAAACAAGGGGTCGGCTTTTGCGGCATCTCCACCCTGGGTGTAAGCGTCGGCCAACATGGCCGTGACCTGCGCATTGGCGGGTTCGATCTGGTGCAGCTTCTCGAGCACGGTGAGAGCCTCAGCCTGCTTATCTTCCGCCGTCAAGGTGGTCGCAAGCTGAGAATTCAGCGCCGGGTCGTCGGGATCGCGGGTGAGAGCGCTGCGCAAGAGGGGCTCGGCTTCGGCGTACTTCTTGTCTTTGAGGAGCAGGTGCACGAGGCCAGCGGTACCGGCGGAGGAGTCCGGTTGCTGCGCGAGGACGCGGCGGTAGGCGGCGAGCGCAGTCTCATCATCGCCGCTGGCCTCAGCGATCTCCGCAGTCAGCAGCGTGTCATCCGGAGTTTCGTGGCTGAGCGAGAGCGCCTTGAGCAGTGCGGCTTTTGCGGCCGAAGGGTCGCTGCTGCGATCGAGGCGAGCGAGTGCGCGCAGAGCCTGCGCTTTGGCCTCGGGACTTGGGGGGACAGGTTCAAGGTTCGCGGCGGCGGACAACTGTTCGCGAGCCTCATCGTTTTTGCCCTGACGCGCCAGCAGCAATCCGAGAGCGACCCGCGATTCAAACTGCCTGGGATCGGCAGCAATCGCCTTGCGGTAATTGCTGGCGGCAGCGTCAGTGTGTTCCTGCGCGTCCTCTACGTATCCCAGATCGAACAAACCTCGAGCATCCGCCGGGTGTGTGGATAGAAACTTCTCCAGCTGCGGGCGCGCCGCGTCGAAGTTCTTAGCGGCAATCTCCGATTCGGGCGCCGCCAAGGGCTCTTCAGACGCAGACGGACCTTGGCTGCGGTTCTTGAGAGTGTGCATCCGAAGTCTGCGTTCCCGGAGGCGGAGGAGCCTGCTGGGCCAAGGCAAGAGGCGCTGCCACCAAGAGCGAGAGTAAAGCGATTCGGCAGGGAGACCTCATTCGGAAACGACCATTTCCGGGGCCGGCTGCGTCTGCGGCGTGAGCACACGGGCGAGCCAGAAACCTGTGTGCGAATTCGGTGCCTGCGCGATCTGTTCCGGCGTTCCGGTGGCGACAATCTGGCCGCCTGCCGATCCACCTTCCGGTCCCAGATCGATGACCCAGTCGGCCGACTTGATCACGTCCAGGTTGTGTTCGATGACCAGTAGCGATCCGCCGCCATCGATCAGCTTGCGAAACGCGGTAAGGAGTTTGCTCACGTCGTCGAAATGCAGCCCGGTCGTCGGTTCGTCGAGAATGTAGAGCACCCGGCTGCGGACTGCTTTGGCCGCAGAGCTGGCGCTGGCCGACCGTCCGGAAGAGAGATGGGCAGCAAGTTTCACCCGCTGTGCTTCTCCTCCGGAGAGCGTCGTTGCCGATTGGCCGAGGCGGACATAGCCGAGCCCAACCTCGTCCAGCACCGCGATCTTGTCGAGGATGCGCGGATGCCCGGTAAAGAATCGCAGCGCTTCCTTAACGGTCATCGCGAGCACTTCATGGATGTTTTTGCCCTTGTACTTGATCTCGAGCACGCTCGACTTGTAACGGGTGCCATTGCACTCTTCGCAGGGAAGCTCGACGTCGGCGAGGAATTGCATTTCGACGGTGACGGTGCCGTCTCCTTCGCAAACGTCGCACCGGCCGCCGGGAACGTTGAAGGAGAAATGGCCGGCGGCATAGCCTCGCCGCTGCGCTTCCGGTTGCGAGGCGAAGAGTTCGCGGATGGAATCGAACGCCTTGATATAGGTGATGGGATTGGAACGAGGGGTTCGTCCGATCGGCGCCTGGTCTACCAGCACCACGTCGTTCAGACGATCGACGCCCTTCAGCTCGCGGTAAAGATTGGTGGGGTCGCTGCCTTCATTTTTGCCCAGTGCCTGCGAGACGGCGCGGAACAGCACATCGTGTACCAGAGTGGATTTGCCGGAGCCGGACACGCCGGTAACGCAGACCAGCATGCCGAGCGGAATGTCGCAATCGACGCCCTTGAGATTGTGAATGCGCGCTCCACGCAATCTCAGCCATTCTTTGCCGGGTTCGCGGCGGCGGTTGGGAACAGGGATGGTGAGCTGCCCGTTTAAATAGCGACCGGTGATGGAATCCGGATTCTTCTCCACCTCGGCGACCGTCCCAGCAGCGAGAATACGGCCACCGTATTCGCCGGCACCGGGGCCCAGGTCCAGCAGGTAGTCCGCTGCTCGAATGACATCGGGATCATGTTCGACGACCAGGATGGTGTTCCCAGGTCGCGTAGTTCTTCAAGGATGCGGATCAGCTTGGCGGTATCGCGCGTGTGCAGCCCGATCGAGGGTTCGTCCAGCACATAGAGCGCGCCGACCAGCCGGGAACCGAGCGAAGTCGCCAATTGGATGCGTCTGCGATTCGCCGCCGGACAGCGTCGAGGCGAGCCGGTCGAGCGTCAGGTAGTCGAGTCCGACTGCGTCGAGAAAATGGAGCCGCTGCTGAATCTCGGTCAGGATGCTGCCGGCAATCTCGGTTTGCATCGGGCTGAGCGATCAGCGCGCTGAAGAACTCGTTGGCGGCCCGGATGGTGAGCCCGGAGACCTCGCAGATGTTGCGGCCGCCAAGCCGAACGGCGCGTGCCTCGGCGCGCAGGCGCTGACCCTTGCACTCAGGACAGAGCGCGTACCCGCGATATTTGCTCAACATCACGCGCACGTGCAGCTTGTACTTCTTGCGCTCCAGGTAGGCAAAGAAGCCGCGAATGCCGAGGAAGGTTCCGTGCCCCTCGAGAATGAACTCCTGCTGATCTTCGGGCAGGTCGTACCACGGCACATCCATGGGTATGAGGTGAGCTTTCGCCGCCTTCTTCAATTCGGTGAAGTAGGGCCGGTACTTGGGCCGGGTCCAGGGATCGATCGCGCCGTCCTCGAGCGTCTTCGATTTGTCGGGAATGATGAGATCGAGGTCGAAATCGACGGTATTGCCAAAGCCCTGGCAACGCGGGCAGGCGCCGAACGGGTTGTTGAAGGAGAAGAGGCGCGGCTCCGGTTCGCGGTAGGCGCGATGGCAGTTTTTGCACTCGAAGGCCATGGAGAAGCGTAGGCGTTGGCGTTCCTCGGGCTCCGCATCCCGAGGCACGATTTCGAACAGGATCTCGCCGGCCTCGCGATAGCCGATTTCGGCCGAGTCGACAATGCGGGCGCGGTTCTCAGGGGAGACAACAATGCGGTCCACCAGGACAAAGACCGGCTGTGTCAGATCGAGTTCCAGCAGGGATTCCGGCGTGGAGAACTCATAGATCTGGCCCTTCTGGTAGAGCCGATTGAATCCGCGCTTCCGCAGGTCGGTGAACCGTTCGCGAAGGGCATCGGTCAGCGGTGAAGTCGCGGCCTTCTTCGCCGGCTTGCGGCCCCGTTTGGCTGGCTTGGCTGCTTCTTCCGGAGCGGCCGAATCTGCCTGCCGCTCGACTGGAAAAATTGCATGAAGACGTGTGCCTTCGCCCAGCGCCAGCACTGCGGCGGCAATCTCGTCGATCGTGTCGCGGCGGACAATTCCGTCGCAGATCAGGCAGTGCGTGACCCCGCAACGCGCATACAGCAGGCGCAGGTAGTCGTAGATCTCGGTGGCGGTGGCGACGGTGGAACGCGGGTTCCTGCGTCGAGTTCTTCTGCTTGATGGCGATGGCCGGAGCCAGGCCATCGATCAGGTCGACGTCGGGTTTCTCGATGCGTTCGAGAAACTGGCGCGCGTAGGCCGAGAGCGACTCGACGTAGCGGCGCTGGCCCTCAGCGTAGATGGTATCGAAGGCGAGCGACGACTTGCCCGAACCCGAGACCCCGGAGACGACCGTCAACTGGCCGTGAGGAATATCGCAGTCGATGCCCTTCAGATTGTGAGTCCGCGCGCCGCGGATGACGATCTGGTCAGTCAATGAGACTCCATTTGCAAAAAAACAGCCACCCTCTCACCGCGGAAACGGTAAGCACTTGTGAGTCGCCGCGTCTTTGGTGCGGCAAGGAATGTTTTCTGTTGAGCAGCGTAGCTGCTTCAGGTTCCCGGTAAATGCTCGCCGGGAAGGCACGGGAACATTCCCGCAGAATTGATTATAAGGTTAGGGCTCGTTTCCCCGCAGCTAGACAGAGCTGGGCGTTTTGCTGCTGCGCAACGCATCCAGCAGCAGCAGAATCGCGCCAACCACGATGGCCGAATCGGCAATGTTGAAGTCAGGCCAGTGGTAATCCATGATGTGCACCTCAAGGAAATCGATGACCGTTCCGAACTGGATGCGGTCATACGACGTTCCCGATGGCTCCTCCCAACACCAGCGCCAATGCGACGGAGGTCGCGTTGAGCTGCCGCCCCAGTCTGACCAGGAATACCGTGACCACGACGGCCGCAAGCAGCGAAAATGCGATCAGCATCAGGCGCACCCGCTCCGGTGAACTGGAGTCCATAAACAGGCTGAAGGCAGCGCCGGGGTTGAGCACGTGGGAGATCTCGAAGACCCGGGGAATGACCGGGATGGAATCCCCGATCTCCAGATGGGCGCTTACCCAGTGCTTGGTGATGCGATCGAGCAAAATCACCAGGGCGGAGAGCAGCAGCAGCCACGGCCGCCAGTCTCTTGCCGCGCGCACCTGAACTGCGCCGGTTTCCAATTCTTCATGAACGCTCATCGAGTGGCAGCTCCTTCCACTGCGGGCGGCGCGATGCCCATCTCCTTCAGCGCCTCCTGGCAGCGGCCACATACCGAGGGCCATGCGCCGTAGGCTGAGACGTCAGTCCGGTAATTCCAGCAGCGTTCGCATTTCAGGCCGGTGGCAGGCAACACCGTCACACCGACGGGCCCGGCGGTCGCTTGCCGCTTCCTGAACTTCTACCTGAGCAACGTTAAACAATTCCTTTAAGGATGATCGGTAGTTGTTGAGGAGCAGGGCGGTTTGCTGGTCCGATTCAATGAGGATCCTGGCTTCGAGGGCTTTGCCGATGGCCTTCTCTTTCCGCTGCTCCTCCAGTTTCAGCAGGACCTGCGTGCGAACATCCAGCAACCGAGCCCAATCTTCCAGCAAAGCCTTGGTCGTCCCGGGGGCCAGATCTTCCGGCTTGGGAAAGAGGGCAACGTGCACGCTGATTTCCCGGCCATCAAGCCGGGGCAGGTAGCTCCAGATCTCTTCGGCGGTGAAGCTCAGGATGGGCGCAATCATCCTGACGAGAGCTTCGGCTATCTTCCACAGCACGGTCTGGGCGGAGCGTCGCGCGAGGCTGGCCGGCGCGAAGGTGTACATCCGGTCCTTGAGCACGTCGAGGTAGAGCGAACTCAGATCGACCACCGCGAATTCATTGATGGTCTGATACACGCGATGAAACTCGAACTGATCGTAGAAGCTGAGGATCTTTTCGGTGACCTCGCGAGTGCGCGCGAGCATGTATTGATCGAGCGGAAGCAGATCTTCGAAGGCGACAGCATCTCTCGCCGGATCGAAGCCCTGCAGATTTCCAAGCAGGAACCGGAAGGTATTGCGCAGCTTGCGGTAGTTGTCGGCAACGCGCTGCATCAGGTTTTCGCTGGCGGCGACGTCTTCGCGGAAATCGACGGAAGCGACCCAGAGACGCACGATCTCAGCGCCGAGACGCTTGGCGATGTCGACCGGATCGACCACGTTGCCGAGAGACTTCGACATGGCGCGGCCCTGCTCATCCAGCGTCCAGCCGGAGGTCGCCACCATCTTGTAAGGCGCACAATCGCGAATGGCTACCGAAGTGAGCAGCGAGGAGTGGAACCAGCCGCGGTGCTGGTCTCCGCCTTCGGTGTAGAAGTCGGCCGGGAAGCGCAGTTCGGGATCGGCTTCGAGCACCGCGTGCCAGCTTGCGCCCGATTCAAACCAGACATCGACGATGTCCATTTCCTTGCGAAACTCGGTGTTCCCGCAGTCTGGACAGGCCGTACCCGCGGGCAGCAGGTCCGATGCTTCGTGGGCATACCAGGCGTCCGCGCCTTCGCGGCTGAAGAGTTCCACGATGCTCCGGTTCACGGCCGGATGGTTGAGCGGCTTATGGCACCTCTGGCACAGGAAGACCGCGATGGGCACGCCCCAGATGCGCTGGCGCGAGATACACCAGTCCGGGCGGGTGGCGATCATGTTCGAGATGCGCTCTTCGCCCCACTTGGGATCCCACTTTACCCGGCGGATCTCTTCAAGGGCCCGCTGGCGGAAGGTCGTTTCGGTGCCGTCCGCGCGCTGCATCGGTGTCTCCATGCCGATGAACCACTGCTCGGTCGCGCGGAAGATGATCGGGTTGTGGCAGCGCCAGCAATGCGGATAGGAGTGGTAGATGTCCGAACGCCCCATGCAGCGAGCCATTGGATTGCAGCAGTTCGATGATCGGCTGGTTCGCCTGGAAGACCGTGAGTCCCTCGTAGGCGGGCAGGCCGTTGTGAATGCGGCCCGCATCGTCGACATTGCAGGTCTGATCGAGGCCATAGCGGCCGCCGGTATAGAAGTCGTCCGCGCCATGAGCGGGCGCCGTGTGGACAGCGCCGGTACCTTGCTCCGTGGTCACGTAATCGGCGTTGACGCCGAGGATCGAGCGCTCCAGAAAAGGATGTTGAAACGTCACGCGATCGAGCCGTTTGCCGGGGAAACGGGCGATCTCGACCGCCTGCTGCAGATTGCATGCCTCGCGTGTGGAAGCAGCCAGCGCATCGGCAACGATGTACACATTGCCGTCCACATGTCTTGAGGGCGACATACTCGAGTTCCGGGTGAAAGGCGACGGCCAGGGAGGCTGGCAGCGTCCAGGGAGTCGTGGTCCAGATGATGGTCCAGACCGGTAGACCCGCCAACGCAGGGTCGATCGCACCCGGGTCACTGGTCAGCGCATAGCGGACGTAGACGCTCGGGCTGGTGTGCATTTCATACTCGACCTCTGCCTCAGCCAGGGCGGTGCGATCGTGAATGCACCAGTACACCGGCTTCAACCCCTTGTAGACAAACCCCGCTCGAAGAATTCGAAGAAGGTCTCGGCGATCTTGGCCTCGTAGCCCTTGCGACATGGTGGAATACGGGTCCTGAAAGCGGCCGAAGACCGCCAGTCGCTCAAACTGGGAGCGCTGCAGGTCAAGGTATTTCTGCGCGTATTCGCGGCAGGCGCGACGGACGGACAGAGCCGGCATCTCCAGCTTTTTCCGGCCTAGTTGCTCATCCACCTTGATCTCAATGGGTAGACCGTGACAATCCCAGCCGGGCACGTAAGGCGCATCGAAGCCCTGCATGGTCTTGGACTTGACGACGAAATCCTTCAGGCTCTTGTTCAAAGCGTGGCCGAGGTGGATCGGTCCGTTCGGCGTAAGGCGGGCCGTCGTGCAGGATGTATGTCGGCGCGCCCCTCCTTGCCTCCCGAATGCGGCTGTAGATGCCAAGCTTGGCCCAGGAATCAAGCCGCGCGGGCTCGTTCTGTGGCAGGTTGGCCTTCATGGGGAAGTCGGTCTGAGGAAGTGTAAGAGTCGCCTTGAGTTCCGGCGGAGCGGACATCGTGTCTCCCATAGAAATTGAGCAGTGTGAACACTCCATTGTATCTGCCCCGAACCTGCAAATTTTCGGTGACTCCATCAGGGTTCGTGCGTCTAACGTAATTAAGTGCGGACCTTAGCCGGGCCCTACCATCGAAAACCGGTCTACGCTGCTTCTGGAGTGCCAGATTATTGCGCCATCGAATACCCCGGAACCTCAGTGAAGACAAGCGGGGCAGCAGTCGTCCATAATGAAGGGATGTACGAAGAGGTCCAATCCTCATCGACAAATAAGAATCTATGGGCAGTGAGCTTTTGACATCTCCGGAACTGGAACCAAACAAGGGAACACAGGCCGCTGAGAAGGAGCCCGACCTGCTGCATGAAGCCGACGGCTCCATGTGGACATCGCTCTTTGCGAACCTGCGCGACGCGTTTGCTTCTCCGAAACAGCCCCCTTTGCAGCTGACCTCGCAGCCGGTCTCAGACGACCTGATTATCCGCGACGAGCCCATCTGGAAGACGCTGGGCGCCAGTATTCAAGACCTGTTCTTCCCCAAGAAACTACCGCCTCTCGAGTTAACGTCCACTCCGATTCCGGTCAAGGATCTGCTGGCCGAGAAACGCGGACCGGCAGCGACGATCTCGGCAATTGGCATGCACGCCCTCATCATCGGGCTGATCGCGCTCTTCATCTACGAAGCCCGCATGCACATGCGGGCGATTGCGCCCAAGACCAAAGTCAGCAATGTGGACGTGTCGCCATTCATTCCGCTCACGCCCAAGAGCAAGCTCTCGATGGGCGGCGGTGGTGGTGGCGGCGATCGTGACCTGGTCGACGTATCCAAGGGCAAGCTGCCCAAGTTTGCCAAACAGCAAATCACCCCGCCTCAGATCCTGAGGGTTGATCATCCAAAGATCGCGGTAGAACCGACCATCGTGATGCCGCAGAATATCAAGCTGCCTGACACCAACATGCCGAATCTGGGTATGCCCAGCTCAACCCAGGTGCAGATGGCCTCGAACGGCACTGGCACCGGCGGTGGCATGGGCAGCGGACACCGCGGCGGCCTTGGTTCGGGCGACGGCGGTGGATTCGGTCCGGGCTCGGGCGGCGGCACGGGTGGCGGTCTCTACCACGTCGGTGGCGGCGTGATGGCGCCCCAGGTCATCTACTCTGTCGATCCTGAGTTCTCAGATGAAGCACGCCGGGCGAAGTACCAGGGCATCTGCGTGGTGCAATTGATCGTTGACGCGCAGGGCAATCCCCAGCGGGTTCGCATTCTGCGGCCACTCGGGATGGGGCTTGACGAAAAGGCGATCGAAGCGGTGCGGCAGTATAAGTTCAAGCCGGCTCAGTACCAGGGACACGCTGTACCGGTGGACATCAGCATCGAAGTCAATTTCCGTATCTATTAAACAAGCAGACACGATTCGCAACCAGCGGCAGCCTGAGGGCTGTCGCTTTTATTTTGCGTGAAGTCTGCTGTCCAGCCCGGTAGCGACAGGAGCGACCTCGCAAGTTGTTTTGAAGTGTCGAACAATCCTCAACGTTCCTGCATATGGAGTGTAGAAAGCCGAATCGCCAAGCTCCGCAGTCGGGCCAGCGCCTGCGCGGCTCTTCTATAATGTGCCCACATGTCGCGTTCACAAAGAAGCTTTCTGGTGTCTCGTCGTCCACTGCGTTTGCTTGCCTGCTGCCTCCTTTCGTTTGCTTGCGTGCCTGCAAGGCGTGGCAGCGACCAAATCGGATAAGCAGGTGGATGCAGTTCGCTCGAATAATCTGGGCGTCGCGCTGATGAACCAGCAGCTGCAGGAGAAGGCGGTCGCGAAGTTCGATGACGCTGTGAAAGCCGATCCTTCGCTGACCACGGCGGAGATCAATAAGGGCATCGCCCTGCTGTACCTGGAAAAGCTGCAGGAGGCGCAGGCCGCACTAGAACATGCCGCGACGATGGATCCCGCGAATCCGCGCGTCTGGTACAACCTTGGGCTGGTGCGGCGGAGCCAGGCGAAGTCCGCGGAAGGCATTGAAGATCTGCAGAAGGTGCTCGACAAAGATCCGGCCGACCCGGATACGCACTACTTTCTCGGCTCGTTTTACCTGCAAACGCAAAGCTACGACAAGGCGGTGGAGGAGTATCAAACCGCGCTGAAGCTGAATCCGCTGCATGCGTCGGCCGAGTTTGGGCTGGCGCGGGCGTTGCAGCGCGCGGGTAAGGCCGACGCCAGCAAAGAACACTTCCAGCGCTACCAGCACCTCACCCGCGAGAAGATTGCCCAGGCCATGACCAACACCTATGGCGAACAAGGCAAATATTCGCTGGTGCAGGACGTGCGTTTGCCCGGGCAGAAGGTCGGCCCGATGATCCCGATCTCCCTGTTGCAAAAGCCAATCGGAACCGCGTCCGCAGACGGCTGACAAGGCCAAAGACAGCGCGGCGCTTGGCGGCGGTGCATGTCTGATGGATATCGATGGAGACGGGAAGCTGGACCTGATCAGCTTAGGGGAAGGGGAACATGCGATCCGTGCTTACAAAAACGTGGGAAACGACGGCTTCGAAGAGATTGCCGAAGCGACCAGCGGACTGGCGCTGAGCGGAAAGGCCGTGGCCTGCGCAGTCGGCGACTTTGACGCGGATGAGAAACCGGACCTGGCCATCGCGATGAGTGACCGGGTCGTATTGTTTCGTAACATGGGCGGTGGCAAATTCAAGGATGTCACAGCCGATGTGGGTATCAAGAGCCTCAACCAGCCGGCTGGTCTCACCTTCGTCGATTTTGATCATGACGGAGATGTAGACCTGCTGGTCACCGGAAAGGCGCTGGCGCAAGGCGATGCGAAAGGCCCGAACGTTCTGTGGCGCAACAACGGTAACTCGACCTTCACCGAGTGGACCGAGCCAACCGGGCTGGCGGCGAAGGCAACACGGTGGGTGCGGTGCTGAGCGACATCAATAACGACCGGGCAGTCGACCTGGTGGTCAGCGGATCGGCCGGCGCTCCAACGTTCTTCGCCAATCCGCGGGAGGGCCACTTCAAAGCGTCGCCGCTTATACAGCGATTCAAAGCTGGCATCCGTCGGTGGGTCTCGCGGTATTGGACTTCAACAAAGACGGTTGGATGGACGTTGCAGTGACCCACGCCGGATCACCCGGTCTTTCGCTGTGGCGCAATGTGGACGGGAAGAGTTTTGAACGCGTGCCGTTGCCGATCAACGACGCCAATCGCGCGTGGGGAGTTACGGCCGTGGATATCGACAACGACGGCTGGATCGATCTCGCGGCGGTCGTCGAAACGGCGAACGGAGCCGGAACTGCGGGTCTTTCGTAACAAGGGTCCTGACGGATTTGAGGACGTCAGCAAGAGTCTCGGCCTGGACAAGATCAAGCTTCAGGACCCGCGCTCGGTGCTGGCCACCGATGCGGATGGCCACGGAGCGGCGGATCTGATCGTGACTCAGCTTCAAGGGAACCCGGTGCTGTTACGAAACGAGGGCGGCAATAAGAATCACTCACTGCGCATCAGCCTTGCGGGTCTCGCAGATAACAAGACAGCGATCGGCACCAAGGTGGAGGTATTCGCGAACGGGCTCTGGCAGAAATTTGAAGTTCCGGGTGCGTCCGGCTACCTGGGACAAGGCTCGCCGGAGATCCTCGCAGGCCTGGGCGAAAACGATCACGCGGATATCGTGCGCATGCTCTGGCCAACGGGCGTACCGCAGGATGAGATTGATGTCGCCGCGGTGAAATCCATCTCCTATAAAGAACTGGATCGCCGCGGCAGCTCCTGCCCGGTGTTGTTTGCCTGGGACGGGAGTAAGTACCAGTTTGTGACGGATGTGATTGGTGCGGCGGTCGTGGGGCACTGGGTTTCTCCCACTGCGAGAAACACGCCCGATCCGGACGAGTGGGTCAAGGTCGAAGGTTCGCAGTTGAAAGCACGCAACGGTTATCTGAGCCTGCGGTTTGGCGAACCGATGGAAGAGGTGAATTACGTGGACCAACTGCGCCTGGTTGCGGTCGATCATCCGGAAGGAACCGAGGTTTATCCCAACGAACGGTTCCTGAGCGAAGAGCCATTTGCCAGAGAGAAGACGATCGTGAGTACTGCGGCTCATGCTCCAACCGGCGCATGGGATGATCAGGGTCGCGATGTATTGCAGTTACTCCGCGCGCGCGATCATCAATATGTTCGCGACTTTCACAACCAGAGCTATGCGGGGTACGCGAACAAACACTCGCTTACGCTCGATCTTGGCGAGTGGTCCCCTACGCACCCGCTTCGCCTGCTGCTGGATGGGTTCATCGAGTACTTCAGTGCGAGCTCGATGTATGCGGCCTGGCAGTCTGGACAGGAGCCGATTCCGCCCTATGTCGAAGCGCAGATGCCCGATGGAAGCTGGAAGCGGGTTATCGAAGATATGGGTTTCCCTGCAGGCCTGCCTCGCACTATCGTCGTCGATCTTACGGGCAAATTGCCGCAGGGCACTCGACGCATTCGGCTCACCACCAATCTCCAGATCTACTGGGATCGGGTGCTGGTCGACAATGGGCCAAACGCAGCAAACCTGGTGCGCCAGACGGAATTGCCGCTCGGTTCAGCGCGGCTGGTCTTTCGCGGATACCCGAAGCAGGTGGACGGCGAAACTCCGGGCGACCTCACGTACCACTACGATGAGATCAGCGCGACCGGGCCCTTCATTCGTCAGCGCGGAAATTACACCAACTACGGTGACGTGACGCCGCTGCTCTCCAGGGTCGACAATCACTTCGCGATCTTCGGAAGCGGGGAAGAGATCGATGCCGAGTTTGCGGCATCTTCGCTGCCCGCACTGCCGGCACATTGGAAGCGCGACTACTTCTTCTATGCGAACGGGTATGTGAAGGACATGGACTTCTACGAAGCGCTGCCGTTCACGGTCGCGGAGATGCCTTTCCATGGCATGAGCGCGTACCCCTACTCTCGGAAGGAGCACTATCCGGAAGACGACGGCGCGGTTCGCTATCAGTTGAACTGGAACGATCGCTTCGATTCCGGCGCGAGTGCGCAGCAATACCGGTTCGACTACCAGGTTCGGCATGCGGAGCCGCAGACGCCTGGTTCCTCACCACCCGGAACGAGTTCGGCAGCACAATGAAGTCCGTAGTGCTGCTCTCGGCGGTTGAGCAACTGCAGCTGTTACGTGAGAAGAAGATTTCTCCGCTCGAGCTTGCCGAGGAACACATCCGGCAGATCGAAAGGCTCAATCCGGCACTGAATGCGTTGGTTGAGTTCGATGCGGACCGCGTTCGGGCGCAGGCTCGACAAGCCGCACACCATGGCGGCCCGCTTGCCGGACTGCCCATGACCATCAAATCCTCCATCTCGGTGGCCGGTTTTCGCTGCGAGATCGGAAGCCTGATTCGCAGCGGAGAGGTCTCGACCGAAGACGCGGTGATCGTTGCACGGGCGCGGGCGGCGGGCCGAATCTGCTGGGTACGACGAACTGCCCAGAGTTCCTGATGGCCTACGAGACCGACAATCTCCTCTATGGACGGACGTCGAATCCGTGGTCCCTGGCCCATTCCGCCGGCGGATCGAGTGGAGGGGAAGCTGCGGCGATCGCGGCGGGGCTCTCCGCTTGCGGATTCGGGAGCGATAGCGGCGGTTCCGTGCGCGAGCCCGCGCATTTCACTGGCATCTGCTCCTTGAAACCGACCCCGGGCCGCATTCCGGCAAGAGGGCACCAGCCTCCCTGCGTCGGACCGTTTGCGATCCTCGGCGCGATTGGACCAATGGCTCGCACCATGGCTGATGTCAGTCTTCTCTTTGATGTGCTTTCCGGGCCGGACCCTCTGGACCCCGTCGGTGCGCCCGCCCCGAGTCAACGCTATACGATCAGAAGAACTGAAGCGTATCCCCATCGGCTACCTTGAAGACGAAGGTCCGGTCACGGCCGAAACTCGGGCCTCCGTGCAGAGTGCCGTGAAATCCCTGCGAGCGCAAGGGTTCAATGTCACGCCATTCCGGCCAAGGAATCTGGAGCGAGCCCGAGAACTTTGGTGGACCTTCTTCGTGCGTTGCGGCGCCATGTTCTATGAGCCGGTAATTCGTGGGCAAGAAGATAGGCTCAGCCCTATCTTCCGCCAATTCCTGAGTATTGCCGCCACAGATGGTCCACTCTCGTCTGCGGAGCTGCTGCAAGCCTGGGCCAGTCTCGACTTAGTAAGAAGCGAGTTACTGGCGGAAATGGCTGAGTATCCCATTCTGCTAACTCCGGTCTGCGCCGTGCCGGCCTTTCGTCACGGCGAACGGCAATGGACCATTGACGGTGAAAGCGTCGGGTATCTCGACGCGATGCGCTTCACCCAATGGTTCAACCTGTTGGGTGCGCCCGCGGCGGTTGTGCCGGTCGGGAAGTCCCCTGATAATCTGCCGATTGGAGTGCAGATAGCCGGACGGCCGTATCAGGACGAAATCGTTCTGGGGATCGCCGCTGCAATCGACCGGGACTTTGGTTACGTGGCTCCTCCGATGGCCTGAATCGCGCCGTGCCTGTGTAACTCCAGGGTTAACTCCCTTCTTAGCTATCCTTCAACTAACTGCCACCAAGTGGCAACGTACCAGGAGTGGACTGCGTCAGAGTGTATGGTCTATCCCCAGATAGCACGAGGTTTCTTCAGGATGCAGGTTACACACTCAAAACGATGGGTCGCCGTGCTCGCATTGGCCGCAGCAGGCCTGGTCGCGACCGCACAGGAAACCAAGCCCGCTCCAGCCACACCGATCGATACGAAAAAAGTGGAGTTGAAAGAGGATCATAAGTGGGACCCCTTGTGGGATCAGATCGTCGAGAAAGCTCTGCCGCCGGAGATGCTTTCGTCGCAGGTGCCGAAAGACGTTCGCAGATTCTGCCCTCGTTTTTACGGCATGGCTGAAGTGGATAAGCGCGCCTTCTGGGCCTACTTCTTCCAAGCGCTGGCTGGAGCGGAAGCCGGCCTCGACCCGAATACATCGGTCAAGCACAGTGAGCCCGAGGTGGCAGTTACCGACGAGGTCACGAAGCTAAGGGTGCGCAGCCAGGGATTGCTGCAGTTGACCTACGAAGACCAGAAACGCTATGGGTGCGAATTCAACTGGGATGCCGATCGCTCGCTGCCGTTGAAGGATCCGGCCCGCACCATCCTGCAGCCGAAAAATAATCTGGAATGCGGGATCAAGATTCTCGCCAACCAGATCATCGTGCAGCATAAGCCAGTTCGGTCGCGCACCAGTTACTGGTCAACGCTGCAACCAGGAACCATCAGTTATCGCAACTTTGCCAAGCAGATGACGAATCCGCCGCTGGCGTGCGGACTGCACCGCAAATCGGCCACGATGAAGGCAGGCGACACCTCGGGGCGAGTTGCTACAGAAGCTTCGCGTTAACCGGTCTTCCTTTTCGAGGCTTTACTTGTAAACTCGGCCATGAAGGCGTCGAGCCAGCGATGAATGTCGGCAGTGCGGATCTGCTCGCGGATACGGGTCATGCGAAAACGCTGCTCTGCTTCGGGCATTGCCAAGGCTCGTTTCAGCGCGGCAGCGACACCTTCCTGATCGTAGGGATTCACCAGGATGGCGAGGTCGCCGAACTCTGTCGCCGCGCCGGCGAATTCGCTCAGGATGATGGTGCCGTCATTGTTGATGCGCGAGGCGCAGTACTCCTTCGCGACCAGATTCATGCCGTCCTTCAACGGCGTGATCAGCGCAACCTGTGCGCAACGATATAGCGCCAACAGCTCAGGCCTCGGCACTGGCCGATGAATGTAGTTGATCGGCACCCACCCTGGCCGGGCAAACTCCCCATTGATACTCGCGACCGTCTGTTCGATGTCGCGCTTGAGTCGCCGATACCCTGCAATCGTTTCGCGGCTGGGAACGACGATTTGCACGAAGGTGGTCTTGCCGGACATCTCCGGGTACTCGCGAAGGAACGTTGCGAAGGCTCGCAGCCGCTCCGGGATGCCCTTCGTATAGTCCAGACGATCCACTCCCAGGATGATGTACGTGTGATCGGTCTGGTGGCGCAGTTCACGCAGTTTTTCTTCGACCTCTCGCGAGGAAGCCGCCAGGGAAAACTCCTGGAAATCGATGCTGATAGGGAAGAAGCGAACCACGGTTTCGCGCTTCTTATACCTGACAATTTTGCCTTCATGTCCGCCCGAGCGATTCACCACGCGCGCGCCGGGCAGATAACTGCGGAGGCAGGCTAGCAGGTTGCGCTGATCCCGATCGGTCTGCAGTCCTAGCAGATCGTGTTCCAGCAGCCCTTCGAGGATTGCCGTACGCCACGGAAGTTTGGCGAAGATATCGGGAGGAGGAAAGGGGATGTGCAGGAAGAACGCGAGGCGCGCTTTCGACCCGGCTGCGCGCAGAGCGGCACCGACCTCCATCAACTGGTAATCGTTGATCCAGATGCGATCGTTGCGGCGAGCGACTCCGGCGACCGCCTCTGCGAACTTCTGATTCACTCGCCGGTAGAACTTCCAATAGGCAGGATTGAAATTGCAGCGCGACTGCAGATCGTGAAAGAGCGGCCAGATCACTTCGTTGGAAAAGCCCTCATAGAAGTTCAGCTGTTCTTCCCCAGTCAGGAACACGGGTTCGTAGCGGTGCGCGTCGTCTTTGGAGTTCTCCTCGAGTTGCTTGAGAATGCGCGGGTCCCGGCGCGTGCCGGCGCTTCCAACCCAGACGCCGCCGTGCTCTTTCAGCAGAGGTTCGAGCGCAGTGACAAGGCCGCCGCTGCTGCGCGAGGAATGCAGTTCCTTCCCTTCAAATTCAAACGAGATGGGAAGTCTGTTCGAGACAAGTACGAGGCCCTGCGTGTGTTCTGTCATGCCGTGGTCCGGGAATGAAGCTTGTGGGATTCTCGCGCGGCAGCGATCCAGCGGTCGAGGAACGCCAGCAGGTCTTCAGGTGGAGCGAGCCAATAATCGGCAAGGGTAGCCCGGGGAGTGTCACGAACCAGCAGCGCCAGGTCGTCATTGCCCAGTGCGCCAAAGGCATCCTCGTCCGTACGGTCGTCGCCCAGGTAAGCCAGCGGAGTCGAAGGCGCTTTCTTGTCGAGGATCGCGTGGACGGCATCTGCCTTGGTTCGTCCCATCGCGCGAATCTCCAGCCCGTCCTCAAATGGCAACAGCTCGATGGCACTATCCTGGGGCAAGGTCGAATACCGGTTGAGGACTCGCTCGCGAATCGTTTCCTGTTCATCGGATTCGAGGCCGCGCCAATGAATGGCAAGGCTGGCCGGCTTCCTCTCCAGAGCCCTGGCAGGCAAGAACGACTTTGCCAAGTCCGATTCAAAGCTAGCCAACAGCGAGGCTTGGGCATCGTTCAAATCAAACAGATGATGTTCTCCCGCAGCCGTGTGAAGTTCCCGCCCGTGCGAGGCCCACACGTCGATCCTCTGCGCCAGGGGGAAGAGGGTGCGCAGTTCCGCGGCCGGACGGCCGGTCACGAGCACCAGAGAAACGGAATCCAACGCAAGAAGCTGGTTCATACGTTCTTCGATGCCGGGGTAGGGGAGAGCGCTCATCCGGTCGACATGAAAGGGCGCGAGCGTGCCATCGTAGTCCAGCATCAGGATCGAAGTGGAAGCGCTTGCGATGCGGTTCCACCAATCCACCTGGGCCGAAGACTTCGTCCAGTATGCAGGCGGCGTCGGTTGGCGAAATCCATTCGTCGTCATGCAGGCTTATTTCTCCCTTACGGATTGGATGTGGCTTTGGGGCGGTCTGACGCCGACCATTTGCCGGAGTCTGGAGACAAGTTGACGTTCGGGTGGGCGCAGGTTACGGTACAGCTAATCCCCACATTAGAGTCGCACGGATTCTCGCGTGATGACACGCCAATCGACAGGTCGGTTCGGCGGGCCCAGGTTGAGCCAGTTTCGAAGAGGCTGCTCTCAGATGTATGGTTGAGTGGAACAGAGTGCGCTTGCCACGAAGGTGACTGCGGAGTTAGTATGCCGCGTTTCGCGGATTGTGGTTCAAGCGGGCTCCTAGGTTTCGCGGACGCGCATCGGTCAATGCGCGATTTTCTACCAGCGAGGTGCGTATGCGGGAATTTCAGAAGCGGTTCGTCCTGGTGTCACTTGCCGTGATGCTATGTGTGTTTAACGTTGGTTGTGAGCGGCACAAAGCCTCGGAGCAGTACTTCCTGGTAGCTACGAATATCCGCTTGTCGTATTGGCAGACAGCCAAGGCGGGCATCGAAAGGGCTGCGGCAGCCTACGGTGTCAAAGGCGAGCTGCGCGGCCCGGATTCGTTCGATCCGCAAGGAGAGGTCCAGGAATTTCGGAACGCCGTCGCCGCCAAGCCAGCCGGCATTCTCGTATCCGTCGCCGACGCGAACATGATGCAGCCCGAGATCGATAAAGCCCTGGCCTCCGGAGTTCCAGTCATCACCATCGATTCCGACGCCCCCAGCAGCCAGCGCCTGTTCTTCATCGGGACAAATAATCTCCAGGCCGGACGCTTGGGCGGGGATCGCCTGGTAAAGCGGCTCAACGGGAAGGGAAACGTCGTCTTCTTCACCATCGGCGGCCAGCCCAACGTGGCAGAACGCCTCAAGGGCTACAAGGACGTGATCGCGGACCATCCTGGCATCAAGATCGCCGATGTCTTCGATATGCAGGGCGACTCAGGAAAGGCCATGGACAAGGCTACGGAGTACCTGGGACGCAAGGGCGCCGAGCAAGTGGACGCTGTTGTGTGCCTCGAGGCCTCAGCCGGTAAGGACGTGGCAGAAGCGTTCAAGCGCGCCAACGCCACCAATCGTCTGCTGATCGCCATGGACACGGATCAAGCCACCCTGAACCTGGTCAAGGAAGGCGTCATCGACTCCACGATTGCACAGAAGCCTTACACCATGGCGTATTACGGACTGAAGGCGCTGGACGAAGTGCATCACTACCCGGTAAAGGATATGACCCGCAACTATACCGGTGACTTGTTCTCACCTTTTCCCACGTTTGTGGATACAGGCACAGCTCTCGTAGACCGCACGAATGTCGATTTCTTCCTCAACGCCGCGAAAGAAGCACAAGGCAAGTAGGCAGCGAAAAAAAAGGGGCCAAAATCTGGCCCCGGGTTTTCAGGGGGAAAACTTCGAAGGTCGGCTATTGCTCTCGCAGAGTGGTCATCGGATTCAACGCGGAAGCGCGATGAGCCGGAAACCAACTCGCTGCCGCGGAGATGGCCAGCAGCAGTGCCGGGACGGCGACAAACGTCACCGGATCGAGCGGCTTGACGCCATACAAGAGACTGCCGAGGAAGCGCGTGAGGAGCGCGGAAACCGCGACTCCAAGGCAGATCCCAATGGCTGCCATCACCAGGCCTCGAATCAGAATCAGACTGAGCACATTGGAACGCTGCGCGCCCAGCGCCATGCGGAGACCAATCTCGTGGGTTCGCTGCACCACCATGAAGGAGAGCACGGCATACAGGCCGGTCGCGGCCAGCACCAACGCAACCACCGCGAAGGCAGTCAACAGCAGGGTCTGGAACCGCTGCTGTGCGGTCGAGCGGCCGATGTTCTCTTCCAGGGTGCGAACCCGGTAGACCGGCAGATCGCGATCGATGCCGGCCACAGTGGCGCGAATCGCGTTCTCATACGACAGCGGATCTCCTGACACCCGCACCGCGATGTGAAGTGGAGCGGCGGATGCCTGGCCGAACGGGAGATAGTACTCCGGCTTGGCGAGTTCGGTCAGGTTCAGGCGTTTGACATTGGCCGTGACCCCGACGATTTCGCGCCACCCTTTTTCGCCCTTCTCATCATCAAAGCCAGTCCGAATGCGCTTGCCGATGGGGTTCACCCCGGGGAAGAAGGTTTGCGCCAGCGCCTGATTGATGACGATCACTTTTGGAGCATCCGGCTGATTGTCTTGCGCGGTGAGTTGCCGGCCTTGGAGCAGCGGAATGCCCAGGGTCTGAAACAGGTTGGGCTCGGCCAATGTGGCGCGGCCGCTGGGCTCGTTGCCTGGGTCTTTTGGTTGGCCCTCGATCGAGAACGTGAGGGACATGTCGCCCCCGCTCAGCGGCAACGGGTAGGCGGCAGTCGCCGCTTGAACCCCTGGCAACGAAGCAAGCCGAGGTAGTAGCTCGTTGTAGAACTGAACACGATGTTCGGTTGGGTAGCGTTTCTCTGGCAAACCAATCCGGAACGTGAGCAGATGCTGCGTTTGAAAGCCCGGGTCGGATCCGAGGATGTGCGAGAAGGTGCGGATCAACAAGCCCGCACCGACCAGCAGCGTCAGGCCAAGTGCGGTCTCAATGATCACCAGGGCCGTGTGCAGGCGATGCTTGTTACGGCCGGCCGTGGCAGTTCGAGAACCCTCGCGGAGCGCGCTCGCCGGGTCGATCAACGAGAGCCTGCGCGCCGGCAAAAGTCCAAACAAAATTCCCGTCAGGACGGACGTTCCGAGGGCGAACGCCAGCACGGTGCCGTCGACCGAAACATGATCCAGTCGGGGCAGGTTGGGCGGCACGAAATGCATCAGGCCTTTGACCATGTACTCGGCGAGGAGCACGCCCGCAATCCCGCCCAGAGCAGAGAGCATGAGGGATTCAACCAGCAGTTGCCAGACAATCTCGCTTCGACTCGCGCCCAAGGCAGCGCGAATGGAAATCTCAGAACTCCGGCGCAGAACCGCGAGCCAGCAGAAGTCCGGCCACGTTCGCACAGGCAATCAGCAGCAGAGCCGCGACTGCGGCAAACAGCACATTCAGCGCCGGGCTCACATTGCCAACAATGTCCTCAAGCTCCGGAACCACCGCGGTTGCATATTCGTTCAGATCGGAATCGGGGTACTTGGCGGCGATTGCGCGTTGAATCACGTCCAGGTCTGCCTGCGCTGCGGCAACGCTGACCCCTGGTTTCAATCGGCCGATCACGGACAGCTGATTCCAGCCGCGCTGCTGGAGGGACGGCGTTTTGCCCTCCGCATCGATCGCCGGAGTAACCCAGACCGAGGGTGCGGGGCTGGCCAGCATGGGAAAGCTTGCATCCGCGCCCAGTACGCCAACGACGGTAAATTCCTCGTCGGACAGCCGGATGGTTTGGCCCACGATGCCGGGCGAGGACCCGAACGTTGAAGTCCAAAGGTCGTGGCTGATGATGGCGACGTGGACACCCGGCTTCTCTTCGTCCCGAGTAAAGCTTCTTCCCAGAACTGGCGAGACGCGCAGGACATGGAAGAAGTCCGAAGATACTTTCGCGCCGGTCAGCGATTGGGCCGTCCGAGACCCGCTCGATCCGAGAATCAGGGGCGCGTTGCCGTAAGAGGCCATCGATTCGAAGGAATGATTCTGGCTGCGCCAATCGAAGAAGTCGGGGTAGGAGGAGGAGTCAGGAACGCCGACAGCGAGCTTTCCCGCGTGGGGTGGGAAAGTCATGAGGCTGACTGAGACCAGTTGCTTGGGCTGCGAATAGGGCAGCGGCTGCAACAGAACCGCATTCACCAGGGTGAAGATCGCGGTGGTGGCTCCAATCCCGATTGCGAGCGTCACGATCGTGGTGATCGCGAACCCCGGGCTCTTCCTGAGCTGTCGCGCGGCAAAAGTGAGGTGTTGCGCTACTTGCATGCCTTCGTTCCCCTGTGAAGCGATTCTCGCGGGCAACAGTTGCAGCCCACTGGCCAAAGGCCGGAGAAGCGTAAGTTTCTGATAAAGAAAGGAGATCGGGTTGGTTCGCACTTCTACGGCTCGGGGAATCGTTCACCAGCGGATCGCAGTGTCCGTTCCTGAACATCGATTCTGGCCCTGTCATGGCGAGGCCAAAAAATACGGCAGAACCAAAAGGTGCATACTAACGTCAAACGAGTAGGGCGGAGTACGCCTGTGGACGCGAGTCCGCCTTCCGCGAGGTCATTCGATGAACCGCTACTTCCAAAGCAATGTGCTGCGACTCTCCCTGGTCGCAGGCCTGTCTCTCGCAACCGTCGCGGCCTACGCGGCACCAAAGGACAATCCCCCTACCAACAGCAACACGCCGCAGTCCCAGACCATGCCGGGAGTGAAGGCCGGCAGTGTCGACGACGTGAGCGCAGTGGGAAATCGGGACATTGGCGGCCGCGGCATGGGCAACTGGTACTCCACCGAGAGCGAAATTAAGATGGGCAAGGGCTACGCCTCGGAGATTGAGAAGAGCACAAAGTTCATCAACGATCCGGTCGTGACGGAGTACGTGAATCGGATCGGCCAGAACCTGGTGAAGAATTCCGACGCAAAGGTGCCGTTCACGATCAAGGTCATTGATTCGGATGAAGTGAACGCGATGGCGCTGCCGGGCGGCTTCTTCTACGTGAATTCGGGCCTGATTCTCGCAGCCGATGAAGAAGCGGAACTGGCAGGCGTCATGGCGCATGAGATCGCGCATGTGGCGGCGCACCATGCGGCTCGCGAGCAGACGCGCGCCAACTACGCGCAGCTGGGTACGATTCCTCTGATCTTCATGGGCGGATGGACCGGGTATGGATTGTATGAGGCGGCCTCCATCGGCATTCCGATCACGTTCCTGCACTTCTCCCGCGAATTTGAAGGTCAGGCGGATTACCTCGGCGTGCAGTACATGTACCGCGCCGGCTACGATCCGCAGGCATTCGTGACCTTCTTTGAAAAGATCCAGAACCTGGAGAAGAGGAAACCGGGCGCTGTTTCCAAGGCGTTTTCGACGCACCCGCAAACTCCGGATCGCATCGAGCATTCGCAGCAGGAGATCGCGCGGATTCTTCCTCCGCGGGATGAATACGTGGTGACTACGTCGGAGTTTGACGACGTGAAGGCGCGGCTGGCCCGCATCGAGAACAAGCGCAAACTCACCGATCCGAAGGACGGCAAGAAGCCAACTCTGCGGCGGGCGAGCACCACTTCGCAGCAGGATCCGAACTCCAGCTCCACCACCGACCAGACCGACGACAAACCCACACTTCACCGGCGCCAGGACTAAGCCGGCATCGGGTCCGCAAAAAAGCCACCCCTAGAGGGTGGCTTTTTTTGCTGGTTTCCATTCTGGAGCCGAGTGAAAAGCCGATTCCCAAAGTGGGATCGAGCCCGGACTTCTCTCCCATCCAGCTCTGCCAAATCGCTGAGGACGTCCTATTCTCGCAATAAGCGGACCGCGGATTCATGTGGATTCGGAGCAATTGCGCGCGGCTCAGGTTGAAGGGAAATGAAGAAGATAATGTTTTGGACGACGGTCCTGGTTCTCGGAATGTTCCTGTCGAAGTTTGCCGATGAAACTTCGAAGGAGCTGGAGCAGACCGGGGGCACGATGCAACTGAGGGCACAAAAAGTGGTGGGCTGCGCCAAGGGACAGGTAATGCTGGAGAGCAGGAGTGGGCCCGGCACCTTGCTCGATGTGGACGCAAGCTGGCCAGACTGCACCACCTTCGTCTCCGGACAGTACTACGATTTTCTTTTGGGGCGTGGCGAAAAGATGAAGTACATCAGCGCCCAGCGACTGCCCTGGTGGCGAGCCAAGCTGTAGGTCCTCACTAGCACTTTCTGCACTTGGCGAGAATCGCCTTCTGCAGGCGTTCGCGCAAATCGGGCGGAAGCTCGTAGATCTCGTGATGACGATAGATCTCGATGGTCTTGCGCGTGGTATTCATCGTAATCACGCAGTGTTCGCAGCCCCGGAGATGCTCGTCAAGATCAGCACGCAACGTGGTGCTGGCAGTATCATCCAGCAAATCGTCCAGCTGGGCCAAGAATTCAGAGCAGTTCACTGGGCACCATCCACATTCTTTTGGCGGAAGTATCGGCTTAACCGCTCCCGCAACTGGAGCCGCGCACGAAGCAGCCTCGATTTGACCGCCGGAACGCTCAAACCAAGCGTTTCAGCCGTCTCTTCTGTGGAGAGGCCCTCCACGTCGCGCAGCACAAACACAATTCGAAATCCTTGCGGCAAACCCTGAATGGTCTTCTTGAGAATCTCAGCCAATTCAGACTGCCCGTACATCTGTTCCGGATCCGGACTCCAATCGGCGAGATCGCGCGGCATGGAGCCTTCTTCGGTTTCTACGTCTTCGTCGATCGAGACCATGCGGCCGGTCTTGCGTTTCCGAAGCCGCATCAACGATTCATTTACCGCGATGCGCACCAGCCAGGTGTAAAACTTGGAGTTGCCCTGAAACTGATCTAGCTTCTGGTACGCCTTCAGAAACGCATCCTGGACGACATCCTCCGCATCTTCGCGATTCTGAGTGATGTGCTGGGCGATCCGAAATATCTGGCGGTCGTACTGCCGCACCAATTTCTCGAACGCACTAACATCACCCTCGCGGGCCAGAGCTACCAGGGCCACATCAGGGTGAACTTCTTCGCTCCCTTGTACTGTTTGGATGTCTGGCATGTCTGATGGCTTCAGTAAATCGACCTTCCCGGAGTTGAACTGAGTTCGGGCGGCTCTCGCTGGGGCGCGCTTTCGCTATATCCTTATAGTAAATGGGTACAAGGGCAGCTAGCAAAGAACCATCCAGGTGCAAAACTCCTGCTCGGGCAACAGAATGCGATTCGGAAGCCGCTCCAGCACGCACCTCGCAAGCTGTCGTGGGTTGGGAGCAGGGTTCCAAAACGGTAACAGTTCAGGTTCCGGCTTGCTACGCGACCGCAACACTTTTCAGTTTTTCAGCTTAGATTCTTACCAGAGGTAAGATTTTGGCGTCTGTATCCTTGCAGGACTTGTCGATGATGAAGCGCTTTGCTTTGGGAAGTTTGCGAAAAATGCTCGCGCTGTCGCTGCTGGCGGCCGTTTGTCTGGCGTTGAGTGGATCGGTGACATCAGCATGGGCGGCCGCCCCGGCTGCGCACAAGAAGAAGGCGCATGCCGCTGGCCGCCGGCGAAGAGCCGGAAGACGCGGCGCAGTTCATAAAACGAGTGCGCGCTCTCGTCATCATCGAAGATCAGTTCGGAAGCCTCTGACCCGCAAGCAACTGGCCAGGAGCCACAAATTGAAGCAGGCGTTTGTCGCCTCTTCGCAGCTGCGCCCCATGGCGCAACAGCTCGCGCAAAATCGCACTCCAGCAGCCTACGCAGGTGTCGCGAATTACGCGCGAAGTCATGCGGGAGAGGCAGGTTCAGCAGCCTATATGGCGATGGGGCATGCCTACCTACTGGATCATAACTTTCCCCAGGCGGTGAGCAGCTTTCAACGAGCGGGCCAGCTTGGGCAAGTCGCTCGACGACTACGCCGAATACCTCGCGGCCCAGGCAGACCTGCAGGCAGGGAAGCTGCCGGATGCGGAGTTGCTGCTCAATGGATTTGAGAAGCGCCACCCCGACAGCATCTTCGTGAACAGTACGCCGGTGCTGGAGGCGAATCTGTTCCTGCAGGAGGGCGATCCGCAAGCCGCGCTGCTGACGCTGAAGAACCATCAGGGCGAAGCCGATCGCCAATCATGCCGACTTCGAACTGGCGCAAGCCAAGGCCGATCAGCTCTCCGGGCAGACCGATCAGGCTGCCAAGCTCTTCCGGCATGTGTATCTGAATTTTCCGCTGAGTGTAGAGGCGCAGGTCGCAAAGGCGCAGCTAGCGGCGAATCCCACAGCCGCGCCTCTCAGCGTTACAGAGCGCCGCACGCATGCCGATGCTCTCTATGCCGCTGGTAGGTACAGCGAAGCAGCGGAGGACTTCCGCTCGCTGGCCGCCGATCCGTCAGAGAGCGATCCCAATGTAAAAAACGCGCTTGCTGGTGGCGGCTGCTTCCTGCGACTACAAGCTGAAGCGCCTCAATAAGGATCAGCTCGATCATCTGCTCGATACTCCGGACGAGGCCGGCGCGCGCCGCATGTATCTCTACATGGAAATGGCCCGCGACAAGGATGACAGCGATACGCAGAAGAGCATCGTCGCGCAGATGGAGACCAAGTCTCCGCAGAGTCCATGGCTTGCCGAGGCGCTGTATTCCAGCGGCAACATGTATTTGCTGCGCAAGGATTTTCGCCAGGCATTGGAGTACTACGGCGAGTTGGCGAAGCGTTTTCCGAAGCACACCTACGCTCCCAGCAGCCACTGGCGCACCGCATGGTTGAATTATCGTCTCGGCCAGTACAGCGAAGCAGCACGCTTTTTGAGGAGCAGATCACCCAGTACCCGGGCGGCAAAGAAATTCCCGGCGCGCTCTACTGGCGAGGGCGCATCTACGCGGAGCAGGAAAATCAGCCGCAGATGGCGGCCGCGTATTTCACCACCATCGCGCGCGTGTATCCGCACTTCTACTATGCGTCGCAGGCGAGGCAGCAGCTCGCCAAGCTTGGCAACGTCGCACCCGCCGACGTGCCCGCGCTCGCAACCATGAACCCCGAAACTATTCCTGAACTCACCGACGATGTTCCGGAAGATGATCCGCATGTCGTCAAAGCCAAGCTGCTGGCGAACGCAGGATTGAACGAATACATTGCTCCGGAAATACGAGCCGCGGAAGGCAGCGACGAGTGGGGCGCCTTCGCCGAAGCTGAGATCTATGTCTCCTATGGCGAGAACTTCCACGCCATGCGACTGATGAAGCGGGCGATTCCGTTCTATACCTCGGCTCCGATCAGCGCGATTCCGATGACCTACTGGCGCATCCTGTTTCCTCAATCCTACTGGGCCGCAGATCAAGGCAGAGGCCACCACGGAATGGGCTCGATCCGTACATGGTGGCTTCGCTGATCCGTCAGGAGACGGAGTTTAATCCCAACGCGATTTCCAATAAGAGCGCGTACGGCTTGATGCAGCTGCTGCCCTCGGTCGGCAAAAGCATGGCCAAAGAAGAAGGAACGCGCCACCTCGAGGCCAGTCAGCTGCTCGATCCAAACATCAACATTCGCTTGGGTACTCGGTATCTACGACAGATGCTGGACAAATTCGGTGGTCAGCCGGAGTACGCGTTCGCCGCCTACAATGCCGGGGATTATCGCGTGACCGACTGGCAAAGCATCGGCAACTATCACGGCATCGACGAGTTCGTGGAATCGATTCCATTCACCGAGACTCGCGAGTACGTGCAAGCCATCATTCGCAATGAAGAGATCTATCGCGAACTGGACCAGGCGGCCAACCGAAGCGCAGCTGAAGGTGCGAAGCCGATTCCGACGCTATGAACGCGAATGGTAACACCACCCAAATTTGGGATTGACACCGGATTCGGTCACAGCAAGAATGGCATCAAACATTTTGGTGTCAGAATGTTTTGAACGTGACGCTCGCTCTTCCGGAAGTCGGCTTGGATGCTTAAGGACCGCTTCAGTACCCGCGAGGTGCTCGAACTAACCGGCATCACTGCGCGTCAATTGCAGTGGTGGGACGAGCGCAAGGTCGTCGTCCCGTGCCGGGAAGGACGCAGGCGCATCTACTCCGGCGCCGATCTCATCGACATACTTACAATCGAACAGCTGCGCAGGAGGAAAATTTCGCTGCAGCAGGTGAGGCGCGTGCTGCGGTTCCTGCGAACCAGGCTGCGCGCGCGTTTCGCGGACCTGGTCGAGGGCAAGCGCGAACATCATCTGCTGCTCGACGGCAATAAGGTCTATCTCGAGACAGATACGCACCAGATACTCGACCTGATGCGGAATACCGAGCAGCCGGTCTTTCTCATCTGCCTCTCCGATATGGTGCGAAGGCTCGATGCTAACGCGCTGATTTCGTCCGAGAAAGATTATCCAGTAAGAAGCCGGCGGCACGAGCGATTCCCGCAGCCCGGCGCAAGGAGGTTGGATAAGCGGCAAGGGAAAGGGCCGCAGCTTCAGTCGTACAAAGAAGCCGATCGCGCGACCGACGATTGCAAGAGAAGTCCAGCACACAATCAAGAGGAGGGTAGAGCATGTTGCCAGAACTGCAATTGCTTGAGGAATGGATACCGGAGCAGATGGAGCCGGGGACGCTGTTTGTGCTGGAGAACGCAGGAAGCATGGGAGATGCCAAAAATCCTTACTGGGCGGTGCTTGCGTGTCCTGCGTGCGGGGCGCTCGGCCTGATCACGCGAACCCAGTTTGCGGGCCTGGAATCGATGATCTGCGGATCGGAAAAATGCTCTTCAGAGTACTACTTGAATGAAGAAGGCATCGAGTACCGCAAGCCGCACTGATCCACGTGCGCCTGGAGGCAGATGATCGAAGCGAACTCGCAAGTCAAAGTGAACGATTCCCATCTGCCTCCTACGATCCGGCGGTTACGCGGGCAGCAGCTTTCCCCGGTCAGCGTCACAGCAACGGCTGGTAAGAGTCACACCAGCACACATTCCCGTTAGAAATCTCACGGCACAGTGTCCGTCTGCCGAGCGTCCCATCGCGTCGGGGTTCTGCCGCGGACCTCCCCGCCATGCAGGATTCAGGGGAACGGCCGCAGTCTCCTGATTTAGGATAGAAAAGGCCGCGAGCGAAACAGCCACACGCAACAGGCCCGCAAACCAGCTTCGGCCCGGATGGCGAAATCGGCAGACGCAGCGGACTTAAAATCCGCAGACCGCAACGGCCGTGGGGGTTCAAGTCCCCCTCCGGGCACCATATTTCGAACCATCATCTTCACAACCTTGCTGTGTGCTGCCCGCTTGTTCGTGCTCAATGCTTGTGTGTAAATATCGAGAGTGATCCTGCTATTCGCGTGCCGTAAAGCTCCTGGACGGTTTTGACATCCTCTCCGTTCGCCATCAGCAAAGTTCCGAAGGCATTGATGGGAACAGCCAGATGCGAGCGGGCATATCTTTACGATCTCGGAAACTTAGACTTCGGATGGAATTGACCGCCAATTAATGCAGGGTCTCGACGAGTGATTTGGCGATTACGCACTTGTCGACGAGTTGAAGGAGATCGCGGGACAGAAGCGCGTTTTTCGTTACCCATCCCGTCGGTGCGGCATAGCTGCAAAGGTCTCAATGAGTGCATTGCCCCGACGCAAGCCAAGATTTGATGATAGCGACGCGCGTGGATTACGGTGCTTGAGTCATACGCGTCCAGGTACCATTTTCGCCTTGGTTTTCCGGGGTGTCGTTGGAATTGTCGTAGGTGCGGTAATTGCCGAAGCCGTCGGTGAAGTGGTTATAGCCACCTACATTGGAGACCTCCGTGGTACCCCCGATTACTGGGATCGTTCATCGTGTCGACTCCACGCATCAGATCGCTCCAATGATCTGACGCGCTGCGGGCGCCGCCATTGGGATTCACGCTACCGTCAGAGCGCAGAAAATCGTCATTGATGCCGCGGTCGTTGCGAAAGGCTATCTCCTGTTTGTCGAAGTTCGCCTGAAACGCCGCCTGATCTTGCATCGTCTTTTGCCGGATAGCCTCGGCCGCATGAAGTTGATCGAGACCCTGCTTCAGCTTCTGCTGGAAGTCGGCATTCATCTTGTCGCTAATGGCTTTGGAGAGCTTCATCCATTCCGGATTGACGATCACCGACTTGGCAATCACGCAAAACATAGGCATGCGCTTGTCCAGCGTGCCGGCGGGTGCGCGCATACTCATCAACCCTACAAATCCCCAGTTGGTCTGTTGTATCGCGCCGGCGGTCATACGTCATCTGTCCTATGCTCTGGCCGGGGGTACTGTTTTTGGCAATGTAGTAGACACCGAAGAAAGCCTCCTCAACCGGCTTCCCGTCAAGGTCGTAGCTGACCTTGATAGCAACGCCATGCTGGTTGGGCCAGCCGGGATCGACATTGGTGGCCTTAGCCAGGCCAGGCAGATCCTGTTGCCCAATCCATTTGAAGTTGGCGACGTTCGGCCGGGTCGTCTGGATGAACTTCGCCAGGGCATTCACGGGCGGCATCGGCGCCATCGAAATCGCGCCAAGGGGCATTCGTTCGCCAGGCGCGACTTTGTTGCCGCGATTGAACTGCCTGTATTGCTGCGAGACCTCGATGTTTTCCATCCGCAGAAGAGGGTATTGGAAAAATGCTTCGGAGGTTACAGGATTCTCAGCGTGAAGCGAGTACTCCATGGAGTTCTCGATCCAGTTGTAGTGCCACACGATCTTGCCCTCGTAGGTCCACTTCTCGGGCAGGTGGATGGTCACGGCGCGCATGTTTTGATGTCCCGCATCGGGGATGACGCGCTCCGCAAAGATTTCCTTATCGCCCGACGGAATGCCCCTGGCATTCGTGGGGCTGGACTTAGGTTCGTTGGTCTTTGAGGCCGCAGCTGGACTGCTTGGGCGCGGTGGCGTCGACGGGGCCGGAGCGCTGGCGGGGGCGGGCGTCGGTAACGATAGGTTTTCGTTGCTCGGCGCCGAACTGCCGCCTTTGGGAGGAAGGCCAGCTGCCTGCCTGCACGCGTCGGAGAGCGAATCCTGATTCTGCTTGAGGCAGGCCACAATACGACCACCGCCGGATTGCACTCCCCTGCATAGCCGTTGCGCATCCGCCGCGCAGGCGGTTCGAACTGCGGCACTCACCTGCTGAGCCTCTGCCTGGAAGCCGGAAGAGCACAGAATGAATAGCAACGTTCCCCATCTCATAACCGACCTCGCTTTGTCCTGTTCTCCAGTCAAGCAAAGATAAATAGAATTCACTCGAGGACCACGTTTGCACTAATTTCCGAGTCGATCCGCCGCTTAGGGTGAGTATGATGGGAAATCGTGTAGGTGCTTGGTTTTGCAAAGCTCGACACCCCCGCAGCTACTCGTGAAGCCGGCACGGATCCACAGACAGACCGCAATCATACAGAGAAAATGGCGTGGAGTGGAGTGCTTCCCTTTACGGCGTTTCACTCCAAACATGGCCGCCGCTGATCCGGGCAGCCAGTACGATCCATCCGTTGCAGTTTCAGCGGTCGTCACATTGACCGTTACCGATTCGGAGCAATTCCTTGCCACTGCAGATTGAATTCTGCAGCTGACCACCTTGCCCTTATCTTGGCGGCCCGAACGCGGTTGAGTGAAGCCATCGCATTGAGTAAGGCGATTTGGCGCAGTCGGATTACTCACATTTCGCTGGCGTCGCATTGCGATATAAGCGGCTTGGCTTGACAGTTGAGTTTGGGGCAAGAGCGACGGGCAACGCCAGTTGAAGGGATGATCAATATTTGGGATCTTCACCGAAAGCGGCTGCTGGCAGGCTATGAGTTGCCAGGGCGGTGCGCAACCAGCAGCCACATCTGGCGCTGTGCTCATGTGGGGTCCACGGAGTGCCCAAGACATTTTTTCCGGAGCTCAAGAATCGGTGTGCACACCTTTTATATGAACTACCTCCGCGGGCGCGCCTGATCGAATTGGAGCAGGCGTGCGGCGGCGGACGAGCCACTCCGCTACCGCCAGATTGGGAATCCAGCACATCCACGCGACTAGCGGATAGCTCGTTCGCAGGGGGACGCCGGCTACCAACAGAAGCGGCAGGTAGCTCCGCAGCGTGACTGCCGCCAGCGTTGCGGAGTAGCTCCGAATCATCCATCCCCGATGGCTTTGCACGCGGCCTTTGCGCACCGAGACGTAAGCCGCAGCCGTTGTTGCAATCCAAACAGCGCCAAGCGCGAGGAAACCAGCCGATGCGACTTCTCCGGTCTGAGCGTGCGCCGCTATCGGTAACGAAGTGATCCAGCCAGCGACGACCGCCACGCAGTAGATCCGCCCCAATGCTCGATGGACTGCCCGGTACCGGTCGCGGAACCCGGCCCGAAACTGCCACGGCCCCACAAGCAGCGCAATCGCCGACACGATCGCGTGCGCGACCAGCCATCCGTGCCGCTCGTAGAAATTGGGCAACGGTGTCGGAAACGGTACGTTCGGCAATGCATACCGAAGCGCCACGGCAGCCGTGCCCACCGCGTTCAGGGCCATAAAGCCCCATACCACCGAACTGGCTGTGGTCGATGCCTGCCGCTTCGGGCGTCCAGCCATGATGAATCGATTCTAGCGCCCGCACTGCGCCAAAAGCCTTTTCCGCCCGAAATTCCCGAGAAGTGTAGGTTATCGCCGACGTACTCTTTGTCTGGCTGCCCCTGGATGGATATTGAGCGAGGTCGCGGGTTCGAGCCCCCGTCTGGCTCCCGCCGCGAGTCCCGGACCCAGGGTACTTTTCGCGGCGTATGCCAATCTATAGGTTGTTTGGTACATTGTTTCGCCTATTTTTAGATTGTCATCGGTGGAAGGAGCGGACGAAATGAGAGAGATTTCAGAACTCGCTAGCTCCATTTCGCCCAACCGCTTCCGCTGCTCGCCCGGTAAAAGGATGGGTCCGAGCGATCCGGCAGGCGATCGGCGTTTCGTCCGCGGAACTGGCCAGAAGGATGGGAACAAGTCGTCAGCTATCCCTTCAACAAGAGAAGGCTCAAGCTGAGGATCGGATCACCCTCAAAAGTCTGCGCGGTTTAGCTGACGCGATCGATTGCGACTTGGTCTACGCTCTGGTCCCACGAGTAGGCTTACTCGACGATCTGGCACATGACCGCGCACGTGCTCAGGCAAGAAAACGTGCTCGGCGTGGAACACAGCATGGCGCTTGAAAATCAGGCAGTCGGAAAACTGGATGAAGCGATCGAAACGGAAACTTGACCTTGTTCGAAAGCGAGCCGGCCAATGACACTCCTTATAACCGGAGACGGCAATACACCGCTGGCAATACACCGCTGTCTCCCGACGAACAGGTGGTCTTATCCCAAATCTCTCGACGAGGGATGAACTGAACGAGTGGGAACGCACCAACATTATTGTTGGCTGCGATTGGGCGTTTGATCCACGAGCACTTCGTCGAAGTGACCCGACTACTGAACCCTACATTCGGGACCTCCACTACCGGATGTTCGATCAAACGTGGAAATGGGCAGGCCTCTCGTCGATATGTAACTGCCCTTTTATTTGCTGAAGGGTGACACGAAGGAATCAAGAACCGCTTTCTTGGAGCGGTTTGACAATCGAGCCCACTCTTTTGTCTTATCGTATGGAGCTTGAAGTTTTGTGCCTACTATTGCGGAGACGCCATTTCTAGAAAAGCTCTGGCCTGGCGCAAATCGGCAGTTTCGAAACCTTCGGTGAAAGACGCATAAATTGTTGCGAGCCGCGCGTTGTGCGGATCACCAAGCATGAGGTTCAGACGGTGCATGCTCAATGCGGCTCTCAATTCCCACAGATCTTGCTCCCTGATGATGCGCGATTGCGAGAGCGTCAGTAAAACACGCCTGCGCCTGAGACAGAATCGGCGATCGGGTTGACGTTCGCCGAATAGGATAGTTCGGCTTTTTTAACGAACAACTCGCCTTTGATTCGATGCCACTCGGCACGCGCATACCCTTCGCCGGTGCGCTCGGCAAGGTCTAACGCCTTGGCGATCGCAACAAGCCCTTCTTCTGCGCGACCCGCTTTTCCCAGTTGATCAGCGAGTAGTCCCAGAAAATACGGAGTCCTGAGTGTTGCGCCCGTCGCTTCGTAGTCCGACAGACCCCTCTCCATCTTCTCGATTCCGTCTTGCGGGTTTCCCAGTTCAGCCACGGCCCAGCCGAGTTCGATCAAGCCGTACGTCACCCAAACGGTCAGCCCGTATTCGTCTGCAAGCATCCATCGCTTCTTTGGCGCACTCGTAGGCGAGAGAGGCTTCGCCCCGCAACTGATGGAGCTGCGCGGCGATATGTGCTGCTACAACCAACGTCTGGGGGTGATCAACTTCTCGCGCGTGGGCCAAAGCCGCAGCCGATGTTCTCAGCGGACTTGATCGGGATAGCCAAGATCTAAAAGGGCCATGGCGGAAAAGCACTCGAACATCACTTTGCTTTCGAAGCCAACAAAAATACGGTCACGCTGATTGGAATGATCGAGCGCATAGTGCCAGACCTTTCTCAATGTGTTCAAGCGCTTCGGAGCATCGGCCTAACAGGACAAGCACTGCACCTATCGAGCGATGCGCCTCCATAATCAGCCCGTCATCCTTCAATTCCTCAGCCAATTGCAAAAGCTGATACGAAACCTCCAGCGATGACTGCATTTCCCCGGAGAACTGCTTGTAGAAGTTCAACGACCACAGCATGTAGAACAATTCTTGGGAAGGACCGTGGCGCCAGAAGAGCTCGCGTCCACGCGCATTCACTTCTTCCACTTCCGCGGAAGCAAATCCCTTGATCGCCATCATCGAGGCAATCAGGATCACGCGCAGTTTCATTTCCTGCTTTGAACAATCGGCGGCTCTGGGCATGGAATTTGAGGGCTCTCCAGCCCCCGGTTGGCAAGGTCGATCGCTTCGTGATGGGCGGAACGTGTCGCGGCGTTTTCCGCTGCTTGGAGAAGGTGTTCGAGGGCGCGCGGCCAATCGCGGCTCTGCTCGTAGTGCATGGCCAGTTCGGCCGCGATCTCGCACTTCCGGTCCCCGTATATCTGCTCACCGCGTTCGGCGATCCGTTGATGAATCTGCGAGCGCAGCCTCGGCGCAATCAGCCGATATGGAACATCGCGATAAAGAACGTGAATGAAACGGTGGCGCGGAGTGACGGTTCCGTCCGGCAGTTCAACCAACCATGCCGGCGATAGAAACTGATGCCTTCGAGCCAATTCTTCGCAATGCTTCTCCACCCATTCCGTGGGCTTATCAAGTCCAGAAGCGATGGCTACTGACGAACATTCCATTCCCGCCACGCTGGCTGCCTCAAGCACGGTGCGTTCGTCCGGAGCTTAGCCGTTCGATCTGCTTTTCGATTAACTGGCGCAAATTTCCAGGGACGCCGCGTTCGACCTCGGCCAGATCCACGCGAAGCTTCCATATCCCCTGGTCTTCGACGATCATCTTTTCGTTGCACAGAAAGTCCAACAAGGTAACCATGAACAGAGGGTTCCCCTCGGTTCGTTGGTAGATCGTTCGTCTCAACGACCCAGGAAGCTGGTGTCTCGGGAATCTCGCGGCCAGGTACTGAGTAACAACGTCCTCCGCAAGATACTCGAGTGGAAGTTCGTGGCACAGGTTGTGCGCCTGCAGTTCTCTCTTCACACTCTTCAGCGGATGGTCATTCAGTATCACGTCGACAGGCCGATACGTGCCGACGATCATGAGCCGCGCCGGGTCGCTGCGCCGGGCCAGGTACGACATCAGGTCAAGCGTGGAATAGTCGCTCCAGTGCAGATCCTCAAGGACAAGCAGCAATGGCGAGAGCGATGTGAGAGATTCAATGGCGCCCGCCATTTCGCGAAGCATCCGTTCGCGCGATGAGCCTGCAACTTGAGATTGCAGGTTATCCCTTTCGGATTGCGGAATCACGGAAGGCATCTGCGCCAGCCACATCGGCGCTTGGTGCCGCAGCAAGTCCAGAGCCTGAGATCCGCCGGACGATCGAAGCAGCCTGGAGAATCCGTCGAGCACCGGAAGATATGGCTCAGCCGCTCCATAATGTTCAAGGCATTGCCCGCGCGCGACGAGAACCGAGGACTGGCTGGCTTGTTCCAGAAAAGCCTGCACAATCGTCGTCTTTCCAATTCCTGGCTCCCCGGTTATGAATATGGTTTGCCGCTCTCCACCGAGCGTCTGATCGAGCCAGCTACGCAATTTGTGCCAGTTCGGCTTCTCGCCCCAAAATGCCGATCCGAGTTGACTTTGCGCCGCGGCACCTTTGAACGGAGTTTCTGCCTCGATCGAGAATCGGCGCGATGAAACGATATCCCCGGCGCGGGAAGGTCGCGACGAATGCAGGCTTGTCGGTCTGATCGCCCAGAACCTTGCGAATGCCCAATACGTACTTCTTGACAACTTCGGGATTCACATACGTTTCCGGCCAAAGCGCTTCCAGTATCTCTTCCTGAGTCACAAGCCGATCGGCATGTTCGACCAGATACCGTAAAACATCAAAAGCCTTTGGTGCGAGTGATACTCGTTCCTCTCCCTGCCAAAAGCAGTGATTGGTGACGTCGAGCCGGAATGGGTGAAATACCTTCATCGTGCAGAAGAGGGTCTGCCTCTCCAATCTGGTCAGTGGTCATCAGGGCCGGGAACACTCCCAAAGTGTACGCCAGAAGTAATGCGTGTTGATGAACTTCATGGCTGAATGCCCGTCGAACCTGTGAATTGCTCTCAGCTCGGTTAGGAGTTATCCGGAGGGACCCAAATTGGACCGAAACGTCACAGCGCCGTCACACAGCCAGTGCGTCGATTGCCTAATCTCGCCAGCAGGGCCGGAAAAATCAAAACTGGCTTTGGAATATCACGACTGAGGAGAGATATGAAATTCGCGAAGATTGTGTTTTGGATTGCGGGCATTTGGGGTGTGCTGATTCTTTGTCCGCTCTACTTCATGTCGAGCTCTATTGGGCTGAAAGATCCGCCTGCAGTCACACATCTCGGGTACTACTTTGGTTTTCTCAACGTGTCCCTGGCATGGCAACTAGCGTTCTTCATCATCGCGACCGATCCCGTTCGGTTTCGCCCCATCATGGTTGCATCGATTGCTGAAAAAGTGTTCTACACCGTTTCGATCTTAGCTCTTTGTTCGTTCCGACTCGTGAGCAAGGCTGAGGCTTTGGCCGCACTCCCGGATTTCCTCTTCGCGGCGCTCTTCACAACCGCATATGGCAAGACGAGACGTGCGTATGGGCGATGTGCATAGCCCCAGGATGCTAGGTCGAGATCGGAAGATGCTGCACAGCCAGAACGACGAAACATCCCGTCAATTGTTGCGCCAATCTGGACATTCATTTGCCACAACGCGATCACCTAGGTCGGAAACATGCGATTGGCGATCGAATCAAGATCGCAACTGGGTACGGAAACTGGACCGAAACGTCACCACCGCGTCACCCGAAGTGTTTTGCCCTTCTCTATTGTCCCAACCATAGCCGGAATCTTGATCGAAACCGGCGTTCTATCAAAAGGATGAAAAAATGAAGAGATTGCTAGTTGTACTCGTTCCGATCGCACTCAGTGCCGCCACGGCATTCGGCTTCGAGAATGAGAATTCTGTTAACTGGAACAGCATGGCTGGCGTAATCACAGCGCCTGCTATCGACAACCCTGTTGGAACAATCCACGGCGGAGCCGGCCCCTGGTCGGTCCGCAGCGGACGAGTACACGTGAACCTGTCGAATGGATTCACATCCTTCGAGGTCGACGGGCTCGTACTGAACGGCGGGAATTCGAGTGGAACTCCGGGTGCGATTACCGCCGTTAAGGGAACCCTGGTATGCAATTCCGGCGGAGCCGCACCAACGATATCGGACTCAACACCGGTTTCCCTAAACGTGCACGGCCACGCCCACTTCGAAGGTCAACTCTCAGACTTGCCGCCAACGTGCGCCAATCCGGTATTTCTCATCCGCATTGCCGCTCCAGTCGGCGCCGCAGGACGTTGGATTGCCACCGGTACCGAGCGGTTCATTGAAGATGAAGCACGCTGATGATTCCTGACAAGTTGAAGGCGCGGCTCGGCTGGCCACGCCTTCGCTTACCGATCCACATAGTGAATGATGCAACACAGGTACTTTGCGAGCACGAACACATGAAACTTGCATTTGTCATTCGGCTTGGAAGCGACTCCCGACCTTCAGACGATTCATTCGAGGGCTGGGTCGAGGAGGTTGATTCCTGCACCCAGCGGAGATTTCACTCCACTGGGGAACTGCTCTCTTTTCTGGGGCAATGTTTCGACGCAGTCACTTCGTCAGCCGGGAACATCGCCGCGAGCGATCTAGAGCCGGCTCCATGCAGGAAGAAGCAATCTCGCCGGAAGAAAGGACCGTTATGAAGCTCAGAGAGCTTGAAGTCCCTAGTAGTTCGAGGAATCAACAACGAGGTGGCCCGATGAGTGGCATCGCAAGAACTCTCACTTCACATAAATCGTCGTCTGTGGCAAAGCAAGGGGAAAACGCGCGCCAGATTTCTCCCACGTTTACACGAGCCATGGACTGGAGTGATATACGGCATTTAGCAGGCTCTACAAAGTTCATCATTCTGGTGTCAGCACTTGGAAACGGCGGAGTTTCTCAGGAACAGACTACAGGTAGTGAATTTCACATGGATTCATCGGTTCCCATGACCGTTCTAGGAACTCTAACCGAGCCTGAACCGCAGTCAGGGAAGAGCCATCACAGTGACGATGTGATGATCGGGCATCTCAAGGTGAATTTCTCCACGATGGAGGCGAACCGCGGAGGTGAACCGCTCTCGCTCACTGCCCTTGAGTTCAAGACATTGAGATACCTAATCAACAATCCTCACCGCGTAATCTCACGTGACGAATTGCTGAACGAGGTCTGGGGATATAACAATTACCCGTCCACCCGAACAGTTGATAACCAGGTCGTCAAGCTTCGCAAAAAGATGGAGCATGATCCAGCGCGCCCAGTTCATTTGCGAACAGTTCACGGTACAGGGTACAAGTTCATCCCCTGAAGCAAATTCAGTCTAAGGCGGTAACTTCCATTCCGAAGAACCGAAGCTAAACGTTGATCGATGTGCACTGAGTCACTCGTTGACAGAACTATTGTTTTGAAAGGAGCAGATGTGAACCTCAGGACTTTCTCGCTGTGCGCGCTTAGTGCTTTGGCAGCGTTGCCGGGGGCCGCACAAATTATCAACTACCGGCAGGTCAATCTGGTGTCGTGCACCGCGGGTCTTGGACTGACCGTGGACCCAAGTTTGGCGAGGCCCTGGGGATTGGCTCTTTTCGACCGGTCATTCGATTCGAGTCTCCAATAACAGTACAGGCAACTTCAGAAGCTACGATGCGACAGGAAGAAGTCTGGTATTTTCAGGCGCCATCGCTTTACCGGTAGGCAGCACAGCGTCGCACTCCAATCCATCGGGCATCGCTGCGAATTCGACGAATCTTTTTACGCCGCATGGGAGTCTCGCCAGCCCATTTATTTTCGCTACAGAAGATGGCACCATCTCAGGCGAATATTTAGACACTCAGGGCGATATTCTGGCGACGACGATCCTGGCCGTCGACAATTCATCGCGAGGAGCAGTCTACACCGGGATAGCGGTCCTGACCCCGAGCTGCTGCGCTCCATTCCTGGCCGCTGCAGACTTTCACGGCGGTTTTATCGACACGTTCACTGGAAGCTTCGATCCACTGAGCGCACCGGGGCACTTTCACCGATCCGACTTTGCCCGCCGGGTATGCGCCCTACAACTTGAACATTGTAGGAAATCAGGTTTTCGTTACGTACGCGTTGCATAATGGGAGGGCGAGAGCACCTGTAGCAGGCACCGGGGAAGGCCTTGTGAATGTCTACGACCTCGCGGGAATCTTCGTGCGCAGATTCGCTTCGAACGGCGTGTTGAATGCTCCCTGGGCTGTTGTGAAGGCCGGCGCAAATTTTGGTGCATTCAGCGGCGACATTTTGATCGGCAACGTTCGGGCGACGGCGCTATCAATGCCTTTGATCCGGCGAGCGGCACGCTTGTCGGTCAGCTCAGCAACGGGAGCGGAAACCCAATCATCAATCCGGACATGCACGGGATGGTCTTCGGCGATGGAGGAGCAGGAGATCGGGACACGCTGTATATCGCCGCCGGACCAAGTGGCACTAGCATATTTGGAGCAATATCAGACAACACCGACGTGCCGCACCCGACTTCACATTGGTCGGGTCACCCTCTGCCGCAACGGTACATCAGGGAGAGGCCGCAACTTTTCTCGTCATGGCAACTCCTGCAAAAGATCTCAGAGGGCTGTTTTCATTCTCATGCGAGCGCATCGATCTCAGCATCCCCGGCAGCGAAATCTCAGTTGGCGGAGTTTGCGGCCAGGATCGAAGTCGCCGCCAAACAACGTTCCTGGTTCTCTAGCGCCAGCCCACTGAGCGTCGCCGGATCGCCCGACTCGGCTGCGGCCGCCTTAGCGTAATTCTCTTGACCTTTCACGCCTACCTGCCTTCCCAGTGCAGTTCGAACGACTATGGGCTGAATGACTTGCCGCGCTGGAGCGTGGCGGAATGAACGCGAACGTGCAGTAGCGAAAAGGATTGCGCATCGGACGGTGTGGCGTATCAGTTGTGGGGCATGAAGCGTTCGCACTGTCCATGACTGCTTACGTCACGACGCAGCAGAGACCGGCGAGCGGCTGCAAAACCAGTGAAAGGCGCAAAGGAAGTATCTCAGCGAAGCCAAGAGCAAACGGAAAAGCGTCGTCTTTATGAACCCTCGTGGGCGCAATCGCGAGTAGACGACATTGATGCTCCACGCAGGAATCGTATACACATCGCCGGCATTGAAGGGGCCGATCCGGTTTCTAATTGGCCAATCGTAGAGCACATTCTCGATAGTGCTGTTGAAAAACCTGCCAAGATTCAAGACGCGCTGGCTATACATGGCCGCAGGCAGACGCGGAATGCTCTTCCGGTTGCGATAGCGGATAATCAGGCTCGCCGCCTCGGCCGCGTGTCTCAGCGCGGCGGTCACTCCATTCGAGGTCATCGGGTCGACCATGGCAGCGGCCTCGCCGATGACCAGCCAGTTGGGTCCGGCTGTCCCTGCAAAGACGCGACAACGAAAGGACGTGATCCGCGGCGGAGCCTTAGCCGGCACGTGCACCAAACCTTGCAAATCCGGAAATCGTTTCAGTTGCGCTTCAAAGATTTGTTGAATGCTCATCCCTTGCTGCCGTTTCTCTTTGACTGCTTCGCCTGGAGACACGTAGCCTACACCGATCGTGTTGGGATGAATCGGTATCTGCCAGACCCACTCCATGTATGACGGTCCCGCGCCGTCGGTGTGGAGGGTGGTTCCCTCGATGGACTCAGGAACGGTGAAGTAGTCCCACATCGCCACCTTGTGCGGACCGTACTCATACACCGGCAACTTGAAGGTCTTCGGGAACAGATTGGCCCCCAGTCCAGAAGCATCGAGAAACCACTTAGAGGCGATCCGTTCGCCCTTAGCTGTGATGACGGCTTCAACCATTCGTCCAGTTATCTCGACATCCACGACTCGGTCGCTTACCAACTCAACTCCCCTGCCGAGAAAGACTTTGCGAAGTGCCTGGTTGAGCTGAGTGCGATCGACGTGCAAGGTTCGAAGATCGATGTTGTATGGAGGCTTCCCCAGCCACTGGCCCGGTATATAGTGCTGCTCCGAGCCGTCCCTTAGTTTCAGAACTACGTGCCGCTTGTAAGTCGCGATGTCTTGCTCCAGCAGAAACTCCATAGGCAGTCTCAGCGCCTTCAGAAGATCGGGTGCCGACCAGTCCAACGACTCGCCTACCGGGTCTCTATCAAGAGGATCGGCCTCGATGCATCGAACCCTCAGACCTGCGTCGGCGAGATGAATCGAGGCGGCCATTCCGGCGAGCCCGCCGCCGATCACAGTTACGTCTGGTTGGCTTCTATCTTCGTACATCAAATGAAGTGTGCCCTCGTACTTTGCCGCAGAATCGCGCAAAGATCGAATGTCGTCAGAAGGTCAATGCCTACTATGAGTGCCCCTGCGAACTGAAGGAAGGAAGAACTCGACGGACATTGTTCGCCTGCCGAAGATGCCGCCGAGAATGTGCGTTGAACGCAGAAAAGAACTCCAGTAGGTTCATCCGGACGCACCGGGCGAGTGGTGACGGGAATCGAAGACCCGTGAGATGCAAACCATCCGCCGCGTCGACGCGCTGTCTCATGGCCGCATGGGAAAGAAGAAAATGCTCCAACTCCAAAAGGGGAGAACTCAACAGCCTCGGCTGAATTGCACTGGGCGCTTGCAACTTGATCAATGGGCGTGTCTCCATTTGCCAGACCAATAAGGCGGCCGTAAAACTTCATCCTGAACGGTCCATCGCTATGGAGCTTGAGGCGCCTGGTTGTCTCCAGTGCCGCATCCACAGCGGGCAGAAATACCTCGGTGGTTGTGCGGAGATGGGCGAGGTTTTGTGCGATCGACCACTTTCCCGCTTGTGGACACCAGGACAATTGCTCCGCACTGAGCCCGCCACAAAGCCGTGAGGCCTCGACATCGATCGCGGACATTGCTTGAGACAGCTCAACCGTTTTCGCCAAATTGATTCGGCGCGGCAAGCTAATTGATCTATGGATCGTCGCAAGCATCGTGCTCTCCCTAAATCCGCGGGGACGTCAAAACGAACTCATCGATGTCCGAGGCGTCTACGGACGCCTCTTCTCTCGCGCGAGAATAGTAGCCGTTGCGCCGGATGCTGTGCATCCTCTGAAAGGTTGAGATACATATCCACCCCTGAAGCCCTGCATGTACCTGCTTCAAGCATGAGGTTCCTGCCGATTTGTGCTCGGGGCCGCACGGGAGCAACAGCCGACGGGGTTTTTCCCGGTAGCATCAGGCTCTCAATGACAATAACGACTCCTGGACCGTTGGGGTCTTACCGCTTTCCACGTCGCGGCGGCGGAGCCGATGGAAGGCCGCAAGAACTTGATTTGCCTTCGCGAGCGATTCGATTCTCTCGGTATACGCTTCCAGCTTTGCGCCGGGAATTGCGAAGATTGCCACATCGTCAGTGAGAACATCGAGGTAGGTGCGTGCTCCGCAGCACCCGAGACTCAACGCGGCACGCCCCGTGTTCATCACCTGCGGCACGATCGCACATGCCGGTCTTCCCATGGCGGGCGCGTTCTGGTTTTCAAGTTGCTGGGTGACTTCGGCGAGGATGAGGGTTTGATCTGCTCGAACGAGGAGCAAAACTACATCCGCCACGAACGGGCAATCAGCCAGCGGCGAGTACAGAACATAGTCCGGAGCAAACTGCAGCACTGGAATTGCAGCCAGGTCCTGCGCGGTCACATAACCAAGCTCGCCGAATATCTTAAGAGCATCCATGAGGTCCGTTTGCTGGGCGGGAGATTCCTGAAGATGATGCGTATACACGCCAATCGAACAGAGGTTGTGATCCGGTGAGGAAGTGACGAACGCCGCATGAAGGGCATCCTCCCAGAACCTGCATCCGGCGGAGACACGACCCGAGTGTCCCTCCATGCCGGCTGGAATGGAACTCGAGAAACCAATCGCCACCGGGGGCTGCCGAAGGTCCAGGGCGGTAGCGAGTCTGGCGGCCAAATTTGAATATGTGTTTTCTTCGATCATCTTCGTTGCTCCTGATGGTGGTGAGAAGTCGGAAAATCGCAGAGAGCGACACTGCGAGAAGCAGCTTCGAACGCATTCCTCTTTCGGCGTTTCCTGGCTCGCGTAGGTCGTCAACCTCCGAAACGAGGAGATACTGTGATGGATTCGTATCTCCACGGACCCTGGCCCTGAATACTAACGTTTGCTATGACTCTGGCGCGTCGTCCAAAAGGTTGAGACAGGGGATCGCTTCGGTCGACTCGACATCGCATTAATAACGCCGGCGTAGAGAACAAAGCGGCTCTCGTCTGCGACATCGGGCCCGGCCGAATGGGACCGCATTCTCAACATCAACTGCGTCGCACCTTCCTGCGTATGAAGCACGAGTGGGCGCGGACCTTCCGCGAATCTGGACGAGCTTCAAGAAACGCAATTCTTGAAGCGAAAGCCCGTGTAGGATCTGAGCATTCATGGCTCATGGGAGGATCGGATGGGAGGAAGACAGATTCTGGCGGGCATTCTGCTGTTTGGAGTGTGCGCGAACGGGCGGTCACAGGCTACCAACAAAAGAGCGGATATCGAGGAAACGCGCGTAAAGATGACCGCGCTACGAGATTCGTTTGTACAGTCGGTGAAGGATGCCGGCTTCACCTGCCAGATTGCGGTCCCGGCGATCATTGTGGAGGATGTGCCTTCGTTCGGGAGCTACGACGACGAAACGAACACGTTGCGAACTTCGGCGTGGAGTCTGCTGAAGCCAGAAGAGAGCCAGATTTTCTACCACTTCACAGGGCCGAATGCGACCGAAGCTGTGGCGCGCCAAGAATTCGAGGACGGAGTGCATCACTGGGTGATCGTGCACGAGTTGGGCCACTGGTTTCAGGCGTGTCGGGGAATCACCGCGCGGACGACGAAACCGTATGCGATCGAGTTCGGCGCAGACCGGATTGCAGCGGCGTACTGGAACGAGCATGAGCCCAGTGTGATCGCGCATCAGCGAGTAATATTTCAGGCGATCCTGGAGAAATTTCCGAACCCGGTGCCGCAGGGCGCGAGCGTCGAGCCTTACTTCGACGATCATTACCAGGAGCTTGGGCCGACGCCAGGGTATCTTTGGTTTCAGTCTCGGATGTGTCTAACCACGTTCGATGAAAGGCCGACACCCACTTTCAAGCGAGTGCTAGCAGAGACCATATAGCCATTCTGTAAGAAGTGTGTTCAACACCTTCCCGAGAGACAGCAATTCGAGGCCGCACGGATCAGTCCTGACGAGCAGTAAGGCGTCGCTGCGAAAATGTCAGTCCTGAGGAGCTTCATGGGCTCTCTTGACGTTCTTCGTCGTCGCGTTTCTCCGCTCCTGGCGCCCTGTGATGTGGGTTGAGGTTGTACTGCTGGGCCTGTGAGCTTGTGTTCAGTTTTGACTGATGGCTCCCATGCATCCGTAGCTCCTCGCCTGGAATGTTTTTGAATTGACGCAAAAACGCGAAGTCGCAAACTGAACGGCCGTTGAGCTTGCCTTTATCGCTCGATGAGCGGTAAGGCCCGTTCTCGACCTTGGCGATCGTGCCTCGAAGGATCGGTGAATGCGAGCCAGTTTTCTCTACCGCTGTCTCCTGCCCGTCCAGCTTTGCGCCGCATGAACTGCTGGCTTGAGCGACTAGCTGACAGAAGTGGAAAAGGGTCCAACTCGGCCTCCCCCGCGCCACGTTCTAAGAAACCAAAAAAAGGATGCAGATGGACACAGGCTTGTGTCCATCTGCAAAATACATTCCCGGCTCTCAGTATTACCGGCCTTCAACCGATATCGCGGCCTGCTCAATAAACCGGGCAACTGTCCGCGGCTCTTGAAGCATTGCGAGATGGCAGGTTGGCAGAGTGATTTGTGTGGCGTTCATCCTTTGCGCCATCTGCTTCTCCAAAACTGCGGTAATCACCTTGTCTTGAGAAGCGACGATGAACCATGAAGGTTTCGTTCGCCAGGCAGGTGTGACAGTGGGCTTTGCCTTGAGCACAGCGACAGATGCGGGCCCCTGGATTACGGTCAGCAATGCCTGATCAGCTTTCGGTAAGTCTTGAGCAAAGGCTTCGGCCACGCCTTGCGCCGAAAGGGTGACGAATTGACCGGCCGGATCGAATACAAGAAACGGCGTAAGGGGAGACGGCGTCTGCAGCGTCAGAGCAGGGACAGCGCGGACTCCCCAGTGTCGGGGGCAAATGCAGCAACGTAGACAAGGCCTGCGACGTTGGGATCGTTCCCCGGCGTGTCGCCGATGACTACGCCTCCGTAGGAGTGTCCGACGAGCAGCACGGGACCAGGGTATTGCGTCGTGATGCGGTTGATGGCACGCTGGGTCGCAGCGTCATCATCTGCAAGGGAGGTGAGCGGAAGCTGCACCGCGATAACGTGGTATCCCTCGGCCTCCAGCAGGGGAATTACGCCGGACCAGCTTGATCCGTCGGCCCATGCTCCGTGAACCAGCACGATGTTTTTGACGCCGCGACTGAAATCATCTCGCGCTGACTCTGGGTTTTGTTGGGCATAGCCAACGTTATGGAATCCTGCCGTCAGCAGAAGTCCGGCACTCAACATTTCCCGGATTAGTTTCTACTCATAAATTCATTCCTTTCATGTTTTTCGTTCTTCACCGAAAGCGTCGGAAGGTTCGGACCAACGCGCTTCGGGGCTCGGAATAACTCGCTCTCTTAGTTCGTGCCGGCCTTTGACGCGGCATCGAAGATCACTGCGGCGACCTTCGACGGTTGCGCCAGCATGATCACGTGGCTGGAGGTGACAGTAGTGGTTGTCGCTCCGATTTTCTTTGCCTGAGAGGCTTCGAGATCGGGTGATATTGCCCGGTCATTTGCGGCGATGATGTACCAGGACGGTTTCGACTTCCAGGCCGGAGTCGTAACCTCTCCCTTCATTGCGGCAACGCTAACCGGCACCTGCGTCGCGGTGAGAACCTCAATTTCTTTGGCGGAGAGGTCCTGGGCAAAATCCTCCGCAACTCCCTTCGGAGTCAGTTTGAGGAAGCCACTTTTGTCGGGACGCAGCTCTGAACCGATCGGTGTTGCAACGCTCGAGATCAGACCAAGAGTCGATTCGCCATGATCCGGAGCCACGGCTGACACATAGACCAGTCCGGCCACTTTGGTATCGTTGCCAGCTTCGGTGATGACAGCTCCGCCGTACGAGTGCCCGACCAGCAATACCGGCCCGTCCTCAAGAGCAATGGCCCGTTGCGTTGCTGCAACGTCGTCCGCGAAGGACGTCAGCGGAATCTGAACAGAGACAACATGAAGGCCCTTCGCCTCCAACAATGGAATCACCTTCGACCAGCTCGAACCGTCCGCCCATGCCCCGTGAATCAGAAGCACCGTTTTTACTCCTTGAGAGGGTGGTGTTTGTCCCGTCGCCTTGGCGGCAGGGACGATGATTGCGAGTAGCGCGACACACGTCGACACTACGTTCCGAACAAGCTTGAATGCCTGCATTATTTTCTCCTTGATGTGGGGAAGATCCGTGCAGGACTTGAAATGGCTCGGTTAGAACCCATAGGGTCCAGGCGAATGTGCCAGCCACATTTTCCTGTGGCCATTCTCACGTTCGCTATCCTGCACTCTCTGAGGCTAGGTTTGGAGGAGGGGAACCTCTAGACGATAACCACCATAAGCTGGCGATTCCTGCTTGAATGTCGCGGGAGAATCGGCCGCAAAGGCTATGCTGCCGCGCGTTGTCCGCGCCGCCAGGTCCCGGGAGTTACGCCATGAATTCGCTTGAAGGAGCGGTTGAGCGCAGACTGATCTGCGAATCCACACTGAATGGCGATGTCGGCAAGGGGTAGCCGCGAATTCGTCATCAGATCTCTGGCCCTATCCACACGGCGCTCAATCAGCCACCGATAAGGGGGCGTGCGAAATGTTTGTTTGAAGGCCCGAGCGAAGTGGCTTACGGATAATTCACATGCTTCCGCGACCTGCTGGAGGGCGATATCGCCATCCAGATGAGCCTCCAATAACTCTGTTGCTCTTCGCATCTGCAGAGACGAGAGCCCGCCCCGAAACTGGGGAGCCGACATTCTCACGCCGCCATAAGAGCAGACAAAATGAGAGTTCAAGGCCTGCAAGACATGGTCCAGGAAAATCTTCGAAGCGTGAAGGGGTCGCTCCAGCGAAGATAGGAGGGGCTGCCCGAGGTGGTGGACGACAGAATCAAACGCTCCCTGCGGCCACACCAATTGCTGCACTCGTGGCGCCCGATGAGCATAGGCAACTTCATCCAGAGCAGCTTGAGTGATATAGAGCACCAGTGCGTCGAAGGGATTCGGAAGCAGAACGGCTGGTTCCTCTCGTCAAGTCGATTGCACTGACTCCACCAATTGGGTAAGAACCACTCGATACCTTTTTCTTGCCGAAGAATTGCTCGATGAAAGGTATTGGTTTGAGTTGCAATACAACAATGTGCCCACGTTCACCGACAACAGGCCGCGTAATTTCTGGAAGGCCTACGGTGCTCTGAATCCTGCCAAACGAGAACGAAGCGCGTTCGGACAGCCTAACTTCCGCCGTAGGTGAATCCCTGAGATACAGCGTTTCGGCGAGTTGACTCCAAACGGTGGGAACTTCGGTGGCCGTATCCATATATGGGTGACCTCAATCCTCTTAAATTGAATGGTGGCCCAAAATTCCAGTCATATGTTTAGAGTGCGAGTGTACTCTAAAAGCGACAAAATATTCACTTGGGGGAAGAATGCGAAAATCACGAGCCGAGACAGCCGAAACCAGAGCAAGGATCCTCTCGACCGCCTCAAAGATGTTTTTGGACAGAGGTCTGGGAGCGGTAGGTATGCGCGATGTGATGGCCGGTGCAAGTCTCACTCCCGGTGGGTTTTACCGGCATTTCCGATCGAAGGACCGGCTGATCGCTGAAGCTAGCAGTGCCGCATTGGACCGAGCGTTCGCCATGCTAGTGGCGCGAAACCGCGGGCAAATCGCCAGGCTCAGGCGGTCGAGAGAATTGTTTCTGTCTACCTGGGGCAGTCGCAAGTCGCCGAGAAGCCCTATCTTTGCCCTCTCGCTATGATTGGCGCCGAACTCCGCCACTCGGACCCGCAAGTGCGGGCAATTGCCATCAATGGCTACCAGCGCATCGTTCAGCTCATTGCAAGTCGTCTCGAAAACCGGACAAGGCGCGCAGCTTTGGTAACTGCAGGCGGCATTGTCAGCACGCTCGTGGGCGCTGTTACGCTTGCTGAAATCGCACCGGAGCCGGCCATCGCCAGCGCCATCCTCAGCAATGCTAAGGCCGTTATCAGGGAGCTTGTTGGGCGGCCGTAGGTTTCCTGAAGTTCAGCTTTCGGGGCAATAGAAAACCGCATTGGCGAAGCGTTCCGGGAATTCGTTTGGGTTTACGCGAAATCCCCAAGTCACTCATTGAACGCTGAACTTCCTTACTGGCCGTCAGCCCATTCGGTAGCCCTCCGTCAATGACTCTCCGCGCCTCGCCTCGCTCGGTAAAGATTGCCTATGGAGTAGGTCACGCCCGCGAATGCGTGGCGATGTGGTCCGCCCGATGTAAGTCCCGCCTCATATCCACCATCCATCACCAATCGAGGAAGAACTGTGTAGGTCATCGCCCAGAGCGAAGACGCGAAGCCTGGCTGAGTCTGGTTCAGCTTTGTGTCACCGTAGAATTCCCCGGTGAACTGCAATTTACCGTGAACGACATGTGAGAACGCCAGATTGAATTGTTGATTCCGATCAAAGCCCACCTGGGACCGGCCGATCAGAAATTGGCTGGCGTTGAAGTCAAAATGGAACTCGTTTATATCTTTGCTCGCCAGAAGCGTGAACGCATGATCCACGTATCCTGATCCGAGCCCGTCATCCGTACTCGCGGAAGGTATTTTTACCGCATAGCTGAATGCGAGCGATGGTACGCGTTTGGTCTGGCGGTAGAACCGGAACTGCGGACCGAGCCAATTGTCTCCGAAAGTCCGATGTGTGCCAGTGGCATCCGTCTGAGAGACGAATGCAGTCGAATTCCAACGCAGCTCGAGATCACACAGCACCCCGAACTTCAAAAGATTCCCTAACGAAGTCTGCCGAGCGCCCTCTTCGGACCATAGTCGATCCCAACCAAATTCCAGCTCCAAGACACCGAATTGCGTGATGTCAGCCGGATTCGCAACTGTTGGCCGATTAGGATTCGCAACGATAGACGCCGCATAGCAACCTGTTTGTTTGCCGATCAGTTGCCCTGCAGCCGACTGGCTCGAAAGAAAGGACGCTGCGAGAATTACAACAGAGAATCTTAGGAGTCGCGCCCCTTCGCCGAGCCGAAATGGGGGGCATCACAACGAGACCCGAACAGGATTGTCTGGCTTATATAGGCGATAGCAGTTGTTCGCGCTTCTCGGAAATATTTCAGATACGGGTGGCTCAATGAGTGCCTCGCTTTGTATGCGTCAACTGAGGGCACAGAAGGCGCGGGTTATGACATGGGTCGTTCATGAATTAGGGTCCAAAGCGTACCGAACTGATCGCGCAGCTGGCTGAAGCGCGATGCAAAATAGGTTTCCTGCAGCGGCATGTAAGCTTGACCGCCCGTCATCAGCAAGCTGTAAACTCTCTCGGCCTCTTCCGGAGAATCGACACGCAAGTAGAGATATACGCTCCGCATGGGCTGGAAGTGGTCCGGTGGCACATCATTTCCGATCAGCAGAGTTCCGCCAATCGCGATGCGCGCATGCAGTACAGGATCCACTCTATCCGTGGCTGGGCTGGCGCCAGGTGCTTGGCTTTGTTTCATGAGCATCAGTATTTTTCCCCCAAGATTCTGTTCGTAATACTCGAATGCCTGCGCACAGTTACCGGGAAAGTTGAGATGAGTGAAGAGATTCATGTCCGCTCCGTTTAGGTATTGGGTTGAACTCCGAGGTTGCCGGGATGGCTCGACTAGGACAGTTGCTCCATCGCGGCAGTATGTTCGTACAAACGTGTCAAAGTCTGAATCATGCCCTCTTGCATTCCCGCCTGCAGATGACCGTCCCGAGCTTTGCGTGACTTGTGCTGGATGGTGTAAGTCACAAGGGTTGCTGCGTGAGCCTCATCGAAAGTCACGGTGGTCAGCCACTCCGGCCTTCCAAATTGGGGCATGTCATAACACTCGGTGTATACGAGCCGGCTTGGGCATACAATCTCGCGATACATTCCATAGAAGGGGTGATCGGATCCGTCGCCCATCTGCATGACCACACTCCAGGAGCCACCCACACGGAGATCGATTGCGCAGTGGGTAATGCGGGATCCCTCGCAGCCCCACCACTGCTTCAGATGTTCCGGCTTTGTCCATGCCTCGAACAACAGCCGCGCTTTGCGTTGAAATCGGCATGTGAACGCGATCTCCCGGTCTGACGGGAGATCGACTTTCACCTCAATGCTTTTTCCTACGAGCATGCTTCCTCCCTTTCCCTTTCTCTAGCTTTTCCAGGTACTCGTCGAGCCGGTTCATTTTGTGTTCCCATGAACTGCGATATTGCTCAATCCACTCGGCCGCTTCCCGCAAAGGGGCGCTTTCCATTCGACAAGGCCTCTTCTGTGCGTCTCGGCTGCGACTGATCAGACCGGCGCGTTCCAGAACCTTGAGGTGCTTGGTTACGGAAGGGGGCGCGATTGAAAACGGCTCGGAGAGTTCCTTGACCGATAATTCCCCTTGCGCAAGGCGGGACAGGATGGCGCGCCGGGTGGGATCTGACAGGGCGGCAAACGTTGAACTGAGATGGTCTGGCAATTACTTCACCGTATGGCTAATTAGCCTAAAGGTAAATTACAGCGTCCACGCTGAACTTGTCAAGGTTTGTTGGTACGATGAGCGCACCGTGCAGGCCGCGCGGAAGTGTCGAGTGCACGACCGGTGCGATCCTGCGCCAACCCACTTAATCTTGGACTGTCGATCGGGCCCAGGCTTACGACATTAACGCGACGGTCCTTGAGGTCGCTGGTCCAAGTGCGTGCAAAAGAGCGCACTGCCGCTTTGCTCGCCGAGTAGACTCTGAAATTCGGAGTGTCCCCTCGACCGAGACAATGGAAGCATTGAGCACGATCAATCCGCCGTCAGGAATCAGTGGAAGTGCCTTCTGAACGCTGAAGAGAACACCTTTCACGTTGGTGCTAAACGTTTGGTCGAACTGCTCTTCGCTAATTTCCCCGAGCGGAGCAAACGACGCTCCGCCTGCATTCACAAACAGCACATCCAGGCGGCCTTTATCGTGCTGAATATGTGCGTTCAGCGCATAAAGATCAGCCAAACTGGAGGCATCGGCCCGGGACCCCCTTCGCCTAACCGCCCAGAATTCCGACCGCTTCGTCGAGCTCGGCCCGTGATGTAGACGAACGCGCCCTCTTCTATGAATTGTTTTACCGTCGCTGGCCCGATCCATGAGGTGCCGCCTGTTACGAGAACGATACTGCCCAAGAATTTCCCTGACACAAGTTAGAGCCTCCCTGTGCCGGTATTCTGAACTAGGTTGCAGATGTACGATTAGGGAACAGGATGCAATGGTTGAGGTTGTTTGGTTCAGAAGTTCATCGGACTTGATGTCGGGATTCGCATAGAGCCGCAAACAAAGCCTGGCAGACCAGGAGCTTTTCTGAAGAAAATCGTAGAGGCTGCCAAAGGGCACACAAGCATAGCCGCCGGGAAAAACCGTACTAGGGTTTCCCCGGCTGTTTGCCTCTTAACTCCTGATGAATTCGAGCAGGTCCTTGTTGACGATCTCAGCGTGCGTGGTTGGCATACCGTGAGGGAAATCCTTATACGTTTTGAGCGTGCCGTTCTTTAGCAGTTTCGCTGAGAGCGGCCCGGCGGCAGCATACGGAACAATCTGATCATCCTCGCTGTGCATGACCAGCACCGCCACGGTGATCTTCTTGAGGTCCTCTGTAAAATCGGTCTGTGAAAAGGCCACGATACCGTCATAGTGCGCTTTGGCCCCGCCCATCATGCCCTGCCGCCACCAGTTCCGGATGGCAGCTTCGGACGATTTCACGCCTGGGCGATTGAAGCCGTAAAACGGACCCGATGCGACATCGAGGTAGAACTGCGATCGATTGGCCGCGAGTTGAGTCTGAAAGTCGTCAAGACTTCCTTAGCGAGTCCTCCGGGGTTGGCGGCCGTCTTCACCATCAGCGGTGGCACCGCGCTAATCAGCGCAGCCTTCGCCACCCGATCCTGCCCGTGCCGTGCCAGGTACCGCGTTACCTCGCCGCCGCCGGTTGAATGACCGACATGAATGGCGTTCTTCAAATCGAGATGCGAAGTCAGGGCTGCAAGATCGTCGGCATAATGATCCATGTCATGTCCATCACCAGTCTGCGTGGACCGTCCGTGACCACGACGGTCGTGAGCTATGACGCGATAGCCGTGACTCAGGAAGAACAGCAACTGCGCGTCCCAATCATCGGAGGACAGTGGCCACCCGTGACTGAACACGATCGGTTGACCTGTGCCCCAATCCTTGTAATAGATCGTTGTTCCATCCTTCGTCGTAATCTCCATGCTGTTCTCTCCTTGAATTCACATGGCATTGCAATATGCCAACAGCAGCTTACCGAGATGCTCTCTTAGCTTCTTAGTCGTTCTTGCCGGAGCATTGCTCTCCAGGTGTCCGCGAAGCGTACCTGCCATTGTCAGATAGATTACGTGCACCATAAATGGAACATCCGCGGATACCGGCAGCTTCGCAGTTCGCAGCATCGCAGTCATAGCCCTCTGAAAGCGCTCCCGAGTGCGATCCACAATCAGGTCGCCACCAGTTTCGGCTGCAATCCGGTACAGTGCCACCGACGTATCCCGGTCCACGAACTTGGCATCGATGAATCGGTTCACCAGCTCATCCACCATGACCTGAAGTGGCTGAAAGTGATTCGTTGCGCAGACGTCCTCCACAGCCTTTGCCATCCGATGCATATGTCGCTCCAGAACCGCAAGCAGAAGGGCTTGCTTGTTTGGAAAATACTGATACAGGGTCCCTACGGAGACACCAGCGCGCTTCGCCACATTTACGGTCGTGAGCCGATTGTGTCCAATCTTTAGGAAAACCTGAATGGTCGCATCGTAAATAGCCTGCACCGTAGCCACTGACCGGCTCTGTTGCGGCGCTTTTCTTGGCTCTAATGCGGTTGAGGCTGACTTGCCCGTATGCGAATGAGAACCTGAAGATTCCTTCATATAATCGAGGTAAGGAGAAAACATGGAAGAAACAAGGAAAGTCGCTCTGATCACCGGCGCGAACAAGGGCATCGGCTTCGAGGTCGCCCGCCAGATCGCCAGGGCCGGCTGGATCGTGTTCGCTGCCGCACGCAAGGAAGAGCTCGGCAAAGCAGCCGTTGCGAAGCTTCAGGCCGAAGGGCTGAACGTCCGATTCATTCAAATCGACCTGAACGATCACGGAACGGCAATCATAGCAGCGGAGACCATTCGCAACCAGTTCGGGAAGCTGGACCTGCTCATCAACAACGCTGCTATCGCGGATATGAGCGACGGCCCACCGAGCAAAGTGAACGTCGAAACGGTTGAGACCGTGATGCAGACCAACTTCGTCGGCTCCGTCGCGGTCACGCAGGCCATGCTGCCACTGCTCCAACACGGTGGCAAGGTTCAGATCATCAACGTCTCCAGCGAACTCGGCTCGGTAAGCCTGCATAACGACCCGATCTGGAAGTACGCCCCTGTGAAGTTCCTTGCCTACTGCGCGTCCAAGGCCGCGCTCAATATGTTCACCGTCCAGCTTGCCTACGAATTTCGAGGCCGAAACATCTCGGTGAATTCGGTCAACCCCGGCTACACGGCCACCGACCTGAACCACAATAGCGGTACCCAGACCATAGAAGAAGGCGCCGCCGAGATCGTCCGCGTAGCGCTGCTCGACCCATCCCTGACCGGTAAGTTTCTGGAGACGAGCGGAGAACTCCCCTGGTAGAACTCTGCCTGTGATGAGTTGACCGCTCATCACACGCGAGGCGCTTCCGGGGGCATCTGCCCGCCTTGAAGAACAACACCGAACTGAGGCTCGCTCCACTCCGATCGTTTCTCATCTCATTGAATGAGACTTCAGCAGACCATGCAGTAATCTTCAACACGTGCGAAGCCCAAGGCAATGAGCAGCACCACCCCGAGATGGCAACATGAAGGTTGCCGCCGTCCTCGCCCACTGGAGCTTTTGGCATCCACATGGCAGCTGGTCTTATCAGCCCGAAGCGTAAAACCCTCCTGCCAAGGTTCTCGCCTCGTTATTAAGGCGCTTGTTTCGGCAACGACAAACCTATGCGCCGCAACTCCCCCTCTTCACCACGCCGATTGAGCGCAGCAGCACAGGGGAGGTAAGTTTGCTCCTGCAATCGGGTTCGTGACGACTACCCCATCTTTGCCACGACTCTGAATCCGAACCCTTTACGGCGTGCTCATCCGTGAAATGCTGATTTGTCCCTGTCTTCTCAGCGGCACAGCATCTCTCAATCTCCTTTGCGGCCTCCGGTCCCACTTACTTTCTTGTAAGTCAGCAATGCTGAATCCGGCTTCTGCTTGAGTACGATAGGCAAACCTCTCTCCAACAAGTCTCTACCAGAGAAGTCCTGGCTCGTCGAGCTATCAAGATTCGTGACTGTGTAGCGTGCATCAGCGTCAAGTCCTTGCAACTTGATATTTGCCGTTTCATAGGGACTGGCGGAACGACGGAACACTTCGAGGAAACCTTCTCCAACTTCAGGGCGGTCAAACTGCATCGCTGCCCAGACATCCGTCTTAAGGCTGTAGGGAGTTAAGGGATAATAGTCGCCGTAGTAGTTGGGAGAGATAGTTCGCCATTGGCGAACCAGCTTTCGAAGGGTGTCATAGTTCAGATCTCTATTTCGCAGGTCCCAAACGGTTATGATTGCCGGAGTCATCTGGCTCCGAAAGGTATACGGATCCATTCCGCTGACTCCGGTTCCGAAAAACGGCATCCACGATGCGATCCCATAGGTCTGCATCTGCTGGCTGAAAGGTTCCGTCCCTTCAAGAAGGTAATCGCTGCGGGTTAGCGGCACTGCCCGGCGAAGCGTCTCCACGTCATTGCGACGGCCTCCGCTTGCGCACGAATCGAGCAGCATGTTGGGATGGCGCCGACGCAGCTCGTCCCAGTAGGCTAGGTAGCCGGTGACGTATCGGATTTCCGTAATGCCTTGCCGGTCTGGCGCATCATTCGCTCGCCAGAAATTCAACGGATCCATGTTGAAATCCTGGCGGTAGAGGTCTACACCTTGCTCTCTGATGATATCGTCAACGTGGTTAGTCATCCATTCCAGGGCCTCTGGATTGCCAAAATTGAAAAGACGCCATTCCTTGTCGTAGAGCTGATCGCCCGGGTCCTGCTGTGTCTGCAAAAGCCACTCAGGGTGATGTTCGTAGAGCCATGATCCCTTGGTCACGCGTTCCGGCTCGAACCAGAGAATGATCTTGGTCTGGTTCTTGTGGGCTTCGTCGCTGACCTCTCGCAGCCCATTAGGAAAGCGCTTCGTGTCCACTTCCCAGGTGCCCGTATTCACCCAGGAGCCATTGTTCGGATACCATCCCGCATCCATCCAAAAATATTCCGGGTGAAGTCCTTCCTCGACATACCGGTCGATGAACAGCATTTCATCTTTGGCGGTGGCCTCAGTCATCTCAACGTATTCGCGCGACGTATTCCCCGCCATTTGTGCAGGCGGCAACTTGCCTCCCGGCCGCGGCATGTTATGAGCAATCATCCAGCGCCGCCACATGTTCTGCGAACGCGTCCAGTCACCCTGCCAGAACTGAAGTACGATCCGCGGTGAACGGATCTCCTCGCCCGGCAGCAACTTGAAATGTGTAAGCTCCTGGCCGGCGCTTACCTGCACGCCATGGGCGCTGTCCCGTTTGAACTCTCCCGCCCATTGACCGGGCCATCCCACCACGACGATGACACCTTCACCGGGCCATTCCAGGTTCATGTAGGAGAGATCTTTGTTCGTCGGGCGTCCACCTTTTCCGCCTAAGTACTGCACCGAGCCAGGCCCGAGCTGTGTGTCGTAAGGCTCGTAGTCACTCGGCGTGGCGGGAGTTCCCTTGTTATGGTGCAGAGTAAATTCTCCATCACCATTGCGTTCCAATCGGGTATCCAGAGGCTTAATATTTTCAAGGATCGGCGTGTTCGTCCTGCCCGTATTCTTGAAATACAGCGTCCAATCAATCGTTGGAAAATCGTGATATTCGACGCCTACGCATCGCAGCTCAAGGGCGGTCTTCGGATCACGGTACGTCAGCGTGTATTCCGTGCGCTGCGAGTCCAGTTCGCGCGAGCTTCGTTTCAGATCCCAGGTTTTCAGCAGCTCGGCCGAGTTGGTTCCATCGTAGATGAATGAGAATGGCGGATCGGTCGAGTCGTTTGCCCGCATGGGACCGACCGGTAAGTCGACCAGCGATAAGTCTTGCCCGTCGCGCAGTACAACGATTGGATCGGCCAGATCGGCTTGGTCCCACTGCGTTGTGGCCGTCGCACTGTTTACGTGCAGGGTGAAATCAGTAGCTCCGCCCAGGTCGACAGCGACTGGAACCCCCGCGATTCCTTCACGCATCACGGGAGAGCGGAACATCTCCTTGCCATTCGCTTCTACTGTTACGATCACTTGCCCGCGGCCAAGACTTGAATAGTATTCGATGTCGTTGCTATCAACTCCTACAACGGTGGTGAATCGTTTGCCGGGCGCGGGCAGATGCACCTGGATGGTGCCTCCTGAAGGCGCGAAGATACCCTTAGCGAATACCTTGCTTGCTATGCGCAACGAATGGCCACGGCGCGCGTCTTTCTCGATCGTTCCAGATCTGAGTTGAGGTATCAGATAGCCGAGGTCGGGACGGGCCTGGGGTCTACCTTCAAACTTTGCAGACACCCAGCGGTGCGCCTCCAGAAGTTCAGCCTTGGTGACGTCGACCGTATTGGCGGTTGCGTATGCGCCACACAGAAACATTGTTGCAGTGATGGAGACGACGCCGAGGAGATTCATAGGAGAGAACTCTTGCCCATTTCTGATGGAGATGTGAATGCCGATGACCCATTGGATATTCCCGCAAGCTCAAGCATGTCAACGAGTTGTTCCTGCTATTGAACACAACGTGCTTTGAAAGTCCGCGAAGTAAAGTCCGGCCCTCGTTCGTCATGAGTGGCGTCACGACTGCTCGAATGGATGACTTATCTGTGTCGATGAGTGCTTGGCAGAGAATTCTCGAGGCAAAATCGCAAAGCATCGCCAGGCAGGAAGGGAGGTAGAGATTTCCTTGCAGAACGGACGGTTCCCCAGATCAGCATTCGCGATGCTCGCAGGCGCGACTGCAATTCTCCGCATCCAAAATGCCTGAAAGGGAACGATTGAATTCAAATCATCGAAACGACCACATGGTTCGGGTGCGCGGTGCCCGCGAGCACAACCTGCGCAATGTAGACGTGGACATCCCTCGTGACGCACTGGTGGTGTTCACGGGTGTCTCGGGCTCGGGCAAATCTTCTCTCGCGTTCGGCACCCTTTATGCTGAAGCGCAGCGCCGTTACCTGGAATCGGTATCTCCGTATGCGCGGCGTCTCTTTCATCAACTTGCAGTTCCTGTTGTTGACTCCATCGATGGCCTGCCGCCGGCGATCGCATTGCAGCAGCAACGTGGCGCTCCGACGCCGCGTTCGTCGGTAGGTTCCGTCACCACGCTTTCTAACCTTCTGCGAATGCTCTACTCGCGCGCGGGCGACTACCCTCCCGGTCAGCAGCTACTCTACGCCGAATCGTTCTCACCCAATACGGCTGAGGGCGCTTGCCCCAAGTGCCATGGACTTGGCCGCGTGTACACCGTGACTGAGGAATCGATGGTGCCGGACCCTTCGCTCACAATTCGAGAGCGCGCCATCGCCGCATGGCCGACGGCGTGGGGTGGCCAGAACCAGCGTGACATCCTTGTGTCATTAGGCTTCGATGTTGACAAGCCGTGGCGCGATCTCCCCAAGAAGGATCGCGACTGGATTCTGTTCACCGAAGAACAGCCACAAGTTCCTGTCTATCCTGGCTTCACTCCCGCAGAGACGCGCACGGCAGTAAAGCGCAAACTGGAACCGGGTTACATGGGCACGTTTACCAGCGCCAAACGGCACGTTTTCTCCACTTTTGCGAATACCCACAGCGCCATGATGAAGAAGCGCGTGGCGCAATTCATGATCTCTGCTGAATGCGACAACTGTCATGGCAAGCGCCTGCGGCCAGAGACGCTTTCCGTCAAATTCGACGGCTATGACATCGCTGAAATCTCCTCCCTTCCATTGAAGCGTCTGCACGCTGTTCTGGAGCCGTTCAGCAGGCAGGCGAACCGAAGGCGCGACGTACATCCTGAAAAAACCGAAGTGACCAGGCGCATTACTGCTGAAATCGTAAATCGGTTGACTGTGCTCCTGAATCTCGGACTCGGGTACCTCTCGCTTGAGCGCAGTACGCCGACGCTCTCCCCAGGCGAACTGCAGCGGCTGCGGCTGGCCACCCAACTGCACTCCAATCTGTTCGGCGTGATCTACGTACTCGACGAGCCGTCCGCTGGCCTGCATCCTGCAGACACCCAGGCGCTGCTCTACGCGCTCGATGGCCTCAAGAGCGCGGGCAATTCCATCTTTGTTGTGGAACATGAGACCGAGGTGGTGCGCCGCGCCGACTGGATCGTGGACGTCGGCCCGGGCGCCGGAGTCAAGGGCGGCATGATCCTCTACTCTGGGCCGCTGGAGGGATTGCGCAACATAGAGGATTCCGAGACGCGGCGGCATTTGTTCGCTTCAGAACCTCAGGACCATCCGCCCCGACGCGAGCCTAAGGGATGGCTGCGGCTCAGGGGCGTGACCCGCAACAATCTAGAGAAACTCGATACGAACTTCCCGCTTGGTGTAATCACAGCTGTGACCGGTGTCTCCGGCTCGGGGAAGTCAACTCTCGTAAGTCAGGCGCTGGTGGAGCTGGTGGCTGAACGCCTTGGACAGAAGGTTGCCGCAGCAGAAGAAGACGATGCGGTCGGCGGCCTTGAAGACAGACCAGTCGTGACTCTGTCCGGCCACATCGCCGATGGCATGCAACACATTCGACGTCTGGTCGTGGTCGATCAGAAACCCATAGGCCGAACACCACGCTCGAACATGGCCACCTATACCGGCCTGTTCGATCATGTTCGCAGGCTCTTTGCCTCCACCAAGCTGGCTCGCTCCCGCAAGTATGACGCCGGGCGATTCTCCTTCAATGTGGCGAAAGGCCGCTGCGGGACCTGTTCCGGCGAAGGCTTCGTCTGTGTTGAGTTGCTGTTCCTGCCCAGCGTATACAGTCCATGTCCCACCTGCCATGGGGCACGATTCAATGAGAAGACACTCGAGGTTCTCTATCGCACCAAGAGTATTGCGGACGTGCTCGCGATGACCGTCGATGCCGCCGCCGAATTCTTTATCGACGATCCGGCGATCGAACGGTCGTTGACAGTGCTTCAGGAAGTGGGACTTGGATATCTCCGTCTCGGGCAGGCCGCCACCGAGCTCTCAGGCGGCGAGGCCCAACGGGTCAAGCTCGCAACTGAGCTTCAACGGGCGGAACACGGCAAGAGCCTTTATGTGCTCGACGAGCCCACCACCGGGCTCCATCCGACAGACGTGGAGCGGCTCCAGCGCCAGCTTCAAAAGCTGGTTGTGGCAGGCAACACTGTGATCTTGATAGAGCATGACATGCAAGTGATAGCCAACTGCGATTGGGTCATCGATATTGGTCCGGGTGCGGGCGATGAAGGAGGCCGCATCATTGCGGAAGGTCGACCCGAAGAGATCCTGCCGGTTCGCGACAGCAGGACCGCGCCTTATCTGTCGAGGTATCTCTCCGGAGCCAATAGCCTGAAGCCATGAGCGCTTGTTCGAATTGCGGATCGAGTCGCCAGGTAGGACATGCGCGCCATTGCCTAACTTAGATCTTTCAGCTATATCAACCACGATGTAACGTTTGTGCTTATAAGTCCAGCTATCGAACGATTTCGCCCAATAGCCACTTTCCGCACATAAGTTAGTAGCACCTTTCAGAGCAAATAGTCTTACGACTATCCCGAAAGCAATAGATTCAGACCAACTTAGTACCACCACTAACAACGCGGCCTATCTGAAAAACGTAGCACTTCACAGCGGTCCGCATTGCATTAAGGAAGTGAAAGAATGACGGCATACTAAAAATCACCCACTCCCACAGGAAAACGAGTTAGAGTAAGCGCTCCACAAGTTCGCTCCCGAGCGCTGGAAGGTGCTGCTAGGTTGTGTGGACATGAAATGTCAAACCTATGCGAACCCCCTTTTCTCTTTTCTTCGTACTTCTCCTGGCTCTGCATCTATCCGCCCTCAGCCAAGGTCAAACGACATACAGTGGAACTCCGACACCTACTAGTGCCTCACATCAGTTAGGACTACGGGCTCGTCCCGCTATTCCTGTGGGACCTGACTATCGCATTGGTGCCGGGGACATGCTCCATGTTTCTGTCTTCGAAGCGCCTCAATTCACCGCCGACACGGTGGTGCGGCCTGACGGCAAAATCTCCATTCCTCTTCTGTCCGACATTACTCTGACTGACCTAACACCCGAGGATGCTCAACAACGACTGACCGAACGACTCACCAGGTTTATGAAAGAACCGTTGGTCACGTTGATCATTGTGGAGATACATAGCCGTATCGTCTACATCACAGGTGAGGTTCAACGTCCGGGAGCTTATCCGCTACTTGGCACCATGAATGTTTTGCAGTTAATGACCCGTGCTGGGGGGCCAACTGAATTTGCTAAGACTAAAAGCGTGTATGTCATGCACGAGGCAGGTGGACCTAAGACTAAGGTCAACTATAACATGATCTTAAGCGGTAAGCGTACCGAAGATAATCTCTCCCTGATACCGGGCGACACGGTGGTGGTGCCATGAAGATGATGATGAAGTGTGCAGTATTGTCTTTAGCCTTATGCGCCGCATGGGCTGTGGCGCAAAACGCTGACTCTCTAGGCCCTATCGACGCAAACGGAGAATGTGGTGACGCACTCTCGTCCGCTTTACAGCAGGACGGCGCATCCAATCCCTGCTGGGCAGATATTCGGACGGTGAATAGGGTGCGTCTATCGAACGGTTCGGTACGGGGTGGTCCGGGATTCTTGCCGTCAAGCCAAGAGGGGCGACCTGCAAAATTCAATTTCGCCCTCAGTGGATTGGCAGGCATTCAGTTCGATCCTATTTCCCACACCACCTCCTCGGGTTACGCAGGAATTGCTGCTGCTACTGGGTTCCTAAGACATCGCCGTTGGGAGTTAGCGTACGAAGATGGTTTTGGTGAAGCTAACTACCGATCCCAAGGACAAGGTTATCGCGTCGGTCTGAATCGTGGCGCCCTTCGGGCTAATGGGAAACTAACCGCCCACTGGCAGTGGCAGGGCAGCATGGCAAATAGCTATGGAAACGACATCCTTCGTCTGTTTGCTCCGCTTGATTATCGAACCGTAGGCAGTACGGAATCTCCCGTGAGCGACACCGTTGCTTTCGGTACCCATTTAGGGAATGTCTTGGATGAACATGCATATGTTCAGGTGCATTCGGCGCAGTCACGCAAGACGTACTTGGACGTATCAGCCACACACACCTTGCGTCATTTTGAGGACAGGGGATTTACCATACAAACAATTCGGGGAAGAGCCGAATACACTCATATGATGACTCGGCGCACAGCGTTAGGTCTGGTCGCCAGCGGTGCCCACCAACTTGACGGTTGGTATCCCTGCAGCCTTGGAGGATTAGGAGCACTCGGACTCTATCAAACTCCCCGCGTGTTTGTAACTGTCTCAGGAACGGCAAATGGAGCTAAGCGGGCGTGCGGCGCTTCCGTGATTTTCACAGGAGACGCTGCTCTGTATGTGCGGGCGAGCGATCGTGACGACCTATACTTCACGGGAAATCGGGACTTAAGTGACGGACTCATACAGTCCCTGATCTTTCTGAACTCTGCGGGTGTGGGTATTCGTCATCAGTTTACCCGGAGCACGAATCTACGATTAAGTGAAGCGGCTCTGTATGGTACCGACCCCGCAAACGTCAAGACCTACGGTCTCCGTCCGAAAGCATCGCACAACGGAAGCTTCTCGGAAGTTGCCGTGAGCTACCCTTTGGGTCGCGGCTTTTTGCAGGAAACTACCTATCGTCATTACCAACTAACTCATGTCCCAGGAGGAGATAACCATAACTTATTGATCTTCGGTCTGTGGTGGTCTCCTAGAAGGAGCCCGTCACAAACATTGCAGGCCCACAAATAGGAGCACACGTATGTTCATGGGCCAAAGGAAGGTCTTAGCTGTGCTCTTTTGTGGAATGTGTACTTCTATGCCGGCACAATCCCGGCATAGGCCGACGGAAACATCGGCAATCGCTTCTGCGCAATTAAGCCAAAGTCTAGATCGAGCTAGGCAACTCGATCGCAAGTTTCTGCTAGTTGCATCAGAGCTCAAAGAGGCAGAGGCGAAGTTGGAAGAAGCGAAACGCCAGGATGCCATTGTGTCCCAAGCTGAGACACTGCGACAAAGCTTAGTAAAAGCCCAGCTAGACCTGAGCCTATTACGAGTTCGATTCACGGAAGAATACCCTGGTGTGATTCGAGCAAAACAGAAAGTGGCGGAACAGCAAACGAGCTATGATCAGTTTCTCGCCAGGGGAGGTGCCACAGGAAACCTGACCGTCGTGGAGATAACCCGCACAATAGATGCCTTGAGATTAGAGCAGGTCCAGTTGCAGGAGGAGTTAGACCGAAACCGTGAAGAAACCGCAAGTCTCCTGATGAAGTACAACATTCCGGACAATAATCGACTCAAGAATCACGCGCGCAAAGGAATTTATTCGCCGAGTTCCGGTGGAGTCATTCGCTTCAACTCGAGGTGATGAAGTCTGGTGTCGCCACAGTAGGTCCTCTAGCTCCTTCCGAGCGGATGGTACCCAGAGTCTGCTCGGCCGCTGAGTTGACCAGATCGATCCGCCCATCATCGAGATTAGAGACCCACGAGATCGCGCTGAAGAACGTTTGCGCGTTCCCATGGGTCGCTGTCTTACTTGCCCTGAATTGCGACCACAGACGCGTCGGGTTCGCTCCACGCTGGAGCGCCCTCATGTGTCAGTTGATGTGTCGCATCGTTCCATGTCAGCTTCGTGATTGAGCCACCATCCTTCTCATAGCCATAGGTCTTGCCATCGTCTTGAAAAAGGCTAAAGCTACCATCCGCGCCGGGGTACACCCGAACGGAAGTAATTGTCTGCGGCTGCTGCGCGCTCAGGACATTCGATCCAAGCGGAACGATGCTTCCCGCTTTTACGAACAGGGGCAGAGTATCGATCGGAGCATCCGTCATGATGCTCTGCCCGCCATGGAACCGCTCGTTGGTCCAATAGTTATACCAATCGCTGCCCGCCGGCAGGTACACCGTCCGCTGGGTCGCGCCTTGTTCGGTAATCGGAGCCACCAGGAACGCCGGACCGTACATGTACTCGTCTGGAATGTCCGCCGCCTTAGGGTCTTCGGGAAAATCCATAAACAACGCCCTCATATACGGAGCGCCCGTCTGGTAGCTGCGATACGCGGCCGAATAGGTGTAGGGCAGGAGTTGGTAGCGAAGCTTCAAATACTTGGAGAGAATCGGTTCCGCCTCCTTGCCATACGACCATACCTCGTTGTGATTTCTCTCCCCATGCGCGCGCATCACCGGCTGAAATGCACCCCATTCAAACCAGCGTACAAACAGCTCTGGATAATCCTCGTAGTTACCGATTGTGCCACGCACATCCGATCCATCGATCAGCGGTTTATGTGCTGCATGGTAGTCCGCGGGAACGGAGGGCGAGAAGAAGCCCGCGATGTCTGTGTCCCAGTACGGCAGGCCAGTCGCCGTAAAGTTCAGTCCGGCGGGAATCGAACGCTTCAGCATGTCCCAGGTCGAAACGATATCGCTCGACCAGAACACGGTGCCGTTGCGTTGCGCCCCCAGGTATGCGGCACGCGCCAGGATCATCACTCTCCGGCTGTCGCCAAAATCGCGTCGGAAGCCGTCGTACACCGAGGCGGTGTGAAACAGTGGATATACGTTATAGAAGCGGGTACCCGATCCGACCGAAAAGACGTCCTTCGCCGGGTCGACATCCGGCTCCGTCTCGTCCAGCCAGATGTAATCAAAGCCGTAGGGTTTGACGTAGCGATCGCGAATCTTCTCCCAGAACCATTTCGCGGCTTCCGGGTTGGTGGTGTCGATGTTCGGTCCGATGGCCTGTTGAAAGCCTCCCGAATCCGGCTTGCCGTCTCGTGTATGGATCAGCCAGCCTTTGCTCTGCAGCATGTCGTAGAACTGCGTCCCCACCGAATAATGCGGCCACACGCTCAGCAAGCGTTCCGACACCCATCGCATGCAGTTCGCGGTTCATTGCCGCCGGATCGGGCCAGCGCTTCGGATCCAGATCCATCTCGCCCTGCTTGGTCATGTTGAGAAAGTCGACGACCACCACATCCAGCGGCAGTTTTCTCTCGCGGTATCCTTTGGCGACATCCAGGATCTGTTCCTGCGTCGGATAGATCGCCTTACTCTGGATGTACCCATAAGTGGCTCTCGGCAGCATATGGGTGATTCCCGTCAGCAGACGGTAACCCTCATAAATTTCGTCGCTGCTCTTCCCGGCGATTATGAAGTACGAGACGCGGTCTCCAACCTCTGACGACCACAGGTTCTGGCCATTGAACCCCAGATCCACGGTTGTTTTGGATGGGTTGTCCCACACCAGTCCGTAGCCGCGACTCGATAGCATGAATGGCACGCAAACATCCTGGCCTCCGATCGCTACGTAGTCGTGCCAGCAGCGAATCTGGTGGTCCCGCAGATCCATCCATCCCTTCTGTTGCTGTCCCAGGCCGTAGTAGTGCTCATCTTCCGGCGAGTCGAACATCGACGACACGCGGTAGCCCTTGGCGCCCGCGTCGTTGGCGGCCACCTCCGGACTTTCCGGTTCCATCATCCAGGTGCGCATGTGCAACAGTGTCTTGCCATCCTCACCAGTGCTTACCAGCAATGAGTCATTATGGGGACCGCGCCCTCCGTCGTTCGGACCATTCCCGCCTCCTCCGCCACCGAAGTACTGCTTACGCAGTTCGAGATTCACCGCGTCGAGCGGCATCGGCCGTGGCTGCTGGTCTTCAGGAAGGTTCCCGGGCGCCAAACGCACCAACATCCGCGACGACCGGAAGACGTCATAGCCTTGCGCGTCCTTCTCGTGTGTCCACCCATCCGGCACGGGCTTCGCCACAAATCCGTATCCCGGGGCGCCAGTCACCGCAGCCTTGTCGATACTCATCGTTACGCGCAATATGTTCGGGGCATACGGCTCGAGTGAGATGAACCTGCCATTCCGCTCCAAGACGAGTGGACCCTCGGCGACCGCCACCCCGCACACCGACAACGCCAGCACCGCGCCCATACCGCACGCAAGGAACTTTCCCGTAGAGCAAAAATTCGTTCGAAACCCTGGCCAACTCGCAAAGCACCAAATTTGCATTCCTGTCCTATCTCCGATTAATCGTCGCGAACGTATGGTCGTTACTGTATCTGTAGATCGAGTTTGTGGCTGCCTCCACACACAAATGAGCCGCGCAATGATGAACAAAGCGCGGCTTGGGGAGACATGCAATCACAATGACGCCAGATGTGAAGTACCCTTGGCGCGGTGCTCCAACACATCTGCTAAAACGGCTGGGTCGCGCGTTTTCATGGGCGACTCAAAAACTAAGTGTTGCTGAGAACTCGAGTTGACGCGGCCCTTGCCCGATCGCCATCCCAGTGATGATTCCGGCGCCAGGGCAATCGACGCAGCTGTTTCCTGGATTTCCCGGACTGATGTGGTTGAAGGCATTAAATGCGTCCACACGGAACTGGGCCTGAATACTCTCGCGGATCGGAAGGTTCTTCAATACGGAAATGTCGGCATTGAAGTACGCCGGCCCGAAGTAGCTGTTGCGTTGGACAGTGCCGAATTGATCGAGCATGGGCCTGGAAAATGGCCCGGAAGTTGAACCGTTTGCGCCGAACGCGGCGACCGGCGTGAAGTACGTCCGCGAGTGAGAGGTCGGATCGAAAGAGCTCAGGTTAGTCTTCAGCAAGCCGCCTGTCTTATTGGGCCTGCAAGGACCGCTCGGTATGTCGGACCCGCACTCGCCGTAGCTTGGGGTGAAGGGCAGGCCGCTAGACCAATTCAAAGTCATATTCGACTGGTAACCGCCAATGAGGTAATTTGCCCATGCTGGGACGTTGCTGAAGAACTGCTGTTTGCGCCCAAAGGGCAGATCGTAGTTCCCATAGATCTGGAACTCCTGCTGCCTCAAGTCATCAAACTTTCCGTAATTTACTTTCCTGTTTATCTCCTGGTAATCCCCTCCGTAATTGAACGCCACTTGCCACGAATACCTCGCCGTAAATTGCAAGCCCCGTTCGAATCGCTTGTCCAACGTTGCCTGAAGGGCGTTGTAGTGAGTATCGAATCCATCGTGGTAGAAGGTCTGGTCCTGGGCCCAACCAAAACGGGCGAAGTAGGGCCGAAGGTAGCTGGTGTTGCTGGTCTCGCTTTGCCCAGCCACAGGAGCAGCGGAGGGCGCATTCGGATTCCAGCACAAACCTTGCCCGTTCACGGTCTCGCTCCCCGGAAGACAGGCAGCGACCTGGTTTGGATTGGTCGTTTGTCCGTCACCGGCAAATGTATGGCTGCCCTTGTTGCCAGTGTAGGCGAGCGTCGCGGAAAGGGACTTGCTCAGTTGTCGCTGAACGCTCAAATTCCACGCGTCTACCGTGGGCAATGGTTGCGGGTTCTGACGAAACTTCGCGCTTAACCCATTTGGGATTGCGATCTCGCCATTGGTGGGAACAGTGGGAAACGCGAAAGGCGTAGGACCCGTGGCGAGATTGAAAGCAGCTGTATTCGCGCCCGCGTTGGTCAGGTCCTGGTTCGCCAGCACCGGGAGATTTTGGCTGACCACGTGCCCGAAAATCGTGCCGAAGACCCCAACATCAAAGCTTCTTCCATAGCCCATGCGAACCACTGTCTTCGGATCGACCTGGTAGGTGAGCCCGATGCGCGGAGCAATATTCCGGAAGTCCTTCTTGGCACTCATCGCCGTGTTGAAGCCGCCGTAACCGGCAACACGAATGGTCCCAGTGTTGAGGTCAGCAAACCCTCCCTGTCCTCGGCCATTGACTGTCTCGGGAAAGTAGATCTCCCAGCGAACGCCCAGATTGAGAGTTAAGTTGGGAGTGACGCGCCAGGTGTCCTGCGCGTAGCTGAAGATGATCTTCTCCGATTCCTTCGCATTGGTGGAAGTGCTCACATAGCGTTGGAGGTTGGTGACGTCGCCCAACAGGAAGGTCGCCAGGCCCAGACCTCCAGGGATGCTCTTTGTCGTGTTCTCGGTATCCGTGGCGCTGAACGTCAGCTCACCGGCTCGATTCTGGTCGCTTGGCACGCGAAGGTTTCGCGCATAGCGCAGATCGGCGCCAAACCTGACATTGTGATTCCCAATGATCTTGGTCCAATTGTTGACTACCTGGTATTGATCCTCGGTCTCGAGCAGATGGCAGTTGCACGCATTTACCTGGAGACTCGAGCCAAAACTAGACAGGCCGTCGCCACTCCCTCCGCTGGTGTTGGTCATAAAAAAACCAGGAGCGCCAGAGGTGAAGGTAGTGCCCAGATTCAGGCCCGGGATGCCTGCCATCGTAGCGAGTTCCTGAGTGCCGTCATACTTCTGCGTGGAAACGTGGTAGCGCAGATATCCCAGGCGGAAGTCTGTCAGGAACTTAGGATTTAAAACGATATCCATGCCGGCGACCGCGCTCTGGTTTCTCCCGGTAGCGGATCCGCCAAAATTGTTGGTGATCGATGAGAATCCCGAGCCGCCGGCCGCTCCAAAGATCGTACTGGCCGAGTTTGCGTTGTCGAAATAACTGTAGCGGCCGAAGGCGTGCTTGGCTTCGCTCACCTCGTAATCGACGCGCACATCGAATTGGTTCTGATTGGTGACTCCGGTTCCGCCTGCATTGTAGTTATTGGCCGTGCCGTCCTGCGTTCCCGTCGAATTAGGAAGCGGAATCAGATTGAGGAGATAAAGAGCCTGCGGAGAGAGGTATTGATTGGGAATGAAGTTGTTCGCAAAGGGTGCCGCTCCCGCCCGGGGATTGTATATCTGTCCCTGCAGCGCCCCACGTCCTGTAAGAAACTCGCTGAGGTCGCAGCCAGCCCCTGAGAGGCATGAGTTGTGGACCTGGGCCGTCGGAACAGTGACTTGAGCCGAAGCTCCGTTCCTTTGCCGGACGCCCTGGTAGTCGCCGAAGAAGAAGAACTTGTTCTTCAGAACAGGCCCACCCAGCGACCCGCCAAATTGGTTGTAGAGCGCGGGCGGAGTCAGCCGACTCGAAAACGCAGAATACGGGGCAAACTGGTTATATGGATTTCGCGCCAGTTGTTCTCCGCTTCGCCGGTACTCGAACAGATCACCATGAAAGGTGTTGGTTCCCGACTTAGTCTGGGCGCTCACCACGGCGGCGACAGACTGCCCGAATTCCGCGTCGTAGCTCTGCGTCGAAATCTTGACCTCCCCAACCGCGTCCAGGGGCGGATTGATTACGATCTGGCCCAAAATCGGGTCCTGATTCGAAGCGCCATCAAGCAGGTACCCTACTCCGGAGAAGGACTGTCCCGCGATGTTGACGGTCGGACTGCCCTGCGCGTCCTCCGCGTTGTTCTGCGACCATCCCATTGCCTGAGCCCCCGGAATCAACAGTTGAAGGCTGGCGAAGTTGCGCCCCGCAATGGGCAAGCTGGAAATGCTTCTTTCGTTGAAGACGGTCCCGACGTCCGCTCTATCGGTCTGGAGCTGCGGAGCTTCCGAGGTGACGGTCACAGTGTCACTTGCGCCGCCCACACTGAGCTTCAAATCGACTTTGGGCGACGTGTCGGCCGCGACCTGAACTCCACGATTCTCGACTGCACTGAACCCCGCGGCAGCCGCTTTCACGTTGTAGACATCCGGAATGAGATTGGGCACCGTGTACCCTCCGGATTGGTTGGAGGTCACTTGAACCGAAGTTCCCTTGCTCTCGTCGGTCACCGTGATGGTGGCATTGGGAATGGCGGCTCCCGAGGGGTCGGTGACTGTACCGTAAATCGTGCCGTAAATGGCCTGTCCCTGGGCGGTGGGCGTCCAGATCAAGATGCAGACAACGGCGGTCGCCAGCAGAACGACTCCGAATACCTTCTTGCTTTGCCTCTTCATTACCCCTCCCAAAATCATTGCAAGCAGCGCATCTGTTCTTGACCGTGGCTTTATCGACTCGCCCATTCGGCAACTATCCAGCAGGTGTGGAATCTATGGCACAGACGCGGGAGCAACAAGTAATACACGGTGTCCTACAGTGTGAAGCCGAAGGTGTATTTGTTCATCTGGATGATTCAATGGAGGTTGCAAGTCGCCCCAGCGCAGGTGGAGAGGACGCGCTGACCTGCGCTTGGTGGGTTCTTTCCGTGTAGCGACCGTACGCACTTTGCAGGTGTTTGCTTGACAGGCCCCGCAACCGTTGTGTACTTTCTGCGCAATGAGGTATTTCGTTACAGTAAACGTATACTAAATTGATGGCATGAAGTTCACAGATGATCGGGCGGCCAATGGAAGAGATTGGTGTGCAGCGCACGGAACGCAAAACTCCAGGTTATACAGGTCTAATGCCAGTCCAATCGGGTTCAAGCTCCGATAGCACCTTACCCAAGTCCGGCAGGGCTACTCACAAAGGCGTGGTGTGAACCACCGAGTCACGAAGGTGAGTCATCTGTATCTGTCGATGGAAATGCCAGCAAGTCCGAGGCGGTTCTTGAGGAGCTCGATCGAATTATCGCAAGCCGATATTTTCGAAGCGCGGGGCGGAGCCGACAGTTCCTGCAATTCGTTGTGCAACAGAAACTCGCAGGACATGTCGAGCGCCTGAAAGAGCGCACCATTGGAACCGAGCTGTTCCAACGGTCACCAGACTATGCCACCGGAGAGGATCCGGTTGTTCGGGTGCAGGCTGGCGAAGTGCGTCGCAGGTTGGATCAGTACTATCAGGAAAGCCCAGGTGCCTCGCCGGTATCTATCAGGCTTCCAGTGGGCTCGTATTCGCCGACATTTGAATGGGCGGCCAATAAGCCACCGGCGAAACCTGAGCCATCAACGATCACACCGGCTGCGCCCGTTATGCTCCCCGGGCAGACGAGTCGCTACACCCGACGGGGAGTGATCGCGGCAGCCTGTCTCGTGATTGTTGCGACTGCTGTGGGCGTTGCGTTCGTCAATTTTCAACGAACAGCATATCGAGAAGACAGTCATTGAGCAGTTCTGGGGTCCGGTCTTCAAAACCCAGCAACCGGTCCTGATCTGCCTCGCAAAACCCACCGTGTACCGCCCTTCTGCGAAGCTCTACGAGAGGTACTCGCGAACCCACCCCGGCACATTCCAGACAGAAGTCGAGAGATTTAACCACGCCTCTGCCGCTCGATCCGGGTGAAAAGCTATCCTGGAGCGATATGGCGGTCTACCCCGAGTACGGGGTAGCGCTTGGGGATGCCTATGCCGGCGTCAGCCTCTCCGGCCTCTTCGGCCAGCTTGGCAAGCCCAGCCAGGTCAGAATCGGCTCGAATTATTCCTTTGAGGACCTGCGTAACTCGCCGGCAGTCGTGGTGGGCGCCTTCAACAATCGTTGGACCATGGATCTGACCACAAACCTTCATTTCGCTTTCGTGGAAAAGGATGGAAAATTCACCATTCAGGAACAGACTCCAGGGGGCCGGGTTTGGCCGCAGTATGCGGTGAACTCCGCTGGCGAAAGGACCGACTTCGCAATCGTGGGGCGAATCCTGGACTCCAGAACCGGTCAATTCATCGCAATCGTCGCCGGCATCGACGGTACCGGAACACAGGCTGCTGCCGAGTTTGTCTCCCATTCGGAGTACATCGAGAAAGGTCTCCGCGACGCGCCCCCGGACTGGCAGAAGAAGAATTTCGAAGTTGTTCTCAAGACCACGATTACGGATTCTATTGCCGGCCCTCCGCAGGTCGTGGCCGCTTACTACTGGTAGGCGATTTTCCCATCGTTCAATCTTCCTGAGTGTGTGACACGATTGCACCGGAATCCTATCGACGAGAATACTTGCGATGTGTGTTCCAAAGCTGCGATACAGCTTTTTCCTCCGATGTCGGACTCTGCTGATTGCGGCCTGTCTTGGGGCGGTGTCTGTGGCTCTGCTTCCCGGGCAAACGGCCAATGCAGTTTCCGACGCCCAGACTCTGATGAACAAGGGCCAACTGGACAAGGCTCTGGAGTTGTTGACACCGCTCGAGGCGGCGGACCCGGGAGCCCAAAGGAACCGAATATCTGCGCGGCCTCATCCTCTATGAGAAGGGCAACCTGCAGAGCGCAGCGACAGCTTTCGCGAAAGCATCGGCGCAAGATCCTGCGGACCGGGAAGCCATGAAGATGGAAGGCGCAACTCTGTTCCGTCTCGGCAAAGCCGCGGAAGCAATTCCTTTGCTTGAGCGAGCAGGCGGATCGACGCAACAGATGAACGTGGATCCACAATACGTCCTCGGACTTTGCTACCTTGATACGAACCGGTTTGACGACGCCCGCCACGCGTTTGCGACACAATATGAGTTCTCACCCGACTCTGCGTCGGCGTATCTGCTCGAGGGCCGGATGCTGCTGCGTCGGCAATATTTGCCTGTGGCGGAAACCTCGGCGCGTAAGGCGCTCGAACTCAAACCTGATCTACCTGCCGCCCACTTGCTGTTGGGTCAGATTGCTCTCGCCAGGAATGATCTTCACGAAGCAGTGTCGCAGTTCCTGATGGAGCGCGACTTGAACCCTATGCTCGGCACTGTCTACGATCGACTTGGCGACGCATATCTTCGCAGCGGCGATTTCATCAACGCGCAAAAATCTCTCGATCGCGCCGTTCTTCTGGAACCGACCTTGAACATTCCTTACATCCTGCTCGGTAAAGTGCTGCTGGAACAGAATGATGCCTTCATGGCGACGATGTATCTCAAGCACGCAATCGAAATTGACTCCAGGAACTCCATGGCGCACGCGCTTCTCGGACGAGCCTACCGTTCACTCGGCCGCACCGACGACGCAGTAGCCGAGCTGCGCGCCGCTGCGAAGCTACAGGAGACGGAAACGCCTGCCTTAGAACAAACCAAGTAGCTGGACGTGGTCAGCCGACGTGGAACCCACCCTTCGCAAGAACGCGAAGGATGGGGCACCCTCAGAATCATCTGGGCTGAAGAGAGCTGCGAGGAGAAGGTAGGCCACCCGCCAGCAGGAAAACCCGCATTCAACGCATTCGAAAGCATTCGATAATGCGCGCGAGATGTACCGCATGTCAGTTCGAGGTTGAGGGCGTCCGTCAATCAGCGGGTGTAAAGAGCCTGAGGCGCACTTCCCAGGTGACGGACTCGCCCGGGGCGAGCGTGACCATGCCGGTATCCAGCGTTCCCCATTTGGGGCTGAACGGGTCAGCATAGTTGAATTGCTCTTCTATGGCGACGAATACTTTGTCGGGCCGGGCATAGACCTGCACAGTCTTGATCTCGGGCGAGAGGCCCTCGATCTGAATGCCGTAGTGCGCTGCGGGGTCGGCGAGCTTTACGACGACCGCGCCGTTCTGTCTGGTCAGCTGGGAGAAGTTGTCATCGAGGAAGATATTGCCGAGAGCTCGTGGCTCCGATGCGAAGTCATAGCTGGTTCCCTTGACGTCAATGAGCTTGCCGGTAGGGAAGACGTCGTCGTAGTTGTTGACCTGAGCTAGTTTGGACGCTGGGATCTGCAGCGTGGTCTGGGTGCGGTCGCCGCTGGGAATGGAGAAGTATGGGTGCCATCCGATGCCCATGGGTTCAGGCTCGGTGCCTACGTTGGTGGCCTCGATGAAGGCGGTTATGGCATCGCCGGTGAGCGCCACGGTTATGCTGAGATCGGTTTTGGAAGGCCAATGGCCGCCGAAGTCGCCTGCGTGGAGGATACCTGTAACGGATTGGCCGTCGGCGATGGACGCGACGTCGAGCCGATCGGTTTTGCGATTGAGGATGAGGCCGTGAATGGCGTGCAACTGTGCGCCCGGGTTCTTGCCCTTCCAGACGGCGGGAAGCGTGAGTTCTCGGCCTTGCCAACTGGTGACGATGTTTTTGCCGTCAGGGGTGAGCTTGCCGAGGATGCGGTTGGGGTAGGGCACCAGGAATGCGCCGCCAAACGCAAAGCTGCGCACTCCTCCGATGTCGTTGGGACCGCCATTCAATTGTTCCGCGGCTTCCTGGAGGCTGGGCGAGGCGAGAACGTCAATGATGCCCTTGCCGGGAACACGTGCAGTGATCTGGAAGAGGTTCATGCCACGGCCGGGAAGCACGGTTGCGGAGAGGAATTCGGGACGCTCGCCGTCACCTGAGGATTCACGCCGCAGCTCAATCACTTCTTGACCGCCGATAGTGATGGCGTCGCCGATTCCGGGCTGGCTCGGTTTGTCGTTTTGCTTCATGGCAGGAGCGGGCATGTGGCGGTCAGCAAGGCGTTGGGCTCCACGCGAGCAGAGTTGACTGCCGCGCGAACAAGGCTTAGAACCGGGACCGAAGCAAGGCGCATGCAGCGGTTGCTGGGCGTAATGGGCACGAGCGTTTCTCCTTGGATTTGAAGTTCTGAAGCGACGCCGAGCTACCCGATTCCGAGTTTGTGCTCGATGTCCTCAAGACTGATTCCTTTGGTTTCAGGGAAGATGAACAGCACCACGAAGAACTGAACGGCCATCATGATCGAGAAGAACGCAAAGGGCAGCGAAGCCGAAAGCGAACTCATCACCGGAAAGAGGCCGGAGAGGATAGCGGTCATCAGCCAATGCGTAAGACTGCCCAGGCTTTGGCCCTTGGCGCGCACCGCGTTGGGAAAGACTTCGCTGATGTAGACCCAGATGACAGCGCCCTGTGACAAGGCGAAGAAGGCGATGTAGCCGATGAGGGGAACGATCAGGAATTTCTCGTGGCGATGCGTGGAAAACACGTAGGCCACCGAGGCCAGGCAGACGCAGGTTCCGACCGAACCGATGAGGAGCAGCACTTTGCGACCAACCTTATCGATCACGCTCATCGCGATCATGGTGAAGAGCAGATTGGTAGCGCCGATGATGATGGCCTGAAAGTCGCCGGAGACCTTAGAGAAGCCCGCGCTCTCAAATATATCGTTCACGTAATAGAGAATGGAGTTGATGCCTGCGAGCTGATTGAACATCGCGACGAGTACGGCCAGCATGACGGGCAGACGATAGCGGCGGGAAAAAAGCTTGTGAGCGACTGTAGCCCGTTCGGCATGAAGCGAGTCGACGATCTGCCGCAGTTCGGCGTCGACGTTCTTTTCCCCAATCAGGAGGAGCACCTCGCGGGCTTCTGCCACGCGGCCTTTCTGGGCGAGCCATCGGGGGCTGCGGGGAATCCAGAAGAGAAGAAGGAAGAACAGGAGGGCTGGAAGGCTGGAGACGCCAAGCTTCCAGCGCCACTCCGCCGCGCCCATTTGCATCGAGCCGATGAGATAGTTGGAGAAGTACGCAACCAGGATGCCGAAGACGATGCTGAATTGGAAGAAGCCGACCAGCCGGCCGCGCCACTGAGCCGGCGCAATCTCCGCGATATACATGGGGCCGAGCACGGAGGATCCGCCGATCGCGAGACCGGCGACGAATCGAAAGAATACGAAGGAGGACCAATTCCAGGCCAGGGCGCAGCCGAGGGCGGACGCAAAGAAGAGGCAACCGAGCCCCTTCAGGCTGTCGCGGCGGCCGAACCTGTCGCCCGGCAGTGCGGCGAGCATGGCGCCAATGATGGTGCCCCAGAGAGCGATGGCCACGGTGAGGCCAAGCGTGGCGGGGGTGAGTCCGAAAAGCTGGGAAAGTTGTTTCGTCGTACCGGCGATAACCGCCGTATCGAAGCCAAATAGCAATCCTCCGAGCCCCGCGACCGCGGTGCTTCCAACCAGAGTCATGCTTAGTTTGTGAGTTCCTGTCTGTGTACCACCTGCCGCGTAGGCCATATATCTCCCGGATGTAAGATCGCAGCTTGTGCGACGCACTCGCAGGCAGGCGAGGTTCCTTCATTTCGTAAGGAACGCCCCTCGCAAATGACAGAGGGTACGCTAACACCTTGAAGTTGGACTTGTCCAATATAATAGATTATCTTTTCCTGTATGGGAGCTCTCGTGCTGGGGCTACCTTGACCTGCGGCTTCGTGACCTGGACCAGCCCGCGCTGAAGGCAGATGCAGCCTGAGCTGAAGCCCGACGGGGTCCTGGTGAGAGTCAAGGCATGCGGAACGGCTGCACGCCAAAGAGCCGGGCTTGATGAAAGTGGTTTTGGAGCCATAAGAGGGATCGACGATGACAACTGCGGCATTTGACCTCTCAGGAAAAACAGCTGTGGTGACTGGGGCCAGCCGCGGGTTGGGACAATACCTTGGCAGAGCGCTGGCGCGCGCCGGCGCGGACCTTGTAATCACGAGCCGACACCTCGAAGACCTGCGGGCGTTTCAAAGCGAGATAGAGTCGCTCGGGCGCAAGGTGCTTGCCCCTCGAATTGGACGTGCGCAAGCCTGAGGGAATCCGCGAGGTTGCCGATGCTGCATGGGATCACTTCGGCAAGATCGACATCCTGGTGAACAACGCCGGATGTAACGTAAGGAAACCCGCGCTGGAAATCTCGCGCGAGGAATGGGACCAGGTTCTGGAAACGAATCTGCGCGGGCCGTTCTTCGTGTGCCAGGCATTCGCGCGCCACATGGTGAAGCGAGGGTACGGACGCATTATCAATATCGGTTCCGTGACGAGCGTGTTTGGGTACGCAGGCATCGCGCCCTACTGCGCCAGCCGCGGAGGAATCAAGCAACTCACCATGAGCCTTGCCGATGAATGGGGAGCTGCGGGGATCACCGTGAACTGCCTGGCACCGGGATGGTTTAGAACGCAGCAGAATGCGGTTCTGTACGAGAACAAGGAGTGGGTTGAGTACATTACGGATCGCATTCCACTGAAGCGTCCGGGCCTGCCGGTCGACCTTGATGGGGCGGTGGTGTTTCTGGCATCGGACGCGAGTGCCTACATTACCGGTCAGACCCTGCTGGTGGATGGCGGAATTTCTACCGGTGCTACCCGCGCGACTCCCAAATAAACCGAATCGGTTCTACGCCTGCGAATGAGTTGGACTGAAGCGCCGGACAAAGCAACAGGTGTCCATTCGAATGGACACCTGTTTTTGCCTGCTGCACTCGCGTGAGCGCCGACCTTGCAACAACCGCGTCAAAGCGTGAACTGCAATTTGGACACGGAGCCGTTGGGAAATCGGACGATCGCCGAGCCGTCTGAAATCCTGACGGGCAGCGGTGCGGGCTTGACAGCGTCTGGAGCGTCAAAGGTGTTGTGCGCGTGCATGTCACTGGCCGTGAGCACTGTGCCGGTGACGTCTTTGATCTGGCCGCCGCGCAGGGCGATCTGCGTCTCAATCGAGTTTTCCACGTCAGGATTCACGACAGTAAGCGTGAGCTTGTTGCCCTTTTGTGAAACAGATCCGTTCAGACCCCAGAACTGGGCCGGCTGGCCATCGCGCGTGTAACGCACGCTGGGAGCCGTGAATTCCGTCCTGAGATTCCGTCCGCCCGCGTGGTCCGCGTACATGGAAAAGACGTGATAGTTAGGCGTGGCCACGAACTTGTCTTCGTGGGCAAGGAACACCGCGTTGATATTGTTGACGAGCTGCGCGTTTGTAGCTATGCCCACCTTGTCGGCATGGCGGTTGAAGATGTCGAGCGTAAGAGCAGTGGCGAGCGCATCTCGAATGGTGACCTGCTGCCCGAAGATGTGAGTGGGATCCACCTCGGTGCCTTCGCGGTACCACGGACCATATTCATCGACAACCAGCTTGACGTGGTGCGCGGTGTCATATTGCCCGATGGCGGACCACTGGTCTTCAACGATCTGTTCGATACGGTTGGACACTTGCATCAGTTCGTACCAGTCGACCTTATCAAACGAGAGAGCGTCGCCTTTGCCGAGGATCCAGTCCTGCGTCTTTCCGCGGCTGAGATTCGAAGCATAGTAGTGGACCGACCATCCATACAAAGCGGACGTGTGATACGGGTGCGAGCCGGAGTAGATCTGTTCGAAGAAACGGTGGGTCCAGTCGAGGTCGTTGTTGTTGGGCCCTGAACCGACGAACTGGAGATCGACCCCGTAGCTTGGCACCCAGGTCGTAAAGCGGCGAAACTCCGTGGCATAATCTTCCGGTGTGAAGTTTCCGCCGCATCCCCAGCTTTCATTTCCAACGCCCCAGTAGCGCACCTTGAAGGGCTGGCTGAAACCCGCTGCCTCGCGCATCTTGGCAAGCGTAGTGCTGCCGGCTGGTGAATTGCAGTATTCGACCCAATGATCGAAATCAAGCGCGGATAAACTGCGAACGTTGGCGGCGACATAAGGCTGCGCGCCGGTCAAGGAACACAGGCGCATGAATTCATTCGTGCCGAAGCGATTGGATTCGATAACCTGATCGCCTTTCTCATGCAGACGCGCCGCGTCGGGGTCCACTTCCCAGAAGTTGGTGCGGGCGGGCCTCTTGGCCGGTTCACCCACTCCATCCCTCCAGTCGTAGCTGTCGGCGAAGCATCCGCCTGGCCAGCGAATGATGGGAACAGAGATCCGCCGGAGAGCCTCGACGAGATCCGCCCGGATGCCGTATTGATTCCGAATCTTCGATCCTTCTCCGACCCATATCCCGTCGTAAATGACGCCGCCGATGTGTTCTGTGAATTGACCGTACAGGTTCGGGGAGATGATTTCGTTCCCCTCTTCGAGAAGAATCTCTATCTGAGCATCGGTCTCACTGGCCCACACATTGTGTTTGGCAAAAGCGAAGACCGCTCCAGACATTGCAACACTCTTAAGAAGTTCCCTTCGGTTCATGCTCGTCGCCTTCTCCATATCTGCCTTGTCATGGAAGTAGTCTTAACACCTTGCCACGATGTTGAGGGATCACAGAAGCCCCCAGTTGATCCACCGCCGGTAGAAAACACAGATGGAAGTTTTAGAACGTGGCCAGCCATCCTCCATCCACGGGAATCACCTGGCCGGTGAGGAAGGCGGAAGCAGCGCTGGACAGAAACACGATGGGCCAGGCAATGTCTTCCGGAGTTCCCCATCTGCCAAGTGGACAGCGACCTACGACCCACGAGCTGAATTCGGGATCGCCGACCAGCGGTTGAGTGAGCTCGGTGTCGATGTAACCTGGGGCAATGGCGTTCACGGTGATTCCGTGCTTGGCCCACTCCACTGCCATGGCCTTCGTGAGCTGGCCCACCGCGCCTTTTGACGCGGCATAAACGGACGTGCCCGGGCGCGCAGCGAAGGTCATCAGGGAAGCGACATTGACGATGTTTCCACCGAGCCGGTCCGAGATGCGCCGGCGCGCAAAGCATCGGCTCAGCTCGAAGATGGCTTCCGCGTTCACGGTCATTACTGCGGACCAGTCATCCAGCGACAGATCCACAGCCGGGCCGCGGCGCGTCATTCCGGCTGCGTTGACAAGGATGTCTGGTACTCCGGTCTGCGAACACACATCGTCAAACCATTTTGAGATCGCCGAGGTTTCTTTCAGATCGACAGGCGAGACGTGGACCGCGGCACCCAGTTGCTTGAGCATTTCGGCGGACCGTTCGAGTTCGGCGATGCGGCGCCCCGCAAGGACCAGATTGGCGCCGGATTCCGCCAGAGCCTTTGCCGCTCCGTACCCGATCCCGCTTGCACCGCCGGTGATCAGCGCCAACTTGCCGTCAACGCGAAACGGATTCATTCGCTGCTCCTGAAGGAAGGATGAGAGCCTTGCAGATCCGTCCCGACTTGAAGTTCTCAAATGCGATGCCCGCGTCCTGAAGGCTGTAGGTATGAGAGACGATGCGCTCCAGCGGAAGGCGCGAGGCCAGCTCGATGGCCTGCTCAAAGTCCGACGCGATCGTACACTCGGGAACCGAGGATCTGCAGTTCCTTGAAATTGACTGCCTGCAGATCGACAGCAACCGGCTTTTTAAAGACGCCGAGGTTGATGATCATTCCACGCGGCCGGACCAGCGCGCACATTTCGACCGCGGAGGAGGGATGGCCAGCGCACTCATACACGATGTCAGCGCCTTCTCCATCGGATGCGGCCATCACTAGACGGCGCAGCGCGTCTCCTGCCTCAACCGTTCGCAAGCCCAGCGACTCAGCGAGCTGACGCCGTTCCGGATTCACATCGCTGATGAAGACGTGGGGAATGCCGCGATCCTGCGCCACCAGAGCGGTCAGCAATCCGATCGGCCCCGCACCAAGAACCACGGCGAGAGCCGCGCCGCGAACGTCGGAGCGGTGGACCCCGTGGACCGCCACCGCGAGCGGCTCAATAAGCGCGCCCACGCGCGCAGGCATCTGCGCCGGCAAGCGCATGAGGGAGGTAACCGGCAGCTTTGCGAACTGTGCCATGCCGCCATCCACGTCGAAGCCGTAGAGCTTCAGGTCGCGGCATACGTGCGCGTTCCCATGCTTGCAGGCATGACAAACTCCGCATGAGATGAGCGGGAATATCGTTACCTTGTCCCCGACGCTGAGTGTGGTTGAGGAACTCCTGATTTGGACAATGATTCCTGCGAGTTCGTGGCCGAGCGTGAGCGGGGCCTTGGCGCGCGGATGGGTCCCAGCAATGATATTGATGTCTGACCCACAAAATCCGCAGGCTTCCACCTCAATGAGAGCTTCCTCCTCAGCGAGATCGGGAAGAAGGACCTGTTCTACTTTCACGCGGCCGGGACCGACGTAACGTGCCGCGAGTGTCGTTTTCATCATGGCTCCTACTGAGCGGTATAACCACCGTCCAACATCAGAACAGCTCCTGTAAAAAAGCTTGCGATATCCGTGGCGAGGAACGCGTAAAAAGCGGCGACTTCCTCCGCCGATGCGATCCTGCCGATGGGGTGAGCATTGCGCAACATGGACCAGTAGTGGTCCGGATTTCCAGACGCCTGGGCGGAGCGCTCTACGATGGGCGTGTCGACGGTGCCGCACGCGATGGTGTTCACGCGGATTCCATCCTTGGCATACTCAATGGCCATCTGCCGCGTCATCTGGTGCAGCGCGCCCTTCGACGGCGCATAGGCGCCTTGGGTCGGGATGCCGATTTCACCGGAGATCGATCCGCTGACCAGGATGAGTCCGGAGTGCTGCTTGATCATCACCGGGATTACGTGCCGGGCGGCCCAGTAGAGGCTCTTGACGTTGGAGTTCATGACCGCGTCCCATTCTTCAGGCGTGTGAAGATGAAGTGCCTTCACCACACTCACGGCCGCGTTGCTCACCAGGATGTCCATCCGGCCGAAGCGCCGCAGGGCTTCCTCAGTAAAGGCAATGGCCGTGCTCTCGTCGGCAACATCGCCGTGTACGATTGCGAGCCTTCCCGGGAAGCGCTCACTTAGCCTTTGGAGTTCCTCCGGCACCTGCGTTCGCCTGAAGACCGCGACGATACCGGCTGCGCCGCACTCCAGGTAAGTTTTGGTTACCGCAAGTCCTATTCCCGAGGAGGCGCCCGGTTATGACTGCGACCTTGCCGATCAAGAGAGATTTCCATACTGTTCTTCCCCATTCTTGCTTAAGCCCCGCCGGGGCGCTGTTCGACCTACTGCCCCTGATACACCCAGGGTTCGTAGTACTTCAGTACGGTGTACCTGGCTTTCAACACCGAGGTTGTCCAGCGCAACCTTGAACATCTCAGGAGATCCGATGTTGTTGACCATCATGTCGTAGTGGCATGGAATCACGACTCGCGGATTGACCGTCCGGACGACGAAAGCAGCGTCCTGAGCCGAGAGATTGTGGAAGCCGCCATTGATGCAGATGGCGCAGATGTCCACCCCGGAGGGGAGCAGCGGCAGGAGTCTCTCTGAGTAGGCGGTGTCGCCGCTGTTGTAGAAAGTGATGCCGCCGGCAAAGCGGATCAGGAAGCCGACATGATTGAGATCAGTGGCATCGGTCGGCAGCGCAAAGGTCGCGGTACAGGTAACCGAGCGGTCCGAGATCGATCTGCTGGCCCGGATGGATAAGACGGCATCGCTCCGATGGAACGCCGCATTCCGCATATCTCAACAGGGAATCGAACGGGCCAACGAAGATCGTCCGGTCCTTGGGTACTCTTCGGATCGTCTCGGGATCGGCGTGATCGTCGTGGGAATGCGTGGTGAGAAAGTAGTCCACGTCGAGTTCTTCAGGCTCAATAAAGATAGGCAGCTGCCGGTTGAGGCGATAGGGAAGGTGAGCAAAGGTCTGAGCGCAACTGTCGGAGAGGTAAAGATCGATGGCGAGGAGCAAGCCGCCCGGCTCTTTCAGCAGGAATCCATTTTGCCCGAGGAACCAGATCGCGAGAGAACCCGGGGGAGGCTCGAACGCCCGTATGGAGGACATGAAGGCGGCGCTGCCTTGGATTCTCGGTGTGACTAGCTCGACGGGAGCCGCTCGGTCGTACGCGCTGTTTGCCATCCCACACACCCAGCCCCAAGAAGCAGGGCATTCGACTCCTGGATTTTGAACTCTCGAATAATAGATTATCTTTGATATTTCGGCAACAGGAATTGGTTAGTGGCTCAGCAGGCGCCTGTTGCGAATGGGAGACCTCGCGTAAGTGCTGGCGGGTATGGACCGGGAAATCGGTTATTATAGACTATCGCTTAACAACAGGGAGATCGCACGAGCATGGAAGCAGGGAAGAACTCTGACGGAAGTCGTCATTTGAGGATTCAAACCGCTCCCGATGCCGCTGCCCAGGCCATTCGTGAAGCGATCATCTCAGGGGAGCTGCGGGGCGGCGACCGCATCATCGAGCAGCGCTGGGCGGAACGGCTGGGTATAGGCCAGCCGACCCTGCGGGAGGCCCTGCACGAACTCGAGCACCAAGGGCTGCTGAAGAAGCTGCACCAGCGCGGAACCTACGTTGCGCAGCTCAGCCCCGACGACTACAAGCTCATCCAGGAGATCCGGATCCCCATGGAAGCCATTGCCGTCGGCAAGGCTGCGGAGAACTTCACCGCGGAGGCGGATCGCGAGTTCACGACCATCATGGAGAAGATGGCGGGAGCGGGCATCTCCAAGTTCGACCTGAAGAGCTTTCACGAAAGCGACGTGGCATTCCACCGCAAGATCTGGGAGCTGTCAGGGAATCCTTTTTTGCAGAGCGCGCTGGAGACCGTCACCTTCCGGCTTTTCGTGTTTGCGGTGGTGGATCGCTGGGGCGGAAATCATAAGGCAGTCAGCGAGAGACTGGCGTCGGTTCAAGAGCACCTCGCCATCCTGGAGGGGCTGCGCAGCCGGAATAAGAAGATCGCCAGGCAAGTGTTCATCCGCCAGAGTATCGACTACTGGAACAACCAGTACGGCCTTGGCTTGGAGGAATCCGAGCTCGATCAATCGCAGATGGAAGTCCACTCGTAAGGAATCATCAGCTAACCGCGATCACAAGCTTCTCCAACTAGCTCTCGGCCAATATCGAGCCGCAGTTACGGTTGCATGGTGTAGCGCGGCGCGATGCGATTCCGATTTTGTAACTGCATCCCTCCGCCTGCTTTCGCGCACCAGCTCCGACGATATTTCTTCTAACTTCCCGGCACCAGACCGATGCATAACAGCGCCTCGCGCGCGCTTTCAAACATGGGAAGCAATTCTGCTCCGCGCCGCAACCGTCCGGACAGGGCGCGGAACAGATGAGTATTGAAGTATTACTGAACCTGGGTCACGATCCAGTTTTGCGGGTAGAGCCCGTTGGGTGTGTTGAGCCACAGGTTTTGTCCGGGTTGCGCGAGGCCATACCAATCGTCGATGACCATCTGGTTGCCATTCCCGATAGTGGATGACTGGTTCTCGATGACATAGGTGCCGTCGGCCTGTTGAATAAACCTCCAGTTCTGCGGCTGGGCTCCGTTGCACGAGTGCTGCCAGAGATCAGTACTCCCGTTCTGGCTGGGAGGCCAATTAAATTCAGGCTGTGAGTTGCCCCACGGCACATCCAGGCACAACTGGCTGTCTTGCACGTTCTTGAGAGTGAACCAACCATTGCCCTGCGCCGTGACGGTCCATTCGACGTTGACAGACGGGTCGCTCGATCTCTCCTCTACGACCGGATCGTTTGTATTCAGGGAACCGTTGTTTCCTAGTAGCATCCCGCTGGCTTCGTTCGTAAAGGTGTACGTGTGCCCATCGGAAACGGGTACCGGCGTGGTCTGGTAGCCGGCCCCCTGAGTGTTCGACAGAATTTGGGCCCAGACAGTCTGGGAGGGAGCGCCCTGAGTGATGACTCCTTCATAGAACTCGCCCGCCGCCCGGATGCTGTTATCGCCGCCGATTCCCAGAAGAACGGCACCTTGCTGGTGCATCGGCGCATACTGGTCCGGTTGCCCATTCCCACCGAATTCCGGCCACAAACTACTGAGCGAAATCGGACCACTTGTCGCCAGGCTCCCGGACTGAGCGGCGTCGCCCCACCATGTTTGCAGATTACCGTTCGCAACGCCGCCGTTCGAGGCCGCAGCCATCACGAACTGACTAGCGCTGCTGTTCTGAATCTGCGCGTAAGCTCCGTCTTCCAGATCGGCCTGCACAGTGGGAAGACAATCCGTTTCTGACGAAACGATGTCGCACATCAAACTGACGGCGTTCATCGTGCCGGGACCACCGTTGTCGTCATTGGTCTCGGCGTTGCCAAAGTCGAAACAACACTCCGGTGCTGTGTTGTGGTACACCTCGGTCAACGCATTTGCAACCATGTAGACACCTTGCGGGTTTGAGCCGGTTGGGATGCTGGCCGACGGGTTGGTGTCGTTTCGGTATCCATTGCCCGGAGCGACATAGACCCCGTAGACCCTGTGCCCGCCCGCGATCAGCGGACTGGCCGTGGCCAGCGAGGCCGAGTCTCCACCAGGAACGTACTGATACGAGTTCGGGTTCGAAGTGGCAAGAGTGAGGTCTACGCCATTCCCAGTTTGATCGTAGATTTTCGTGATCGTGCAGGTGGCGTTGACGCACAAATTATCCTGCGGAACCGTGTAGGCGAAGCCGCCGGAGCCCGCATAGATGTCTAAGGTCTGGCTGTTGGCCGTGTTCGTGACCTGGTACAGCGGCGTGAAAAAGTTCTGCGACAGCAGGCGGATCGTACTGTAGGCGGCAGCGCAAGGGGTTCCGCTATCGGACAAGAGGTCACAGGGACCTTGCGCGTGAGCTGAGGGTGTTGTGAGGGCAGCTAAGATCAGCACAATCATAGCCGCGAGGACCTGCCGTTTCCTGGTTTCTGAATGCGAACTCAAGCTCCAACTGAGTTTCATAAATTGCCTCCTCCTGTTGTTTACGCAACGGGAGGCTGCGTCTTAGCAGTAGGCAGTGACCCGTCAGGGGTAGGTCCGGTTAGACCTGAAAGGCCTCGGTGCAGCAGTGGCTGCTTCACAAAGGCTGGTACTGTTCTATCGACACCGAACTTTCAAGATGCACCCAACACCTTGCCTGCGCCGATTCCAAGAGCGGAGCTTACTTGACCAGCAGCGTAATGCTGGCCACGGAAGCCGGGGCAAGCTTCACCTTGAATCGATCGGACGCCTCAATCTTCTTCTCGTGCAAAGCTACAGATTCGGGGGAGGAAAAGTCGTTCAGAGAATCCGGGCTTTCTCCGGAGACCACTTCCATCCGCCCTTCCTTGGCGACGTGCACACCGGACAGGGAGACGGAGACTTCCATTGTGCTTTTGAGGTTTGTGTTGGCGGCCAGGATGAAAATGCTGCGCCCGTCTGCGGACCGGCTCACGACGGCATCCAGGTAGGGAACTGATTGTCCTCCGGTCGCAGCTGAGTCGGTTGGGCTTTCGATCTGCGCGGCAAGGCGCTGGGTTCCCAGATGTTCGCTGTAGAGTTTGTTCACCAGGTACGTGGGCGTTACGTACACGGCCCCGTCGCGCGCGGACTGGATGACTCCGCCCGACCAGCCGTTCACCAGATCGGAGACCGATGTCATCGCGATCACATCGCCAGCACGCTCGAAGTTATTCATCATGCGGGCCGCATACAACCCGGAGATCATTGTGTGCTGGGCAGGGACGGGCAGCGCTGTATTCCACTCGTTGATGGACAAATGAATCTTCTTGCCGGGCACCAGGTCGTGGATCATCTCCCTGAGCTGGTCGTAAACCGGACCGTAAACTCGAGGGTGAGCCACAACTTCGGCGGGATCGGTTTGTCCTTTCTCGTAACCGTAGTAGTGATGAATGGCTAGATAATCGATGTTGCTGCCGGCCTGCTTCAACAGCACGCGATTCCACTCCTGCTCCTCGGATCCGCAGGCGATAACCTCGATCGTTGGATCCACCGCTTTCATGGCTGCAACATAGCGATTGAAATTCTTCGCGTAGGCATCAGCGGTCGTGTGGCCGATCTCCCACGAGCCGAAAACTTCGTTACCGATTTCCCAGAACTTGACGTGGTATGGTTCCGGGTGCCCATTGGCTGCCCGCTGCTGTCCGTTAGCAGAATCCGCCGGACCGTTCACGTACTCGACCCATGCCGCGGCTTCTTCCGGTGTGGCCCCATTGCCGTCCACGTTCACCGTGATGGACGGTTCCGTCCCAAGTTGACGGCACAGCCTGATGAACTCATCGGTTCCGAAATCGCTCGCCTGCAAAGTATTCCACCACGCGCGATTGAACCAGTATGGCCGCTGGTCGCGGCTCCCCACGCCCCATTTCCAGTGGTACGTCTGGGCCACGTTGCCGCCCGGCCACCGGATGAACGACGGCTTCAGTTCCTTCACTCGTTCATACACCTCTGCCCGGGCGCCATCCACTGTGTCTCCGGGCATCAGAGACACCTGGTCGATCCAGATGCGGCCCGTGCCGTGAAAGAGCAGGCTGAACCTGGCCAGCGGATCGGAAGCATTCGGTGAAAGCGTGAACGCGTACTTTGTCCAGGACGCTTTCTTTACCGGAATATCCAGGGACGCGTAAGTTCGTCCCCCGGGTTGGTCCTGCTCCAGCGCAGCCGACACGTAGCCATCAAATTCATTCCCCTTCACCCACACGTAGCCCTTGTAGGCCAAGCCCTGCATCACCCGAAGTCGTCCCTGACTGATTCCCCTTGTCTGGCGAATGTCCCACTGGTCCGGCGCAATGTCGACGCGCATCGAGTGCCCGCCGCCCTCTATCACCGAAGGGCCGGTCGGAGGATAAAAAGTGTGATCGTCCCAAGCGAAGGTGACTGCCGGGTCATGATTTCGATCATCGGGTGCTCTCTCCCAGAACCGCGATAATCCGATCGCATTGGCTGGCTCTTCGAAGCCGCGGTTGCGAATCAACTCGTCCCAGAGTGGCCCCTCCACGCCTTCAAACATGTCCTCAATAAACTGGCCGAAGAGGCCAGGAGGTATTTCGTTTTCGACAGCATTGGCGTTGATTGAAATCGCGGCAGTCCGGGTTTGCGCCGGCAAGGATGCAGGAACGATTACAAATGCAGTCAAAGCGAGAATCAGAAGCCTGGCACCTGAACGGGAGTTCGCGAGCAACGGGCACTCTCCTGGAATGGGTCGATGACCAATACTACGGGCCAAAAGATTTCGGGCGCGGGTTCTGCCCGCGCCCGGTGGAAGAGTCTCTCCAGGTCAGAACGTCAGCTTTCCGCCCAGCTGAAGGCGCCGGGGGAAGTCGCACTGTCCTCCGACCTGCCCAAACTGTGGTGAACTCCAGTTGGTGTTCGGGTCACACCAGGTATGCCTGTTGAAGACATTGGAGTCCTGAAGTTCGACCCGGAACTTCACGTCCTCGAACAGATCGAAGTTCTTGATCAGGCTCATGTCTTCCGAGTACAGCGGGAAGCCACTGATCGATGGGTCGGTTCGCGGAGCATTGCCAAACGCGAGCGGCCCCGGATCGGACCATCCCGCTGACTTCAGGTAACGATCCGTTGCCGGATTCATACCTCGGCTGGTGTTGCCCGCACCACCTCCAACCCGGTTGGGGCGCTTCTCGCCATTGAACAGCACGCCCCCGAGGTCGTTGTTCATCGTGATCTGCAGAGGACGTCCTGCTTCGTAGCGAAGGATTCCGGCCCAGGTCCATCCGCCCACGACGGCATTGACGAGGCCGTGTTCATTGAGGAATTGCCTCCCCTTTCCGAAGGGCAGATCGTAGTTGTATGTTCCCACCACGATATGCGGCACATCGTCGGTACTGCGTGCCCACTCTCCACGGTGCGGGCTAGCCGGGTTCTGTGGCCCGGGTGCCGGCTCGAAGTGAGACATCCCGTTATCTGCGCCGTCGGTCATGAATCGCGAAAGAGTGTAGCTAAGCTGGAACTGGAGTCCCTGCGACATGCGCTTTACGAACTTGAATTCGACTGCGTTGTAGATGCTGGAGCCAGTGGGTGTGGCCCAGTAATCAATGTTCTGATACTGCGGCCAGGGGCGAATTGCCTGCGCCACATCTCCCGAAAATGTTGCATAGGGTTTCTTGATTCCCGCCGCTTGTGCCTGGGGACTGTTGATGTCGGCTGTCAGAAGCGCGGAACCATAAGACAACACAGTTGGACTATTCTCATTGTCACTGATCCCGCGGTAGCCGGGTCCATTCGTCAGGCGCGTCCCTTTGTTCCCGATGTAGGAGATATCAAGGACCATGTTGTTACCGATCTGCCGTTCTGCTGTTGCTGTCCAGTTCTGATAGCGAGGCAGATTGAAGCTATCGGGAGTGAGCGTCGTGGGTCCGGTTCCGTTCGCCACAGCCGGATCGAGAGTCGGCGGAAGCTTGATATCCGCTGCCGGAAAGCCGTTGTCCCACATGAAAGCCGGAGCAAAACCATTGGTTGTGTTGGGCGCGGTGGGCACCGTGCTGTAGCCGAGAGTCGGCGAAGCGGCAAACTGGTTCATGTTGACGCTGGAATAGTAGATTCCATAGCCGCCACGAATGACGTTCACGACCTTACCGGGAACCTGGTACGCGAAGCCAAGCCTGGGACCGAATGAATCGTCGGTGGGTGCCATGAAACTGCTCTTACCACTCCGGCCGGGACCGCTGCCGGCAAATTCCATCGCACCAGGAATTCCTCCTGCGCCAGGATTCGGTAGTGTCGGATTGAAGTTTGACATTTGGTTGTTGCGTTCGGTCATCGACGTCTGATGGTCCCAGCGCAGACCCGCTGTAATCGTCAGTCTTGGCGTGGCCCTGTATTCATCCTGGGCCCAGGGGCCGATGTAGTCGGCCAGGAAAACAGGATGCGAGTCGATTTCGAAGTTGGCGGAATCCACTTGACCGAGCAGAAAAGATGCAAAGGAGTTGCCCGTTGATGTGATCTGGTTTCCTTGCGCATCATATGCACCGGTTTCAACATCGTTGAAGTTCCAGTTTCCTGCTGCATTGTTGCCACCGATTCTGCTGTAGGCGAAGTGGCGAAAATCGAATCCGAATTTGAATACGTGCTTTCCTGTGGTCCAGGTGACGTCGTCGAGTAATTGGTCCCAGTGAGGCCTGTCATTGGGTTTGTAGATCGCCTCTCCGAACTGGCTGAATGGGGTGCTTCCGTGGAAGAGGACCAGCGGGGGAGGAGCTGTACTGTAGGGCATTCCGTTCAAGCCAAGATAGCTCTTCCAGTTCTGATCGGCTGCGAGTGCGATATCCGGATGGTCCATACTTTCGTAGGCGATGGTCGTGTGGTTGAACAGGGTAGGACGAATAATCCAGTCAAACTGCTGGTGCACCAAGGTCTCGCGGATCCGTTGATAGTATCCGTTGCCGACATATGTGTTGTTCGGCGCCGGGTATGAGGTGCACCCTCCAAGCTGCGAGCAATTCGTAATTCTGGGGCGCGTATCCCAGTTCACAGTAGTTGCCATTTTAAATGCGTCACTGAAGCTATGATCGACCCGCACAATCACCGTCTTGTCGTGGATAAAGGAATCGTTCGCCGGCGTTTGGTAATTGTCGGTGATCTGATTTTCCTTGCCGGGAGCGGGGCCGGGAACCAGGGCCAGATATTTGGCAGAAACCTGGCTCAGGAGCGGATCGTTGGGCGGAATCATGTTGGCGGTGCCGGTCGGGAGTCCAGTCACTGGATCAAACCCGAATCCATCGCGCACAGGCACTCCGTTCACCATTCTGCTGGTCGAAGGGTCGAAGACTTCCCCGCGGAATACGGGTCTGCCCAACGCGTCCGTGCCCACCTGCGGACCGAGCAATGCTGAGAAATCACCTTGCCGGAAGGGCGCTATGGGCGTAGTCAGTCCGAAGTTGGGAAGGTTGCCGTCCGTCTTGTAGGTCGAGTCATAGGTGAAGAAGAAAAACGTCTTCTTACGGCCGTCGTAGATCTTGGGCAGGTAAACTGGGCCGCCGACGGTGAATCCAGGTGAATTCAGATGCAAGGGAGACGCTGGAACACCACCCGTTTCTCCGGCCGCGTTGAGCTGGTTTGTATTCACGTAGTCATAGACAGTACCGTGCAAGTGGGGTGTCCCCGACTTTGTCGTGTAGGAGATCAGACCGCCACTGGTGAGTCCGGTCTGCGCGGAGAACGTGGCATACGACACGGTGGACTCCGCAATCGCGTCGATTGGCGGCGAGCTTTCGAATGTCAGGTTCGTGTTTCCACCTTGGCCGAAAGCCGCACCGTCGAGGTAGCTCTCCACCGATCCGGCCTGTCCGCCCGCGATCCGTCCCATGAAACCCGTTTGAGGAATAAAGGAATTGTGCGCGGGAACGAATCCCGCCTGCGCATACAGCAGTGCCTCCGGAAGGCGCATGTCCTGAGTTGCGACGACCGGAAGATTTTCATAGTACGTTTCGTTGAGCTGGTTCGAGACTACCGCGTTCGTGGCATTCACCAACTCCGCTGCGGCCTTCACCACGATGGTGTCTGAAACCGCACCCGGGTTCACTGTCAGGTCCTGGCGGTAATTCACGCCACCGCGGAGCAATATGCCGGTCTGAACCGATGTGGCAAATCCCTGCTTCTCCGCTTTCACGGAATACGTGCCCAGGATCAAAGGGGGAGTGCTGTAGACGCCTGCGGACGATGTCACCACCTTCGTCTCCGCATTCGTCACCTGGTCGGTGACCGTAATTCTGGCATCGACTACCGGTGCCCCCGAAGAGTCCGTGACCAACCCGGTGATCGTGCCACGGTCCGCCTGCTGACCCCAAATGGCGCCTGCCTGTAACAGGCATGCTGCCAGCATCGCCAGCCACGTCCAGTTGAGAATACGGTGCTTCATTGCGGTTTTCCTCCTAAGAATGTGCATTTGCTATTTCGCAGCGGGTGGGGTGCTTGCCGGGGATGCCCCGTGCGAAATGGTCAGCGGGAATCATTGACCGATAACCAATAATCTTTTATAGATTGACTGTCAACAGGAAATCCCTCGTGGCAGTCTGGGACTAATAACCCGCCTAGAAAGAGTCGCCTGCCACTCTCACGGTTTGGGGGAGCCTGCCGGATCGAAGATTTTCAGCTCGGCATGCGCGTGTTCTTCGGCATTCAGCGCCTTCACCTGGGCAAACTCCTGGGCCGACGCCTCGGCCAGACCCAAGTGAGCCAGCACGCGTCCCAGTTCGTAATGCGCCTTCACTGAACCGCCATCTAATTGCACCGCTTTCTCAAGCACCGTGCGCGCTTCCGGATATCGCTTCTCTTCTGATAACACCTGTCCCAGTGCCACCAGAGCGGGCTGGTGATCGGCCGAGCGATCCAGAAGTTCTCTCAAATACCGTTCGGCTTCTGCGCTTCTTCCTTCGCGGTCCAGCGTGAGCCCGAGATAGTAGTAGGCGCCAATCGGCGGCGCAGCCCCTGCAATGCTCGCCCGCAGATTTCTCTCCGCCACTGGAAATTGGCCGTCCAGATACTCCACCGCGCCCAGCGAGTAGCTGAACAGGGGATCCCCCGGATGTGCGGCCGACAGCTCTTGCAGGATCGGAATAGCCTGCGCGTACTCCTTTTTGCTGGTGTACGCCGAGGCCAGAACGTACCGGAACGAATCGTTGCGCCCCTGCAGGCGCACCGCCTCAGCAAGACTCTCGATGGCGTCGTCGTACAGATCTTTCTCCAGGCACACCCGCCCCAGCGCGAACAACATATCCGCATTCGCCGGCGCAACGCGCTTTCCGGCTATCAGGTACTTCAGCGCCTCGTCCAGCCGGCCCTCGGTCTCTGCGATTCGACCCAGCCGGTACAGACAGACCTCGCAGTCGCCCTTGGCCTGCAGAGCTCCTTGGTAGTAGGCGCTCGCCGCCTTTCCATCGCCCAGCTTGAAGTGGATCTCTCCCAGAAGAAACTGAATGTCGAAGGAATTTTCGTTGCGGCTCTGTGCGCGCTCCAGAACCGCGATCGCATCGGTCAGGCGCCCATGCGCGATCAGCAGCTCCGCCATGCTGATTGCGCCGGAAGCCGACACCTGCTCGAGAGCCAGCCAGTCGCGCACGCACTCCGCGGCCGCTCGCTCATCCTTCACTTCCAGCTCATCCGATGTCAGCAGAACCAGCCCGTCCTCTGACCCGTGCAGTTCCTCTCCCATGCCTTGCATCAGCCGCAGAGACTCCGCGAAACGTCCTGCCTCATTCTCCAGGCGAGCCAGCGCATACAGTGCATTCTTGTTGGTCGGATCCAGCCGCAGGACCGCGCGCAGCATCAGCTCCGCGCGATCTCTCTTCGCCTGGAGAACCAAAACGTTCGCCAGATTCAGGCGCGCGCCGATGAGTTGAGGGTTCAGGCGAACGGCGGTTTCGAGGTAGCGAGCGCTCTCCTCGTACCTCGATTGCTTCAGTCGGACCGCGCCCAGCAGCGCGTTGCCAATGGCCGAATCGGAGGGCGTTCTAAGCAGCTTCCGCGCCACGGCTTCGGTGCCGCTCAAATCGCCCTGGTCCAGCAGCCTCAAAGCTTCTTGTGCCAGCCTTGGATCCGCCTGCGCCGCGAATGACGCAACCGCGAACGTCCCGATGGTCACGAGTAGAGCCAAACGGACAGCAGTGGCGAGTCGTGAGGCGCTCCTTCTCATTCCTGCACACTATACTCTATAATCGCGAATCGAAACCCGGCCCGCTGCCTGAATGCTTCTCGTCTCCATCCCGGCCTTCCACATTCCGACGGCGGCGCTTCCAGGCAAAGTCATTGCATTCGGTGTCCTCGTCCTCGTCTTACTTTCCGCGGCCTGCAAATCCTGTCCCGCCCAGAATGCCCCGCCTTTCGATCGGTCTCCATCCCTCGAAGCCGCCCGGTCGCTCGATGCATCCCCGGACGATCTGGCAAAGCTGAAGCCCATCGAAAGCCTTATCGCTCAGGACGACTTTGCCCGGGCCGAACGCCCCCTCCGCCAATACCTCGTCGAATATCCGGGCTCCTGGCGCGCTCATTACGATCTGGGTTACCTGTTGTTTCGCATCCGCGGCGGCGCAGTTCCTCTTGCGGATCGAATCAAAGAGTCCATCGCAGAGCTCTCCCGCTCCCTGCAACTCAACCTCAAGAACGCCCAGGCCCACAAGATTCTCGGCCTCGATCTCACCATGATCCAGCGAAACGATCTGGCTCAGGTGGAGTACCAGGAGGCGGTGCGGCTGGAACCGCAATCGGCCGAAAACCACTACTTCCTCGGCCGAAACTTCATGGCGCGCTCTGACGATCTGAATGCACGGCGTGAGCTCGAAGCTGCGATCCGCCTGGACCCCGCCTACACCAAGGCCTACGAGAATCTTGGCGTTACTCTCGACCGCCTGGGCGACCAGAAAGGTGCTGTCTCGGCTTTGAAGAAAGCCATCGAGCTTGACAAGCTCCAGCCAGCCGCCTCTGAGATGCCTTATCTCGATCTTGCCCGTGTCTATCACGAAGCCAACGATCTCGAGAACGCCCGTGCTCTCGCTCTTCAGGCTCTCGATCGAAATCCTCGCTCCTGCGACACTCTCATCGAATTAGCCGAGATTTACCGCGACCAGCGCCGCTGGCCTGACGCCCTGGATGCCCTTCAAAAGTCCATCGCCCTTGATCCCGATACCGCCAGGCCCTACTACTTGCTCGGCCTTACCTACCGCGTCCAGGGCAGGAATACTGAGGCTCAAAAGGCCTTTGACGAATTCTCAAAACGCCACGACGCGGCGCATCACATCCGCGATCCTGAATTACCCGAGCCTCCCCCTCACCCTTGAGCTGAACGTGTGCGCGCCCCGAGTTTGCGTGCCCCGCATTTGCGTCTCTGGAGAACAGAACTGTGATCAATAGAATCCTCTGCAAGACCTCATCATTTTGGCTGCGCGCCGTCAGCTGCTCTGCCCTCGTCCTTTCTTCCACCCTCGCTTTTTCCCAGACTCCGCAAAGCGCAGCGACACCTTCGCTTGCTACGTCAATTGATGCGACTAAGACCGGCGAGCCCATTTCGCCGTACGACTATGGCATGTTCATGGAGAATGTCGGAGACCTCATGAACCGCTCGCTCTGGAGCGAGATGCTCGAAGACCGCAAATTCTTCTTTGCTGTCTCTGCCAATGGCCCCAAGGAGCCCGTGCCGCCCACCACCTCTTTCCACAACGACCGCCGTTGGGTGCCTGTGGGTGGAGAACACTTCGTCGTGATGGATCGCGACCGTCCATACGTTGGGGACTGGAGCCCGCGCATATCTCTTGATCCCACCGCCCCGCACGGAATCCAGGAATCCGGACTGGCGCTCGTGCAGGGCAGGGCCTATACCGGGCGCGTCGTGCTGGCCGGCTCCCCCGGCGCCAGGGTCACAGTCTCTCTCGTCTGGGGCTCCTCGCCGAAGCATCGCGAGTCGGTCACCATCCCTCGGCTGACGCCGCACTACGCGAAATTTCCCTTCCGCTTCACTGCTCGCGCCGCAGCCGATGACGCGCGCCTTGAGATCACCGGCGTCGGTGCAGGATACTTTCACGTGGGCGCCGTCTCTCTCATGCCTGCCGACAACGTGAATGGTTTCCGCCGGGACTCCATCACTCTGCTCCGCGCGCTCAACTCCGGCCTCTATCGCGTCAATGGCGGAAACTATCTCTCCGGCCACGACTGGCGCGACGCCGTTGGCGATCCGGACAAGCGTCCGCCCGTCTGGGATATCTCCTGGAGCACCATGCAGCCCAACGATGTCGGATTCGATGAGTGGATGACTCTCTGCCGTCTCGTGAACGCCGAGCCTTACGTCACCGTCAGTGCCGGATTCGGAGATGACCATTCGGCCGCCGACCTCGTTGAGTACTCCAACGGCACCGCGTCCACACTTATGGGCGGGTGGCGCGCGCGCAACGGTCACCCGCAAGCGTACAAGGTCAAATACTGGAACGTCGGTAACGAACCCTACGGCTTCTGGCAGATCGGGCACACCGACCTGAAGTTCTACGTGGTCAAGCACAACCTCTTCGCCAAAGCCATGCGTAAGGTCGACCCCTCTATCGTCATCATCGCCTCCGGCGCCATGCCCGACGAAATGACGGTCACTAGCAATGCGCACAAGATAACCGGAAAGGTGCAAGGCGTCTTCGGTGGGCCTGGCGACTGGACCGGCGGCTTGCTGGCCGAGTCCTCAGCCTACTTCAGCGACATCAGTGAACACTGGTACGACGTAGCCGAAAAGCGCTTTGATCCCGAGGCCAAGGTCGATATCTACGATCCGACATTCGACGTTTGGGACTCCTGGGCTCCGGTCACTGAGGAGCTGCCCCAGTGGGCACGCCGCCCCTCCAATCGCGTCCGCGAAATCGCCGAAGAGTGGACCGAATACAAGCGCCGCTTCCCAGTCATCCAGCAGAAACACATCGACGTCGCGATCGATGAATGGGCCTACATCGCGAGCCACGTTGACCTCAAGCTGGCTCTGAGTGAGGCAATGGTCCTCCACGAAATGTTCCGCCACACAGACTTCATCCGCATGTCCGCCTTCACCCAGGCCGTCTCCACTCTCAGTTACTCCAAAACTGACGCTGCCTACAACACCAACGGATTAATGTTTAAGCTCTATCGCGACCACTTCGGCACGATTCCCGTTGAGGTAACCGGAAACTCGCCCCAACCGACTCCGCAATGGCCCGTCGGCGGCGACCAACCCGCCGTAAATGCCGGTAGCCCAACTTACCCGCTCGACATCGTGGCAGCCTTGGGTAGCGACCGCAAGTTCCTGACCGTGGCGATCGTCAATCCCACCCGCGATCCGCAGACCACCACTCTCAATCTCAGCGGTCTCCACCCCCAAGGCCCAATCAACATCTGGACCATGACCGGCTCCTCGGCCGACGCTGAAAACGTGGTCGGTCAAGAACCTCAGGTTCACATCCAGGCCACATCTCAGCCTGATGTCCCCAGCTCCCTGACAGTGCCGCCGATCAGCGTCAGTATTTTCCGTTTCGATATCCGCTGACACCTGGCTCAATAAGTAGGCCATCGCTCTTTCGGGAAGCAATTGACGGACGCATGCATCAGGCGAGAAGACACTTTCAATCACGCAGGCTGCTCAGCCGCCCGCTGGCGTCGGCTCTCCGTCGGCTGGAGAGAGGACACCAGCCCCCACAGGGACAAACGGCTGCGCATGAGGCGCAGCCGTTCATGCTTGCCAGTTCCGTCAGGGGCGCGGAGGAAGCTTCGGGGCAGGCGGCGGCGCGGAACTCGATACGTATGCCGATGTCACATCCAACCTTGCTTTCCACGGATCCGGTCCGGCGACTGGACCCTTTTCCGTGAAGTCCATCAGCATGTCCGTTGCGGGTGTGTACTGCGGCCATGCGGGCGTGTTGCCAGTGCTCGGATCGCCGGTCTTGGCGAATGCCGCCCAGTAATTGAGCATCGACTGCGCGATCTTCTCGTCTTCGGGCGCGAGGTCAGTTCCATACTTCGCCTGTACGGTGTCGAAGACGTACGGAATTTCCGTCGCATGCGGAGCCCCGGGCCACTTGCTGCGCATGCTTTTCGCGACGTACGAAAAGCGGTACTCGTAGGCAGGCAGGCCTTCGGAAGCGAACACGCTCGCGACAAAACGCGCGGGCTCAGCCATAAAGCGGTCCATGGATACCCGATATTGCACGGCGCGCAAATCTTCGTTCCCAGACGGATCGTAGGCCTGCATCGCCTTCTCGCGATTCGCACCGAACGGCGCAAAGAGAGCCGCCTTATCAGGAGCGAAGCCGAATCCGATATCCATGCTGTTGGTGCCGATCATGAGCGGCACATGCCAACCCGCACCGGAAAGGTACACGGATTGAGGGTCTGACACTACCACGTGCCCATCGATCATGGGACCTGCGTACCCGGGCTGATTCATGGTCGCCATGTTGAGGTTGCCGAGCACCTTTTCGGCAGAAAGGCTGCGCAGCTTTCCCAGGGCATCCTTGTCCGTTCCCTCAACTCCAACGCTGCGGGCGAATTCGATTCCGACAGATTCCGCCGAGGCAGGTCCGTTTGGTAGCTCCGTGTTCAGGTAACGCTGTCCGCCGAGATTGGTACGGCCTCCTCCGGATTCGATAATCGCTTTCGAAAACAGTCCCTTACTCAAAGGCGAGGTGAGTAACATGCTCACCGAGAACCCACCGGCAGACTCTCCGAATACAGTAACGTTGGACGGGTCTCCACCAAACGCGCTGATGTTTTTCTGAACCCACTGCAACGCGGCAATCTGATCCATGAAGCCGTAGTTACCGACCATGCCGTCCGCATTCTCTTTTGTCAGTGCAGGGAAGGCAAAGAAGCCGAAGCGGCCCAGTCGATAATTGGCGCTGACGAAGACGATGCCCTTCTCGGCGAATTTGCTGCCGTCATACACCGCCGGCGAGCTACCCCCATTCACAAAACCACCGCCATAAATCCAGAACATGACTGGAAGTTTCGCGTTGGCTTTCGTGCCTGCGGGACGCCACACGTTCAGGTAGAGGCAATCCTCGGCCGGTTTGGTCCCCAGTGGAGCAGCGTCACTCGGGAAAGGCACCTGCATGCAATCGGCGGAATAGGCCTTGGCCTGACGCACCTCAGACCACGGTTGCACCGGCTGCGGAGCGCGCCAACGCAGATCTCCCACAGGAGGAGCAGCAAAGGGCACGCCTTTGAAAGATTCCACTTGCCCCTGGCTTGCGCCAGCCAGCTTTCCTGCTTCTGTGGCGACTGGTCCGGCCTGCGAAAACATTTGCGGCACAGCCAGAGCAGCGATGGCCGCAAAAGCGACCCTTTTCAACAGTTCCATCTACATCCTCCAAACGTCCGTATGGTGCAACCGACGAGAATAGCAGCAACAGCACTCCGGAGTATGTGTACAATTCGCTGATCCGAACGGATCCATTGGGCTGGCACGAACAAGGGCACTGATCAGCGAGCCAATGCCGAAGCCGCTCCATGGTCTTGGCTCTTCGAGGAATTGGGCGTGCGCATCAAGAGAATCTGCCGCGTCGGCGCGAGAGACAGAACCATGCGTTTGCGTCGTTGCCCCGGAACTCGGCGGATCTCAACTCGACGATCTCCAGCGCAGGCTCGATGGCGAGGGTGACCTCGCTCGCCGAGCGACGCGGCGGACCGACCTCACGTTGTGGACCTTCAGTGCTGCCGATCAAGCTCAGCCACAAGCCTCCCGGCGCCAGTGCTGCGGCGACCTGCGCTGCGAACTGCTGCCGGTCGCGTGCTTCATCAAACACGTGAAAGCAACCGCGGTCGAACACAAACTGGAATGGGCCGTTGGGCGCAGGCGCGGCGAGAAAATCAAGCGCGGCAAAGCGGCAGTGCAGAGCCCGCTCCCCAATCTTCGCGCGCGCCCTTTCCACGGCTAGCGGCGAAATGTCGACTCCGAGTACGTCGAACCCGCGTTCCGCCATCCAAATTGCATTGGTACCAGTACCCGCCCCGATCTCCAGCGTCGGGCATGGTTCAACCCTGCCCGCAGTGACGAACTCGACGAGCAGTGGCTCTGGTTGTCCGGTGTCCCATGGCAGCTGTCCCGAGGCGTAGCTCTCATTCCATGAAGGGTGAGTCATCCTCCAAGTTTAGCGCGGCGGCGGCGCGGATGGACGGATCCCGTTTCCAAACAATTTCGCTCGCTGCTGGAGGTCTTGACATTAGAATGCTAGCAATCTAGCATTCTAGACATGGCGAGCGACGTGAAGCAGTTCAACGTATATCTGCCGGCTGACCTGATTCGCAAAGTCAAACATCACGCTGTGGAAACCGAGAGCTCGTTGTCGGCGATTGTTGCCGATGCGTTGCGCGCCTACCTGGCTGATCAAGGACGAAAACGGAGGAAACCATGAAGAGCAAAGGAATCGATGGCATCTTGATCGAAACGCACAACTGGGGCAGAACGGTCGCCTTCTGGCGCGACTTGGGCTACGAAGTGGAGTTCGAGACCGATCACAATTCGGGGAGGCTGCGCCACCCCGGAGGTGGACCCTCCATCTTTGTCGCTGAGCGTCCACCGGATTGGCCGCTTCAGGTCACGCTAGGCGTCAGCGTGGAGGACGCATCGCAGTTCACCCCACCAACAAGCGGCAGTGTCGTTCGCCCGTTCGAACAGCAGCACTGGCCCGCGTTGCAGATGTTATTGGCGGATCCCGATGGACGGCATATCGCGGTCGACGCACCGTTGCCGCCCACAAACTAATGCCGTCTCGTCGTGCAGCTTGCATGCGTACCGCTGCCAGTGTCCGCCCGGCAAAGTCTCGTAAAACTCAGGTCCTTTTCATCGCGGTTCATCATCCTAAGAGTTGAGGAAGACTGCTCTGTCGCAGCCTACGGGAGATTCGATGACAGGAAGAACAGCGCTGATTGTAGGGTCGAGCGGCATCGTCGGGCGGAACCTGGCAGAACATCTACGCCAACGGGACTGGTCCGTGTTTGGGTTGGCACGGAGGCCTGCGCTGCTTCCCGGCATCCATCCGGTTCCTGCCGACCTGCTAGATCCAGCGGGCTTATCGGCCGCGCTCAAAAATGTTCGGCCCAATGCCGTCTTCTTGACCACCTGGATGCGCCAGCCGACCGAGGCGGAAAACATCAAGGTAAACAGCGCCATGGTACGCAACCTGCTTCAGGCAGTTTCGCCTGCGAATACTGTAGAACACGTCGCCCTGGTCACTGGACTCAAGCACTACCTCGGACCTTTCGAAGCCTATGGCAAAGGGAAGATGCCACCCACGCCTTTCCGTGAGGAACAGGGCCGCCTGGAGGTGGACAACTTCTATTACGCCCAGGAAGATGAGCTGTTTGAAGCCGCCAAACGCGATGGTTTCGGATGGAGCGTGCATCGTCCACACACCATCATCGGCTACGCGGTCGGCAACGCGATGAACATGGGCGTGACGCTGGCCGTGTACGCCGTGCTATGCCGCGAGACTGGCCGTCCCTTCCTGTTTCCTGGAAGCGAAGCGCAGTGGAACGGTCTCACCGACATGACCGACGCTCGACTCCTGGCGCGCCACCTGCTTTGGGCTACCACCACACCATCGGCGCGTGACCAGGAGTTCAACGTGGTGAATGGAGACATCTTCCGATGGAGCTGGATGTGGGGGCGCATCGCGAACTGGTTCGGCATCGAACCGGCCCCATTTCCCGCAACGGTAACGCCTCTGGAGCAGCAACTCGCCGACGCTGGCCCGGTTTGGGAAGACATAGCGACCAGGCACCAGCTGGCGGAGAAGAACCTGCACGTCCTCGCATCTGCATGGCATACGGATGCGGACCTCGGCCGGCCCTTTGAAGTGATGACGGACATGAGCAAGAGCAGGAAGATGGGCTTTCTCGACTACCAGGCCACCGATGACAGCTTCTTCGACCTGTTTGCGACCTTGCGGGAAGCCCGCCTCATTCCCTAAGTACGCGATCCAGCGAAGTTACGAGAGCGGATTGACCACTGTGCTGTTGAATGCCGCGGCGAGGCTCGGAACCGTAACCAGGCTTTGAATTCGCGTACCGGACGGTCGTGAGAGGTTGAGAAGTGGCCGCAGTCTGGAGCCTGGCCTTTCGAGACGCGAAGCCTGCCTTGCCCCGGGGTCCCCAAGAAACAGCTCGCCGACGGAACATACTGCCCGACAAGATGATGCATGGCATGTTAGGTTGAGGCACAGGAGCAACTTCATCCTTAAGCTATGTTCAGACGAATTCAAGTGTGTCTCCTCCTGGCCCTGACCTCCGTCCCAAGCCTCTTCGGCGCCGATTTTGCCATGAAGGTAACCGACAAAAATTACCTCGACACTCAAGGCTTTAGCGTATTTCTCTACGACAGCACGTACCATCCCGTTTTCGTGGACCAAAAGAACACGGCCATGGAGATGATTCTTCACGGCCAGCGCATCGCGACCAATGGCGACGTGCGCCTGATGCCAACGCCCGAGCAGTGGGATTTGGTGGCAACACTCAAAGGGCGAGAGGCCGATAAGGCGAACAACCGGCTCACGGCGAAGCCTCGCTTTTCCGACCTTCGAGGTCAGCTATACGCTGGAAGTCGCGGCGGAGCCAGGCGGCGTAAAGGTCAGCATCAATCTTGACAAGCCGCTACCCGCAGAATCTCGCCGGACGGGCGGGTTTCAACGTGGAGTTTCTGCCCTCGATCTACATGGGCAAGACTTACCTGGTAGACGGAACCAAGGCAGGTATCATCCCGCGCACGCCGAACGATGCGATGGTCAAGGTGTTGCCGGTGGCCGATGAACCGAAGAAGGCATACTACCTGGAAGATTGGGACAAGGCCAAGGGATACACTCAGCCGCTGCCGTTCGCCGAAGGGAAGAGCATTACCCTGGGAGTCGACGACGCGCTGGCCCGGATCAACATCAAGTCGGATACGGCCGACCTCATGCTGTTCGACGGACGTGACCGCGCACAGAACGGCTGGTTCGTATTGCGTTCGTTGATTCCTGCGGGCAAGACGACTGGCGCCATCGTGTGGCACATCAGGCCGGACGTGATTCCGAACTGGACGCGGCCGCCGATGATCGCGCACAGCCAGGTTGGTTATGCGCCGGGTTTCTCCAAGGTGGCGGTACTCGAACTCGACCCGAAGTACAACGGGCCTAAGACTGCCAGGGTGCTGCGCCTGATGGAGGACGGATCTTATAAGCAAGCCTTCGAGGGACCGATCACGCCTTCAACGCCCTGGCTGCGGTACGTCTATTCGAAGTTCGACTTCACCCCGGTCAAGGACCCCGGCCTTTACGTGATCGAGTACGCAGACCAGCGTACGGCAGCCCTTCCCGATCTCCAAGGACGCTTACGCAAACATCTGGCAAGACAGTCTGGACCATCACCTTGCGGAGCAGATGGATCACGTCTCCGTTCGCGAAGCCTACCGTGTGTGGCATGGCGCTTCGCACCTCGACGACGGCCGCCTGGCGCCCGTCGTGGGAGAGCAATTCGATGGTTGGAATCAAGCTACGGCGACGGATGGGAAATATAAAGGCGGCGATCATATTCCGGGAATGAACGTAGGGGGCTGGTACGACGCCGGCGATTTCGATCTCGAGGAGCCTGCGCAACTGAGCGTGATTCAGAGTCTGGCTCTGGCCTATCGCGAATTCAATCTCAAGTACGACGAGCTTACGGTGGACGAAGTCGCGCGCGAGGTTGAAATGCACCGTCCCGATGGCGTGCCGGATACGGTCGAGCAGGTCAAGCATGGCGCACTGCTCATCCTGGCGCAGTTCCACAACATCGGTCATGCGATCCGCGGCACTCACGAACCGGATCTGCGCCAATATACGCACCTGGGCGACGCAGCGTCGAAGACCGACGGCCGCATCTATGACCCGAAGCTCGGTCCGAACGAAGTGAAGGGCGACTACTCTGGCAGGCAGGACGATCGCTGGATTTTCACCACGAACAATCCGTTCTTTCAGTGGAATGCAATCGCTGCGCTGGCGGCATCGGCCGATGTGTTGAAGGGCTGGGATGACGCATTGGCGAAAGACTGCCTCGAAACCGCAATCAAGGCATGGAACGAGGAGAAGGCTCACCCAACGCACGCTCGCGGGCCGCGGCTTCGGCGCAGAGGCTCCGGATGGTGCTCTGAAGATGGCGTGCTGGCGGCGTCTCAGGGGAGTGTGGCAACGCTCAAGGTAGTCGCACGAAACGAGGCCCGCTCAGGCGCTCCATCAAGCGGCACGACGAACCCGCATCACCGCCGCTCCGCCAGCCGGCTTCAGTCGTCGCGGTTCGGCGTGGGACAGGACTGGACTGCGGCCTTGGAGTTGACCATTGCCACGCATGGCGCCGAGCCATACAAGTCTCGTCTCAAGGAACTGTTCCCTCAGATGATCACATCGGAGCAAATGGAGTTTCGTGGTTGGACGGCCGTTCGAGCATTGCCTTATTTGGACGCGAGCGCAAAAGATCAAATGCGCGAAGCGGTGAAGACATATATGGCGAGCCTGGACAAGCAGTTGGATGCGACGCCGTTCGGCGTACCCCCGAGCCTCGGCACCTGGGGCGGATCGGGTGCCGTGGTTGACATGGCCAACCGCATGTACTTCCTGCACAAGGCGTTTCCAGATCTTGTGAGTCCCGAATATACACTTCGCGCCGTCAATTACATTCTTGGCACGCACCCGGTATCCAGCACTTCGTATGTAGCTGGCGTCGGTACGGTTTCGAAGACGAAGACGTACAGCAACAATCGTGCCGACAACGCTTACATTCCCGGAGCGGTGATTCCGGGATACATCATCATCAAGCCGGATTTTCCGGAATGCATCGACGACTTCGGATTCCTCTGGTTTGAGGATGAAGCCGTGGTGGCCGGATCGGCAAGCTGGATCATAGCCGGCAACGCTGCGGACGCGATCACCAAGGAATCGAAGTAGGTTCAAGAGTAGAGAGCGCGCCCGGCGGCCTGAACGGTGCCGAGCGCGCTCGCAAGATTGGTCGCGGCATGCATCGCACTACAGAAGGCGCACAGCAGCAGGCTGCGTGTTGAACGATCTGCGATCGGCATTCGTTGGCAGCGACGCCAGCGCTCGCCCACTTATCCTGCTGGCGAAGCAGCTTCGGCATTTCGAAATTGAAAGCAAGAAACGGAGCGTGAGATTCGGGCACACTCGATGATTCTTAGCGTATGCATATGCCCATCGAACCCTCGATTCTTTACTTCGGCACGCCGGTCGTTCTTCTCAGCACGTTAAACGAGGACGGTTCCGCCAATTTAGCTCCCATGTCTTCTGTCTGGTGGCTCGGCTGGAATTGCATGCTGGGTCTGGGCGCGAAGGGGCACACGGCACAGAACCTTCTTCGCGAACGGGAGGCCGTGCTTAACCTGCCATCTGCCGCCATGGCCCGGAGCGTCAATAAGCTGGCAAGGCTGACTGGTTCCGATCCAGTTCCACCGCACAAGATAGCCATGGGATACCGATACGAGAAGGAGAAGTTCTCCGCAGCCGGGCTGACGGCTCTCCCATCTGAACAGGTTCGGCCTCCACGCGTGAAGGAGTGCCCGGTGCACCTGGAAGTGGTCTTAGAGGCGACTTATCCATTCGGCACACGCCCCGACAAGCCGCCTACTGCGCTTGCTTTCGAAATGAGAGTGGTGAGAGCGTACGCAGAGCCTGAGCTTCTTGTCGCTCACCGTAGCAATCACATCGATCCGGACAAGTGGAGGCCTCTCATCATGAGCTTCGGCCAATTCTATGGACTTGGCGAAAGGGCCGGGATTCGACTCTTGCAGAGATCCCTGAAGAAGCTTACAGGCCCGTGCCTCACATGGCCCGATGATCTGTAAGACTGGCGAGACTGATCAAAGTACAAGTGGGCGTACCAGTCGCGCACAGGATGTCCCTGCGGCGATTTTCACGGATCGCCTGCTTCCAAGTGGCGTCGTATTGACAATTCTCTACCAGTCCATCTAGGTTTCCTTGTAACGTTTAAATCGTCCCGGCTCGTGCTGTCCCGGGCGACGCCAAACCGAGGGCAAAATCTTGTCAAGAGTGCAGCGAATCTGTTTCTTCCGGTGGTTGTTGGTGGCGCTTGTTGCAACGCTATCGATCGTCGCTCGCGCGGGCGCGCAGGATTTTGCCACCCTGCCGATTCAGAAGGATTATGTCCAACAGCGGATATCTTCTTCGGATCAGACTGGCGGCAATGATGATGGCGGACGCGCTCATCCACTCACGCCCGGTGAGACGCGGGTCCTCGGAGAGGTAAACGGTCCAGGCGTAATCACGCATCTGTGGTTCACCATCGATTCTCCTGAGCGCTACCATTTGAAGACTCTCGTGCTGCGCATGTATTGGGATGGCGACAAACTGCCGGCGGTTGAGGCGCCGATTGGAGACTTCTTTGGACTCGGACTGGGTGAGTATTTCACCTATCAGTCCGGCCCGATCTCGGTTGGATCTCAGAAGGCACTGAACGCTTACTTCCCCATGCCGTTTCGGAAGTCCGCGCGCATCACGATTACGAATGAGGGAACGATGCCCGCGGCCGCTCTCTACTACAACATCGACTGGCAGAAATACGAACATCCCCTGCCGGCGGATATGTTGTATTTCTTTGCAGAGTACAGGCAGGCACAGCCGAACAAAGGCTGGACCGACGATTGGAAGCAAAACGGCGATCCCAACGTGTACGGCAAGAAAAACCTGGATGGCAAAGACAACTACGTCATGGCGGAAGCAGAGGGGCCCGGGCACTATGTGGGAGTAACTCTGAGCGTTCTGCAGAATCAGGGCGATTGGTGGGGTGAGGGAGACGAGATGATTTACGTCGACGACAACACCAAACCGGCGATCACCGGTACGGGATCAGAAGACTATTTCCTCGGCGCCTGGTGTTACGGCAACTGTGGCATCAATCCCTTCGGTTCGGTGCACCCCACGTTTGCGTTCCAGCAGTACGGAAACCCGGTGAATGGCGGAGATGACCGAGGGGCGAAGTGGATGGTCTATCGCTTCCACACCGACTCTCCGGTTCCGTTTACAAAGTCCTTCAAGATCTCCATCGAACATGGCCATGCGAACCATCGTTCGGATAACTTCTACTCGGTTGCGTACTGGTACCAGCGAGAGACGCATACCGCTCGTCCGCCTCTGCCCGCTGTGAGCGACAGGATACCGGCCATGGTCAACACGGGTGGCCCGACGATGGGGAAGCCATAGATGCCAATCAAGAAAGCTATTCTCGTAACTGTCACGGTGGCGATTCTACTCATCGTTTGTCAGGGTGCACGCGGGCAGGGGAGCTTGTCTGCTGAGGAATCGCTCACGTCACTGATGAAGCAGCGGACCTATGTGCAGAAACGAGTCTCCAGTTATGACCGTAAAGGCGGGCAATGCGGATTCGATTCAAATCGCCCCTGGCGCCACCGCCACCCTGCTCGATGCCGCAGGCCCCGCCATCCTCACGCACATCTGGATCACGATCGCTACGCGCGAACCGATGCATCTGAAAAAGCTTGTCCTCAGAATGTATTGGGATGGAGAGAGCGAGCCGAGTGTAGAGGCTCCGATAGGCGATTTCTTCGGCTTAGGTCTGGGCCAGTACTTCCTCTACAGTTCAACTCCACTTTCGGTCGGCTCCGATAAGGCGATGAATTGCTTCTTCCAGATGCCTTTCCAGAAGCACGCCCGCATCACGGTTACGAATCAGGGTCAGGAGAAGGTTGACGCTTTCTACTTCAATCTGGATTATCAGGCCTACGCTTCCGCCCTGCCCTCGGACTTGCTCTATTTTCACGCGGAGTACAGGCAAGCAGCTCCGAATGCGGGCTGGACCAACGACTGGATCAACAACTATGTGCCGAAGCTGGATAGCAAAACGAACCTCGATGGGGCAGGCAATTACACCTGGATGGAAGCGAAGGGGCACGGCCAGTATCGTCGGTGTGACCATGTCAGTGTTGCAGAATCAGGATGGCTGGTGGGGCGAGGGTGACGACATGTTTTTCATCGATGGCGAGAAGTTGCCATCGATCAACGGCACGGGTACAGAAGACTACTTTCTGGGTGCGTGGAACTTTCGGAACACATTCATTCTCGTACCCGAGCTACGGAGCGCCTGTGAAAGGCGAAGAACTCGCCGGAGGGCGATCGTCTGTCTACCGCTTCCACTTGGATTCGCCGATCCCGTTTACAAATTCGCTGCGCGCTACCATTGAGCACGGACACGCAAACCATCGCTCCGATAACTTTTATTCGGTTGCTTACTGGTATCAGGCAGAACCGCACATGAGCTTCCCACCGCTTCCGCCGGTCGAGGCGCGACTGCCGCGCATCTATCCTACCGGTGGACCTGGAAACGCAGGGCAGGGAACCGCTCAGCCCACCGCGTCTCAATAGGCTGAGAGCGATGGTGACGAAGTATGAGCTGCCGTTCGTCCGATTGGATATCGAACGGCAGCAGCTACGTTGACTGCATCCTGCCCTACAACTCAGTCACACCTTTTTTCAAAATGATGTTCGCATACGGACGAACTTCTCCCGTTTGCAGCACTACATACGCCGCGCGCGCTTGCTCATAAAACGCGGAGCGTTCCACGCGCTGCGGTGCCGGTGCGCCCGGAGCATGCCTGCGAATCGCGGCCACAAAATCGGCCTCGACCTTGGGGTCAAGATCGGCGGGATTGTCCGGCCTCATCATGGTCAGGGCATCCGGGGAAATGTCCAGAACAAACAGAGGAGCCACTGCATCAAGAAGAGGTGCGATGGCAAGACCATCGGCTCGAATCGTACGCTGTCCCAGAGAGTGAGCGGGGAAGTGAGCGTCAGCAATCACGATTTCGTCGCCATGGCCCATCTCGCAAAGCGCCTTTAGCAACTCTGGGCTGAGGAGCGGAGAGATTCCTCGCAGCATGTGTGTTTCTCCTTAAGAAAACTCGATCATTGCTTTTCACGTGAGCGTTGCCGGGCTCAAGGCCCCTCGCGCGAGATCGGATTGTTGGTCGATGGCTTGCGCAATGCACTTCCGCCTTGATAGAAGTCCCACGGTTCCTTCTCTGTGATACCGAAGATGAAGGTCTGACCCGGGACATACCGCTCACGGACTTCGAAGTTCTCGAAGGCGGTGCCGCCGAGAACAGGCGCATCCGACGCCCAATAGACGCGCCTTCCGTTCACGCGAACCCGCAGATCCGGCTGAACATCGTGCCCGGGGACGAGCCAGTATTGCGTGAGCTTTGGAAGATCGTAGATCCAGTGAGCCTTGTCATTGCCGACGGAGTATTGCGGATTGGCTTCATCGGACGAGCAGAAAGCGATCGCGTCCCCATCCCCGGTGCGTAGCATCTCTGGAAGCGGATAGCTCTCCTTCTCCACGAAGGCGTTCTCCGCGTAGCCCGCGTAGAGGTCTCGACTATTAACGACCTTGTCCTTCAGCCAAAGAGAGCGCAATCGCTCGAAATTTCCCATGGTCGCCGTAAGTGTCAACTCCTCAATCGGAGCGCTGTCCGCTTCTGCGATTGGGGTGAGGCGAAGCTCCTTGGGATGATCGCTATCAACGCTTGCGATGACGTAGACGTGGGCGTGGTTGGCGGTGTAGGGCTCTATGTCGATGCGGACTGAGAGTCGCTCGATCGACAACTTGCCAGCGTGCAGAGTCTCGAGAGTGCCACTTACATTTCCTTCGCCGCTCTTACCATCGGCGTGCACCCACATGCGCTTTCCACGCAAGCCCGGATCCAACTGGCTCATCTCCAGTTCGCTAAAACCGAGGCGGCCAATGCGAGGGCCTACGCCTGGAGTGACTGGCTCTACCGCAATGAAGTTCAGAAGCTGTGGGTCTGCTCTTCCGGGAACGAAGAGACCGACGCGAATGAGCCCGCGAGGTCCGCGCATTCCTCCGGGGGAGGCCAATCCGAACACGATTCCGTCTCGCCTGCCCCATACCAGCGGGTCGCCCGGATTTTGCGGCCGAACCCAAGCCGACGCGGCGTCTGGCTCTTCGCCAGATGCCGTAGCTCCAAAGCATGTTCCCATCGCAACGAAGAGTAGCAAAAGGCGCGTAACGGAAGAGTTCTTCCTGAACGAATACAAACAGACACCTCGCTGTCACAGGAATTCTCTTATACAGTTAATCGTTACAAAATTGCAATTCGGGAACTTCTGAGACATTCCTCAAATTTAGAATCCTGTGGTGACTACCTCCTGATTTAACTTGTTTGCATGTCCACAATCGTCGAAGTTGCCAAGCGGGCCGGTGTGTCGACCGCTACGGTTTCAAATGTGATTCGCGGAAAGCGTCGTGTGAGCGAGCCCCGAAAAGGGCGCGTTCTAGCGGCCATTCGTGACTTGAACTACTCGCCGAACGAGATCGCCCGAAGCCTGAAGTCGCGCCAGACACGCATGCTGGCAATGGTGTTGCCCGACATCACCAACCCGTTCTTTCCGGAGATGATTCGGGGAGCGGAAGACGCTGCATTCGATCGCGGATACTTTCTGCTTACGGCAAACACCGATGAACAAACAGGGCGGGAACGCCGAGTCATCGCGGCACTCAGATCCTACAGGGTAGACGGCGTTCTGCTGGCCACGACCCAGGGTCTGCAGAACGAAGACACCAGTCACATCGAGGGCTTGGTGAAGGGAGGGGCGTTCGTAGTTTGCCTGGACCGCGCCGTCTCCAACGTTCCGACCGATGCAGTGCTTCTGGACAATGTTGGCGGGGCTCGCGAAACGATCCGGCATCTGATCAAGCAAGGTCACCGGAGGATCGGCATCATCACCGGGCCTCTCCACCTGCAGACCGGCCTGGAGCGCCTGCAGGGCTACAAGATGGCGCTGGATAACGGCGGCCTGGAAGTGGATCCAAGGCTGATCATGGAAGGCGATTTCCGTTTCGAGTCGGGGCGTCGATGCGGCACCGCGATGCTGAAGTCACGCCACCGGCCCACCGCATTGTTCGCCTGCAACGGCGTGATGGGGCAGGGAGTACTGCAAGCGCTCGACGAGCTGCATCTCACCACTCCCGAGGATGTTGCGCTCGCCACGTTCGACGACATTTCGCCCGATCACGGTTTCCATCCGCAGGTCACAGCCGTGGTTCAGCCCAGCTATGAGATGGGCTCGCGTGCTGCCAACATGCTGATGGACCGAGTCGAGGGTTTGTCTGTCGGAAGGTGCGCACTCGTGCGCGTAAGCCCCAAGTTGGTGGTGCGCAAATCGACGGATCAGCCGGTAAAAGTAAAACGTTTAAAATAATCGTTGACAGCGGTTGATTGGGCGATGGTGTGATGGCGGGCGTTGCGATTTTGTAACGTTCTACTTTTGGAGGTCGTATGTCCCCGCTCAAACCGTTGATACGCTACATCCTTGTATGTGCTTTGTTTGCTGCACCGCTGTCGGCCTTCTCCCAAGTCGATCGTGGGTCCATCAGAGGCCTGGTGCATGACGAGAACAATGCGGTCGTTCCAAACGCCAACCTCGACCTCAAGAACGAGTCGACGGGTGTGGCCCAACAGTCGCAATCTCTCGGGTCCGGGGAGTATTCCTTCCTGAATCTGCCTGCCGGCAGCTACGTCCTCACTGCCCAGGCGAGCGCATTCGGAAAATCAGTGCAACAGCACATACTCGTTACTGTGGGCAGCGTATCCTCTGTTGACATCACGCTTCACCCGGCGAGCGTCGAAACCACGGTTCAGGTCTCGTCTGTCGGAGACACTGTCGACACGGAGACCTCTGAAATCGGCACCGCGATCACGCCGCAGGAGATGGCGGATCTGCCCGTGCCGATGAGCAGCGACATGCGAAATCCCTTGAGCTTCGTTGCTTTGACGCCTGGGGTTGTCGGCTCGGAGCCCGGAGCAGAACCGGACTACCGCCTCCACATCAGCGGCTCTCCCAGCGATTCGAACGAGGTTTACATCGACGGTATCCCGATCGTGAACACAGCGTTTGCAGGGGATGCTTCACTGAACCATCCGCCGATCGACGCAATCAGCCAATTCAAGATCGTGAACAACAATCAGAGCGCGCAATACGGTCTGGCCAGCAGTGCAGTTTCGTTCGCGTTCAAGTCGGGCACCAATGCACCGCACGGATCTCTCTTCGAATACCTGCAGAACGATAAGCTCAACGCCAACGGCTTCGTGGGGGATGCGCTGAACCAGAAGCGTGCACCGCTCAAGCAGAACGAATACGGCGGCACGTTCGGCGGTCCTATCTGGATTCCGAAGCTCTACCATGGGCGCGATAAGTCGTTCTTCTTCGTCGAGTACACGCAGTTCTCCTGGCGGCCCAGTTCCAATGACGCAAGTTTGACGACTTTCCCGAATGCGTATCGAGCCGGCAATTTCCAGCAGGCTCTCGGCCCACAGCTAATGGTCAATGGAAACCCGGTGACCGATCTGCTCGGCCGGCCGGTCTACCGCGGCGAGATCTATGATCCAGCGAGCACCAGCAGCGTCTCTGTGAACGGCACGACCTATGTTGTCCGAAATCCTTTCCCGAACAACACCATCGATCCTTCGCGATTCAGCAAGGTCTCAACCAACGTACTCAATGCCTTCCCGCAAGCGACGACGAGTGGCATTCAAAACAACTTCTTCCGTGTCCAGTCCACCAAGAATGACGAACACCGCTTCGTTCTAAAGTTGGACCACTCGATCAATTCGAAGCACAGTCTCTCTGGCAGCATCTTTATGGGGACCTATCAGAACTCAAACAACGGAAGTTTGAGCGAGTACAACGGTGCCGCCACCGACGCACCCACAAAGCAGTTCCGACTCTCCTACAATTATGTGCACTCCCCGCACATGACCAACAATTTCAATGTCGGCTTCCTGCGCGACCGTTACACCAATGGGCCTGCGCAGTACGGCCCTGGTCTCGCGGCTTTGGGCATCACGGGCTTGCCGCCCCAGAGTGGTTTGCAGCCCTATCCCTCAGTCGGTCTGCTGGGCGATCTCTCGACCGGCATCGGCGGGTTCAATGTGGCAGCAGTCGCAGAGAACCGTTACATCGTGAGTGACAATCTGACGCTCATTCACGGACGCCATACGTTCACCGTCGGTGGGGAACTGCGCCGCCTGCAACGCAATGAGAACACTGTCGGTGTTGCGAGCTTCACCTTCGACGCGCCCGAGACGGCGCTTAACGGTGTAGGGTATGCGGGTGGTCAGCTTGTCCCTCTGCCGGGCGGAACGGGCAACTCAGGAGCAAGCTTCCTGGTCGGCGCGGTGGATTTCTCCGACAACAACTTTCCCATTTCTCAAGGGTATCGTTGGCTGCAGACCGGCTACTATGTTCAAGACGATTGGCGGGTGAACCCCAGGCTCGTTCTGAATCTGGGCGTTCGCTATGACATCCTGGTGCCGCGCACTGAGGTCAACGGATACGCCTCCACTGTTAATCCAACTCTGCCTAATCCCAACGCCGGCGGTATTCCGGGAGCCTACACGTTCTATGGTCAAGGCGACGGACGAAATGGTAAGCCGCGCATCGGCAACATCGATTACAAGGCCATTCAGCCCCGTCTTGGTTTTGCCTTCACGCCTTTCAGCAGTCAGAAGACCGCGGTCCGCGGTGGATATGCGATCACGCGCCCATCGAGCAACGACAACCTGGAGAACGGAATCGGGGCGGCACAGTACAGCGTCGGCTTCTCCGGCACGGCGATCGCAAGCAAGCCTGGAGACACCGTAGGCTCTCCCGCCTTTTACTGGGATAACCCATTCCCACAGGGTGGTGTCACAGGCGCGCAATTGAGTCCTGGCATACTCGTCGGACTCACCAACCCAACCATCATTAGTCCGAAATCGGGATCGGCTTCGACTCAGATCAACTGGGCGCTGCAGGTGGAGCAGGAACTCCCGGGCAAGATGATCGCGAACATCGGGTATGTAGGTTCCCATGCCTATCACGTCGGTGTATGGTCGAAGCCGAACGAGATCAGTCCTGCAGTGGCCGCGAAATACTCGGCGTACGCTGCTCAGTTTCCCGACTTCTATGACCAACCCGTCACCAGTGCTGCTGCGGCGGCTGCAGGCGTGACTGCGCCCTGGCCCGGCTTCGCCTCGGCCGTAGGCCCAGCTGCTGCCACCATAGGTCAGGCACTCCGGCCCTTTCCGCAGTACGGCAGTGTCGACTTTCCCATCAACCCAATCGGAAGCGTTTCCTACAACGGTCTACAGACGAGCCTGCAGCGTCGTTATTCGAACGGTTTGACGCTGCTGCTGTCCTACACCTTCTCGAAGACGATCGGTAACGTGGATACGCAGAACGGCGCGAGTGCGGGCGCTGAAAATGCAATCTTCGGCGCATCGTTCTACCAGGACTATTACAACCCGCGGGCCGAGCGTTCCGTAACCAGCTCCGATATTCCGCACGCGATTGCGCTGAGCTACACCTACCAGCTGCCTGTAGGACGCGGCAAGCGGTACCTCAATCATGGAGGCGTCACCAATGCGGTACTGGGCGGCTGGGAGGTGAGTGGTATTCAGCAATACCAGAGCGGCCGGCCAATCCACATCGAATACGACGCCTTTGGAGCGGGCAATCCTTATCGTGCGCACGACGGATACAGTTTCCGTCCCAACGTAGTTCCGGGGCAGCCGCTGAAGAATCCAGGCTATCGCAAGTCGTGTTCCGGGCCGAGCTCGCTTCCGCAGTACCACCAGGAGTGCTCGTTCTACATCAACCCCGAAGCCTTCGTTGCGCCTCCGCTGGGACAGTTCGGGAACGCGCCGCACTTCTTCTCGTCGCTGCGTTTGCCGTGGTACCTCAACGAAAACCTTTCAGCCTCCAAGCGGTTCCCGTTTTACCGGGAGTCGAATCTTCACTTCGAGGCGAACTTCTTCAACGCCTTTAACCGCACAGTGTTTTCAAACGGCGGGAACGCAAATACCTTCATCTTCAATGGTGCGCCTCCTTCTCTCGCGGATGCAGCCTCATCCTCCAGTGTGTTCGGGCTCTGGACTGCACAACAAAACGCTCCGCGCGTGATACAGTTCGCACTCAAACTGGAGTTTTAACCGCTGATGTATTCGTACCTAAGGACGGTCCTATTCGCCTGTGCTGCTGCCTCAGCGGTAGCACAGGCGGATACTTCCGAACTCGACCGGCACATCCAAGCCGCACAACAGGCACAGCAAAATCAGGACTGCTCGACGGCTGCACGCGAGTACGCCGCGGCAGTCCGGCTGATGCCATCGAGTGGGGAGATACGTACGAACCTTGGAATCGCTTTGTATTGCAACAATCAGCCGGGCGATGCAATCCCTGTGCTCGAGAAGGCTTTGGCGTTGAAGCCGGATCTGGCCGTACCGCATCTTTTCCTCGGCCTGGCTGCACTGCACCTCTCAAACAAATCGAATGCAGTGAAGGAACTGGAAATCGCAGTTCACATGATGCCAACCGACATCACCAGCAATCTATGGCTTGGTTACGCATACCTGGCCACGCATGACAATCCCCATGCTGTCGCGGCGTTCGAGACGGCTTTGAAAGTCCAACCTGCGAACGTCGACGCACTCTATGCGCTCGGAGAGGCCTACCTGGAAACAGGCAGAGCGAAGGCGAGCGATCTTGAGAAGATTGCCCCGCACGGCAGAGGCATCAGACTCCTGCTCGCCGAGCAACATGCGATGCAAAGCGGAGAGCCAGCTAAGGCTGTCTCCGATCTTCCCGCGCAATGGCAAAGCCCACGCGAGGAGGAGCTGTTCCAAGAGGCGATGGACGCAGAGTCCCGGGCCCGAAGCTCTCTGCAGCGAGTGCTGGACGACGCGCCGCAGAGCGATCGTGCTCATCAGATTCAGGGGGATGCCTACAGCCTGCAGCAGAACAATGCAGCGGCCATCGAAGAATATACTCAGGTGCTGAAGATCAATCCTACGTTGCCGGGCGTCCGATTAGCTTTGGCGAATTGCCTGATGCAAGTCACACGATTCGACGATGCGCTCGCAGCCCTTGCAGAGGAGCAGAAGGTGCAGCCGCGATCTGCTGAGGTATGGGCGGCTACCGGCCGCGTTCAACTCGCGTTAGGTAAGGATGAAGACGCTCTCACGTCTCTGCAACGCGCCACAAAGCTGCCTGATCCGCCTCCGGTGGCGCGCCTGCTTTTAGGCGAGACGCTCCTCGGGCTAGGGAAGCCCGAGACGGCTGTCGTCGCGTTGCAACAGGCAATCAAGGAAGGCTCAGATCCGGCGAGGACCAACTACCTGCTCGCGAGAGCGTATCGGGCGACAGGAGATCGAATACGGATGGCGCAGGCGCTCGATGCCTATCGACAATTTTCGCAGGATGAACGCGAGCGACAAGCAGCAGCCGCGTTCATGAGAGACCCAAAATCCGTTCGTGCTGAAATGACTGCGCAGGAAGTTCAGGATGCTGCGGGGATGTCAGCTCACAATAACTGATGCACCGTTCAACCCAGTGAAGAGAGGACGAAACAACAGTGTCCACGCAAAGCACGTCAAGCAAAGAGTACATCCTGGTCACCAGTGGTGATCTTAGGGAATCGGCAAACATCGTTTGCTGGCCGGCACAGCGCGAGCTCGAGAAGAGCCTCACAGAGCGTTTCGCAAAAGAAGGCATCGAGCTGAAGCGAGCCTTCCCTGTCGACGAAGAGAAGGGCCATGGCTTCAATTCAAGCCAGCGGATGGGAATGGACATCTTCGCCAGCATTCCGCCGAATGCGAACCTTGTATTCGCAACCGCCGCCTGGCAGTACACGCATCACGTTCTGCCGGGCATGCGATTCCATCAGGGGCCGATCATCACGATTGCAAACTGGTCCGGCCAGTGGCCCGGCCTTGTCGGCCTGCTGAATCTGAATGGGTCTCTGGTGAAAGCGGGTGTTCCATTCTCAAGTCTCTGGAGCGAGGACTTCAATGATGAGTACTTCGTTACTCGTCTTCGGGAGTGGATTCAAACCGGAAAGGTTACGCACGACCTTTCGCATGTCAAACCGCTCAATCCTGACTCACTGCCCGGCGCGGATCGTGGGCTTGGTGAGAAGCTCGCCCAGGAACTCAAGCACAAGAAAGTCATCATGGGCATCTTCGATGAGGGTTGTATGGGGATGTACAACGCCATCATCGATGATGAAATGCTCAACCGTTCCGGTTTCTTCAAGGAGAGGCTGAGCCAGTCGGCATTGGTTGCGCGCATGCGAACGATCTCGGACGAAGAGGCGGTGGGCGTCTACACGTGGCTTGTGCAGAAAGGCTTCACGTTCAAATTCGGCAGCAACCCGCAGGAGGAGTTGACGAAGGAGCAGGTCCTCGAACAATGCAAGATGTACATTGCCGCCGTTCGCATGGCGGACGACTTCAAGTGCGATACGATCGGGATTCAGTATCAGCAAGGGCTCAAGGATATGGTGCCCGCATCCGACCTCGTGGAAGGATTGCTCAATAACGTAGAACGGCCGCCGGTACTCCATGAAGTCAACGGGAACGAACTGTATCCCGGTGCTCCGCTCCCCCACTTCAATGAAGTAGACGAGTGCGCCGGAGTTGACGCAGTTGTGACCAACCGCGTGTGGACGGCGCTTGGCTACGATCCTTCCACAACTCTCCACGATGTGCGATGGGGAAAAACCTGGGAGGGTGAGTTCACCTGGGTGTTTCAGATTTCCGGAGCCGCTCCGCCGAATCACTTCGTGAACGGCTTTGCGGGTTCGTCGAGTGAACGCCAGCCGCCCATGTATTTCCCGCTGGGAGGCGGTTCGTTGAAGGGCATCGGCAGACCGGGAGAAATCGTGTGGAGCAGGGTGTTCGTCGAAGATGGAGGGCTGCAGGTCGACTTGGGGCTAGGCGAGGTCGTAGTGCTTCCCCAAGATGAGACAGAGCGCCGCTGGCGCGAGACAACCTATCAGTGGCCGATGGTCAGTGCACGCCTGCAAGGTGTTTCGCGCGACGCTTTGATGGCCCGTCATCGCGCCAACCACATCAGCATTGCGTATGCACCTGGAAAAGATGAGGCGGCAAAAGCGCTGTTTACCAAAGCAGCGATGTTCGACTCACTTGGAATCCAGGTGAATCTGTGTGGCGTTTCCACGTAATACAGCAACCATCGCACTGAATACGATTTGCCATGGACCAGCCCTCGGCTGGGTCAGAGGGTCTTGTATGCAATTGTCTAGCAATGTGGTGAAAGCGACTGTCGTCGGTGCTCTGGGCGGTCTTCTCTTTGGATTTGATACGGCGGTGATATCGGGCGCAACTGCTCAACTCACTCTGCAGTTTCACCTTTCTGAGGCCGCACTGGGCTTCACGGTTGCGGCCGCTTTATGGGGGACAGTCATCGGCGCAATCTTCGCGGGGATTCCGGGGCAGCGATTCGGCCGCCGCGATAGTCTGCGCGTGATGGCCGCGTTCTATATCATCTCCGCCATCGGGTGCGCATTCGCCTGGAGCCTGCCCACCCTGATCTTCTTCCGCTTCATCGGAGGTCTCGGCATTGGAGGATCTTCAGTTCTCGGGCCGATGTACATTGCCGAGCTTGCACCGGCAAACTGGCGCGGCCGGCTCGTCGGTTTCTTCCAGGTAAACATCGTTGTCGGCATCCTGGTGGCGTACGTCTCGAATGCATACATCGAAACACTGCATCTCGGCGCGACAGAATGGCGCTGGCAACTCGGCGTGTCAGCACTCCCGGCAATCCTGTTCTGCATCATGTTGTTCTTCATACCGCGTAGCCCGCGCTGGCTCATGACCCAGGGACGGGACTCGGAGGCGTTAGATGTCCTGCGATTGATCGGGACCGTCGAGCCGGTTCAGGAAGAAGTCAATCGGATTCGGCGCGCTCTCGACGAAGAGGGGAGCGGCGCGCAGGATTCCTTGCTTTCGCGTAAGTACCGTCGTCCTGTGATTCTTGCGCTTACTGTCGGTATGTTTTCGCAGCTTACCGGCATCAATGCTGTTCTCTACTACTTGAACGACATCTTCAGCCTGGCCGGCTCAAGCAAACTCTCAGGCAGTCTGCAGGCCATTGCCGTGGGCGCGACGAACCTCGTGGCCACATTGATTGCAATGTCCATCATCGATAAATTTGGGCGCAAAAAGCTTCTGGTGACGGGAACCGTTGGCCTCATGATCTGCTTGTTTGGGATTGGGCGCATCTTCCAAACCGGACAGCACCTGAACTGGCTCGTGTGGTTTCTGATGGCGTTCATTGCGTGCTTTGCCATCTCTCATGGGGCTGTCGTGTGGGTCTACATCAGCGAGGTTTTCCCGACGCGTCTCCGCGCTCGCGGCCAGAGCCTCGGAAGTTCCGCTCATTGGATTTCCAATGCGCTCATCTCCCTGGTCTTTCCTCTGATGGCCAAGAAATCCGGTGCTACTCCTTTTTATTTCTTTGCGGCGATGATGGTGGTCGATCTCGTGCTGGTGCTGTTCTACTACGCTGAAACTGCCCGCATCACCCTCGAGTCGATGCAGGAAGCGATCGCCGCGGATTGAGTCGGGTCTTATATTTCGTGGGAAGGCTGATGCATCGCAGATTCATTAAGCACGCACTCTAGCACTCCGCAAACACGCATAGTGGATGCGCGATGCGCTAGGTTGTGCCCCCAAGGATTCCCTGCTGCATTGCGATGGAGACGGCCTCAGTCCGGTCGCTTGCCTCAAGCTTACCGAGAATGTGGATGACGTGATTTCGAACGGTGAACTGACTGATTTGAAGGGCGCTCGCGATTTCCTTGTTGGTGAGACCCTTCGCGAGCATGATCAGGATATCCTTCTCCCGCGGACTCAATCCCACGCGCGACTCTCGATCGGCGATACGGGCCGCAATCGCTTCGGGGAAGTGGATGTGTCCGTCTGCAACCCGTCGTATGGCTTCTACGATCTCTATCCGTGTCGCATCCTTGGTGAGATATCCGTGCGCTCCTGCTTTGGCTGCACGATAGATCTCCTCCTCATATTCGAAACTGGAGATAATCAGCACCTTGGCCGTACCCTCCCGCGCCACAATCTCAGGCAGCACGTCCAGGCCGCCCCGGTTTGGCATGCGGAGGTCCAGCAATACGACGTCTACGTCTTCCCGCTCGAGAAAGTTGAGAGCGTCGCTGCCGCAGCCAACTGCGCCCGCCACGATAAACCGGTCTTCCTTGCTCAGCAGCGTGGTAAGACCAGCGCGGACAATCAAGTGATCATCCACGATCAGAATTCGAATAGGAGCACTGTTCTGAGTGTTGGTCATTGACTCGAATTCCTGCTCCAGAATTTGCGTCCGACGAGAGTCGGGAAAGAAAGACGCTGATGCGGTGACTTGGCGCGTACGACCACGATCGTCCCATTTCCCGGCGTGCTGAAGATCCTGAACGTTGCGGAGATGCGGCCGGCTCTCTGCTTCATGCTCGGTATTCCAAATCCTCCGACCTCCTGCTCCTGCGAGAAGCCTCGGCCATCATCGTGGACGGTTAGCATGATCCATTTTCTTCCGTAAGAAACCCGTATGCGAATCCTGGTGGGTCGCCCATGCCGCACTGCATTGGCGATTGCTTCCTGCTCGATTCGAAACAGGGCATCGCTGACCAGTAGTGGTATGGCGCGCGGAGTGCCGCGTGTCGTTGATTCAATTTTGATCTGGGTGCCGCGGACGATAACACGCGCCGCTTGTTCGAGGGCCGGCGCCAGGTCAATGCGCTCCAGATTGACGGGTCGTAGGGCTGCGATGTTTTGCCTTGCCTGCATGTGGCCGAAGCGAACGAGTCCCAGCGTCGATTCGAGTTGCGTTCGCATGGGAGTCTCCTTCGGAGCCTCCTCGCACAGCGCCTCCAATTGGAATCCGAGGCCGGCGAAACTCTGGGCGAGCGTATCGTGCATCTCCATTGCGAGCCTTTCCCTTTCCTCGATCACCGCGCGGAATCGGGACCGTTGAATCGAGGTATAGATCAGCTGCGTTGCGATGAGCAGCGTCAGCAACAGCGCGCTCAGTTCGACGACGTGGGTCTTGTTCCACCATGGAGGGGGCGCCAATACCTGCAGGTCTCCACCCGAGCGCAGCAGCAGGGCAAACGGTACTCCATTTTTTGTGAATGCACGGCTTGTGACACAGATGCCCCGGAGCCTCAGCCTGCTTCCTGGCTTGAGCGCCGGAACTGCGGCCGCTCTCGATGCGCCGCCCGCGATGGCCAGAAAGGACTGAAATCCTTCGTCGAGTTGCAGCGTAACTGAGTCTCCACCCTCGCGCTGCACAGCGGCCAGGCGGCCCTCCGTCTCGACGAACTCGGCGTCGAATCTTCCGGTGGCTGCCTGGGAGGCTGTCACAGCGACTGGCGAGACCGGGGTGTGCGACCACAATAACCGCACCGTTGCATTGCGTAAGACAGAGCTGAAGTTGTGCAACTCTGCGCTGCCTCTCGCTTCGACCGTGTCCCCTATCTGCACCGGCACGACCGTATGCGCATTGGGGATAGAGATGCCCCCGGAAGAATCCTGAATAAACAGCAGCGGGGAGACGAGTGTGACCACACCGTGAACAGTGACCTGAGGCGAAACGTTGGGTGGCAGCATGCCGAGGCTTGCGATGGATACTGCATTGAGGTCCGCGTGATTATCACGCAACTCACGCTGCATAGGCGCAAAACTTCGCTCGTAAACCTGAAGATCGGTAATAGGAGGGTGGATCGGAAGTTTGGCTCCGTCTACCAGCGGGGGATCCGGGGCCTTTGGCGTTGCTCCTCTCAGCATCTCGTTGAGATCTCGCCGGGTTGCCTGCCGTACGTTGACTCTGCGCCATAAAGCGCCGGTGGAGTACGACTGCAGTCCGAATCTTCCACTCTGAATACAGTCCACATCGTGCACCGAAGCCACCGCGACCTCGCCCTCGGAGGTGATCGCCTCCGCTGCGATATCGCACCCGAGCACGATGGCCTTGAGGTGATACCACGTCCTGGTGTGGACCCGCGAATGAACAGCTACGGTTCTAAACTCATGCCATCCAAAATCTGCACGGCCGATGATCAGCGTGTCATCGAGGTCTCTCAGCCCGGCGAAGTATCCGTGGTAAGCGTCGACGCCGACTTCTTCTGAGTTAGTGCGCAGCACAAAGCCTGCGTCGCCCGTCTCGCTCAACAACTGGACATCCGATTCGACTACATAATCCCGCCAGGCCGGGTTTCCATTCACCAGCTTGGCGCCACGATCGTCTGAGACATTCTGCATCGCGCCGGCTGCAACTTCCCACGCTCCACCAAAGGCCTGCCAGCCAGATTTCGCCAGCGCTTCGTAGGGCCGGCGCACGAAATCATCATGGAAGCGCGGTTCAGACGATATCCATTTCGCATAGGCCAGGTAGGCAAGGGCAGCGACGATGGCGCAAGACCCAAGCACGATCGAAGCCGCCGCCCATACCCTCTTAGGATTCATATTCCGCATCGGCGTCTCTATGGACGAAACCAGTCCAGATCCAATGTCTCTCTGACTTCGGGCGCATCGATGTTCAGGCGCGTCACGAGTTCCGGTTCGATCGTCGTTCTGGACAGAACCGGTTCTCCGGCAATTTGCTTCGAGATCACCTGCATGGCGGCGCGGCCCATCTGATACGTGTTTTGGATGACAACGGAATCGATTTCTCCGGTGCGAATAGGCGCCAACAAATTCTGATCGAATCCCACCAGCGGGATCTTTCCGTTGCGTTTGAATTCGATCAATGCGAAGAAGGTGCCGCGCGTCGAAGTCTCCGAGAGACTGACGATGGCGTCTGGTGGAGGGCCGTTGGCCAGCAGATGTTCGGCTGCCTGCTGCTCCTGGGACACGGTTGGCAGAGCAAGACTGCGAAAGACGACCTGGATGCCCGGGAACTCATTGGTCAGCGTGGTCTCAAGGCTGCGCGCACGTTCCACCAGGCTGGCCAGTTTGTTGCTGATCCCGAAGATCGCCACGGTGCCATGTCCGTGCAGGACTTCTCCCAGACGGCGCGCCGCCAGTCGCCCACCCAAACGTTCATCGTTAATTACATAAGAGAGGCGGGGACCCGGTGGCAATCCCACATCGGTTGCGATTACGACCACCGGGGTTCCGGCATCAAGAGTGCGTTCCAGTGGAGCCCGCAACGGCAGGTCCTCGATTGGGGCAATGATCACGCCGGCCTTCCTGTCGCGCACGGTTTGCGCGAGAATTTCAATCTGGCCCTGCACGTCGTCTTCCCGCATAGGAGCGTTCCAGTAAACGGTTAACCGATGGTGCGGAGCTTCGCGCGCAACCCCTGTGTGTTCAGCCTCCCAAAGGCTCGTGCCACAGGTTCGCGGAATTACGGCAACGGTGCTGTCGATGGCACGGCAGCCATTCGATAGAACGGCTGAACAGCCGAGCATCAGAGCGAAAATCGAGATGCCGAAATAGGGGTGAGGTCTAAGCATCGCAGAGTCAGAAACTTACTTCATTCTCTCCCTACCGGTCCGGGCGGAGACGCGTGGATTGCCCGGCCCAGAGATAAGTGTTGCCATGATACATGTGCACCATATTCAGTCGTGAATGCAGGTGCGTAGAATCGCGCTGCGTTCAAATGGTGCTCCCCTCCAGCAGCGATCAGGAGAAACCGTACCCCTCAAGAAGTGGCAACGGTGAGACGGGGAATTTAAGTCGCTGATGGGAAAAGGTTTTCCGAATCGAACAGGTGATCCGGCGAACGGCAGTATTGAAGGCCAGTGGTACAGGAGGACAATGTGACACAAATCAGAAGGCTCACTCTCGCGGTGCTCCGCGAATGGCAAAGAGCCATTCATGGAGGGATGCGACGGACAGGGATTGTTGGCACGCTCTTCCTGCTCCTCGCAGCAACGATCACCCCTGCTTTTGCCCAATACAGCGCCGGGATTCAGGGCATGGTGCTTGATCCAAGCGGGGCGGGCGTTCCCAATGCCCAGGTGAAACTTACCAACGCGCAAACTGCCCAGGTGCAGATGGCGAAGGCAGATTCAACCGGGCGATATCGATTTCTCAGCCTGGCTCCAGGGCAGTATGCGTTACAAACGGAGGTCACGGGATTCGCCAAGACCTCAGTCAACTTGACCCTGGACACGAACCAGAACCTCGAGGTGCCGATTAACCTCACCATCGGTTCGACCAGCGCTGAAGTGACGGTGACCGGTCAACCGCCGGTCCTCGATACCGCTGAAACGCGAAATGAGTTGACGATCGATGCTCAGGCAGTGGATTCGCTCCCCCTGCCGGGCCGGAATATGATTTCGCTGGTCACGATGGCCCCTGGAGTCACGGGGCTGGGGGTGGTCGCGGGCGGCTCACCTGGCTCCGCGGGCGATAACTTCTCCACCGAGACGCAAGTCGACACCAGCGCAAACGGCCAGGGCGCGGTCGGCAACATGTACATCGTCGACGGGCTCGATGTGAGCAGCGCGATCCGTCCCGGAGTACTCAACCTGACGCCGAACCCGATTCCATCCAGGAAACCAGCATCCAGATCAACACGTACAACGTGGAGTATGGCAGGGCCAGTTCGATCCAGATGGCGATGACGACCAAGTCTGGCGGCGATCGCTTTCACGGCAACATCAGCGACTACTTCAACAACCAGGCGCTCTGGACGCATTCGCAGTTTAACGGTGGAACGAAGTTCGCGCCCTTCCACAGCAACAACATGTCCGGGCACGATCGGCGGCCCAATCGTTCCGCATCATCAGGCGTTTTTCTTCTTCTCGATAGAACCATTGCGGGAGGCGAGTTCCACCGGAAACGCAATCGTCTCGTTTGAAGACCCGCAGTTTACGGAATGGGCCAAGGCAAACTTCCCCAACACTCTGGGAACGAGCCTGTTCACCACCTATCCCGCCAAGGCGACAAACCCGACGGTCTCGCAGACGGCTCAGCAGGCGTTCGGCTCCGTCTGTGGCACGCCGGCCACCGCCAACATCCCCTGTGACATGCCCGTGTTTGATAACGGCGTGTTCAACGCTACAAGCTTCCGCAACGGCACGCAGTGGAATGGGCGTCTCGATAAAAACTTCGCGAACGACCGGCTGTACGGAAGCATCTTCCGTAACACCTTGAGCACGGGCGGCCCCGCACTGCGTTCGGCCTTTTCAAGCACGTCGAAGTACTGGACCACTGCGTGGCAGGGGAACTGGGCGCATACCTTCTCGCCGAATACGATCAATGAGGCAATTGCAGGGGGCATGCGCGTTGAGGGTCTCAGCCCCGCAACCGGCAACTTCAAGATCCCGGTGGTCAATGCGACGGGCCTCGGCACCGGCTTCGGGAACGGCTTCGCCATGGGCGACTTCATTCAGCACAACTACCACTGGCGTGATGTGCTGACACACATTCACGGCGCGCATACGATGAAGATCGGGTATGAAGGCTGGTTCGGCGACGATGTCGAATTGTTCCAGGGGCCTTACGACGATCCGACCTTCAGCTTCAACAGCATCATTGACCTGGTTCGCGACCAACCGAACACGGAAGGTGGCGTCGCCTACGATCCAGTCAGCGGCCAACACGTGGAATGGAACTGGAACGCCGCCGGGAGCACGCATGGAGTCTTTGCGCAGGACACATGGAAGGTACGCAAGAATCTCACGGTCAACTACGGCCTGCGCTGGGATGACTTCGGCAACCCCTACTCGCGCAGTGCGCAGACAGCCTTCGGCAACTTCCATCTCGGACCCGGGCCGACGATTCAGCAGCAGATCGCAAACGGCTTCGTCCTGCAAAAGAACCATGCGCTGAACCGCTCCATCACTGACGTTTTCAGCCCGCGCGTTGGAGCAGCCTGGGATGTCCTGGGGAACAGCCAATGGGTTCTGCATGGCGGGGCAGGCTTCTTCCATAACTGGCCGACTCTCGCCAACTTGCAGGAAGAATTCCGCGGCAATCCTCCGGGGCCAATCTTCCCCACCTTCTACGCCGGTACGGCACATGCTCCGGTCTGGGGATTTGGCACATCCAATAAACCGCCCTTCGGTTACACATATCCCACGTTGCAAGCTACCCCGCTCAATGCGAAAGGCGGGCTCACCGGGTTGCAATTCAATATCGGCGGTATCGATCCGAATCTCAAATCGCCAGTCACGTATACGTTCTCCGCGCAGCTGGTACATCCACTCACGCGGGCGTTTGTCGCAAGTGTGGGTTACTCTGGTTCGAGAGCACACAATCTGATGTCAGGCGGTGGGCAGGTGTACAACGTCAGCTATGGCGTCGACATCAATTCGTATCCGGGAGATCTGATCCAGAACTTCCCCCACAACCTGGCCACCGGTACACTAGTCCCAACGCGTTTAAATGACAGCTTCGGGGCGGTCTACTACACGGCCAACGATCGCCGTTCGTCTTACGATGCGTTCATCGCCGACCTGCGTGGACGATTCGCGCGCACCGGTTTTCTGGACGTCTCTTACACCCGCTCTTCTTCCAAGGACAACACTCAGGTATATCCCACGTGGACGAATCCAAACCAGTACTTTGGGCCGTCAAACTGGGATGCGCCGAACCGACTTTCTTTAACGGCAAACTACGAGGTTCCGGGCATGGCCCACGGTCGCGGACTGGTTGGAAATTTGACCGGCGGATGGGGCATCAGTGGCACGATGATCGCTCAGTCCGGGTATCCGTTCACCGTGGACAACACCAGCCCCTTCATTCCGATTTGCGACAACGATCCCGCGGCGACCTGCACCGCGGCCTCTACCGTGACGGGCAACAGGGGCGGAGATTACAACGCGGATGGTGATAACTATGACTATCCGAACGTCTCCTCGTACAGCATCCCGCACTCACGTCGCGATTTTCTGAATGGCGTCTTCCGCAACAACCCCAGCCAGGTCGCAGCACCCACGTTCGGTGCAGGCGTCCAGGGCAACGAAAGGTTCAACGCCTTCCGCGGACCGGGCTTCTTCGAAACCAACACCAGCCTTTCGAAGACCAACTCAATTAAGGAACAGTTGAAGCTCGAGATTCGCTTCGACATCTTCAACGTCTTCCACAACACGAATCTGCAAACTCCGGACGTTCACATGACGGATGGAAACTTTGGGAAATCAACATCGCAGTACGAGCCGCGTTGGATTCAGATCGGCGCAAACGTAAAATTCTAGGATCACTAAGGAGCCTGGAACACGACTTTCACGGTGGAGGCACGACAACGTCTCCACCGTGAGGTTCGCTTCTACTTACGGCAGTATTGCAACGCGGGAGCGCAGACAAGCGCTCGAATATCTCACGATTCATTGCAGGTCCCTGATGTTTTGCTCCTCCCTCTCATGCAGATCGAAGCACCCGAACTCCGGTCATGCAGTGTCTGACTCTCCGGCTTTCGCAAACACGCATGGGGGAAGTTCGACTATCTGGCATCTGCTCGGGCCGACAAAGAGAGTGATCGGTTGGGTGTTGCTGTTCTGCGCTGCGACTCTCCTGGTTGCTCCGGAAGGACGCGCTCAGGAGGACCATGGCGGTGGTTTGCCTGCCGTGATTGAGTCGCTTAAAGCAGGCAGGTACGGTGAGGCTCTGGATCGTTGCGGTAAGCTTCTGGCCTCGGAGCCCAATGATCCCCGCCTGTGGACGCTGCGAGCTGTGGCTCTGCAGCATACAAACAGCGGGGACGCAGCCCTCGACTCCTACAAGCATGCGTTGAAGATTTCGCCGGACTATCTCCCGGCTCTGGAGGGCGCAGCGGAGATGGAGTACATGCATGACGCGCAAGCAGCGATTCCACTTCTGCGCCGTGTGCTTGTGTTGCAACCGCAGAACGCGACTGCCCATGCGATGCTGGGCACGCTCGAGTACCGGAATCGAAACTACAGCGAATGTGTAGAGGACTTCAGTGCATCGGGTGAGCCTTGTGAAGTCGCAGCCGAATGCGCTTATAGCGAATGCGCTTTGTCTCGCTCATCTGGACCGGGCAGCCGAGGCGGTTCCTCTGCTCCAGCAGGCAGTGTCATCGCACCCCGAAGACTCCGCGGCGCGTTTCAATCTCGCCCTACTGCAGTGGAGAACCTCAGCCTCTGCAGACGCATTGACCACGCTTGAACCATCGCTTAGCAAGCAACCCGTGAGTTCGGCCGCACTGCGTCTCGCAGCGGCTATCCATGAGTCGCGCGGAGAGACGCCGATGGCGATCGAGCAACTACGGCAGGCAATCATGGCGAAGCCTGACGAAGCGGCAAACTACATTGATTTTGCGACGCTCTCCTTTTCACACGGCTCATACAAGGTTGGCGTCGACATGGTGAATGTGGGTCTGCAGCGCCTGCCTGATTCGGCGGCGTTGTACATGGCACGCGGTGTTTTGTATGGTCAGAACAGCGAATACGACAAAGCCATGGCGGATTTTGAACATGCCCATGCGCTCGATCCAGGGAACGCGATGACTGCGTCTGCCGAGGGCATCGCCGCATCGCAACAACATAATCATGAACAGGCGCTGGGCGCCTTCCGGCGCCAGGTGCGAGAGCATCCGAACGATGCGTTCGGCTATTACCTGTTAGCTGAGGCGCTGGCCTGGGCCGGTCCTGAGGGAGCCAGAAGCGACGATCAGAAGCAGATTGAGGAGGCAATCGGGGCCGCACGCAAAGCCAAAGAACTGGATCCCAAACTGGTGCAAGCCTCCGACTTACTTGCGTCTCTCTACCTGCAGAATGGTCAGTTTGAGCCAGCGATCAAAGAGAGTCGTGAGATTTTGAAAGCTCAGCCTAACGATCAGCAGGCCATCTACACTCTGATGCTCGCTCTGCGCAACGCCGGCCGCAAAGACGAAGCTCGGGAGATGGTGGCGAAACTGACGAATGCGCGCAAGGAGCAGGCGCAGAATACTCAAACTGCGCATTACGGCCAACTGGTGGAACAACCGGAGTGAAGCGATGGGAAGTGTCATGCGTGAAGAGGCGAGAAAGATTGTCGGCATACCTTCGCCGAAGACTTAGATCGGGTAGCTGCAAGATCGACGAAAGTCTCAACCTCGCAGTTGGGAAAAGCGAGCAACACATTCATCCAGAATTGGGGCAGCACCATGGGTACGAAAGGTTATAGAGCAGACATGAATCGAAACACTGAGTCCAAAGACATCCAACCACTACCTGAACTCAATCGCCGCGAGTTCCTTGCGGGAGTTACCGGCGCTGCGGTCGCGGCTGCTCTCGGAAGTCAGATGGCAGGTGCGCAATCGTCTGAGCACGCTTTGAATATTGCGCGGGTGGCTGTTCCTTCCAGCCTGACGATCATGAGCGAGAACAAGATCTCGGCATTAAATGATGGGTTCGTTCCGGAGAACTCCTTCGATCATTCCCATGGCATCTACGCAGTTCACCGCGAGTGGCCGAGCGAGAGTGGTGAATCGTGGGTGCAGTATGACTGGAGTGAGCCGGTCAACCTCAACAAGGTTGAAGTGTACTGGGCTGTCGAGCGTCCCAAAACCGGCGCCTTGCCGGGCAGCAGCAGCCTGCACTGGATGCAGGTGCCGAAAAGCTACCGGGTGATGTATTGGAATGGAACGGATTTCGTTCCTGTGAATGAGCCGCAGGGCCTTGGCGTGGTGGCAGATTCATTCAACGTCACGACGTTCGCACCTGTGAAGACACAGAAGCTGCGCTTAGTAGTTACGGCCGAGAAGGAGCATCCCGCGGGCATTCTCGAATGGCGGGTTTACAACTTCGGAACTGCCCCTTCACTTCCTCCAGTGATCGAAGCCGGCGTGGACCGGTCAGTGGTTACAGGTGCTCGGACCTATCTGGCCGGGAAGGTTACGTGGCTTGAAGATTCACCGAAGAATGCGGCGCGATGGGTGAAGGCGTCAGGGCCTGGAGCCGTTAGTTTCGAGAGAGCGTCGTCTCCGGTGACCCGGGCTGGGTTCTCGAATCCCGGTGACTATGTCCTGACGCTGGCAGCTTCCGGATCGAAGGATCGGACGAAATCGATTGCGGTGCATGTGGAGCCCGCGCCGCCCAAGGATCGACTGGACGTTGTCTATACGCGAAAGTATTCCATCGACAGCCCGCTTCTGGACTGAGCGTGCAAAGACGCTGATCGTGAATTGGATTCCGCATTGCATCCGTATGTGCGAGCGAACGGATATTCCCGCGATGCGCGGTGATGGCGGCATCGACAATTTCATTGAAGCGGGAAAAGCAAATCGCGGCGAGCCGCATGGCAAGCACAAGGGCTTTGTATTTTCGAACGCGTGGGTGCACCAGACCGTGGAGTCGATCTGCATTGCGCTGATGGTGGATGCGCAAGGAGATCCGCAAATCCTGCGGGCACAAGAAGAGATGCGTGCCACTCTCGATCGCTGGATTCCGATCATCCTTGCTGCGCAGATGCCCGATGGATATCTGCAGACCGCATACATTCTTGCCGACCGCGCAACCTGGCCGGAGCGGTGGTCGCCGGATCATCGCGGCAACCATGAAGGCTATGTGTCTGGCTACTTCATCGAGTCCGCGATCAATCACTACACTCTGACAGACGGGAAGGACCTTCGCCTTTACGATGCGGCGAAGAAGCTGGCAGACTGCTGGGTCGCGAACATCGGCCCCGGTAAGAAGGACTGGTTTGACGGGCACCAGGAGATGGAGCAGGCCCTCGTTCGCTTTGGGCGCTTCGTCAATGATCAGGAAGGGAACCATCGTGGCGACGCCTACATCGCGCTCGCGAAATTCCTTCTTGACTCGCGCCGTGGCGGTTCGGAGTATGACCAGAGCCATCTGCCGCCGGGACAGCAGTACGAGGCGGTAGGTCACGCGGTGCGCGCTACATATTTCTACTCGGGAATGGCGGATATCGCCGCTGAGACCCACGATCCCGATTATCAGAGCGCGGTGATTTCACTCTGGGACAACATGGTGAACAAGAAGTACTACCTTACCGGCGGTATCGGAAGCGGAGAGACCTCCGAAGGTTTCGGTCCGAACTATTCGCTGCGCAACGAGGCGTACTGCGAGACCTGTTCAAGCTGCGGCCTGGTGTTCTTCCAGTACAAGCTGAATCTCGCCTACCACGACGCCAAGTACGCGGATCTGTATGAGCAGACCATGTACAACGCGCTGCTGGGCGGGGTGGCTCTGGACGGCAAGAGTTATTGCTATACCAATCCTCTCGTCGATACGGAGCGGGCCAGGTGGCACGTCTGCCCATGCTGCGTCGGGAATCTTTCACGTACGCTTCTGATGATTCCGACCTGGGCATACGTAAAAGACAGCACCGGCCTTTACGTCAACATGTTTGTGGGAAGCCGCATCCACGTGGGTCAGGTCGCCGGAACTGGAGTCGAGGTCGTGCAGAAGACGGACTACCCGTGGAAGGGAACCATTTCGATCACGCTCAATCCCGAACAGACGAAGAGCTTCTCGGTATACGTGCGCATTCCCAACCGCACTACAAGCAAGCTTTACAAGGACACGCCGGCTATTCAGGGCGTGAAGCGATTTGCCGTGAATGGAGAAGAGATCAAGCCCAGTATTCACAAGGGCTATGCAGTGGTGACTCGCGAGTGGAAGGCCGGTGACCGCATCGATATGGAGTTGCCCATGGAGCCACAGCGTGTAACGGCGGATCCACGCATTCATGAGGATGTCGGCTCTGATTGCGCTCAAGTACGGTCCACTCGTCTATAACGTGGAAGATCAAGATAACAAGAGCATCGACCAGAAGGTCGGAGCCGCACCACTCACGACGGAGTGGAGGCCCGATCTCCTCGGCGGTGTGATGGTCATCAAGGGCCAGTGGTCAGATGGTTCGGAGATGATTGCCATTCCAAACTACGCCCGCATGAACCGCGTTGGGCCGCCGCACGAGTATCCGGGAGAGCCGGATTCGGGGCCCGGCACCAAGGCTCCGAGCTCTCAACAGAATGGGGAGAAGTCGAACAGGAAAGCGTCGGCAGACTCGAAAGTCTGGATCTGACCATCACAACGCAGACTGGTTGCAAACAGACTCGGCCGGATTGGGTTTGCGTTCGCAGCGGTCCAGCTGATACCGCGCCTGCAAATTGGCCGGAAGACGACGTTTTACTTGGAGATAGATTTGGGTCACTAGCCTCTCTCGGCGCTCGTTTGTTTCTTTGCTGGGTGGAGCGCTTGCCAGCCGCGTGTTCGCGAGCCGGACCGCGCCCCGCTCACTGGAGACTCCCTATAAGTTCAGCCGACTCGTTCTCGCGCCGTCGGATGCACAAGGAGCGTACGACTGTAAGTCGGTCGACTGTCCGTTCGTCTTTCGACACGATGGCATGTGGTGGATGACCTTTGTTGCATTCGACGGCATCGGCTATCAAACAGGTCTGGCGAAATCGCGCGATCTTGTGAATTGGCAGAAGGTCGGCTGCATTCTCAAGCGCGATCCGAACTCGGCGATTCGAAAGTACAACGTAGCGATGAACTGGATTGTGCGGGAGAACGATCTATCATCTCCCGGCGAGTTGATACGAATCGGCGGACAATTCGTTGGCGCATATCACGCCTATCCTGGTTCAGGATACGAGCAGGGCGCGGCCGTAATCGGTCTTGCGTACAGCCGCGACTTATTGCATTGGGAACCAGGCGAGCCAGTCCTTCATCCAGACGACGGCGCAGAGTGGGAGAGGGGCGGGTTGTATAAACCATGCCTGCTCAGGCATGAAGGCACCTACTATCTCTTCTACAACGCCAAGAATCGCACCACAGAGTCATGGCACGAGCAGACCGGTGTGGCTACTTCGCGAGACCTGAAGACATGGAGCCGATACAAAGGAAATCCGATTCTGCGGAACGGTGGAGCAGGCTCGCCCGACGAGCACTTCGCCAGTGATCCGTGCGTTTTGCAAAACGGTCCAGAGTGGGCATTTTTCTACTTCGGGTTGGATGGGAAGGGCGTTGCGCGGGATCTTGTGGCTACCGGACCCGATCTACTGCACGCTACCAAGCACGCGACTCCGCTCATCGATGTCGGACCGCCGGGATCCTATGATTCGCAGTACGCTCACAAGCCTTCTCTGGTTTGCGCCAATGGCGACTTGTACCACTTCTATTGTGCGGTCGGCGGAAATCCTCAGGTACGCGGCATCGCGGTAGCGCGGTCGAGACCGTGGTGACCGGCTCTCCCGATCTGCTCAGCCCAGGCGAGGGCAAGTTCAGAGTATTCTGGCTTTCCATGTGGCTCCTTGCAGCGCGGTATGACTGCTCAATAGGAGATCGATCCGGTTCTCACTGAACGACGTGAACGTATCTCTGCACTCCTCACCCACCTATCGCGCCTTTCCACCAGCATTAAACATTGGACAACAATGCTGAAGTCCAATGTGTTTTTGCTTTACAGGGTGTTACTATCTTGCCGCGACTAATCCGGCCGAATCGCTACTGAAACAGCTTCTCAGACGCACGCCCGAGTCGGATGGGCGCGAGTTAGTCGATGCTGGTGAGCACTTTCCAGCGATCGAGAAGGGAATCCCATATGAGCTCTCTCGTATCGGTGAATGTCGGCCTGCCGCGCGATGTGGAGTGGCAAGGGAGAGTTGTTCACACCGCGGTCTGGAAGCGGCCTATATCCGGGAGAGTCTATGTACGCAGGCTCAATATCGATGGCGACGGGCAAGGTGATCTCGCCGGACATGGTGGCGAGCATCGTGCGGTGATGGTGTACCAGCTCGACTCGTATCACTATTGGGAGAAGTTTCTGCAGCGGGACGATCTGGAATACGGTCAGTTCGGAGAGAACCTCACGGTCGACGGTCTTCCCGACGCGGACGTGTGCATTGGAGATCGGTATCGCATCGGGACCGCGCTCTTTGAAGTGACACAACCCAGGGTCACCTGCTACCGGGTAGGAATCCGGATGAAGAATCCGCAAATGCCAGCCCTGCTAGTCTCACACCGGCGTCCGGGATTCTATTTTCGAGTGATCGAAGAGGGAGAGATTGGAGCGGGCGACGCCATCACCAAGGTAGCGGAAGGGCCGGAGCGCATCTCTGTGGCGGAGGTGGACGCGCTCCTCTATTTGCCTGGCCATCCGAAGGACCAGCTTGAACGCGCCGTGCGCATTCCAGCCCTCAGCGCAGGGTGGAAGCAGTCGCTGCAAGCCTTAGCGGCAGCCGACGGGCAGGCTGGAAATGCCGGCCTTACGCCATCGTCAACACCGCCGCCCGGCGTGGACGGGATTTCGAACGTTGCGAGTAGAGGCGCTGAAGCAAGAGTGTATCGGGGTGCTTTCTTTTACTTTGCGGTCGGTGGATTCGAGCCCACTTCCGATGCCGATGCCCGGTCAATTCCTGGTCTTCAAAGTTGAAGCGGAGAAAGACGGAGGCCCCTTGCTGAGGAGTTACTCGATCTCAGGTTGGCAGAGTGAAGGGACATATCGCGTCAGCGTGAAGCGGTCCTCCGGGAGCGGGCAGCCACTACTTTCATGACAGAATTCAAGTCGGCGACCTGCTCCAGGTGAGTGCGCCTAGGGGTAGCTTCACGCTGTGCCCCAGGCACAAATCCTGTCGTTCTGTTAAGCGCCGGAATCGGGGCAACGCCGGTTCTTTCCATGCTGCACGCGCTGGTCTCGGACGCCGCAGATGGGAACAGGGAAGTCTGGTGGTGCTACGGCGCTCGGAATGCCCAGGAACATCCCTTCGCCGCCGAAGTGCGCGCGTCTTATCGATGCCCGTGCAAACACTCATTCCTTCACCGCTTATAGCAAGCCTGGACCTGAAGATCAGATTGGGAAAGACTATGACGCTTCGGGTCACCTGAATGTAGAGACCTTACGACGGCGTGGCGTTCCAGCAGATGCGGACTTTTACCTGTGTGGCCCTCCAGCTTTTCTCAAGGAGATGACGGATGGGTTGAAGTCGTGGGGTGTATCCGATTCAGGCATCCACGCCGAGACCTTCGGAAGTGAATCATCGATTACGCCTGGAATCGCGGCCGCCGAGCTGCCGGCTCCTCATCTTCCGGTGAAGTTCACCGGTACAGGGCCGCGAGTATCCTTCTCTCGGAGCGGACTCGCAGTGCCATGGGACTCTCGATTCGGCAGTCTGCTTGAACTGGCTGAAGCATGCGATGTCCCCGTCAGGTGGTCCTGCCGAGTGGGCGTGTGTCATACGTGCGAGTCGGGATTGATCGACGGAAAAGTTGAATATGCAACTGAACCCCTTGACCGCCCCGCCGCGGGGAATATCCTGCTCTGCTGCTCGGCACCGTCTTCGGATATCGAATTGGATCTCTAACGGGACCGCCCTTTTAGAAGTAAGCGAAGACTACAGGTGCAGGTCGCTCAGTCCTGGGTGCTCGTCCGGACGCCTGCCCAGTGGCCAGTGAAACTTGCGGTCGGATGTGGCGATCGGCAAGTTCGTTGATGCTCGCGTGCCGCACGTACATCAAGCCGTCTGCGTCGAACTCCCAATTCTCATTGCCGTAGGCACGAAACCAGTTTCCCGAATCGTCGTGATATTCATAGGCGAAGCGAACGGCGATCCGATTCTCCCGGAATGCCCACAGTTCCTTGATGAGTCGATACTCCAGCTCGCGGGTCCACTTCCGCGAGAGAAAGGCGACGATCTCCGCTCTACCGGTAGGGAATTCAGCACGATTTCGCCACTTACAATCGATCGTGTAGGCCAGAGCCACCTTTTCAGGATCACGTGTGTTCCAGCCATCTTCAGCCAGCCGTACTTTTTGAATCGCGGTATCTTGGGTAAATGGTGGAAGTGGCGGACGTTCGGTCATGGCGAATTGCTCCTTCTCAACGAAGTGGCTGGACGGATGGTTAAGATCGGCTTGATCGCAGAGCCGCCAGCTCTCGACGTAGTTCCTCATTCTCGTTTTCCAGCGAATGGAGCTTTTCCTCTACGCCACTCACCGCGCCTCGAATCTCCTCCCCCGTATACCGCGGGGTGATGTGTTGCGGACAGTTCCAGTCATAAGCCTCCAAATGGATGACGAAGACTCTCTCGATTACTGCCTTGTATCCTGGCAGCTTCAACGCGGTCCATCCAGGGAGCAGCTTTCTCGCCTTCAAGAACCTCCACACGACCGAGAATCTTGAGACGAGCCTGCCGAGGATAGTCGACGAAAATCATCGCGACCCTGTTGTCGGTTAGGAGATTTCCGGAGCTGATGAATTGCTTGTTCCCGCGAAAGTCGGCGAGCGCCAACGTCTGCCTGTCGATGACCTTTAGAAACCCCTTTGGCCCGCCACGGTGCTGAACGTACGGCCAGCCAGTCGAGCCAACGGTCGCCCAGTAGAAACTATCGCGCTCCGCCAGAAATTCGACTTCGAAATCTGTGAGGTGGTCACGAGTTGCTCCCGAGCCACTTCATCCGCTCGTACTGTTTGCGGCTGCCGTAGCGCTCCTGCAACTCTTTCACAACAGGAGTAAAGACAAGCGATCCAAAGCTCATGAGGCGTCACCCTGCTAAATGTCGCCGGCGGGACGTGAAGCTCGCTCCGCGGGATGTTGAGTCACTTATGTTACTCAAAAAAGTCTTCGATGCGTGAGGCGATTTGCCTCCCCGTGCGTCTCAAGGCCAAAATGCCCGGTGTCGAGTAGATGTCGTCTCAACGTTAGGTAGATCCAGTTAAGTAGGGGATTGCTAGCCTTCAGGCGGTAACCTGTTGTCTTTTCTTTCCCCAGACGATCAACATTGGTGGCTGGTACTTGCGGAAGAATTCCTGGAACTGCGGATAGAGCGGCACGTTGCGTGACGTGCTCGCTCGCACGGCGTCTGCCAGCGCGCGGCGTTGTCGGTTGGCTTCCCACGGGTGCTAACATTTGAGTTATGAGTTAGTAGTGATGAGCGATGTGCAGTAGCTTTATCGAAACCCAAACTCTCATAACAAGGCTGACGCTGATTCGTTCTCATCCATTCTTCAGGCCCAATTCGCACCACGGTTACAGGTGACGGCACGCGTGCGCTGTACGCCCGGGCCTTGCTGGCAGCGGCTTCCGCTCGACTGCGGCATCGCTCGAACCATCGCTTGCATTCCTGAATACACACGAATGTTCAATCCGTTTCGCTCCCGGGGCGACGGACGACTCAGCCGTGATGTCATTACGGACAACCCGTCTTACTTCTTGCATATCCAAATCCCCATAGTTGATGGCAGCAAATGACACGAAACAGAAATAGTTTTTGCGGGCACGTTTCGATCTGGAAACGGAGTGGTATGTCCTCCTTCTCGAGTGTGGAACTTCAGCCTGCGGTTGTACGATTGCGGCGCTGGTCTGCGATTCTGCTATTCGCACCGCTCCTCGTAAGCTGCAACAAACCTACGCAATCGGTAGTGCCCCCCGCCGGTAACGGAGGACAACTGCGGCCCTATGCGGCTCAGCTTGAGCCGGATGATGGTCAATGGGTGCGCGCGACGAAAGATTATGCGAACACACGATACAGCACCCTGGATCAGATCAACACCGGGAATGTGGGCTCGCTCAAAGTGGCGTGGACCTTTGACACCGGTGTCGCGCGGGGACAGGAAGCCGCGCCTATCGTGGCCAACAACACGATGTACGTGGTCGCGCCATGGCCAAACACATTGTTCGCGTTGGATCTGACCAAGCCAGGCGGCGCTCTAAAGTGGAAGTTCGAGCCAAACCCTTCACCGGCAGCGAAGGGCGAAGCCTGCTGCGACTGGGTGAATCGCGGGGCGGTGTTCGACTCAGGAAAGATCTTTTACAACACACTCGACGGCTATACCGTTGCTGTAGACGCGAACACGGGCAAACTCGCATGGCGGACTCACCTCGCCGACATCAGCAAAGGTGAAACCATGACCATGGCGCCGACCGTTGTTCACGGCAAAGTGCTGGTGGGCGACAGTGGCGGAGAGTTCGGTGTGCGCGGCTGGCTTTCGGCGCTGGACGCAAAGAGCGGCAAACTTCTCTGGCAGGCCTACAACACCGGGCCGGACAAAGACGTCTTGATCGGTGACAAATTCAAGCCATTCTACGCAAGCGAAAAAGGGACAGACCTGGGCGTGAAGACCTGGCCGCCGGATGCGTGGCGCGTCGGTGGCGGCACGGTGTGGGGCTTTGTCGCTTATGACCCTTCCAGCAATCTGATCTACTACGGCACCGCGAATCCCGGACCGTGGAACGCAGACGCAAGGCCCGGCGATAACAAGTGGACCGGCGGCGTGTGGGCGCGCGATGCCGATACGGGTCAGGCCGTGTGGTTTTACCAGATGGCTCCGCATGACCTGTTCGACTGGGACGGTATCAACGAAGACATCGTGCTCGATCTTCCCTGGCAGGGTTCCACGCGCAAGGTGCTGGTCCGCCCTGATCGGAACGGGTATATGTATCTCATCGATCGGCTGACAGGACAGGTGCTCTCCGCAAATCCTTATGTCTACACCACGACGACCAAGGGCGTGGATCTGAATACTGGCCGGCTCATCCATGTAGATGAGAAGAAGCCCGAGGTTGGCAAAGAGACAGTGAACATTTGCCCCATGGCTCCCGGCTCGAAGGACTGGCAGCCATCGTCGTTCTCTCCGCGAACCGGCCTCGTCTATGTCCCGCATGAAAACATGTGCATGGACGAGCAGTACAACCAGGCCAACTACATTGCGGGCACACCCTACATTGGCGCCACGGTTCGCTATTACGCAGGACCGGGCGGCAACATGGGCGAGGTGATGGCGTGGGATCCGGTGAGCGGCAAAAAGGTGTGGACGATTCCGGATAAGTATCCGACCTGGAGTGGGACGGTAGTGACGGCCGGCGACCTCGTCTTTTTCGGTACGATGGACGGCTGGTTTAAGGCGGCCGACGCGCGCACTGGGAAGATCCTGTGGCAGTTCAAGACTGGGTCGGGCATTATTGGCCAACCGATTAGTTATCGCGGCCCAGACGGCAAGCAGTATGTGGCCATTCTGTCGGGCGTGGGCGGATGGCCGGGCTCTATCGTCTCTGCAAACCTGGACACGCGCGATGATTCGGCTGCCAACGGCTGGGGCAGCGCTATGCGTGACCTGAAGAATGCGACGCAGGCAGGAGGGACGCTTTATGTCTTTGCGCTTCCCTAAGCTGCTTGTTGCGCTCTTGCTCGCGCTTGCATCCATGCCGGCAATGGCTGCTGCTCCGCTGCGCATCTGTGCCGACCCAGACAATCTTCCTTTCTCGAATCGCGAGGGCTCCGGGTTCGACGACCGCATTCTTCTTCTCATCGCACACGACCTTCATCGCGCACCTGTCTTCGTCTGGGCACGTTCACGACGCGGCTTTGTTCGCGAGCAGTTCAATCACAACGCCTGCGACGTATTGCCGGGAGTGCCGACCGGAGCGCGCGGCATCGCGGTTACAGAGCCGTATTACACATCGAGCTACGCTTTCGTCACGCCGGCGCGAAAACATCTGCAGATCGCCTCATTCAACGATGAGCGTTTGAACAAGCAGCGGATCGGCTTGCAGATTCTCGAAGAAGATCTCTCTCCGCCCTCGCTTCCGCTCATCCGCTCCGGGCACGCAGCACAGATAGTGGGCTTCGAATCCTTCGGAGAGCGCGAGGGGGATGTGGTGAAGGCAGTGGCCGATAGCCGAGTCGGTGTCGCTGTTGTGTGGGGACCGGTCGCCGGATATTTCGCGCAACGCAGCCGAGTCCCACTTAGGGTCACGCCCGTGTCCAGCAGCTACAGTTTCTCCGGCATCCCATTTACGTACTCCATAGGTTTGGGTGTACACAGGCAGGACCGAGCGCTTCTGCAACAGCTGAATGGTTCCATCCGCAGGCTGCAGCCGAAGATCAATCAGATTCTCGCCGCGTTCGCCGTACCCACTGCGAATGCCGCGAAGGAGGTACGATGAGCCGCCCGAGGCTGTTGTGCACGGCTCTGGCAATGTTGCTGCTCCCGCTTGGCTGCAAACGCGAGAAGCGCATCTTCGATCCCGGCTCTGCAGGCTCGCAAGTGGCCGATGGCACCGCATTGAATGAGGTTCACGCCGGTGGATCCTCACCCGCGCCAGACATCAGCAAGTATGCAGAGAGCGCCTATGCGGTTGCCGAGGGCAAGCGCCTCTACAACGCGTACAACTGCGTGGGCTGCCACGCACAAGGTGGAGGTGCGATTGGCCCACCCTTGATGGACGCTGTCTGGATCTACGGCAGTCATCCGCAGCAGATCTACTCCGACATCGTGCAGGGCCGTCCCAACGGCATGCCGAGCTTCGGCGGCAAGCTTCCCGACTACCAGGTTTGGGAACTGGTCGCGTATGTGCGGTCGATGAGCGGACAACTGCCAAGCGACATCGCACCCTCTCGCTCGGATCAGATGCCAGTCGCCAAGGCCGAACAGGCCCGGCAAAAGGAGCACCCTGAAGATGAGAGCCCTCAGCCGTGCAAAAGGCTGCGCCATGATGCTGCTGGCCTCCATTCCCGGCTTCCCCAATAATCAAACGTCGCTGAACCCGGCCGGCCCGGCAGCGGCGCATATTGAGCACACATTCGCCCTGATCTTCTCGATCACGGCAACGGTGTACCTGCTCACCCTGATCGCGCTGGTGTATTTCGTGTGGCGCCGCCGGCACTTGCTCGAACACCATGCCGGAACCTCAGCCCACCACAGAAGGAAGCGATCGTCTGGCGACACATGCCGTGATGGGAGCCATGGCGGTCACGGTGTTGCTGCTCTTCATCATGCTCGTCAGCAGCTTTATCACAAGCCGGCGACTCGGCAGTATGAACGAGCAGCAAGCCCTCACCATTGAAGTGTACGGACATCAATGGTGGTGGGAGGTGCAGTATCCAAACGATGCCGAGCCCTACCGCATGGTGACGACTGCGAACGAAATCCATGTTCCGGTTGGAACGCCGATTCGTATTCACGGCACATCCAACGACGTGATCCACAGCTTCTGGGCGCCAAACATCCAGGGGAAGCGTGACCTGATGCCCGGCTACACCACAGACGTGCTGATGCAGGTGGATCAAGCGGGCCGCTGGCGCGGTCAATGTGCCGAGTACTGTGGCTTGCAGCACGCGCACATGTCTTTCTACATGATCGCCGAATCGCAAACGGAGTTCAACAAGTGGATGACCGCGCAAGCGCAGAGCGCCGTGGCTCCGAGCAACGCACAAACGATGCACGGACAACAGGTGTTCCTCACTCACGCCTGCGTTCTGTGCCACACCATTCGCGGAACAACGGCTGGCTCGCGGGTGGGCCCTGATCTCACGCACCTGGCCAGCCGTTCGACGATCGCTTCAGGCATGCTGCCCAATACCATTGGAAATCTCGGCGGCTGGATTCTGAATCCCCAGGCATTGAAGCCCGGCAGCCGCATGCCGCCCAATCAAATTTCCGGTCCAGATCTGCAAGACCTGCTCGCCTACCTGGAGACCCTGCGATGACGTCCACCGCGATCCGCACCGAGGAACTAACCGAGGCCGAACGCAAACAGGCGGCCCAGCTGGAGCACGTCTGGCGCGAGCCCAGCGGCTTCGTGGGATGGTTCAAGGCCGTCCACCATACCACGATCGGCATGCGCTACGTGGTCACGGCCTTCGGCTTCTTCCTCGTCGCCGGTCTGCTCGCCGGCGCTATGCGGCTGCAGCTCGCGTTCCCCGAGTCGCACTTCCTCTCGCCGGACAAGTACAACCAGTTCTTCACCATGCATGGCAGCACCATGATGTTTCTGTTTGCGGTGCCCATGATGTTTGAAGCGCTCAGTGTGTATCTGGTGCCCCTCATGGTGGGCACGCGCAACATCGCCTTTCCACGCCTGAATGCGTACAGCTACTACCTCTACCTCTTCGGCGGCATCATGTTCTATGTCGCCTTCTTCTGCAACACAGGTGCGGACAGGGGCTGGTTCGCCTACGTTCCGTTGTCTGGTCCGGACTACGCGCCGGGCAAGCGCGCCGACTTCTGGGCGCAGCTCATTACCTTCACCGAAGTGTCTGGTCTCGCCGTCGCGGTGGAGGTTCTGGTCACAGTGTTCAAGCTGCGCGCCCCCGGCATGTCGCTTAACCGCATCCCGATCTTCGTCTGGGGACAGGCGGTGGTCGCGTTCATGGTCATCTTCTCGCTTCCATCCATCATGTTGTCGAGCACGATGCTTCTGCTCGACCGCACCGGAGGAACCCAGTTCTTTAATCCGGCCGTTGGCGGTGACGTTCTTCTCTACCAGCATCTCTTCTGGTGGTTCGGACACCCAGAGGTATACCTCATCTTTCTTCCGGGAACGGCGGTCGTGTCGACCATCCTCACGACGTTCAGCCGGCGGCATATCTTCGGCTATCTCGTTCTGGTACTGGCGCTGGTCTCGACCGGATTTCTGGCATTCGGTCTGTGGGTGCACCACATGTTCGCGACTGGCATTCCACAGATCGCCGAGAGCTACTTCACCGCTTCGAGCATGATGATTGCCATTCCCAGTGGAGCCCAGGTCTTCTGTTGGATCGCCACGCTGGCCACCGGAAAAGTGGTGCTGAAGACACCGATGTGGTGGGTCTTGGGTTTCTTCTTCGTATTCATCATGGGAGGGATGACGGGCCTCTTCGTCGCATCCGTTCCTGTCGATCTGCAGGTGCACGATACCTATTTCGTGGTGGCGCATTTTCATTATGTGCTGATCGGCGGCGCTGTCTTCCCGCTCTTCGGTGCGATGACGTATTGGTTCCCCAAGGTCACTGGCCGGATGCTCAGTGAGAAGCTGGGGCAGATCAGCTTCTGGCTCTTTTTCATTGGCTTCAACGTCACGTTCTTCCCGATGCACCTGGTGGGACTGCGTGGAATGCCGCGTCGCGTATACACCTATCCCAGCAACATGGGATGGACGTTGCTGAACCAGATTGAATCCATCGGATACATTTTCCTCTTCATCTCGGTGCTGCTTTTCATATGGAATGTGTACCGCTCGCTTCGGAGCGGTCCGTTGTCAGGCTCAAATCCATGGCACGCCGGCACGCTCGAGTGGGCGACGTCGTCACCGCCTCCGAAGTACAACTTCCTGCACCTGCCCACCGTCAACGGCCGCGAAGCCCTGTGGGATGCAGCGCCCAATCAGCCTGTAGTTGTTGGGTTGGATGACGACGCACGTACTGTGCTCACGACTCGTACCCTCGATGCCGAGCCGGAAGGAAAAGACGAGTTTCCCGGTCCTTCCATTTGGCCCTTCCTCGCCGCATTGGCAACCACGGCGGCATTCGTTGCCAGCGTCTTCACTCCCTGGGGCATCACGTTTGGAACAATCCCGATTGCCATCACCATGATCGGTTGGTTCTGGCCAGACAAGCAGCCAGCCGAACGTCGGCGCGCGAGGGAGATATGGCAGAGCGAGTAGAGCCGGCAGTCCTCGACGTTTCGAAGCTGCCGACCGTTCTTTTCGGAACGAAGAGCCTTACGTGGTGCGGCATCATCGGCATGATGGCCATCGAAGGCATGGTCTTCGTGCTGATGATCGCGTCCTACTTTTACCTGCACTCCCGTTCACTCGAGTGGCCTCCGCATGAGAATCCCCCTGACCTTTTCTGGGGAACACTGAACCTTGCGGTGTTTCTCATCAGCGTCATTCCCAACGAGTGGTATCGCCGCCGCGCTCGTAAAGGTGACAAACGCGCGATTCAAATCGGGCTGGTGACGCTCTCGCTGTTCGGCATCGCCAATGTGATCATCCGCTATTTTGAGCTGCGCCACCTCAACTGCGACTGGAGCATGGATGCCTACGGTTCCGCTGTGTGGATGCTGATGGGGCTGCATGTCACGCACCTGCTTACGGATCTCGTAGATACCATCGTTTTGACCGTCCTCTTCTTTACTTCACTGGTCGAAGGCAAGCGCTTCATGGACGCTTCTGAGAACGCGGACTACTGGTACTTCGTTGTCGTCTCATGGATACCGATTTATCTCGTCATCTACTGGGCGCCGAGGTGGCTGCATGCCTGAGGTTACAGCTGCGAAAATACCGCCGGGAAAAGTCAAGCTTGATCGGCTGCTTTTACTCAGCCTCGCACTTCCACCCTTGGCGGCCGGTATCAGCACCATCGTTGGATACAGTGTCGCCCATTGGATCACGCTCGTAGCCCACAAACGAACGGGCTTTCTCGTCTCTGCCAGTTGCTTTGTGCTGTGTGCAGCCTCTGCGTGGTTGGCTTGGGACGCTCAAGCAAAGCTAAACAGCCCGGATGAAACCGTTCCAGAAGATGGCCGCCGACTTTTCATGGCGAAGTTCGCACTTCTGCTGTCCGCAATGTGTGCGCTGGTCGTTCTCGCAGGCATCCTGGTGGTCATCATCTTGCAGCCCTACGACTGATGCTCACACCTTCCTACACTCGCGCCGTAGTGCTTCTCTCCGTCACAAGCGACTCGTTTTGGTCAGTGTCGTGGAGTTGGGAACCATCGATCGTGGTTCCTCTCGCAGTCTTGTTCGGGGTGTACACTGCTGGACTCTTTCGCCGCGGCAACATTCAAAGGCTGCGCTGGCGGCACGCGAGCTTCTATGCCGGTTGGCTCACGCTCGCACTCGCCCTTGTCTCGCCCGTGCACGAGTTAGGCGAGCAACTCTTCAGCGCGCACATGCTGCAGCACGAGATCCTCATTCTGGTCTCGGCGCCACTGATCTCCGCGGCGCATCCCGGAGCCACCCTGCTGTGGGCCTTCGCGCCGCGCCATCGTGTGAACCTGGGCGGCTGGGTGCATGCCGTCGAACACAGCACACCGATCGCCTTTCTAACCCGGCCTCTCGCGGCCTGGCTGCTTGAGGCGGTGGCGCTCTGGATCTGGCATGTTCCCGCACTCTACCAGGCCACCCTTACCTCTGACTGGATTCACGCCGCCCAGCACCTTAGCTTCTTCTTCACCGCGGTGATCTTCTGGTCCGCGCTCTACGGCGTTGGCCGGTCGACGATGAGCTACGGGGCAGCCACTTTCTACGTCTTCGGAACAGCGGCTCATTGCAGTGCGCTTGGAGCCTTGCTCACCTTCTCGGCAGTTCTCTGGTATCCCGCTTACCAGAAAACCACGCAGGCCTGGGGCCTCACGCCCCTGCAGGATCAACAGCTCGGCGGCGTGTTGATGTGGGTTCCTTCCGGCATCGTCTTCGTCGTGATTGGTCTCGTGCTGTTTGCGAAATGGCTGCGGGAATCGGAGCACCGGCTCGCCCATACCTCTCTCCAGGCGGCACTCGAGACCGCAAAAGGAGAACCCTCATGAAGCTCACCTGTCAAATTGTGATGATTGCAGTTACGATAATCGGCGCCGGGTGCTCGCGCTCCAACGCGCCCAGCCCGCACGCTGGCTCCACGCAGGCCAGCGCAGCGGACCTGATGATCCAATACGGCTGCCCAACCTGTCATGTCATCCCACACGTCCCCGGCGCCGTGGGCAAAGTCGGTCCTTCGCTCGACGAACTCGCGCAACGCTCGTACCTCGCCGGCACGCTGCAGAACTCTCCCGAAAACCTCGTGTACTGGATCCAGCACCCACAGAAGATCCATCCCGGTACGGCCATGCCGGAAATGGGTGTGACTTCGGTCGACGCTGCGCGCATAGCCACCTTCCTGCAGACTAACCACTAGGCCGAGGTGCGCCGAGCGCGGGATGAGAGTTCAAAGCATACTGCTCGAGATCATCGGGACGCTCATCGTTCTCTTCGGTCTGCGAGAAGTCTTCCGCGACATCTTTCACCCCACACGCTCCGGCACACTGAGCGAGTTTGTCGGTCGAGCCGCGTCTGTGCTCATGCGCAAGACACCTCTTCGCCCCGCGGTTGGCGCTCTTTCACTCGTGACGACCATCGTCTGCTGGGTCGCGACGCTTGTGGTGGGGTTCGCCCTCATCTATCTCGGCCTATCTCCAAGAGATTTGTTTATACCCTCGGATAGCGGCCCACATCCCGTACCGCACCAGTTCCTGCGCTGTCTCTATCTCTCCCTGGGCACATTCGATACGTTTCAGACCTTTGATGTCCGCCCGGACACGAATTGGCTTAGACTCGTGATCACGATCGAAGGCGTCGTTGGCATCTCGATGATCACCGCCAGTGTCTCCTGGACGGTGCTGCTGTACCCCGCTCTGGCGCGAAGCCGGCAGTTCGCACTGCGCCTCTCGGTGCTTCTCGAAGCTCAACAACGGTCCGGACTCAGCATCGTACGTGAATTTCGTGTCCCGCTACTGCTGGAACTCGCCCAGAACGTCCTGCAGTATCGCATCGACATCATCCTCTTTCCCGTGCTGCTTAACTTCTATGCTGCGGAACGGGGGTCCACCCTCGCCAGCGCTCTGCCTCAACTGCTGGGTTGTGCACGTGAGGCTTCGGACTGCGAAGACACCGCCGTCCGGCTTGGAGGCGTACAGTTACAAATTGCGCTGGAGGCCCTCGCGAAGATCATCTCCGACCGGGTCATCCGAAAGGAAGACCTGCCGATTGAAGAGGTTTTCGCCGCATTCGAAAAGCGGGAGAGCTGATGCTGCTTTGGGTGTGGCCGGCTCATCGGGTGTCAGCAGGAGCGTGGGTTAAGCCGCTCACCGATGTCTTGAAGATGCGAACTCTTCCTTGAGCAATAATGTGCAAGCCGTTGCACGGCTCGCCTTCTGAAAAGAGCAATTCTCCTGCACGGAATAACTTCCGCACCGTGCGCGCAGAGAGGTTCTTCAATTCAGTCGGGGTGAGTGTCGACAGGAGCGCAGTCTTTCCCAGGGCGGTTGCTAGATCCGTCCGTTCGGCGGCCACTCGGGAATTCTACGGCATTCGCGCGTAACCTGGGTTCGCCTGGAGGCGCCCGTGCCTGCTAAGCGCAACCACCGGCGTACGGGTGACAATCATTAGAATGGAAGAAACGAAGGGAAGCGACATGGCGATCCAGATTGGCGCAAAGCCAGATAGCGGTTTCGACGACCCGATTGGTATGCTCAAAGACTGCCACAGAAGGATCGAGAGCTTTCTCGGCATTCTTTGTGTTGTCGTGGATCGGGCAAAGGGCAGACGTTTGACGGATGAGGAGCGAGACGCGGTCAAAACTGCGCTTCAGTACTTCCGGACCGGTGGCCAACGCCACACAGCGGATGAAGAGCAGTCTCTCTTTCCGCGATTGCGTAAGACCGACACGAAGTGCTTCGATGAAATCGATAGGCTGCAAGACGATCATCAGCAGGCAGACGATTTGCATCGATCGGTTGAGGAGCTGTACTCAGCGTGGATTGAGGCCGGTGGCCTGGAACGCGAGCAGACGCAGCAGTTGCTGTCGCAGACCAGCCTTCTCAAACAACTCTACTCCGAACATATTCAAGTCGAGGAGACGATTGTCTTTGCTCGCGCGAGCCAGGTGTTCGACAGCCAAACCATTACAGCCATCGGGATGGAGTTTCGTGCCCGAAGGAAGTAGCCATTTTGACCTGCGCTTGAGCCCTGCTGAGTCGATTCCTGTCGCTCTTACATGCCGGGGTGACTTGCCTGGCCTGCATGCGTCACCAGATGCATATACACGTCGCGCGGCAGATTGGTCTGCCAGTGCCCGGTAGCCTTCGCCATGATCACCAGACCGAAAAAGATGCAGGCGAGAACTACCGCTACTCCAACCGGTGAGAGAACACGGCCACGCCATCTCTCCGCCGGTGTTACCGTCCTTCTCGGTATCAGGGAGAATTGCAATGCGTTTTCGGATGGGCACGCGGCGATACACGCCATGCACGCTGTGCATTCAACTGATCGGATTTGCACCAGCTGATCGACTGGCAGGCGGGCAGGGCAGGCGCCAGCGCACCTCCCGCAATCGATACATGCCTCAACGTCGCGGCGAATCTTGACTGGACTTAGCAGCGATGCGATGCCCAGCATCGCCCCATAGGGACAGAGATATCGGCACCAGAAATTCTGAATGAGCATCGATAGCAGAACCAGCAGCCCGATGACGATTGCGCCTGTTTGCCCGATCTCGCGAAAGAAATTCAGCATCTTGACATCTGCGATCAGGCCGTAAGGCGTGGACATGAAATCGTGGATTGTCTCGGCGGACATGGCGCCGATCACCCAAACGAAAAACCCCAGGAGAAGGTATTTCAGCCCTCTAAGCGGGATATCCAGCCACTTCGGTGGATGAAGAGTGCGGCCGAATAGTCGCGTTCCGAGCCGCCAAAGCTGCTCTGACAGCGTTCCAATCGGGCAAAGCCAGGAACAGAAGGCCTTCTTAAGCAGCAGGCTCATCAGCATGAAGGCAATAAACAAGACCATGGCTGCGGGGTGAATTGCAGGCACGTGCCCCGTGAGCAAGAGATACTTTGTGTTCATCAGGCCTGCGATTGGGAGCCAGCCCTCAGCTCCTGCGGGTCGAGACACGCTTAGGCCCGCGCCGCCCCGCTCGCAGAAACGAAGCCAGAGGATGAACTGAACTCCGAGGCAGACATTCAGAGCCGCAAACAGCCATTGAACGCCTCGCCTGATCGTCTGCGAGCGGTTGAGTGTAGAACGTCGGACCAACTTCTTTTTCTTACTAGGTTTTTGGATTGGCGGTGTAGCTTGCATGTTCATCTCAAATTGCCCATCAGAACCGAGCTGACGTCCAGACATCGCGAGTTGAAGTGTCCGGGAGAAGGCGTGCCTCGCCCGGACACGAGAGAAAATCAGACCAGCATGGCGGCGAGGTCTTCTTCTGCAGTGCCGATCGCCATAAGGTTAAATTTGTCGTGAAGCATGTCGAGCACTCCAGGCGAGAGAAATGCAGGAAGCGTCGGCCCGATACGAATGTTGCGAACACCCAGGTGGAGCAGTGTAAGCAACACGGCCACAGCCTTCTGTTCGTACCAGGAGAGTACCAACGAGAGCGGCAGATCATTTACGCCGCATTCGAAGGCCTTGGCCAGTGCAAGTGCGATTTGCAACGCGGAATATGTATCGTTGCATTGGCCGATGTCGAGCAGACGTGGAATGCCGCCGATCTCTCCGAAATCGAGTTTGTTAAAGCGAAACTTCCCACAGGCCAGTGTCAGGATCAAGCAGTCGGCAGGGATGGATTCCGCCAACTCCGTATAGTAGCTTCTGCCTGAGCGCGCACCATCGCAGCCGCCAATCAAAAAGAAGTGGCGGATAGCTCCTTCCTTGACTGCGCCGATCACTTTATCGGCAACATTGAGGACTGCATTGTGACCGAAGCCCACAGTAATCTCTTCGTCCGAACCGTCGTCAAGGTAGCCAGGGGCTTCGAGCGCGGCGGCGATCACCGGGCTAAAATCCTGATCTGCGATATGCAGAATCCCCGGCCAGGCGACTGCTCCAGAGGTGAAGATGCGATTCCGGTATCTGACCTTCGGCTCTTGAATGCAATTTGATGTCATCAGGATCGCGCCAGGGAATTCTGCGAATTCGTCAGCCTGGTCTGTCCATGCGCCGCCGTAGTTTCCGGCGAGATGCTCGTAAACCTTCAACTTAGGATAGCCGTGAGCCGGCAACATTTCTCCATGCGTATAGACCTGGATCCCAAGCCCCTTTGTTTGTTCGAGCAGTGCATAAAGATCATGCAGATCGTGACCTGATACCAGGATCGCCTTACCTTTTCTGGCGTGGAGCCTGACCTTGGAAGGCACGGGATGGCCAAAGGTCTCTGTGTGCGCCTTATCCAGGATCTCCATGACGCGATAGTTGAGTTCGCCCACTGCCAGAGCGCTTGTGAGAAGCTCGTCAGCCGTCGGCGCCGGCTTGGTGAGGAAGTCAAGAAGCTCATGAATCTTCGCAAAGGTGGCAGGATCTGCTGCGCCCAGGGCGAGCGCATGAGCAGCGTAAGCAGCAACCCCTTTGAGGCCGTATAGAACCAATTCCTGCAGGTTGGAGACCTCTTTTCCATCGGTGAGGAATCGAGCTGGCAATAAGGTCTGTTGCCCTTGCGCAAGTAGACCCTCCAACGTTGAAGCGGGAATCCAAGCCGCGGGGCCACCGAGATGCGCAGGAGTGATTCCTGCCATCACGCTGGCGCGCTCAAACATGTCGCGAGCTGCGTCGCGCGTCCTGACCGCCTCATAGATCAGCCGGACCAGGCGGTCTGGATCGAAGTTCACATTGGTGAGGGTTGCGAAAGTGGCTTGGATGGTGAAGGCGTCAATCTCCGGATCGGATGCGCCTAGCTGTCCTGCCCGATGCGCATACATCGCGATGCCCTTGATCACGTGGATCAAAAGATCCTGAAGCGTAGCAGTGGTTTCATCTTTCCCGCAGACGCCGAGGGTCTCGCAGCCCTGCCCTTTTGAAGTTTGCTCACATTGATAACAAAACATCGCATGTACCTTCCCTGTCTGGATTGCTGTGCAAATCAACAGTAGGCTGGTCTGCCAAAGGATGCAGCGACCTAAGTCACACTTCTGTCGACGGATATTTCTTCATGTATGTGGACATCGAGTGACCAAAGTCGCTGCAACCAGCGGTGCGGTCTGTGTACGGTGGAATTCAGGGAGATTGAAATGACCGTAACCGAACAAACTGTCCGCGAAATTGCATTGGAGCAACCCTCGTCCATCCGGGTATTCGAACTATTTGGTATCGACTATTGTTGTGGAGGCCGCAAACCTCTTGCGGAGGTCTGCGTTGCCGGCAAACTTGATTTCGATGCCGTGGTCGCTGCACTAGAATCGGCCGCAAAGAAGCCCGGTCCAGACCTCGAGACCTGGACAGGGAAGTCGTTGGAGAGTTTGAGCTCACACATCGTCTCCACACACCACGCGTATGTGAAGCGGGAGCTGCCAAGGCTGGCTCAGCTTGCGCAAAAGGTTGTGAATCGTCACGGCCGCGCGAGGGCGGAGTTGCCGGTGATTGCAGCAACTCTGGCGCATCTGGACGAAGAACTCACTGAGCACCTGGCGAAGGAAGAGACCGTCCTGTTTCCATATGTCACTAAGCTGGAACGATCAATACATGGTGGAACGACCAAGCCTGACAGTTGCTTCGGCACGGTCGCCAATCCAATCGCGATGATGACGCGGGAGCACGATGCCGCGGGTACCCTGATTGCTGAAATCCGCCGTTTGAGCGGGACCTTCACTCCGCCCGATGATGCCTGCCCAACCTTTCATGCCTTCTACGACGGGCTGCGAGAATTCGAACAAGACCTGCACCAACACATCCATCTCGAGAACAACATCCTGTTTCCCCGAGCTATTGAATTGGAGAATTCAAAACGTTAGCTCTGAAGCAAAGCCGTCTCCTGTTCAGCTTGGTCAGACTTGGTTTGCGAATAGCCTCGAAAGCTCCAGAAGAGGCCTGCAGCCACTGACGCTATCAGCCCTATGCCGCGCAGCGATGCGCCATATCCATATCGAGCGAATGCCCCGCCGGCCAGGGTGGCTGCTATGCTTTGCGTCGCCGATACGACCAGGCTGTTGGATGCGGACGCTCCGCTCCTCTTATTCTCCGGCACCATGTTCATGAGCAGAGTGTACAGTCCCGGTTCGTTCATCCACTGGAATGCAGTAAACCCGACGTATGCCGCTGTGGCCGTATAAGGATGAGCCGCTCCGGCTAGTACGAACAGCATGAGAGATGTTGCCAGTTGCGTGTAGGCGATGCCTGCGACCAAGCCCATTCTCTTGAACACAGTTGGAGCGAGGAGAACTGCGGCCACCTGCACAGCCTGTGAGAGCGAAAATGCGTTTCCGATTTGACGCATGGACATATGCAGTTGCTGAACGAAGTACACATTGGCAAGCGGGCTGAATGAACCTGTAACCAGGCTCCAAACAGCAATTGCGGGAAGGTATCGAAGCAGAAACCGCGAGAACTCGGGTCTGGCGCGCGATGGCATCTCAGCGGGAGCAAACCTCAACCGAGCCGCGGGCCAAAGTCCCAAGCAGACGACGCAGCAGGATAGCAGTAAGACCACTTGATCCGGTTGCAAAGCATGACTCAAAATGTGTTTGCTTGCGATCCAGTCGGGCAATCTGCTGCCCAGCAGACCGCCGAGCGCGCCAATGCCAATTCCAAACGAGAAGATGAAACTGAAAGCGCGCGGTCGCTGCTGTTCCCTTGTGAATTGCGCGACGGCCGGCGAGATACAGACTGCCCACGCCGAGAGAGTGATGCCTGCGAGAAAAGCCAGGCAGACCTGCCAGGCAAACGCAAGCAGCAGGGCCCGTGCGGAAAAGATGAGTACGGCCAGCACAAAACAGGAGAGCAGGACGGCGCGCAATCCGAATCTTTGCGCCAGTTTGCCGGCAGGGATCGCCCCGGTAAGGCTACCTGCCGCCATGACGCTCGTGAGCACACCCAGAGTAGGTTCCGAGTAGTGTCTGCCCAGCAGGAATAGGTTGAACAGGAAGAAGTAGATCGACAGGCCTAAGTCAAAAAAAAAGATGCGGCCAGGAAGATCCAGAACTGGCGCGTGAAGGAGAGGTAGGACCGTCGCCACCGCAGGAACCGCAGAATCGTAACGGAATTGGAGTAGGTGTAGAACGCACACTTCGACGCAAGATACCGCAGGTATCGCAGATATGGATGAGAGGTGCCGGGCGAGATGCGACCTCCGATTCTGAATCTTCGAACCGGGCGAGTTGATCGAGGAAAAACGGATCGGCAAGAAGTATCGACGTAGCAAGGCCACTTTTCTCCTCCATGAATCGGCCAGACTCATATGCAGCCAAAAGGAATCGTTGTTGACCTGAAACATCAATTCAACGGGCGAGTGAACGAAGCTTTTCAGCCAGCTTTTCCGTATTTCCGGCATCCGCGCCAACTCTTCGCTGACCACCGGATGCAGGTCGCAGCCGAACCAGGAGTGCGCGTAGAAGAAGGCGAACGCTTCGAAGGAGCGCAGGCGAGCGTCATGGTCTTCGCTCCACGCTTTCCAGAACGCATCGTCGCTCGCATGAGAGTGCAGGAACACGGCCAACTCCCGCACGTGATGCAGTACCCAGTCTCGTGCAAGCACATTGCGCAGAATATGCAGAGAGATGTAACCCAGCTGATCGGTTGCATTGAGGCAGGGAAAGGATAGGCCATCGAAAACTCTGGTCACGCGCCGAGTCCAGAACTGCTCTACCTCCGGAATGGAGAATAGGGAAACGTCCTCGTTCCAGAGACAGAAATGCAGCTCAATCGACAGCGGCATCTCCGGATCAAAGGGATTGCCTCTCCAACGCCAGTCTCCTGGGCGGATCAAGGTAGGCAGGTGGTCGGCGCGGCTATAGTTTGATACCTGATCTGATCTGTAACCAATCACCTCGAGCGCCGCTCTTGCCCGCTCAATCGATGCGGCAGGGCAGAAGAGATCGAGATCGGATTGGGCCCGTAGCCGTGGATTTCTGACGTACTCGGGGGATTGGGTAAAGCCTTTGAGGATGACGAAGTCAACATCGGCCGCGCGGAGCGCCTTCGCTGCTTCGTTGTAAGTGGACTTAACCCGCTCGAACCGTAGAGCATTATAGGCGGCATTCGTTTCCAGCCGGTCTATGACCCAACCGGGGAAGCCATGTGTTCGAACCTGCGCCAAGGGAAGTGTGAGGTGCGCGAGTTCACAGAACTCGAGAAGAGAAGTCCACTCCTGCTCCGTCAGAGCTTTCAGTGAACAAGTATTCGAATCGCGCATTTGCAGTGCGGCGATGAGCGCTTTTACTTCATAGGGGATGCGAGCGGAAGATAGAGAGGATTTCTTCCTCGTCGTCTGCATTGTTCTAGCGTCCTTCTAAGGCAAATGTATTAAGTCGTTGAATGGCGTCGTCTAAATGAATGTATCGAAGCTCGAGGATGCTCGCTCCCAGCAGATACCTTACGGCCTCGGTAAACGCAGCAGAGGCGGCCGTGCCGGAAAAGATGGACCTGTGGAACCAGTGCAGTGCTTTCTCTTTTGAAAGTGGAAAGAGTTCGGCGGGCCCATGGTGATTTCGATTCAGAAAGACAATGGACTGGACGCAGGCAGCGTCCGCCGTGACGATCTGGGGTAAGTCGGATGTTGGGACCTCGATGGAAGGCTTGCCCGCAGCCCTGGGAGTAATCGGACGGCCTTCGAGCTCTGGAAAGAGGAGCGGCCCGGAATCTCGCAGTCTGAACTGATGGCAATTGCCGACCACCATGCGATCTTTGCGATCGCACAGCAGGTAACTCGCGTCATCGCAGATATAGGTCCAGCCTGAGCGCGCGCCAGCAAAGGCGAGAGAAGACTTGCCCGCGCCGGAGTCTCCACAGAGCAGCATGCCGTGCTTCGCCGGCACGACACAGGCCGCATGCAGAGGCGCAGCGCGGACCGCGGCCACCATGCAAAGCGCAGCAGCCTCAAGGAAGTGATACCGCAGATAGAGGCTGGATGCTGCAGTTTTGGGAGTAATCCAACCAAAGGAAAATCCCGTGTTCAAGTCGGCGATGAAGAAGTTGCTGGGATCGGCCATGCTGCAGAGCAGATGCTTTTGCACCCTGCAGACGGGAGCTTGGAGCTCCTCATTGGAAAAGACCGGATCGCGGTTTACTCCAAGCCGCAGTGTAAGTGGAGGGTACGCAAACCTGGGCCGAAACAATCGCCAACTCTGGTCGGCGGCTGCCAGTACATCCTGCGAATTGGTGTGGATCTCCAGTGGAAATCCAAGCGGATAATAGGTAGCGCGAAGAGGCAGACTGGCATTCGCAAGTACCGGGTCTGCCTCTGCAACCTCGATTGTCTCCGTGCGTTTTACGAGATACAACGACCTCATCCTCACCTCTCAACTTAAGCAGCTGCTCGACGGCGGCAGCATGTAACTGGGGGAGAGCTACTTGTCATACTCCTCACCCGTATAGGCGCTTGGTTCTCCAAGGCTTCCTGCCGGAGGAAGGTGGCGCAGAAACACAACCATGGTCCACATATCCTCATCACTCAGAATTCCTTTGGACGCGGGCATTCCCGATGGAGAGATTCCGTTTGTGATAATCCACTTCAGTTGCCCGTCTGAATATTTCTGCGTGCCTGCGGAAGCCAGTGACGGTATGGGCGGCGACATACTATTTGCAAACGGCACGCCGGTGCTCTGTCCGTCGCGGCCATGGCAGACGACGCAATAGTAGGCAAAAATACGCTTGCCGGCTTCAATGTTCTCTTCGGTCGACGGAATGGGATTGCGGTCACTAGAACCGCCGATGGTGATCGTGCGTTCCGCCCACTGAACAACAGCCGCCTCAGTCTTGCTGGGCCGGGATACCTTGCAACCGACAGTCCCCGACACCAGGACAGATCCAACCGCCGCGATGATAGCCAAGCGCCACACCTGCTTATTCCTTAACGTGAACAATGAAAGTCATGGAGCCGTGACCGCTTCCACAGAAGCGTCCACACTTGCCGCGAAAATCTCCCGGCGCACTTGGCGTGATCGTTACTTCGACCGGATGAGGCTTTGTCACGGTCTGGTTGATGCCGAGATCCTGAACCACGAGGCTGTGAGGCACGTCGTCGGAAACCAGCTTCAAGGTGACAGCCTGGCCCTTCTTCACCGTTATCTCACTCGGGGTGAAGGCGTATCGGTGCGCATGCACCTCGATGACTCGCGGCTGGCCCTGTGCCCAGGTGGCCATGCAATGGAAGCTGGAAAGCGCAAAAAGCGCCAGCCAGAGTGGAACTGAATTGACTACCTTGCGCCGAGTAAAAACGCTGCTCATAAAAACCTCCGTATTCAATGAGCCATATACTTCAACAACGCTTGCTCGTCTTGCCTTGAGAGCCGTGCACGCGTGCGCATGTGCATCAGTACCGTTCCGGTCACGCGTGGGGATAAGGTCATCGGCGGCGCATGGCAGCGTCCGCAGTTCGCGTTGAACACATCCTCGCCATTCGGCCTGCGCTGATTGGCTGCTACTTTCTGAGGCATGTTGCTTGTCATGGGGTTGTGGAGAAGATTGAGAGGCGACCGTGTATCCCGCTACACTGATCAGCGCAGAGAACACAAGGCCGGGAATAAGAGTGGCTTTCATTCTTTACCTCCGCGCCAGAGCGGTACCAGCAGGCGATAGGTAAATCCAACGCTCCAGAGATTTGCATTGCCTTGCGAACTGAAGCTCCTACCGTAGCTTGAGATGAAGCGAAGGTCATCCCGCAGATAGTAGTTAAGCCCCACATCGATTCTCTTGGTATCGATCTGGGGTAGGCTGTTGCCACCGCCATGGGTTGGAAAGAACTGCTGTACACGTGTCACAAACTGTAGCTTGCGTAGAGCTGCGGGAATTGCAAGTTGTTGGAGCGAGTAGGCCGGCTCAAGCCAATAACCTCGGCCGTTGTAGCTGTAATCCGCTTCTGCCTTGAGGTCGAGCGCAATCTGCCGAGGCTGCCACGCCACGTAGGTCGCCTCACTGTTGATCTCGCGCCCCTGGAGGAACCGTTGATACGAGACACCAAGCTCTAACCGGGGACGAGTTAGAAAGACACTGGTATCTCCACCCGCATTGCGAGCCGACTGCAGCTGGTTGATATTGCTCCGGGCTGAGAAATAAGCCGAATATTGAATCGAGTAACCTGGAGACTGCGCAGCGACGCCTCTCAGCATAACGCCGTCTCCGGAACCGGTGGTGCGGGTCCCGATGGTGGCCGTAATCGGCGCATCCTGCAGGTTCCGAATCCAGATAGGCTCCAGGCGTTCGCTGTAAAGTCCGAAGGGCAGTAAGTATCTGCCAGCAGTGGCGATGACGTGCGTATTGGCAAGCCAGTCGATCTGTGCAAATTCAACTGTCTTGAATACCTTCCCAGTGAAGGGTCCGCTGGTCTGGTCCTTGCGTTGGAAGAATCCTGTGAAGTCGGTTCGGGACTCAAGCAACACATGGGAGCCAAAGGGGATGAGCAATATGGGATCGATCTGGGGCTCAAGTGCGGTCACCCCGCCATCCACGATGTGCACATAGCCCAGGCCGCCTGAGAGTACCGGCACATATTCAGCATGATCAACTGTCGTGCTGGATGCCTGGGCAAGCACGATCTGAGCGGCGATCAGCGACAGTGCAAACGTTATGACATGTCGAGCGCGAATGCAATGACTGCGTTGAAACACTAGTGGTCATCCATCCTTTTCTATGTTGGCGGCTCTCCCTGATGTGCAGATGGAAGTAGCCTCACGTGCGATCGAACTGATGTGATTCTAGGAATGCGTAGACTACCCGCGTGTCACAGCAGTGTAATTGGATTGTCAAGAACTCTTCTCACGACAAGCTTTGAACAAGATGCTGACAATGGCGTGACAAACTGCGCCGGAGGAGTGTGAATACTGAGTCTCAACCTAGTCTGCGGATCAGATCTGGAGGTGAGACATGAACTGTGCAGTGACTTACAACAGAGTAATAGCCTTAGTTATGGTCGCGTTCGCGGTAAGTACGCCACTGCTGTCACAGAGCCCGGGAACAGGCGCGATTGCCGGCACGGTGATCGACAGCTCAGGCGCCCTGCTGGCGAAAGGTGAACGTGACTGTAACGAACGAAGATACTGAAGCCGCGAGAACTGCCATCACCTCTTCGATTGGAACCTTCCGCGTCCCGCTGCTTCTCCCCGGAACCTACTCCGTATCCGCGGCGAGTCCTGGATTCGCCGGCAGGCGCCTGCAGTCCATACACGTCGGTGCGAGCGAGGTCGTTACCGTTGAGCTTAAGCTTTCTGTCGGAGAGGTCCGCGAATCTCTGCAGGTAAACGGCGGCTCTGATCTTGCTCAACTCCAAAGTGCGACACTGGGCCGCACGGTCGATCAGGCGACCATTCGCGAGTTGCCGCTGTCCAGCCGCAACTACACACAGATCGTGGCGTTATCGCCAAACGTTGTGGTGGAGCTTCCAAATGCTGCCGCACTCGGCAAGAACAGTCAGAACGTCTCGGCTAACGGGAATAAGACCACCTCCAATAACTTTCAGTTCAATGGGATCGATGCGAACAATCTCTCTCAGAACTCCGCGTCGGGCTACCAGTCAGAGGTGGGGACCGCCATACCCACGCCGGATTCGATAGAAGAATTCAAAGTGCAGACGGGAAGCTTTGACGCGGGCTATGGGCGAGGCGCTGGGGCCAACGTCGATGTCATCAGTAAGTCGGGAAGTAATCATTGGCACGGTGGCGCTCTTCGAGTACCTGCGAAATGATCTGCTGAATGCCAACGACTTCTTCGCTAAGAGGAACGGTCAAGCGCGGCCGGTGTTGAAGCAGAATCAGTTTGGCTTCACGCTTGGAGGGCCCGTGCGGCGAGACAGGCTCTTCTTCTTCGCTGCCTATCAGGGCTCGACTCAGCGCAATGGCAACTCAAATCTTTCTCTGGTCACTGCAATCCTGCCGCAAGTCGGGGCTGATCGCAGCGCATCAACGTCTGGGCGCTCAGTTCTGCCCGGATAATCATCCCGGGAATGCCGGGTATCAGACATTCGCGGGAGGAGAGCAGATCGCATGCGACGGCTCCAACATCAATCCTGTGGCCTTGGCTATGCTCAATTTCAAGCTGCCGAATGGGCAGTATGCCATTCCATCTCCGCAGACGAATCTGCCCGTTGATCCGCAGCAACTGCCGATCGGTGAATCCACCTATTCCATTCCGGCGAAGTACAAGGAGGACCAGTACACGGCGAATACGGATTGGAGCGTGTCTGACCGCAATGAACTTGGCGGACGGTTCTTCTACTCTCGAGGTTCCACCACAGAGCCGTTTTCGCCGTTCGGTGCAAACGTGCCGGGCTGGGGTACAAATGAACTCGATCAGAACCATATGATCGTGCTCTCAGACACGCACGCGTTTAGTTCTCATGTTGTGAATGTTGCTCGCGCGGGTTATATGCGATTTGATGGTGACGCAGTGATCGCTCAACCGATGCAGGCAAGTGACGTCGGGATGGCGACGCCTTCGGGATTGCCGGAGACTCCAGGACTCACGATTGATGGGCTGTTCACCATAGGCACGGCCGGACAGCCGTTCTACTGGCAGAACACGAACACATACGTGTGGCAGGATACCGTGTCCCTGGTGGCTGGGCCTCAGAATCTGAGAATCGGAGTCGAAGGCAAGCGGCATCAGGTCGACGTCAATGTGCCTTTTGTAAGTGATGGTTTTCTGGAGATGCGGAGCCTTCCTGACTTTCTGCTTGGTAAGAGCGCGACTCAGAACGGAAGCAATATCAGCAATGTATTTTCGTCGACTGGATCGTCAGGCCAGTTTCGAAAGGATGAACGCTATACAGATCTGGCTGGGTTTGTGCAGGACGACTATAGAGTGGCCTCAGTGGCTCACTGTGAATGCAGGAGTGCGCTACGAGGTGTTTGGCCCTCCTTCGGATATCCAAGGAAGGCTACCCACCTTTGATCCTTCGATCGCTCGTGCATGAGGCACCTGCGTCAGGCACTCTCAGCGGCTTTGTCTTCCCGCATAACTACAAGGGACCAGTACCTGAGGGAGTAGTGCGGTCCTCGCATAACGGGCTGTGGGCAACGAGCTACACCAACGTATCTCCACGCTTGGGATTTGCAATTCAGCTGCTGAGTCATCCGCAGTTGGTTTTACGAGGAGGTTACGGCATCTACTACGATCGCATGTCTGGCGACCTTGCGGAACAGACAGTAGGGCAGCCTCCGTTCTCGTTCAAGCAATCGCTGCAAGGTGTGCAAAATGCCGGCGCAAGCCTTCAAGAACCTTACAGCCCGGCGCTTCCTCCAACGTTCCAGCTTTCCTGTCTTCCTTCCTCGCGTACCGGGCGGGGGGCTTTCGCTGGCCGCGATTTCTCCCCATCTTGTCGATCCTTACGTACAGCAGTACAACCTCAACCTGCAGTACGAGGTCACGAAGAATCTGCTTTGGGAAGATCGGGTATGTGGGGGCGAAATCGACACACATACCTGGCTGCCTGGAGTTCAACCAGGCGCTGCTCGCCAGTCCGGAACATCCGGTACGTGGAGAGACCACGAATACGAATGAGAACATCGTCCAGCGGCTGCCGTTCAGTGGGATTGCGCAAGGTTCTTACATTTGCCAGACGAGCTTCGATGCCCGCTACAATTCCCTGGAGACGAGTGCGACGAAAAGACTTTCTCATGGTCTGCAGTTTCTTGGCAGTTATACGTGGTCAAAGAATCTGGATACGACCAGCGGCTCTGGCGGCCTCTCCAATTTCGAATTGGGATTCTTGACGAACGATCAAACCAATCAGCGCCAGGCAAGAGGACTTGATGACTTCGACCGCGCGCATAGAGTGGTTCTTAGCCTGACCTATGCACCACCTGCCCTGGCTCTGGTCCCGGTCGCGCTGCGAGGGATAGCTTCGCACTGGCTGCTCTCAACCATTGCTGTGGCGCAATCGGGCACTCCTGTAACTGTGACCGACAGCAATGCCGGCAGCGTCTACGGAAATCTATCCGGGTTCTCGCGCGCACAATGCACCGGGCTGCGAGCCCAAACCTCGGGGTCGCTCTACACGCGCATCAACGGGTATCTCAATCCGGATGCATTCACGTCGGCGCCTGCCGTCGGGAGACGGAACCGGCTTCGGCAATTGCGGAGTCGGGATTCTGCGCGCTCCCGCACAGCGGAATATGGATCTGGCCCTTGAGCGAACCTTTCCCATTCGGGAGTGGGGCGCGCTTCGCTTCAGAACCGAATTTTTCAACCTTACCAATACGCCGAACTTTGGCGGCCCTATCAGCAATCGTGCAGCCGGTGCGGCGTTTGGGCTGATCACGTCGTCAGCTACCAATCCGCGCATCATTCAGGTCGCACTCAAGTACGAGTTTTGAAAGCGAGGAATAAGCGAGGCAGGTTAGCATCAGGTTCGACTGCAACGCAGAAACAAGCAGTGGCAGTTTACTTGAGAGGCTCACTGGCAGCGAGAGGACGGTTCCTCAATCAGGCGGTAGACTTTCTTTCGTTGTCGCTCCGTTTGCTGATCCTGACGAACTTGGACCAGTCGTTGCACGAGCTCCGCGACTTCTTCTTTTCGTCCGCTCTTTCTCAAGGCGATCATCAAGTGGAAGATTGCCTGCTCGTCATTCGGATCGATCTTTAAAGATTCCCGGCTCTGCTGGATGGAGAGGTTGAGCTCGTCTGACTGTAAATAGATCGATGCAAGCAGATCATGCGCATCGAGGCGCTTGGGGTCAAGAGATACCGCACGCTTCGCAGCAGTAATCTCCTCCGCGTAGTTCGGATTTCCAGCAGTTTTGTTCTCCTCTGACAAGGCCTCGGCCAGCAGGTATTGTGTCAGTGCATTGTTGGGGTGTTGCTTAGCTGCGGCACGAAATGTTGCCAGCGCTGCGGCCGACTTATGTGCTTGCGATGCCGCGATGCCGGCGGCAGCGCCTACAAACGACAGGCTAGGATCGAGCCTATTCGCGGCTCTCGAAGTCTTCAATCGCTTCTTCCGAATTGGACATCTTACTGCGAAGAACTCCTCTCGCCACGTATAGCTCGGCTTCGTTGGGCAATTGCGCCAGGCCAGCGTTCAAGATATCGATGCCAACCTGAGCCTGATTCATGATCGAAAGACAAGGCTCGCAAACTGCAGATACGCTGCCTTCTGTTTCGGATGAGCGAGGATGGCTTTCCTTAGGAGTTCCACGGCGTGCTGCGTGTCGTTCTTCGATTCGTATATATCCGCCGCAAGCGTAAGAACATCTTCTGGCGCGGTGGCATTTTCGAGCGACGGGCTGAGGATCTGCAGCGCATCGTCCGTCTGGCCGCTGTTCCATTGCAGAAGGGCCAAGTTATAGCGCGCGACATCGTTTGCCGGATTCAGAGCCAAAGCCTTCTGGAGCAATGGAATTGCCGCGCCGGCTTGGTTCGGCGAAGCGAGGCAGGACCCATACTCCATCAGAGCGTCTGGTTGATTGTCGAGCAGTCTGCCCGCAGATTGAAAATGGTCGATTGCACGCTTTGCAGTTTCCCGCTCGATATTCGAAGACACCGAGCATGGCGTGTGTTGTTGGGTCGCCAGGATGAATTTTGAGAATGCGCTCGAGGAGTGGCTTTGCCTCTGCGCCTCCTCGCTGATATTCCGTCTGGGCGGCGCCCTCGAGGGCCGGCAGGTAATCCGGTGACGCCTTGAGCGCCTGCTTATACGACCTCAAGGCCAGTTCAGCGCGCCCTTGGCCCGAGTAAGCCATGCCTTGAAGGGTCAACAATCGCGCATCAGCAGGGCCTGTGCCTCAGCGCTTCCTCCGACAAGCGAAGCGCCCCATCGAAGTCGCGGCTGCGTATCGCGGCAGAGATCTTAGCGGAGGGGTCCGAGGCTTGTCCCCAACCCACCAAGCCATGAGAAAAAAAGAGAACCAGTGCTGCGACTGCAATTGCTTTGTTCTTTCGCAAAGTGAAACCTTTGACGTCGATCCGTCTCGCTACATCAGAACATTTGTAATCGTATCGGCTCACATGATGGCAGGGCAGAGCTGGCAGATCAGAGCCGCAGACTTGCTACCGCCAGCAATACGCCCACATGCACCATCGATCACCGTCTCACTTAGGCGGCGCGATGCGGAAGGCTCCAGTTAGGCCGGATGTAATGGCAGGTGTAGCCATTCGGATATTTTTCCAGGTAGTCCTGGTGTTCAGGCTCTGCTTGCCAAAAAGCACCCGCCGGCTTCACTTCTGTCACAACTTTTCCGGGCCAGATTCCGGAGGCGTTGACGTCCGCGATCGTGTCTTCTGCTACGTGCTGCTGCTCCGCACTGGTATAAAAAATCGCCGACCGATAGCTGGCCCCCATATCGTTTCCCTGCCGGTTCAATGTGGTTGGGTCATGAATCTGAAAGAAGAACTCGAGCAGCTTTCGATAGCTGAGCTTTTCCGGATCAAACACGATCTCGATTGCCTCGGCGTGATTCCCATGATTCCGATAGGTGGCGTTCGGAACATCTCCGCCGGTATAGCCGACTCGCGTCGAGATCACGCCTGGGTAGCGCCGCAACAAATCCTGCATGCCCCAGAAGCAGCCACCGGCGAGTATTGCAGTTTCCTGTGATGACGACATAGTTGGTCCTCTCCTCCTGGCATTCGAAACAGATAAGGTATAGAGCCACTTCGCTTTGTAGTTCATCAGCAAAGAGGTCATCCTAAGGGCTCAACGAATACGATAACGCATATGCAACCAGCAGGTCGAAGCAGGCCCTGAACGTACTTTTATCCTGCGTGCTGATGAGGCGAATCCGTTAAGGAGACGGGTCAATGTCCAAAGTGCTTCCGCCTGCCTCTTGCCCGTCAAGGTTCAAGCGCAAGTCCGAGTCTTGCGGGTCTTGAAAATTACTCAGCCCGACGCCAATGAGGCGAAAGAGCCTTCCCGGTCCAAGATCAACCCGCTCTCGCAACGCCAGCGCAATCGCGATGACGTCTTCGCAAGAAGCATGGAGGAGCGGCGGGCGTGTGACTGCGCGTGTGGATGGTAAATTCTCTGGTCTTGAGCTTGAGAACCACGGTTCGTGCGACGCGCGCTTCCCGGGAAGAAGCCGTCCATACTTTTTCAGCGAGGCGCCGGATCAAGTCGTCTGTCTGCGAGAGCGGAATATCCTGCTCAAAGGTATCTTCGGCGGAGATCGACTTGGTTGGCCTATCCGGCGTGACAGCAGATTCGTCAATACCGCGCGCGAGCTCATAGAGCCGTGTGCCGTAGCGTCCGAAGTGGGCCTCGAGCAAAGCGAGGCGCCAGGCCTTGCAGATCACCGACAGTCTGGATGCCAATCTGTTTCAGCCGAGTCTCGGTGACTTTGCCAACTCCAGGAATGCGGCCAACGGCCAAGGGCGGAAGGAAGGTGGCGACGTCTGCGGGTTGAATGACAAAGAGACCGTCGGGCTTGCGCCAATCGGAGGCAATCTTCGCAAGGAACTTGTTCGGAGCAACGCCAGCCGAGGCAGTAAGCGAAAGCTCTTCGCGAATCTGCCGGCGAATCGCGATGGCCACCTTGGTTGCCGTAGGCAGACCCAACTTATTCTCGGTAACGTCGAGATAGGCTTCGTCGAGTGAGAGCGGCTCAATGCGATCTGTATAGCGCTGAAAGATTTCGCGAACTGCACGCGAGACTGCTTTGTAGCGTGTGAAATCCGGTGGAACGAAGATGGCCTTCGGGGCAGAGTCGTTCTGCCGTAACGGCAGGCATTGCAGAGCGAACTCCGTATTGCTCTCGCCTCGTAAGAAGCAGCGCAGACGACGGATCGCTTTCCTTTCCACGCCACCACCACGGGTCTTCCACGCAATGCGGGATCATCACGCTGCTCCACCGACGCATAGAACGCGTCCATGTCTACATGGACGATCTTGCGCAATGCTGCGTGTTGCGGCTCGAGCAGATCGCCTGCCATGCAGTTGATTGTAAGCGAAGATAGGGCGAAAATGAGTTGTTGTCTGCAAAGGAGCAAACCGGGTGAAACGATCAGGGACAGCCGATCTTCCGCTGCATGGCGGTCGGGTTCCAGCGTGGCTCGCGACGCGCATGACGGAACTCGGCACAGCCATCGCCGAGTCCATTCTGCTGGAATACGGTGCGAGTGAACTGCTGACCCGGCTGAGCGATCCGTTCTGGTTTCAGGCCTTCGGTGCGGTCATGGGAATGGATTGGCATTCCTCCGGCATTACGACTTCGGTGATGGGAGCGTTGAAGCGTGGGCTTAACCCGCGTTTCTCGGAGCTTGGGGTGATGGTTTGCGGTGGACGCGGGCGGCACTCTGTGCGTACTCCGGATGAACTTCGCTCGTTTGGTATGAAGACTGGTCTCGATGGAGATTTACTCGCGCGCACCAGTCGCCTGACCGCGCGGGTGGACAACAATGCGGTGGTGGACGGCTTTCAACTCTATCTGCATTCCTTCGTTGTCACCACATCCGGCGAGTGGTCTGTCATCCAGCAGGGAATGAACTCGGAGAACCATCTGGCGCGGCGCTATCACTGGCATTCGGTGACCGTGCGCGATTTCGTGTCGGATCCGCATACTGCGATTCTAGGGAACGCCGCAGGGTGAGATTCTCAACCTGGTCGACGCTCGCGCAGCGAAGGCACAGAACGCGCTGCTCACCATTGCGAAGGAGCCGGTGCATCGCATCCCTCGACGAGGCGCGCAGGCTGACGATGCCTGCTCATCATGAAGTGCGCGCCAAGGACGTAGACCTGAAGCGGCTCGGAGCCGTTTTGGCGGTCGCTCATGAACAGGAGCTTCGCGATTTTGCTTCGCTGCTGCTGGTGGAGGGACTGGGGCCGCGAACCTTGCAGTCGCTGGCCTTGATTGCCGAAGTGGTTCACGGCGCGCCAGCACGGTTCTCCGATCCGGCTCGGTTTTCGTTCGCACACGGCGGCAAAGACGGCCATCCGTTTCCCGTTCCGCTCAAGACCTATGACGAGTCGCTGGCCGTGCTGCGTCGCTCTTTGCAGTCTGCGCGTTTGGGGCTTACAGAGTAAGCTTGAGGGCTTCAAACGGCTGGATCAGTTGATGCGAACAGTCGAGAAGGAGCGTCAACCGCTAGCCAATTTCAGCGCAGCCTTGGCCCATGAGCGGAGGATATCGCCGTCGGTTGGCGGCCGGACCGTCTTTGATGACAAGCGCCCGACAAAGCGCATACGATCCTGGTCTGCAACGTTCGCTCTTCTAGTGTTTGCTATCTAGAAACTTTGTGTGCGCAGGTGGCGCAGAACTCTCAATCCCTGACGTAACGCGGAGCGCGGATGTTTCTTGCGCAGGACTCCCAGAAGTTGCAGGATCACGAGTACGACCGTGATCACTGCGAAGAGAACCACCCAGGGGAGTTGGCGCTTCTCGATCAGCTGGTAAGCGATTCCGTGTGCGATGGTGAGCGCAGCAGCCACATAGGTCCAGCGCTGCAGCGACTTCCAGCGATGGGTGCCGAACTGCCGCAGAGACACATCGTTGGAAATGAGGAGCAGCATGACAAATAAAAGCGCAGCCACCAGCCCCGCGTAGTTAGCGAAGCCGAATTGGGTGTTTTGCAAATGCACCGGATGCAGCCGCTTGAAGAAGTACATCCACATCCGTCCGCGGAGATGGACGTTAAGCCCCACGACTGTATGGACGATCGCAAGAAGCCCCGCCCAGATCCCCACATCCCGACGAAGGTCAAAGCTTACAGGGTTGGCGCGCCGCCTAAGGACGTTCCAGGGACCGAGCCCCAGCGTGAACGCCAGAAAGACCAGTCCCGAGTACGCTGTCGCCATGCTGAAGCGGTGACGGAAATCCGGTGGCGGCGTCAGCGCGTAGGCGATCCAGGTAAACGCGCCAGCAAGCAACAATAGAAGAAAATGACGGCTCAGTCGCCGTTGCCAATAAGAAGTTCTGCTCATCAATGTACGAAGTAGAATTGCCGCCACGTTCTGGATCGGAATGCCGGCGCTCGACTTGCCGTCGAGTCCCAATCGCCACGATTCGGCAAGCGGCGCGGCTTACTCTAAGGGGGAGTTGAGGATCGCAGGCCTATCCCAAGCGCACACGCCCAGGGGCCGTTGGCTGCAGACCAGTAAGTACCTGCAGACAACAGGTCGGGGAGTTACTCTGTATCTCGTGACTCGTGGCAGGCGCGTCCCGGTTGGCAGAGAGACTTATGCACGTAGTGTTCGTCAGGGCCCGCCTTTCCCATGGTCTTCAAACACCAGTAAGTGGTGGTCGCGCCCATTGTGCTTTCGAGATGTTCGAGATCCTCGCCAAAAGCGCCAAAAGCCGACTTGCTGCGCAGGCAACGGCAACGGGATTCCATACTGAACTCACTCATGCCATTCCTCCGATCGCGCTGGGGTCGCGCTCCATCTTGCCGGCTGCCAGCAAAATTGTCCTGTAGATTGCGGTCTGATAGAGCTGCAATTTGTAACCGTTCTTAGCTAGTGGAGTCGCTGCCGACATGGCGGCCTTACCTGCGGAGCGGGCAACCGCTTCGTCGATTACCTTGCCCGCGAGAAGAGCCTCTGCTTCTTTAGCCCGGAGAGGCGTCGGAGCCGCTACCCCCATCACGATGGCCGCGCTTCGGCAACGATCACCATCCATGGTGAGCACGACTCCAGCATCGGCATTGGGCCAATCGAAACTCTCTTTGTCCCCG
>CAVVJK010000014.1:0-28750 GCA_963748555.1 uncultured Acidobacteriaceae bacterium
ATAGATCTGGAGTTGCTCCGACGCCGCGGACCCAATGCTCAAATCACGGCCTGCATCCGCACGCTAACTCGCCAAGAGTGACCACGGCTGAGAATGCTCGAGCCAACATGAGTACGATGGTTTTACCATGCCGGCCGTGTACGGAATCGAAGCGCCACACGAGGGAGCAAACAGGATGCAAGAACGTTCCACAGGGCCGGCCCGAATCCTGACAGCGATCGCAGCAGTGGCCGTCACAGCCATCGCCGTGTACTTCGGCACGGGCCTACACCCGCTGTGGTGGCTTACCTGGGTAGCGCCCGTACCGGTGCTGCTGCTGGCGCCTCGAGTCTCCGGGTGGGGAGCGTTCCTACTGGCCTTCGCAGGCTGGGCGCTTGGCTCGCTCAACACGTGGACCTACCTCAGGCTGGTCGAGGTGCCGCTGCTACCCGCGCTCGGAGCGATTGCGCTGCCTTCGCTGGTGTTTGCGGCTGCGGTGGCCGGCTATCGATCGTGGTTGCGAAGGGGCGATCTGGTCACAGGTGTGTTCTTTGTGCCGGCTCTGTGGGTGGCGTACGAATACGTGATGAATGTGCTGTCGCCGCATGGGACCTTCGGCAATCTCGCCTATTCGCAGGTGGATTTTCTGCCAGTGGTCCAGCTCGCATCGATCACCGGCATCTGGGGCATCGATTTCTGCGTCTTCTTCTTCGCTGCGGCAGTGGCCGGGCCTCTGAGCGGCTTCGGCAGCAGGCGACAGCAGAGGGCTGTTGCCTTAGCGGCATTGGCTTGGTTTGTCGCGGTCTTCGGATATGCCGGGGTGCGTCTACTTGCCCGGCCGGAGAGTCCCCGGGTCAAAGTGGGCTTGATCGCCTCGGACGTGCCGCAATACCTGTTTCCCAAACAGGAGGCCGCGGTTCCTGTGTACCGGGAATATGCGGCGCACATAGATGCTGCGGCTGCGCAAGGGGCGCAACTGGTGATGATTCCCGAGAAGACCGGCGTGCTTTCAGAGCCGTCGCTGGCGGCCGTGGATCAGATTCTCAAGAGCGCCGCTGACCGGAACCAGGTCTTCGTCATGGCCGGCGTGCTGAGGTCTCCGGGTCTTTACAACGAGGCCCGCTTCTACTCACCGTCCAATATCGCGCCGGTGACCTATGACAAGCACCACCTGCTGCCCGCGTTCGAGTCCGACGAGATACCCGGGGTCACGCGCACCCACCTAGACCAAAGCTCAGGCCGATGGGGCATCGAGATCTGCAAGGACATGGATTTTCCGCAGCTCAGTCGGCAGTACGGCACCGACGATGTAGGCCTGTTGCTGGTGCCGGCGTGGGATTTCGTGCAGGATGGCTGGCTGCACGGACGGATGGCCATACTGCGCGGGGTGGAGAGCGGTTTCAGCATCGCCCGCGCAGCCAAACAGGGGCTGCTCACGCTGAGCGATGACCGTGGCCGGGTGCTGGCGGAGCGCGACTCGGGATCGGCCCGGTTCACCATGCTGGTGGCGGAAGTCCCCGTGCACCATGATGCAACCGTCTACGCGCGGCTCGGAGACTGGTTCGCCTGGGCTGACCTCGCCCTGCTGTTCGCAATCATCTTCAAACTAGGCAGCCGATGGACTCGTCCTCGGTCCCAGGCTGCCGCCGCCGTCCCAAGTGTAGCGGCGCCGATCTTCTGCCCCATTCTTGTTCGTGGCGTCGGCGAAGCCGGCAGCCGAGACCAACTGTTCGAGCCGCGCCCTCATCCGAACCAGCAAGTCGAGCTTGGAGGCATGGGCTGTCGCAGGTCAAAACGCGAGCCCATCTCGCTCGCTGAAACGGGAGGAAGCCAGTGAATCGAAGAGATTTCATGATGTCCGTCGCAGCCACCGGCCTGGCGTCGAGTGGGTTGGGCCAAGCCGCCACGGCTGCTCCGAAATCACGACCTACCTCTCCGGATATGCAATACCGCGAACTAGGCACGACGGGCGAAAAGGTTTCGATCATCGGCCTGGGTGGTTTTCACGTGGGTAAGCAGGATGATCCGCAGGAAAGCATCAAGCTGATTCGCTCGGCCATCGACCGCGGCATCACCTTCCTCGACAATTGCTGGGACTACAACGACGGCATCAGCGAAGTGCGCATGGGCCAGGCGCTGCGCGACGGCTATCGCGACAAGGTCTTTCTCATGACCAAGGTGGATGGCCGCACCAAGACCTCGGCCGCCAAGCAGATCGAGCAATCTCTGGGCCGGCTGCAGACCGATACCATTGACCTGGTCCAGTTTCACGAGTGCATCCGTCTCGACGATCCGGACCGCATCTTTGCCGCGGGTGGCGCGCTCGAGGCTTTCCAGGCAGCGAAGCAGGCGGGCAAAATCCGCTACATCGGCTTCACCGGGCACAAGGATCCAGTGGTGCACCTGCGCATGTTTGAGATGGCGGATAAAGCGGGGTTTCACTTCGACACGGTGCAGATGCCGCTGAACGTGATGGATGCTCACTTTCGCAGCTTTGAACAACAAGTGGTGCCGGTCGCAGTGAAGCACGGAACCGGGGTGATCGGGATGAAGGCCTTCGGCGATCACTTCATTTTGGACAGCAAGGTCGCCAGCCCGATCGAGTATCTGCAGTATCCGATGAATCTTCCGATCTCGGTACAGGTGACGGGCATCGACAGCCAGCAGATACTGGAGCAGGCACTCGAAGCGGCGAAGACCTTCAAGCCCATGTCCCAGGAACAGAAGCAGGCCCTGCTGGCACGCACGCGTGAGCCGGCGATGACAGGCAAGTTCGAGCTATTCAAGACTTCGAATCATTTCGACGGAACCATGAAGAACCCCGCGTGGCTGGGGTAAAGCTTGTTCCTTCGGTCAGCGGGATCTCGCTTGCTCAGAATGTTGGCTAGCCTCTCGCCCGACCAACCTCTACACTGAGGCTGTGGAGCGTGCGTGCCATTGAAGCCCTACACCGTCGGCATCATCCCCGCGCGACTCGCCTCCACTCGTCTGCCGCGTAAGGTGTTGCGCTCGATTGCCGGGGAACCCATGCTGGCCTGGGTGTACCGTGCGGCCCGTGCGTGCGCGCAACTCGATCAGGTCATCATCGCGACGGACTCGGCCGAAGTCCTGGCGCTCGCCGAGTCTCGCAAGTGGGACGCCGTGCTCACGCCGGAAGACTGCGCCAGCGGCACCGATCGCGTGTACCACGTTTCGCAGAGTGTCGCCGCGGGCATTTACGTCAACATCCAGGGAGACGAACCGCTCCTGAAACCGGAGCACATCGACGCACTGCTCGCGCCCTTGCAGCGATTTCCCGAGGCGCAGGTCTCGACCATTGCCACCGAATGCGCACCCGACCAGGTGGCCAATCCGAACGCGGTCAAGGTGGTGACCGCCAGCAATGGGAGAGCTCTGTACTTCTCCCGGGCAGACCATCCCCTACGACCGCGACCGCTCTGGCGGCGTGAGTTATCGGAAACATCTTGGGCTGTATGCGTACCGAAAGGCGGCGCTGGATCGCTTCCCTTTTCTCCCCGCGAGTTCCCTCGAGGCGTCTGAACGGCTGGAGCAACTGCGTTTTCTTGAGAACGGAATCGACATCTACGTGGAGCCGACCCCCTTCGATACGATCGGCGTCGACACGGAGGAAGACCTGGCGGCGGTCGAAGCCATTCTGGCGCGCCAGTTCTGAGTGCAGGTTTTGGAGCCTGTTCGATTGCGAACAGTCCTTCTCGCAAATGGTCACTGCGGCGTTCAGATCCGGGGAGAGACTTCTTTGCTTCCTAATAAATAGCGCCCCTAGCGTGTCCCGGGCTGGTGGCATGTGAATTGCTTGCTCCCGAGCGCATTCGCAGTCTGCGCAGCATGGAGGCACCATGGCAAGAACCGAACGAATTCGCGAGTACGTGAATGGAACGCTGCAGCCGCAACATCTGGAGGAGCGGGCTCAGAGCGGATGGAAGCTGCTGGCGGTGGAGTGGGAGCGCACAGTGCTGGGGAATGCGCCCGAGCCGGCCAACACGGCGGAAGAGATCCCGTATGGATTGCGCGTAGCGGCGGATTGCTTTCATCTCGAGCCCGACCCGGAGGAGAGCACCACGCTGCTGCAGATGATGGAGCTGATGGTGCAGGATTGTCCGCTGTCTCACGTGGCGAATGAGCTGAATGCGAAGGGCTTTCGGACGCGCAAAGGCGCGCCCTGGACCTCCGTCTCCGTGTTCAACATGTTGCCGCGACTGATCGACGCCGGTCCACGGATGTTTTCGACGGCCGAGTGGGAGGCGCGGCGCAAGGTGCTCTCGCGCGCGGGCTGAACGCGCGCCCTGCCGGAAACCGCCATGGCCATTCCGGCTGAACGGAGTCACGCTGGGCGAAACCCGGCGCGAAAGCGCTGTCCGCAAACCTGCACTAAACATCCTGGCGATGCGCCTCGTCTAACGATTGAACCGGCTGATCTGGATCTCGTGAGCGAGGCGCCCGCGCGCGAGCCCAAGTCTGGGCTGCGAGAGGTCAGCCGGATTTCTGCTAACGTAAATCCGGGATAATGATCGACTCTCTCATGCTGCCTACTCTCGAACGCGCAAAGCCCCGGCCACACTCCCACCGGGACTTCTTCAAGAACATGATTACCGATGCGAGCCGCTGAACTCCTGCTGCTGTCTGCGGCACTTCCCCTCAGCCTCGGGCTGCTTGGCGGGCGCAGAGTGGATGGCCGGCGTCGCTCGTCTCTGGATGCTGGTGGTCACAGCCGCGCTGATCGCACATCTCGCGATCGAAGGGCTCTACTGGCAAATGGCACCGGCCTACGTGGGCTGCGTGCTGCTGGCGCTTACCGTGCTGTTTGCAAGCCGGCTCAAGCCGATGTTCCCGCGGATTGCGGGCGGCGTAGCATGCTTCCTGCTGTTCGCTTCGGCACTGGCCCTGGTGGTGCTGCCGAAGTTTCGCCTGCCGCAACCGACTGGCCCCTACGCTATCGGCACGCGGATCGTACACCTGACCGATGCGAGTCGCAGCGACCCGGATTTCCCCAGCGGCCATCGCGAACTGATGGTGCAGGTGTGGTATCCAGCGGCGAACGCAAGCGGACCGCTCGCGCCCTATCGCCGCGCACTTGAGACGACGTGGCTCTCTTCCTACGACGCCACGATTGCGACGCATTCGCATCTGGATGCTCCCGTGCTCAGGAGCGCAGGGCCGAGGCCGGTGCTGCTCTTCAATCCTGCATGGCAAGGGCAACGTACGCAGAACACTTTCCAGACTGAAGAGCTGGCCAGCCATGGGTTTGTGGTGATCGCGATCGATCACACGCACAATTCCGAACCGGTCGCCTTCCCCGACGGCCGCGTGGTGGCCAGCTCGGAGATTCGCGACATCGTGGACTTTGATGGCGTGAGCTATGAGGAACAACTGAACTTCGGTAGCCGCGAGGTGAAGGAGCAGGCGCGGGATGACAGCTTCGTGCTGGATGAATTCACGCGCATGGCAAGCGATGATTCAAGTGATTGGCACGGCGCTCTCGATCTCAGTCGCGTCGGTGCGCTGGGACATTCGTTCGGCGGCGCGGTATCGGTGCAGGCGGCGCTGCAGGACAGCCGCATTCGCGCCGCTATGAACATGGACGGCTGGATCTTCGGCGACCTCTGGCATCGCAATCTCAACAAGCCGTTGATGGTGATGTACGAGGATCCGTACCCGCCTCCTTCGATCGCCACGAATCCGAAGCTCAAAACCGCCGACCGCAATACCCAACTGGGCGCGCAACTGGATGCCGAAGATGTCTTGAACGTGCAACGCTCGCTTGCGGCCTGCGGAGGTTACCGCGTCGTGATTGCGCAGACGCTGCACTTCAACTTTGCCGACCGCGCACTCTACTCTCCGATTCGTTCGCTGACCGATTCAGGAAAGATTGCGCCGGAGCAAGCGATGCGCATCATCAACACATACACAGTGGCTTTCTTCGAGGAGTCGCTCAAGGATGAAAACCAACCATTGCTGCACCGGCCTTCGCCTTATGGGGAGGTGCGCTTTGAAGATTGGCCACGGCAGTCGACATGCAGCACTGAGAGCACGCCTTCACCCGGATCGGAATGAGCAAGCGTTGAGTGCGGCATCGCCGGCAAAGCTGCTCCGCGCGAACGGGAAGTCCTAGCGACCGACCGGATCGAATTCGAGTTCGAGTCCTTCGTTGTCCTTGAGCACAGTCACTTTCACATCCAACAGCGATGGCACAATCCAATCCGCGGCGGCCAACGCTTCGACCGAGTGCGAGAATAGCGTCGCGATGACTTTGCATCCAGCCGCATGGCCTGACTTGGCGCCGGAAGCGGAGTCCTCAATCACCACGCAGTCTTCGGGTCTCAGTCCAAGCAACGCCGCGCCCTTTCGATAAGGCTCAGGATCGGGCTTGCCGTGCTCGCACAATATCGGCGGTCACAAACTTTTCAGGCACGCGAATTCCGGCGTGGGCCAAACGGCTTCGCGCCAGCATCTCCGTCGCGGAGGTAACGATGGTCCAATAGCGCTGCGGCAGGGCATCGAGCAAGGGCCGAACTCCCCCGAGAATTTCAAGGCCTTCCATGTCGGCAATCTCGATCTCTTCGATGATCCTGAGGCCTTCCTTCTCGTCGAGGTCGGGGCGCAGCAGGCGTACAGTCTCGATGGCGCGCTGGCCGTGCGCGGTCTTGATCGCGTGTTCGCCATCCACGCCGTGCATCTCGCCCCATTTTTTCCAGCTTCGCTCGACGGAGCCCAGCGAACTGATCAGCACACCGTCCATATCGAACAACAAGCCGCGTGTCTTCCACTTCATTCGGGAGTCATTTCCAATCTCGATTTGATTGTGCCGTGGGAGAAACTCTGCCGCACATGGTTAGGAGATGCTCTGAAGCTGCTCCGCAGTGCAGGAAAAGCGGAAACCGCAACCCATAGGCGGCAAAACATAGAGGCCGGAACCCGGGCATCGGTTCCGGCCGGCGCCGTCAATGGTGCGTCTACTTGTTGCCGTTCTGAGTGCTGCGAATAAAGGCCGCAACCCGATCGTGCAGTTGCTTCAGGCTGTCGTCGAGCACGTAGACCATGTGCCCAGACTCATACCAGTCGTACTCGATGTTTCCGGCAAGGCTGGCTGGAATCGGCAGGTGCTTATCTTCGTACACCGCCGCGTAAAACGGGGTCGCGAGGTCGTAGTACCCGCCGTTCACCATCACCTTGAGCCGCGGATTGGTTTTCATCGCGAGCGCCAGGTCGGCGCTCACATTGGGGATGGGGTTGTCATTGTGCTTCAGATCCCACTCGTTCGCGCCAAAGATGGCCGAGGGCAGATAGGTCTGGCCCTCTCCATACTTCAAGTCGCGGCGGATGTAGTCGTTGAACACCGCGACATACGCGGAGGAGATGGCAGAGCTCTGCGGATCGTACTCCGCTTCTTCACTAGTGGGATTGACCGACGGGCCTGAGAAACGCGTATCCAGACGGCCGGTGGTGAGGTTCTCGGCATCGAGCAGGTTCTTTTCAAACGCGCCGCCCGTGATACGCAGGTCGGCCTTGACCAGGTATGCAGTCGGCAATCCGATGTAGCCGTGAAGCTTCTCAGCGATGCGCTGCTTCTCGGCTGCTGGCAGATCGGTCCCCTGCGAAAGAGCATGCGCATAATCGCCCAGAGCGAAGTCTTCCACTTCCTTGAGGAAGGGATCGAGCGCGGCCGGCTGTTGCGGCAGCTTCTTGTGATACCAGGCGGTCGCCGCGTACGTAGGCAGCGCGAGTTCGTAGGGCAGATCGATGCCGGGATTGCCGCGCGCCGCGTCGATATCCGAGGTGAAGTTGAAGATCTGCGACAGCAGCATCACCCCGTTGAGGTCGATGCTCTTCTCGTTCTCAAGAATGTTGGAGACCAGCGACGAACGCGTGGTTCCATAGCTCTCGCCGAAGAGGTACTTGGGCGAATTCCAGCGGTTGTACTTGCTGATGAAGCGCGCAATGAAGCGGGCGAAGGCATGCGCGTCCTGATCGACGCCCCAGAAGGCCTTCTCGCGATCCTTGCCTGCCAGCCTGCCAAAGCCGGTGCCCGGCATATCGATGAACACGAGATCGCTGGTATCGAGCAGGCTGTAGTTGTTGTCGACGAGTTTGTACGGAGCCGCGGGCAAATGCTGATCGCCCGAGGTCACGACGTGCTTGGGCCCGAACGAGCCCATGTGCAGCCAGATGGTCGAGCTTCCCGGACCGCCGTTGTAGAGGAAGGTGATGGGGCGGTCTTCGCTCTTCGCGTCCTTCTTGAAATAAGCCACGTAGAACATGCGCGCGGTGGCCGGTGCATCCTTCGCCTCTTTGACCTGGGCGGCATCACTGTCAGCGAGTGGCTTGCCGTCGGCGCCAAGCTGAGCGTCCTGTTCGTCGGTAGCTCCTACGGTGATGGTGCCCGCTACGGCCTGGTAAGCGATATGCTGCCCGCCAATCTCGATGGCGCTCTGGGTGGTGGAGTCGGGTTGCAGCACTGCGGTTGGCTCGGCGGGTTTCTTGGTCGTGTCATCCGCACCCCAGAGCTGGCAGGTGGCACAAACAGCTACAGCGAAAAGCAATGATCTCTTAACGATCAACAGTGACCTCCAGCCGCTCAACACCTGGCGGCAAGACAAGCAAGTTTTATGTACGTCGTGGTTACGAAAGAATGCCGGCTGCGGACGGTTGGCCCGAGCCGGCCTGAACAGAACGGTAGAGGTTAACCGAGCTTGGAGAAGAATTCCTTCATGCGCTTGCCGCCTTCTTCCACATCGTCGTGGCTGACGGCGTACGAGAGGCGAATATGTTGCGTGGTACCGAAGGCCTCGCCCGGCACGGTGACCACATGGGCCTCGTGCAGCAGGCGGCCGGCTAGCTCCATCGCGGTTTGCGCGCCGGGCTTGCCGAGATACGAAGAGATGTTGGGATAAACATAGAACGCGCCCTCGGGCACGGTGCAGGTGATGCCGGGAATCTCAGCCAGGCGCGCCAGCACGCGATCGCGCAGCTTGAGGTAGTCGGCGCGCATCTCGCCTACACACTCCTGGCTGCCGTTCAGTGCGGCGACTGCGGCCTTTTGCACGAAGTGCGCTGTTGAGGACGTGGACTGGCTCTGCAGTTTGCTCATGGCGGCGATGATCGGCTTCGGCCCGAGCGCAAACCCGGCGCGCCATCCGGTCATGGCGTAGGTCTTCGAGAGCGAGCCGAGCACGATGACATGTTCCTTCGCGTCAGTGAACGAGCCGCCGGAGACCAGAGCACCGGTGAACTGCAGGTAGACGTAGCACTCATCGAGCAGCAGGTAAATGCCGCGTTCATGGGCGAGCTTGACGATACGTTCGAGGTCCGCCGGCGAGACCACCGAGCCGGCCGGGTTCGACGGCGAATTCAGAATGATGGCCTTGGTGCGCGGAGTGATAGCCCGCTCGATCGCGTCCGCAGTGATGCGGAAGTTCTGCGCCTCTTCGGTTTGCAGATAGACGACCTTGCCGCCGGCATACTGAATGATGTCTTTGAACGAAACCCAGTAGGGCACCGGCAAAATCACTTCATCGCCGTGATCGACCAGCACCTGGATCGCATTGAAGAGCGCGAGTTTGCCGCCGGTGGTCAGCACGGCCTCATCGGGGGCGTAGTCCGAACCGAAGTCGCAGGCGTGGCGTTCAACGATGGCTTTGCGAACCTCGGGAATTCCGGGCACCGCGGTGTAGCGAGTGAAGTTGCCTTGAATGGCCGCGATGGCGGCGTCTTTGATGTGCTGCGGCGTGGCGAAATGCGGCTCGCCCGCGCCAAAGTCAACCAGCTTTGCGCCCTGGGCGCGGAGTTTCGCAGCTTCAGCGGTGACGGCCATGGTGGCAGAAACTTCAATGCGGCCGATACGGTCGGTCAGAATCTTACTCGCGGTGGGAACACTCATGATGCTTCTATCTTTTCAGATTTTGCGCCTTCGTGAGCAGGAAATCCGTGAACGGCGATTCACTCGTGACCAGTTGCCGGTTCCGGTCTGAGCGTGACCTCGAGTTGCTGGAGGGGGCTGCCGTCCGATCCCGCGATGGCGACTTGCCACTCGACTCGCAATACTCTGTAAGCGATTGAACCCTCCGCGGTCTCGAGACGAACATGATCGCCAGTTCTCGGAATCCAGTTGGGATGCGGGAGCCGGATGGGGAGCTCCACTCCATCCTCGGCGACGAAACGCGCCGGCAACCGTTGACGTCGATCTTTTGGCTTGGCTGGCCTCTAAGGTGACCTCACCTTTGGCGATAGATTGGCGCGCCTCGCTGAGGGTCACGCCGTGGTCCTTCAGCAGTTTGGCAGCGAAGGTGGTCTTCTCCCGTAAAAGCCCGAGGAGCAAGTGCTCAGTGTCAATCTGCCTCTGGTTGAGGCGCTGAGCCTCTTCTTCTGCATAGCTCAGCGCGCGCTGTGCCTCGTGACTCAGTGGCAGATCCACGGAGGTGGACGTGGGTGGGCGGCTGGGCGATGCCCGTTCGACCTCCGCCCTGACGGAGGTATAGGGATGATCGATTGCTAGATATTTTGAGGCGAGAGCGAGATCCGCCTTCAGAATTCCCAGCAGGAGATGCTCCGTCTCGATGGAAGGGCTGCCGAACTCGCTTGTCTCCCAACGGCCAAAGAAGATGGCCCGACGCGCTGTCTCCGTGTATCGCTCAAACATCCGCACCTCCCGCCGGAACGGCCTGGTACCACGGGGAAGAAGAGTCAGCCTCTGTGACCCGGAATGCGTAATTGACCGCGCGGCCCACTCGGAGGGATTCGGCGGAACCGCAAAAGAAGAGACCTCTCGAGCCAGGCTAGACTTTGAGCACTCGCGATTTGAGCCGTGCGATGACCGACTCGGGAACCAGGCCGTCAACCGAGCCTCCCAGCCGGAAGACCTCTTTGACCATGCGCGAGCTGACAAACGAATATTTGCCGGCCGGCATCATGAACACGGTTTCCAGTTCGGGAGCGAGCCGCTGGTTCATGAGGGCCATCTGCAATTCATATTCGTAATCGCTGATGGCGCGAATCCCACGCATGACTGCCTGCGCTCCCTGTTCGCGGGCGAAGTCGACCATCAGTCCGTCGAAGGTCGCCACGGTGACGTTGCCGAACCCGGCAACCGCTTCTGACAGCATCTCCACCCGCTCGGGGATGGAAAACAGCGGGTTCTTCGACGAGTTCTCGAGGATGGCGACTACCAGGCTGTCAAAGATGCGTGCACCGCGCGCAATCAGGTCCAGATGCCCATTGGTCATGGGGTCGAAGGTTCCCGGATAGATCGCTTTTACTTTGGCCAAGGCGCAGGTCCGTCCTCGCCGATTGTATGGGCGAAGCGGTTTCGCTGCAATTCAGAGAAGAGTCGAAGCACGACGTCGGCAAGAAAAACGGCGGACCCGCAGGTCCGCCGTTTGTCTCGTATCGGTGTTCGGGATAGCGCGCTACTGACGCCGGGCCGGACGAACCACTTCCTGTGCTGCCAGCGATCCATTCACCGGCACTGGCGGTAGCTCGGCTGCGGGCAGGCTGGTCAAGCCCAGCTTGCGGCGCAGTTCCGTGTCGATGCGGGCGAAGGTGTCCTTGTTGTCCTTGAGATACTGGCGGACATTTTCACGGCCCTGGCCGATGCGTTCGCCGGAGTAGCTGTACCAGGCGCCGGATTTGTCCACGATGTTGTTGGCTACGGCGAGGTCGAGCACGTCGCCTTCGCGGGAGATGCCTTCGCCGTAGAGGATGTCGAATTCAGCTTCGCGGAAGGGCGCGGCCACCTTGTTCTTGACGACTTTGACCTTGGTCCGCGAACCTACGACGGTATCGCCTTCCTTGACCGCGGCGATGCGGCGGATGTCGATGCGTACCGAGGAATAGAACTTGAGGGCGCGGCCGCCGGTGGTGGTTTCGGGGTTGCCGAACATGACGCCGATCTTCTCGCGGATCTGGTTGATGAAGATCAGACTGGTGCGCGACTTGGAAACGGTGCCCGTGAGTTTGCGCAGCGCCTGCGACATCAGGCGGGCCTGCAGGCCCATATGGGAATCGCCCATTTCGCCGTCGAGTTCCGCTTTCGGCACGAGGGCGGCGACCGAGTCGACGACCAGCACGTCGATTGCGCCGGAGCGAACCAGGGCTTCGGTGATTTCGAGAGCCTGTTCGCCGTAGTCGGGCTGCGAAACCAGCAGGTTGTCGACATCGACGCCCAGCTTCTTCGCATATTGCGGATCAAGCGCGTGTTCGGCGTCGACGAAGGCCGCCAGGCCTCCAGCCTTCTGCGCCTCAGCGATGATCTGGAGGGTGATGGTGGTCTTACCCGACGACTCCGGCCCGAAGATCTCGATTACGCGGCCGCGCGGCACTCCGCCTACGCCCAGCGCCGCGTCGAAGGAGATGGATCCAGTGGAGATCACCGCGATCGGCACAATATCTTTGCTGCCGAGCCGCATGATGGAGCCCTTGCCGAACTGCTTTTCAATTTGCGAGAGCGCCAGGTCTACGGCGCGGGAACGGTCATCTGCCACGAGTTTCTCCAGTCCTTGGGTCGCCTTGGAGGGCGCATACCCTGCCCGCCACAGAAGCAGAAGCCAAGTGGGGCGGCTAAGTTGGGCGGTACGAAATTGAGAAAATTCTAACACTTCGAAACCGGAAAAGGCGAACAAAAAACGAATAAAACCGAGGAGAAACGGGTACAAAATTCGGCAAAAATCCCAAATCGGGAAGCCTGGTGCGGGGCCGATGCCGCCGAATCGACCGCGCCTTCACGCGCGCGGACCCGAGCGCTCGGCTAACGTCCGGCCAAGATGAGGATCTGCCGGGCGATGTGCGCGGCAGCATCGGGACGCGCCAGTTGCCGGGATTGTTCTGCCATGCGGTGCAGCAGACTCGCGTCCGCCGAGCAGTGATTGCAGGCAAGACAGCAGGGTCTCCGGCGTGAGGTCTCGCTCGATCAGCATCTTCGCGCCGCCGGCCTTGACCATCACTTCGGCATTGAAGCGCTGATGGTCATCGGCAGCCTGCGGAAAGGGCACCAGGACGGAAGGTTTGCCGGCTGCGCCGAGTTCGGCTACGGTGCTCGCTCCGCTGCGCGCCAGCACCAGGTCGGCGGCTTCAAAGCGGCGCGGCATGTCGTCGAGGAAGGCATGCACCTGCCAACGACCAGGATCCGCGCCGCTGGCGACGATAGTCGGCCTGGGTGGTCTCGGCGCTGGCGCGCGCCGGCCTGGTGCAGGATCGTCAGTCCGGGAACCGCGGCTCAGCAATCTCACCGCAATCTGCGGCAGCGTCTGGTTGAGAACGCGTGCTCCCTGGCTCCCGCCAAAGACCAGCAGGTGCGGTGGGCTTCCCTGGGGCCGGGGTCGCAAGCGCGAAGAACTCCGGCCGAACCGGGATCCCGGTCACCTCGCGCATTGCGGAAGTACTTCGCAGCCTGGCGGAAAGCTCACGGCCGCGGCGCTGACCCATTTGCCTACCAGCCGATTGGCCAGACCGGGCACCGCATTCGGTTCAAAGGCCAGCGTCGGCGTTCGCTTCAGCAGGGCGGCGACCATCCCGGGCCCGGAAGCGTAGCCGCCGACCCCGACCACCACGTGCGGACGAAAGCTGCGCAGAATCTGAAGACAGCGGCGAACGCCCAGAGGCAGGTCCAGCATGGTCTTGAGGCGGGTTTGGAGGCTGACGCCTTTCAGTTGTCCCACTTGGATCAGATCGAGGGCGAACCCGGCCTCGGGAACGAGGCGCGTTTCAAAGCCTCGCGCTGTGCCGACGAAGCGGACTTCGGCTCCGTGCCGATCACGCAGTTCTTTGGCGATGGCGAGAGCGGGAATGACGTGACCACCCGTGCCTCCGCCCGCGATGAGCACGCGGAGCGATGCTTGCGGCATAGGCGTCTAGTCGATCTCCCGAGTCACGTTGAGGAGCACGCCGATGGACGCGAGCATGATGAACAGCGAGGTTCCACCATAGGAGACGAACGGCAGCGTGATTCCCTTGGTGGGAACCAGCGCGAGCACCACGCTGATGTTGAAGAAGGCCTGGATGAGAATGGTCGCGGTGATGCCGAAGGCCAGGAACCGCGCGAACGGATCTTTGGAAAGAATCGCGGCGCGCAGCCCGCGATACCCGAGCGCCACGAACAGGCTCAGCACGACCAGCGCGCCGAGCAGCCCGAGTTCTTCAGAGATGTTGGCGAAGATGAAGTCGGTGTGCGGCTCCGGCAGATAGAAGAGCTTCTGCCGCCCTTCCATGTAGCCCAGGCCGTGCAGTCCGCCGGTGCCGACGGCGATCAGCGACTGGATGGTGTGGAATCCCGCGCCCTTGGGGTCGGCTTCGGGATTCAGGAAAGCCAGCAGCCGGTCGGCGCCGCCACTCCACACGGAAGAGCAGGAAGTACAAGACCGGGGTCGCGGCTACCGCAGCGTAGCCAAGGTACTTGGGATCCATGCCCGCGAGATAGAGCATCAGCGCCGTCACGCCGGCGCACACCAGCGCCGTGCCCAGGTCGGGCTCTTTCACGATGAGCAGGATGAAAAGCAGGCTGGGCAGCGCCGCGGGAATCAGGGTGTTTCGCCAGTCCGCGATCGAGTGCCATGCGCTTCTGCAGAAACCACGCAAGGAAGAGCACCAGCGCCGGCTTGGCGATCTCCGACGGCTGAAACGAGAACGCGCCGAACTTGATCCAGCGATGCGTGTTGTGCGAGTCGCGCATGAGAAACGCCGACAGCAGCAGGATCGTGGTCAGCGCGATGGCGGGAAAGACGACGTTCGGGTTGTTATAGCGGCGGTAGTCCACCTGCATCAGCAGCGTCATAGCGGCGAGGCCGAGCGCCGCCCAGAGCGCCTGCCGCAGCACGAAGTTGTAGGGCGATCCGAAGCGCTCCTTCGCCATCACGGCCGAGGCGCTGAAGACCATCACCAGTCCAATGACGACCAGCAGCAGTGTCACGCAAAACAGCCACTTGTCGACGCCTACGCGCTTTGCCATACATCCAGTCCCCTGCGCGCCATGCACCAGGTCTTTGAAGACGCGTCCGCGATGTTCGTAGTTTTCGAACTGATCGAAGCTGGAACACGCGGGGGCGAGCAGCACGATTTCGCCGGACTGGGCTGCATCGCCGGCCTGCGCCACGGCCTCGTCCAGCGTTCCGGCGCGCACGATCGGGCGCAGCTCCGCGAATCTGCGATTCGATCTTCTCCGCCGCCGAACCGATGGTGTAGACCGCCTTCACGCGCTCGCGCAGCAGCGCGTTGAGTTGGCGAATAGTCGGAGTTCTTGTCCTTGCCGCCGAGGATGAGGTGAATGCCGCCGGCGAAACGAGCTGATGGCCTTGGCGGCGGCGTCCACGTTGGTGGCCTTGGAGTCGTTGTAGTAGTCGACGCCGTGCACCGTGGCCACGAACTCCAGCCGATGTTCGACGGCGCGAAAGGCTTCGACCGCGGTGCGGATCGCTTCGCGGCTGGACGCCGACCAGCCGCGTCGCGCAGACCGCCGCCAGCACATTCTCGATATTGTGCGCGCCTTTCAGCGGAATCTCTCACCGTCGGAGGATCGGTTCGACGCCGGCATCCGGAGCGGACACGGAACACAATCGCATCCGTTGTCGACGAACGCTCCCTGCTCGACGGCCTGCTTGCGGCTGAACCAGAAGATGCGCGAGCTGGCGCGGGCAGCGGCGGCAGTGGTCACGCGGATCGTCGGCATTGAGCACCAGCGCATCTTCGGCATTCTGGTTGGCAAAGATCTTTTCTTTCGCGGCAACGTAGTTTTCGAAGGTGCCGTGACGATCGAGGTGATCGGGCGTGATGTTCAGAATCACCGCGATCTCGGGATGGAAGCTGCACGGTGGTCTCCAGCTGGAAGCTCGAAACCTCGAGCACCGACCAGCCGTCTTCGCGGCTCTCTTCGACCAGCGCGATGACCGGCAGGCCGATGTTTCCGCCGACCGCGACCGGCAACCTGACCGGCTTCGAGAATCTTGCCGCAGAGCGTGGTGGTGGTCGTCTTGCCGTTCGACGCCGGTGATGGCCAGGGTCTTGCCTTTGAGAAAGCGGGCCGCGAGTTCGACCTCGCCGATCACCGGCAGGCCGAAGCTCTTGCACCTGCACAATCTCCGGCGTATTGAGCGGCACGCCGGGGCTGACGACGATCAGGTCCTGCCGGCGGAAGGTAAGCAGGCCATGACCGCCGGCCTCGACGGCAATGTTCTCTTCAAGCAGCGCGGGGATTTCTTTGGCCAGAGCCTCGGCGCTGCGCACGTCAGAACCGTGACCCGCGCACCCTGCCGGCGCAGAAACAGCGCCGCCGCCAGACCGGACTTGCCCAGCCCCACCACCAGTACTTTCTTGCCCTTCAATTCCATACCGTCCGCGTTTCCCGGTGTTCCCAGACATCGTTTGTCAGCTGTCGAGACATTTTCCCACGTCAGCGGCACCACTACGCTGCCCGTCGATCACCGCAGTTTCAAGCGTCGTGAGTGCAAAGAGTGCAAATACCAGCGCGCCAATCCAGAACCGCGCAATGATCTTCGACTCAGACCAGCCGACCAGTTCGAAGTGATGATGCAGCGGCGCCATTTTGAAGATGCGCTTGCCCTTGCGCAGCTTGTAGCTGCCCACCTGCAGGATGACCGAGACGGCCTCGAGCACGAAGATGCCGCCGATAAAGGGCAGCAGCAGTTCCTGCTTGATGGCGACGGCGACGGTGCCGATGGCGCCGCCCAGCGCCAGCGAGCCGACGTCGCCCATGAAGATCTCCGCCGGATGCGCGTTGTACCAGAGGAAGCCGATGCTGGCCCCGACCATGGCTCCGCAGAAGATGGTCAGCTCGCCAACCAGCGGCATGCGCTGCAGTTCAAGGTAGTCGGAAAAGACGACGTGTCCGCTGACGTAGGTGAGCACGGTGAGCGCGCCGGCCGCAATGATGGTGCAGCCGATCGCCAGCCCATCGAGCCCGTCGGTCAGGTTCACGGCGTTGCTCGAGAAGACGATGACCAGCGTAACGAAGACCACGAACGGCAGGAAGGCCAGCAGCCCGAGATGCGGCACATGACCCAGCGCGTGAATGGCAAGGTCGGGCCGGAAGCGTTTGACAAACGGAACCATCAGATGGGTGGAGTAGCTGCCCTGCGCCTGCATGGCGACCAGCGCAGTCGCGATCGCGACGCTCACCAGGATCTGAAAACCCATCTTGGCGCGCGCGGTCAGACCAAGGTTGCGGCGGCGAACCACCTTGATGTAGTCATCGGCAAAACCGATCGCGCCGAAGCCCACGGTCGATCCCATGACCAGCCAGATGAAGGGATTCGACAGGTCGGACCAGAGCAACGTCGGCAGCAGGATGGCGATGCAGATCAGCAGGCCGCCCATGGTCGGCGTGCCGGCTTTCTTCTGGTGCGCCTGCGGGCCCTCTTCGCGAATGTATTGCCCGATCTGAAACTCGCGCAGCTTCTCAATCACGTAGGGGCCGATGAGCAGCGCAATCAGCAAGCGCGGTGAGACTGGCAAAGGCAGTGCGGAACGTGAGATACCGGAAGATTCGAAAGGGTCTGAAGTAGGGGAACAGCTTCTGATAGAGCAGCCAGTAAAGCAAACTTCCTCCGGCGAGAATCGGGGTTTCTGGGCCTATCTTACAGGCAGCGGGCCGATTGCAGATGGATTTTGGCAGGTCATCGGGCAGATACCCCGCGATCGATGCAGGAGATTGCGACGCGCGAGCGAATCGCCGAATGAGAGGAAACTCGAGATTCAACGCTTGCCTTTCCAGGGATTCGAGCGCCTGCTCCAGGCGTACGCCGCGCGAAGCCTTCAGCAACACCGCGTCGCCGGCTTTCAGATTCCGCGTTCAGCCACTTCCCTGCTTCCTGCGGCGTTTCGACAAGACATGCGCTTCGCGCGCCTGCCTGCTTCTGGCGCCGTCGACGATGGCCTGGGCGTTGCCGCGAACGCCGATGACGAGGTCGATTCCGGCTTGGCAGCGGCGCGTCCGCAGGCGCGGTGCAGCTCCGCCGCCTCGCGCCCCAGCTCCAGCATCTCGCCGGCGATCAGGATGCGGCGCTTCGCAGGAAGCGAGGCCAGGGTCTCGATCATGGAGATCAATGCTTCGGGGTTGGAGTTGTAGCAATCGTTGATGACCGTGGCGCTCGCGGAAGCGTGAGCACCTGGCCGCGCTTGTCGGCAGGCTGCAGATGTTCGAGAGCCTCGGCGCACTGCTTGCAGCGGAATGCCGGCTTCGAACCCGACCGCGATCGCCGCCATGGCATTGGCCACGTTGTGCCTGCCCAGCAGCGCCAGCTTGACGCGCGTCTCCGTGTCGCCCGCCAGCACGCAAAACCGGACGCCCTGCGGACCCCAACTCCTCGATCTTCTCCGCCTTGGGCTCGGCGCAGGGGCCGCGTCCGAAATAGACAGCCTTGCCGCGGAAGTCGCGACCGAACTGGCCGACATAAGGATCGTCGCAGTTCAGAAAGGCGACGCCATCGGCGGGCAGCGCCTCGACCAATTCATACTTGGCGCGCGCAACGCCGCTGATGCCGTCGGCAAAGTTCTCCGCATGCGCGTTGCCGACATTGGTGACCACGCCCCAGTTGGGCGCTGCGATCCTGGCCAGCGCGGCAATTTCGCCGGCGTTCGACATGCCCATCTCAATCACGGCGACATCGTGTGTGGGCTGCAGCTTGAGCAATTGCAGCGGCAGTCCGAAGCCATTGTTCAAATTGCCCTGCGATTTGAGCACTTCGAAATGCGTGGCCAGCACGGCGGCGATGGCGTCCTTGGTCGTGGTCTTGCCGGCGCTCCCGGTGATGGCGACGACGCGCTTGCCCCAGTGGCGGCGAACCGCCGCAGCCAACGTCTGCAGTGGAACAAGTGGATCGTCTTCAACGACGATCAGGGTCTTCTTCTTGACGGACTCCGGCAGATTGCACGACTTTGCTGCGCGTCACCACCGCAGCCCGGGCCCCACGCTCCAAAGCCGCTGCGACAAAGCTCGTGGCCATCGAAGCGCTCGCCCTGGATGGCGAAAAACAAATCGCCCGGCGAGAGCGTGCGCGAATCGATCGAGTAGCCGGTAGCGGGTCCCTTGGTGAGTTCGCCCGGCGCGAACCACAGTCCGGCTCCCGTCCACTGCGCGATCTGTTCGAGTTCGAGCTTCATGGCGTGCTTCCGTTCCGCGGGTAGCCGAGATCGGCGAGCGTCTGCGCGCGCTATCTCAGCGTCGTCGAAGGGAACGGTTTCGTGGCGCAGAACCTGAACTTTTTCGTGACCCTTGCCAGCGAGCAGAACAATATCGCCCGGCTTGGCGGCTGCAAGCGCCAGACGGATCGCAAGCGCCCGATCGGGTTCGGCGCGAAACGGCGTCCTCGTCTCGCGAAGTGCGGGCAGAACATCCTCGAGGATCGCGACAGGATCCTCACTGCGCGGGTTGTCGGAGGTGAGGACGACGAAGTCGCTGCCCTCGCCTGCGGCGCGGCCCATCAGCGGACGCTTGGTGCGGTCGCGATCGCCGCCGCAGCCAAACAGCGTGATGACGCGGCCGCCATCGCCTTTGACGAAATCGCGGCCCAGCGCGATCAGGTTGCGGAGCGCGTCATCGGTGTGCGCGTAGTCCACTACGACGGCAAAAGGCTGACCCGCGTCAACCGTCTGAAAGCGGCCGGGCACGAAGCTGAGCGCAGCTGCGCCCGGCGGCGATCTGGTCAGGCGTAAGCCCGCGCGCCATGGCTGCGGCCGAGGCAGCCAGCAGGTTGTAGACATTCACCTTGCCGGTGAGCCGGGTTCGAAGCTGAATCGTCCCATCCGGGGGTAGTCATCTGAAACTGCATTCCCGCAGCGGACATGACGATGTTGCCGGCGCGAAAGGCGCCACGCTGAATCCCATAGGCGAAGACTTCCGACCCGCCGAGAGCGCCGCCTCGGCCATCTGCACTCCGTACGCATCATCGAGATTGATGACGGCGAAGCGCGGCGGCGCGACCTGCGATCCGTCAAAGAGCATGCGCTTGGCCTCGAAGTAGCTCTCCATGGTGCCGTGATAGTCGAGGTGGTCGCGAGTGAGGTTGGTAAAGATAGCAACTTCGAATGGCAGTCCCGAGGTCCTGCCCTGATGGAGCGCGTGGGAGGAGACCTCCATGACCGCTTCGGTGGCACCGGCACGCACGCCTTCGGCGAAAAGCTCCAACAGATCGCGCGACTCGGGCGTGGTGTGCGGCGAGGGCTTGACTAGCGCCGGCCACGTGATACTCGATCGTCCCGACCAGAACCGTCTTGCGCCCTGATGATTCAGCATGGCATCGAGCAGGAAGGCAGTGGTGGTCTTGCCGTTGGTGCCGGTCACGCCGCTTAGCTTCAGCTTCCGTTCCGGATGGCCGAAGAAGTTGGCAGAGATCTGGGCGAGGGCACGTCGGCCATGTTCGACCTCGACCAGGGCCAAGCTCCGGCAATCGTCGCGCCGAATACGATCGAAGGCCGCAGCCGAATCGGTAACCACCGCAACCGCGCCCTGTTGAATAGCACTCTCGATGAAGCGATTGCCGTCGGCGGTGCCGCCCTGCATAGCCACGAACAGCGAGCCCGGCCGCAACTCGCCGCGAATCGTACTCCACTCCCAGATCACGGCGGGCGCGCCTCCGCTGCGACGTACGAGACTCGACTTCCCGCAAGAGCTCTTCGATATTCATGGCAGTTTCGAGAATTCTACCGGAAGAGCTCAGCGCAGGCGCACCGACGCTTCTGATTCCCGATTCTGGAGGCAGCGGGCTACTTTTTCGCAGCGGACGCCGGCGCGGCGGATGGGCACTTGGCGCAAGTTTCGCCGGTGACGCCTTTGCCTTCCTCGATGGTGTAGATCTTGTCCACTCCGGGCAGCTTTACCTTCTCCACCTTGCCGCCCTGCCAGTGAACCTCGACCTCATCGACACTGGTCGCGCTGCCGATACCGAAATGCGGCCGCTGGTCATTGGAAGAGATGTAACTGCCGCCGCTCATAACGTCTTCGCGCTACGTACGCCGTTGGCGGTGAGATACACGGTGGTGCCGACCGCGTCCCGCGGGCCTTTCCCGTTACCAACGAGTTTCAGCTCCACCCAGTGGTTATGGTCTTCGTTCACGTTGCGCAACAGCACCGGGACGCCGTCCATGGCGTTGATCACGACGTCGATCTTGCCGTCATTGAACAGATCGCCGAAGGCCGCGCCCCGACCTGAGACCACCACCGCCAGGCCCGTATCTTTGACCGGAGGCACGTACTCGAACTTCTGTCCCTTGTTGTTATGGAAGAGCAAGCGGACGCTCCGCATAGGAGGTGCCGAAGTCCATCTTGTCCACTTCGGGATAGACGTGCCCGTCGACGATGAAGAGATCCTTCCAGCCGTCGTTGTCGAAGTCGATAGAGGCCGGTGCCCCACGAGACGAAGGGGATGGTGGTCTGCGCGATCCCGAGCTTGTAGGTCACGTCGGTGAAGTTGGCGTCACCATCATTGCGGTAGATCACCTTGTAGTCGTCAGAGAAGTCGGTGTTCACCAGGTCGACACGGCCATTGTTCATGTAGTCGCCGACGGCCACACCCATCGAAGCAGTCTCGCGGCCATCCTGGTTGAGCGCGTAGCCCGAGGCGTAGCTGTCGTCCTCAAAGGTTCCGTCGCCCTTGTTGATGTAAAGGTAGTTGGGCGTGGAGTCATCGGCCACCAGCAGGTCGACCTTGCCGTCGTTATTCAGGTCCACAAAGACCGAAGTAAATCCGTAGTATTCGTTTTGATCGCTTACACCGGCCTTTTCGCTCACATCGGTGAAGGTGCCGTCGCCATTGTTGTGGAAGAGATGGTCGCGTTCGCCCTTGAGACCGCGCGGCCCGCACATCACATTGATGCCGCGGAACTGGCAGTACGAGGTGGAGACACGCCTTCGATCCCGGAGCGGGCTGGGTGCTCATGTCGTAGTGGATATAGCCGGAGACAAACAGGTCGAGCCTGCCATCTCCGTCGTAATCGCCAAAGGTCGCGCCGGCCGACCAGTTGCCCGGAAGCGTGAGCCCGGCCTTTTCGGCCACGTCGGTGAAGGTGCCGTCGTGATTGTTGTGGTAGAGGCGGCTCTTGCCGTAGTTGGCAACGAAGAGGTCGGGCCAGCCGTCGTTATCGTAATCGGCCACTGCCACGCCAAAGCCCCAGCGATCATTGCTCACTCCGGCCTTGGCAGTCACGTCGGTAAAAGTACCGTCGTGGTTGTTGTGGAATAGCGCGGCATGAGGCGCTTCGCCCTTGCCGTTGAAGGCCTCGTAAGTCGATCCGTTGACCATGTAGATGTCCAGCCAGCCATCGTTGTCGTAATCGATGAGACCCACGCCGGAGCCGTCCGCCTCGATGATGTATAGCTTGTCGCGCGAACCCATGGTGTGCTTCCAACTGGTCAGGCCTGCCTGCTTGGCGATGTCCTGAAAGACCACCGGACCGGAGTCGACGAAGCCTCCGGCGGTGATGGGCCGGTTGGCGGCATCATGCACCGCGGCAAAGACACCGCCGGTACTGTTGCCTCCCATCCCTGACGGCTTGGCTGGAGGCGGAGCCTGCGACTGTGCTGCTGCGGCGACCGCCAGCAATGCGGTCAGACCGGAAACCATGATTCCTTGCAAACGCAACATTCAAATCCTTGAGGAGTGAGTTACAAGCCGGTCTGGAGCCCCGCCTGCGGAATGTGAGCAGAAGGCTAGCCCAGATGCCTCGTTCATTTCGAACCGTACCGATTCGCAAAGCCAAGCCTGCGAATCAACATTCTTGTCTGTCAGCGGCCAGCCACTTTCGGCTCGGATTTCCGAGCCGGCCTGCCAACGGGATTATAGCGGCTCAATCCTAGTGCTTGCTCCCGGCCGCTGCCCACCTTACACTTGCCTCGCTGCCGCTGAGAGAGACGCATGAATATCAAAGAAGTCGCGCGCCTGGCTGGAGTTTCGACCGCGACGGTATCCCGAACCATCAACGGCTCCGACAAGGTCACGCCGGAGACGGCCGAGCGTGTGCGTCGCGCAGTGCAGGAACTGGGGTTTTACCCGAATAACAACGCCCGCGCTCTCGGCTCCGGGCGCAGCGGCCTCTATGGGCTCATCATCTCCGACATCACCAATCCCTTCTTTCCGGAACTGGTGCGCAGCTTTGAAGATGTCGCGGTGCAATACGGGCAAGAGGTGCTGATCGCGAACACCAACTACGATCCGCACCGGATGGAGCTTTGCGTCCGCCGCATGCTGCAGCGCAAGGTGGAGGGTGTCGCGATCCTGACCTCGGAAGTGGACGAGAGGTTCATCGGCGAACTGAGCGGCCGGGGCATTCCCATTGTGTTTCTCGACACCGGGTACACCTCGCGAGGGCGTCAGCAACATTGTCCTGGACTATGCCACGGGCATCGACCGCGCCGTCGCTCACCTGACCTCGCTGGGTCACGAACGCATCGGGTTCATCAGCGGGCCAATGAACCTGAAATCGGCGCGGACCCGGCACCTGGCGTTTGCGGAGAGCCTGCAGCGGGCCGGAATCGAGTTGCCGGAACACTTTCTGCAGCAGGGCAATCACCGCATGGATGGCGGCCGCGAGGGCATGACACGAATGCTCGAAAACCCGGTCAGGCCTACGGCGATTCTGGCCTCGAACGACCTGACGGCGATCGGCGCGATGGGTGCGATCTTCGAACACGGGCTTCGCGTTCCGGCGGACATCTCGGTCGTGGGCTTCGACGATATCGAGATCAGCGCCTTTACCCAGCCGGCGCTTACCACGGTCCGCATCTCTCGCCCCGAGATCGCCCGCGCCGCCTTCCATGCCCTGTTCAGCAACGGACCCAGGACGACACACGTGGGAACCGAATTCGTCATCGAGACCGTGCTGATCGAGCGCAGCTCCACGGCGCGCGTCTCCGATCGCTGAGGCCGTAGAGCCCGGAGCTTTCTAAAAAAATCTGCCTACTCGATCCGCTCGTGGCGGTAGCCGCCGTCTGTCAGCGCCTGGGTCAGGCTTTCGATGTGGGCCGCGCCGCGGGTTTCGAGCGTGATGTCGATGGCCGTGTCTCCAAGGTTCACACCGTAGTAGGTGCGATCGTATTGCGTCTGGACGATGTTGGCGCGCTGGTCGGCGATGATGCTGGTGACCTCGTGCAGCGTTCCCGGGCGATCGGTGAGGTGGATTCGCAGCCGTGTGCGGCGTCCATCTTTGACCAGGCCGCGTTCGATAATCTTGGCCAGGAGACTGACGTCGATGTTGCCGCCGCAGACCAGGACAGCGGTTCGCTTGGCGACCAGCGAAGTCTTCTGCTGCAGCAACGCAGCCAGGGCAACCGCTCCGGCGCCTTCGGCCAGGGTCTTCTCCCGCTCCAGCAGGACCAGGATGGCGTTCGCGATTTCTTCCTCATCCACGGTTACGATTTCATCGACGTAGCGCTGCACCAGCGGCAGAGTCAGGTCGCCGGCGCGCCTCACCGCAATGCCGTCAGCGATGGTCGCGTTGGCAGCCATGGTGATCTGGGAGCCGGCCTGCATCGCGCGCAACATCGAGGGCAGACGGTCGGTCTGCACGCCGATAACCCGGATCTTCGGATTGGTTTCTTTGATGGCGCAGGCGACACCGCTGATCAGGCCGCCGCCGCCGATGGGAATGACGACCGCCTCGAGATCCGGCACCTGCTCCATCATCTCGAGACCAATGGTTCCCTGCCCGGCGATCACGGCGGCATCGTCGAAGGGGTGCAGGAACGTCATGCCCAGCGTCTCTGCCCGGCGCACGGCCTCGGCGCACGCTTCGTCGTAATTGGCGCCGTGCAGGATAACCTCCGCGCCAAAGCCCCGGGTCGCGGAGACCTTCACCAGCGGCGTCATGAGCGGCATAACAATCTGCGAACGGATGCCGCGCTGGGTCGCATGGTAAGCGACCGCCTGCGCGTGGTTCCCGGCGCTGGCGGCGATCACGCCGCGGCGCTTCTCGTCTTCGCTCAGGGTGAGAATCTTGTTCAGCGCGCCGCGCTCCTTGAATGCGCCGGTACGCTGCAGGTTGTCGAGCTTGAGAAAGACCTCCTGGCCGGTCATCTGCGACAACTCTTCCGAACGCTGGCACGGCGACAGGTAGATGTGGTTGCGTATGCGCGCGCGCGCCTGCTGTACATCGTGAAGGGTGACTGCCGCTTGGGTGGTGCTCTCGACGGGTCCTTGCATCTCGCTCTCCTCAGCAACTGCTGGTGTTACCAAAAGAAAAGCCACCCTCCGCTCGGTGCGGCTGGTGGCTTTTCTGGAATCTGATCTCTGTTCCGGATTGCCTACGTGCCCGCACCGCTCGGAAGGCGCATGAAAATGCGCCCAATAATGGCGATGGGGAACGCGCACGACGAGTTCGCGCTGCCGCAGAAGCGGCAAAGAAGACGAGGCGCGAAGCTGTGAGCCGGAAATCATAGGATGGATGGTTACAGAGTGCGGGACTGGAGTCAAGACTCGGATTTACCGGTTCGCGCGCTTTCTCTGTTCAGCGACAGTGGGTCAACGGTCGATGAACTGTGGATTTAGCGATTTGCGCGTATGCCAGTCTCCCCTACCTTCACTGTTGCTTTCAGAGGCGTGACGATAGGTTCACGTTTCGGCGGAGAGGCCGTTCCCACCCGAGGCCAGCTTTGTCTGAGCCTGTTGTCGAAGAGAGGCCCCCGCCCCTCTCTTTTTACGCCGTGGAGAATCGGAGGCCTTTGAGCCTGCATGTTCAAGGGCGGCGCGAAGAGCAAGCCCGTTGACGCGGACAGGGGCGGCAGCCGAGACAGATCGTACCTTCAAGGAATCGTCATGAGCAAGCCGAATCCATCCGTGCAGTCCACGGTATTTTGCGGCATCGATGTGAGTGCGGCGACTCTTGCCGCAGCCGTTCATCAAGAAGATCAACGGTTCGAGCAACGTGTGTTCAACAACAACGCCAGCGGGCACAAGGCCCTGATCGGCTGGCTGCGCAAGCGCAAGGCGCGGGTGAGAGTATCGCTGGAGGCGACCGGCATCTACTCGCTGGACCTGGCGATGGCGCTGGATCGGGCGGAGGGCATCGAGGTCGCGGTGCTGAACCCGAAGTTGGTCCATCGCTTCGCGCAGACACTGCGACGGTCGAAGACCGACTCAGCGGATGCGCAGGCGTTGGCCGAATATAGCCGCCGTATGCCCTTCACGCCGTGGCGCGCACCGAGTCTGAATGGCTTGCAACTGCGCACCATCAGCCGCCATCTCCTCGGTCTAACAGCAGAATACACACGGCAAAACAACCGCCTCCATGCCGCGGAGAAATCAGCGGCGACGCCGCGCTGCGTGGTGAACGACTTGAAGCGCTCCATGGCTTCGCTCGAGCGGCGCATCCTGCGGTTCCGCCGCGAGGCGAGAGAACTGGTTCGCAGCGATGAAACGATCCGGAAACAGTTCGAGCCTGCTCATCGGCATCCCAGGCATCGCCGAGATCAGCGCGGTTCAGTTGCTGGGCGAGCTCTCGTCGCTGTCCCCGGAGATGTCAGTGCGGCAGTGGGTGGCGCACAGCGGCCTGGATCCGGTGCACCAGGTCTCGGGAACCTCGGTGCACAAGCCCTCCCGCATGAGTCGGGCTGGCAATCGGTATCTGCGTCGCGCGCTTTACATGCCCGCCCTGGTTGCCGTTCGTCTCGATCCTCACCTGAAGGCGTTCTACGAAACACTCCTGAGTCGTCACAAGGCTAAGCTTCAGGCGATCATCGCCGTCGCTCGCAAGCTGCTCCATGCCATCTACGGGATACTTCGCAGTGAAACACCCTACGACGGAAGCAAACTCTTCCCCGCGCTCCTGCCCGCCATCATCCCTGGCTGAAAAGAGAAATATCCCCTCTGGACACCCCTAAAAGAGAAAAAAATGCTTGAAGTGCAAGAGAGAATCTTCCCTGGCTGAAAAGAGAAATATCCCCTCTTGACACCCCATAAAAGAGAAAAAATGCTTGAAGTGCAAGAGAGAATCTTCGCAAACTGCGCGAAGGATGGGGCACCCGCCGTCTTGGGACCCGAGGGGCACCCGAGGTTTTGGGACTGATGCCATCCTCTCCCACCCTTCGCAAACTACGCGAAGGATGGGGCACCCGCCGTTTCTTGACCACCCCGAATGGTGGGTACTCGCGCTTCCGTTACCGATGAGAGGGAAGGCCGCCGGGAAGCAGGTCGGCGAAGAGGAATCCTTCGCGCTCGACCAGCTCACCTACCTGCACGGCAATGGGGTGGCGGAAAACTGGCGCGTCATACACGAAGGTGTGGAACTCGCCGTTTTCGCCGCAGGGATCGATCTCGGGCGGCAAATCCGCAAGAAGAGACTGGTCGTAGTCGCGGCCAGCAAACGATCTGGCCAGCTTGCTGGTATCCACGCAGGTGAGCTTCGCCTTGACTCCCGCCGCGATCAGGTCGCGTCCGAGTTGAGCGGTTGGCATCTCCCAGACTGGGAAGATCGGTTCCAGGCCGCTGCCCTCTAGTTGCTGCACGCGATAGTTGCGAATCTCCTGAAGGAAGAGGTCTCCAAACGCAACGGCTGTGATGCCCTCTTCCCGTGCTCTCTGCCATACGGGCTGCAGTTGCTCTTCATAGATGAGGTTGGAACAGGGCCAGGGAAGCTCCACCGCCCAGAGCGGCAATCCCATTTGCTCCGCCTGAGCAATCACCAGCGTGCGCCGGACCGCATGCATCGCGACGCGATCCGCGTTTGAGTTGAAGGTGGTGAACAGCGCGACCACCTCGACATCGGGCTGCTGCCGCAGCAGATGCAGCGTCCATGCGCTGTCTTTGCCGCTGCTCCAGGACACCAGTACCTTCCTCAATCGCGGCTCCCGATCAGGCGCGGGGCGCTCGTCTGGAGTCGCCGCCATTGCTCTTCGGCTGGCTCGCCGAACGAGACGCCGTGCAGAATCTCCGCGATGATTTCCGCCGTCCGGGAGACGGTCATTCCCGATCGATTGAAGAACAGGTTGCCATCGGCAAAGAATACGTTGCCGTTGCGAACGGCTTGAAGCTCGGGCCACCACGGGTACTGTTCGAGAACGCTCTGTTCGCGCAGGCTCCGCTCGAGAGTGTAGCCGCACGGCGCGACAATCAGGTACTCCGGATCGGCTTCGCGGAGCTGTTCGCCGTGAATCGCGGCCGAGTATTCACCCTTGTTCCCGATGACGAGCCTGCCGTTGGCAATCTCGACCAGTTCGGGACCCCAGTTCCCCATCGCAAACACAGGGTCGGTCCACTCCATCATCACGACCGTCGGCGGCGCGAAGCGGGCGACTCGCTCCTTGACGCGGTCGAGGCGATTTTGCTCGCGGGCTATCAGCGCTTCGCCCTGCGCTTCAAGATCCAGGGCTTGCGCGATCTGGCGAATGCTTTCGAAGATGTCGTTGAGAGAGAATGCGGACAAGGCAATCTGCTTTGCACTCACAGCGCACGAGCCGCTCCGCTCGAGATCGCCAGGAGTCACGGCACACACTTCGCAATGGGCTTGCGTGATCAGAAGATCGGGTTGCAGATCGCGAATCAGGTCGCCATGGATGCGATACAGCGGTTCACCGGCTCCAAGCCTGCGCCGCACTTCCGCATCGATCTGCGCGCTCGAAACGGTGACGTCGAAGGCAGGTTCGCTGCAGGCGGGCAGACGGCGTACCCAGTCGGGATTGTCGCATTCATGCGAACGCCCGACCAGCGTATGTTCCGCACCGAGGGCGCAGACAATCTCCGTCGCGCTGGCCAGCAGCGAGACTACGCGCACTTGAAGCAGCCCTTAGTCGAGATTTGCGAAGTCGGAATTCGATGGGTCTGAGGAT
>CAVVJK010000015.1:0-41508 GCA_963748555.1 uncultured Acidobacteriaceae bacterium
GGTGAGTGCCCCGCCGCGAGCTTCGCGTTGACGCCATGCTCGTTGAGAACGCGAAGCGCAGCCACTGAGACGGTGAAAATCGCTGGCTGGGTAACTCGGTCAGGCGAAGCTTCTCGTCGGGTCCATCGAAACAAAGCGAGGACAGGGAGAATCCCAGAGCCGTGTCTGCTTCTTCAAAGGTTTGCCGCGCGACGGGAAACTTATCGAAGAGGTCGTGGCCCATGCCCACCGATTGCGAGCCCTGGCCAGGGAAAAGAAAGCAATCTTGGGTTGACTCATGGCAATGGGTATTCGAAAGGAGAATGATGCGGGTTGCAAGCCGGCGCGGGTTATTGAATCGGAAGTCCAAGATCTGCCACGCGGCCGGCTCGGCGGGCCGCCGACCGAATTCCCGCTCCAGGCGGTCGTTCATGCCCGACTGCGCAAACTCTGCAGCCACGCGAATCCCGTTCATGATCGCCCGATCGTTCGACGATCCATGTCCGACGATGCAGACACCCCGACGCCCAGCAAGGGCGCGCCGCCGTATTCCGACGGGTCGAGCCTCTGAATGCGTTGAAAGCCTTGCGCGAGAGCAGCGCTCCGACCTGGGCGGTGACGGTCTTGGTCAGCGACTGCCTTCAGCATCTCGCGCACCAGGCCGGCTCAGGCCTTCTGAGTCTTCAGCGCGACGTTGCCGACAAATCCGTCGCAGACAATGACGTCGGCGTCGCCGTTATAGATATCGCGGCCTTCGACGTTGCCGATAAAGTTGATCGGCAGCAGCTTGAGCAGCGCAAGGCCTCGCGGGTGAGTTCGTTGCCCTTGGCTTCTTCTTCGCCGATCGAAGAAGGCCGACTCGCGGCGTTGCGAATCCGAAGCACGCTGCGCGCGTAATCTCGCCCATGATCGCGAACTGCTCGAGGTTTTGCGGCTTGCAGTCGACGTTGGCGCCGACGTCCAGCAGAACGCCGGGACTTCCCGACGCGTCGGCAAGACCGTGGCCAGCGCCGGACGATCGACACCCGGCAGAGCGCCCATAACCATCTTCGCGGTCGCCATGCTGCGCCGGTATTGCCTGCGGTGAAGAATCCCGCAGCCCGCCTTCGCGCACCAGTTTGCAGCCCGACGCGCATCGACTGTCGCGCTTGCTGCGCACGGCGTTGCGCCGGCTTCTCGTCCATCGCGATGTGCTCGGTGGCGTTGACGATCTCGATCGGCAAGCCGCTCCCCTCAAGATGCCATCGAGAATCGCGCAGCGCGGCTCCGGGCCCACCAGGTGAACGCGCACCGGGAAGTTCCGGCAGGCAAGGATCGCGCCCCGAATCTCAGGTTCCGGCGCCTTGTCCGAGCCCATGGCGTCGAGAGCGATGTCAATCAGCATCGATGGTCGGAGTTAGCTGGCTTCCTTCACTTCCAGAACTTCGTGCCCCTTATAGGTAGCCGCACTTGGGGCAGGCCCGATGCGGCAGCTTCCGCTCGTGGCAGTTCGGGCACTCGGCCAGGCCAATGGGAGTCAGCGCGTCATGCGACGGCGCTTTGAAGTGCGGGCCTTGGAGTGGCGTCGCTTTGGATTCGGCATTGCAGATTCCTCTCATCCCGGCGACCTCGCCGACTCCGTCAGAACCAGGTGATCGGAGTCGGGGTACGTCCCTGCTTTACTGTTTCAGCCGGCTGCGCAAATCCGCGAGAGCTGACCACCGCGGATCGGAGGGAGTCTCCTCGCAGTTGCAGTCTCCTCGTTCAGATTTCGGCCGCAGCGCGGGCAAAGTCCTTTGCAGTCTTCGCGGCAAAGCGTTCTAGCGGGAGAGACAAAAGCACCTGCTCCCGCAGAACATCCTCCAGCACAAGACCACCTTCCTGATAATACCCGATTTCAGTCTCAGAAGTGGTAATGGAATGCTCCGAGGCGCCACCATCGGCACCGAAGGGGCGATACAGCAGGTCGAAGTCCCCGCCAAGTGGCTGCTCCACCGGCTCGACGCACCGCGCGCACTGGAGCTCGAAGCGTGCCTGGTATTCGGCTCGCACGCGAATGTCCGCGACGATTTCGCCCGGGCCGCGATGTTCCACGATCAGTCGGCCCGGCCTTTGACGGCAAGCGGGATCCAGTTGCTAATATCCTCTCCGTAATCGATGCTGCCGGGATAAAATTTCAGGTCAAATTCAAGGGGCTCGCGTTCCAGATCGGCAACGGTAATGAGCATGGCAAGCCTCACCAAGGCAAAGTGCACGGGAGGAAAATCTTCCTCGGAGTGTCTATTCTGAGAGCATCACCCAGAAGCCCGCCGACCGAAAGGGGCGCCGACCAGGTAGTGGGTCAGCTTGAAATCCACACGCTCCAGCCTTGGTACCTGCATTGGTTGGGATACGCGCGCCATACAATAGCAAAGCGGAGCACAAAAATGGAGATTCATCGCGCAGTGAGCCTTGGAATGTTGCATCGACAGCTCGGGATAAACCCGGATGCCCGAATATCGTCAAACCATCCCGGCGGGGTTGCGGTTTGGGATCTGGAAACAGAAACCGAGCACACCGTTAACATGGATAAGGTGGCTAAAATCAGCAGCTCCAGGAGAGCGCTTACGCCGGAACTGCAGCAGGTAATCAATGGCTCCGACGATGATTTGAAGCGGCGATTTTCCGAATCGTGGATGGCTAACTAAGGAGCGAGGAACGAGAAACGATCTTCACTGAACTAACGTTTCGTGGCATCAGCACGCTCGACCTGTAGCAATTTCAAACTGAGATACTACCGTGTTGCGCGATCTCATTATCGCAGAATTCGCCAAGCTTCGCCGATAAAAAGACGAATGCCTGCGACCCCCGCACAGCCTGCTTCGAGGCATCGCGTGAGCATTTTCGACGGTCACTCCTCCCAATGCGATCACAGGAATCTTTCCCGCGGCCTTGCAGGCTTGCGTCAGCGTGTCGAGTCCAATCCCGGGCAGCATTTCTCCCGACAGCAGGTGCTTGCCAAAGACCGGAGCCAGCACCGCGAGGTCCGCTCCTTCCGCCTCGGCGCGTTCTACTTCGGCAACCGAATGGCAGGCAACGCTCACCAGCGGAGGCCTTGAACGCCCAGCGGTGCGCCAGTGATCCCGGATCTTGGCGATCTCTCCCACAGCCCGGCCGCCGGGAAGGTGGACGCCATCGGCGCCCGCTGCCAGAGCCAATTCCGGGCCTCCGTTGAGCAGGGCCCGCGTGGTCTGCGACTCGGCGCGCACCACTTCCACGACACGCCTGGCGAGGGTCACCAACGTTTCGGGCTCAAGGTCTTTTTCCCGGATCTGAATCGTATCCACGCCCCCGCGCGCCCATTCGGCACAGAGCGCGAGCAGCCGATCCTGGCGGAGAGGTTCGTCGTCGCCGAGGGACCGCCGGTCCGTGATGGCATAGAGGTGCATGCTTCGAGTGTAGGCGTCGCGGTGGAATCCATGCGGCGGAGTTCCTCCGAATGACCTGCCTCGTCCATCCGGTAAGCGCCCGTACCCGGCAGAGTAGTTCGGCCGTTAATCAGCCCAAATTGAAAAAGAAGACGGTCGCAACCGAGGCCAGCGCGGCGCCGGCGTGCTGTGCCAGCACATACGCGGTTTGTCGCGGAGCCCGGGGCAGCCACCTGATCGCGAACCACGCCACCAGAGGCAACTGTCCGGCCATGAGAATTTGCCAGATGTGAGCAGTTGGACCTTCATCAGCCTCGCGGACAGCGCCGAACAACGCAACGTGAACCAGCACGAGCGACAGCGCGACGAGTGACATGGCCAGCGGAAGAAAGGCGGCAGGTTTCTTGATCATTGCGCCGTAACTGAGATGTGGATCCATTTTGCGTCCTCCAATTGGGAAGATGTGCTCGTACAGTGCCGAACAGACAATGTTTACCGCGGTGCGAAGGTCGACGCGGCTGGTTGCGTGCTGCAGGAGCACCTCGAACTCCTCACCGTAACGCTCTCTCCAGCGGCGAGGGTACAGGCAGGTGAGCAGGTGGGCAAGCCTGCGGCTCATAGGAGCTCCAGCCTCGCCAGTCCCGCTTTGGCGAACTGATTCAGCGTCGCCAGCCTGGCGCGAAGAACGCGCAAACCTTCACCAGTGATGCGATAAGGCCGGCGACGCTCCTCCGGCTCAAGCGGTTCGATCCAGCCCTGCTGCTCCAGGCGCCCAATCGCGCCGTACAGCGTTCCCGGACCCAGCCGCGTTCCACAAAGTCGTGCAATGTCTTCGATCATGGCGTGTCCGTGCTTCGGTCCGCTGGCCAGGCTGGCAAGCACCAGCAGGGGTGGGTCAGAGTAGTGCCCGAGTTCGCCACTGCCTTCCGCTACTACGTCGCGCTTACTACGCATTACGTAGTTATCTCACGTTTGTATCCGTCTGGCAAGGACAATGGAACAAAGCCAGAATGAGCCTTTCGAATATTCACGAATGCCTGCCGCGGCGAACGATAGGATGAACTTCACCATCTGCCTGCGTCGAGAGCCGCGCGTGGAATGTGTTAGCTTCTAGGCAACCGACCCTGGGAGCAGACACGCTCCCGTGACTCTTTCCCGAGCGCCTTTCATGGACACTTTCGATCTGATCGTCATCGGCTCCGGCCCGGCGGGGCAGCGCGCCGCCATCTCGGCGCGAAGCCGGCAAGCGCGTGGCGGTGGTCGAAAGGCGCGAGGTGGTCGGCGGCGCCTGCATCAACACCGGCACGATTCCCAGCAAGACCATGCGCGAAGCGGTGCTGCACCTCTCCGGTACAACTACCGGGCGATCTACGGCATGAACTATCGCGTGAAGAAAAGATCACCATGGCGGACCTGGCCTTCCGGGTCCAGCATGTGATCAAGACCGAGATCGACGTCACCCAGGCGCAGCTTTCGCGCAACAGCGTCGAAGTGCTGAACGGCGTCGCCAGTTTCGTCGATCCGCACCACGTTCGCGTCGAGAGCTCGCGCGGCGAGCCAACGCGTACGAAGCCGACAACGATCATCATCGCCACCGGCACCAAGCCGGCCGTCGTCGCCGAAGGTGCCGATCAACGGCCGCAACATCATCAACAGCGACCAGATTCTGCAGATGCCGGAGATCCCGAAGACGCTGATCGTGGTGGGCGGCGGCGTGATCGGCGTGGAATACACCTGCATGTTCGCGACGCTGGGCGTGCGCGTGATCCTGATCGAGAAGCGGCCCCGGCTGCTGGAGTTCGCCGATGCGGAGATGGTGGAGGCGCTGTCGCTATCATCTGCGCGACAGCCGCGTCACCATGCGGCTGAACGAAGAGGTGGAGAGCGTGGAGGAGACTGCCGGACGGCACGGTGGTCGCGAATCTGGAGAGCAAGAAGAAGATCTCCGGCGACGCGCTGCTGTACGCGGTGGGGCGGCAGGGCAATGTCGACGAGCTGAACCTGGCGGCGGCCGGCATCGAGGCCGACAATCGCGGGCGCATCCCGGTGGACGCGGATTATCGGACCAAGCAGCCGCACATCTACGCGGTGGGCGACGTGATCGGCTTTCCCAGCCTGGCTTCGGTTTCGATGGAGCAGGGCCGGATCGCCGCGGCGCACGCGTTCGATGACAAGACGATCCACTCCAACCCGGCAATCTATCCGTACGGCATTTACACCATCCCGGAGATTTCGTTCATCGGCAAGACGGAAGAGCAGTTGACCGAAGAGGACGTGCCGTACGAAGTGGGCGTGGCGTATTATCGCGAGATCGCGCGCGGGCAGATTCGCGGCGACACCACGGGGCGGCTGAAGATGATCTTCCACCGCGAGACGCGCCAGGTTCTGGGCGTGCACATCATTGGCGAAGGCGCGGCGGAGTTGCTGCACATCGGGCAGGCGGTGATGATTCTGGGCGGCACGGTGGACTATTTCGTCGACACGGTTTTCAACTATCCGACGCTGGCCGAATGCTACAAGGCGGCGGCGTTCAACGGCCTCGAACAAGCTTGGCCGGTTCGAGGAGATGCAGTCGACGGCGAACCGCTGGCCAGGCAGGAGGAAGCAATGCGACGCACGATTGGCGTGACCATGGCCGAGCACGTGGTCGCGGGCGTCGTGGAGAACCACAAGCTCGTGCGGCGCTGCGACGCTGTTCCCGAAGACTCGGACGACACCGGACGCGCTGATCGAGTCCTGCCCGCGGACGCATTGCTGCGCAGATCATCTGCGAGCAGATCCTGCGCGGTCGGCACGGCCGGCGAACGATCGAGGCGATCGGCGTCGGCGTTTCCCGGCATCATCCGCGATGGCGTGATCGAGGAATCGCCCAACCTGCAGCAGCTGAAGGGCTGCACATGCGAGCGAGCTGGTGCGCGTGCGCTGACGGACGCGGCTTCGACGTGCCGGTCGCGTGTTCAACGACGCCGATGCGTGGCGGCGGGCATCGCGGCGACGCGCGGGCAACTGGATCGGCTGATCCGCGTCTGGACCCTCGGCAACGGCATCGGCTTCGGGCGCTATCCCGTACGTCGAGGGCGTGTGGGAGGGCGGCCACAGGTGGTGTCGCTCGACCAGGGAGAAGTATCTGCGGCTGCGGCGGACGCGGCCACCTGGAAGGCATCATGGGCCATCGCGCGATGCGCCTGCGCTTCCTCGAATGGAGCCGGACGAGGTTTTCGAGAGCGGCCGAAGAAGGGCGACCAGCGCTGCATCGATTTCGTGCGAGCTGTGGCATCGCGCGCTGGCGGCGGCGACGGCCACGCACGATCCACATGGCGGGCCCGGGCAAGTTCTACATCACCGGCCACAACGCGGCGACCTCGATCTGCACGCTGCTCAACAGTATCTGCACGAGATGGTGAAGATGAGCCCGCTGCAGAACTACTCGGTGGAGGTTCTGCCGGAAGATCCAACTGTAGGCATCATCGGCGCCGGGGCGGCTGCCGAGCATACCTGCACGAGCTGAACTTGGTTCGCTGCTCGACTGCGCCAACTGCAGGAACTCTCGATTTCGAGCTACTGCGAAGTTCGCAGGAGCATTCGCTGAATCTCACGGCGAGAACTACCGCACGGAACCGGAATCGCGAAACTGACCGGCTGGTAAGATTGCGCATCGCTTTCCCGCAACCCTATGCCCGACTCGATCGATGCTCCTGAAGATCAACCGAATCCGCTGCTCACTGAGCCTGAGATCGTTGTCGCGCCCGAAGCCGAGGGAGGCGACACGCCTGGCGGACCGCGACGCGCCGCGGCCACGTTCATCTTCTTCACCGTAGCGCTCGACATGCTGGCGCTGGGGATGATCGCGCCTGTGCTGCCCCGGCTCATTGCGAGCTTCATGAACGGCAACGCGGTCAGCGCGGCGCAGATGCTGGGCATCTTCGGGACCGTCTTCGCGGTCATGCAGTTCTTCTTTTCCCCGGTGCTTGGGTCACTCTCTGACCGCTTCGGCCGCAGACCAGTCGTGCTGCTCTCAAACTTTGGCCTGGGGCTGGACTACATGTTGATGGCCTGGGCACCGACGCTGAGGTGGCTCTTCCTTGGCCGCGTGATCTCCGGCCTGACCGCATCGAGCGTGCCAACGGCGATGGCCTACATGGCCGACGTCACGCCGTGGAAGAAGCGGGCAGCAGCCTTCGGCATGTTGAATGCCGCGTTTGGCATCGGCTTTGTGGTTGGACCTGCGCTTGGTGGCTTGCTGGGGAATGTCAATCCGCGATTGCCCTTCTGGGTGGCCGGCGGATTGAGCATGGTCAATGGCCTCTACGGTCTGCTGATCCTGCCGGAGTCGTTGTCACTCGAGCATCGCAGCCCCTTCCGCTGGAAGCGCGCCAATCCCGTGGGATCGGTGGCCATGTTGAACCGCCGCAAGTCGCTGCTGGGCCTCGCGGCCCTGCTGCTGCTCGGCTACATCGCGCAGCAATCGCTGATGAACGTGTATGTGATCTACGCCGATTACCGCTATCACTGGACCGATCGTACGGTAGGCTTGTCGCTCGCCGTGATTGGCATCTTCACGGGTATCTATGGCGGGTTTCTGATCAAGCGGGTCGTCGCGAGGGTGGGGGAGCGGCGTTCGATTTTCCTCGGTCTGCTGTGCGGAAGCCGGGCTTCACCATGTTTGGGCTTTCAAAGACGGGCGCGCTCTTCTGGATGGCGATTCCGGTCATGAACCTGATGTCGCTGGTGTGGCCTTCGACCCAGAGCATGATGTCGCACGAGATCGGCCCATCGGAGCAGGGCCAGTTGCAGGGCGCGATCAACAGCTTGCGCGGAATTGCCGGGATGGTCGGGCCTGGGCTTTTCACCTACATCTTCAGCCAATCGATTGGCGCGCATGCGGTGATTCATTCCCCGGGAATGCCTTTCTTTGTAGCGGCGGGGTTGCTGCTGACCGGTCTGGCCGTCGCGGAGCGTGTGACCCGCGCACCGGTTCCAGCCTGACAGGTGAGTCTTCTCTGTAACAGTGACAGTGGCAGTTACACTTGGTTGTCGTCTGCAGTGTCCAGCGTTGTGTCCTTGATGCGCGGGCAGCCGAAGACACGAAACCCGGTCGTCTGCTCGAGCTGAAACGCGGGCGTCTGGTCCTTCGGCACTTTGACGCGGAAGAAATCCGCTCCCTCTACCGAATTCAACCAGAAGGGCGGACGCTGATCGCGGTTCTCCGTGGCAATCTCCACATTGCTCATCTCCAGGTTGCGCACATGTCGGGCAAAGAATCCCGCACGCCGGGAGCTTGCCGAACATCTCCGGTTCCGGATAAGCGTCGGCCTTTCTCCGGAGGCTGGCGCATGGAGGCTCCAGCTCAGAACCACCCTGCTGGTGCAGATACACGTCACTGATCTTGACGTCTTCTACCGGATGATCTGGAATGCCGCTCAGGATCGAGGGCAACTGCGCCGCGCCGTAGCTGGTGACATTGCTGATGAGAATGCGCTTCAGCGTGCCGATCTTCGCGTCTTTCGGCCCGCGCATGCGCAGCGCCGAGCCGCAGAAAAAATGGCGAATTGCGAACGTCGCGCATGGCGATTCCGGTGATGGTGATGTCTTCGCAAAGCGCGCCGTCCACGGTCTCCAGAGCAAACCCTCGCAACTCTCAAAGACACAGTTCGAAACCGTGATGTTCTTGAAGCCGCCATTCGATTCGGTGCCGAATTTGATGCGGCCGGTGCCCCATTACGATCGCCAGCACCGAACCGCTTCCACGTCCCGTCCAGCACCGATCCGAGCTGGTAGTCCCCGGTGACAAAGCAGTTGGTGATGGTTACGTTTTCTGTCGCACGCGCATAGCCGAGCGCAAAAGAGCTCTTGGGGCAGATCCCGTCATCCCACGGCGAATTGACCGTGCAGTTGGAGATGCGAACGTTCTTGCAGCAGTCCACATCCATCCCGTCGCGATTGGTATCGATCTTCAGGTTGTCGATGGTGAGGTTATCAACGCCCGTCGCAAGAATGCCGAACCAGCCGCCTTGCAGGATGGAGAAATCGCGCAGGATCACATTGCGGCAGTTCTTGAGCGCGATCGCCTTGTTGCCGACACCCGGCTTGGTGTGTCCGGCAGTGCCGTTCTCGTCGTGGCCGCGGCTAAGACCCTTTCCCCAGATCAGTCCCGGACCCAGGATCGAAATATCGTGAAGATTCTCGCCCCAGATCAGGCTATTGTGCCAGTGATTGTGACCATAATCCTGGTACGGCTCCCATGCGCCCTGCGGCTCCGCGGCATCGTAGCCGCCCGGGTCGTCCCTCATACGGAGTGGGAGCCGCAAGGATCGTAGCTCCCTGGTCGAGATACAAAGCGACGGAACTCTTCAGGTGAATGGAGTAGCTCGCATACACTCCGGCGGGGAAATACACCGTGCCGCCACCTGCTGCGGCAGCAGCTTCGATTGCGGCGTTGATGGCCGCGGTGTCTACAGTCTTGCCGTCGCCCTTGGTTCCATACCTGCGCACGTCAAAGACAAGTGGGCTGGCGGCGTGCGTTTGTGCATCCGCTGTAACCGTCCCGACAGACAAAGCCGCGGTACCAGCGATTCCTGCCAATTTCATAAACTCCCTACGATCTCGGCTCATGCATTCCTCGCTTGCTGGTCTGGCAGAATGTTTAAGTTTCCTGATGAATATGTAACATGGTCGACTTACGTAAGCGCGCGATCCAGATGCACATACCCACCATCGACCACGATGTGTTGTCCGGTGGTGTGTGCTGACTGCGTGGGCGAAAGGAGAAAGGCTGTCATCGCACCGATTTCACTGGCCTCGGTCATCCTTCTCCCGAGAGGGATGCGCGAGGTGATCGATCGCAGCTTCGCCTCGGGATCTTCAAAGGAGTCGAGCCACCGACGATAGAGCGGGGTCATTACCTCTGCGGGTAAAATCGCGTTTACGCGAATGCCGTAGGGTAGCAACTCGGCAGCCCATTCCCGCGTGAGCGAAAGCTGTGCCCCTTTGCCGCCGCATACCCCGAGGTGCCTCCCTGCCCCGTGAGCGCCACCTTAGAGCTGATGTTTACGATCGCGCCTCGGGAACTCTTCAGGCCTGGCAATGCGAAATGAGCCAGCGCGTAGTAGTGCACCAGGTTCTGCCGCAGGCTCTCCTCAAAGCGCTCGGTGCCTCCGTGTTCCAGGCCAACGCCATCGTTCGCACCGGCATTGTTGACCAACCCATAGAGTTCGCCGTGCTGCTCCAGGATGTGCGCAATGGCCGCTTCACACTGCCTGGAGTCGCCAAGTTCTGTCTGAATCAGATCGCAGGGAGCGCTGTCCTTCTTCATCTCTGCCATGAACTCTTGAACATTCGTCAGAGGCTCTTCCGATGACGATGACACGTGCGCCCTCGCGCAAGCAGGCTCGCGAGATGGCGCCGCCTATGCCCGCGCCGCCACCGGAAACAACGATGACCTTCCCGTCGAGTCCCAGATCCAAGAGACGCCCTTTCGTGGTTCAGCGCAGATTGATGAAGCCGCCATCGATGGGATAGTCCACGCCCGTGATGAAGCCGGCCTCATCAGAGCACAGATAGAGCGCGAGCGAGGCGACCTCTGCCGGTTGCCCCATACGGCCGATCGGCTGCGCCTGCGACAGCTTCTGAAACATCTCTTCTTCGCGCCCCGCGTAGTTCCGTCTTCAAAAACCCATCGACGAACGGGGTATGAATTCGAGCGGGCGAGATGCAGTTGCAGCGAATCTTATCCCCAAGATAATCCCGAGCTACGGAGAGAGTCATCGATACGACCGCGCCCTTGGTCATGGAGTAGGCAAACCGGTCTTGCAGCCCAACTGTGGCGGCAACCGAAGCCATGTTCAGAATGACGCCGCCGTCCTGCTCTGCATGTGCGCGACCGCAGCCTGCATGCAGAGGAACGTGCCGCGCACGTTTACCCGATAGAGCCGGTCCAGTTCCTCAGCATGCGTGCTGAGAAGATTGCCGATGTGGGAGATGCCGGCGCAGTTCACGAGAATGTCGATCGCACCCGTACTGCAGGATCTGTTCGAAGGCATGGCTCACACTGGCAGGATCGGAGACATCGCAGCCTGATCCGGAGGTCGCTCCCCCGATTTCAGTAGCGGCATGCTTCGCGGACTCCTCCGCCAGGTCAAGGATATGGACGCTTGCGCCGTTGGAAGCGAATGTGGTGGCGATGGCCTGGCCAATACCACTTGCGCCGCCGGTCACTACGGCTCGCTTTCCGTCCAAACGAAATGCGTTCAATCCCACCGCCTCTGCAACCCCGCTCAGAACCAGAAATCAAAATATCAGAAATGGCGTGTGGCTCGCGTCGAAGCGATGGAATGCCTCGGGAAGCAGGCACATGCTCGTCGTGCAGTACCTGACGCGAGCGGCAAAGGTCGCAAGCTGGTACTTGGCGGAACGGAGCCGGGGAATTTTAGCGGAACGGAGTTGGGGGACTCGTGAGACATGCCCGGGAAGGATCACTGGGGGATGCGGATCCTAAGGCAGTTTCGCCGCAGAGCGCCGGATGGAAGAGGAGCACCGGGTTGCAGCCGGGCTCTTCCCTTCTCAGGCGCCTTCGACGGTGCGCGGATGCAGGTTCAGCACGGGCTCGTTTTCGCGAGTCCGGCCCGGAGTCGTCGAGAGCAGATCGCTCAGGCGAAAGGCGTGTTCCAACTGCGCCTGGACAAGAATCTTCTGGCGGCGGCGGTGATCTTCGTTGGGCAAACGCGCAATCATCTGTTCGTCTGCGGCGGCGTCGTTCTGGAGTTTGCGGATTCTGGTGAGAAGGCTGCGACGGAAGCGCTCGCTGACTTCGAGTTGTTCATGTCCCATGCCATTAACCTCTGGGGGAGGCTAAAGTTGAATCAAGTAGTGCCGATGATAAGCGGAGTGCTGCGTTCAGGCTAGATTACGAGCGGATGTGACTGTGCAAACTTTGGTTACACTCCAACGGGTGTGCCTCTGCAGGCATTGCGGCCAGACTAGCCACTCTGCCGTCAGCCATTGCACTCAGAGGCCGGCTGAGGGACTGAGATTATCCGCCACGGGAAGCTCTGGCAGGGTTGCCCAGAGAATTCGATCCCAACCGCTTAAAGCTCAGTGGACTTTTCCTGGATGAGCATCTGGCATCGGGCCAGAAACTCCGTAATTGGCACGGAGCCAAGGTCGCCCTTGCCGCGAGCCCGAACGCTGACTGCGCCGGAAGCCTCCTCCTTATCCCCCATCACCAGCACATAGGGCACCTTCTGCAGCGTCAGGTCGCGGATCTTGGCGTTCATCTTTTCGTTGCGCGCATCGAGTTCCACCCGCAGCCCGGCCGCTTCCAACTGGCTCTGCACCTTCTTCGCGTACTCCAGATGCCGTTCGCTGATGGGCACCAGTCCCACCTGGACCGGCGCGAGCCAGAGCGGAAAGGCCCCGGCATAGTGCTCGATCAGCACCCCGAAAAATCGCTCCACCGAGCCAAACAGGGCGCGGTGGACCATCACTGGCTGATGCCGTTCACCGTCTTCGCCGACGTACTCCAGCTCAAATCGCGCCGGAAGATTGAAGTCGAACTGCACGGTCGAGAGCTGCCATAAGCCGGCCCAGCACATCCACCAGCTTGATATCGATCTTCGGCCCGTAGAACGCGGCCTCCCCAGGGATGGTCCGGTAAGGAATATCTCTCCGCTTCAAAGCGCTTTCAAGCGAATGGATGGCCCGCTCCCAATGTTCTTCGCTGCCGGCGTAGCTCTTCTTGTCCTTGGGATCCCAGGTCGAGAGCTCGACCTTGAATTCCTTGAAGCCGAAGGTCTCCAGCACGGCGCGGGCAAAGTCGATGCACGCCACAACTTCATCCTCAATCTGCTCGGGCGTGCAGAAGATGTGCGCATCGTCCTGGGTAAAGCCACGAACCCGCAGCAAGCCCGTGCATGGTGCCGGAGCGCTCGTAACGATACACGTTGCCCAGTTCGGCATACCGCTGCGGCAGATCGCGGTAGCTCTTCGGCGAGTTCTTGTAGATCAGGATGTGGCCCGGACAGTTCATCGGCTTCAGCCGGTATTCGGCATCGTCCAGTTCCATCGGGGTGTACATGTTCTGCGAATAGAAGCCCTCGTGCCCGCTGATCTTCCACAGCTCCCGGCGCATCACGTGCGGCGTATTGACCAGCGAATAGCCGCGACGCAGGCACTCCTCGCGCATCCAGTCCTCCATGACCTTGCGGATCATGGCCGCCCTTCGGATGCCAGAAGATCAGTCCCGCACCGGCAATCTCCTGAATCGAAAACAGGTCGAGCTGCTTGCCGAGAACGCGATGATCGCGCTTCGCCGCCTCTTCCAGCCGGGCGAAGTGCTGTTCCATATCCTTGTTGGAGAAGAAGGCCGTGCCGTAGATACGCTGCAGCTGCGGGTTCTTCTCGTCGCCCAGCCAGTAGGCGCCTGCCAGGCTGAGCACCTTGAACGCCTTGACTCGACCGGTAGACGGCACATGGGGGCCGCGGCAGAAGTCCACGAACTTTCCGTTGCGGTAAAGCGAAATCGATTCGCCGGGTTTGGTGAACTTCTCGACGAAGTGCACCTTCATGAAATCGCCGCCCGCCTGAAACTCCTCCAGCCCTTGCTCCCGCGGCTCAAACTCCCGCACGAACGGCTCGTCGCGCTTGACCACCTCGGCCATGCGACGCCTCAATCGCCTTCAGGTCCTCAGGCGTAAACGGCGTCGGTCGGTAAAAATCGTAGAAAAACCCCGCATCCGTCGCCGGTCCATGTCCCAGCTTGGTCTCTGGAAAAAGCTCCAGAACGGCAGTCGCCATCACGTGCGCGCCGGAGTGGCGCACCACCTTCAGCGCCTCTGGGTCGCGCTCCGTCAGCAGTTGCAGCTGCACGTCCTCTTGCAGCGGTGTAGAAAGTCCACCAGCCGCTCCGCGTTGGGATCGGCGGCCGCGTACATCGCGGCTTCTGCCCCTTCCTCTGCTTCGCCGGTGGTCACTGGCGCTGCTACCGGATGCAGCGGCTTGATGCGCGCAACCACGGAGGCGGAGGCGAGTCGCGGGGAGATGCTGTACGCGACGTCATAAGGAGTGCTGCCGGCCGCTACTTCGCGGACCGAGCCGTCAGGAAGTTGAACCTGGATCGAAGTTACACTTGCAGATGAATTCATAAGAGAGCGGCGACTTGGCCTGACCCAAGGATATTGGCTCCGGGTCGCTACGTCGAGCTTCCGATGATTCCCCGGCCGCTTCCAGCCGCTTATGGGATTCCGATGCCTGGACGGGAGTTCCGACATCGTCGCTTCGATGTTTCGATTCCGCGCAAGTTTGGAGCGCAGGAGTTGGCACAATCGATATCCTCGTTGCTTGCGCGCAACGCCGGCTGACGGTGCGACTTCTCATTCGCCATGGCGACTAAGAAGAAGCTGACCAAAACCTCCCGATGTTGGCCGGGATACGAACCGGTGCCCGGAAAAAATGAGCATGAAGAAGGCAGCTGCCGCAAAAAGCCGGCAAGCAAGAACGGCGGTAAACCAGTCGATCGGGAAAAGGCCAGAAAGAAGCAGATTGCTCTGGGAGGAAAACGCGCAGCGCAAGCCAAGCAGAAGTCTCCCAAGGCAGCGCAGCGGCGCGCTGCTAGAAAGGCAGCCTGAGCCCAATCCAACACGCAAGACCGAAGATCCATCCAACTGAGGTGGTACGCGAGGTTTGGCTGCCATCTCAGGGGAGGCGTGTGTCGGCAACCCTCGCACGCCTTACTGCATCAAATCGGGAATTCCTGTGAATTCCACCGACGATTTGCGATCTGGACCGAACGCTCTGCCCAAGTTTGCCGAGAGCGCCGAAACTGCGAGTTACCTGCTCGCGGCCATCGTGAATTCCTGCGAAGACGCGATCATCAGCAAAGACCTGAACGGGATTGTGACCAGCTGGAACCATGCGGCGGTTCGCATCTTTGGATACACCGCCGATGAGATGATCGGCCAGCCCATCATTCGCCTCATGACCGAGGCGTATTACCCGGAGGAAGCGGAGATTTTGCGCCGGGTACGTGCCGGGCAGCGGATCGAACACTACGAAACGCAGCGTTTCCGCAAGGACGGCGGGCGGGTGGAAGTGTCTTTGACCATTTCCCCGATTCGCGATCGCACCGGAAAGATCATTGGCTCCTCGAAGATTGCGCACGACATTTCAGACCGGAAGCGCAGCGAGGAAGCCAGGTTCCGCTTAGCGTCCATAGTCGATTCAGCCGAGGATGCGATCGTGAGCAAGAATCTTGAAGGCATCATCACCAGCTGGAATGAAGCGGCCACCCGGATGTTTGGCTACCAGCCTGAGGAGATCCTCGGCCACTCGATTCTGCGTTTGATTCCGCAAGAGCTGCACGCGGAAGAGAGAGAGATTTTGCGCAGGCTTACAGCCGGGGAGCGCATCGACCGCTATGAAAGTCAGCGCTTGAGAAAGAATGGGGAAAGGCTCGAGGTGTCGTTAACCATTTCGCCGATCCGGGATGCCTCAGGGAAGGTGATCGGAAGCTCGAAGATCGCGCACGACATCTCCGCCCAGAAACAGATGGAGCGTTTGTTGATCCAATCTGAGAAGCTCGCAGCAAGCGGACGGATGGCGGCGAGAATCGCCCATGAGATCAACAATCCGCTGGAGTCTGTGATGAACCTGGTGTTCCTTGCCCGTACCAGTTGCACAAACAATCCCGATGCGCAGGAGTACCTGAAGACGGCGGAGCAGGAGATTGACCGCGTGTCTCACATCGCGCGCCAGACTTTGGGTTACTACCGGGATACGGGTAAGCCGGTCGAGGTTCTGCTGGATGAATTGATCGAGGACGTGCTGACCGTCTACCAATCCAAGCTCTCAGCGCGAGGCATTTCCGTTGAGCGGCGCATTGAGAGTGGCCGTGCCATTGCGGTCAGCAGGGGTGAGTTCGTGCAGATTCTTTCCAACCTTATCTCCAATGCTATCGACGCGATGGAGGACGGCGGCCGTATCCGCATTCATCATCGCAGAAGCCCTTCAAGCAGGCGAGCCGCGTCTTCGCCTGTCTCTGCAGGACGAAGGTCAAGGGATAGAGGAGAAAAATCTGGCGAGGGTCTTCGAGCCATTCTTCACTACCAAGGGCGACCTCGGTACCGGCATTGGCCTGTGGGTGGCCAAGCAGCTCGTGGAAAAACGCGGCGGACAGATCCGGGTGCAGAGCAACACCAAGCCGGGCAAAAGCGGCACCACGGTTACGATTGACATTCCCATTCAACTTCCAGTTGCGGAGCCTGAATTGCTGAGGGCCTCTGCCTAACCATCCGCCTTGCCGCAAGCCAACAATCCTCCTGCTCAAACCCCTGCAGAAAGCGATTCCGTGATGGCGATTTCGCAAGCTGATCGAGAACATCGCGGGCTGGCACTCGCCGGCTTTCTTCTTGCCTGCTTCGGAGTCGCCGGGGTGTCCACGCTCTTCACGATTCCTCCATCGGCACCTGGTACGCGACCCTGGCTAAACCCGGCTTCAATCCCCCGGACCAGATATTCGGTCCTGTGTGGACGATTTTGTACGCGGCCATGGCAGTCGCCGGGTGGATGGTGTGGACAGCGCCCAATTCAAGCAATCGATCCCGAGGCCTTCTCTTTTTCTGGGTGCAGCTGGTCTTAAATTTCGGCTGGAGTTGGATCTTCTTCCGCGAGCACCACATCGGCATGGCGATGGCTGAAATCGTCGCCTTGTGGGCGACAATTCTGTTCACCACACTTTGCTTCTTCCGAGTTCGACGGCTCGCAGGTTGGCTGTTCCTGCTTTACCTCGGCTGGGTTACATTCGCGAGCTTGTTGAACTGGGCTATCTTCGAAATGAACTAGCCGGCATAGCTGCTTTCATCCCAGGCACGCCGGGCCGTTGTCTACTTACTTGCCAGTCGCCGCTCCCGGCATCACGTTTGGCAGCGGCGCATCTTTCTTTTCAGGATGCGGCAGCGGCTTGCGGGGCAGCATCTGGTCGCGCATGGCAGCGTTGTACACGAACGTAGCTTCGACCACAGCCGCTTGTTTCAGGTCGGCCGCCTGCAAACGCTCGTAGGTATCCATGTTGGAGTGATGCGTGCGGCTCTCGTAGTCGAGATCGTCCTGAATAAACTGGAAGCCCGGAATGCCGACTGCGTCGAAAGACAAGTGATCGGTTCCGCCGGTATTTCTCGCGGTTATGGTGGTGACGCCCAGATCCTTGAGCGGCGCGATCCATTGCGCGAAGATCGGACGGATGGCGGAGTTTTCCTGCAGGTACACGCCTCTGATCTTTCCGCTCCCGTTGTCCACGTTAAAGTAGCCGGAGATCAGCTTCTGTTCCGGCTTGAGTTCCAGCGGGCCCCGAGGCTCGCCGCAGAAATTCAGGCAGCGCCGCCTGCTCTGGTTCGGTCGAGAGAGGAGCTGAGCCGAAATGCATCCTGGCATAGTTACGAGATCCGAAGAGGCCCTGCTCTTCCCGCTCCAAAGCGCGATCCGAATGGTTCTGCGCGGGTGTACGTCGAGTGACTTCAAGATGCGCATCACTTCCATCGCGATCACCGAACCTGCGCCGTTATCCGTTGCGCCTGTCCCTGCAATCCAGCTGTCCAGGTGACCGCCAACCATCACGACCTGATCCTTCAACTCCGGGTCCGTTCCCGGTATTTCCGCAACCGTATCGAAACCATGTTCGTGATCGCCAGTGAATTTCGTTTCGACATTCGCCTCAATGGTTACCGGCACATGAGCCTGAAGCAGCCGATACACGCGGCCATAATTTTCGATCGCGACCACGACCACCGGCACTTCTACCGCATGCTCCTTGAATACGGAGTGCGACCCAGCGCGGCTCCGTTGTCATCGAAGATGGTACCGCCCGATCCGCCACCGTATTTCGCCGTCACGGCTCGGACGAATCACGGCCAGGGCTTTTTCTTCCGCCAGGAATTTGGCCGTCTTCTCCCCCATCTTGTTTCGCTGGAGATACGCCTTGATGCGGGCCTGCATGTCAGGAGACACACCCGCCTCGCTTACCGGGAATCGACGCGAGTTCCTCGAGTTCCTTTTCCGTGGCTCGCTCAAAGAGCGCATGATCGACGGGCGGTACTTCGCGCATCTCTCCCAGCAGCACTATCTTGCCGGCCAGCTTGCCCTTGTACTGATCGAAATCCTTATCGTCGGCGATGTTGACCAGCACGGCCTCGCCGCTCACCGGTCCTTTGGTCGAGGGAGACCAGGGCGTCGCCTGCGCGATGAAGACGGCCGTATCCGGAGAGGTCATCCGCACCCAGGTATTGAGCTGTTGCCAGCCCATGCCGAACTCGCCCCAGTCCTCTAAGTGCGCATGTTCGCAACCCATCGCGGTCAGCTGATCGCGCGTCCACTCATTCGCCTTATGCATGTTGACCGAACCGGTGAGTCGGGGGCCAATGCCGTCGGTCAAACCCGAGGCATATTCCATCACATGCGAATGCTGCAAGCCCTCGGTACGTATCCGCTGGTACATATCCAGGTCCAGCTTTTCAATTGCAGGCTGTGCCTGCTCTGTCGACGCGGTTGCTGGGTTCGAAGCGGTGCTGGTCTTGTTCCTATCTTCGCCGCGGAGTGAGCAGGTGAGCAACAGAAGAAGAACGGGAAGAGTGCGTCGAATCGGCGTCATCATGCGGTAAGTTCTCCAGAAGTCTTGCGCGTGTCAAGAATAGCAAGGTGCAGGAGCGATTCTTCGGTCGTTTTTCAGGAGACGAGCAGCGTCCGGAGAAACCTGCGATGCGTGACTCCGCGGTCTATTCAATCAGAGGATTTTCTTCCCGAAAGCAGACGCGATCAATTCTACGGCGAGGTCGGCCGTGCGATTGTGTTCATCGATCACTGGGTTCACCTCGACGATTTCAAAGCTCAACATACAGCCGTGATCGGCAAGTATCTCCATAGCCAGATGGGCTTCGCGATACGTGGCTCCGCCGCGGACGGGTGTTCCCACACCGGGTGCATCTTCCGGATCGATCCAGTCCATATCGAGCGAGACGTGGTATCCCGCCGTTCCCTGCCCAGCAGCACGCAGGGCTTCTTCCATCACCGCGCGCATGCCGCGTTCATCGATGTCGCGCATGGTGTAAACCTCGGTGATGCCGGCGCGATGAATGTTTTCCCGTTCAGATATATCGATGTCGCGCACACCAATCAGCACGATGTTCTGCAGGCGCAACCTTGGGCGAAAACCCGAGAATGCCGGCAAGCAATTCCGGTCCCAGACCGACGAGAGCTGCCAGCGGCATCCCGTGCACATTGCCGCTGGGCGAGGTCTCGGGCGTATTGATGTCGGAGTGCGCGTCGAACCAGATGAGGCCGATCTTTTCGTTACGGCGCCGATAGAACTCCGCTACTCCCGAGGCGGTGCCGGCAGCCACGGAATGATCCCCTCCCAGCACGACCGGGGTCATGCCTTCGGCGAGGCACTGAATGACAACCTCGGCCTCCTTGGTGCAGGTCTCCGTAATCTCTTTCAGATAGCGCGCGGTGGGCTGGCCGGCGCTCTTGGTTTCTGCGACTGCGACGGCGATGTTGCCCGCGTCCGAAACTATATGCCCTAGCGACTCGAGCTTGGCCTCAAGGCCGGCCACGCGAACAGCCGAAGGTCCCATGTCCACTCCGCGCCTCGACTGCCCCAGGTCCAGCGGGACACCGATGATGCGGATCTTGCGCGGCGGCAGCGTCTGCACGCCCCCGTGAATTCTTCCCAGCGCGGAAACTCCGGACTCCCGGCCCGCGGATTCGGTCCTCTTAGACATAGCCTTGCTTTCTTACTTCGCGTATTTCCTGTAGTTTGTGCCGGCAGCTGTTACGGATAGATCCGGTTCAGCGTGCGGGCGAAGGGAATCGTCTCACGCACGTGCTCCAGTCCGCAAATCCAGGCCACTACCCGTTCAATCCCCATGCCGAAACCGGAGTGCGGAACAGAGCCATAGCGGCGCAGATCCAGATACCACTGGAAGGCATCGAGCGGCAGCTTATGCTCCTCGATGCGCTTCTTCAGCAGGTCGTAGGAGGCCACACGCTGTGATCCGCCGATGACTTCGCCGTAGCCCTCCGGTGCAAGCACGTCGACGCACAGCGCGTACTTCGGGTTGATCGGGTCGGGCTCCATGTAGAAAGCCTTCACGGCAGCCGGATACCGATGCACCATCAGCGGACGGTCAAATTGCGAGGAAAGATACGTCTCATCGGGCGAGCCGAAGTCGTTGCCGTATTCAAACTGCTGCTCGATCAAGCCCTTCGAAAACGCCTCATTCAGCATCTGCGCGGCTTCGTCATAGCTCATTCGCGGAAAGGGCGCGCGAATGGATTCGAGTTTGGCGCGATCTCGACCCAGCACTTGAACGTCGGCCGCGCGGCGGGTGAGCACGCGTTCCACGATGAAGCTGAGGAACTGCTCCGCCAGCACCATCAGATCATCCAGGCCGGCGTAGGCCATCTCCGGCTCTACCATCCAAAACTCGGTGAGGTGACGACGCGTCTTCGATTTTTCGGCGCGGAAAGTCGGTCCGAAGCTGTACACCTTGCCGAGAGCCAGCGCGGTGCTCTCGATGTAAAGCTGCCCGCTCTGCGTCAGATATGCTTCGTCGCCGAAGTATTCGACGGGAAACAGCGTGCTGGTTCCCTCGCAAGCCGCAGGGGTCAAGATCGGTGGATCGGTGAGCACAAAGCCGTTGTCGTCAAGATAGTCGCGGGCCGCTTTGATAATCTCGGCTCGAATCCGCAGGATCGCGGACTGCCGTGGCGTGCGGATCCACAGATGGCGATGCTCCATCAGGAAGTCGACGCCATGCTCCTTGAGCGAAATCGGAAATGGATCGTCCTCCGGAACGCGTTGCACCACTTCCACGTGCTCCACGTCGAGTTCATACCCGCCAGGTGCGCGGGTGTCGGCCCTTACTTTGCCGGTCGACGATCACGCTCGACTCCTGCGTCAGCGTCTTGACCGCTTCAAAGACTTCCGGCAGACACCGCAGCTTTGGGCACGATTCCCTGAATCGTGCCGGTGCCATCGCGAAAGATGGGGAACAGCAATTTGCCGCTCGCGCGCTGGTTGTAGAGCCACCCTCGCAGGGTCACGGTCTGGCCTTCAAATTTGCCGATATTGCCGATGGTTGCGATCGGCGCCTGCGTACCTGTTGCTGTTACGTGTTCAGAATTCGTCTCGTCTGTCATACCTGGTTCTCTGTCTTTACCTGTGAACTAAAGCTCAAAGCGGTCAAACGTCGCGCGTGCCTTGGTGGCGATGACCTCTGGTGTTTCGTCCAGCGCGTAATGAATCTCAAGTACGGCCGCTGGTTTCTTTGGAGCGCTCTTCAATTCGGCGATGGCGTCTTCCCACACGATGGTTCCGTCTCCCGGCCAGAGATGCGCGTCCTTGTCGCCTCGATTATCGTGAACATGCGCGGAGAGCACGTGAGTCTTCAGGGCCGCAAGCACTGCCGGTACACCCTCCCCCAAATGCGCATGACCGAGATCAAGGCACACGCCGATGTCTTTGAAGTGGCCGGTCGCGAGGATCTCCAGCAGATTGCGCGGCTGTGCGACTTCGTTCTGCAGATTCTCGACCAGAAGCTTTACGCCCAGAGGGTGTGCGAAGGCCCGTAGATGCTCGAGCGCGGTGAGTGAATGCTCCAGGGCTCGCGGGCTCCAGGTATCGTCACGCTCACCCAGGTGAATGACCATGAACTGAAAGGGGATCTGTTCGGCAACCTCGAGTGCGCGCTTGATCTCGTCCATCCCGTCAATGCGTCTCGACTTGTCCGGGTGAACAACGTTGACGCCCGGCGAGCCTCCCCTGCCCATTTCGTTGTCTGCATACATGGGTCCGTGCATGGAAAAGGGCTGCATGGGGTTGGCGCGGAACCAGTCGGCAATCTCTTTCACGTGAACACGGCTGGTGTAATCGAAATGCTGTCGAGCGGCAAACAACTCGACACCCTGTGCACCGCTCTTGGCCCATGTGTCGAGCAGACCAGGGTGCAGACGCTGGCGAAGCAGCGCGTGCGTGGAGATCACTTTCAGCATCGGCGAAACCCGATAACCTTCTTGTTCATACCCCTATCTTCTCATTCGCCGAGAAACCAGGGTGCAAAGCTTTGAACCTGCGGGTGTTCAGTAGCCGGCGGCCTTGCCGAAGTGATGTCGATGATCCTGCCCTCCCTGCAGTTCCCCGGTTTTGGGATCGACGACAATGCACTCGCTGTCGCTCCAGGTCTCCTTCTCCGTATCCACCGAGTAGCCCATTGCCCGCAGCCGGGCGAGGGTCTGGTCCGGGAACCCGCGTTCCACAGAGAGCGTATCGGGCAGGTATTGGTGGTGAAAGCGAGGAGCATCGACTGCCTGCTGAATGTTTAGGCCGCCATCGGCAACGCTCAGGAAGTCGTTAATCACGGTAGTGGGAATACGAGATCCGCCCGGCGTGCCGAGCACCATGCTCACCTTGCCGTCTTTAAGAATGATTGTCGGCGTCATGCTGGAGAGCGGGCGCTTGCCTGGCGCGATGGAGTTGGCAGGACCCTGGATCAATCCGTAAAGATTGGGCACGCCCTGCTTGGCCGCGAAATCGTCCATTTCATTGTTGAGGAGAAAACCAAGGCCCTCGGCCGTGACTCCGGAGCCGAAGCTGTCATTGAGGGTGGTGGTGACAGAGACCGCATTGCCTTGTTCATCCAAGACCGAGTAGTGGGTAGTATTGCGGTGATCTGGTGCGATTTTGGTCTCGGTGGGTGGTGGAGGCAGGAACCCGCGTTGGCCGCATCAGCGCGGCCGAGGGAGTAGCCTTCGCCGGATCGATGCCTCCGCGCCAGGCCTCTGCGTACTTCTTGCTGATGAGCTCTTCGATCGGAACTTTTGCGAAGTCTGAATCGCCCAGATAGTCACCGCGGTCCTTGTAGGCCCGGCGAAAGGCCTCGACAATCAGGTGCATCTCACCCGGCGTACGATCCCCTAAACGGCCGAGGTGATAGCTTTCAAGGATGTTGAGGGTTTCGATCATGGCGATACCGCCGGAGGATGGCGGCGGCGCGCTCACCACTTGATAGCCGCCATAGGTACCTTCGACGGGCGCACGTTCTTTGACCTCATATTGGGCCAGATCCTGTTTGGTGATCAGACCGCCACCCTTGGTTACGGCGGCAGCAAGTTCGGCTGCCAATGGACCCTGGTAGAAGTCGTTGGGATCGGCGGCGATCCGCTCCAGGGTTCTCGCAAGCTCGGGCTGCCGGAATCGCTCCCCGGCTTGGTAAAAGTTGCCATCGCGCTGAAAGATGCGGCGCGATTCGGCAAATGGCTTGAGATTGGAGTCGTGCAGCTCTTCGGCCTCTTCGAGCTCCAGGATGTAGCCTTCGCGGGCAAGCCGGATGGCCGGAGCCATCACCCGTTTCAAATCGAGCTTGCCATAGTGTTTCTCTGCGTACGCGAGACCGGCAACCGAACCAGGCACCCCAATTGCCTTGTAGCCGACCGTGCTGGCGTCGGGGATGATGTCTCCTTTCGCATCCAGATACATGTTCGCGGTAGCCGCCAGGGGCGCCTTCTCACGGTAGTCGATGAATGTGGACTTGCCGTTGCGCAGGTGGATCAGCATGAATCCCCCGCCGCCGATGTTTCCCGCGTCCGGGTGAACCACGGCGAGAGCGAACCCGGTGGCTACCGCAGCATCAATGGCATTTCCGCCCTCCTTCAGGATGTCCACCCCGACGTCGGCAGCCAGATGATGGATGCTCACCACCATCGCATGTTTGGCGCTGACAGGCTTTTCCGTCCTCCAGCCCTGCGGTCCCGATTGTGCCGGAAGCGGAGCACTGACCGCAGCGATCAAGATTCCGAAGAGAGCGAATTTACGCGATCGGAGGGAAGTAAGTGGGCGAGTCGAGAGAGCTCGGCACGTCATATGAGCAAAATTGTATCCTGCGACCTCTACCTGGCTTGAGCGCAGAGATCGCCCGTTCCAAGAGTGTTCTCTGTGGGGCCGATTCCGGGATGCAAGAGCGAGGGCCGAGTCTTCTCGGGGCGAATAAGAAAATGCGATGAATTTTCCATGACAAAATGTAATGAGCGCCTATAAGCTCGAGGCGGTTCATAGGATCGCGAGTCGTTCGACGAAAACCTTGCGCATCGTGGAGGCTGCAGGGGTAGAGCAGCCTGGCTTGGCTGAAATCTGCGAAAAGAAAGTGCACACCCTATTTTCTGTGCGGAGAGCGAACGAGATCTATTTGAGCGACCTGCTGTCCGATCTTGGACCGGAAGCTCTAGCCAAGGCGGTGGGACTGGAGACCCTGGAACCCGCGAAGCTCCAGGTGCGCGTGCACGGCGTAAGCCGGCCCGGTCTTCACCCCGTAGGGGTCGTCCAGATCACCAATGGCTCTGCTTCGGCGTACGTGTTCGCCAAGGCCCAGAGAACCGACTATCACGGTGCCCAGACCCTTGAGCGCGAGCTGGACTTTCTTGTCCCATGTGGCCCCGCTGATTACTGCCAGGAATCCTTACCTGCGTGCTCCTCGCCCGATCGCCTACTACCCGGACAGCGGCCTTTTGCTGATGGAATTCATCCCCGGGCACTCGCTCAAGGATCACCTCTTCGACATGAAGTTCGGTACAAAGGCGAGGCAAGGAATCAACCTGGCGCAACTGCTCCAACTGAGCGGCGCATGGCTGGGACACCTACACAGGTCGACCGTGCAGAGAGAAAGCGGCAACCCGCTGGAATGGGTTTTGCAGCAGTTTACCAATGAGCGAACCGTCGACGTCTTTCTGCGCTACTCCCAGAAAGACAGTTATGACGAGCTGCTTTCGATCCTGCGCGCGTGCATCGATCACAATCCCGAATTCGACCGGAATTTGTGCATGGTTCACGGCGAGTTCACGCCGATCCACGTGATGGTTTCGGGAGAGGCGATCTTTGTGGTAGATTTCGGCTACAGCAAGCTGGGATACCCATATGAGGACGTGGGGTTATTCACCGGTTTTTACGATTGCCTGCTGCCCTGGCGCCGCGCCGTGGGTGGAATGCGGCTACCGCTTGAGAAACAGAAAAGCTTGTTTCTCAAGGGCTATTTTGAGCAGGCCCCTCTTAAGTTCGACCCGGCAGATATGGCGATCATGCGCTGGGTAAGACTGATCTCCTCGGCCCGAATGTTGCACCGCGCGCTTCGCAGATCGGATGGATTAGGAAAATGGGCCTACTCCCGGTTAGGGCAACGCATCGCGGGGAGCAACTTCGCTGCTCTTTGCCGGGAGGAGTTAGCCGCGCTGAGGGAAGCTCGTGCAGTCTTCGACGAAGAACCGCAGGCGCGGCGTGTTATCCGACGATCTAGTTAGTCCTGCTTACAAGCAACGAGGCCCACCGGGATATAGCACGTCTCTGGTGACGTGTGCTTCGAAGCAATAAGTTCCGCCATGAGTGTTCAGCAAACTTGCGGTTCCCATGGACCCATGTTCGCCATGGTTCCTCAGAGTTCAGCAGAAGGGCCGCTATCTTCAGGGAGTGAAGGTTGCGCCAGGCTGCGCACCGCAGCGCCAAGCGAGAAAGCTACTGCATTCTGACCTGCCGCAGAGTTGTCGTGTATTCAAAAACAGAGTGTTTAGTTAGAACGCTTAAGAGCCTTCCGGTCGGGAATGAGTGATCAGATCCACCTCCTCCAAGGTCCAAGGAGGGCGTCGCCCCGGGCCGGCTCGCCACAATCGCGCCGAGGGCATTGGCGAAGCACGCGATTCGTTCCACAGGCCAACCAGAATCGAGGCCATGCAGAAAGCCAGCCGCAAAGGCGTCGCCCGCTCCAACCGTGTCAGCCACCGTCACAGTGAACCCCTGGACGACATGAAGAGAACCGTCCATGTACACTGCGCAGCCCTTGCTGCCAAGTGTGACGCAGATGGTTTCCACGCCGTAGGTCGACGACCAGTATTCGCAGAATGCTCAACCCCGAACGGCTTGTCGCCAAAAGTGAGATGGAACAGTAACTCAGCTTCCGCATCGTTGAGCTTAAGTACCGTTGCAATGCGAGAGAGTCTTTGTACCAGGAGCGGAGCCAGTGGCCGGTTCTAAGATTCATGTCATAGAACCTTTTCGCATCGGCGCACTGACCGGATCAGCTGCAGTAGCAGATCTTCGTTGCGCGCGTCTGTTTGCGCAAGTGTGCCGGAGTCGATCCAATCGGGGTGGAATGTATGCAGACGAGCGGGAGCACTTTGTCGTCGCCACGTACCATATCGAATGCAGCAGGCCGCTCAATAACAAACGTAGCGCTTCCCGATGAATCAGTAGAGACCGTTGCCGTACCGGTTGGTTTCTCGGTGACAGTTTGAACGAATTCAGTCGAGAGTCCGAGACCAGCCATCTCTTCAAGCGCCAGTCCGCCGCGACGATCGTCCCCTACAGCGGTGAGTAAGGCGACTGAGTTGCCGAGGCGGTGGAGGTTGGCGGAAAAGTTGAGGGGCGCTCCTCCCAGGAATTCCGTTTCAGCAAAGACATCCCATAATAGTTCGCCGATGCTCACGATTCGCAAGGTACCGCCTTCCTCCTTGCTGCAGCCAGGCTGCGTTTATCGCTCGAAATTCAAATGGGAATATGCCAATCAGCCCGGGCCTCTTTGAGATGCTCCCGGGGAACTGTCGGAATCCGGTTTCATCCGGTTGTGCATCCAGCCCTGTTCGTTGGTTGAATTCCTTCAACATTATAAGGATTCGTCTGGCACTGTCCGTGTCTTCGAGCCGGCGGTAAGCGACGGCCAGATGGGAGTAGGCGGATTTCTCTTTCGGGTCGATTGCGCGCGCCCGTTCCAACTGAACGATGGCCTCATCGAATCGCTCCTGGTCCAAATAGATTTCGCCCAAGGCAACGTGAGGCAGACACAGGTCCGGATTGAGCCGCACCGACTTTTCCAAAAGAGAAGCGAGGCTTCGGCATATTGAGGTTCGCCCGGCTTCGCCCCATTGCGCAGCAGCGCCTCGCCGAGAAGGTAGAGGAGGCTGGCATCGTCTGGATTCTGCTTCAACCGCTGGTGCAAAAGATCGATCGCCTTGGATGCATTGCCCGTCTCAAGATAGGTGACGCCCATGCCGACAGAACCGAAGTTGGTCCCGGGAGACAGCTTAGCGATTGTTGGAAGTCCTCTCCGCCAGGTCGAAGCGATCCTGCATTGCGTAGAGAACGCCGCGCTCAAAGGTTAGCCGAGAGGAATTCGGGAGCACGTTAAGACCCACCGCGATCACCTTCAATCCATTGTCGAAGTCGCGATGGTCGATGCAGAGATTGGCGAAGTCGAGATAATTGTCTTCATTCTCGGGATTGAGTTCGATAGCTCGCCGCAAGGCGGCGATGGCGCGTTCTGTCTCGTGATTCTCCTCGTAGGCTTCAGCGAGCGCGTTGTCGAGTTCGCCGGTCTCATGGCATGGCTCACTGGTTGGCCAGCGAGATGGCGTCGGGAAACCTTTTGGCTCCGATGTAGCAGACGACCAGGTTGTATGCGGCATTGTAGGAGTCGGGATAATGCTGCCTCAGCAGCTCAAGATAGGGGATAGCGCGGTCGGGCAGATCGGATGCGAGGGCGACGCCGACTGTGAACTCGAGGGGCGAGAGTGCATCCGGCCAATGCATCGAGCAGCACAGCGCGGCGTTCTCTTCCGGTTTGAAGTAGGCTGACGGCGAGGTGCGATTTCAGGTCGGGATCGCGCGAAATTGCTGGCGGGCAAGCAGTTCTGAGGATCGCTTGAAATCATGTTGCGCGAAGGCGACTTCTCCGAGGTAGAGGTTAATCACCGGGTCGTCGGGAGAGCGTTCAACGCCTGCTCCAGGTGCCTGCCCGACTCGGAAGGTCGTGCAGATTGAACTCATTGATGCCGAGATTCTTGAGCGAAGGGACAAACCCGGGATCGATCTGCACGCGCGGCGGAAGTAATCGTCTGCCTGCTTCAGGTCGCCCTTTCCAGTGCAGGCGAGCCCGGCGAGGTTGAGCACTTTGGGATCGGATGGACGGGTCTTGATTAAAGGCCGCAGAAGTTCGAGCCCCTTGTCCCAATCATGGGATCGCACCATGTTCTCGGCGAGTTTGTAGTTCTCCGGGGAAGACGACGAAGGGCCGTTTTGCGCGCTGGACGCAGGCAGCGCGCAGAGCGAGAGACGAAGAGTGCAATGAGGAACGAATTGGAGAGGCGTATCACAATGGCGGGGAAGCCCGAGTTCACAGGCCTGCATTTGGCCGTCGGCTGGAAGGGCCAGAGGCATGAGTCGGGTCGGCGTCGATTGACGAACCACAAGCTGAAAGTTAACCAGGCAATCGCGAGACGGCATGGTTGGCCGGGAGATCCGATCAAGCATTACGCCCAGTGCCGCCGCGCCAAGTTCGAGGCAGGGTTGATGAATTGAAGTGAGCGGCGTCTGCAACATGCTTGCGTAGCGTATGTCGTCCATTCCCGTTACCCGAATGTCGTCGGGCACGCGGACGCCTAATCTATTGAGTGAGGTCATGAATTGCGCGGCGGTGAAGTCGTTTGCGCAAACCACCGCGTCGGGTTGGTGTTCGGCGATCATGTCGTGCACCAGCGTCAGGTCTGTCGGATCCGCGATGATGACCGATTCGTGAACGCGAAGGTCCGGCCGCATCGAGAGCGCCTCGCGATAGCCCTGGGAACGGGCGGTAACTGTGGGAGCGGAGTTCGGCCGGCCCCAAAACAAGATTCGGTTTGCTCCGCATTCGACGAGATGCTCGGTGATCACGAAGCCGGCACGGCGATTATCGATTCCTACCAAATCGTAGCGGCTGCGGCGAGGGTAATCGTAGATATCGCGATCGAGCAGGACGATAGGAATCTGGGCCTCGTCAAGGATACGGGTAATGCGCTGGTTGACCTCGTCTTTTCTTTCAGTCAATTCCATCGGGGCGAAGAAGACGCCGGACACGCCGCGCTTGAGGTAGTACTCGCAAAGCTGTTCTGCCTGCTCCTCCTCCGGGGCTCCGGGAGAGGAAGTGGTCCCCCAGAGCAGGTCATGGTGACCTCCCACGCGGGCGATGGAGATGCCGCGGCAGATCGGTTCGAAGATCTCAGTCGTACCGAGGCTGGGGATGAGGAGCCCGAAGACAAAGCCTTCGTGTCGATTCTGAGCGCGAACGAAGGTGCCGGATCCCGCCCGCCGCTCGACCAGGCCATCCGTCTCGAGTTCTGCCAATGCCCGAGCGACCGTGGGGCGGCTGGCGCCGAAGCGCTCAACCATCTCGTTCTCGCTAGGCAGCTTGTCGCCGGGCGAGTATTCGTTCGCGGTCAACGCTCGGCGCAGATGACCGTAGATTTGCTTGTACTTCGGTCCGGGGTCTTCAGAATCAGTGATCTTTCCCTTTGCCATTTGGCGATCCTTACTTTTGCTAGCAGCAAGTATCACCCCTGTGAATGTTTTTGTCTACACCCTGGATATGACAAGATTTGAGGCAGGACTTTGACTACGATAGTCTAATTGGGACCGGAACGGACGGAAGTTCAAAGGCGAAACATCGACACTATCCTAGCCCGAAGATGTAATCGTCTCCAACTTGTAAATACATGTTTAGAGAGTATCGCAGGTTCTTTTATTTACATTTGTTGTTGACAAGTTTACTGACACGAAGCCTAGCATCCTGTCTGAATCCAAAGGGACCTCTCTACCCGCCGCAGGTGAAAGCGAGGCGTTGATCGAAGAGGACGACGGGTTCGATTCAGGAGGCAGCGAATGAAAAACCGCTACACGGCAGCTTTCGTGGGCTTCGTTGCTGATGCTGTTCGGATGCGGATGGGCGTACGGACAATTCAGCAGCGCAATTGAAGGCAGCACAACCGATGCTACCGGCGCAATCATCCCCTCGGCGAAGGTGGTGCTCAGCAACACCGACACGGGGGTTAGCCAGACGATCGAATCGCAACTCCGCCGGGTTCTACCGCTTCTCGGCGCTCGGTCCCGGGCACTACAAAGTGGTGGTTTCCGCTCCCGGATTTGCCACTGTGACGCAGGAGAACATCGACCTGACCGGCGATCGCGTGCAGGAGGTGACGCGTCAAGCTTCCAGTCGCGAGCGGGGAGACGACCGTGACTGTTACAGAGCACTCCGAGTGCAGTAGAGACAGACGAGGCCAAGATTCAGTCCGTCACGACGGCGCAGCAGGTGGATGAACTCCCCATCGAAGGCCGAAACATCTACGGCGTTGCCAACCAGACGCCCGGCATCACGGGAACTGGCCTGATGGGGTCATCGGCTGCCAACACAGACATCTTCTACGCCACCACCACGCCGGCGATCGTCGCCAACGGCGCACCGAACCACAGCAACACCTACTTGATGGACGGCGTGTCGCTGGACGACTCGCCCTCGGGCGGCGATGCGAAACTGGTTCCAAATCCTGATTCGGTCGGCGAAGTCGTGGTTTCGACCTCGAATTACTCTGCCGAATTCGGCAAGGCCGCCAGCCTGGTGACGCAGATCACCACCAAGTCGGGCACCAACACGTTTCACGGCTCAGGCTTTGAGCAGTACCAGAGCAACGGCCTGACCGCCCGCAACGAATTTCAAAACTACAAAGACCCGATCAACGGGTATATCACTCCTTATCACCGCAACGAGTTTGGCGGATCCTTCGGCGGCCCGATCCGCAAGGACCGGACGTTCTTCTTCGCCAGCTACGACCAGGTGATTTCGCAGACCACCTCGACCGGTCCGGTTACGGTGGAAGATCCGGCCTTCACCGCGTGGATGACGGCAAATCTGCCCAACAATCTCTCCACCACTTTGCTCTCCCAATACAAGCCCGACGGTTCGTCCTCCAGCCACCTCGGTGGCAACGGTTGCCAACGTGGAGCAGCATCAGGGCGGCGCTCCGGATGCAGCGCACAACTGCGCAGACACGGTGAACGATCCGAGCCGGGATCGGTCCTCTCGGGATGCCGTGCAGCATGGCGATGATCGACACGGTCAACGGCACGTTTGTTTCGCCGCACAATGGCTACCAGTACAACGTCCGCGTGGATCAGACCTTTGCCCAGATCGAGGGATCGCATCTACGGCAACATGTACAAGACGCACCTGATCGGACCTTGGGACAACGGTGTTCGCCATTCGTTCGACATCAACTTCCCGCAGGATGCGTGGTTCGGCGCATTGAACTACACCCACGTCTTCTCGCCATCGATGCTGAACGAGATGGGCGCTGGGTACACGCGGACCACGGTTGTGATTCCCTGCAAGTATTGCGATCTGCTCCCGACGAACATCAATGGCATCGCGGGATTCGGCGATGGGTTTTCGCCGGTTGGATTTGCGCAGAACGACTTTCACTGGCGCGACATGGTCACCATCACTCGGGGCAAGCACGCGCTGAAGACCGGATTTGAGTGGTTCCACAACCAGGACTATGCTCCCTTCACGATTCCCGACAACCGTCAGCAGGCGTGGGGCTTCGACACCATGTTTGATTTTGCCGCGGACAAGCCGGACAACTACGGCACCATCTCCTTCGATCCGAAAACGGGCGCAACCGCCAACAACAATCGCTATTTCCTCGACAGCACCTACGGCGCATACGTTCAGGATGACTGGAAGATCCGGCCCGACCTGACACTGAATCTTGGCCTGCGTTGGGATGCGACCTCCAATCCATCGGAAGCGCACGGAACGTTGTCCACTCTTAACCGTTCCGCGGGTTCGGATCTACTTACACAGATCGAAGGAATCTCGGTGGGGCTCAATCCGGATCCCGGCAAGCGCCGTCCATTCATCGATCATAAGAAGACCTATTTTGCGCCCCGGTTTCGGTTTCGCATGGCAGCCATTCGGCATGCAAGGACTGGTCGGTTCGAGGCGGCGCAGGCATCTTCTTCGACCGCGGCGGCAACACCAACTGGAGCGATACGGAGACGGGCAATCCGCCCATCGACGCCAACTTCAACGCCAGCGTGCACACTCCCGGATCGCCGCAGCCACCGGCGTTCGGGCTCTGCACCAACTCGCATGTATCCCCTATGGCTGCCCGCTTCCTCCCGGGCTGACAACGACTCTGCCTCCGCTCAACGCGCGCGGCGGCTTCGGGAACTTCAACAACATCGGCGGTCCCGATCCGCACCTGAAGATGGCCTACATGGAGAACTACTTCCTCGGCGTCCAGCGCGGCTTCGGGGCGAATTGGATCGCGGAAGCGGATTTGATCCACTCCAACGGAATCCACGAGTATTCGATCACCAACATGAACCGCGTGGATGGAGTCAACCACCGTGAGTACAACGGCAACGGAGGATATCACCGAAACCCTGGGGCCACTGCCCAACCCGTACTTCTCGGCCATCAATTACGCCGACCAACCGCGACGGATCGCAACTACAACGGATTCACGACATTTGTCCGCAAGTCGTTCGACAGGGGCTACAGTTTCCAGGTGGCATTCACGGCGCAGAAGACGATCGATCTGATGAGCACGGTTCCCGGGCAGCAAAAGGGCGCGGAGAACTCAGTGGTCATCGATGCCTACAACGTGAAGGCACAACGAGGGCTGTCCAGCCAGGACATCTCCAAGCAGCTGTCCTACAACGGCGCTATGGATCATTCCCACCACTGGGATGAAGTCCAGATGGATGAAGGAGGTTGTCGGTGGATGGAGTTGAGCGCTCATGGGAACGCTGATGGGAGGATTTCCCGCGACGGTTTACACCAGCAGGCCGCAGGATGATTTCAATCTCGACGGCTTCAATTACGACCTGCCCAACAGACCCGACGTACAAGTGGCCACCTCAAGGGCCTGAGCCGTTCCAAATACCTCAAGGGGACATTCAAGACCACCGACTTCTCCATTGCCGGTGGACAGCAACGGCGTGCCGCTCGGCCATGAAGGAAATATCGGCCGCAACACCGTTCGTGGTCCGGGTTTCGCTCAAACCGATGCCGCGCTCGCGAAGAACACCAAGCTTCCCTGGTTCGCCAAGGAGTCTTCCAACCTGCAATTCCGGTTAGACATGTACAACGCATTCAACCGCGTCAACCTGCAGGGCTGGGACACCAACCTTGCCGATGGCGGGGTGGACGCGACAACGGGGCAGCCGTTTGGAAACTTCGGCAAGGCAACGGGAGTAGCACAAGCCCGCACCCTGCAACTAAGCACGAAGTTCGTCTTCTAAAACGCGCGAGGGCGGGATAACCTGTCCTGAATGCGCGCTCTCGAGGGCAGAGGCATCTCGACCTTCCGATGCATCTGCCCTCTTTTCTTAAGTTCGCTCTGAATCCAGGCTTCGTGATGAAGTTGCTTCGGATTCCCGAAACTTGCGTTCTCCGTGGGGTAGAGCAGATGTGCCGGATTGAAACTCTGGAACACGATCCTCAGCTGTACTCTCTTGTCGTTTTCCTGGGGTTCAGCGGCTGTTACGGTTTGTCCAAGCGCGCAAGAATAACCGCAACGCAACGATCTATCGACCCGCATATCATTACAGTCCCGACGAAGAACTGGATCAACGATCCGGCAGGACTGGTCTTCGACGGTTCCGAGTATCACCTGTTCAACCAGTACAACCCGCTTCGGCGATCAGTGGGGCCACATGAGTTGGGGCCACTCGGTGAGCAAGGATCTTGTCTCCTGGCGGGAACTCCCCGTCGCACTCAAGGAAGAGAACGGGATCGCAATCTTTACCGGTTCCGCTGTGGTCGATTCGGGAATACAAGCGGATTTGGCAAAAACGGCAGTCGCGCCGCTGGTAGCAATCTACACTGGGAATTCCACCGGACTGCAGACTCAGAATCTCGCCTATAGCATCGATCACGGCCTCACCTGGACCAAGTACGAAGGCAACCCGGTCCTTGATCTTCACGAATCTGACTTCCGCGACCCTATGGTCTTTTGGCATGAGCCGACCGAAGCGCTGGATGATGGTGGCGTCGCTTCGCATTGCAGCACAAGGATCTTGTTCTTTTCTTCGCGGACTTGAAGAGCTGGACAAAGCTGAGCGAGTTTGGTCCCGCGGGCGCAAATGCTGCACCGAACTGGGAGTGTCCAAACCTGTTCCAACTGCCGGTGACGAATGCAGCCGGCCAAGAAGAAGTGGGTGCTCGCGAGTTGGGTATTGGCGACAACGGCCCCGCAGGCGGTTCCGCGACCCAGTACTTCATCGGCGATTTCGATGGGACCAAATTCGCTAGATGACAACCCGCTGCAAAGAAACACTGTGGGTTGACTACGGGAGCGACTTCTATGCTGCTCAGTCCTGGTCGAACATCTCCGCGATCCGACGGTCGCCGGATTGCGATCGCCTGGATGGACAATTGGAAGTACGCGGACAAGTTGCCCACCAGCCCCTGGCGCGGGCAGTTCACAGCTCCTCGCAAATTGGGTTTGGTGAAGACCTCCGACGGAATTCGACTGACGCAGAGCTCCGGTTCAGGAACTTCAAGGGTTACGCGATGAGCATGCTCAACTTCGTAACGCGAGCTGGGCGGATGCCCAGGCCTTGTTGTCGCGACGGGATTGGCCCGACACCATCGAGATCGATGCTGAACTGGAGTTGAACGACTCGCAGGAATTCGGATTCGTCCTTCGCAAAGGAAGATCGTATGGCACCCGAGTTGGTTTCGACTCGCAATGGAACGAGGTGTACATCGACCGCACTCACTCGGGAGATCTGATTGTTGGCCCAACATTCGCGGCGACTCAGCAAGCACCGATCTCCGTAAAGAGCGGGCGCATTCGGATGCACATCCTGCTCGACCGTTCCTCCATTGAGCTCTTCGCCGAAAACGGATTGGTCACAATCACAGATCTGATCTATCCACGTCCATCCGATCGCAGTCTCGGCGTATTTTCTGAAGGCAAACCTCCTGCGGTGATTTCGCTCGATGTTTGGACGTTGAAACCGACGACGACGCAGGAATGAACCGCACTTTCGAGGAACACGTGAATCGACGGCACTTCATCTTTTCTTCGGCATCGACGGTGTTGACAAGCAAGTCGGCTCTTGCGCGCATCGCGCGGGGCAGAGATCTGAGTACCGACCAGCCACCCGTGAAGCCGAATCTTGCTCAAGATCCATTGCGCCCGCAATACCATCTGCTTCCGCAGGCCGGCTTCGTAGGTGACCCGTGTGCACCTCGCCTCTATAACGGGAAATATCATGTCTTCTTCCATGGCAGCTACGGCGGCCGAGGATGGCAGCACGCGGTCAGTTCGGATCTTGTTCACTGGGAGCATATGCCCATTGCACTCAGCCCCACGGAGAATGGCTACGACTCTTATGGCACGTTTACCGGTGGAGTTATGCCGGGCGGCGACGGGGCTAGCATCGTTTACACCGGAGTGACCAAGGTCCCACGCGATCAGGAGACTATTCGCGCCGAAGGACTAAAGGAAAGTCAATGCATCGCCACATCTACCGACCCCGATCTTCGCGCGTTCAAAAAGGAACCTGCTCCGATACTTATGGGCCCTCCACCGGGAATGCAGGTGACGGGCTTCCGTGATCCATTCGGCTGGAAGCAGGGGGATACGTGGTACATGGGTGTGGGATCGGGCTTTCCCCAGGTGGGGGGCGCCGTTCTTCTTTACCGATCGAAGGATATGCAGCATTGGGAGTACGTTCATCCTCTCGCGCAGGGCACATGGAATGGACAGTCTTTCTCTAACCCAGTGCCCAGCGGCGAAATGTGGGAGTGTCCTGACTTCTTCGCTTTCGGCGACCGGCATGTTCTCATCTACTCCACCGAGCACACCACCTTCTGGGAGGTCGGAACCTTCGATGAAAAGCAGTTGCGGTTTCATTCAGAATCGAAGGGCATTCTCGATCACGGCAGCTATTACGCTCCCAGGAGCATGGCCGACGGAAGTGGGCGGCGAATCCTCTGGGGGTGGGTCCAGGAGACGCGGTCGCGTGCCGAAACCATGCAGGCTGGATGGTCGGGCTGCATTTCGCTGCCGCGAATACTCACTCTCAGCCACGATCGCAAATTGCAGATAGAAGTAGCACCCGAGTTGGAGCGGCTTCGACTCGCTAAAGTCGTGCCTGCAAATGTTTCGTCGGCGGGAACAGATTCGGCGATCAATCTCGGTAAATTCGGTGAACGGGCTGGCGAAATCGTATGTAGATTTCGCGCCTCAGCTGAACCTTGCAGCCTCGAACTTCAGGCCCATACGCCTTCAGGAACTCAATCCCTGCTCAACATCGCATTCTCTTATGCGAACGGAAAGCCTGTGGCGGCTATCGGCGATCGCTTGCTGCCGCTCAGTCCTGACACGGATCAGCTTTCAACAGTTCGTGTCTTCGTCGATGGCTCAGTGGTCGAGACCTTTCTGGATAAACGGCAGGCCATGACCACCCGTTGTTACGAATCGGCTGACCCTGCGGTAGAGATGCGGGCCATCTGGAGCGGCGCATCCGGTCAACTGAAGGACTATTCCGTCTTCCAGCTTCGAGCCATATCCCCCGACCGCCTGACAAGTTGAGGATGCAAGCGGGCGTCGTCTGTACCTCAACGATCTGCGCGCAGGCAAAGTTACAAGCGAATTCATTAAAGCGACTGCGAGGATGTGAAGAGAATGCGACCTAACTCCAGATTGATGAAAGCAACGTTGACCGGTGCCTTTGGAGGCCTGCTTTTCGGCTTCGACACCGTTGTAATCTCCGGCACTCTGGATGCGCTCGTGAAGCTGTATCACCTAAGCGACTACGGCAAAGGCTGGACCGTCGCGATCGCGCTCATCGGCACGGTGGTGGGCTCCTTCAGCGCTGGTGTAGTTGGCCAAAAGCTGGGCGGCCGCGAGACACTGCGCCTAACGGCGGTGCTCTATGTCGTCTCCGCGCTGGGAAGCGCGCTGGCCTGGAACTGGCCTTCGCTCATGGTCTTTCGTTTTATCGGCGGTCTGGGCATTGGCGCCTCGTCGGTGCTGGGCCCGGTCTATATCGCGGAACTGGCTCCGGCCAAGTGGCGCGGACGACTGGTGGGCGCATTTCAGTTCAACGTGGTCTTCGGCATCCTGGTGGCCTACACGTCCAATTACCTCATCCGCCTGCTGCACCTGGGCGCTGCGGAATGGCGCTGGCAGGTAGGCGTCGCTGCGGTTCCCGCGGTCGGTTTTCTGGTCTTGCTGTTCGGCATTCCGCGCAGCCCGCGCTGGTCTGCCTCGAAGAGATCGCATCGACGAAGCGCTGGAAGTGCTCAAGCTGATGGGCGAGCCCGATCCCGAGGCGGAACTCGCCGATATCCGCGCGGCGCTGGCCCAGGAACACGCCACCGCGCATGAACCGGTCTTTCGCTGGAAGTACCGCTATCCGCTATTTCTGGCGATCACGATCGGCGCATTCAATCAACTGGCGGGCATCAACGCGATTCTCTACTACCTGAACAACATCTTTGCAGCGGCTGGATTCAGCCAGGTCTCGGGCGACCAGCAGGCCATCGCGATCGGGTTTACCAATCTGATCTTCACCATGGTGGGCATGACGGTGATCGACAGGCTGGGGCGTAAGACGCTGCTTGCTGATCGGCGCTGCCGGCACCGCGGCCTGCCTGGCAGGCGTGGCATGGATCTTCGGCACAACTCGCATCAGGGGGCGCTGGTCTGGCTGCTGGTCGCCTACATCGCGTTCTTCGCGCTGTCGCAGGGCGCGGTGATCTGGGTCTATATCGGCGAAGTGTTTCCGAACCACGTTCGCTCCAAAGGTCAGGGCGTGGGCAATGCCAGCCACTGGATCATGAACACCTGCATCGCTTTGATCTTCCCGGCGGTCGCAACCACCATGGGGCGCGGCGCGCCGTTCGTCTTCTTCTCCGTGATGACAGTGGTGCAGTTCTTGTCGTGCTCTTACCTATCCCGAGACCAAGGGCCAGACTCTCGAGCAGCTTCAGCTTCAATTAGTGAAGGCATGAAAATGCGCGGCTCGTCGAGCCCTCAGACGGAACACGGATTGCTCGCGCCGCTCTTCTTCTTGCAGGTTCTGCCGGATTGCTCCTCCCAAGATTGGCTTGGACCCAGTCGCAGTGGAATTCAATTCTCTACTGGAAGCTGGATGACACGGGAGACACTGCAAGAGAATCGGACGGCGGCGCGACTGATCCCATCACTTCGCGGACCGGCCATCCGATCTGGATTGGAAGCGGACGAGACCGTGCTCTCAGGCTGGACGGATATTCGGTATGGCTCACTCACGAACGCGCACAACTGCGCCTTGCCGCCGAGCTCACTTACGATCTCGGCTTGGCTGGCGTTGGAATCGTATCCGGTGAACGAGGCCGCCATTCTGAATCTAGAATCCGGGCTCGAGACGCAAAGCTGAATCTCTCGCTCGATCGCTGGGGGTACCTGCTCGCCGCCAAACAGCATGCCGACACCTCCCTCTCCTGCAAGTCCACCCACTTTGTTCCAACGGCGAGTTGGCATCATCTCGCGGCCGTCTTCCATCGAGTCCGGCATCACTCTTTACATCGACGGCGAACCTCGACGGTCACGCACCCGGTTCATTCGCTGCTCCCGCAGAGGCGGCCAAGCGTGACAGTGGGCAGATCGCCGAGCTGTCCGATCGTGGCCGGTGTGTTTCCCACCGGCGTGTTCAATGGACTTCTGCGCGATGTGCGCGTGTTCAGCAGTGCGCTATCGCGCAGTGGACCTCGTTCGCCTGAGCGAAGAGTCGAGGCCACGCGGCACGCCAGATCTACAGATCAACAGCGCATGGTGTGCCAACGATCCGCAGCGGCCACGCTTTCATGCGATTCCGCCGCGCGCATGGACCAACGAGCCGCATGGCCTGATTCACTGGGGCGGCGAGTATCACCTGTTCTACCAGAAGAACCCCAGCGGTCCTTACTGGGGACACATTCATTGGGGCCACATGACCAGTCCGGATCTGTATCGATGGACCGAAATGCAGGTGGCTCTTTCGCCTGAGCCTGGCCCTGACAGCGAAGGCTGCTGGTCTGGAAGCGTGATCGATTACAACGGAAGACTCGCCTCGATCTACACCGCCGGCGATGGACACCGCGCCAGCATTTGCCTCGCGCTGAGCGAGGACGGACTCCATTTCACCAAGTACCCCAACAACCCCGTGATCTCTGCAGCCGCCCGAGGGCCATGGATTCCCGGAGTTCCGCGATCCGTTTGTGTGGCGCGAGGGCGAGAGCTACTATCTCATCATCGGTTCGGCCGATAAGCGGAAAAGGCGGAACCGCTCTTCTGTATCGCTCGAAGGACCTAGTAACATGGGAGTATCGCAAGCCCCTGCTCGTAGGGGATCGCGAAACCTCAGGCGTGTTCTGGGAGATGCCTGTATTCGTAAAGTGGGGGAACAGCATGCTCTCATCGTTGTGAGGTTCCGGGCCGAGCTTCGTATTGGGTCGGGAACGTGGAAGAACGAAACATTCACGCCGCACTCTGAGTACCCACAGCGACTCGAGTTATTCAATCATCTGCTCAGCCCCACTCCGCACATTCTGGAAGACGGCCGCGTCATTACCATGGGAATCATCCCCGACCAGCGCAGCCCAAAGGAATGTTGGCACGCCGGGTGGGCCCATCATTATTCGCTGCCCCGCCTCATTTCCGCCGATCCGCAGGGCCGCCTGCATCAAACGGCATTCGAGGGAATCAGTAAGTTGTGTGAAACCGTGACATCGATGGCGAATCTCGATCTCACTGACGGACCATGAAGCCAATCGACCAAGCCTCGGGAACATTCGTGCACCTAAGCGCGGTGTGCAAACGCGGCAGTTCGCGATAGTCTCACTTTCGGGTCTCGCTCCTCGCCCGATGGCCAGGAACATACCGACATCCATTATCACTGGGACATCGGACGCCTAATCCTGGACAGAACCCATTCGAGCCTTGATCCTGAAGCGAAACGGGACACACTGGAGGCGACATACTTTCCAGATACTACGGAACTCTGGAGCTGAGCTGTTTCTGGACGCGTCCGTCATGGAAGTCTTCTTGGATCAACGCGCGGCGTTTGCAGCCCGCATCTATCCCACACTGCCTGCGAGTACTGCGGTTTTTGTGGGTAGCGAGGGGCTCGGAGCGACGATAGAAAAGCTGACTGTCAATCGGATCAGGCGGCCATAAGGATGGAAGGCAATGAAACTGGGCGTCAGTGCATTCGCGTGGACATCGAAGTTCGATGGATCGCATCTCCGTTGGTTCCGAAAGTGAAAGAAATGGGTTTTAGTGGATTCGAGATTGCCATGTTCGATCCGGCCGACCTTGCCACCACTGAGATTCGTCGCGCGTTCGAAGCTGCTGATCTGGAGTGCACCGTCTGCGCGATCCTGCCGCCCGGCATCAACCCGATCAGTCCCGATTCTGCAATCAGGAAGAAATCCCTGCAGCATCTGATGCGCTGCATTGAGACTTCGTCCGCTCTCGGCGCTCAACTCCTGGGCGGACCCCTTTACGCACCGATCGGGTACTTACCGGAGCATCGGCCGACACAGGGACGAATGGTCCTGGGCTGTTGAGGCTTTTCAGTCCGTCGGCGAGACACTCGATTCCTGCGATGTGACCCTCTCCATCGAGCCGGTAAACCGATCTGAGACATTCTTCCTGAGAACTGCAAAGGAGGCGAACGCTCTGTGCGAGGCAGTCGGACATCCGCGTATCGGCGTGACCATTGACACATTCCACGCCAACATCGAAGAGAGCAACATAGCTGCGGCCGTGAGTTGCTTGGAAACCGTACATGAAACATCTTCACGTAAGCGAAAACAATCGCGGGTTGCTCGGCGAAGGACATGTGGATTTCCCTCAATCGTTGCTGCTCTCAAAAGAACGCATACAACGGGTATCTGATGATCGAGGGATTTGGCTATTCGCCTGAAGAGAGGAATGGGCCCGGAGTGTTATGGGCAGATATTTCCGTCTCGCCCGAGAGATTGCCTCCCACGGAGCCCAGTATCTCAAGAGCCTGCTGAGTGAGGCGGAACGTTGAATGGTGTAGAGCGAGGGGAAAACGCGTGCGGACGTCGATGCCCAGCCAACAGCACCAAAGTCGCTACTTACCCAGTCAGCGGGCTAATATTCGTAACTATCTTCTGAACATCTTACCTTCCCTTGTGCAATGATACGTGCTCCCATTGAGTCGAGGGCTCTAGCTCATTCTGAGCGATACACGTGCGAGCTTAACTTCAAAGTGGCTTGTCACTCTGTATGTGATTTCGGA
>CAVVJK010000016.1:0-14719 GCA_963748555.1 uncultured Acidobacteriaceae bacterium
GCGTTCTTTCTGAGATGACGGGCACGCCCATTTCCGAGGAGAACTCGAACCGGTGTTGCTCAACCCGGATGATGCGGCAGTCGCGGGCTCCGGCATCGGTCTCAACGTGGATTGTCTCTCCGGCGCTCGCGTGTTTCTGGTAGGCCATCCAAGCAGCGACACAGCGGGTGCCATTGCCTGAGATTTCAGCGACCGATCCATCGGCGTTAAACAGTCGTACGCGCGCGGAACGCTCTCCCGTCCAATCCAGGTATTCCACGCCATCCGCGCCTACGCCGGTGTTGCGTACGCAAAGGCGAATAGCCAACGCGCTCAGAGATTCGGCCGGCTTGCCTTCCACAACCAAAAAGTCATTGCCGCAGGCGTGCGCCTTTACGAACCGAATCATTCCTCATCTCCATCTCTGTACACTCTTACCTCTTGTATCTCCGATTTTGCCTCAAGATCGCGCACCAGATCCCGATGTCCCTTCGAAGTGGTCTGCACTGCGAAGCTTAGACGTTGCAGCGTTCCGATGGGATCGCGCTCGACTTCTGTCAGTCGCCGGTTGCAACGGTCCATCGCCCACAACACAGCCATCTCGAGCGCGACCGTGTCCTGGCCTCTTGCTTCATAGGTGCGGGTGTAGAGCTTGATATTGGTCTTTCGCTCGATCAGCCCCACTGCTTCGGTCGCCACCAGTACGACGATCGTGGCGAAGATCGCGGGTGCATACAGGCCGGCTCCGCAAGCCATTCCGATCGATGCCACAACCCAGACCGTAGCCGCGCTGGTCAAGCCACGCACGCGGTTGCGATTGTGCAGGATCAGGCCCGCTCCCAAAAAGCCAATGCCCTGCACGATATTCGAAGCGATCTGCCCCTTGTTGCCGCTGTTCTCGCCCGCCACGATAGCGGAGAGGAAGGTGAAGAGCGCAGCGCCGAAAGAGATAAGCAGATTGGTGCGGATGCCCGACGCCTTACGATGAACTTCGCGGTCGATGCCCACCAGACTGCCTAGAAATGCGGCAACCAGCAACCGCGCCGCGACTCCGCCCGTGAACTGCATCTGCTGGAGCCGGTCGAAGCTGAGCATGTGTCCGCTTTGTAGAAAATCCATCGCCATCTTGCGTGATCTCAGTTGAGCGAGATGCTATCACCCTGCCCGTAATCCAGGTTACGGAACGCTATTCGAACTATAAATGCGGGCGCACGGCTGGCCGCTCGAACATACGACTTCGTTCAGCGTCAGGCCTTGCGGATGCCGTTCAACTGCTTTCGAGACGGGATCGCCGGCGATCGCAACCACGGTGGGCGCCGCTCTCGCGGGATCCCTCAAGGCAGCCTGCCAGAGCAGGTCGTCGGTCTCATTGATCGTGTTTTTCAGCGGGATTCCGGCCTGCTGAACCGCGCCGATGTGTTCCGACGTATACATCATGATGCGGGAGTTCGGAGGCAGCCGAAGCAACGCATTCGCCAGTGCATGTTCGTAGGGAATGCGGGTCTTGGAGTTCGCGAGTGCCTCCTGAAAGACGAGCGGCGTCGACCTGAGCAACAACACGCTATCCGCAAGGATGAGCACAACGAAGGCGCCGAGGATCCAGCGCCCGGTTTTCGGTTTGAGGGCTTCAGCCGCGCTTACGAGTTCGCCGGCCAGAGCGGCGAGGAAGAAGGCAAAGGCGGGCAGCAGTTCCATTCCATACCGGGTGTTGTACCAGGAGTGCGGCCACCAGAGCGGGATGAAGATGGGAACTGAACCGTAGGCAATGGAGTAGGCGTAGAAGGGAAGCGGCATCCACAGCAGAAGCGCGGCAGGGACTCCACTGCGGGCCCATTTGACGGTCGCGACCAGCGTGCCGATTGCAGTGGCGAACAGCAAACGGTTGGCCCAGGCGAGAGGCGCGGCTCCGAGTTCGGCGGCCTTGAGAAAGTAAATGGCAGCGACAGAGGTGCTGTGCCACCCCGGATAGTGCGGCATCCCGGGCGAGGCGGTGCGTTGCTCGATGGCTTTGGCGGAATAGGGTCCGCGCAGGAAATCGAGTGGATCGTGAAACTGCTTTGCGTTGTAAGCCATCCACAACATCGGCGCGACCAACAGCAAAGCGGTGAAAAGAACAAATGCTCCGCCGGCCCGCTCGCGCCATCGGGCACTCCTCACGATTTGCGAAGCAACCACCACCCAGGCGCAAGCTGCGTAGATCCAGCCATCGTAGCGCGTGTACACAGCCGCGAAGAGCACCAACCCCAGAATTGGCAACAGACGGCAGGCGCGTCGTTGATCAGCGTTGTCGATCGCGCGCCCGGTCTCGGCAACCAGCAGGGCACCCCAGATCATCTCGGCCAGAAACAGCGGCTCGGTCATGGCGGTGGTCTGCATGTAAAGCAGCCCGGGATTCAAGCCATAGAAAACAACAGCGATGACCGACGCGGGGAGAGGAAGCCAAAGCCGCGCCAGACGATAGATTCCCACGCATCCCGCTACGAAGCAGGCCATGGAGGGGATCGCTCCGGCCAGGCCGCTCTGCCACCACGACATTTTCTGCACGAAGGGCAACAGCAGCAGGTGCGGCAGAGGAAGCCAGACGGAGCCAAGCTGGCGGAAGCCGGGGTTGAGCGAGTCGAGGACGCGGCGCGCGATATGCAAATGCGCGACTGCATCGCCGTAGAGGAGCAGCAGGTTGTGTTGGGAACAGTAGACCAGCGCGGCGAAAGCTAAGAGTGCGGAGAGCGCCCCGACGACCGATACCTCCCGGTCCATCATAGGAGGTTCCGGCCGCCGCGCTGTCGATGCCTCAATCAAGATGCGATAGCTCGCGGAACAACGCGAATCGCTGATCAATCTCCGCACGGCTTAGCTGCTGCAACCGCTCGGTTCCGAAGCGTTCCACCGCAAACGAGCCCATCACGCCGCCGTAAAACATTGCCTTCTTGAACACGGCCGGAGTCATCTGCGGCTGGGAGGCCAGGTAGCCAAAGAATCCACCCGCGAACGAATCCCCGGCTCCGGTTGGATCGACGACCGCGGACAGCGGCAGGGCAGGTGCGCGGAAGGGCAGGATGTTTTCCCGATCGTCGTGCAGGAACGATCGCCCGCTGAAGAATGCGGTTGCTCCATATTCCCCGTGTTTGATGATGAGGGATTTGGGACCCGTGGCGAGTATCTTCTCGGCTGCACGCATCAGGTTGCTTTCCTGCGCGAGGAGCTTGGCTTCCCCATCGTTGATGAGCAATCCGTCCAAGCCGACCAGCACCTTTGCCAGGTTATCGGCATGACCCGTGATCCAGTAATTCATGGTGTCGCCGCAGACCATGCGCACATTCGGCATCTGCGCGCGGACACTGGCTTGCAGCACTGGATCTATATTGGCCAGAAAGAGGAACTCGCTGTCTTGGTAGGCTTCCGGAATCTTGGGCGAGAATGTCTCGAAGACATTCAGTTCCGTGTTGAGGGTCTGCGCCTCGTTGAGGTTCTTGAGGTAAGAGCCGGTCCAGTGAAAGCTCTTGCCGGCAGTATGCTCGATGCCGCGTGTGTCGACGCCACGTCGGGTCAGAACCGATTCCTGCTCGTCGCCAAAATCCTCGCCAACGACGGCGATCACGCGCACGTCGGTGAAGTAGCTTGCCGCGAGCGAGAAATACGTTGCGGCCCCGCCGAGGATCTTGTCTACACGTCCGTGCGGCGTCTCGATGCTGTCGTACGCCACGCTACCCACCACTAAGATTGCCATGCTGCGTCGCTGCTCACTTTCCAGTCAGATATTTTCCAAGAATCAGGTCGAGTTTCTCGCGGGTGGCTGCCGGGATGGCGGCCGGGTTGGTGAGAATCGCATACTGCAGCGCGCTCGCGCAGGCGCATGTACGCTCGCGGGGAGTGGCAGCGACGGCAGCGGCCACGACCTTGCAGGCATTCGCGGCATTCTGGTTCAGCACTGCGACGATTTGATCCACCGTCACATCGTCGTGGCCTTCGCGCCAGCAATCATAGTCGGTGACCATGGCCATAGTGGCGTAGCAGATCTCTGCCTCGCGCGCCAGCTTGGCTTCCTGCAGATTGGTCATGCCGATCACATCGGCGCCCCAGCTTCGATAGAGATTCGACTCGGCGCGGGTCGAGAACTGCGGGCCCTCCATGCAGACATAGGTACCGGCAGGTTTGGCCACCACGCCGGCCTGGGCGCAGCCGTCGACGATCGCCTTGGCTACCGTCGCGCACACCGGGTCCCCGAAGGCTACATGACCCACGATGCCGTCGCCGAAGAACGTGGACACTCGATGAAAGGTGCGATCGATGAACTGGTCCGGGACCACGAAATCCGTAGGCTTGTGTTCTTCCTTGAGCGAGCCGACGGCCGAGACAGAGAGGATTCGCTCAACCCCGAGTTGCTTCAGGGCGTAGATATTGGCGCGGAAATTCAGTTCAGAGGGAAGAAGGCGGTGTCCGCGGCCATGCCGTGCCAGGAAGGCGACTTTCGGCCCTCCAGGTCACCCAGGACAAACGCATCCGACGGGTCTCCGAAAGGTGTAGTTACAGACTGTTCCCGGGTGTTGGTCAGCCCGGGCATGGAGTACAAACCGCTTCCGCCAATGATTCCGATCTCTGCCTGCTGCAAACTCTGCTCCGGCGTTCGGTGAACGCAGTTTCTTCTATGAATCTGAAGGATAAGTATACCGTCTCGCAGCGGAGGCTTGTCCCCGTGGAGATTCGGCCAAGGCGAACCCTGAATCCTTTGCGGATAGATGGCGCCGGACTGTACTCCCGGGTCTGGCGATGGACAACCCTCGGCGTTATGATCTGCTGGCATGCCGAAATGCCCGGAGACTGCAATTCTCAGGCAGTTTGAAACGATTGCATGTCGGACCTCCCTATCGAGAAGAACGGCTCCGCACGAACGGATTCGCCGAATTCGCCGCACCTGCTTCGAGGCTGTCACTGAACTCACGAAGCGCATTCAGTCCCGGGTCAAATCCAAAACCACCACAAAGGATTGATATGGCAAACTCCTGCTCCACAGCTCCTCCGTCAGCGTGCGTGCCGGCCATTGGCGACCCGCGCATCCTTGACTTCTTCAGCCGCCGGTTCAATGCGTCGACGCGGCAGGCGCTCGTGCCCGCGCCTCCGCACACCACCAATGGAGACGAGGCGCTGGCGGACAAATGCGCGACCTACACGAAGGGCATCAAGCAGGCGAGTCCGGGGAAGGTTGACCTCGGTGCCTACGCGATCTTCACGAACGCACTCGCCAGCGGAGTATTTGCCGATTTCGAAGCCATTCCTCTGGGTGGATCGCGAACCCTGAATGGGCCGATGGGCTCGTATGCGTACACGTTCATGGGCGCGGATTGCAGCCAGTTCCTCTCCACTCCGCCGCCGCCGCTGGCCAGCGAAGAGTACGCGACCGAGCTGGTCGAACTCTACTGGTGTTCCCTGTTGCGCGATGTTCCTTTTGGCGAATACCACAATCACGCGCTGGCCGTTGCTGCCGCCCAGGAGCTGTCCACTCTCCCGAACTATCGCGGCCCCAAGGACAACAACAGAGTGACACCGGCCCTTCTGTTTCGAGGCAACTTCGCCGGAGAGACAATCGGCCCGCACATATCGCAGTTTCTGATCGCGGGGACGAATTTCGGAGCAGCGCCTTTCGATCAGCGGTACACCACTTACAAAGCCGGTGTGGATTACATGACCGACCTTACGACCTGGGCCGATGTGCAGAACGGCATTCCGACCGGGGTTGCAGACCAGAAAGATCCGGTGAACCGGTATCTGCACAATGGGCGAGGGCTGGCTGCGTACACGCACGTGGATGAGCTATTTCAGGCATATTTCACCGCCTATCTCGTACTCAGTTCCATGAAGGCGCCTGCCAATCCGGGCAATCCGTATGCAGGGGCGAAGAAGCAGAACGGCTTCGGTACGTTTGGCGGTCCGGACTTCGCAGCGGTGATTGCACAAGTCGCCAAGATCGCGCTGAATGCAGTGTGGTATCAGAAATGGCTGGTGCATCTGCGTCACCGCCCAGAGTCTGGCGCGGGCCTGGTACACCTGATCAACAGCGGAGTGAGCTTTTCAGGCCAGCCGCACAGCAACGTCTTCAACTCGGACGCGGTTGCGCGCAGTTTTTCAAAATACGGGACGTACCTTCTCTCGCAGCCATTTCCGGAAGGCTCGCCGACTCACCCTGCGTATCCGACGGGCCACGGCGCAGTGGGAGGAGCGTGCATCACGATTCTCAAGTTCTTCTTCGATGGCGGATTCGCGCTGCCGAATCCCCAGGTGCCGAACAGCCATGGAACGGCATTCTCGGATTGGGAGTACGATCCGCAGACCGGCGAGCCGGGCGTGCTGACCGTGAACGGCGAACTTCACAAGCTGGCCCATAACATCACGTTCGGGCACGGGCTGCATGGCGGTATCCATTGGAGAAGCGACAGCGACAGCTCGATGTTGCTGGGCGAAGCGGTGGCGATCACATTCCTGCAGGATTTGGCCTGCACGTACGCGGAGCCGTTTACCGTCAGCTTCACCAAGCTCGACGGCACCACGGCGACGATCAGCAACCTGTAGCGCAAAAGAAAGGGCGGCGGATGGTCCGCTGCCCTTTTCGTTCGAACCCTGCTCTGCGGCGAATGCAGATCAGTGCACGATCGCGACCTTCATCATGCCGCATCCGGAGAGAAAGCCGACCAGGCTGCCGGAAAGTTCTCCATTCTGATTCGGCGCAGCGTGGGCGGTCTGCAATTCTCCGCCGGGTTGCGCCCCCAGCATCAGCAGTTCCAGTTTGTGCGCGGTGTCGAGATCGAAGCTCTCGCTGGTGAAGACCTGGCGCCCGCTCACCACGATCAGTGCCGGGCCTTCGCTGGTGGTGTAGACCTGTTCCCCAGGCACGGTATCTCCCTCGGTAACCTTCTTCACGCCGGAGTATTTCTTCTGCAGCTCGTCTGCATACAGTTCCGCGAATACCTTGGCAGCGCGGTGTGTCTTCCACCGCGAGAGATAGAGCAAGCCCAACGACGCGGTGGACCCCTTTTCCTGGGCCGTCTTGGCCTTCTTGCTTTGCGCTGCGTAATACAGGCCGCCGTCCCACTCGGGTGTCATCACGACAGCGGCCTGAGGACCGCCGAATAACTCCGTCAAAATGCGGACGTCGAGCGCGCCCATGACGCCGATATCGTACGGGTCGTAGTCTGCGTCGAGAACTCCGTGGATGTCCGGCATGGTCAGGATGGGAACTTTCTGCCGCGACTCGTACGCCTTGGGATTGAGGATCTCGTAACTGCTGGCGGGCGGATGATCGAGAGTGTCGGCGAAGGCGCCATTGGTGCCCTTATCTTTCCAGAGTGCCTGCTCGAATCCCAATCCTTCGCGATAGGGAAACAGCAGCGATTGCTGCAGCAGCAACGGCGCGCGGGCCATCACCGGGGAATCAGAAGAATCCTGCATGGCGTTCTTCATCGACTCCACCATCTCGGGAGCGCTTAAGACGCTCTTTCCTGCGGGTTTCAGCCCGTAGTCGATAAACACGGCCATAGCCTGGCCTTCCAGAACGGCATCGCGGCTGGAATCCTGCTCATCGGTCGCCAGGTGCTGATTGTCCTCCGCCACAGTGCGCGCGATGTTGTCCTGCGACTTGTTCTCCCACTTGTCGAGGTCCACATGCTGATCCTGCAAGGCGTGGGTGAGTTCGTGGGCCAGAACCGGCTTTTGCGAGTCGGGCTCGATCCAGTCCAGCAGGTTCACAGTCTTGGTCTTGTTGTCGTAATAGCCGGCGATCTGCTCGGTGAGCAGGCTGACCAGGAAGGGCCTGAGCTGGAAGTCCCGGTCCAGCAATCCAAACTTCTTCAGCACGATTTCGGAACGTTGCATCCGCTTGGCGTCGGCATCGTCATTGAACTTTTCGATGACGTACTTCTGCACAACCTCGCGGGTGGTCATGCGACGCTTGACGTCCTTCTTGATCGCCAGCCTGGTGTCGTCCGAGGCGAAATGCAGGATCTGATCCACGGAGCTAAAGAGTTCCTTGGCCTCCGCCGGGGTAATGTGCTTCTCCGGAGACTTTTGCGAGTCATCGCTTTTTGCGGCCCCGGGCGAATTTTCGGGCTTCTGCTGCTGGACCTGTCCTGCAACTGGCCCGGCTCCCGGCGTGGTGTTCGCATCCGGCTTTGCCTGGCCCTGGGCGCAACCTCCCCACACCGCCAGCAGAAGAAGCACCAACCCCGTGCGGCACATTGTTGCGCGAGGACAACCCCATCCCATCATGTTTGAATCCCTTCTGTGCACCGGGGTGCGACCTCGGTTGCTGTTCTTCCGCAAGGCTATAATTTACCTGTAGTTACTACTATGAACGAATCTGCCCAGATTGCCGCCAGTCCCGCTGCCGCCACCCTCCGCCCTACGGCTTTGACGGACTTCCTGCTCGAACAGAACCCGACGCTGCTGCCACAAGGCCATGCCGGAGCGCTGACCTTGCCCAGCTTCACCGGAGCCGATCAGGAATTGCCGACCCTGCTGCACCACTGCGGTGTCTATGACCTTGGCTACCGAACCCGCATCGCAATCAGCGGAGAGGACCGCTTGCGCTGGCTGAATGGGATGGTGACCAATGCTATCCAGACACTCGCCATCGGCAGCGGCAACTACAACTTCATTCTCAACGCCCAGGGCAAAATTCAGGGAGACGCGAACATCTATCGCTCCGAGGAGCGGCTGCTCCTCGACACCGACCGCTCCCAGGCTGAAAAGCTGACCCAGCATCTTGATCACTTCATCATCATGGATGATGTTGAACTGCACGACCTAAGCTCGGCCACTACGGGATTAGGCGTCGCGGGGCCGGATTCGGCACGCATCCTCGGTTCACTTGGTTTGGATGAGGTGAACAGGCTTGATGATTTCCAGTTTGTCTCGACCTCGCTGCATGGGATTCCCATCACCCTGGTCCGCGGCTTTCACCGCCTCGTCCCTCGCTTCGAGCTGTGGTTTTCCCCCAGCCAGGTCGAGGCCGTGTGGAATCTGCTGCTGAACGCGGGCACGCTCCCCTGCGGTACGGCTGCGACGGAGGCGCTCAGAATCCTTGAGGGTACGCCGGTCTATGGAGCGGACATTCAGGACCGTCACCTGCCGCAGGAGACCTCGCAAACCCGCGCTCTGAACTTCAACAAGGGCTGTTATCTCGGCCAGGAGATCGTCGAACGCATCCGCTCCCGGACGACGGTTCACCGTTCCCTTCATCAATTTCAGCTGAGTTCTTCAGAGGCGCTTTCCGATCAGGATCTACCCATCGAACTTAAGACCGCGGGGGAAGAACGTCCTGTCGGTCAACTCACCAGTATTGCCACGTATCGCCTGCCCGAGTTCCAGGGAACCCTTGCTCTCGGGTACGTTCGAAACGAGGTCCTTGAACGGAAGGCGCCGCTCGAATTTCCAGGCGGCACGGCCACCGCTCTCGGGCGTCCTCCGGTCCCGTTGGGCGACTAACCTTCCCTGACCTCACCCGCATTTCAGCCTTTACGAAACCAGAATGGATCCCAGCATGGCGGAAGAAAAAGCTCCTCAATTCACTGTCACCGATCGTCGCAAATTTACTTCTGAAGGCGAACTCCGCGAAGGAGCTTCCTACACCGCCGACGAACCCACACCCCAGCGGCCGAAGCTCCGGTCACGCCAGCCGCTCAAGCTGCGCCTGAGCCAGCCAGCACGGTGAGCGCGTCCTCTGCAGGTGCTGTATCGCAGGACGAACGGTGCCTCGAGCCGGAACAAGCGCCGGACGCAATCGAAGAGTCGGAGTTTGAAGAGTCGCTTGGACCGGAACCGACGGCCGCGGAGACTGCCGAACAGCATGCCGCATATCAGAAGTCGTCCAGCCGCATCGATGACATGCTGCGCCAGGCCAATCCCGGGGCGCCTCCGTCGGTCGAAATGGATTTTGAGCAACTGGTGCAGTCGATCTACCTCTCGGCGATCGTGGCCATGGGAGCAGGCACTGAACCGGGTCAAAAGCCGCGCATCGACATCGTGGGTGCCCGTCAGTCCATCGACATGCTGGATGTGCTGGTCAAGAAGACCGAAGGGCAATCTCACCGATCGGGAGCAAAGCCTGCTCAAGAACGCGCTCTTCAATCTGCGCATGATGTTTCTCGAGATCACCAACGCGATCGCCAGTTCCGCGCAGCGCCCACCCAGCGGCGTGCCTCCGCAGAAGCGATAGAGGGCCCGATCTCGGTGGAAGCAATCTTAACCATCCTGGGTAGCGGCACATCGATGGGTGTGCCTACCCTCGGCTGCAGCTGCCGGGTTTGCACGTCGACCGATCCGCGTGACCGGCGATCCCGCCCGGCCGCCGCCGTGAGTTGGAACCACCATCTCGCGCTCATCGATACCGGCCCCGACTTTCGGGAACAGGCGCTGCGCGAACACATTCGCGACGTGGACGCCGTCTTCTATACCCATGCGCACGCCGATCATGTGCTCGGGCTCGACGATTTGCGTCCGCTCAGCTTCCGCAGGAAGCCGCACAAGATTCCGCTTTATGCCGACAATGCAACTGCCGAGGTGCTTGAAAAAGTCTTCGATTATCACTTCTCGCCCAACGCCAGCTATCCGAATCGTGCGCGCGTCGAACTCCACCGCTTGAACGGCTTCGAGTCTGTTCCGCTGCACGGAGCCTGCTTTCAGCGGATTCCGCTGCTGCATGGAAACCTGGAGGTAGCCGGCTTTCGATTTGGCAAGGCTGCCTACCTCACCGACATGAACAACATCCCGGAGGCCAGCCTCGAACTGCTGCAGGACCTGGATGTGGTGATCATCGACGCGTTGCGCCCGCAGCCACATCCCACGCACGCCAACATCCAGGAATCGATTGCCTGGGTGAAGAAGCTTAACCCGAAAAGCGCGTGGTTCACCCACATGTCGCACGAAGTGCTGCACGCTGAGACCGACCCGCAGCTACCCGCGCCCATTCACCTGGCCTACGATGGCTTGCGCATTCCCTTCGAGATTTGACCATGCGCCTGTTTCGCTCGCTCGAAGAGATACCGCCCGACTTTGGCCCATCGGTCGCCACCATTGGCAACTTCGACGGCGTGCACCGCGGCCATCAATGGATTCTGCACCAGGTAAGGAATCGCGCGCTTACACTGGGCGCGCGGTCGGTTGCTGTCACCTTTGAACCGCATCCCTTGCGCGTCCTGCGGCCCGGGCAAAGTCCAAAGCTGATTACTCCTTTGCAGGTCCGCCTGGCACTCCTCGAAGCGACCGGCGTGGATGCGGTGCTGCTATTGCCGTTTACCACACAACTCTCGCAGATGTCCGGCTCGCAATTCGTGTTCTCGATTCTGTGCGAAGCTCTCCATTCGGTCGAGGTTCACGAGGGCGAGAACTTCCGCTTTGGTCATCGCGCGGAATGCGGAGTGGAAGAGTTGGTTGCGCTCGGTCGCAAGATGGGATTCGCGGTTGAAATCCAGCCACAATTCTACGTGGCGGGGATGCCCGTCTCCAGCAGCAAAGTCCGGGAGAGAATCGTGTCCGGCGACATGCGGAATGCCCGTGTTCTGCTGGGCCGGCCCTTCTCGATTCGGTCCACGCCGGCTCGCGGTCGCGGCATCGGGTCCCGATTGACCGTGCCGACCATCAACCTGGCTCCCTATGAAGAACTGCTGCCCGCCCACGGCGTCTACGTGACGCGACTCACAATTCGGGACAAGGCGTTCAACGCCGTCACCAACGTGGGAAATCGTCCCACCTTCGGAGAGGACTCGTTTTCGATCGAATCCTATCTACTCAACTTCGAGCCGATGGAACTCACAGGCGAGACTGCCCTTCACTTGACCTTCCTGCGGCGTCTTCGAGCAGAAATGCGGTTTGCGTCCCCGGAAGCCCTGAAAGAGCAGATCCTGCGCGATGTTCATCGAGCACAGCGCTATTTCGGCTTGGCGGAGAAACTCTGCCCTGACGCCCGGTGCGAGGACGAGAACCAAGGGTAATCGGGACTAAGGCCCCGAGTAATCGGCCCGCAAGTCCTGTCACTCAGCCTCTCCCGTCAGATGCACAGTCTCTTAGGTCCGATACCGGACCATGGTCCCACAAAAGAGGAATAGGGTGCGCACCCGCCCGGTGAGAGAATCGCTTCGGAAAATAAAGGTGACACGCGAAAGATTTTTGCGGTCATCGACCACTGGTGCAGCATGGGACCCCTGCAAATGCCGAGCACTGGAGATAGCACGCACCGGATCAGCGTTTCACCGGATCATCGTCTTCCGTTCCAGCCATTTGAGGTCTCATGAACACACCCCTACGTATTCTCATCCTCGGAGATAAAGCCCAGGCTGAAGACGACATCGCCAGCGTGCTCGCAACCTCGGCCCTCGATCCAATCTGCATTGCGGACGATGTAGAGTGCTTGAAGTGGATTCGGCGACAGGAGACGGCACCGGGCCTGGTACTGCTCAACCCTTCCAGCCAGGACAGCGGAGCGCTTGAATCGATTCGCACGTTGCGCGCAGCCCACCCGCACCTGCTGCTGGCGGTGACCGGCTATAGCTTCGATCCATCGTTCATCCAGGAAGCCGCCGAGAACGGCGCCCTGCTGCTGCGGAAGCCGATCTCCCCGCAAGACATCGAGGGCCTGATCACCCGCATTCGGTTGAATACACCCGCGGCCCCTCCGCCGCGCAATTCGAAGGTTCTATGTCGAGGAGCTGAAGAACGACGGATTCTTCCTCGCGGCTTCGCCGGCGATGCACGAAATTCTTTCCAAAATCAACATCATCGGCCCCGACCGAAGTTTCCGTTCTCATTACCGGCGAGAGTGGCGTGGGCAAAGAGGTCGTCGCCCAGTTGCTGCACAAGCATTCCGCGCGGGCGCATCGCCCCATGCTGAAGGTGAACTGCGCCGCATTGCCCAATGACCTGCTGGAGAGCGAGTTGTTCGGCTACGAAGCCGGCGCGTTTACCGGCGCGATGAAAGCCAAGCCGGGCAAGTTCGATCAATGCGACAAGGGCACCATTCTGCTGGACGAAATCGGCGAGATGAGCCCGCAGATGCAGGCCAAGTTGCTGCACGTGCTGCAGGACGGCGAATTTGCCCGTCTGGGCGCGCGCTCCACCACCCGCGTCGATGTTCGCGTCATTGCCGCCACCAACATCGACATGGAAAAGTGCATCGCCGACCGCACCTTCCGTGAGGATCTGTATTACCGGCTGAACGCCTTCGTGCTGCATATTCCACCGCTGCGCGAACGGCGTCAGGAGATTCCTTACCTGCTGCATGAGATGTCGCGTCGCATGGCGGCGGGCTGGAGTGTCGAGCCGCTGGCACTCTCTCCGCGCATGGTCGCCGGCGGCGCTGCAATACAACTGGCCCGGCAACCTTCGCGAACTCGGCAATTTCATGAAGCGATATCTGATCCTGCGCGATGAAGTGCTGCGTTGGTCGAACTGGAATCGAAGATCATGCGCCAGGCGGTTCCGAATCCGCAGCCAGGCGCCAGTCGCCGCCGTGGCAACGCCCAGGAGTCGCATCCGGCAGGCCTCAAGAGCGATGGTCCGTTCGATGAAGGACGCGACCGAGACCCAGATGATTCGGGAGGTGCTGCGCCAGAATCGTTGGAACCGGCGCATTGCTGCCGAGCAGTTGAAGATCAGCTACAAGGCTTTGCTTTACAAGATTCGCAAGTACGAGCTGGACGTTCCCGACATCGCCTAGCGCCTTCTTCAATCTGTGTCACAGGTGGAGATGCCGACAGGGCTCTTGCCCTAAACCCGGGAGATGAGCCATTTGCGGTCGCGATTGCGTAAGTCCGTTGCAGTCGGACTCGTAAGTTTCAGTCTGCGTGCACTTTCTTTATACAAACCTTAGATTTTCAGTGCTTCAATAACTTTCGGTCCGGAGGTGCATCCAAACTCTGGACGAGAGTACGTGATGACTGCAAATGCATGGTTCGCTTCCACCCAACCCACCCACGGTTGTCCCCAATCCCACACCGATTCCGAATCCCGACGGCTCCGGGTCACGGTCGTCTTCACTACAATCAGGGAACCCTCTCCGCTCTTGAGGCTGCCGGCAACCTGGCGCAGGAGCTGGGAGCGGAGATTCTCCTTCTCGTAACAGAGGTGGTTTCATTCCGGCACAGGCTCGAAAACCCACCGGGAGACTGGCGTTTCTTTGAGCGGCTCTCCACCGCCCTGCTCGACGAATCCACGAGTCCGAAGGCTCGCTCCAGGTTTGAGGTTCACTTCTGCCGGGATACCAGCGGATGCCTCAAGCAGACGCTGGCTCCGCGCTCCCTGGTACTGGTGGGTGCGAGCAGACGATGGTGGCCAAGGGTTGAGCGGGATCTTCAACGCACGCTGGTTCACCTCGGTCATGACGCCCTGCTGGTGCCCTGTTCGGTGCCGAAGGAGCGTGCGAATTCGGTCGTCGAACGCCTGCTTCTACGCAGGCCGCTGCATGATTCAACTGCGGCGATGACCTTCCGGTTGCATCGCCGGGTGGTGATCCAGGATTCTCAGCTAAGCCGCAGCCGGGATCCGAACCGCCCGCTTGGCTCTAGACTGCCGAACGCTCCAGTCTCTGGCGGAGGTCTCCGGCCAGTTCCACCATCATCTTCAATTTCACCGTCAACTGCGGCGAGGCCGATGCCTCGGCAAGGGCCAACTGCGATTGCAGCAACAGGCCGGTGATGATGGATTTGAGTTCGCTTTCTATGCTGGAGGCCGCCGCCCGCATCGCCAGACCTTGCTCCTG